>CAVVQW010000013.1:0-27285 GCA_963750435.1 uncultured Actinomycetota bacterium | reverse complement strand
AGCCGGGCAGGGTGTTGGTCGGGAAGTCCTCGAGGACCCCGAGGTCGACGACGAGGTGGATCGCCTTGTCGTAGGACCACACGTTGGCGCCGCGGTAGACGCGGGTCTCGATGATCGCGAGGTCGGCGCTCGGACGGCCGCCGGAGCTGACGGTCGTGGTCCGGTCGGACCTCTGCTCGTGCGCGTGGTCGGTCACGTGGCTGCTCCTCTGCTTCGTCGGGCGATGCGGCGGCGCAGCACCGAGGGTGAGACGTCGCCGGCCGCGATGTCGCGTGTCATCTTGCGCAGATCACGGTTGGCCGTGGCTAATTCGTCGGCGTCCTCCTGCGTGACCTCCTGCGTGGAGGGGAGCAGCGTGCGGCTGCCGAGGTCGAACTGCGACCCCGCCGGGAGCACGTGCAGGACGACGCCGGAGGCCAGGATCGGACGGCGCTCCTTGGCCTCGTGGGCGTTGGTGACCATGTGGGTGCCGTCGAAGATGGTCACCGACCCCCGCCCGGCCACGCGGAGCAGCTCGCGGCCGTCGGCCTCGGTGGTGATCACGGCGGCGGTGTCCTCGTCGATGCCCAGCCCGAGCAGCTGCGGGCTCTGCGAGACGATCATCAGCAGCCGGCCGTAGCGGTTGCGCTGGGCGAAGTGCTGGTCGATCACGCAGTTGTCCACCAGCCCCAGGCCCGCGGCGACCTGGGTCATCCGCTGCTTGGGGGTGGAGCCGCCGGGGCCGAAGGCCACCATGTGCGAGGACTGGATGCTGGCGCCGGCCGAGGTGCCGCCGATCGTGGTGCCGCGCTCGCGGGCGTCCAGGATCGCCTGGCCGAACGGCGTGCCGGCGACCACGGTGGAGAGCTTGAGCTGGTTGCCCCCGGTCATGAAGATGCCGGTGGCGCGCTCGAGGTCGGCGACCAGTGCCGGGTCGGAGGCCTGCTCACGGTCCTGCGGGCGGACGCCGTACACCTCGCCGGCACCCAGCTTCTCGAACAGCGCGGTGTAGACGTCGACGATCTCGTCGCCCAGTGACGACGCCGTCGGGACGACCGCGATCCGGGCCTGCTCACCCCCCGAGCGGCGGACGAACTCGGAGAGGATGGTGCGCTTGCCGAGCTTGTCCTCGGCCCCTCCGATGACGATCAGGTCGCCGCGGGAGGCAACCTGTGCGGGCATGGCACCGAATGGCATGACAGGAAGGCTAAGGGATGCACAATTGCCGGTGTGAGCCCCTCTTCCCCCACAGATCGTCCGGCGCCACGCCGCGTCCTCGTGCTGATGCGCCACGGGAAGGCCGAGCCGTACGCCGACGAGGACCACGCGCGGCGGCTCACCGAGCGGGGCCGGCGCGAGGCGCACGCCGCGGGGGAGTGGCTGGCGGCGGGCGACCTGCTCCCGACGTACGCCTTCGTCTCCAGCGCGGCCCGCACCCAGGACACCTGGGCGGGTGTCGTCGAGGGCAGCGGCAGCACGCTGCGGCCCCACCTCTCCGACGCGGTGTACGCCGCCGACGCCGACTCCGCGGTCGACGTCATCCGCACCGCGCCGGCCGACGCCGAGGTGGTGCTCTACCTCGGGCACAACCCGACGGTGGCCTCGCTGGCGGTGCTGCTCGACGCCGGCGACCCCGATCCCGACGCCTTCCGCACCGTCGGCGCCGGCTTCCCCACCTCGGCCATGGCGGTGCTCGACGTCGCCGTGCCCTGGAGCGACCTCGACACCGGCACCGCCCGGCTCGTGGCGGGCTACGCCGGGTCCTGAGGGTGGACGCTCCGGCCCCGGACGTCATCCGCTCCGGTCGCCATCGCGACCCTCTCGGATGACGTCCCGCACAGGGTCATGCGTTCCGGTCGCCCTGACGACCCCCTCGTACGACGTCCGGGGGAAGCGGGCGAGCCCATCTCAGACCGGCGGCTCGGGTGTCGCGAGCCCGGCCTCGGCGTCGGCGGCGACGATCTCCTCGCGGCTGATGCCGAGCAGGTAGAGCACGGCGTCCATGTAGGGCACGTTCACCGCCGTGTGGGCGGCCTCCTGCACCACCGGCTTGGCGTTGAAGGCGATGCCGAGGCCGGCGGCGTTGAGCATGTCGAGGTCGTTGGCGCCGTCGCCGATGGCGATCGTGGCGCTGACGGGTACGCCGGACTCCGCGGCGAAGCGACGCAGGGCCGCCGCCTTGCCGGCGCGGTCCACGATCGTGCCGACCACGCGGCCGGTGAGGTGGCCGTCGACGATCTCGAGCTCGTTGGCCATCGCGAAGTCGATGCCGAGGTCGGCGGCGAGGCGGTCGGTGAGCTGGGAGAACCCGCCGCTGACGATCGCGAAGCGGTAGCCGAGCCGCTTCAGCACGCGCACGGTGGTGCGGGCGCCGGGGGAGAGCTGCAGGTCGGCGTACACCTCGTCGAGGGCCGTCGCGGGCAGCCCCTCCAGCAGGGCCACGCGCGAGCGCAGGCTCTCGGCGAAGTCGAGCTCGCCGCGCATGGCCGCCTCGGTGACCCGCGCGACCTCGGCCTCGCAGCCGGCGTGGGCGGCCAGCATCTCGATCACCTCGCCCTGGACCAGCGTGGAGTCGACGTCCATCACGATCAGCCGTTGCCCGCGCCGCATCAGGTTCGCCGGCTGCACCGCGATGTCGACGCCCTGCGCCGAGGCCTCGCGGGCCAGGATCGTGCGCAGCTCCTCGGGGTCGACGCCGGAGACGTGCAGGTCGATCGCGGTGATCGGGTAGCGCGCCATCCGCTCGATGCGGTCGATGTTGGCCCCGGTGTCGGCGATCCGCCCGGTGATCGCGGCGACGGCGGGCGCGCGGAGCGGCGTACCGAGGACGGTGACGTGGCTGCGTCCCTGCGGCCGCGGGCTGTTGTCGCCGGACCCCTGGGAGAGCTCGAGACCCATGTCGAGATCGGCCGCGACCTGCTCCATCGCGCTGCGCAGCGGGTTCCAGTCGCGGGGCGCGCTCACCAGCAGCCCCAGGATCAGCCGCCGCCTCAGGACGATCTGCTCGATGTCGATGACCTCGACGCCGAAGCCGGCGAGGGTGTCGAAGACCAGCGAGGTGATGCCGGGGCGGTCCTTGCCGGTGAGCGTGATCAGCAGGGTGCGCGACGGCTCCGGGGCAGCGGGGGGTCGCGTCTGTTCCAGCACGCGCCCGAGGCTATCGGGCGGTGGCCGCGCTCAGGCGGCCCGTCCGGTGCAGGCGCCCACGAGGCCCCGCCGGGCGGCGCGGTCGAGGTCGGCCAGGGCCGCACGCCGCTGCGTGACCTCGTACGCCGTGAGGGCGCCGCCCTCGCCGGCACGGGCCAGCTCCACGATCTCGAGGCACAGCACGGCCCGCTCGACGGTCTCGACCCGGCGGGCGTCCAGGCCGGGCGGCAGCGGCAGGCGCTCGCGACGGGAGAGGTTGAGCAGCAGGTCGGGGATGTCGGGCTGCCACGCCGCGACGTCGAGGTCGGCCAGTCGGCGGGTGACCTCGAGCAGGGTCGTGCGCAGCTCGATGGCGGTCTCGCGCTCGTCGACCCAGGGCACGGGGTCGGCGCGGTGCGCCGTCCAGACCACCGTGCGGGCGTCGATCTCCGGCACGAGGGCGACCGAGCCGGCGATCACGGCCTGGCCGGCCTCCACGGCGGCGACGGTCAGCGCCGACGGTCCGCCGAGCCCGAGCGGGTCACCGGGTGCCGGCAGGGCGAGGGACAGCGGCCCCTGGAGGGCGGCGGGCAGCTCGTGCAGCTCGAGGACACCGCGTTCGGGGAGGCCGGTGACGAGGTGGCGCGGGTCGTCGCCGCGCACGGCGTCGGCCAGGTCGTCGGGACCGACGAGGCCGGCGCGGCAGGAGTCCAGCCAGGTGGCGAGGACGACGGAGACGGGCAGCTGGCTCACCGACCCAGCCTAGGTCCCGGCCCCCGGCAGCGCACGGGCATGGCGTGCGCAGGAGCAGCGGCTGCCGCGGGTAGGTTGGTGCACCGCACGCAGGCACCGCCCTGGCCCCGACGCCGCTCTGAGGTCCGCATCCCGTGAACGCCGTACTCGAGCTCGCCGACGTCTCCGTCCGGCGAGGTGACGCCACCCTGCTCGACGGGGTCGACTGGATGGTCGAGGAGGACGAGCGCTGGGTCATCCTCGGCCCCAACGGCGCCGGCAAGACCACCCTGATGCAGCTGTGCTCCGCGCAGATCCATCCCACGACGGGCATCGTCGGCATCCTCGGCGAGGTGGTCGGCACCGTCGACCTGTTCGAGCTGCGCCCCCGCATCGGGTGGACCAGCGCCGCCGTCGCCGAGCGGATCCCGCGGCACGAGCTGGTCCGCGACGTCGTGGTCTCCGCGTCGTACGGCGTGGTGGGACGGTGGCGGGAGAAGTACGACGAGCTCGACCACGACCGGGCCGCCGAGCTGCTCGTCGAGGTCGGGGCCGGTCCCCTCCTGGACCGCACCTTCGGCACCCTGAGCGAGGGTGAGCGCAAGCGCGTGCAGATCGCGCGCGCCCTGATGACCGACCCCGAGCTGCTGCTCCTCGACGAGCCGGCCGCGGGCCTGGACCTCGGCGGCCGCGAGGACCTGGTGACCACGCTGTCGACGCTGGCGATGGACGAGTACAGCCCCGCCACGGTGCTGGTCTCCCACCACGTCGAGGAGATCCCGCCGGGCTTCACCCACGCGCTGATGCTGCGCGACGGCGCGGTCGTGGCGGCCGGTCCGATCCCCTACGTGCTGACCGCGGAGGTGCTCTCGGAGACCTTCGGGATGCGGCTGTCGCTGAGCGAGGAGCACGGCCGCTTCGCCGCTCGCCGAGCCTGAGGTCGACGTCCACTGCTGTGGGGAGCTGATTGGCTAGGGTCGGTGCATGAACGACTGGTGGCACGACTACGGGTGGGCCGGTTGGCTGACGCTCGCGGTCGCCCTCGGAGCCCTGGAGCTGGTCAGCCTCGACCTGTTCCTGGTGATGCTCGCGGGCGGCGCGGTCGTCGGCGCCGTGACGGCCTTGGTCGGCGGTCCCGTGGCGCTCCAGATCGTGCTGGCCATGATCACCGCGGTCGGCCTGCTGGGCGTGATCCGGCCCAGCGTCGTACGACGGCTGCACAGCGGCCCGAGCCTCCGCACCGGCGCCGAGGCGCTGATCGGCAAGCGGGCCACGGTGCTGCGCGAGCTGGTCCACGGCACGCCCGGTCGGGTCAAGATCGGCGGCGAGGAGTGGACCGCCGAGCCCTACGACGAGGACGACCGCATCGAGATCGGCGCGGTCGTCGACGTCGTCCAGATCAAGGGTGCGACGGCGTACGTCCTGCGCATCCACCAGCTCGAGCCCTAGGGTTCGAGCACCGAGCTTCACAACAAGGGGGTTGGACATGGGAGCAGCACTTCTGGTCCTGTTCGCGCTTTTCCTGGTCTTCGTGGTCCTCGTGCTGGCCAAGACCATCCGGATCGTGCCGCAGGCGCGCGCCGGCATCGTCGAGCGCTTCGGCAAGTACCGCACCACGCTCGCACCGGGCCTGAACATCGTCACGCCGTTCGTGGACCGCGTGCGCTACGTCATCGACATGCGTGAGCAGGTCGTGTCGTTCCCGCCGCAGCCGGTGATCACCGAGGACAACCTCGTGGTCTCCATCGACACCGTCATCTACTTCCAGGTGACCGACCCGGTCTCGGCGACCTACGAGATCGCCAACTACATCTCCGCGGTCGAGCAGCTCACCATGACCACGCTGCGCAACATCGTCGGCGGCATGACGCTCGAGCAGACGCTGACCTCCCGCGAGGACATCAACCGCGGGCTTTCCGGCGTGCTCGACGAGGCGACCGGCCGCTGGGGCATCCGCGTCGGGCGCGTGGAGATCAAGGGCATCGACCCGCCGCCCTCGATCAAGGACTCGATGGAGAAGCAGATGAGGGCCGACCGCGACAAGCGGGCCGTGATCCTCACCGCCGAGGGCCAGCGCCAGTCCTCGATCCTGACGGCCGAGGGCAACAAGCAGGCGGCGATCCTGTCGGCCGAGGGTGACCGCGAGGCGCTGATCCTGCGGGCCCAGGCCAACCGGGAGGCCGCGATCCTGAAGGCCCAGGGTGAGGGGCAGGCCATCCAGACGGTCTTCCAGGCCATCCACGACGGGCAGCCCGACCAGGCGCTGCTCGCCTACCAGTACCTCCAGATGATGCCCAAGATCGCCGAGGGCTCGGCCAACAAGGTGTGGGTCGTCCCGTCGGAGATCACCAAGGCCCTCGAGGGTCTCGGCTCGGCGGTCGGCGAGGCCTCGGGCATCCCGGCGAAGGTCGACGGCCCCCGCAAGCGCGTGGAGGTCCCGACCATCGAGCCGTCGCTGACACCCGACTCGTCGCTGTCCAGCGCGCACGAGGAGGTCCAGCGGGCGATCGCGGCCGCCGAGGAGTCCTCGCGTGCCGCGAGCGGGGCGCAGGTGCCCGACAGGTCGGGCTCGTCGCCCGCCGCCGTCCAGCCGGGCACGAGCGCCGGCGCGCAGGGTCTGCCGGCCGGCCAGGGTGAGCCCACCGGCCACGATGAGCCGACCGGAGAGGCCCCCGCCGGCCCGTGAGTCCGTGGGAGATCACCGCCCTCCTGCTCGCAGGCGTGGCGGCCGGAACCATCAACACCGTGGTGGGGTCGGGAACGTTGATCACGTTCCCGACCCTGCTGGCGTTCGGCATCCCGCCGGTCACCGCCAACGTCTCGAACACGATCGGGCTCGCGCCCGGCTCGCTGTCCGGGGCGATCGGCTACCGCGCCGAGCTCGTCGGGCAGCGCCGCCGGCTCGTGCGCCTGGGCTCGGCCTCGCTGCTCGGGGGGATCCTCGGCGCGCTGCTCCTGCTGTGGCTGCCCTCGGCCGCGTTCGACGCCGTCGTACCCGTCCTGATCCTGCTCGGCTGCGCCCTGGTGCTGCTCGGGCCCCGGATCTCGCGCCGGGTCGCTGCCCGCGCCGCCGAGCGGGGCGGCATGGGGGAGCACGGCGTGTGGTGGGTGTGGCCGGCCGTCGGGCTGGCGGGGGTGTACGGCGGGTACTTCGGCGCCGCCCAGGGCGTCCTGCTGATGGCCATCCTCGGGATCGGCGTGGCCGACACGATGCAGCGCCACAACGCCACCAAGAACGTGCTGGCCCTGATCGTCAACGGCATCGCCGCCCTGGTCTTCATCCTGCTCGCCTACGTCGACGTGCCCTTCATCCCCGGCGGCGCGCTCGGCACGGTCGACTGGCCGGTCGCCGGACTGATCGCCCTCGGCTCGGTCATCGGTGGCCAGATCGGCGCGACCGTCGGCCGCCGCCTTCCCCCCGTCGTGCTCCGGACCGTGATCGTCGTCGTCGGCCTCGTGGCCGTCGGCGCCTTCCTCCTCCACTGAGTCGCCGAGACGGCGCGTGTGTCCGCCGAGACGGCGCGTGTGTCCGCCGAGACGGCGCGTGTGTCCGGCGAGACGGCGCGTGTGTCCGGCGAGACGGCGCGTGTGTCCGCCGAGACGGCGCGTGTGTACGGCGAGACGGCGCGTGTGTACGGCGAGACGGCGTGTGCGAACGGGGGTTGAGCAGGGCCGAAGGCCCGTCGTCGAAACCCTGCGGAGCCCGGCGCAGCGGTCCCGTGCCACCTGGTGACCTGGGTCTGCGACCGAACGGTGAGGTCACAGCACCCCTCGTCGTCGTACGCCCGCTGTCAGAGGATCGGTCTCTCTCTCGATGACGAGTCGAACCGTGCTGTCGCGTCGTACACGAGCGCCGTCTCGCTGTACACGAGCGCCGTCTCGGCGGACACCCGCGCCGTCTCGGCGTACACGAGCGCCGTCTCGGCGGACACCCGCGCCGTCTCGGCGGACACCCGCGCCGTCTCGGCGGACACGCCCGCCGTCTCGCTGTACACCCGCGCCGTCTCGGCGGACACCCGCGCCGTCTCGGCCTGTCGGCGACCCGGCCTAGGCTCGCGGCATGACGGAACAGACGATGGCGGGCCGCACGGTCCTGGTGACCGGGGCCAGCGACGGGATCGGGGCCGAGGCCGCCCGCGTGCTGGCAGGCAAGGGCGCGACGGTGCTGGTGACCGGGCGCTCGGCCGACAAGCTGCGGCCGGTGGCCGAGGCGGTCGGCACCGAGCCGTTGGTCGCGGACTTCTCCCGCCTCGACGACGTACGCCGCCTGGCCGCGGCGGTGGGGGAGCGAGCCCCCGAGCTCGACGTGCTGCTGAACAACGCCGGCGGCACCTTCGCCCCGTCGAAGCGCACCCACGACGGCCACGAGCCCAACTTCCAGGTCAACCACCTGGCGCCGTTCCTGCTGACCAACCTGCTGCACGACCGGCTGGCAGCGGCCGGCTCGTCGCTGGTCGTGAACACCTCCAGCATCGGCAACCTGGTCGGCAAGATCGTGCTCGACGACCTCGACCACGAGCACCGCCGTGCACGCGAGTTCACGGCGTACGGCACGGGCAAGCTGATGAACATCGTCTTCACCCGGGGGATCGCCCAGCGCTGGGCGTCCGACGGCATCGTCTCGGTGGCCGTGCACCCGGGCCCGGTGGGCAGCTCGTTCGGCCGTGACTCGTGGCTGGTCGGCCTGGCCTACCGCTCGCCGTTGAAGCGGTTCGCGACCATCAGCGTCCCCGACGGCGCGGCCCCGCTGATCGCGCTGGCCGAGCGGGGCGCCGACCCCACGATCGGCGGCCGCTACTTCAGCCGGTTCACCCCCGACGGCCGCGAGCGCGGGCAGGCCAGCGACCAGGCCGTCATCGACGGGCTCTGGGAGCGGTCGGCGGCCCTGGTCGGGCTCGCCCAGGGGTGACCGCTAGGCAGGCCCTCGGAGGACCTTCTCCACCGCCTTGCCCCGGGCCAGCTCGTCGACCAGCTTGTCGAGCCAGCGGACCTGCTGCATCAGCGGGTCCTCGACGTCCTCGACCCGGATCCCGCACACCACGCCGGTGATCGACGAGGCGTGCGGGTTCAGCGAGGCGTCGGCGAAGAAGTCGCGGATCGTCGTGCCAGCGGCCAGGTGCGCGCCGAGCGCGGCGTCGTCGAAGCCGGTCAGCCACTCGATCACCCGGTCGAGCTCGGCCTTCGTGCGCCCCTTCTTCTCCACCTTGGCCACGTAGTGGGGGTAGACCGAGGCGAAGTCGACGGCGAAGATCCGGCTCATGTCCGGCAGGTTAGACCGGCCGACCGACACGCGCGAGAGGTCAGTCGGTCAGCTCGCGCACGCCGGCCGCCACCGCACCCAGGGCGACGACCGCCAGCAGCAGGCCGGCCTTCTTGGACACCTCGCCGCGCACGGTGGCGGCGAGTCCGGCGAACGCGTCGGCTCCGTCGACCGCCACTCCGAGCTGCACGACCTGCTGCCGGGCCCGGCCCGAGGTCAGCAGTGTCATCGCGCCCAGGGCGGCCTCGCGCGACCCGAAGAGCCGGGTCATCGGGGCCAGCTGCGGGTTGGCCACCGGGTCGAGCATGAAGGTCTTGGCGGCGAGCCGGGGCGAGACCAGGGAGACGGTGCCGAGGCCGAGACGGGCGAACGCGAGGCCGGTGATGGGATCCATGCACCGAGGCTAGCGGTGGCCGCTCCCGGTCATCGGCCGCCCTCGACGTACGCCGTGAGGAACCGGTCGAGCTCCTCGAAGACCCGCCGGCGAGCCGGCTCGGGGGACAGGGTGACGTCGTGCAGGGCGCCCTCGACCTGGGCGACCGTGACGTGGGAGGACAGCTGGGCCGCCCGACGGCGCATCCGCTCCACGTCGAGCACGACGTCGGTCGAGAGCAGGTCGGGGTCGTCGTCGGAGGTCGGGTGTCCGCTGCGCGCGGAGCTGATCATCAGCACCGGCGCGCGCAGGTCGAGCCCGCGGGCGATCCGCGCCTGCCCGAGTCGGACGGCCCGGATCCAGCCGGCCCGCACCGGCCAGGAGGCCTCGGGCTTCCACGCCAGGTCGAAGTCCCACTCGCCGAGGTGGTCGCGGTGCAGGCTGCGGGCGTAGCTGCCGCTGACCTCGCGCGGGATCACCCTCCGCGGCTGGAACCGCCCCACCTCGTGGATGACGGGCATCGCGACGAGGCGGGTGAACGCGTCGCCGTGCATGTCGATCCACGGCGCGTTCAGGAACACCCCCGCGGGGTCGATGCCCCGCTCGTGCAGCCAGAGCGGCACCGTGAGCCCCCCGGTCGAGTGCGCCGACAGCACGACCTCGGGGTGCTCCGCGGAGACGATCGCGAAGGCCGCGTCGAGCTCCTCGAAGTACTCCCGCAGGTCGGTGACGAAGTTCGGCGTCTGGTGGGGGAGCAGCGAGCGGCCGTACTTGCGCAGGTCGAGGGCGTAGAAGTCGTAGCCCCGCTCGACCCAGAAGTCGGCCGCCCCGGTCTGGAAGAAGTAGTCGCAGAACCCGTGCACGTGCAGCACCGCGCGGCCCGTGGGCCCAGCTGCCGGCCGGTGCACCAGGGTGGCGACCACCTCGCCCTCGTCGTCGGCGCCGAGCCGCAGCGTCCGTGAGGTGTACGGCGCGCCCAGGACGTCGGTGGTGGTCTCGCTGCTCACGACGGCGATCATGCCACCCGCCCGGACGCGCCGAGGGGCGCGGACCCGGTGGTCCGCGCCCCTCGGGCGGTGGTGCCGCGGGGATCAGCCGCGGGCGTGGCTCTTGCTGGACTCCGTGATCACGCCGATGCGGTCGGTCGGCCCGGGGGCCGGCGCCTTCTCGTCGTGGCCGGCGTGCACGGCCTCCTCGATGCGCTTGCCGATCTCGGCGTCCACGCTCTTCCAGTACTCGAAGACCCGCGGCAGGGTGTCGGGCTTCACGCCGCCGAGGATGTGCCCGGCCACGTTGCCGACGAACCGCTCGCGCTGCTCGTCGTCCCAGACGTCGCGCACGAGCGACCCGGCCTGGCCGAAGTCGTCGTCCTCGGAGCGCAGCGTGTAGGCCTCGCGGACCATCGCGCCGTCGACCTCCCAGCCGTCCTCCACGACCCCGGTCTCGTCGGAGTAGCCGCGACCGTGCGAGTTGGGGGCGTAGACCGGCGCGTCACCCGAGTGCTCGTAGGCCATCGGACCGTCGAAGGTGTAGACGTTGGCGTCCGCGACCCGGTTCTGGTTCACCGGGAGCTGGTGGTAGTTCGGGCCGATGCGGTAGCGGTGGGTGTCGGCGTAGGCGAACACCCGCCCCTGCAGCATCTTGTCGGGGCTGAAGCCGATGCCGGGCACGATCGCGCTGGGCTCGAAGGCGGCCTGCTCGATCTGGGCGAAGAAGTTGTCCGGGTTCTTGTTCAAGGTCATCGTGCCGACCTTGATCAGGGGGTAGTCCTCGTGCGACCAGGTCTTGGTGAGGTCGAACGGGTTGAACCGGTAGGTCTTCGCGTCCTCGTAGGGCATCAGCTGCACGTTCAGCGTCCAGGACGGGAAGTCGCCGTTCTCGATCGCCTCGGAGAGGTCACGACGGTGGAAGTCGGAGTCCTCACCCGCGATCTCGTTGGCCGCCTCCTGGGTCAGGTTCTTCACGCCCTGGTCGGAGTGGAAGTGGAACTTCACCCACGTCTTCTCCCCGGCGGCGTTGATCCACATGTAGGTGTGCGAGCCGTAGCCGTTCATCTCGCGCCACGAGGCCGGGATGCCGCGGTCGCCCATCAGGTAGGTCACCTGGTGCGCCGACTCGGGGTTGAGGGTCCAGAAGTCCCACTGCATGTCGTTGTCGCGCAGGCCGGTGCCGCCGCGACGCTTCTGCGAGCGGATGAAGTGGGGGAACTTGATCGAGTCACGGACGAAGAACACCGGGGTGTTGTTGCCGACCAGGTCCCAGTTGCCCTCGCTGGTGTAGAACTTCAGCGAGAATCCGCGGGGGTCGCGCCAGGTGTCCGGGGAGCCCTGCTCGCCGGCGACGGTGGAGAACCGGGCGAGCATGTCGGTCTTCACACCCGGCTGGAACAGCGCCGCCTTGGTGTACGCCGAGACGTCCTCGGTGGTCTCGAAGGTGCCGAAGGCGCCCGACCCCTTGGCGTGCACGTTGCGCTCCGGCACGCGCTCCCGGTTGAAGTGCGCCATCTGGTTGATGAAGTGGTGGTCGTTCAGGATCATCGGCCCGGTGTCGCCGACGGTCAGTGAGTTGCGGTCGCTGGGCGCGGGGGCGCCGGACTCCGTGGTGGAGCCGTTCTGGCGGAAGGTCTGGTCGGTCACAGGTGTCGCCTCTTTCGTGGCTGGTGGAACGGTGCTCACTGGGTGCGGGTCGTGCTGCGCACGAGGTGCGGGTACCCACTTCCCCACGGCGTACGCCGGGGGCCGGGGCACCCGCACCACCAGGGTCGGCGCTGGATCAGTGCTGGAAGGTGCCGTGCACGATCGCGCGGGCGGCGGTCTTGAAGGCCAGGTTGAAGCTGACCACGGCGGGGGAGGCGTCGGCGTCGACCCCGAGCGACTCCTCGGTGACGGCGTGCACCACGAAGTAGTAGCGGTGCGGCTGGTCGCCCTCCGGCGGGGCCGCGCCCATGAAGCCGTGGGTGCCGCCGTCGTTGCGGCAGGTGAAGGCCTGGCCCGGGAGGTCGACCCCCTCGGCCCCGGCGCCGGCCTCGAGCGAGGTGACGTCGGCGGGCAGGTCGACCAGGACCCAGTGCCAGAAGCCCGAGGGGGTGGGGGCGTCGGGGTCGAAGCAGGTGACGGTGAAGCTCTTGGTGCCCTCGGGCGCTCCGGACCAGGAGAGCTGGGGCGAGGTGTTGCCGCCGGAGGCGACCTGGTCGTCCTTGATCGGCTGTCCCTGGGTGACGTCGTCGCTGGTCACGGTGAAGGACGGGACCTGCGGCAGCAGGTCGTAGGGGTCGGGGTGCACGGGGCGGTCGAGGCTCATGCCGCCGAACATAGTCCGCCGACGGAAGGCCGGAGCAGGGTCGGGTCCAGGAGTCGACACAATGGGGTGGTGATCTCCCAGCCGCGGCCGTCCGAGGACCACCCGACCTACCCCGTCGGGCTGCGGCTCGCCGGGCGCCGGGTGCTGGTCGTGGGCGGGGGCAACGTCGCGCAGCGCCGCGTGCCGACGCTGATCGCGGCCGGAGCGCTGGTCGAGATCGTCTCCCCGGAGGTGACGCCGGCCATCGAGGGCTTGGTGGGGTCGGGCGAGGTCGTGTGGCACCGCCGCGGCTTCGAGGACGCCGACCTCGACGGGGCGTGGTACGTCATGGCCGCGACCGACGACACGGCCGTCAACGAGCAGGTCGGCGTGGTCGCGGAGGCCCAGCGGGTGTTCTGCGTGCGGGCCGACGACGCCGCGGCCGCCACCGCGTTCACCCCGGCCACCGGCAGCCACGCCGGCGACACCGTGGCCGTGATGGGCAGCTCCACGGCCGACCGCGACCCGCGTCGGCACGCGAGCCTGCGCGACGAGATCGTCAACGCCCTGCGCGATGGCGCGCTGGCCGCGACGCACGCCCGCGCGGTCGTCCCCGGCGTGGTCCTGGTCGGCGGCGGTCCCGGTGATCCCGAGCTGATCTCGGTGGCGGGGCGCAAGGCCCTGATGGAGGCCGACGTCGTGGTCGCCGACCGGCTCGCCCCCCGCGAGCTGCTCGGCGAGCTCTCGGCGGACACCGAGATCGTGGACGTCGCCAAGCTGCCGCGCGGCCGTTCTGCGCAGCAGGAGGAGATCAACCGGGTCATCGTCGACAGGGCGCTGGCCGGCAAGCGGGTGGTGCGGTTCAAGGGCGGCGACAACTTCGTCTTCGGCCGCGGCTACGAGGAGGTCCTCGCCTGCCGCGACGCGGGCGTGCCCGTGCGGGTCGTGCCCGGCATCAGCAGCCCGCTCGCCGTCCCGGCGGTGGCCGGCATCCCGGTCACGCACCGAGGCGTCACCCACGACCTGACCATCGTCTCGGGCCACCTGCCGCCCGGGCACCCCGAGTCGCTGGTCCGCTGGGAGGCGCTGGCCGGGCTGCGCGGCACGCTGGTGCTGATGATGGCCGTCGAGAACGCGCCCCGCATCGCCGAGGCCCTGCTGGCCGGCGGCCGCGACCCGCTCACGCCGGTCGGGGTGGTCTGCGACGGCACCATGCCCACCCAGCGCACCGTGCTGAGCACGCTCGCCGACCTGGCCGAGACGCTCCGCCGCGAGTCCGTCCAGCCCCCGGCGATCATCGTGGTCGGTGACGTGGTGGCGGTCGCCCACCCCGAGGCGTTCCCGGCCCCCACCTCTTCCCGCAGCGGCGCCCGGCCCGACGACCGGGCGCGCTGAGTGGCGACGTACGTCGAGGTCAGCGACCCCGACGACCCGCGCCTGGGCGACTACCGCCACCTGCGCGACGTGCGTCTGCGCCAGTCGCTCGAGGCCGAGCACGGCCTGTTCCTGGCCGAGGGCCAGAAGGTGGTACGCCGGGCAGCCGCGGCCGGCTACCCCGTGCGGTCCTTCCTGATGGCACCGCGGTGGCTCGAGGGGCTGGCCGACGTGCTCGGGGCGAGCGATGCTCCCTGCTACGTGGTCTCGGAGGAGCTCGCCGAGCAGGTGACCGGCTTCCACGTGCACCGCGGTGCCCTGGCCTCGCTCGAGCGCACGCCCCTGCCCACGGTCGCCGAGGTCCTGGAGGGCGCGCGCACGGTCGTCGTCCTGGAGGACCTGGTCGACCACACCAACGTCGGTGCCGTGCTGCGCAGCGCCGCAGCCCTCGGCGTGGACGCCGCCCTGCTCTCGCCCCGGTGCGCCGACCCGCTCTACCGCCGAGCCGTCAAGGTGGCGATGGGGGCGGTGTTCAGCCTGCCGTGGACCCGGCTGGCCGACTGGCACGAGGCCCTGCCGCAGCTCGAGGCCAGCGGGTTCACGACGATCGCCCTGACCCTGGGTGAGGGGTCGGTGCCGCTCGAGGAGGCGGTGACCGGCGTCGACCGGGTCGCGCTGCTGCTCGGCTCCGAGGGGCACGGGCTGTCGGCGCGCTGGGAGGGGTCGGCCGCGGTGCGGGCGACCATCGAGATGCGCGAGGACGTCGACTCGCTGAACGTGGCCGCGGCGGCCGCCCTGGCCTGCTACGTCGCCACCAGACGCTGAGACCGGGGTCCACAGGCGGTGCAGGACCGTGGCCGATGGTCACACTTTCTTCTATCCTGCGCGGGTGGACGTGGGAGGAACGCAGGACCCGGGTCCCGTCGGAGACCTGGTGTCGCAGGTGGTGGACTACGCCATCGTCCGGCTGGACCCCGAGGGGGTCATCGAGACCTGGAACCTGGGCGCCGAGCGGGTGAAGGGCTACACCGCCGCCGAGGCGGTCGGGCGCAGCTTCACGATCTTCTACACCGAGGCCGACCGGCGGGCCGGCCTGCCCCAGGCGCTGCTGGGCCGGGCCCGCGACGAGGGGCGCACCGAGCACGAGGGCTGGCGGGTCCGGCAGGACGGCAGCCGGTTCTGGGCCGACGTCATCATCACCGCCCTCCGCGACGACGAGGGGCGGCTCACGGGCTACACCAAGGTCACCCGCGACCTCTCCGAGCGGCACGAGCTCGAGGAGGCGCTACGTGCCAGCGAGCAACGCTTGCAGGCCCTGGTGGGCCAGGTCGTCGACTACGCGATCATCGCGCTGGACCCCGACGGCGTGATCGAGTCCTGGAACCTCGGCGCCGAGCGGGTCAAGGGCTACACCGCCGAGGAGGCCGTGGGCCGGAGCTTCACGCTCTTCTACACCGCCGAGGACCGCGCCGCCGGGCTGCCGGGGCGGCTCCTCGACAAGGCCCGGCAGGACGGCCGCGTGGAGCACACCGGCTGGCGGGTGCGCAAGGACGGCACCCGGTTCTGGGGCGACGTGGTGATCACGGCGCTCCGTGACCCCGACGGCCGGCTGACCGGCTTCGCGAAGGTCACCCGCGACCGCAGCGACGTGAAGACGCTCGAGGACGCCCAGGACGCCTTCTACGCCGGCTTCCAGCACGACTTCCGCACGCCCGTCACGGCCATCAACGGGTTCGTGGAGGCCCTCCGCGAGGGTGACGCCGACCTCCGGGACTTCCTGATCGACCGGGTCCAGGCCAACGCCGACCGCCTGCTCGTCATGGTCGACGGTCTCGTCGAGTTCGCCCGGCAGCGGGCCGGCCATGCGGTGCTCGACCTCGACGACGCGCTCGACCTGGTCGCCCTGGCCCGTCAGGCGGTGGCCGACCTGCCCCCCGAGCTGGGCGCGGAGCGGGTGCGCGTGCAGGACGCGGTCGCCTCGGCCCGCGCCGATGCCGAGGCCATGCACCGTGTGCTGACCAACCTCGTCGTCAACGCGTTGAAGTACAGCGACTCCAGCGAGCCGGTCGACGTCACCTTCGACGACGCGCGGCCCGGCCGGGTCGTCGTGCGCGTGCGCGACCACGGGCGTGGCATCCACCCCGACGACGTCGCCACGATCTTCGACAGCTTCAGGCGTGGTCGCCTCGCCACCGACGACGGTGGCTCGGGCCTGGGGCTGACCAACGTGCGCGACCTCGTCCAGGAGCAGGGCGGCGCCGTCTCGATCCTCAGCGACCCCCAGGTCGGCACCACCGTGGCCGTCGAACTCCCACGGCCGACGGTCGCCCCGCCCTCGCCGCGCGACGGTCAGTCGGCCGAGGCCGCGTCGCCGTCGGCCGTGCCCAGCGGCCAGCCCGCCGGGTAGTCCTCGGCCGCGGCCTCCATCTGCTTGCGCAGCTTCTTGCGCGAGCGGTTGTTCAACCGGTCGCCGAAGACCGTGCCGTGGATGTGGTCGGTCTCGTGCTGGAGGCACCGCGCCAGCAGGCCGTCGCCCTCGTAGGCGACGTCCTCGCCGTCGAGACCCTGGCCGGTCACCCGCGCCCGGTCGGGGCGCGCGCAGTCCACGAACGCACCCGGGTAGGACAGGCAGCCCTCGTCGTCGTCGTCGAGCTGGCGCTCCTTGCCCTCCGGCAGCTCCACGACGGGGTTGCACACCACCCCGCGGTGGATCGTGACCGACTCGTCGGGGCAGTCGAAGACGAACACGGCCAGGTCGACGCCGACCTGGCACGCCGCCAGCCCGACACCCTCGGCGGCGTACATCGTGGCCACCATGTCGGCGACGAGGCCGCGCAGCTCCTCGTCGTACGCCGTGACGGGGCGCGCGGGGCGGTGCATCACCGGCTCGCCCCAGCGGGTGACCGGGCGGACCGTGCCGCCGGTGGGGAGGTCGATCGACGTGGGGGAGACGGGGGCCTGGTCGCGCGCGGACATGGGCAGGATCCTAGGCGTCGCGGGCGAGTGACCTGCGACACGCGGACAGGGTGTGGCGTGGAGTGTAACTCCGAGTTACATTTCTGGGCATGGCTTCGAACACCGACAAGACCGCGCCCCAGCGCCTGCCCTGGACCCTGCTCCGGGCAGGTGGCCGCCACGGGTTGTCCGACAACGAGGTCCGCGACCCGATCGGGCTGGCCGTCTCCGCCCTGAACCGGCTGGCCTCCAGTGAGGTCATCGACCGCCTGGGCCTGCGCAAGGCCAGCGAGCGAGGCGTCTACCGCGTCACCAGCGCCGGCTTCCGCACCGCCGGCACGGTCGGGCGCAGCTTCGCCCGCGCAGGCAAGGCCACGCGCGGCAACCGCGTGCCGTCGGCGAAGAACGACGGCCTGTTCGACCTCACCCCCGGTGAGGACGAGCAGATGATCGCCGACGTCGTGGCGGAGTTCGCCGCCGAGGTGGTGCGCCCCGCCGCCGCCGACGCCAACGAGACCTGCGAGGCCCCCGACGACGTCCTCAAGGCGACCCTGGACATCGGGCTGCCGATCCTGGGCGTCCCGGAGGAGCTCGGCGGCATCGCCACCGAGCGGTCGGCCGTGACCGGCGTGCTGGTGCACGAGGCGCTGGCCAAGGGCGACATGGGCCTGGCCGTCGCGGCCCTGGCCCCCGGCGCCGTCGCCACCGCGCTGTCGCTGTGGGGCACCGACGAGCAGCAGACCACCTACCTCCCGGCCTTCACCGGCGACGAGGTCCCCGCGGCCGCGCTGGCCCTGGCCGAGCCGGCCGCGCTGTTCGACCCGCTGTCGCCCACGACCACCGCGGAGGAGCGGGGCGAGGGCTACGTCCTGAACGGCGTGAAGTCCGGCGTCGTGCGCGGCGCCCAGGCCGAGCTGTTCGTCGTGGGCGCGCTGCTCGACGGCCGCCCCCAGCTGTTCGTGGTGGAGTCCAAGGCCGACGGCGTGACCATCGAGTCCGACCCGTCGATGGGCCTGCGCGCCGCCAGCCTCTCGCGCCTGGTGCTCAGCGACGTCGAGGTCGAGCCGATCGCCCTGCTGGGCGATGCCGACGACTACGCCGACTGCGTGCGGTTCTCCCGCCTGGCCTGGTGTGCCCTGGCCGTCGGCACCGCGCAGGCGGTGCTCGACTACGTGACCCCCTACGTCAAGGAGCGCGAGGCGTTCGGCGAGCCGATCGCCCACCGCCAGTCGGTGGCGTTCATGGTCGCCAACATCGCCATCGAGACCCAGGGCCTGCGTCTGGTCACCTGGCGCGCCGCCAGCCGGGTCGCCCAGGGCAAGCCCGCCGCGCGCGAGATCGCGCTGGCACGCCGCCTCTGCGCCGAGCGCGGCATGCAGATCGGCCTCGACGGTGTCCAGCTGCTCGGCGGCCACGGCTTCGTCAAGGAGCACCCCGTGGAGCGGTGGTACCGCGACCTGCGGGCCATCGGGCTGATGGAAGGAGCAGTCCTGGTCTGACGCGTCGGTCCGTTCCCCGCACCCACGCCCCAGACCCAGGAGACACAGCGATGATCAACCTCGAGACCCCCAAGAAGATCCGCCCCCTCATCGACCAGGCCCACCAGGTCGCCATGAACATGCTGCGGCCGATCTCGCGCAAGTACGACGAGAGCGAGCACTCCTACCCCAAGGAGCTCGACATGCTCGCCGCCATGATCGACGGCATCAGCGAGTCCGGCGCCAACGGCGGCGCGGGTGCGTCCGGCGTACGCCGCAGCGAGAAGCCGCAGGCCGAGAAGGGCAACCGCAACGGCGCCAACCTGGCCTCGGTGCTGTCGGTCCTGGAGATGTGCTGGGGCGACGTCGGGCTGCTGCTGTCGATGCCGCGCCAGGGCCTGGGCAACTCCGCCATCGCCTCGGTCGCCACCGACGAGCAGCTGGAGCGGTACGCCGGCACCTGGGCCGCGATGGCCATCACCGAGCCCGGCGTGGGCTCGGACTCCGGCAACATCAAGACCACCGCCACCAAGGACGGTGACGAGTACGTCATCAACGGCGAGAAGATCTACGTCACCTCCGGCGACCGCGCCGACAGCGTCGTCGTCTGGGCGACCCTCGACCGCGAGCTCGGCCGTGCGGCGATCAAGTCCTTCGTGGTCCGCAAGGACAACCCCGGCATGCGCGTGGAGCGGCTCGAGCACAAGCTCGGCATCCGCGCCTCCGACACCGCGGTGATCATCTTCGACGACTGCCGCGTGCCCGCCGAGGACCTCCTGGGCTCGGCCGACGTCGACCCCAAGCAGGGCTTCGCCGGCGCCATGGCGACCTTCGACAACACCCGCCCGCTGGTCGCGGCGATGGCGCTGGGCTGCGCCCGGGCCTCGCTCGACCTGACCCGCGAGATCCTCTCCGAGGCCGGCGTCGAGCTGGACTACGACCGCCCCGCGCTGAACCAGTCGGCCGCGGCGGCGACGTTCCTCCAGCTCGAGGCCGACTGGGAGGCGGCGTACCTCCTCACGCTGCAGTCCGCGTGGATGGCCGACAACCGCGAGCCGAACTCGATGGAGGCCTCGATGGCCAAGGCGAAGGCCGGCCGGATGGGCTCCGACGTCACGCTGCGCTGCGTGGAGCTGGCCGGCACGTTCGGCTACAGCGAGACCGAGCTGCTCGAGAAGTGGGGCCGCGACTCCAAGATCCTCGACATCTTCGAGGGCACCCAGCAGATCCAGCAGCTGATCGTGGCCCGCCGGGTGCTGGGGCTCACCTCCGCCCAGCTGAAGTGACCAGCTGAAGTGATCTGACCCGCCCGCATCCCGGTGGAGCGGACCTCAGCCGAACTCGAGTCGGTCGGGGTCCGCGCCGCTCTGCTCCTCGGGCGTCGACCACGGGGTGACCGGGCGCGGCACGGCACGACCGTCGACCTCGAGGTCGGTGCGCTCGGCCCAGAAGCAGACGTGGTCGCGCACGCGGACGGCGTCGTCGAGCGGTTGCCGGTAGTGCCAGGCGACGTCGGTGCCCGCGGGGCTGCCGTCGGCGGTGGAGAGGTACGACGCGACCCCTTTGTAGGCGCAGGTCGACTCGGTCGGTGACGCGACGAGGAGCTCGGTGGCGACGTCCTCGGCCGGGAGGTAGTAGCGGCTCGGCAGGTGGGTCTCGACGAGCATCGTCGCCCGCCGGCTCGAGGCCAGCTCGACGCCGCCGAGGCTGACCCGCACGTGCCGTGAGGTCGCGAGGACGTCGATGCGCTTGAACGGGTCGTGCGGGTGCCCGACCAACGGCTGGTCCTCGGCGTACCACTCGTCGAGCGACTGGTGGTCGACCACGACGAGCCCCTCCAGGTCGGGGTCGTCGGGCGCGAACGCCGCGCCCGCCAGCACCAGGCCGGGAAGCACGAGGTCCAGGACGGTCCCCGGGCAGGTGTGGGTCCAGAAGTCCGTCGGGCCCAGCATCGGCGGCAGCGCGTCGAGGTCGGGCAGGCCCGGCTGCGGGTCGGCGGCCTCGACCGGGACGAGCAGGTCCTCGCGCGGCACGGCGTGCACCGGCACGAGGCGTCGGGGCTCCCAGACCACCGAGGCCGACGTCGAGTCCAGGACGGGGGTGCCGCCGTGGGCGGCGCGGAGCCGGAACGGGACGGGCTCGTGCCGCAGCTGCGAGAGGGCGGACCCGAGATGGTGCTTCATGCGGAGGGCCATGTCCCATTGAACACCCGGGTTCGGGGAACAGTGCTCCCATGACGACGCCGAAGCTGTACGCCGACACCCCCGTGCGCCGGGCCGTGCAGGTCGCCGGCGACGTCGGCCTGGTGCTGTGGGTCTGGCTCTGGGTGGTGATCGCCCGTCACGTCCGCGACGCCACCCTGGAGCTGCGCACCCCCGGCACCAAGATCGACGCCTCGGCCTCCGACCTGGCCGACCGGCTGCGCGACGCGGGGGAGAAGGTCGGCGGCATCCCGCTGGTCGGCGACGACGTGCAGAAGCCGTTCACCGGCGCCGGGGGAGCGGCCGACGGCCTGGCGGGCGCCGGTCGCGCCCAGGTGCAGGCCGTGGAGTCGCTGGCCCACTGGCTCGGGCTGGCCGTCGCGCTGATCCCGATCCTGGTGCTGCTCTGGGTCTACCTGCCGCCCCGCCTCGCCTTCGTACGCCGGGCGACCGCCGGGCGGCGGTTCCTCGACGCCCACGCCGACCTCGACCTGTTCGCCCTGCGCGCGATGGCCCACCAGCCGCTGCACGTGCTGGCCCGGCTCGACGACGACCCGGCCGGGGCCTGGCGGCGCGGTGACCTCGCGGTCATCGACCGGCTGGCCGCGCTGGAGCTGCGGTCCGTGGGCCTGCGGGCCCCGCGGACCACCGACGACGGCGGCCCCGGCGTGGCAGGGTGACCCGGTGAACAAGACCCAGCGCACCGACCTCATCGTCGAGGTCTTCCAGGACGCCTTCGCACCGCTGATGAAGGCCGACCCGCACGCCTTCCGCGCGAAGTACCGCAAGATGGCGGTCAGCCCGCACGCCTTCTACCGCGGCTCGGCCTGCCTCTTCTACGCCGACATGACCCGCACCAAGGACCGCTGGGTCGACGCCCGGAGCGGCGCGATCTGGATCCACGGCGACCTGCACGTCGAGAACTTCGGCACCTACCTGAACTCCGACGGCCGGCTGGTCTTCGACATCAACGACTTCGACGAGGCCTACATCGGCCACTTCACCTGGGACCTCCAGCGGTTCTGCGCCAGCCTGGCCCTGCTCGGCTGGCAGAAGGCGCTGCCGGAGGACGCCGTCGAGTCGTTGATCCGACGGTTCCTGGACTCCTACCTCGCCCAGGTCGACCACTACGCCGGCACCGAGGACGACGACGACTTCGCGCTGCACCTGGAGAACACCGACGGCCCCGTGCTCGAGGCCCTGGTCAGCGCCCGCTCGATCAAGCGCGCCGAGCTGCTCGACGGGATGACCCACGTCGAGGACGGCGTCCGGGTCTTCACCGAGGACGCGAGCATCCGGCCCCTGCCGGCCAAGGAGCGCCGCGCGGTCGAGAAGGCGTTCGCGGCGTACCTCGGCACGATCCCGGTCTCCAAGCGGTTCGACCGGGCGCTGTTCTACGACCTGCGCGACGCCGTCGGCAAGTCGGGGTTCGGGATCGGCAGCGCCGGCCTCCCGGCGTACAACCTGCTGGTGGAGGGGTACAGCCAGGCCCTCGACAACGACGTCGTCCTGTCGATGAAGCAGGCCAACGTGCCGGCGCTGAGCCGCTTCGTCGACAACGAGGCGATCGGCGACTACTTCCAGCACGAGGGCCACCGCACCGTGGTCAGCCAGCGGGCGCTGCAGGTGCACACCGACCCGCTGCTGGGCTACACCGAGATGGGCGGTGTCGGCTTCGTGATCTCCGAGGTCTCGCCCTACGAGGTCGACCTGGACTGGGACGACATCACCGAGCCCGACGACATGGCGGCCGTCGTCGAGCTGCTCGGCCGGGCCACGGCCAAGGTGCACTGCGCCTCCGACGAGGACAGCGACCAGGACCTCGTGGAGTTCCAGGTCGAGGAGGCGATCGTGGCGAGCCTCGAGGGCCGTCGGAACGAGTTCGCCGACCACGTCGTCGACTTCGCCCTGACGTACGCCGAGACCGTGCGCCGCGACCACGCGCTGTTCGTCGACGCCTTCCGCAGCGGCCGCATCGGGGTGGACGCGACCTAGGGCCTCAGGCGGGGGCGGGCTCCTCGTCGTGGTCGTCCACGACGTGCGCGCCGGGGCCGGGCTCGGCGTCGATGAAGTCGGGCTCGCCCCAGCCGCGGGAGGTGAACGCCAGCGACACGGCCGACCGGACTGCGGTGAGCCGCTCGAGCGGCACCAGGGCGATGGCGGAGCCGCCGAAGCCGCCGCCGGTCATCCGGGCTCCCAGCGCCCCGGCCTCGCGGGCGGTCTGGACGGCGACGTCGAGCTCCTCGCAGGAGACCTCGTAGTCGTTGCGCAGCGAGGCGTGCGAGGCGTCCAGCAACGGCCCGAGCGCGGCCCAGTCGTCGGCCCGGAGCGCGGCGACGAACGCGTCGACCCGCTGCACCTCGCTGACCACGTGCCAGGCCCGGCGCGAGATCGGCTCGGGCAGGGCCTCGCGGTAGAGGTGGCCGGGCGTGGCCTCCGCGAGGTGGCTGACGCCGAGCAGGCGGGCGGCCTCCCACGCCTCGTCGCGGCGGGTGGCGTAGCCGCCGTCGGTCAGGGAGTGGCTGACGCGGGTGTCGATGACGAGCACGCCGAGGCCGTGGGCCGCGGGGTCGAACGGCACCTGCTCGCGGTCGCCCGTGGCGAAGTCGACCAGCAGGGCCCGGCCCGCCTCGGCGTGGACGGCGATCTCCTGGTCGAGGCCGCCGGTCGGTGCGCCGACGTACTCCTGCTCGGCGCGGATGCAGGCCGCCAGCAGGTCGTCACGGGTCCGGCCGAGGGCGAGCAGGGAGTCGACGGCCACGGCGACGCTGCACTCCAGCGCGGCCGAGCTGGACAGGCCTGCGCCGATCGGGACGGTGCTGGTCAGGGCGATCTCGAGGCCACGGCGTACGTCCAGGGCGAGCAGCACCCCGGTGACGTAGAGAGCCCACGGGTCGGCGTCGGCCAGGGCGTCGACGGGGCCCTCCCAGGTCAGGTCGCCGCTGGTCACGCGCACCACCTCGTCGTCGCGCAGGGTGACGGTCGCCTGCGTGGTCTGGGTCAGCGCCATCGGCAGGCACCGCCCGCCGTTGTAGTCGACGTGCTCGCCGATCAGGTTGACCCGGCCCGGAGCCCTCCCCGTGACACTCCCCGTGACACTGCTCGGGACCGACCCCGACCCGTCCACGGGGCGGGTAGATTCGGCTCCCGTGCGATTCCTCAGCGACATCCCGCCAGCCTATGACCTGACCTACGACGACGTGTTCATGGTCCCGCGGCGCTCCGGAGTGACCTCGCGGTACGACGTGGACCTGGCGCAGCGTGCGGGTGTCGGCGACGGCACGGGCACCACCGTCCCCCTCGTCGTCGCCAACATGACGGCCGTCTCCGGCCGCCGGATGGCCGAGACGATGGCCCGCCGGGGCGGCCTGGCCGTGATCCCGCAGGACATCCCCCTCGACGTCGTCGAGGAGGTGGTGGCCTGGGTGAAGAGCCGCCACAGCGTCTTCGAGACCCCGATCACCCTGAGTCCGCAAGACACCGTCAGCGACGCCCTCGCGCTGCTGCCGAAGCGGTCGCACCGGGCCGCGGTGGTGCTGGAGGACGGCCGGCCGGTCGGGGTGGTCACCGAGGGCGACTGCACCAGCGTCGACCGGTTCACCCAGATCGCCGACGTGATGACCACCGACATGGTCACGCTGAAGGCCACCATGGAACCGCGCGAGGCGTTCGACGTGCTGCACTCCTCGCGACACCGGTTGGCGCCGGCCGTGGACGACGACGGCGCGCTGGTCGGCATCCTGACCCGCATCGGGGCCCTGCGCTCGACGATCTACACCCCGGCCGTCGACCGGCTCGGTCGCCTGCGGGTCGCCGCCGCCCTCGGCGTGAACGGCGACGTGGCCGACAAGGCCCGCCGGCTCCTGGCCATGGGCGTGGACACGCTCGTGGTCGACACCGCCCACGGCCACCAGGAGCGGATGATCGAGGCGCTCGCCGCCGTGCGCGCGGTGGACCCGGGTGTCCCCGTCGTCGCCGGCAACGTGGTCTCCGCCGACGGCGTGCACGACCTCGTCGAGGCGGGCGCCGACATCATCAAGGTGGGCGTCGGGCCCGGTGCCATGTGCACCACCCGGATGATGACCGGCGTCGGTCGCCCGCAGTTCAGCGCCGTGCTCGAGTGCGCCGAGGCAGCGCGCCGCCACGGCAAGCACGTCTGGGCCGACGGGGGAGTGCGCCACCCGCGCGACGTGGCCCTCGCCCTGGCCGCCGGGGCGTCGCAGGTGATGGTCGGTTCGTGGTTCGCGGGCACCCATGAGTCGCCGGGCGACCTGCACGTCGGCGCCGACGGGCGGGCCTACAAGGAGAGCTTCGGGATGGCCTCGGCCCGCGCGGTGGCCAACCGCACGTCGACCGACAGCGCCTTCGACCGGGCGCGCAAGGGCCTCTACGAGGAGGGCATCTCCTCGTCCCGGATGTTCCTGGACCCCGCCCGCCCCGGCGTCGAGGACCTCGTCGACGAGATCTGCTCGGGCGTCCGCTCCGCCGCGACGTACGCCGGTGCACACAGCCTGGAGGAGCTCGCTGACCGCGCGGTGGTCGGCGTGCAGTCGGCCGCCGGCTTCGCCGAGGGTCGCCCCCTGCCGGCGGGCTGGTGAGTCGGTTGTCCGCTACCGGTGGTCTAGACATTTCGGACGTGTCGGGCCCGGATCTCGGACGGTGTCCCGATTCGGGTCGCGCTGAACACTTTTTGTCCCGATAGTTGACTCGTGCCACCTCTCTTCTCGGGTGCGGGTCCGTCCGCCCGCCGCCGGGCAGCCCTGCGTGCTGCCCTCCTCGTCCCCTCACTGGCCCTGAGCATCGGGCTCGTCACCGCGCTGGCCGCGGTGCCGGCCACCGCTGCCGAGGCCCCGGTCGCGCCGGACCCCGCCACGGCGTCGTCCGCCGCCGACCCGGCAGCCCGAACGCCTGCGCCTGCCGCGTCGGACCCGGGATCTCACTCGGGGTCCACCCCCGCGCCCGCCGCGCCGAAGACCGCCGACCAGACCGCCGACCAGGCCGCCGCGCCGGCCGAGCAGGAGCCCGCCCCGGCACCGACGGCGCCCACCTCCGCCGCCGCCCGCACGACCGCGGCAGCCGCGGCCGAGGCGACCGGCCCGGTGAAGGTGATGATCGCGGGTGACTCGATCAGCCACGAGTTCACCGGCGACTACACCTGGCGCTTCCGGATCTGGCAGGAGTTCCGCCGCCAGGGCGTGCCGATGAACCTGGTCGGCCCCCGGGCCGGCAACACCGGGCCGATCCCGTTCTGGATCGTGCCGTCGTGGCGCACCTACGACCGGCACGACTCATTGGGTGGGTCGAAGCTGCACAACCAGAAGGACACGATCGCCTCGGAGGTCGCCCAGGCCCAGCCCGACGTCGTGCTGCTGATGTCGGGGTTCAACGACCTCAACCACGGGGCAGCGGCGCCGACGGTGGTCGAGGACATGGACACCTATCTGACCAACCTGTTCACGGCCCGGCCCGAGACCCGTGTCGTGCTCTCGCCGGTGCTGCACACCGTGATCTACCCCGGCACCGCCGTCCGCACCATCGACGCGCCGGGTGGTGCCATCGACACGGTCAACGCCGGGTACGCCGGCCTGGTGGCGAAGTACGAGGGCCTCGGTCTTGACATCCGCACCGTCGACACCAGCGCCGCCTGGGTGCCGCGCCGGCACACCGTCGACGGCGTGCACCCCACGTCGACCGGCGAGACCATCGTGGCCCAGCGCTACGGCGCGAGCCTCTTCCAGATGGGGGTGCTCAAGACCCAGCCCCGGCTCGCGATGACCTACGTACCCTGGATCGCCAACCCGCGGGCCGTCGTACGCCAGTCCGGGCGCACGGTGCGCTTCAGCTGGGACTACTACCGCTACCGCCTGACGATGTACTGGGGCGTCGTGAAGATCACCGGCAAGGGCCTCCGTGCACCCCTCGTGCTCACGGGCCGGCACTTCACGAGCAACGTGTCGACCACCCGGCTGCGCAAGGGTCGCTACACCGTCGTCCTGTCGCCGGTGCGCAAGTGGCTCGTGGGACGCTACGGACCGCCGGTGAGCTTCACCGTCCGCTAGCCGATCTGCCCTGGTGGGGTGGGACCCCGATTGCGTCATCCGGGCGTCGGCTTGCTACTGTTCCGTTGCTCGTCCGGGTGGCGGAATAGGCAGACGCGCTAGCTTGAGGTGCTAGTGCCCTTTATCGGGCGTGGGGGTTCAAGTCCCCCCTCGGACACAGCAGATGGGCCCCGCACAGCGGGGCCCATCGTCATTTTCCGGACATCTCTGTGCCGCGTCGGCGAACATGTCCAACTCGTGTCCAACCGAGCGGCCACTCGGTGTCCTCACCTGTCCAACGCCCTGCCTGTCCGGTCGAGTGGACAAGGCGTGATCTCGAGCGGTCCAACAGACGCAACGGCTACCGCCACCGCGACCTCGACCCCATCGCTGCCATCCGCGCCTGAACGGCATCAACGAAGAATCACCGTCGTACACCACACTGCGGGGCTTGACCGGAGTGGCACCCTCGCTCGCGGGCCGTGGCCGC
>CAVVQW010000012.1:0-335125 GCA_963750435.1 uncultured Actinomycetota bacterium | reverse complement strand
TGCTACCTCCGTGTGAGATGTGCGTGGGGGCGGCCCCGGGATGTGCTGGGGCCTGCCGATCGTGCGGGTCAAACTGTGCTGCGATGAGGTCGAAGTGTCAAACAACTTGAGCCTCCTCGACTCAACCTCGCACACTGGTGACAACGGCCGACCCCCGGCCCTTGTTCCCGAGCCCGGCAACTTTTCCCGTCCCCGGTTTCAAATCGGCATCGGGGACGGCAGGCTGGACCCATGCCGACCCCCACGACCGTCGTCCTGTTCGGTGCCACCGGCGACCTCGCGCAGCGCAAGCTGCTGCCCGGCCTGCTGCACCTGTTCCAGTCGGGCCTGCTGACCGAGGTGCAGGTCGTGGGCACGTCGCTGGACGACCACGACCGGGACTCCTTCATCGCCTTCGCCCAGAAGGCGATCGCGGAGTACGGCGGGGAGGGTCCCGACCCCGAGGGATGGGCCGAGTTCTCCCAGCGCCTGCACTGGGCCCCCGGCGCCGGAGGTGCCCACGCACTGCGCGAGACGGTCGAGCACGCCGAGGGCGAGTTCGGGCACACCGACGACCTGCGCCGGTTGCACTACCTCAGCGTGCCCCCCAAGGCGGCGCTGCCGGTCGTGCACATGCTCAAGGACGCCGACCTCGTCGAGCGCAGCCGGATCATCATGGAGAAGCCCTTCGGCGTCGACCTCGAGTCGGCCAAGGCGCTCAACGGCGAGCTGCACCAGGTCTTCGCCGAGGAGCAGATCTTCCGGATCGACCACTTCCTCGGCAAGGAGGCGGCCCAGAACATCCTGGCCTTCCGCTTCGCCAACGGGCTCTTCGAGCCGATCTGGCACCGCAACCACATCAGCCACGTGCAGATCGACGTGCCCGAAGAGCTAGGGCTCGCCCAGCGCGCCAACTTCTACGAGTCCACCGGCGCCTACCGCGACATGGTGGTGACCCACCTGTTCCAGGTGCTGGCCTTCACCGCGATGGAGCCGCCGACCGCCCTGGAGCCCCGGGCGATCAGCGAGGAGAAGAACAAGGTCTTCCGCTCGATGCTGCCGATCGAGCCGCACGACGTGGTCCGCGGGCAGTACATCGGCTACCGCGACATCGAGGGCGTCCGGCACGACTCCGAGACCGAGACCTTCATCGCGCTCAAGTGCTACGTCGACAACTGGCGCTGGGCCGGCGTGCCGTTCTACCTCCGCACCGGCAAGCGGATGGCCGAGGGCGCCCGGATCATCTCGATCGCCTTCCGCGAGCCCCCGCGCTCGATGTTCCCCGGCGGCTCCGGCGTCGGCGACAACGGCCCCGACCACCTGACCTTCGACCTCGCCGACCAGTCGAAGATGTCGCTGTCGTTCTACGGCAAGCGTCCGGGCCCGGGCATGAAGCTGGACAAGCTCTCGATGCAGTTCGCCATGCACGAGACCGGCTGGGCCGGGGCCGTGCTCGAGGCCTACGAGCGGCTGATCTACGACGCCGCCCGCGGCGACCGCACGTTGTTCACCTCGGCCGAGGGCATCGAGCGGCTGTGGGAGGTCTCCTCGCCGCTGATCGACAACCCGCCCGTCGTGCGCCCCTACCCGCAGGGCTCGTGGGGACCCAACCGGATCCACCAGCTGATCGCGCCACACCTGTGGCGGCTGCCCTTCGAGCGCACGTGGCGCGACCCCAACACCTACTCCGTCTGAGGGCCTCGCGCCCCTCCCGCCGGGTGGCCCGGTCCGAACTCGGAGGAATACTCCGGGCCGATGCGGTGTACCCATAGGTATGGCTACTGTTCCGAACCTCACCCTGAACGACGGCAACTCCATCCCCCAGCTCGGCTTCGGGGTCTTCCAGGTCCCGCCCGAGGACACCGCGAAGATCACCGGCCAGGCCTTCGAGGCCGGCTACCGCCACATCGACACCGCGGAGATGTACGGCAACGAGGCCGGCGTCGGCGAGGCCATCAAGGCCTCCGGCATCGCCCGCGAGGAGCTGTTCATCACCAGCAAGCTCAACAACGGCTTCCACGAGCCCGCCGCGGCCCGCAAGGCCTTCGACGACACGATCGCCGCCATCGGCGGCTACGTCGACCTGTTCCTGATCCACTGGCCGCTGCCCACGCAGTACGACGGCGACTTCGTCTCCACCTGGAAGACGCTGATCGAGTTCCAGAAGGACGGTCGCGCCCGGTCCATCGGCGTCTCGAACTTCCAGCCCGCGCACCTCGCGCGCCTGGCCGCCGAGACCGACGTCGTGCCCGCGGTCAACCAGATCGAGGTCCACCCCTACCTGACCAACGACGCCGCCCGGAAGGCCAGCCACGACGCCGGCATCCTGGTCGAGGCATGGTCGCCGATCGCGCAGGGCGGCGTCCTGAAGGACGACGTCATCTCCGCCATCGCCGACGAGGTCGGCAAGAGCACCGCCCAGGTGACCCTGCGCTGGCACGTGCAGCGCGGCGACATCATCTTCCCGAAGTCCTCGAGCGTCGAGCGGATGAAGGAGAACTTCGAGATCTTCGACTTCGAGCTCACCGACGAGCAGGTCCAGAAGATCAGCGCGCTCGACAAGGGCGAGGACGGCCGCACCGGCCCCAACCCCGACGAGTTCGACTACATCCCCGACTGAGGTCACACCCCAGCGGTCGCACGGGTCGGGTCCAGCTCACGCTGGGCCCGACCCGTCGTACGTCGTGAGGTCGGCGCCGCCGTCGGACGTCATGCGCAGCGGCCGTCGTGGCGACCGCTTCGGATGACCTCACCCGGGACGTCATGCGCATCGTGGCCCATAGCCCTCGGAACGCATGACGTCCTGCGCGGCCGGGGCTGATCAGCCGATCGTCACCAGGACCACGTTGCTGCCGCGCTTGGTGGTGGGGTCGAACATCCGGAAGCGGTTCTCGCCGGCGCGGCCGGTCATGATGTACGTCGCGTAGGTGCCGACGCGGACGGTGGCCTGGACGCCGAAGTTGCTCCAGGTGCCGTCCTCGTAGCGCTGCACCTCCAGCGGCACGTTGTCGTTGCCGCGGTAGGTGCCGGTAAGGTTGACCCGCTCCATGGCGCTCGCCCGGACCGGTGAGACCTGCAGCTGCAGGGCGCCCTTGGGCTTCTTGGTCGGCTCGTCGGTGGGGCCGTCGCTCGCGCTCGCGGACTCCTGGCCGGGCACCGGCAGGGCCGTCGTCGGGAGCGGCTGGACCGGGCCGGAGGGGCCCGAGCCGACGGGGCCGGCGGCCGTGCCGTCGTTCAGCCCGAGCGCGCGGACGACGAGCACCGTGCCGATCGCGATCACCAGGCCGATGATGACGACCGCGGCGAGACCCTTGAGCAGGGCGTTGCGCACCTGGTCGTCGCGCTCGTAGTGCTCGTCGTCCCCGTCGACGTGGGGTCCGTGCTCCTCGTCCATGTGCGTCCTCTCACGACGTCGGTGGGCGTCCGCGGTCCCGGTGCCCCCCGAACCTACCGACTCGGTGGAGGTGCGGGTGACCCCGCCGGGTCGTCCCACCGCCTCGTCCACGGCCCTGGAGGGCGGTGCCCACGGACCACCGGGACGAACCCCCTTGTGGTTGCGATCACAGTGTGTAAACGTTTACGCACTGCATCAGGGACCGGCACCCCGGGGCCGGCACCGGCCAACGGACCGAGAAGGAGCGCACCATGCGAATCACCACTGCTCGCCGAGGAGCCGCGTCACTGACGCTGCTGCTCGCCGCCGGGCTCAGCCTGACCGCCTGCGGCGATGACGGCGGCGGCTCCGCCTCCGCCGGAGGCACCTCACCCGGTGAGGGCAAGGCCGAGTGCAAGGACCTGACCGGGTTCGGAGACCTCAGCGGCAAGAAGGTCCGGGTCTACACCTCGATCGTCGCACCGGAAGCCACTTCCCAGAAGGACTCCTACCAGCTCTTCACCGACTGCACCGGAACCGAGATCGTCTACGAGGGGTCCAAGGAGTTCGAGGCCCAGCTCGTCGTGCGCGTGCGCAGCGGCAACCCGCCCGACATCGCCTTCGTCCCGCAGCCGGGACTGCTCAAGACGCTGGTGACCGACACCAAGAAGGTCGTGGCCGCGCCGAAGGCCGTTGCCGCCAACGTCGACGAGTTCTGGGGCGAGGACTGGAAGTCCTACGGCACCGTCGACGACACCTTCTACGCCGCTCCGCTGGGCGCCAACGTGAAGTCCTTCGTGTGGTACTCCCCCGAGACGTTCGAGAAGAACGGCTGGCAGGTGCCCACCACCTGGGACCAGATGACCGCGCTCTCGGACAAGATCGCCGCCTCCGGCACCAAGCCGTGGTGCTTCGGCATCGAGTCCGGCGACGCGACCGGCTGGCCGCTGACCGACTTCTTGGAGGACGCCGTGCTGCGCGACGCCGGTCCGGACGCCTACGACGAGTGGGTGGCGCACAAGACCCCCTTCGACGACGCGAAGATCGAGGAGTCCCTCGACCGGGTGGGCGCGATCCTCAAGAACGAGGACTACGTCAACGGCGGCATCGGCGACGCGACCTCGATCGCCACGACGCCGTGGACCGACGGCGGACTGCCGATCCTGGACGGCAAGTGCGCCATGATGCGCCAGGCCAACTTCTACGCGGCCAACTGGCCCAAGGGCACCGACGTCTCGGAGAACGGCAAGGTCTTCGCCTTCTACCTGCCCACGACCACGGAGGACTTCGGCAAGCCGGTGCTCGGTGGCGGTGAGTTCGTGGCCGCCTTCAGCGACCGACCGGAGGTCCAGGCCTTCCAGACCTACCTCTCCACCGACACCTGGGCCAACGAGAAGGCCAAGGCCACGCCCGACGGCGGCTGGGTCAGCGCCAACAAGGGCCTCGACCTCGCCAACATCGTCAGCCCCATCGACAAGCTGTCGGGCGAGATCTTCCAGGACAAGGAGGCCGTCTTCCGCTTCGACGGCTCCGACCAGATGCCGGGCGCCGTGGGCGCCGGGTCGTTCTGGAAGCAGATGACCGCGTGGATCACCGGGCAGAGCACCACCGAGACCCTCGCGAACATCGAGTCCTCCTGGAAGTAGGCCCCACGCAGGGGGCCGGCGCCGTCCGGCCGGCCCCCTGCCCCTGCCCCGCCCCCATCTGCCACCGTGAGAGGACCCGTCGTGTCGACCACCGAGAAGCTGGTGCAGCTGGCCATCGTGATCGCCCTGTTCCTGGGCGTGGTGATCGCGGTGCTGGTGATCGCCGACCGGTTCACGACACGGCGCGGCGAGGGGGTGCAGAAGGCGGCGTTCGTGCTGCCGGCCGTGCTGATGATCGCCCTCGGGCTCCTCTACCCGGGTCTGCGCACCATCTACGAGTCGTTCCGGGACAGCAGCTCCACCCAGTTCGTCGGGATGGACAACTACCGGACGATCTTCACCGACCGGGAGCAGCTCGGGGTGCTGCGCAACACCGCGATCTGGGTCGTGGTGACACCGGTGGCGGCGACCCTGATCGGGCTGGTCTACGCGGTGGTGGTCGACCGCTCGCGCTTCGAGAAGTTCGCCAAGGCGCTGATCTTCCTGCCGATGGCCATCTCCCTGGTCGGGGCGTCGCTGATCTGGAAGTTCGTCTACGACTACCGCTCGGCGGAGAACCCTCAGATCGGCCTGCTGAACGAGATCCTCAAGGTGCTCGGGCTCGACACCTACCGCTTCCTGCTGACCCAGCCCTGGAACACGCTGTTCCTGGTCGTGATCATGATCTGGGTCCAGGCCGGCTTCGCGATGACGGTGCTCTCGGCCGCGATCCGCGCCATCCCCGAGGACATCGTCGAGGCCGCCCGGCTCGACGGCGTCCGTGGCCTGGCGATGTTCCGCTACATCACGGTGCCCCTGATCCGGCCGTCCCTGATCGTCGTGCTCACCACCATCAGCATCGCGACGCTGAAGGTCTTCGACATCGTGCGCACCGCGACCGGTGGCAACTTCGACACGAGCGTCATCGCCTACGAGTTCTACGTGCAGAGTTTCCGGTCCTTCAACAACGGGCTGGGGGCGGCGCTGGCCGTCCTGCTGTTCCTGCTCGTCACCCCGATCGTCGCCTACAACATCCGCCAGCTGCGCCACCTGGAGTCCCGATGAGCGCCATGACCGAGAAGCTGACCCTCGTCGGCCGGGCCGACGTGGCCGCGGCGAGCGCACGGAAGAAGCTCACCTCGCCGTGGGCCTCGCTGATCGCGGTGGTGATCGCGGTCCTCTGGACGGTTCCGACCCTGGGCCTGTTCATCTCCTCCTTCCGCCCCGAGGACGACGTCAAGGGCAGCGGGTGGTGGACCTTCTTCACCGATCCCTCGGTCACCCTGGAGAACTACCGGCAGGTCCTGGTGGGCAGCGACACCGACCTCGGGACGTTCTTCGTGAACTCGGTGGTGATCACGATCCCCAGCGTGGTGCTGCCGATCACGCTGGCCTCGATGGCGGCGTACGCCTTCGCGTGGATGAGGTTCCCGGGGCGGAACCTGCTGTTCGTGGCCGTCTTCGCCCTCCAGATCGTCCCGATCCAGGTGACGATGATCCCGCTGCTCTCGCTGTACGTCACCCCACCATTCGGGCTGCCGTCGCTCGCCGGACCGGAGGCACCCGGGGGCGGCTTCTACACGATCTGGCTCTCCCACACGATCTTCGCGCTGCCGCTGGCGATCTACCTGCTGCACAACTTCATGCGCGAGATCCCGGCCGAGCTGGTCGAGGCGGCGCGGGTGGACGGCGCCGGCCACGTGCGGATCTTCACCCAGATCATGCTGCCCCTGATGGTGCCCGCGATCGCGGCCTTCGGCATCTTCCAGTTCCTCTGGGTCTGGAACGACCTGCTGGTCGCGCTGGTGTTCGGCGGCGGGAACCTCGACGTGTCGCCGCTGACGGTGCGGCTCGCCGAGCTGTCCGGCACCCGGGGTGCCGACTGGCACCTGCTCTCCGCCGGGGCGTTCGTCTCCCTGGTCGTGCCCCTGGTCGTGTTCCTCAGCCTGCAGCGCTTCTTCCTGCGCGGGCTCCTGGCCGGCAGCGTGAAGGGATGAGCACGGGGCTCGACGACGGCCGCCGGCTCACGTTCGGCGTCGCGACGGCGGCGTACCAGATCGAGGGCGGCGTCGACGCCGACGGGCGTGGCCCGTCGATCTGGGACACCTTCACCAGGGTGCCCGGCGCGGTGGAGGACGGCAGCGACGGGACGGTGGCCTGCGGCTCCTACCCCGACCCGGGCCCCGACCTCGACCTGGTGGACGCCCTCGGGGTGGCTCACTACCGGTTCTCGGTGTCCTGGCCCCGGGTGCAGCCGACGGGGAGCGGGCCGCCCCTGGCGACGGGGCTGGACTACTACGACCGGCTCGTCGACGGCTTGCTCGACCGTGACCTGGGCCCCATGGCCACGCTCTACCACTGGGACCTTCCGCAGGCGCTGGAGGACCGCGGCGGGTGGCTCGTGCGCGAGACCGCCGAGCGCTTCGCCGACTACGCCGGCCACGTCCACGACCGGCTCGGGGACCGCGTCCGCACCTGGGCGACCATGAACGAGCCGTGGTGCGCGGCCTACCTCGGCTACGGCTCCGGCCGGCACGCGCCGGGCCGCCAGGTCGGCCCCGAGGCACATCGTGCGGCCCACCACCTGATGCTCGCCCACGGACTGGCCGCCTCACGGATGCACGAGGCGGGGGCCGACACCGTGGGGGTGGTGCTCAACCTGACACCCGTGTGGCCCGACCGACCTGGAGCAGCACTCGCCGCGGACGGGGTGGACGCCCTCCGCAACCGGGTCTGGCTGGGGCCGCTGGTCGACGGCGCCCACGACGCGGGCACGCTGCGGGTGGCGCCGGTCCTCGCCGACCCGGACGTCGTGCGCCCCGGTGACCTGGAGCTCGTCCGCGGCTCGGCCGACTGGCTCGGGGTGAACTACTACACGCCGGCTCGCGTCGACACACTGGAACCGGGGAGTGACCGCACCGTCGCCGACACCGGGGGCGACGCGGAGGTCGAGGCGTTCCCGGGGGTCTCGGACTTCCGGTTCACGCCCCGCGGCCCTCGGACGGCCATCGACTGGGAGATCGACCCGGCCGGTCTCGAGGAGCTCCTGGTGCGGACGCACCGACGCACCGGACTGCCGCTGGTGGTGACCGAGAACGGTGCGGCCTTCCGCGACGACCGTCGCCGGGAGGACGGCAGCGTGGACGACCCGGACCGCGTCGACTACCTGCGCACGCACCTCGCCGCCATCGACGCCGCGCGCACCGCCGGGGCCGACGTGCGCAGCTACGTCTTCTGGACGCTGATGGACAACTTCGAGTGGTCCCACGGCTACACCCAGCGGTTCGGCCTCGTCGAGGTCGACCGAGAGGACCTGCGACGCACGCCCAAGCGTTCCTTCGCCTGGGTCCAGGCCCTCGTCGCCGAACGTGGTCCCTGAGGCGGGGGGAGGTGCGGCCGGGGGAGGTGCGGCCGGGGGGCCCACGGTGGAGACTCGTGCCATGAGCGACATCAAGGACGTGGCCCGCGAGGCCGGGGTCTCGATCGCCACGGTGTCGAGAGCCCTGCGCGGGCTACCCCGGGTGTCGCACGAGACCAGGGAACGCGTCCTGGCCGCCGCGGCACGCATGGAGTACGTCGCCTCGCCCCAGGCCTCGAGCCTCGCCAGCGGCCTCACCCACACCGTGGGGGTGGTCGTGCCCAACGTGACCCGGTGGTTCTTCGGCTCGGTGATCCACGGCGCCGAGGAGCTGCTCCGACGGGAGGGCTACGACATGCTCCTGTACAACATCACCGGTGACGAGGAGGCCAGGCGCCGGCTGTTCTCCACCCATCTCCTGGGCAAGCGGGTGGACGCCGTGATGGTCCTGGCCCTGCACCCCACTCCCGAGGAGATCGCCTCCCTGGCCAGGACCGGCGGGCCCGCGGTCCTCGTCGGCGGCACGGTGCCGGAGTGGCCCAGCGTCTGCGTCGACGACGTGCGCACCGCCTCCCTCGCCGTGCAGCACCTCCTCGACCTCGGGCACACGCGGATCGCCCACATCGGCGGCACCCCCGACCCCGATCACGTGGGTCTGGAGTTCTCCACCCCGGCCGACCGACTGCGCGGCTACCGCGCGACCATGCAGCGCGCCGGGCTGCCCGTGCACCCGTCGTGGGAGGTGACCGGCGACTTCACCGCCGAGGGAGGTCGCTCGGGCTTCCAGCGCCTGCACGACTCCCCCGAGCCTCCGACCGCGGTGTTCGCGGCCTCCGACGAGATGGCCATCGGTGCCGTGCACGCGATCCGGCAGTCGGGGCTGCGCGTGCCGGAGGACATCTCCGTGGTCGGCATCGACAACCACGAGCTCGCGGAGTTCTTCGACCTCACCACGGTGGCCCAGCCGGCCGCGGACCTCGGCCACCACGGCGCCAGGATCCTGCTCGACGTGCTGTCCGGCGGTGATCCCGCCCAGGACGACGTCGTGCTCGACACCGAGCTCGTCCGCCGGGGGTCCACGACCGCTCCCGCCTGAGGCTGCCGGGGCGGGGCGGCGCGCCCCGTGGTGAGGTCAGACGCCCTCGGGGAAGTGGCAGGCGACCTGGTGGCCGGTGGCCGGGCCGGACGTGATCTGGAGCAGGGCCGGCTCCTCGGTCTTGCAGATCTCCTGCGCCTTCCAGCAGCGGGTGTGGAACCGGCACGCCGGCGGCGGGTTGATCGGGCTGGGGACGTCGCCCTGCAGGCGGATGCGCTCGCGCTGGTGGCGGCGCTTGGTGTCCGGCACCGGCACCGCGGAGAGCATGGCGACGGTGTAGGGGTGCCTCGGGCGGTCGTAGAGGTCGTCGCGGTCGCCGATCTCCACGATCTTGCCGAGGTACATCACCGCGACGCGGTCCGAGACGTGGCGCACGACCGACAGGTCGTGCGCGATCATCACGTAGGTCAGGTCGAGCTCGACCTGCAGGTCCTCGAGCAGGTTCACGACCTGCGCCTGGATCGACACGTCGAGGGCCGAGACCGGCTCGTCGGCCACGATCAGCTTGGGCTTCAGCGCGAGGGTGCGGGCGATGCCGATGCGCTGGCGCTGCCCCCCGGAGAACTCGTGCGGGTAGCGGTTGTAGTGCTCGGGGCTCAGCCCCACGGTCTGGAGCAGCTCCTGGACGGCCTGCTTGCGCCCACCCTCCGGGGTCACGCCCTGCAGCTTGTACGGCGCCCCGACGATCTTGCCGACGGTGTGACGGGGGTTCAGGGAGGAGTACGGGTCCTGAAAGATCATCTGGATGTCGCGCCGCATCGGCCGCATCTTGGCGTCCGACAGGTGCGTGACGTCCCGGCCCTCGAAGGTCACCTTGCCGCCGGTGGGCTCGAGCAGGCGGGTGATCAGCCGGGCCGTCGTGCTCTTGCCGCAGCCGGACTCGCCGACGATCGAGAACGTCTCGCCGCGACGCACGGTGAAGTTGACCCCGTCGACGGCCTGCACCGCCGAGGTCGACCGCTTCAGGAAGCCACCCCCGAGCGGGAAGTGCTTGACCAGGTCCTCGACCTCGAGGAGGTTCTCGCGGCCGCTGGTGTCGCGGCGGCGGGGTGCGGCGGCAGCTGGCTCGGTCGCACCCGGCTCGGTCGTTCCGGGGTCGGTCTGCGGTGGGGTCGTCATGACAGCCTCGGGGAAATCTCCTGCGTCCAGATCTGCTGACGCTCGGTGGGCGGGATGTGGCAGGCGACCAGGTGCTGGCCGCCCGCGTCGAGCAGGTCCGGGCGGTCGACGACGCAGGCCGAGCCGACCCGCTCCTGGTAGTCGCAGCGCGGGTTGAACGCACAGCCCTTCGGCACGCGGATCAGGCTGGGCGGGGTGCCCTTGATCGGCAGCAGCCGGTCGGTCGGGGCCTTGTCGAAGCGCGGCATCGAGCCGAGCAGGCCCCAGGTGTAGGGGTGCTGCGGCTCGTTGAAGAGGCGCTCCGCGGTGCCGTACTCCGCGGCCCGGCCGGCGTACATCACCAGGATGTCGTCGGCGAGCTCGGCGACCACGCCCAGGTCGTGGGTGATGATCACGACGGCGGAGTTGAACTCCTGCTGGAGGTCGCGGATGAGGTCCAGGATCTGGGCCTGCACGGTCACGTCGAGGGCCGTGGTCGGCTCGTCGGCGATCAGCAGGTCGGGGTCGCAGGACAGCGCCATCGCGATCATGGCGCGCTGCCGCATGCCGCCGGAGAACTGGTGCGGGTAGGCGTCGACCCGGTTCTTCGGCTCCGGGATGCCGACCCGGTCGAGCATGTCGATGGCGTGCTGGCGGGCGACCTTCTTGGAGACCTTGTTGTGGATCCGGTAGGCCTCCACGATCTGGCTGCCCACGGTGTAGAAGGGGTGCATCGCCGACAGCGGGTCCTGGAAGATCATCGCCATCTTCTTGCCGCGCAGCAACCGCACGGTGTCCTGCGGCTGGCCGACGAGCTCCTGGCCGTCGAGCTTGATCGACCCGGAGACCTGGGCGTTCTTCGCGGTGTGCAGCCCCATGATCGACATGCTGGTCACCGACTTGCCCGACCCGGACTCCCCCACGATGCCGAGCGTCTGGCCGCGCTCGAGGTGGAAGGAGAGCCCGTCGACGGACTTCACCAGGCCGTCGTCGGTGGAGAAGTGCACCTTGAGGTCCTGCACGTCGAGGTACGGAGTGCGGCCGTCGGCCCCCGAGGGGGTGCGTTCGTTCGTCGGGGTCGTCACTTCGCTCGCACTCTCGGGTCGATGACGGCGTACAGGAGGTCGACGACGAGGTTGGAGATCGCCACGAAGACCGCGATCAGCAGCACCACGCCGAGCACCTGCGGCAGGTCGTTGCTCTTGGTGCCGTCGATGGCCAGCTGGCCCAGGCCCGGCAGGCCGAAGACGGTCTCGGTCAGCACCGCGCTGCCGATCAGCAGGCCGAAGTCGAGGCCGAAGATCGTCACGATCGGCGTCAGGGCGGCGCGCAGCCCGTGCTTGACCACGACCTGGCGCTCCTTGAGGCCCTTGGCCCGCGCCGTGCGGATGTAGTCCTCGCTCATCGTCTCGAGCATGCCGGCGCGGGTGAGCCGGGCGTACTGCGCGGAGAAGAGCAGGGCGAGGCTGATCCACGGCAGCAGCAGGGCGTAGGCCCACTTCAGCGGGTTCTCGGTGAACGGTGTGTAGGTGCCGCCCGGTGGGGTCCAGCCCAGCTTGTAGCTGAAGAAGGACAGCGCCAGCAGGCCGGTCCAGAAGATCGGCATCGAGACCCCGGCCAGGGCCACGGTCATCGCGGCGCGGTCGAAGAACGACCCCTTGCGCAGGGCCGACAGGACGCCGATCGACACGCCGGCCACGAGCCACATCACGGCGGCGCCGATGGCGAGGGAGAACGACACCGGGAACCGGTGGAGGATCTCGGGCAGGACCGGGTCCTTGTTGCGGAAGGAGTAGCCCAGGCAGGGCGCCGGGCACTTCTCCACGCTGGAGCCGATGTCGACCGTGGTGCCGCCGACGACGCCCTTCACCCAGTGCCAGTACTGCACGGGCACGGGGTCGTAGAAGCCCAGCCGCTGCGCGGTCTGCTCGACGGTGCCCTGGGTCGCGGCGCGCCCCACGTAGCGCGCGGCCAGGGTCTCCGGCGAGGCGCCGGCCAGTCGCGGCATCAGGTAGAAGATCGCGAAGGTGATCATGCTGATCACGATCACGAGCCCGACCGCGGCGATCAGGCGCCGGATGATGTAAGAGACCAAGTCTGTGGCGGGGCGGGCGGCCCCGCCCCGGGGTGACCGGGGCGGGACCGCCCACCGTTGCCTTCACTTCCTTCGAGGTGAGGGATGCGGTGGTGGTGCAGCTGCTACTTCTTCACACCCATGGCGGTGTAGTCGTAGTAGCCGAACGACTCGTTGACGAAGACGTTCGTGGCGTTCTTGGAGCGCAGGAGCACGGCCTTGGCGTAGACGCCCGGGTAGATGACCGCCTGCTTCATCACCGCCTCGTCGATGTCGCCCCACATCTTGTTCCGGGTGGTCTCGTCCTGCTCCACCACGGCCGCGTCGAGCATCTTCTCGACCTCGGGGATGCGGACCGAGGTGTTCGAGGAACCACCGGTCTCGCGGATGACCCGCCCGTCCACGATCTGCGACAGGAAGCCGTAGCCGTCGGGCCAGTCAGCACCCCAGCCGTTGACGCAGAGGCCGAGGTTGTTCTTCACGACGTACGACGGGAGTCCGCAGGTGCCGGAGAAGTAGTCACCCTCGGGCAGCGGCTTCGGCGTGACCTTGATCCCGACCTTGGCCAGCGACTGCTGGAAGGCCTCGGCCGTGGCCTTCTCCTTCGGACGCTCCGCGCGGTAGGCGATGTTGGTGTCGATGTCGGACCCGCAGGCCTTGAGCGCGTCCTTGGCCTTCGAGGCCTGGCCGTTGGGGTTGCTCTTCTGGCCCCAGACGTCGAAGTCCTTGTAGCCGGGGATCTGCGGGGGCATGATCGTCGTCGCGATCTCGCCACCGGCGAACTTGCCGCCGTAGGCCCGCTGGTAGGACGTCGGGCTCATCGCGTACATGATCGCCTTGCGGCAGTCCAGGTTGTCCAGCGGCTTCACCGTGGGGTTGACCGAGGTGTACCAGAGGCGCGCGTTGATCGGGTTGTCCGCCCGCTTCTGCAGGGTCGGGTCCTGGAGCACCTTGGTGAGCTCGGCCGGCTGCACGCCGGTGCCCGCGATGTCGACGTCCAGGGTGCCGGCGGCGATCTGGTTGTCCACGTCGTTGGGGTCCATGTTGAGCTTGACGGTCATCTCGTCAGGCAGGGCCTTGCGGTTCGGGTCCGAGGCCGCGTCCCAGTTGGGGTTGCGCTTGAGGGTGAACCCGTTCGTGGGGCTGTAGTTGCCGTCGAACATGTAGGGGCCCGAGGAGATGACGTGGTTCTTGTACTTCGCGCCGGTGTCCTTGGCCTGCGGCACCGGGGCCGTCTGCGGGAGCTGGGCGAGGTAGTCGAAGCCGGCGAAGGGCTTGGTGAGGTGGAAGACGACGGTCTTGTCGTCGGGGGTCTCGATCGCCGAGTCGGTGTTCATGCCCTTGCTGCGGTAGGGGCCGTCGTAGCCCTTGGGCAGGTCGAGCATGGACTCGAAGTACGCCGGGCCGTTCGGGAAGGTCTTCTTGTCCGTGGAGCGCAGCACGGCGTACTTGACGTCCTTGGCGGTGATCGTCGAGCCGTCCTCGTACTTCAGGCCGTCCTTGAGCGTGTAGGTCCAGGTCTTGCCGCCGTCGCTGGACTTGCCGAGGTCGGTGGCGAGGTCGGGGGTGAGCTCGAGGCCGGTCTTGCCGGGCTCGGTCTTGAACATCACCAGGGTGCGTGCGTAGTTGCGCAGCATGTCCCAGGAGTAGCCGTAGTAGGTCTCGCCCGGGTCGACGGTGTCGCCCCACTCGCCGGCCAGGCCGAACTTCAGGGTTCCGCCCTTCTGGTCCGAGGCGTCGGAGATCTTGCCGAGTGCGGCGTTGCTGAGCTTGGGCTCGGAGCCGTCGCTGCCGCCCCCACCGCTGGAGCCGCAGGCACTGAGCCCCAGCACCGCAGCGACCGCCATGGCGACCGCTGCTCTCTTACGCATGATGCGCATCTTGTTCCCTTCGTCGTACTCCGTCCCTGGCAGGCGCAGGGTCCCGGACTGGGTGTGCCCGGTGGTCACCGGCTCTTGGGGTCGAACGCGTCACGCAGGCCGTCCCCGAAGAGATTGAAGGCCAGGACCGTGGCGAAGATCGCCAGGCCGGGCCAGAACATGAAGTGCGGCACCGTGTAGAAGTTCACGGCGTCCGCGAGCATCCCGCCCCAGGAGGCGGTCGGCGGCGGCACCCCGACGCCGAGGAACGACAGCGCCGCCTCGAACAGGATGTTGGTCGGGATGATCAGCGTGGAGTACACCAGGATCGGCGCCAGCAGGTTCGGCAGCAGCTCGGTGAACAGGATGTAGGGCCGACGTGCGCCCAGGCTGCGGGCGGCCTCGATGTACTCCCGCTCGCGCAGGGAGATCGTCTGTCCGCGCACGATGCGCCCGATGTAGGGCCAGTTGAAGAAGCCGATCACGAAGACCAGCAGGCTCAGCCGCAGCGGCAGCCCCGAGAGCCCGAAGGCCTTGTCGGGGAAGACGCCGGAGAGCGCGATGGCGAACACCAGCAGCGGGAAGGCGAGGAACATGTCCATCAGCCGGCTCAGGACCGCGTCGACCCAGCCGCCGAAGAAGCCGGCCACGATGCCCACGACGGTGCCGATGGCCACCGACAGCACGGTGGCGAGGATCGCGATCAGCAACGAGATGCGCGCGCCGTAGAGCACCCGGCTGAAGATGTCGCGCCCGGTGACCGTCTCCAGGCCCATCGGGTGCTGCCAGCTCATCCCGCCCAGGCTGCCGAGCGGGATGTCGGTGATGACGGGGTTCATCAGGTCCTGGTGGAACTCGTCGGGCGCCCCACCGGTGATCTTGACGATGAGCGGCGCCAGCAGCGCGACGACGATCAGGAACAGGATGAAGAAGCCGCCGGCGAGGGCGATCTTGTCCTTGCGCAGCCGGCCCCAGGCGATCTGGCTCAGCGAGCGGCCCTCGATGCGCTCCTCGCCGGGCACGTGCGCGACGGGGTCGGCGGCCACCGACGAGCTCGGGTCCTCAAGAGTGCTCAGGACAGCCTCCCCAGGGTCTCTGGCTAGCGGTGACGACCCCGCGGGTGCGCGCGATCGGACCCAACCTCGCCCTGCCGCCCCCGGGGGTCAAGCGACGCGAGCCCCCGTTGCCGAATCGTGACCGCCACGAGACGCAACGGCCGGGTGCTCACAGCTAGGCGGAGGCGCGCTGCTGGTCGCCGTGTGGAGCGGTCGCCCGACAGGCCTCGCCGCCCAGCCGGCGTACGGCCTCGGCGATCTCGTCGGGGCAACGGTCCTGGCCGATCGCCTGACCGGCCAGCGTCAGCAGGTCGAGCACGAGGTCCTGCACGCGGGAGGCGCTGCGCTCGACCGCGAGCACCATCGCCTGCTGCTCCTCGCTGAGGTCGCCGGCATCGCCGGCCAGGAGCATCTCGCTGTAGCCGATCATCATCGTCAGCGGCGTGCGCAGCTCGTGGTTCACCTGGGCGAGCAGGAGCTCGGGGTCCACGGCGGCGGGCAGGGGCGCGCGGCCGTCGCGGCGGGCGGGGACGTTCACGAGAGCGGCCCCGTCAGCTGGCGCATGGCCTCCGCCGCGCCGGGCACCGCGAGCACGACGTCACCGGCCACGCACCGGGCGAGCAGGTCGGGCAGGTCGTTGCCGACGCGCCCCTTCATCAGGTAGCCCATGGCCCCGGCCCGCAGCATCGCCAGCACGTGGGTGGCCCCGGTCTGCGCCGAGAGGGCGACCACGACGGGCCCCCCGCTGCGGCCGGCCCGGGCGAGCGCGCGGGCGGCGGCGGCGCCGCCGCGCGGCATCTGCACGTCGAGCAGGACGAGGTCGGGCTCGGTGGTGGCGACCAGGTCGACGAGGTCCTCACCGGTGGCCACGACACCGAGGACGGTGAACCGCGGGTCGGCCTCGAGGACGTCGACGAGCGCCTCCCGGAACCCGGGGTCGTCGTCGGCGATGGCGACGCTGATCACTCGAGCGCCCACCCCTCGTCTCTCGGCACAGACCTGCACCTCTCCAGGGTGCCGCCGAACGAGGGCGTCGTGGAGCCCCTGGAGCACTAACCGCTCTAGTACCTTGGTGCCAGTCCTGTTCCTGTTCATACCCGGCGACAGCTCAGGCAGGGGGAGCCGTGCATCCGTCGAGCGACGAGCTCGGGCGCGACGGCGCCCCGGCCACCCGGGTCCTGGTCGTCGACGACCACGAGGTCCTGGCTTCGAGCCTGGCGCTCGTCCTGGACACCGAGCCCGACCTGACCTCGGTGGGCGTGGCGGGCTCGCTGGCCGGTGCGCGCCGGCTGATCGGCACCACGGCGCCCGACGTGCTGCTGCTCGACCACCGGCTGCCCGACGGCGACGGCGTGACCGCCATCCCCGAGCTGCGCCAGCTGCGGCCCGCGCTGCGGGTGGTGGTGCTGACGGCCAGCGCGGCCGACCACGTGCTGATCGCGGCGATCGAGGCCGGCGCCTCGGGGTTCGTGTCGAAGACCCGCGGGATCGAGGAGGTGACCGCGGCCGTGCGCGCCGCCGCCACCGGCGAGGCGGTGATCTCACCCGAGCTGCTGACCCGCCTCCTGCCCCGGTTGGGCAGGCGCAGCCCGACGCCCCACCAGGACCTCACCGAGCGCGAGCGCGAGGTGCTGGGCCTGGTGGCCGAGGGGATGACCAACGCCGCGATCGCCGAGCACCTCGTGGTCAGCGTGCACACCGTGCGCAACCACGTCGCCAACCTGTCGGCCAAGCTCGGGGCGCACTCCAAGCTGGAGGCCCTCTCCATCGCGGTGCGCGAGGGCCTCCTGCCCGACGTGTGAGGCCCCGCCGGGGGCCGGGGGTCAGCCCCCGAGCAGCTGCCCGGCCTTGACCAGGGTCTGCCACAGGCCGTAGGCCAGCGGGATGACCACGATCAGCCAGGCGAGCGTGATCAGCAGGGCGCTGGAGGAACTGTCGTCGGTGGTGGGTTCGCTCATCGGTGGGCTCCGGTCTCGGCGTTCTGGTGGGTGGCGGTGCGGTCGCTCTGCGCCTGCACGGCCGCGCGGTCGAAGTGCTTCTCGTCCACGGGCTTGATCAGCAGGTTGGCCACGAAGCCGACCCCGAGCACGACCACCATGGTGATCAGCGCCGGGTGGTAGTCGGCAGCGACCAGCTGGCCGGGCTCACCGGCGGCGTCGAGGAAGCCGTTGACGATGAGCGGTCCGACCACGCCGGCCGCGCTCCAGGCCGTCAGCAGCCGGCCGTGGATGGCGCCGACCTCGAGGGTCCCGAACAGGTCCTTGAGGTACGCCGGCACGGTGGCGAACCCGCCGCCGTAGTAGCTGATGATCACGAACGCGAGGATCACGAACACGGCCGTGGAGCTCTGCCCCACGGTCGCGAGCAGGACGTAGAGGGCGAGCCCGACCCCGAGGTACATCATGTACGTCGGCTTGCGGCCGATCTTGTCCGACAGGCTCGACCAGGCGAACCGGCCGCCCATGTTGGCCAGGCTGAGCAGGCCCACGAACCCGGCCGCCTCGGCCGCGGAGACCGACGAGTCGGCTCCGGAGCGGAAGAAGTCCTGGATCATCGGGGCGGCCTGCTCCAGGATGCCGATGCCGGCGGTCACGTTGCAGAACAGCACCACCCACAGGAACGCGAACTGCGGGGTGCGGATGGCCTGCTTGGCCCGCACGAGGGCGCCGTTGCTGCCCGGGTTGTACGTCGCCTCCTCGCCCTCGCTGTAGTCGTGGGGCAGGCGGATCAGGGTCGCGCCGATCAGCATGAAGACCAGGTAGACGATGCCGAGGACCAGGAAGGTCGTGCTCAGCGAGTGGGCGTCGGCGACCGAGGTCTTGTCGGTGCCGTTGAAGCCGGGGTCGAACATGCCCAGGAGCTTGGTGGAGAGCGGCGAGGCGATCAGGGCTCCACCGCCGAAGCCCATGATGGCCAGGCCGGTGGCGAGGCCCGGGCGGTCGGGGAACCACTTGATCAGCGTGGAGACCGGCGAGATGTAGCCGATGCCCAGCCCGATGCCGCCCAGCACGCCGTACCCGAGGTAGAGCAGCGGCAGGCTGCCCATCGCGATGGCGGCCGAGCCGATCAGGAAGCCGGTGCCCCAGCACAGGGCGGCGACGACCATGGCCTTGCGCGGGCCGTTGCGCTCGACCCAGGTGCCGAGCACCGCGGCCGAGAGCCCGAGCATCACGATGGCGATCGAGAACACCCAGGACACGGCGGTCTGGGAGGAGCCGAAGCGGTCGACGAGCGAGGTCTTGAACACCGAGAAGGCGTAGACCTGGCCGATCGAGAGGTGGACGCACAGCGCTGCCGGCGGGATCAGCCACTTGCTGTAGCCGGGCCGGGCGATGATGGCGCTCTTGTCGAGCACGGACATGGTGCCTCCTGAAGTGGTCGCGGTCACGTACCCCGATGCGCAGTAGTAGAAACCTGCACCACTGGGACATCCCGGACCCGGTCCTCGCGCGGGGTCGAGCAGCCCGTCGCGCCGGGACGCCGGCGTCGGGTAGGCATGGGCCATGAGCGAGACCAGTGGGACCCCCGGTCACGACCCCTCAGCGACCCCGTGGGACCGATCCGGTGGACGACCTGCGCACAGCGCTGGCGGGGCGGGACGCGTGGGCGGTGACGACCCTGCTCGCCAGCGTGCCGATCGGGGTGCTGGTGAGCGGCGAGCAGGCGCTGGTCGGCAGCGACGACCGGGGCACGGTGCTGCCGGTGTTCCTCTCCAGCGACTCCGTCGACGCCTTCACCGCCGCGCAGGGTCAGGAGTCCGGCGAGCTGCGGCTGCTGCGGGCCAAGGAGCTGCACGCGCTGCTGGTGGGGCTCGAGGTCGACCAGGTGGTCTTCGACCCGGCGCTGCCGAGCGCCATGCGGGTGCCCGGGGCCGAGGTGCGCGAGATGCTCCAGGGCGAGTACGTCGACGCCGACGGCCAGCGCCGGATCGCCGGTGACGTCTCCTTCGCGCCCGACCCCAGCCTGCGCCAGGTGCTCGCCGGGGCGGCCGGCGAGCAGCTGGTCGCCGACCTCGGCACCCGGGCCTGGGCGACCACCCGCACCAGCCGGGGCATCGAGGCACCCAGCCTCGCGATCGCGGCCGACGTACCCGTGGCCGACATCGAGCGCCTGCTCGACGTGCTGCGCGAGGCGCAGCTGCCGTGGCCGAACCTCGAGGTCACCCAGCTCGACGAGGAGCAGACCACCGCCGCGCAGGAGCAGTGGGCGGTGGGCCGCCTGACGCCCCGCTGAGACCGGCCCTGAAGTTCACTGCACCGCTCAGAGCCGCTCGAGCGCGGTCACCTCGAAGACCGGCACCGGGTTCAGCCGGTCGGCCCCGCAGGTCAGCAGGGCGGGCTCGCGCAGGGAGCGCACCACCGTGACGGCCCACTCGGTCTCGCCCGACGCCTCGACGTGGGCGAGCACGAGCCGGTCGCCCTCCCGCCGCACCAGGCGTACGCCGTCCAGGCGGTCCTCGCCGAGGTGGCGCCTCAGGGCGATCTCGGCGTGCTGCGCCGCGAACGGCAGCGAGGCGCGTCCGCGGAGGCGGGGCAGGTCGAGCCGGCCGGCCTCGTGCAGGTCGGCCAGGCCGGGCACCGAGACCGGGTCGGTCCGGCCGTAGTACAGCCCCTCGGGCAGCACCAGCAGGTTGGCCGCGAACCGGTCGCCGCCGACGTGGGAGACCTCCCAGGTCGTCTCGGGCCGGAGGCCGGTGAGCACCGCCGCGACCGGCCGGCCGCGCTCGGCGCAGCACGCGTCGTGCTTGCCGTGGGTGCAGACGGCGTACAGCGGGCCCGGCACGGGCTCCCAGTCGGGCACCTCCCCCCGGGCGATCGCGGCGATGTCGAGGCCGGCGATCTGCGCGTGGTCGCTGACCGTGGTCGCCACCATCACCCGGCGGCGTGGGAACGCCGCCAGCACGCGGTACGACGTGCCCCGGCGCGCGCGGTCGTGGCGGCGCACGAAGAGCACCTTGAGGCCCCGGTGGCCCCCCAGGTGGCGCTGGACCTCCTCGGGCAGGCGGGCGTCGCGCAGCACGGCCACGCCCCAGGGGCCGTGGTGCTCGACCAGCAGGAAGGCGTCGACGTGGGTGGCCGTGCCGGCGAGGTCGTCGTCGCGCTGCTCGGCCGCGACCGAGCAGCGGAAGCCGGCCCGCGACTGGTCGGCGGGAGGGGCGGCGGGAGGTGTGCTCAGCGGACGACCTCGAGCAGGCCCTCCCGGACCAGCCGGCGGCACAGCACCAGCGCGGACTCCGGGTCGAGGTCGAGGTCGGCGGGCGTCAGGGTCGCCGCGCCCCGCACCTGCTCGACCGCCGGGGTGATCCGGGCCGGCATGGTCAGGCTGCGGTCGCCGAGCAGCACGTGCAGCCGCTCGCCGTCGGGGCGCAGCACGCAGGGCTTGCCGGGGCGGCGGCGCAGCGGGGTGCCGGCCTCGATCGAGGCGAGCGACATCCGGTCGACCAGGGAGCCGCCGAGGTTGGCACCACGCTGCTCGAGGAACGAGCGGGCCTGGGCCTCGGCGATCGTGGCCGCGTCGGCGCCGGACCCGAGGGCGCCGGCCAGCGCGCGCAGCCGGTCGGCCAGACCGCCGGCGAGCACCGAGGGGTCCTCGAGGTAGCCCGCGGGCAGGTGGGCGTCGCCGTCGACCGTGGTCATCGCGCGGGAGACCGCGCGGTCGAGCAGGGTGCGCCAGGTGAGCTGGTTGATCCCGATCGTCACGTGCAGCGAGACGGTGTCCTGGGCACGGGCGGCGTGGGGGGTGCCGGTGGGGAGGTACATCGACAACCCCGGCTGCAGCAGCACCTCGCGAGGCCCGGCCTCGCCGGCGGCGGCAGCACCGTCTGCGGCGTCCGCGGGCGCCGGGTGCACCTCCCACAGCTTCGAGCCGTGGGTCTGGAAGACGAACACGTCGTGGGTGTCGCTGTGCACCGCGAACCCCTGCGACCCGGGCGGGGTGAGGTAGGCGTTGGCCTGGCAGGGGTGGCCCAGCGCGAGCTCGAGCTCGGCGACCAGGCGGGTCAGCGGCTGCCAGTAGCGGTGCAGGCCCTGCAGCACCACGGTCGCGCCGCCCTCGAACAGGTCGATCACCTTGCGGGCGTCGACCAGCCCGGTCAGGGGCGCGCCGGCCAGGGTGGCGCCGCTGCGGGTGTACGCCGAGGCGGGCAGGACGTCGCCGTCCTGGGCCACGCGCACGGCTGGGGTCCGGATCGCGGTGGCGGTCAGCAGGTGGTCGACGTCGGCGAAGGACAGCAGGCCGACCAGGCCGTCGGGATCACCTTCGTGGACGTGGACGTGCGACGCCCAGACCTTCTCCACGAAGGTCTGGGCGTCGCCGCTGAGCAGGTCGAGAGCGTCCACTCAGGCGTCGGTGGCGTCCGCGTCGGCGCTGCTGCCGTCGGTGCCGTCGGTCGAGTCGGTGTCGCTGCCGGACGCGTCGGCCGGCCCGTGCGAGCCGCCGTCGGTCGCGTCGCCGTCGGTGCCGTCGGCTTCGGAGCTGTCGGACCCGTCGGTGCCGTCGGTCGAGTCGGTGTCGCTGCCGGCCGCGTCGGCCGGGCCGTGCGAGCCGCCGTCGGTGGCGTCGGCGTCAGCGGTGCCACGACCGGTGGCGTGCCCACTGGTCTGGATGTCGTCGTCGCCCAGGGGCTGGTCGGGAGTCTCGCTCATGTGGTTCCTCCTGTGGTCGTCCGGCGCCGCGTTGCGCCGCACCGTGCTCGTTCCCCGATCCTGCCCGACCAATCAAGACCGGGTCCGTCCAGGACCGGGGACCGAGCATCCACCTCGGGGGGACCAGGGGTCTAGAGCTCCTCGGCCCGGGCGCGCTCGTGCAGCGCGGCGGCGTACTCCTCGTTCTCCTCGCGGATGCGCGACAGGAAGCTCTTGGTGCGCTCGTGCTGCGGGTTGTTGATGACGTCGGCCGGGGCGCCCTGCTCGACGACCACGCCGCCGTCCATGAACACCACCCGGTCGGCGACCTCGCGGGCGAACCCCATCTCGTGGGTCACCACGATCATCGTCATCCCGTTCTGCGCCAGCTCGCGCATGACCGCGAGCACCTCGCCGACCAGCTCGGGGTCCAGCGCCGAGGTGGGCTCGTCGAAGAGCATCAGCTTGGGGTCCATCGCCAGCGCCCGGGCGATGGCCACCCGCTGCTGCTGGCCGCCGGAGAGCTGGGAGGGATAGGCCTCGCAGCGCTCGCCGAGCCCGACCCGCTCGAGCAGCTCGCGCGCCCGCTTCTCGCTCGCCGCCTTCTTGGCGCCCTTGACCTGGACGGGCGCCTCCATGATGTTCTCCAGCGCCGTCATGTGCGGGAACAGGTTGAAGCGCTGGAAGACCATCCCGATCTCGCGCCGCTGGGCCGCGATCTGCTTGTCGCCGAGGCGGTGCAGCTTGCCGCCCTTCTCGGTGTAGCCCGCGAGGTCGCCGTCGACCCAGATGCGCCCGCCCTGGATCGTCTCGAGCTGGTTGATGCAGCGCAGGAAGGTGGTCTTGCCCGACCCCGAGGGACCGAGCAGGCAGACGACCTCGCCCTTGGCGACGTCGACGTCGATGCCCTTGAGGACCTCGTTGCCGTAGAAGGACTTGTGCACGTTGACCGCGTGCACCAGGGGCATCTCGCTCATCAGGCTCCTCCTCCGCCGCCGCGCAGGCCCCGCATCTTGGCGAGCACGGCGTTGGGCTGGTTCTGCGGGCCCGTGCCGAAGCCGCGCCCGAAGCGCGCCTCGAGCCGGGACTGGATGACCATCAGGACCGAGCAGACCACGAGGTACCACAGCACCGCGGCCACCAGCACCGGGAAGGTCTCGTAGGTGCGCGAGCCGATGGAGGTCAGCTGGAAGAACAGCTCGGTGCTGACCGGGATGCCGATCAGCAGGGAGGTGTCCTTGGCCATGGCGATGGTCTCGTTGCCGGTCGGCGGCACGATCACCCGCATCGCCTGCGGCAGCACGACCCGGCGCATGGCCTTGCCGTTGCTCATGCCGAGCGCGCAGGCCGCCTCGCGCTGGCCGGGGTCGACCGAGAGGATGCCCGCGCGGGCGATCTCGGCCATGTACGCCGCCTCGGAGAGCCCCAGGCCGATGATGCCGCCGAGGACCCCGACGAAGACCTGGTTGGCGTCGATGGTGCCGAAGGCGAGGTCGCCCCCGCCGAACAGGTGCGCGAGGTCGTTGCCGAAGGGGATCAGGTTCAGCCCCTGCGGGAACAGCACGCCGAGCGCGCCCATGATGGTGAGCAGCACCAGCCGCGGCACCGCCCGGAAGAACCACGTGTAGGCCCACGCCACGCCGGACAGCACCGGGTTGGCCGACAGCCGCATCACCGCGAGCGCGATGCCGAGGAAGACCCCGATCACCATCGCTCCGGCCGTGCCGAGCAGCGTGCCCATGACCAGCCCGTTGAGGACCGGTGACTGCACCATCGCCTCGAGGACGAAGGACCAGTTGAAGGCGTCGTTGGTCACCAGCAGGCGGACCAGCAGGAACGCCAGGGCGGCGATCACGACGACCATCACCCAGCGACCGGGATGGCGCACCGGTACGGCGTCGATGGTGCCCGGGCGGTCCTCGGTGGAGGACCGCCCGTCACTGCCCTGCGGGGCGGTGGTGGCGCTCATGTCAGGGAGTGGGGTTCACGGCGAAGTCGGAGATCGCGCCGTCCTCGACGCCCCAGCCCTTGAGGGCCTTCTCGTAGTCGCCGTTCGCCTGCAGCGACTTCAGCGCTGCCACGATGGCCTCGGCCAGCGGCTTCTGGTCCTGCGGGACGACGTAGCCGTAGGGGGCCGAGTCGTAGATGTCGCCGAGGGCCTCGAGCTTGCCCTTCGACTGCTTGACGGCGTAGGCCACGACCGGGGAGTCGGCCAGCATCGCGTCGGCCTTGCCCGAGGCGACCGCGGCGGTGGCCTGGTCCTGGCCCTCGTAGACGAGCACCTTCAGCGGCTTGCCGGCCGTCTGGCAGGCCTTCTGCTTCGCCGGGAGGTCCTCCTCCTGCTGCACGGTGCCCTTCTGCACGGCGACCGTGGTGCCGCAGGGCTTGTCGGTGTCGACCTTCTTCGGGTTGCCCGGGGCGCTCGCCCACTGGGTGCCGGCGTTGAAGTAGCTGACCATGTTCACCTGCTTGAGGCGGTCGGCGTTGATGGTGAAGCTGGAGACGCCGACGTCGAACTTGCCGCCCTGGACGCCGGTGATGATCGAGTCGAACTTGGCGTTGGTGAACGTCACCTTCAGGCCCAGCGTCTTGCCGACCGCGGTGAACAGGTCGACGTCGAAGCCGTCGATGGTCTTGCCGTCGGCGGCGAGGAACTCGCTGGGCGCGTAGCTCGCGTCGGAGCCGATGGTCAGGGTGCCCTTGTCCTTGATCTCCTGCGGCACCAGCTTGGCGGCGGCGTCGTCGGTCGAGGCCTTCACGTCGCTGCCCTGCTTGCCGCTGCTGTTGTCGAGGGAGCTGGAGCCGCAGCCGGAGAGGGCGATGAGCCCGGCGGTGAGGGCGGAGGCGACGAGTGTGGAACGACGGCGCATGGAGGATCCTTCCAATGGGCGGTTGGTGGGGCCGGGCGACGTGGCCGCGGGGCCGTGCGCCGAATCCTGCCAGTCGCGAGGCTGGTGAGGTAGGACGCGACCCGCAACGGAACCTGTTCGTGACGTGGGGTTCACGCGATCACCTCGGCCACGAGCGGCACGCCGGGCCGGTAGGCGAGGTGGACGTACGACGGCGCCTCGAGCACCGTGAGGTGCGCCCGGGCACCGGGGCGCAGGACCCCGACGTCGTCGCGGCGCAGCGCACGGGCGCCGCCGGCGGTGGCGGCCCAGACCGCCTCGGCCGGGGTCATCCGCATCTCGCGCACCGCCAGCGCCACGCACAGCGGCAGCGAGGAGGTGTAGCAGGAGCCGGGGTTGCAGTCGCTGGCCAGCGCGACGGTGACGCCGGCGTCCAGGAGCGCGCGGGCGTCGGGGTAGGGCGAGCGGGTGCTGAACTCCACGCCCGGCAGGAGCGTGGCCACGGTGCCGCTGGAGGCGAGCGCCTCGACGTCGGCCGGGTCGAGGAAGGTGCAGTGGTCGACCGCGGCCAACCCCAGCTCGCACGCGAGGCGTACGCCGGGCCCCGGGCCGAGCTGGTTGGCGTGCAGGCGCCCGGGCAGGCCGCGCGCGGCCCCCGCCGCGAGCACGGTGCGGGCCTGGTCCTCGTCGAAGGCGCCGCGCTCGCAGAACACGTCGATCCAGCGCGCGTGGGGCGCGGCCGCGTCGAGCATGGGGCCGGTGACCAGCGCGACGTACGCCGCAGGGTCGTCGGCGTACTCCGGGGGCACGACGTGCGCGCCGAGGAAGGTGGTCTCCTCGGTGAACTGCCGCGCGACGGCGAGCGAGCGCGCCTCGTCGTGCACGGTCAGGCCGTAGCCGCTCTTGATCTCCACCGTCGTGGTGCCCTGCGCCCGCATCTCGGCGACGTGCCGGGCGACCTGGGCGGTGAGCTCCTCGTCGGTGGCCGCCCGGGTCGCGGCGACCGAGGTGCGGATGCCGCCGGCGGCGTAGCTCTCGCCGGCCATCCGGGCGGCGAACTCCGCCGACCGGTCACCGGCGAAGACGAGGTGGGAGTGGCTGTCCACGAAGCCCGGGAGCACCGCCCTGCCGCCGAGGTCGCGGACGGCGTCGGTGGCAGGGGCGTCGGCGCGCCGACCGACCCAGGCCACCCGGCGACCCTCGACCACGACGGCGGCGTCGCGCAGGAGACCGTGCGGCGTGCCGTCGTGGGCGGGGTCGTTGGTGGTCAGCTCACCGATGCCGGTCAGCAGCAGCGCGGTCACGGGCGGGTCCGCACGTCGGCGCCGGTGGCGGCGTACACCAGGGTCTCGGCGCTCGCGCCGGTGCCGCGGGTGCGGATGCCGGTGAGGTCGACGTCGACGAGGTCGGCCCGCTGACCGACCGCGATCCGGCCCGCGTCGTCGAAGCCGAGGCTGGCGTGGCCGTCGCGGGTCGCGGCGGCCAGCAGCTCGGCGGCCGACCAGTGGCCCCGCTCCCGGGTGGCCAGTCGCTCGTGCAGCTCCACGGCTCTCATCTCCTCGAACAGGTCGATCACGGCATGGCTGTCGGAGCCCAGGGTGAGCACGGCGCCGGCCTCGTGCAGCCGGCGCGCGGGACCGATCCCGTCGGCCAGGTCGCGCTCGGTCGTCGGGCAGAAGCAGACGCGGGTGCGGCTCTCCCCGAGCAGCCGCACGTCGTCGTCGGTGAGGTGGGTGGCGTGCACGGCCGAGGTCAGCGGGCCCAGCGCCCCGGCCTCGGCCAGCAGCCGGGTCGGCGTCCGGCCGGTCGCGGCCACGCAGGCCTCGTTCTCGGCGACCTGCTCCGACAGGTGCACGTGCAGCGGCAGGCCCCGCGCCGCCTCGACGACCACGCCGAGCTGGTCCGGCGGCACCGCACGCACGGAGTGGATCGCGGCGCCCACCCGTGGGTCGTCGAACGCGGCCACCCGCTCCGCCCACGCGTGCGCGTCGCCGTCGGAGTAGCGGACCTGCACGCCCTCGGGCGCCTGACCGAAGCCGGCGGCGAGGTAGCAGGTGTCGAGCAGGCGGATCCGGATCCCCGCGTCGTCGGCGGCGGCCAGCAGGGCGCGACCCATCTCGTTGGGGTCGGCGTACGGCGTCCCGTCGGGCTGGTGGTGCAGGTAGTGGAACTCCCCCACCGCGGTGATCCCGGTCGCCACCATCTCGGCGTACGTCGACCGGGCGAGCTCGAAGTAGGTGTCCGGCGTCAGGTCGGCGGCCACGGCGTACATCTGCTCCCGCCAGGTCCAGAAGGAGCCCCGCTCGCGCTGGGTGTGGCCGCGCAGCGCCCGGTGGAAGGCGTGGGAGTGGCAGTTCGCGAGGCCCGGCAGGGTCAGCACGTCGGCAGGGGCGTCGCCCGGGGCGAGCCGCTCGACCCCGGTGATCACGCCGTCCGCCACCTCGAGGCGTACGCCGGCCACCGTGCCGTCGGGCAGCAGCGCGCGCGGGAGCTCGAGCGTGCTCACCGGACCAGCACCTCGAGCGCGTCGGCGAGGGCCCCCACGCCGGCCACGCAGTCGGCGGTCTCGGCGTGCTCGGCCGGGGAGTGCGAGACCCCCGTCGGGTTGCGGACGAACAGCATCGCGGTCGGCACCCCGGTGGCGGCCAGCACGCCGGCGTCGTGGCCGGCCTGGGTGGGGATGACCGGCACCCCGCCCGCGCCGCCCCAGCGCTCCGCCAGGCCCTCGGCGAGCCGGGTGGTCAGCCCGGGGGCGAACGAGACGGCGCCGGAGACCGACTCGGGCGTCACCGTGACGTCGGTGCCGCCCGCGGCGGACCGGGCGCGCGCGTCCTGCTCGACGGCCGCGACCAGGCCGGTCAGCGCCTGGTCGGTGTCGCAGCGCGCGTCCAGCCACGCGGTCACCCGCGAGGGCACGGCGTTGGTGCCGTTGGGGGCGACGTCGAGCCGGCCGAAGGTGGCCCGGTGACCGGTGCGACGGGCGTGCTCGGCGGCCGCCAGCGCGGTCGCGGCATAGGCCAGCATCGGGTCGCGCCGGTCCTCCATGCGCGTGGTGCCGGCGTGGTTCGCCTCGCCGGTGAAGTCGAAGCGGAAGCGCCCGTGCGGCCAGATCTCGCTGGCCAGGCCGACCGCGGCGTCGCGGTCGACGAGGTCGCGGCCCTGCTCGACGTGCAGCTCCAGGAAGCACCCGATGCGCGCCAGCCAGGGGGCCCGGCCGAGGGCCGGCTCCAGGCCCGCCGCGACCATCGCCTCGGTCAGGGGGACGCCGTCGCGGTCGCGCAGCGCGGTCGCCGCCTCCGCGGACAGGGTGCCGGCCGCCAGGCGCGAGCCCAGGCAGGCGATCCCGAAGCGCGAGCCCTCCTCCTCCGCGAACGCACCCACCACGACCGGGCGCCGCGGCACGACCCCGCGGTCGCGCAGCACGTCGATCGCCGCGAGCGAGGAGACCACGCCCAGCGGCCCGTCGTACGCCCCGCCGTCGAGCACCGAGTCCAGGTGCGAGCCGATCAGCACGGCGTCGTCGTCCGCACCGTCGTCGGGCCCGCCCCAGGTGGCGAGCAGGTTGCCGTTGCCGTCGGCCTCCACGGCCAGGTCGCGGGCCGTGCACTGCTCGTGGAACCAGGCGCGCAGCTCGGTCTCGGCGGTGGTGAAGGGCTGGCGGAGGTAGCCGCCCGTCGACGCGGAGCGGCCCACGGGCGCCAGCGCGGCCCACATCTGCTCGAAGTCCTCAGGCATGCTCGCCCCCATGGAGTTCCAGGACGTCGTACGCCGCCGCCGGATGGTCCGCAGCTACACCGACGAGCCCGTGGACCCCGCCGTGGTCGACCGGGCGGTGCGCAACGCCGTGCGGGCGCCGAACGCCGGCTTCACCCAGGGCTGGGGCTTCGTCGTGCTGGACACACCGCACGACGTGGGCCGGTTCTGGGGCGCGACCGTCGAGGACCCGGCGGATGGAACGGGTCGGCCCGACGCCTGGCTGCGCGGCATGCGGCGCGCGCCCGTCGTGGTGGTGCCGTGCTCGAGCGAGGCGGCCTACCTCGGGCGCTACCGGGAGGCCGACAAGCAGTGGACCGACCGCGCCGAGCAGCGGTGGCCGGTGCCGTTCTGGCACATGGACGCCGCGATGGCCTCGCTGCTCGTGCTGCAGACCGCGGTGGACGCGGGTCTGGGCGCCTGCTTCTTCGGCGTGCCCGGCGGGCGCGAGGCCGCCCTGCGGGCCGAGCTCGGCGTGCCCGACGACTTCACGCCGGTCGGCGCCATCACGATCGGTCACCCGGCCGTCGACAGCTCCGGGGGCGCCGCCGGCTCTCCCACCCGCCGGCCGCGCAAGCAGCTCGGCGAGGTCGTGCACCGCGGGCGCTGGGGCGGGGGCTGGAGCGCGCGGGGTTCTCGGGGGTGAGGTGAGGCGGCGCTGGTCCGGCATGGGCCCAGTCCACCGCACCTCCCCGACCGGCCGCCAGCGGACGACACCCGGGCGCGTCTCGGATCCCAGACATCAGAGATCCTGACATTCCTCTGTGTCTCAGCGTTTGTCGCAACCGGCCGGGGGTACTCCCCCAGGCAACGGGGGGAAATTCCAACTGAAGGGAGACAGGACATGGTCGTCCTGGGACTGATTCTGCTGATCGTCGGCCTCTTGGTCGCGATCCTGAAGATCCTGATCACGATCGGGCTCATCCTGATCGTCGTCGGGCTGATCCTGAACCTGGTGCCGATCGGTGGCACCAAGCGTCGTGTGTTCTAGCTGACGAGCTGACACGCTCCACGGTTTCGAGGGCCCCGTCCTACGCGGTACGGGGCCCTCGTCGTGCGTCCGGACCCCTGCCGGGTCTAGGTTCCCTGTCGTGGGAACGGCGCCGCACGACGACGAGGTCCTCGAGCACCTGCGGGCGCTCGTCCGGTTGCCGACGGTCTCCTCCCCCGACGAGGGCGCGATCGACCCGGCGCCGTTCGAGGCGCTGCACCGCGAGCTGGCCCGCGCCTTCCCCCTGGTGCACGAGCACCTGACCCTGCACCGCGTGCGCGCGCACTCCCTGCTCCTGCACTGGGCCGGCCGTGGCCCGGGCGACCCGGTCGTGCTGATGGCCCACCAGGACGTCGTCCCGGTGGACGACTCCGCCCCGTGGCAGCACCCGCCCTTCGCGGCCGAGGTGCACGACGGCTCGGTCTGGGGTCGCGGCACCCTGGACGACAAGGCGTCGCTGGTCGCCATCTGCGCCGCGGTCGAGCGGCTGCTGGCCACCGGACACGTGCCGGCCCGCGACGTCTGGCTGTCCTTCGGCGCCCGCGAGGAGGTCTCGGGCCCCGACGCGGGCGAGACCGCGGACCTGCTGCGCTCGCGGGGCGTGACTCCCTGGTTCGTCCTCGACGAGGGCGGTGCGGTCGCCCACGAGGCGTTCCCCGGCGTCCGGCCGCCTCTGGGCGTGATCGGGGTGTCGGAGAAGGGCACCACCACCCTGGAGCTGCGCGCGGAGGGCCGCGGCGGCCACTCCTCGACCCCGGCGCCGTGGGGACCCACCGCCCGCGTCGCGCGCGCCGTCGTACGCCTGGAGAAGCGGCCGTTCGCGCCCGCCGTGCCCGACGCGACCCTGGAGCTGTTCACCCGGATCGCCCCGCACGCACCGCTCGCCCTGCGCCCGCTGTTCGCCCACGCCCGCCGCCTGCGGCCGCTGCTCGAGCGGGCCCTGCTCGCGGCCGGCGCCGAGCCCGCCGCGCTGGTGCGCACGACGATGGCGGTCACGCAGCTCAGCGGCTCCCCGGCCCACAACGTGATCGCCTCCTCCGCCAGCGCAGCGGTCAACCTGCGGATCCTGGTCGGCGACACCGTCGCCTCGGCGACCGCCCACGTGCGGCGCGTCATCGACGACGACTCGATCAGCATCGAGGTGCTCGACGCCCACGAGCCGAGCCCGGCCTCGCCGTACGACGACGACGCCTTCCGGCTGCTCGCCGACACCGTGGCCGAGCTGTTCACCGACGCCGTGCCCACGCCGTACGTGATGATGGCGGCCACCGACGCGCGCTACTTCACCGACCTGTGCCCCCGCGTCTACCGCTTCACGCCGTTCCGGATGAGCAAGGCGCAGCGCGAGAGCATCCACAGCTTCGACGAGCACCTCGGCGTCGACGACTTCCTGGCCGGCGTGCGGTGGTACGCCCGACTGATCGAGAGGCTGCCCGGATGACGACGCAGGTCCCCACCCCCGACACCGGCGCCCGCACCTCGGTGGTCCCCGGGCTGGCCACCGTGGTCGGCTTCCTGGTCTGCGTCGAGATCGCCAGCGGGATCCTGCAGGGCTACTACACCCCGATCTTCAGCGACATCGCCGACCACCTGTCGGTCCGCGACGCCGACGTCAACTGGTTCGAGGCCGCGCAGCTGGTGGTCTCCGCCCTGGTCGTGCCCCTGCTCGCCCGGCTGGGCGACCTGGTCGGCCACCGGCAGGTGCTCCTGCTCTCGACCGCGATCACCGCGCTCGCCTCGTGGGCGGTCGCCTTCGCGCCGACCTTCTCGACCTTCCTGGTCGCCTGGGCGATCCAGGGGTTCTACGTCGTCTGGCTGCCGCTGGAGGTCTCGATCGTGCACCGCCGCACGGCCGGCACCGGGCAGCAGACCCGGCTGACCCGCCGCGGCGCCGCCCTGCTCGTGGCCGCCCTCGAGGTCGGCGTGATCGCCGGCGCCCTGACGAGCGGGGCCCTGGTCGGGTCGGTCGGGATGACCGGCCTGCTGACGGTGCCGGCGATCGCGGTGTCGCTGTGCCTGGTCGTGGTCTGGTTCGGGGTGGCCCCCGACCGCCCGGAGCGCCCGGAGCGCGCCGGCCGCCCCGACCGCCCCGACCGACCGGGGCCACTCGCGAGCCTGGACCTGCGCGGGTTCGCGCTGGTGACCCTGGTCGTCGGGCTGGTGATGGCCGGGCTGATCCTGGTGCGGCTCCAGGGCCCCGGGTCGCTGTTGCCGTGGCTGGTGATCGCGCTCGGGCTGCTGGCCCTGTGGCCCTTCGCGCGGGTGGAGCTGGCCACCGCCGAGCCGCTGATCGACGTGCGCCTGCTCGCGACGCCGGCCCAGTGGCCCGTGCAGCTGACCGCCTTCCTGTTCGGGATGTCGGTGCTGGGGGCGCAGATCCCGCTGTCGACCTTCGCCCGCACCGACCCCGCCGAGGCGGGCTACGGCCTCGGCGCCTCCGCGGGGTTCGTCTCCACCCTGATCGGGGTTTACGTCGTCGCGCTGGTCGCCGGCGCCCTGCTGCTGCCGGTCGTGGGGCGGTTCCTCGGCACCCGCGGCGCGATGCTGCTCGCCTGCCTGCTCGTGGCGCTGGGCTACGGCCTGTTCCTGCCGTTGCACGGCTCGACGGCCCAGACGCTGCTGAACATGGCGGTCGCCGGCGTCGGCTCGGGCGCCCTGGTCGCTGCCCTGCCCGCGGCTGCTGCCGCGGCCGCGCCGCCCGACCGCACCGGGTTCGTGACCGGGATGACCAACACCACCAAGACCATCGGTGGCGCGATCGCCTCCTCGGTCTTCGCGATCGCGCTGGCCTCGACCGGGTCGATCGCCGACACCCGGGCCGGCCACGCCCCGCTGTCGGGCTACCTCACCGTCTGGGCGGTCTGCTCGGTGACGGCGCTGGTGGCGGCCCTGTGCCTGCTGGTCACGCCGCGGGACGCCTTCACCGACACCCGCCGGTGACCGACCCGTCGCTGCTCACGCTGGCCCTGCTCTCCCTGGCGGGGCTGGCGGCCGGCTTCGTCGACGCGGTCGTGGGCGGCGGCGGGCTGATCCAGCTGCCGGCCCTGCTCCTGGGCCTGCCGAACGCCTCGCCCGTACAGGTCCTGGCCACCAACAAGCTCGGCTCGCTGTGCGGCACCTCGGCGAGCAGCCTGACCTACTACCGCCGGGTGCGACCCGACCCGCGGACCTTCCTGCCGCTGATGGCCTTCGCCTTCGCCGGCTCCGTGGGCGGGGCGCTGGTCGCCAGCCGGCTCCCGCGGTCGGCCTTCACCCCGATCGTGCTGGTCGTGCTCGTGCTGGTCGGCGCCTACGTGCTGCTGCGACCCCGCCTCGGCACCCACACCCGGCTGCGGTACGCCGGTCACCGGCACACCGCCGCCGCCGTCGCCACCGGCGTGGTCGTGGGGTTCTACGACGGTGCGCTGGGGCCCGGCACCGGCAGCTTCTTCGTCTTCACGCTGGTCGGCCTGCTCGGCTACAGCTTCCTCGAGGGCTCGGCCAAGGCCCGGATGGCCAACTGGGCCACCAACCTGGCGGCCCTGGTCGTCTTCGTGCCGCAGGGCGCCGTGGTCTGGCACGTCGGGCTGCTGGTGGGCGTCACCAACCTGGTCGGCTCCTGGATCGGCGCCCGCACGGCCGTCAGTCGCGGAGCCGGGTTCGTGCGGGTGTTCTTCCTGGTCGTGGTGGGCGCGTTCGTGGTCCGGATCGGCGGCGAGCTGCTCGGCCTCTGGGGCTGATCCGTAGGCTGGCACGCGAGGTGATCACCGTGCCTGAAGGACAGCAGCCCGAGCCCCCACACCCCGATCGGCGGACCCCCGAACGCCGGACCCCTGAACGCCGGGCCTCCGAGCGCGACGACCGCACCGGCGGGTCGGCGGCGGCCGCGCGGATCCACCACCAGGCCCGCTGGGTCGACCTGCAGATCGAGCAGGCGATGGCGCGCGGCGAGTTCGACGACCTGCCCGGCCGGGGCAAGCCGCTGGGCGACCTGGGCTCGCCGTACGACCGCGACTGGTGGCTGAAGAAGCTGATCGAGCGCGAGCAGGTCACCGGCGTCCTGCCTGCGGCCCTGCAGCTGCGCAAGGAGGACGCCGAGCTCGACGCCGAGCTCGACCGCGAGACCTCCGAGGTGCAGGTGCGCCGGCTGCTCGAGGAGTTCAACCGGCGCATCGTGGAGGCCCGGCGCCAGCTGCAGGGTGGTCCACCTGTCGTCACGTCCCTCCGCGAGATCGATGCCGAGGTGGAACACTGGCGCGCACGGCTCCAGGAGCGCCGGCGCGCCCGCGCCGCCCCGTCCCCGGAGCCGGCACCGCCCCGCCGGCGGCGCTGGCTGAGGAAGAGGGACGCCTAGGTGAGACGCATCGCCGTCGTCGGAGCGCTCGTGCTGGTCGTGCTGGCCGGCGTGCTGGTCTGGCACAGCACCCGCCCCGAGCAGTCGTCCGGCACGGCGGGCTCGGCTCCCACGCCGACACCGCGCTCGACCCCGAGCCCCACGCCCGCGCCCAGCACCCCGTCGTGCCCCTCGACCGCGCGCCCCTTCTCCCCGACCCGGATCACCGTGCCGGGCGTGGCCAAGAACGTCGTGGTGACCACCCCGCCGCGGGATGCCGACGACGTGCCCGGCGTCCCGCCGCTGACCGATGCCGGCAAGCGGGTCTTCGCCTTCGACCGCGAGCAGGGCGTGCGGCCCGGCGACCGACGGGGCAACGTGCTGCTGAACGCGCACACCTACCCCGACGGCAGCGCCCTGGGCAACCAGCTGCTGGCCGGGCTGGCCCGCGGCGACCGCATCGTGGTGACGGCCGACCGCAAGCGGCTCTGCTACCGCGTCACCCAAGAGGTCCAGGTGCTCGCGACCCAGGGCCTGGCCGACTACTACGCCCGCGACGGCAAGCCGCAGCTGGCCATCGTGGTCTGCTCCGGTCGACGCCTCGGCCCCGGCCTGTGGGAGAAGCGCACCATCTGGTTCGCCTCGCCCTCGGCCTGAGCCCTACCGCTCGCGCCGCAGGGTGTCGTCGAGCCAGCCCTTGACGCTGCCGACCACCCCGACGGTCTCGTGCACCAGCCGTCCCAGGGCGTCCTGGGTGCGGGCGAAGGTCTGGGCGTAGCTCTGCGCCGCGTCGCGCGCGGCGTCGCTGACCGGCGCCGCCGCGTCGCCCTCGCGGTGGGGGAAGTCGCCGCCCAGGATGCGGGTGTAGTCCCCGCTGTCGACCCAGCGCCGCAGCTCCTGGGCCCGTACGACGGCGAAGGGGTGCGAGCGGCCCTCGACGAGCATCAGCTTCAGCAGCGAGTCGCGCAGGTCGCCGGACTCGTCGTACTCCCGGCCCTGGGCCAGGAACGACGTCGGATCGAGGTCCTCGAGGTGCCCACCGCTGGCGGTCTTCATGTGCACCCGGAACGCGACGGCGGGGTCCTGGGTGGCCAGGAGCCCGGCCCGGTCGGCCGACAGCTCGGCCTTGCGCGACCACTCCATCAGCGCCGCGACGATCACCCGGACGCCGAGACCACCCACCACCAGCGAGCCCAGCAGCCCGCTCAGGCCGAGCAGCCGCTGGAGCAGGGTCTGGTAGACGGCGTGGCCGCTGACCGCGTGGCCGAGCTCGTGGGCGATGACGAAGCGCAGCTCCTCCTCGTCGAGCAGGTCGACCAGGGCGCTGTTGAGCACGATCGTGGGGGCGTTCATGCCGATCGTCACCGCGTTCAGCGTCGGGTCCGCCACGACGTACAGCTCCGGCAGCTCGGCCACGTCGAGGGTGGCCCCGACCTCGGCCAGCAGCCGGTGCAGCCGCACGAACTGGCGGTCGTCGACCCGGACGCCCGACCCGAGCAGCTGGAGCCGCACGGCCCGCTCGTTGAACATGCCCGACAGCGCCTTGAGCACGGTGTCGAACCCCCGCAGGCGGCGCAGCGCCACCAGGGCGCCACGGTCGGCCGGGTGCTCCCAGGCGCGCGAGCTGATCCCGGTCAGGACGGTGCGGGCACGGGTCGGCTGCTCAGGCATGTCCGGATTGTGCCCGCACCGGACCCGGCCCGTCCTGCGAACGGGATGAGCGGCGGGCTCCCGTCAGCCGCCGCTCCGCTCAGGCGTCGGTCTCGGGTCTCGACCTGGCAGTCGGGCCCCCTCGCTCCGCTCGAGGCTCCGACATCCCTGCTCGACCTCCTCGCCTGCGACGCCTTCGCTCCGCTCAGGCGTCGGTCTCGGACATCGGGATCCGGACGTCGCGTTCGGCGGCGACCTCGGCGGCCCGGTCGTAGCCCGCGTCGACGTGCCGGATCACGCCCATGCCGGGGTCGTTGGTCAGCACCCGCTCGATCTTCTGCGCGGCCAGCTCGGTGCCGTCGGCGACGCAGACCTGGCCCGCGTGGATCGAGCGGCCCATGCCGACGCCGCCGCCGTGGTGGATCGAGACCCAGCTGGCGCCCGAGGCGGTGTTGACCAGGGCGTTCAGCAGCGCCCAGTCGGCGATCGCGTCGGAGCCGTCGAGCATGGCCTCGGTCTCGCGGTACGGCGAGGCGACCGAGCCGCAGTCGAGGTGGTCGCGACCGATCACGACCGGTGCCTTGAGCTCGCCGCTGGCGACCATCTCGTTGAACTTCAGCCCGGCCAGGTGGCGCTCGCCGTACCCCAGCCAGCAGATGCGCGCCGGCAGACCCTGGAAGGCGACCCGCTCGCCCGCCATCGTGATCCACTTGTGCAGCCGCTCGTTGTCCGGGAAGAGCTCGAGGATCGCCCGGTCGGTCGCGGCGATGTCGGCGGGGTCGCCGGACAGCGCGGCCCAGCGGAACGGCCCCTGGCCCTCGCAGAACAGCGGCCGGATGTACGCCGGCACGAAGCCGGGGAACTCGAAGGCGCGGTCGTAGCCGCCCTTGCGGGCCTCGTCGCGGATCGAGTTGCCGTAGTCGAAGACCTCGGCGCCGGCGTCCTGGAACTCCACCATCGCGCGCACGTGGGCGGCCATCGAGGCCTGCGCGTCCTTGGTGAAGCCGCCGGGGTCGCGCTTGGCGTCGTCGTGCCAGTCCGCGAAGTCCACGCCCACGGGCAGGTAGGACAGCGGGTCGTGCGCCGAGGTCTGGTCGGTGACGACGTCGATCGGGGCCTTGGCCTCCAGCAGAGCCGGGAAGACCTCGGCTGCGTTGCCCAGCACGCCGATGCTCAGCGGCCGCCGGGCGTCGCGGGCCTCGATCGCCAGCTCGACGGCGTGCTCGACCGAGTCGGCCTGCACATCGAGGTAGCGGTGCTCGATGCGGCGCTTGATCCGGGTGTCGTCGACGTCGACGCAGATCGCGACGCCGTCGTTCATCGTCACCGCGAGCGGCTGGGCGCCGCCCATGCCGCCGAGGCCGGCGGTGAGCGTGATGGTGCCGGCCAGGGTGCCGCCGAAGCGCTTGTCGGCGACGGCCGCGAAGGTCTCGAAGGTGCCCTGGAGGATGCCCTGGGTGCCGATGTAGATCCACGAGCCGGCCGTCATCTGGCCGTACATCGTCAGGCCGAGGTCCTCCAGGCGGCGGAACTCCTCCCAGTTGGCCCAGTCGCCGACCAGGTTGGAGTTGGCGATCAGCACGCGCGGGGCCCATTCGTGGGTGCGCATGACGCCGACCGGCTTGCCGCTCTGGACGAGCATGGTCTCGTCGTCGCCGAGGGTGCGCAGCGTGCGCACCAGCGCGTCGTAGGCCTCCCAGCTGCGGGCCGCCTTGCCGGTGCCGCCGTAGACCACGAGGTCCTCGGGGCGCTCGGCGTTCTCGGGGTCGAGGTTGTTCATCAGCATCCGCAGGGGCGCCTCGGTCTGCCACGACCGGGCCGAGAGCTCGGTGCCGTGGGCGGCGTGGATCGGCAGGCGGGGGTTGTCGGTCACTTCAGTTCTCCGATCACTGCTTCGGCGGCGGCCAGGACGGCGCCGCTGCGGACGAGCTCGACGGTGCGTTCGATCTCGGGCGAGAGGTGGCGGTCGGGGCCGGGGCCCTCGACGCCGGAGGTGCGGAGCAGGTCCACGACGGCGCCGGTGGCGGCCGAGGGCTCCAGGGGGCGGCGCAGGTCGAGCGCGCGAGCGGCGGTGAGCACCTCGATCGCGACCACGCGGGTGAGGCCGTCGACCGAGCGGCGCAGCTTGCGGGCGGCCGCCCACCCCATCGAGACGTGGTCCTCCTGCATCGCCGAGGAGGGGATGGAGTCGACGCTGGCAGGGTTGGCGAGGCGCTTGAGCTCCGAGACGATCGCGGCCTGGGTGTACTGCGCGATCATCAGGCCGCTGTCGACGCCCGGGTCGTGGGCCAGGAACGGCGGCAGCCCGTGGTTGCGCGACTTGTCCAGGAACCGGTCGGTGCGGCGCTCGCTGATCGAGGCGACGTCGGCGGCCACGATGGCGGCGAAGTCGAGCACGTAGGCGACCGGGGCCCCGTGGAAGTTGCCGTTGGACTCGACCCGGTCCTCCACCACCACCGGGTTGTCCACCGCGCTGGCCAGCTCGCGGCCGGCGACCACGGCGCAGTGCTCGAGGGTGTCGCGGGCGGCGCCGTGCACCTGCGGGGAGCAGCGCAGCGAGTAGGCGTCCTGCACGCGGTTGCAGTCGGGGCCGCGGTGGGAGGCCACGACGCCCGAGCCGGCCAGCAGCGCGACCAGGTTCGCCGCCGACGCGGCCTGCCCGGGGTGCGGGCGGATCGCCTGCAGCTCGGCGGCGAAGACCCGGTCGGTGCCGAGCTGGCCCTCGACCGACATCGCCGCAGCGATGTCGGCGGTGCGCATCAGCACCGAGAGGTCGGTCAGCGCCATCACCAGCATGCCGAGCATGCCGTCGGTGCCGTTGATCAGCGCCAGGCCCTCCTTGGCGGCCAGCTCGACGGGCTCGAGGCCCGCGGCGGCGAGGGCGTCGGCGGCGGGCACCAGCGCCCCGTCGGCGTCGTGCACGGGGCCCTCGCCCATCAGCGCCAGGGCGCAGTGCGAGAGCGGCGCGAGGTCGCCGGAGCAACCCAGCGAGCCGTGCTCGTGCACGACCGGCGTGATCCCGGCGTTGAGCAGCGCAGCCATCAGCTGCGCCGTCCCGGGCCGTACGCCGGTCCGGCCGGTCGCCAGTGTGGAGAGGCGCAGCAGCATCAGGCCGCGCACCACCTCGCGCTCGACCTCGGGTCCCGAGCCGGCGGCGTGCGAGCGCACCAGCGACTTCTGCAGCTGGGCGCGCATCTCGGTCGGGATGTGCCGGGTGGCCAGGGCACCGAACCCCGTCGAGATGCCGTACGCCGGGACGGGCGCGGCGGCGAGCTCGTCGACCACCGCCCGGGCGCGCACGATCGCCGCGAGGGCCTCGTCGCCGATCCGGACCGGGGCGCCGCCCCGCGCGACCGCGACCACCTCGGCGAAGGACAGGGCCCCGACGCCGATCTCGACCGCGGTCGCGTCGGTGCCGGCGTCCGTGGGGGCGAGGGGGGAGGTCATGGGTCCCAGTCAACGCCCGCGGGCGGGCCCCGACCAGCGGCGTACGTCGCGACGTGTCTCGGATGTGAGACTCCCCGCGAACCCCGACGACGGTGTCCGCGGCCGTGGCACGATGACCGCGCGCCCACCCCTCCCGGAGATCCCATGCCCCTGCGTCCCCTGCTCGTGCTGCTCGTCGCGATCGTCCTGGCCGCGAGCACCGGCTGCGAGGCCCCGCTGAAGCCCGCGTCCAAGCAGGCCGAGGAGCAGACGGCCTCGGCCCCCTCCCCCACGACGTCGGCGAGCAGCGCGGCCCCGACCCCCACCCGCACGCCCACCGCCCGGCCGGCGCCCGTGCCGCGCGCGACCCGCAGCATCACGGTGCCGAAGCTGCCGCGCACCCCGCAGTACTCCGGTGCCGTCCTCGGCGCCGACATCAGCTGGCCGCAGTGCCCGAAGGGCATGGGCATCCCGCAGAAGCAGGGCCAGGGGTCACCGGGTCCCGTTGCCGCAGCGCGCTACGTGATCCTCGGGCTGACCAACGGTCCGGGCTTCTACCCCAACCCCTGCCTGGGCAGCCAGGTCGCGTTCGTGAAGAGCCGCAACCTGCTGGCGGCGGCGTACTCCGTGATCAGCACGCCGCAGCCGGGCGACGTCGAGAAGCACGGCCGCACGGGCCCCTTCGACGGCGGCACCCGGCTGGGCGCGCTGAGCAACGTGGGCTACCAGCAGGCCCGGTTCAACCTGCAGACGATGCGCGGCGCGGGCCTGCAGTCGCCGATCATCTGGCTCGACGTCGAGCCGGTGCCGGAGTTCGACTGGCCGGCCGACCCCACCGCCAACGCGGCCGTCGTGCAGGGCGCGGCCCGGGGGTACACCGACGCCGGGTTCCGGATCGGCGCCTACTCCACCCAGGCCCTGTGGCAGGGCGTGGTCGGCGACCTGCGCCTGAACGTCCCCGAGTGGCGGGCCGCCGGGCAGACCTCCCGGGAGGAGGCGCTGCGCCGCTGCGGCCCCGAGCGGATGTTCCAGGGCGGCCCGGGGATCCTCGGCCAGTGGGTGCAGGACGGCCGCGACCAGAACGTCACCTGCCCCGGCACCTCGGCGCAGATGACCCGCTGGTTCCACCAGTACTGACCCCCCGGGCCGCAGACCCTCAGGCCAGGCGGTTGCCGTAGTTCGGCAGCCGGAACGCCCGCTCGTAGCCGGTGCCGGCGAAGTCGGTGCTGCGGTTGCCGATGTTCTCGATCAGCGTGAAGCCGTTGTGGACGAAGCTGTCGCGGCACTCCTGCTTGCTGTGCCGCAGGGACTCGCCGGTCGCCTTCAGGCACAGGCCGTTGCGCGGGAAGTCCGCGGCGGCGAGCAGCCGGATGGTGGCCGGGCGCTGGCTGACGTTTCGGCCGGAGTTGAACAGCACCGCGACGCCGCGCGACTCGGCGTACTCCGCCAGACGGAGCGAGGCGGGGACCGCGACCCCGGGGCGGTAGCGCGAGCGCAGGGCGGTGTTGTCGATGTCGAAGTTCAGCGCCAGCCGCCGACCGCTCGCGGTGTAGCCCGCCCGAGCGCCCTTGGCGATCTCCTGGTCGACCCGACGGGCCACGTAGGTCCGTGACCCGGCCAGGGCCTTGTTGGTGTCGGCGAGCCAGGTGCGCTCACGCGGCAGGCCGGCGGCCTGGGCCGGGGCTCCTGCGCCGATCGGCACCATCGGGGCCAGCACCCCGAGGAACAGCGCGGCGGCCAGGGCCGCGGGGCGGCGGGAGCGGACGGGGGAGGTGGCACGTGACATGGCGGGGGCCTTCCGAGCGGGGGCCGGGCGTCCGAGACGCCCGGTTTGTCGTTCCATCGTGGAGCACCGGGTGCATCGGCCGCTAGGTTTTCGGTCATGACCCAGGTGCCCGCGGCCACGCGCACGCTGCAGGTCCTCACCTTCCTGGCCGCCCAGCCGGACCCGGTGCCGCTCGAGCGGCTGGCCGCCGCCCTCGGGCTGCCGCGCTCCACGGCGTACCACCTGGTGAACGCGATGATCGAGCAGGGCTTCGTCACCCACCTGGCCGAGGACCGCCGCTACTGCCTGGGCATCGCCGCCTTCGAGGTCGGCATCGGCTACGCCCGCCAGGCCCCGCTGCAGCGGATCGCGCACCGGCCGCTGGCGGCGCTGGTCGACCGGATCGGGCAGTCGGCCCACCTCGCGGTGCCGCACGGTCGCGACGTCCTCTACGTGCTCGAGGAGCGGGCGCCGGGGCGGGCGCCGCTGGTCACCGACGTCGGCGTACGCCTGCCGGCGCACCTGACCGCCAGCGGCCGCGCGATCCTCGCGGCGCTCTCGGAACCCCAGGTGCGGGCGCTCTACCCCGACCGCAGCGCCTTCGTGGACCGGCACGGGCGGGGGCCGCAGAGCCTGAGCGCCCTGCGCGGGGTGCTCAGCGAGACCCGGCGCCGCGGCTACGCCACCGAGGACGGCGAGGTGACCCCCGGCTTCGCCTCGGTCGCGGTCGCGGTGCTGGACCGCAACGGCACTCCCGTCGGTGGGATCGCCACCACCTACGCCACCCGTGACGAGGTGCCTCTGGAGGCCGTGGTGGAGGCGGTGTCCACGACAGCGCGCACGATCAGCCGGCGGCTGGGAGGCCGTTAGCGTTGAGGCGGTGAGCCGCCCCGACCCCTCGACCACCAGCCGCGCCCGGCGCTGGTCGATGCTCGGGGCCAGCGTCGCGGCCCAGGCCGGGGCCTCGGTGGCCATCAACGGACCGGCCTTCCTGATCCCCGCCCTCCAGCGCCAGCGCGGCCTGTCACTGGCCGCCGCCGGCAGCCTGGCCGCCGCCACGATCGCGGGCGTGATGGTCTCGCTGTTCCTGTGGGGCCTGGTCGTCGACCGCGTCGGCGAGCGCCGCGTGCTGCTGCTCGGGCTCGGCGGCACCACGGTGCTCGGGGCGCTCGCGACCGTCACCCGCAGCACGCCGGCCCTCGCGGTCGTCCTGTTCCTGGTGGGGGCGGCCGCCGCCAGCACGAACTCGGCCAGCGGGCGGATCGTCGTGGGCTGGTTCCCCCGCAAGGGCCGCGGCCTGGCGATGGGGGTGCGCCAGATGGCCCAGCCGCTGGGCGTCGCCGTCGCGGCCGCCAGCATCGCGGTGACCGCCGACCGGGCCGGGGTGACGGCGGCCCTGTGGATCGCCGTGGTCGCCACGGCGCTGGCGCTGGTCGCGGTCGCGGTCCTGGTCGTGGACCCGCCCCGACCGACGGCCACGGCCGCGCTGACGGCCAACCCCTACCGGGCGAGCCGGTTCCTGGCCCGGCTGCACGCGGTCTCGGTGCTGCTGGTGGTGCCGCAGTTCCTGGTGTGGACCTACTCCCTGACCTGGCTGGTGCAGGAGCGCGACTGGTCGCCGGCCGCCGCCGGAGCCTTGGTCGCCGTCACCCACGTGCTCGGGGCCCTGGGCCGGATCGCCGTGGGCCACCTGTCCGACGTCGTCGGGTCGCGGGTGCGGCCGCTGCGCTGGGTCGCCGTGGCCGCGGGCGTGACGATGGGCCTGCTGGCCCTGACCGAGCCGGTCGCCGCCGCCGTGGCGCTGCTGGTCGTGGCCTCCACCGTCACCGTCGCCGACAACGGCCTGGCCTTCACCGGGGTCGCCGAGCGGGCCGGCTCCTACTGGTCCGGCCGGGCGCTGGGCGTGCAGAACACGGCGCAGTACCTCGCCGCCGCGGCCGTCGCACCGATCGCGGGCGTGGCCATCACGCGCTGGGGGTACGCCGCCACCTTCGCTGTCGCCGCCGCCTTCCCCCTCGTCGCGACGACCCTGGTGCCGCCCGCCGACGAGCTCGCGCCCGACCCAGCCTGACCAGCCAGCCTGACCAGCCGGCCCGACCCGCCGGTCTGACCCGGCCCGGTTGACCAGCAGGTGAGCAGTCTGTGGCGAACCCGCTGGTCAGCGGCCCGTGCGGTGCACGATGCACGGATGCGCCCCACCCGCACGCGTCTCACCCCCGTCCTCCCGCTCGCCGTGGCGCTCGCGCTCGTGCTCCCCGCAGGCGCGTGGGGAGCCGCCGGACCCGTGGGCGCCCACGACGTCGACCCGGGCGCCAAGAACTCGATCTCGCGCGACGTCGCCGGGTCGGCCACGGCTCCCGACACCACGACCTGGGCGCAGGCCAGCGACTCCCTGGCGGCGGTCGAGACCCAGCGGGCCGAGCGCCCGCCGACGCTGGGCAGCGTGCCCGTCACGACGGTCAAGCACGCGACGTCGCCGACCGACCGCTACAACATGTTCAACAGCTGCTACGGCCTGCAGTCCACCCGCACCGGCCGGTGGCTGACCGGCGCGACCCCCGCCTTCACGGCCCCCTCCCTGGACGCCGCGTCGCCGCTGTACTTCAAGCCCACCACCCTGGGTCGCTACCTGCTGTTCAGCCTGGACCGCCGGTTCCTGGACTCCTCCCAGCCACAGCTCACCTATGCCTCGGCCGCCGGCCCGACCTCGGACTGGGTGGTGACGGCGTCCTCGACCTCCGGGCAGTTCCGGTTCTCCGTCCCGAGCCGGGGCTACCTCACCGACGGCACCGACGGCCGGGCCTCGATCGGCGCCACCGGCACCCCGCTGCGACTGCGGCTGCGCACCGGCTGCGCGGCCTTCCCCGAGATCGGCACCGGCGTCGTCGGCAACCCGTTCTCCGGCGTCTCCACGATGCAGGAGGTGCGCGGCTTCGTCGACGCCCACACCCACGGGATGGCCTTCGAGTTCCTCGGCGGCGACGTGCACTGCGGCCGCCCCTGGTCGCCGTACGGCGTGACCGTGGCGCTGCGCGACTGCCCCGACCACGAGCTGACCGGCGGCAAGGGGGCCGCGATGGAGGCGTTCCTGTCCGGCAAGCCCACCCACGACCCGGTCGGCTGGCCGACCTTCAAGGACTGGCCGGCGCCGGACTCGTTGACCCACGAGGGCACCTACTACACGTGGATCGAGCGCTCCTGGCGGGCGGGCCAGCGGATCCTGGTCAACCTGCTCGTGGAGAACAACAAGCTCTGCGAGATCTACCCGCTCAAGCGCAACTCCTGCGACGACATGGACTCCATCCGGCTGCAGGCCAAGGACATGCACCTGCTCCAGGACTACGTCGACGCGCAGTACGGCGGCCCCGGCAAGGGGTGGTACCGCATCGTCACCACCCCCACCTCGGCCCGTCGCGTCATCAACGCCGGCAAGCTCGCGGTGGTGATGGGCATCGAGACCTCGGTGCCGTTCGGGTGCACCCAGAAGCTGGGCGTCCCCGACCTGAAGTGCTCCAAGGCGACCATCGACCGGCAGCTCGACGAGGTGCGACGGCTCGGGGTGAGCCAGATGGAGCTGGTGAACAAGTTCGACAACGCGCTGTCCGGGGTCGCCGGCGACGAGGGGTCCACCGGCTACCTGGTCAACAGCGCGAACACCCTGGAGACCGGGTCACCGTGGCGGATGCAGACCTGCGACCCCAACGACGACGAGGAGCACGACCGCGACCAGGACAACTCGGTGCCGGTGCCGTCCTCGGACCTCCCCGCCCAGGACGCCCTGTTCGGCGCGGTCGCGCTGGTCTCGGGGGTGACCCTGCCCGGCGTACCCCTGTATCCCGCGCAGCACCACTGCAACACCCTCGGCCTGAGCGACCTCGGCGAGCACGTCATCCGCGGCCTGGCGCAGCGGCACATGCTCTTCGACCCCGACCACATGAGCGTCAAGGCGCGGCAGCAGTCGCTCGACCTGGTCGAGTCGATGGGCTACCCCGGCGTGCTGTCGAGCCACTCGTGGTCCACCCCCGACGCCTACGCCCGGATCTACCGCGACCGCGGCTTCGTGACGCCGTACGCCGGTGACAGCGCCGGCTTCGTGGAGAAGTGGAGCCGCCACCAGGCCTGGGCGAACCCGGGCACCTACTGGGGCATCGGCTACGGCGCCGACATCAACGGCCTCGGCGCCCAGGGCGACCCGCGTCCCGGCGCGGCCACCGACCACCCGGTGACCTACCCCTTCACCACCCTCGGCGGCGTGAAGGTCTACCAGCAGGTCAGCGGCGAGCGCACCTACGACGTCAACACCGACGGCGTGGCGCACTACGGCCTCTACCCCGACTGGATCCAGGACCTGAAGATGCAGGCCGGCCAGGACATCGTCACCGACCTGTCCCGCGGGCCCGAGGCCTACCTGCAGATGTGGGAGCGGGCCTACGGCATCGCCCCTAACGCCTGCCGGAACGCCGCCTCCAAGGTCTCGCCGACGACCTTCGCCGCCCGGGCGAGGCGCGGGATGACGGCGTGGGCGGTGCTGAACGCGGTCGGGCAGCCGAGCCGGCGCCTGGGGCACACGTTCAGCTACTGCACCACCCGGGGCACCGCGCACGTCACCTTCGGCAGCACCGACCGGGTCACGCGGGTCTCACTGTCCTGAGCCGGCACCGGCGAGCGCGTCGGGCAGGGCGTCGATGCCGGGCACGGCGTACGTCGGCGCCCGGAAGGTCTGCGGGTAGTGCGCCTCGGAGCGGTCGACCCACGCCGTGGCCAGGCCGGCACGGGAGGCGCCGTCGAGGTCCCAGGGGTGCGTGGCCACCAGGAGCAGCTCCTCGGCGGCCACCCCGCACTGCCCGGCGGCGTAGGCGTAGGAGCGTGGGTCCGGCTTCCAGGCGCCCGCGTCCTCCACCGACAGCACGTGCTCGAAGCGGTCCCGGATGCCGGCGGCGGCGAGCAGGTCCTCCGCGATCGAGGCCGCGCCGTTGCTCAGCGTCACCAGGCGGAACCCCGCGTCGTGCAGCTGGGCGACCCCCGAGACGACGTCGGCGTGCACCGGCAGCGTCGCGAGGCCCTCCATGACGTGGTCCACCGACTGCTCGAGCGTGCGGTGCAGCTCGGTGCGGGAGAGCTGGTGCAGCATCGCCTCCCGCGCGACCTCGGCGAACACGGGGCGGGCCCCGGCGACCGACAGCGCGAACCCGTCGCGCAGGACCGAGGCGAACCACAGCGAGCAGGCGCTCGCGGGCTGTCCGACCGCGACGAAGCGGGCCGCGAGCGGCGAGAGGTCCGACAGGGTCTCGTTGACGTCGAAGACGATCACGGAAGGGCTCATGCAGTGGCAGTGCCCCCACCCGGCGTACGCATGCCCACGCACCCCGGGCCGACCGCTGGTTACTCGCAGGTAGCCTTTGTCACGTCCTCATCGACTGACGCGTCGGGAGCGCTGGCACTAGGCTCGCGCCAGCCGTACGTGTGCCGTGAAAAACCCGTGGGAGCCCTTGATGCAGCTCGTCGCCATAGTCGTCTCGCTCGCCATCGCGGTGGTCGGGATCGCCCTGTTCGTCCGGGCGATCCGACAGATCATCGCCGTGGCGAAGATGGGGCAGCCCGCCCACCGCACGGACCGCCCGGCCGCGCGTGCCGTGACGCTCCTGAAGGAGTCGCTGGGCCACACCCGGATGCTCCAGTGGAGCTGGGTCGGTGCCGGGCACTGGTTCATCATGACGGGCTTCGGCCTGCTGTTCTTCACGCTGGTCACGGCGTTCGGGCAGCTCTTCGACCCGCACTTCGCGCTCCCGCTGATCGGCCACTTCTTCCTGTGGGAGTGGGTCAGCGAGGTCTTCACCTTCGTGATGCTGATCGCGATCGTGGCGTTCATCTACTACCGCGCCACCCGCCCCGAGGAGCGCGTGCGCGGACCCAAGGGCCGCTTCTGGGGCTCCACGATGTGGCAGGGCTACTTCGTCGAGGGCGTCATCCTCGGCGTCGGCCTGTGCATCGCGGTGCTCCGCGGCCTGGAGTACGCCCTGCTCACCAAGGGCGGCGAGCACGCCGACGACGCCAGCGCGCTGCACTTCCCGCTCTCCTTCGGCCTGGGCAAGGCCTTCGAGGGGATGTCGACGGGCACCATCGAGAACCTGATCTACCTGGTCGCGATGCTCAAGATCGTCATCTCCTTCGGCTGGATGATCACCATCTCGCTGCAGCCCACGATGGGCGTCGCCTGGCACCGCTTCCTGGCCTTCTTCAACATCTACTTCAAGCGTCACGCCACCGGCCGCACGGCCCTCGGCGGCCTCGCCCCGATGACCTCGAACGGCAAGGTCATCGACTTCGAGGACCTCGAGGACATGGACGAGGACACCAAGCTCGGTGTCGGCGCCATCGAGGACTTCTCCTGGAAGGGCCTGCTCGACTTCAACACCTGCACCGAGTGCGGCCGCTGCCAGAGCCAGTGCCCCGCCTGGAACACCGAGAAGCCGCTGTCGCCCAAGCTGCTGATCACGGCCCTGCGCGACCACGCCTACGCCAAGGCGCCGTACGTCCAGGCCGGCGAGGGCGGTGACGCGCTGCTCGAGGGCAACCCCGCACTCAAGCTCGAGGCCGAGCGCCCCCTGGTCGGCGACACCGGCGACGACTGGTTCTACAACCCCGAGAGCGGCGCCGCCGTGATCGACTCCGAGGTGCTGTGGAACTGCACCTCCTGCGGCGCCTGCGTCCAGCAGTGCCCCGTCGACATCGAGCACGTCGACCACATCATCGACATGCGCCGCTACGCGGTCCTGGTGGAGTCGAACTTCCCCAGCGAGCTGAACGGGCTCTTCAAGGGCCTGGAGAACAAGGGCAACCCCTGGAACATGTCGCCCAAGGCCCGCCTCGACTGGGCCAAGGACCTGCCCTTCGAGGTCAAGGTCGTCGGCGAAGACGTCGAGGACCTCGACGAGGTCGAGTGGCTGTTCTGGGTCGGCTGCGCCGGTGCCTACGAGGACCGCGCCAAGAAGACCACCCGCGCGGTCGCCGAGCTGCTCGACATGGCCGGCGTCAGCTTCGCGGTCCTGGGCAACGGCGAGACCTGCACCGGTGACCCCGCCCGCCGGGCCGGCAACGAGTTCGTCTTCCAGGGCCTGGCCACCGAGAACGCCGCCACCCTGAAGGAGGCGAAGGCCAAGAAGGTCGTCTCCACCTGCGCCCACTGCTTCAACACCCTGAAGAACGAGTACGCCGCCTTCGGTGTCGAGCTCGAGGTCGTGCACCACACCCAGCTGCTGAACCGCCTGGTGCGGGAGAAGAAGCTGGTGCCCGTGGCGTCGAACGGCTCGGCCGACAAGCGCCAGGTCACCTACCACGACCCCTGCTACATCGGTCGCCACAACGGCGTCTACTCCCCGCCGCGCGAGCTGCTGCAGGTCATCCCCGACGCCAACCTGGTCGAGATGCCCCGCAACTCCGAGCGGTCCTTCTGCTGCGGCGCCGGTGGCGCCCGCATGTGGATGGAGGAGAACACCGGCGAGCGGATCAACCTCAACCGCACCAAGGAGGCCGTGGAGACCGGCGCCGACCAGATCGCCGTCGGCTGTCCGTTCTGCCGCGTGATGCTCTCCGACGGCCTCACCTCCCAGCAGAGCAAGGGCGAGGCCCGCGAGGAGGTCGAGGTCCTCGACGTCGCGCAGATGCTGCTGGCCTCGATCAAGGGCGACTCGCCGGCGCCGCGCAAGGCCAGCGCCGCCCCGGCCGCCGCCGCTGCCGGCGGGGGCACCGCGACCCTGACCCGCGAGCAGGAGGAGGCCGTCGAGGAGGACACCCACGCCGAGCCCTCCGCCGGTGACGCCACCCAGACCGAGAACACCGTCACCGACACCGAGGACGCCGGCCCGCTGGCCAAGGCCTCGGGCGGCAGCTCGCTGTTCGACCAGCCCGAGGCGAAGGACACCGAGGCGGCCTCCACGGGGGGCTCGCTGTTCGACGACCCGTCGTCGGCTTCGCCCTCGTCGTCCTCGGCTTCGTCGTCCTCGGCTTCGTCGTCTTCCACCGAGTCGGCATCGGCCGCGGCCAGCTCGGGCTCGGGCGGCGCCTCCTCCGGGGGGTCGCTGTTCGACCTCGGTGGCGACGACGACAGCGAGGCCTCTGAGTCGACCGCTGCCTCCTCCTCCGCCCCGTCGTCGGTAGAGTCGTCGGCCGAGTCGTCGGACGAGTCGGCCGCGAAGCCGGCCGGCGAGGACCCGGCCGGCGACTCCACCACCGACGGCCCGACCGACCGCAGCCAGGACGACGCCGACACCGGCGTACGCCCCGACGCCGACGCCCAGGACCCCGACGCCCGCACCGACAACCAGGCCCCCAGCCCCGAGACCGCGGAGCAGGCCGAGGCCGGCGCCGAGGGGTCGGCCAAGGCCGAGGGATCCGCCGAGGCCGACGGCGACGACGCCCCCTCGGCCCCATCCGCAGCGGCCGCGACCGGCTCGACCGGGACCGCTGCGGCGATCACCCCAGGGACCGAGATCCCCGAGGGCGGGTCGCTCTTCGACCTCGCCGAGCCCGAGGAGCAGCAGGTCACCACGACCTCCAGCACCCCGACGCCCGCGGCGGAGCCGAAGCCGACCGACACCGACGCCGACGACACCACCGCCCGTGACCAGGACGGCGACGTCGCCACCGAGTCCGACGGCGAGCCCGCCGGCGAGGACCCGGCCGGCGACTCCACCACCGACGGCCCGACCGACCGCAGCCAGGACGACGCCGACACCGGCGTACGCCCCGACGCCGACGCCCAGGACCCCGACGCCCGCACCGACAACGAGGCCCCCAGCCCCGAGACCGCCGAGCAGGCCGAGGCCGAGGCGGACGCGACGTCCGGTTCCACGGAGGAGGCAGCCGCTCCAGCCACCGCACCGGCGGACGCGTCGTCCTCAGCCGAGGCTGGCCTCGGCGGCAAGTACCCCGCCGGCACGTCGATGTTCGACATCGTCGCCCCGGCCGCCGCCACGTCCACCCCGGGCAGGACGAAACCGGCCGAGACGAAGCCGGCGACGGAGACCCCGTCAGCCGCCGAGCCGTCGACCTCAGAGGCGTCGGAGTCGTCCTCCGCGGCAGTGTCGGAAGGAGCCACCGCGCAGTCGACGAAGACTGACGCGGAGGCGCCGACCGAGGAGCCCGCACCCGAGACGACCGAGGCTTCGAGCGATGCCCCGGTGATGTCGCTGCGCGACATCAAGGCCAAGTTCTCCGGTGACTCCGGGTCCCCGGCGCCGTCGGCTCCGACGACGACCGACACCGAGGCGACGGCAGCTGAGGCGCCGGCCGAGCAGGCAGGTGGGTCCGACGATGCGGCTCCCGACTCCGCAGAGCGGACGACCGAGGGTGCCACGGCCTCGACGGACGACGCCGAGCCCGAGGCCACCGAGGAGAAGCCCAAGGGCTCGGGTGGGGCTCACCAGCCGAAGACCGAGGGCATCGACGAGGCCAGCTCGCTCTTCGACCTCTGACCCCAGGACCTCCGCACGAAGCCGCCCGGCCTTCTGGCCGGGCGGCTTCGTCGTTCCCATCCGAGGTCTGACGACCGCCGGCCGAGCCAGTTCGCGGGTGGGCCGGACGCTGTGGGTGGCCGCAGTGACCGGCCCGGCGAGCCATCCGCCCACCCCGGGGCATGCCGGTGCCCCCACCCAGGGTGGTGCTGTGGGTGGGGCTGGGGCGATGGACCTAGTGGTCCGGCGGAACGGCCGGGTGGGCGTCTCGATGGATCGGGCCAGGCGGTGCTGATGGCCGACCGACGGACGCGTCGCGGGTGCCGGTGTGGTCACGGAGGAACTGGTAGCCGTGCGGGCTCGACCATAGGTAGGTCCCCGGACCGAGCACGGTGTAGGACCAGGTGGCGTGGGTCTTCGTGCGGTGGTGGCGACGACACAGGGGCGCCAGGTTGCACGAGCAGGTCGGCCCGCCGCGCTCGTGGGGCACGACGTGGTCGCAGTCGGCGGACCGGGCGGGTCGGCTGCACCAGGGGAAGACACAGGTGTGGTCGCGCAGCCGGGCCTGCTCCGCAAGCCGCTCGGGCACCTCGTAGGCCTCGACGTGGACGAACTCCTCCAGGTCGATCACCGGCCGCACCGTGACCTGGGTGTCGGGGTCGGAGCACCAGCCACGCACCTGGTCGGCGGTGACGAGCCGGCGACCATTCTCGAGCCGCCCCAGGTGGAGACAGTCCGGGTCTTCGCCGGCGATCGCGGCCTGGGACAGGTGGACGTACAGGACGACCTGACGTGCCTTGAGCGGACGCCCCGGCCGCGCGGCGCCGTCGTCGTCCAGAGCAGCGGCGAGGTCCAGGGCGAGCTGGTGGCGAGCGAGCTGACCGGCAGCCATCGCACGGCGGACGTCGAGCGACTTCTCGCATCCGGCCGCCTTCAGGACGGCGGCCTCCTGGGACAGGGCGGCGTCGAGGTCGTGGGCGTCGGCCGCGTCGAGCTCGGCGTCCATGAAGGTCGTGCCACCGACACCGGCTCGACCGGGATCGCCGTGGTGGAACGTCACGTGCCGACCGTCGGCCAGGCGGGCGGCATCCTCCGCGGCCTGGGCGGGCATGAACCTGGCGACCGCCTCGGCCACCAGCCGCTCGATCGCGGCGGGCCCGATCCTGTGCGCGAACCCGGTCACCTGGGCATCGACGAAGCCGGCGGCCTCGAGGGAGAGGACGATGGTCTGCTCGGCGACCCGGCGAGCCCGCCACACCGGCACCTCGCCGATCATGACGCGTCGCCAGAGTCGCGGGAGGCGGTGCTTGGTCTCCACTGCGTGCGCGACCAGCAGGCGCCCGGAGTCGGGGGACATCCCCAGGACCGCGGCGAGCTCCGGCAGGCAGAACTCCGCCACCAGGGGCGCCCCCGGACCGGCCAGCGCCAACGGCTGCTCGGTGAACACCGGCCCTGCCCACGCCGCAGCGTCGGTGATCGACTCGGCAGGGTGCTGCTCGGCCCACGTCGCAGCAGCACCGAACACGTCGGCCTCGGCGTGGTCGGCGTCTCGCCTGCGGGCCTGCGCGAACCCCAGCACGTCAGCCGTGGAGTCGAGCTCCGGGAGCGTGGTGGGGGTGCTGGTCATGAGTGAATTCCACCATCGGGCACCGACAGTGCGTGGTGCAGAACGGGGTCGAAACGGACAGGCTGGGAAACTTTCTGCGAGAACTTTCTCGGCGTGCTCGAGGGCCCCGTGCGGCGTCCGCTGTGCCGCGGATCCGGGTCACCGGCTGGCTCGGATCCGCGGCGCTGTGGGGGCTCGGGCAGGGTTTCGACGACGAACCTTCGGCCCTGCTCACCCGACGTACCCACGCGCCGTCTCGGCGTACACACGCGCCGTCTCGGCGTACACCCGCCGTCTCGGCGTACACACGCGCCGTCTCGCCGGACACACACGCCGTCTCGCCGGACACACACGCCGTCTCGCCGGACACACACGCCGTCTCGCCGGACACACACGCCGTCTCGGCGGACACACACGCCGTCTCGGCGGACACACGCGCCGTCTCGGCGGGGCTCTCAGCCCTTCATCGCGACGCCCTCGCGCCAGTAGCCCATGAAGGCGACCTGGGAGCGGTCGAGGCCGAGGTCGGTGACCAGGGCGCGGCGCAGGGAGCGGACCATCCAGGACTCGCCGGCGATCCAGGCGTAGGTGTCCTCCAGGTCGTGGCCCAGTGAGCGTGGTTGGTCGAGCTCGGAGAGGTCCTCGCCGGAGGCGGAGTAGCGCGGCGTCTCCCACACGTCGACGTCCCCCGGAGCCTGCGGCGCCCCCGGGACGTCGGGCTGCACCGGCACGGCCGTGGGTGGCAGACCGAGGTGGCGCCGCACCTCCTCGACCGTACGCCGGCCGCAGGCACCGTCGCCGCGCACGATCCAGTGCACCTCGAACCCCACGGGCACGTCGAGGTCGAGCACGTCCTGGGGGCCGGGCACCTCGACGAAGACCGACCCCGTGTGGCCGGGGGCGAGGTCGAGCAGGATCCGTGTGATCGCCGGCAGGGCGGTGGCGTCGCCGATCAGGAGCAGGTGGGGGCGGCCCGCCGGATCGAACTCGGCGCCGGCGTACTCACCCCGACGGTGCGGCGCGACCACCTGCAGCGCGTCGCCCGGCCGGGCGGTCAGCGCCCAGCGGCACGCGGGCCCGAGGCGGCCCTGACCGAGGTCGGCCAGGTGCTCGTCGTGCACGACCAGGTCGACCACCAGCAGCACCTCGCCAGCAGAACGGACCACGTCGCGCACGGTGTAGGTGCGCATGGTCGGCCGCACCAGCTCGGGCACGGCCAGGAAGGCGGCGTAGTAGTCCTCGCCCCGCTCCGGGACGTCGGGCAGCACCCCGGAGTCACCGGGCAGGACCAGCTTGAAGCGGGTGTCGAAGCCCTCCTCGCCGAGATCGGCGAAGGCGGGGCTGGCCAGGGCGACGCGCACGAGCGAGGGGCTGACCCGGCGCACCGACCGCACGGTGGCGTCGGCGGCCAGCACCGAGGGCGGCTCCACCACGGCGGGGTCCGCGGGAAGGTCGGTCGGCCGCTCGATCGGCTGGGCACTCATGAGGTCCTCCTGGTGGTGGGGGCATGGCGTCCGACGGGGACGACCATCGGGGTGCCGGTGACGGGGTCGGGCACGACGCGGCTGTCCATGCCGAAGACGTCGCGCACGCCGTCCTCGGTGATGACGTCGGCGGGCGGTCCTTCACGCACGACACGGCCCTCGCGCATGGCGACGAGGTGGTCGGCGTACCTCGCGGCCAGGTTGAGGTCGTGCAGCACCATCACGATCGTGGTGCCGCGCGCCTGGTTGAGGTCGACGAGGAGGTCGAGGACCTCCACCTGGTGGGCGACGTCGAGGTACGTCGTGGGCTCGTCGAGCAGCAGCAGGTCGGTCTGCTGCGCGAGCGCCATCGCGATCCAGACCCGTTGCCGCTGACCGCCGGAGAGCTCGTCGACCAGGCGGTCGGCGAGGTCGAGGGTGCCGGTCAGCTCGAGGGCCTGCGCCACCGCCTGCTCGTCCTCGCGGGACCACCGGCGCAGGGTCCCCTGGTGGGGGTGCCGGCCGCGGCCGACGAGGTCCACGACGTTCACGCCCTCGGGGGTGACGGGGTGCTGGGGCAGCAGCCCCAACGTGCGCGCGACCTGCCGCGGGGCCAGCGTGCCGATCGCGCGGCCGTCGAGCAGCACCGCCCCCGACGACGGGCGCAGGAGCCGGGCCAGACCCCGGAGCAGGGTGGACTTGCCGCAGGCGTTGGCCCCGACGATCACGGTGATCCCCCGGTCGGGCACGGCGGTGGTCAGGCCGTGCACGACGGAGCGGTCGCCGTACCCCAGGGTCACCTCCCGGGCGACGAGCCGGGCAGGGGGTACGCCGTGGAGGGCGGTCATGTCGATCTCCTCGTGGTGCGTCCGGTGGCCAGCAGCCACAGCAGGAAGGGGGCCCCGAGGGCGCCGGTGACGACGCCGACGGGGTAGTTCACGTCGGGCACGAGGTACGCCGCGGCGTGGTCGCCGGCGACGACGATCACCGCCCCGACCAGACCTGCGCCGAGCAGGGTGGTGCGGCCGCCGTCGAGCGCGCGGGCGATCGGGCCGGCCAGGAAGGAGACGAAGGCGATCGGCCCCGCGGCGGCGACCCCGAGCGCCACCAGCAGCACGGCCACCAGCAACAGCCCCTCGGTGGCGCGCGCGGTGACGCCGAGCCCCGCGGCGGTGTCCTCCCCCAGCTCGGCGACCTGGGCCGCCCGCGACAGCCATCCCACGACCGGCAGCAGCACCAGGAGCAGCAGGGCGAGCAGCCGGATGCCGCCCCAGTCGGCGCGGTTCAGGCTGCCGGTGAGCCACTGCAGCACGACCTGCACGTCCCACTGGTCGGCGCGGGTGAACAGGAAGCTGACCACCGAGGACAGCGCCGCGCTGACGCCCACCCCGACCAGCACCAGCCTCGTGCTCGTGCCCGGTCCGGCCTGCCAGCGCACGAGCGCAGCGGTGAGCACCGCGCCGAGCACGGCCGCCGCCGAGACGGTCACCCCCCGCTGATCGAAGGTGACGATGGCGAGCACCGCGGCGGCACTGGCGCCGATGCTGACCCCGATGACGTCGGGGCTCGCGAGCGGGTTGCGCAGGGTGGACTGGAAGACCGCGCCGCCGACGCCGAAGGCGACGCCCACGAGCACCCCGAGCACGGCCCGGGGCAGCTTGCTCTCCATCAGCACGTACGACGCCCCCGGGATCTCCTCGCCGCGCAGGATCCGGACCACGTCGGGCAGGGTGACCACGAAGTCGCCCAGCGTGACCCGCACCAGCACCGCGACCGCCAGCAGCACCACCAGGACGGCGACCACTGCGCGGTGGCGTCGGGCGGGCCGGCGCCGGGCCCGGCGTACGACGGACAGGGTGGCGGGTGACGTCGTGTCCCCCAGGAGGTCCGGGGCGGTGTCGGCGGGGCGCTCCCGGACCGAGCCGCTCACAGCGCCCCCAGCCGTCCGCGCCGCACGAGCAGCAGGAAGAAGGGGGCGCCGACGACGGCGGTCATGATGCCGACCTGCACCTCGCCGGGTGGCAGCACGACCCGGCCCAGGGTGTCGGCCACGACCACCAGGACGGCGCCGGCCGCGAGGCTGAGCGGCAGCACCAGGCGGTAGTCCGGCCCGACGACCGCCCGCACGGCGTGCGGCACGATCAGGCCGACGAACGCGATGGGTCCGGCCAGCGCCGTGGAGGCGCCGGCGAGCAGCACGACCGCGACCCCGATCACGAGGCGGTCGACCGCGACCCGTCGCCCCAGGCCACGGGCGAGGTCGTCGCCGAGGGCCAGCGCGTTCAGGCTGCGCACCGAGCCCAGCCCGAGCGCGGCTCCGACGAGCAGGAACGGCAGGCCGACCAGGAGCACGCCGGTGTCGCGCCCGCCGACGGTGCCCACCGACCAGAGCCGGAACGCCTCGATCGTCTGGCTGTCGGTGAGCAGCACGGCCTGGGTCCAGGAGGTGACCGCGGCGGTGACCGCCGCCCCCGCGATCGCGATCTTCACCGGGGTGGCGCCGTCGCGACCGAGCGCCGCCACGACGTGCACCAGGACCATCGCCACCCCGGCGCCCAGGAACCCGCACCACACGTAGGTCCGCAGGTCGGTGACCTGGAACATCGAGATCGCGACCACCATCGCCAGCGAGGCGCCGGCGTTGACCCCCAGGATCCCCGGGTCGGCCAACGGGTTTCGGGTCAGGCCCTGCATCAGGGCCCCCACCAGCCCGAGGGCGCCGCCGACGGCCAGCCCCAGCAGCGTGCGGTCCAGGCGCGCCTCGGCGATGCCGTGCAGCTCGTGGGTGGGGTCCACGATCGCGGCGAGCGGCAGCGCACGGGCGCCGACGACCAGCGAGCCGACCACGGCCAGGGCGAGGGCCCCGACGAGCACGGTCGCGACCGCGGGCGCCCCCCGACGCAGCGGGGTGCCGGCCGACGCCGTGGTCGCGAGCAACCCCGCGGTCACGAGCCCTGGAGGGCCGCGTCGAGCTCCGGCAGCACCTGCTCGACCGAGACCGGGATCGACAGCGGCGTGGGGTTGGTCAGCGCCTCGGAGACGACGGTGTCCGACGTCGTGTAGACGTGGCCGTCGGCGAAGGCGGGGATCTTGCCGATCAGGGGGTGGTCGGCGAAGGTCTTCGCGGTGCCGCCCTCGTCGGTGAGGGCGAGCACGACGTCGGAGGCCAGCTCGGACGACTTCTCCGCCGAGACCGTCCCGTAGAACGCCCCCTTCTTCACGTTCGCCAGCACCGCCGGGGCGTCCTCCAGGCCGAAGTCGCGCAGGAACGCCACCCGGGTGTCCTCGGAGCCGTAGAAGCCGACCGTGGAGAGGTCGGTGGTGGAGAGGTAGGCCACCATGAACGTCTTGCCCTCGAGGTCCGCGTGCTTCTTCCGTGCCGCGTCGATCACGGCCTGCGTCTCCTCCTCCACCTCGGCGGCCGCCTCCGGGCGACCCAGCGCCCGGCCGACCATCTCCAGGGACGTGCGCCACGGGGTGAGGAACGGCTTGCCCGGGTAGGCCACCACGGGCGCGATCTTGGAGAGCTTCTCGTAGTCGGCCCGGGTCAGGCCGCTGTTGGTGGCCAGGATCAGGTCGGGGCCGACCTTCGCGACCTCGGCGAAGGGGATGCCGTCGGTGTCGTCGTAGCGTGCCGGCGCGGTGCCACCCAGGTCCTCCACCGCGGCGTCGAAGAAGTCCGTCGAGCCCCCCGCGTTGCCGCCGTAGGTGATCTTGGTCGACCCGACGGGCACCACGCCGAGGGCGACGGCCTGGTCCTGGTCGCTCCAGCCGAGGGTGGCCACCCGCTTCGGCTCCGACTCCACGGTCGTGGAGCCGAAGGCGTGCTCGATCGTGACCGGGAAGGCCCCCTTCTCGGCCCCGCTCGTGGAGGACGACGACCCCTCCTGCGGGGCGCTCGTCGAGCCGGTCGAGCAGCCGGTGAGGGTCAGGGCGGCGGCGGCGAGCAGGAGGGGAAGGCGGCGTACGCGCATGGCTGGATCCTTGGTTAGGTGAACCTTACTTAGGTAAGGCTAACCTGAATCAAGGGTGCGGTGACAAGGGGGCATCCCGGACCGGGGGCGGAGGACCTCAGATCCGGGTGCGCTGGAAGTTGGCGTAGGACCGCGACGGCGTGGGGCCGCGCTGGCCCTGGTAGCGGGAGCCGTACTTCGCCGAGCCGTAGGGGTGCTGGGCCGGCGAGGACAGCCGGAAGAAGCACAGCTGGCCGATCTTCATGCCGGGGTAGAGCTTGATCGGCAGGGTGGCGACGTTGGCCAGCTCGAGGGTCACGTGACCGCTGAAGCCCGGGTCGACGAAGCCGGCCGTGGCGTGGGTGAGCAGCCCGAGGCGACCGAGCGAGGACTTGCCCTCGACCCGTGCCGCGACGTCGTCGGGCAGGGTGACGACCTCGAAGGTGGAGCCGAGCACGAACTCGCCGGGGTGCAGGATGAACGGCTCGTCGCCCTCCGCCTCCACCACCCGGGTCAGGTCGGACTGGTCGACCGCCGGGTCGATGTGGGGGTAGCGGTGGTTCTCGAAGACCCGGAAGAAGCGGTCCAGCCGGAAGTCGATGCTCGAGGGCTGGATCATCGCCGCCTCGTAGGGCTCGATGACGATCCGCTTCGACTCGATCTCGGCCAGGATGTCGCGGTCGGAGAGCAGCACGTCGTCAACCTACCCCGCACGTCGACCCCGGAGCCCGGGTCCCGAGAATGGTGCGATGGAGTTTCGACAGGCTCAACCACCGGGGGACCAGGCTCAACCACCGGGGGTCCAGGCTCAACCACCGGGGGACCACGCTCAACCACCGGGGGACGCGTCCAGGACCTCGTGGCAGCGGTACGTCGCCCTCGGCGACTCCTTCACCGAGGGCGTCGGCGACCCCGACCCGTCGCGGCCGGGCGGGCTGCGGGGCTGGGCCGACCGGGTCGCCGAGGTGCTGGCCGCCCGCGACCCGGGGTTCGGCTACGCCAACCTGGCGGTCCGGGGGCGCAAGCTGGGGCCGGTCCTCGCCGAGCAGCTCGACGCGGCCCTGGCCCTGGAGCCCGACCTGGTCACGTCGTACGCCGGCGCGAACGACATCCTGCGGCCCACGGTGGACCTCGACGCCCTCGCCACGGCGTACGACGACGCCGTCGCGCGGCTGAGCGCCACCGGCGCGACCGTGGTGCTGTTCACCGCCTTCGACCCCGGCGGCTCGGCCGTCTACCGGCCCCTGCGCGGGCGGTTCGCGCTCTACAACGAGTCCGTGCGCGAGATCGCCGACCGGCACGGCGCGCGCATCGTCGACTTCTGGCGGCTGCGGGAGTACCGCGAGTGGGGCCTGTGGGACGTCGACCGGATGCACCTCGGACCCGCGGGCCACCAGCGGATGGCGGGCGCCGTGCTCGAGGTGCTCGGCGTCGCGCACGACCTGGAGGACCTGCCGCCGACCCCGCAGCCCGACCTGAGCGGCCGCGAGCTCCGCGCGCGCAACCTGCAGTGGGCCCGGTCCTACGCACTCCCCTGGGTGCACCGCCGGGTCACCGGGCGCTCCTCCGGCGACGGCGTCACCGCCAAGCGCCCGGTCGTGGGTCCGGTCGTGGGTCCGGTCGGGGACCCGGGGCCGATCGGGTAGCATCCTGCACCGCAGGGCCCGCACCTCTCGGCCCCGCACGCGGATGTAGCTCAGCTGGTAGAGCGCGACCTTCCCAAGGTCGATGTCGCGAGTTCGAATCTCGTCATCCGCTCCATGGCCACACCAGGGACGTTCACCGGTTTCCCCGAGGCAGCGCTCGACCTCTACGACGACCTGGAGCTCGACAACACCCGCTCCTTCTGGGAGTCGCACAAGCACGTCTACGACGAGTCCGTCCGCGCCCCGATGGTGGCGCTGACCGAGGCGCTGGCCCCGGAGTTCGGGGCCGCCAAGGTCTACCGGCCCTACCGCGACGTGCGGTTCTCCAAGGACAAGACCCCCTACAAGACCCACCAGGGCGCGATCGTCAACGTCGCCCCGGCGACCGGGTGGTACGTCCAGGTCGCCGCTCCGGGCGTCCGGGTCGGCGGCGGCTACTACCACGCCAGCGCCCCCGACCTGGGCCGCATCCGGGCCGCCATCGAGCACGACCACTCCGGCCGCGAGCTCGAGCGGATCCTGGCCCGGCTGACCCGCGACGGCTTCGAGGTGGGTGGGGAGAAGCTCAAGACCTCACCCCGCGGGTACGCCGCCGACCACCCGCGGATCGACCTGCTGCGCCACAAGTCGCTGTTCGTGGGCCGGTCCTACGGCTTCGAGCCGTTCATCCACACCCCCGAGCTGCTCGACCGGGTGCGCGAGGACTGGCGGGCGCTGCGCCCGCTCGTCGAGTGGATCTCGGCCCGGGTCGAGCAGCTGCCCACTAGCCGCTGAGCGCCTTCAAGCGACGCTTGAGCTTGCGCCGCTTGCGGTCCAGCCGCGCCCGGTCGGACTCCAGGTCCTGCACGCGCGCGCTCAGCCGGGTGTTCTCCCCCAGCGCCTCGGCGAGGGCGTCGACGGCCGCGCCGAGCTGGTCGCGCGGCCCCGGCAGCGAGGTCGTCCGGCCCCGGTCGAGCAGCGCACCCAGGTCGCCGTGCACGTCGTACGCCGAGGCGGCCAGCGTGCGGCTCCACCGCTCGACCAGCGGCTCGAGCACCTCGGTCGGCGCGACCGGCATCGCCGCGCGCTCCTGCTGGGCGCGCTCGGCGACCGTGAGCAGGTCGGTGGCCCCCAGGCCCAGCGGCGACTCGGCCTGGCGGTTGACCTTGCGCAGCACGGCCACCCCGGCCGGGTCGGCGTACGCCGGGAGGACGGCGGGCAGCTGGTCGGCGTCCACCCCGGCCAGGTCGGCGTACACCTGCCAGTGCCGGGTCACGTCGGTGTCGGCCACCACGTGCACCCGGTCGTCGTGCAGCGTCCAGCCCCAGCGGGCGAGCAGGGCGTCGAGGTCGTGGCCGGCCCAGAACTCCTCTGCCTGGCGGTGCCGGCCCGTGACGTCGCCCCCCTCGGCCTCCAGGACGCGGCGGGCGTAGGTGTCCCAGCTCGTCGTGCGCCCCGACCGCAGCTCGGCCAGCCACGCGCCGTACAGCTGCTGGGAGAAGGAGTCGAGGGTGACCACGAGGTGCACCTCGACCCCGCGCAGCGGGTCCAGGGCGAGCCTGACCTGGTCCTTGTCGGCCGCGCCCAGGTCGGGGGTGGACAGCACCGAGACACCCCGGTGCTCCCAGACCCGGTCGCAGATCCGCGCCCACGTGCCCTCGACCTCGGCCCGGGCCAGGTCGGCGTCGCGGTGCGTGCGGAGCAGCTCGTGGGTGGCCAGCCGGACCTCCTCCGGCGACGCCGCGACCAGCACGTCTCGGGCGCCGAGGGCCTCGCCGTGGACGCGCAGGTTGGCGGGGATGACCGGCCGGGGCGCCAGCGGCAGCCCGACGTGCCAGATCAGCGTGCGGCGTGCGGTTCTACGAGCCATGCCACCGAGCGTGCCGCCACCGGTCGACACCGCGGTGAACACGCGGTGAAGCCCTGCGGGCGGGTCGACGTCGGGGCCGGCGCCAGGCCCGGAGTCAGGCTCAGTGCGGCTGCCAGGCGTCCTCGTCCTTGGTGCGCGCCTCGACGTCGGTCGGGAGGGCGCGGGCGGCCAGGGACTCGATGGTGACGTTCTCGAACACCTCGCGCAGCGCGCTGCGCGCGGCGATCCAGACGTGCTGGAGGATCTGGGCCGACTCGTTGTAGGACACCGACTCGGGGCGCAGGCCGTAGACGCTGACGAGCGGGCCGTCGACCGCCCGGATCACGTCGGCGACGGTGACGTCGGCCGGGCGGGCGGCGAGGCGCCAGCCACCGGACTGGCCGCGCTGGCTGACCACGATCCCGGCGCGACGCATGTCGGCGAGGATGGCCTGCAGGAAGCCGTGCGGGATCTCCTGGAGCTTGCCGAGCTCCTCGGCGCTCACGGGCCGCCCATCGTCGCGGTGGGCGATCTCGATGAGCGCCCGGAGGGCATAGTCGGCCTTGGCGGAGACGCGCATGCCCCAAGTCTGTCAGATCGCTCGGATTACCCGACCACTCCCGAGACGAGGGCGCGCGCGCCGCCACGCGGGCGAGGGCGTTTGCCCCTGCCCCACGGGCGATTGTCGGCCTGGACACATTGCGGTGTTGCGCTTGCGCAGGGCCCCTGCGCGGCTCATACTGGTTGTTACCGACGAGTAATAAAGCCTGGTCGGACCACGACGAGACGAGGCAGGTGGGCCCGTGAGCCACTACAAGAGCAACATGCGCGACATCGAGTTCAACCTCTTCGAGGTGCTCGGACGTGACGAGGTCCTGGGCCAGGGTCCCTTCGAGAACATCGACGGCGAGACCGCCCGCTCCATCCTCACCGAGGTCGAGCGCCTCTCCCGCGAGGAGCTGGCCGCCTCCTACGAGGACAGCGACCGCAACCCGCCCGTGTTCGACCCCCAGACCCACACCGCGCCGCTGCCCGAGTCGTTCAAGAAGAGCTACCAGGCCTGGCAGGACGCGGAGTACTGGCGCCTCCAGCTCAGCGAGGAGCTCGGCGGCACCCCCGCCCCCTCCAGCCTGATCTGGGCCCTGGGCGAGATGGTGCTCGGCGCCAACGCCCCGATCTGGATGTACGGCGCGGGGCCGGCCTTCGCCCGCATCGTGCACCGCAACGGCAACGACCGCGACAAGGTGATCGCCCAGCACATCGTCGACCGCGCCTGGAACACCTCGATGGTGCTCACCGAGCCCGACGCCGGCTCCGACGTGGGCGCCGGCCGCGCCCGCGCGACCGCCAACGACGACGGCACCTGGAACATCACCGGCGTGAAGCGGTTCATCACCTCCGCCGAGTCGGACCTCACCGAGAACGTGATCCACCTCGTCCTGGCCCGCCCGCAGGGCGTCGAGGGCGTCGGCGGCCCCGGCACCAAGGGCCTGAGCCTGTTCATCGTGCCGAAGTTCCACTTCGACCTCGAGACCGGCGAGCTGACCGGCGAGCGCAACGGCGCCTACGTCACCAACGTCGAGCACAAGATGGGCATCAAGGTCTCCAACACCTGCGAGCTCACCTTCGGCGACTCCGGCGTCGGCGGCGGCGAGCCGGCCCGCGGCTGGCTGCTCGGCGAGGTGCACAACGGCATCGCCCAGATGTTCCAGGTGATCGAGAACGCCCGGATGATGGTCGGCTCCAAAGCCATCGCCACGCTCTCCACCGGCTACCTGAACGCGCTGGAGTACGCCAAGACCCGCGTGCAGGGCTCGGACCTGACCCGCGCCGCCGACAAGACCGCGCCGCGGGTCACGATCACCCACCACCCCGACGTGCGTCGCTCGCTGATGACGCAGAAGTCGTTCTCGGAGGCGATGCGCTCGCTGGTGCTCTACACCGCGTCCTGGCAGGACCGCGTCCAGATCGCCGAGCACAACGGCGAGACCGACGAGCTGGCGATGCGGGTCAACGACCTGCTGCTGCCGATCGTCAAGGGCTACGGCTCCGAGCGCTCGTGGGTGCTGCTGGGCACCGAGTCGCTGCAGACCTTCGGCGGTTCGGGCTTCCTGCAGGAGTACCCCGTCGAGCAGTACGTCCGTGACGCCAAGATCGACACCCTCTACGAGGGCACCACCGCGATCCAGGGCCAGGACTTCTTCTTCCGCAAGATCGTCAAGGACCAGGCCAAGGCGCTGGGCTACCTCGCCGGCGAGATCGAGGCCTTCATCAGGAGCGAGGCCGGCAACGGTCGCCTCAAGGTGGAGCGCGGCCTGCTGGCGAAGTCGCTCGAGGACGCCAACGCACTGGTCGGCCTGATGATCAACACCCTGATGAGTGCCGACGAGTCGGCCGAGGGCGGCGACATCAAGAACATCTACAAGGTCGGGCTGAACACCTCGCGCCTGCTGATGGTGCTCGGCGACGTCGTCTGCGCCTGGCTGCTGCTCAAGGGCGCCGACGTGGCCCTGCAGAAGCTGGGCGGGGAGGTCTCGGCCTCCGACAAGGCGTTCTACGAGGGCAAGGTGGCCGCGGCGCAGTTCTTCGCCCAGCACAACCTGCCCAAGATCACCGCCGAGCTGGCCATCGCCGAGGCGACCGACCTCTCGCTGATGGAGCTGGACGAGGCGTCCTTCTAGGACACCTCGCGCACGAGCTGCACGACCAGCGGACCCGGCACCCCGTGTGCCGGGTCTGCGGCGTTCCGGCGCATGTGACGCCGCCGATGGGGCACACTCACGCTCACCTACCACGCACAAGGAGCACCTCATGGGAATCGGACTCGGCGTCGTCCTGCTGCTGATCGGTCTCGTCTTCGCCCTCGACGTGGTGGACCTGCCGGCCAGCGTCGACAACGCGGTCGACACCAACACGCTCGGCTGGATCCTGATCATCGTCGGCGCGCTCGCGATCATCCTCGCCCTGGTGATGAACGCCCAGCGCTCGCGCACCACGCACCGGGTCGAGGAGCGACGCCTCGACGACCCGCGCCTCTGAGCGGAACCACGCCTCCGTCGTACGCCCTCGCCGTTCGCGCCTGTGGTTCGCCTAGCCTCGGGGCCATGACCACCGCACCCTCGGACCTGCTCGCCACCTTCGTCGCCACCTGGCAGCGCGCGTGCCGCGACCTCGTCGCCCTCACGCGGGAGCTGACCGAGGAGGAGGGCGACCTGCCGACCGACCTCGCCGGCTGGAGCGTGAAGGACAACATCGCGCACACGGCCCACCTCGAGGCGGTGCTCGCGGGCACCCCCGAGGAGACGATCGAGGTGCCTCCGGCGCCGCACGTCACGGGGCCGATGAACCACTACTGCGAGCAGGGCGTGCTGGCGCGCCGCGACCGCTCGCTGGCCGAGCTGGCCGACGAGATCGAGGCCGCGGCCGCCGTCCGGTCCGCCGCCCTGGCCGCGGACCCGCCGACCGACCCCGAGGCCACCGCCCCGAAGTCGCCCGGCGACGCGGGCTGGAACAACGCCACCCTGCTGCGCAACCGGCCCTTCGACGTGTGGATCCACGAGCAGGACGTACGCCGCGCCACCGGCCGGCCCGGCGGCTGGGACTCCCCCGCGGCCGCGCACACCCTGACCGTGCTCGCCGCCTCGCTCCCGTTCGTCGTGGGCAAGCGGGTGGCCCCGCCGGCCGGCAGCACCCTGCGCCTGCTGGTGCCCGAGGCCGACCTGGAGGCCAGCGTGGAGGTCGGCGACGACGGGCGCGCGACGCTCGTCGGCTCCGACGTCCCGGCCGACGTCACCGTCACCCTGCGGGCCGAGGACTTCCTGGTGCTCGCCGCCGGGCGTCGCGGCCCCGAGCGCACCGAGCCCGTCGTCGAGGGTGACCAGGAGCTCGGCCGACGGCTGCTGGCCTCGCTCGCGATCACCCCGTGACGCAGGAGACCGGGGCGGGCGACCCGGGCGGCGCCGCACGCCCGTGGAGCCTCGCGGACGTGCCCGACCAGACCGGACGACGGGCCCTGGTCACCGGGGTCACCAGCGGCCTCGGGGAGCAGACCGCCCTCGAGCTGGCCCGCCACGGCGCGGAGGTGCTCCTCGGCGCCCGCAACCCGGCCAAGCTCGAGGCCACGATCGCGCGGATCACCGCCGAGGTGCCGCACGCCCGGCTCGTCGCGCTGCCGCTCGACGTCTCCGACCTCGCCTCCGTACGCCGCGCCGCCTCCCAGGTCGAGGGCCCGCTGCACCTGCTCGTCAACAACGCCGGCGTGATGGCCACGCCGTACTCCCGCACCGCAGACGGCCTCGAGCTGCAGATGGCCACCAACCACTTCGGCCCCTTCGCCCTGACCGGGCTGCTGCTGCCCCGGCTGGTGGAGTCGGGCGACGGCCGGGTGGTGGGCCTGAGCTCGCTGTTCCACCGGCTGACCCGCACCGCCCCGCTGGGCGACCCGATGCGCGAGCGTGGCCGCTACAGCCGGTGGCGGGCCTACGCCCAGTCGAAGCTGGCCGACCTGCTGTTCGTGCTCGAGCTCGACCGACGAGCCCGCGAGCACGGACTCCCCCTCAAGGCGCTGGCCGCGCACCCGGGGTTCTCCTCGACCTCGCTGCTGGGCACGGGGCGAGGCGCCGGTGGCGAGGTCGGCAGCGCGCGGCAGCGGCTCCGGATGACCTCGACCATCCTGCAGGCGTTCTTCGAGGGCGCGGGCCAGCCCGCCCGGTTGGGGGCGCTGCCGACGCTGATGGCCGCGACCGCGGACCTGCCCGGCTCGACGTACGTCGGACCCAGCGGCCCCGCGCAGCTCGCCGGGCCACCCCGCATCGTGGGCATGCGCCCGCTGGCCCGCGACCGCGAGGCGGCGCGCGAGCTCTGGAGGATCAGTGAGGACGCCACCGACGTGAGGTACCTGCCCCGATGAACGCTGCACCTGGAAACGAGTCCCCGCTCCTGCGGCCGATCACCCCGGCCGACCACGCCGACGTGCTGGCCCTCAACGAGCGCCACGTCGAGCTCACCGCGCCACTCGCCGAGCCCCGGCTGGTCGAGATGGTCGGCCTCGCCGACCGGGCCTGCGTGGTCGACGTCGACGGGGCCTTCGCCGGCTTCGTGCTGACCTTCGCGACCGGGTCGGCGTACGACGGGGAGAACTTCGCCTGGTTCTCCCAGCGGTACACCGACCTCGCCTACCTCGACCGCGTCGTCGTGCACGAGGACTTCCGCCGCCGGGGCCTGGCCTCGCGGGTCTACGACGAGATCGAGGGCACCTGCGGGCGACCCGTCCTCACCCTGGAGGTGAACCTCGACCCGCCCAACGAGCCCTCGCTGGCCTTCCACCGGGCCCGCGGGTTCGCCGAGGTCGGCCAGCGCGAGTCCGGCGGTCACGTGGTGTCGCTGATGACCAAGCCGCTCTGACGGCGCCGGTCGCAGGGCCCACGCCTTGTCCCGGGTCCACCACCCCGCGTTACATGTGACCCATGCGACTTCTCGTGCTCGGTGGCACCCGGTTCCTCTCCCAGGCGGTGGCGACGGCGGCCGTCGTCCGCGGCCACGACGTCACCTGCGCGGCGCGTGGCGAGTCCGGCCACTTCCCCGAGGGGGTGGAGCAGGTCGTGCTGGACCGCTCGTCCCCCGACTGGGGCCCGTTCGAGGGCCGGTCGTGGGACGCCGTCGTCGACGTCGCCCGCACCCCGTCGTGGGTGGCCAACGCGCTGGACGCGCTCGCCGACCGGGTGCCGCACTGGATCTTCGTCTCCACCATCAGCGTGTACGCCGACCAGGCCACGCCCGGCGGCACCCCCGCCACGCTGCCGCTCCTGGAGCCCCTGTGGGAGGACGACGGGGGTGACGGCCAGGACGATGCCGAGGACCCCTACGGCCGGCACAAGGTCGCCTGCGAGCGCCTGGTGCAGGAGCGCACCACCGACCCGCTCGTCGTGCGGCCCGGTCTGATCATCGGCCCCGGCGACCCGAGCGGCCGCTTCACCTACTGGCCCGAGCGGTTGGCCGAGGGCGGCGAGGTGCTGGCCCCGGAGTCCCCCGACCGCCTCACCCAGGCGATCGACGTGCGCGACCTCGCGGCGTGGCTGGTGCGGTGCGCGGAGGAGCGCCGCTCCGGCGTGCTCGACGCCAGCGGGCCGGTGTCGCGGATCGGCGACCTCTTCGACGCGGTCACCGACGCCGTCGGTGGACGGGTGCAGGCGGTCTGGGCGCCGGCGGACTTCCTGCTCGAGCGGCGGGTCGTCCACTGGGCCGGCCCCCGGTCGCTGCCGCTGTGGCTGCCCGAGGAGTTCCGCGGGCTCACCTCCCACGACGTCGGCGAGGCCGTGGCCGCGGGCCTGACCACCCGGCCCGTGGGTCAGACCGCGGCCGACACCTTGGCGTGGATCCGCGAGAACCACGGCGACGTCCCGCGCACCGGGCTGTCCCGGGCGGAGGAGCAGGACCTCCTCGACGACTGGCACAGCCTCCCGGCCTGAGTCCCGGGAGCAGCTCGGCTCAGCTGACGTCGCGACGGGCGGTGAGCCAGATCCCGACGCCCGCGAGCACCGACGCCCACGCGGCGAGGGTGAGCGCACCGCCCCACCAGCTCAGGCGCACGTCGTCGGGGGCGTTCTGCACGGCGTTGACGATGGCATTGGTCGCCTCGGTCGGTAGGTAGGGCGCGATGTGGTCGCGGCCGAAGTCCCAGGCCTTGAGAGCCAGCCCGGCGACGGGCTCGACGATCCAGGCCACCCCCACCCCGATCAGCAGGGCCGCGACCTGGTTCGGGATCAGGATGCCGACGCCCAGGCCGATCAGGGCCCACAGCCCGAGCACGAGCAGGCTGAGGGCGATCGTGCGCACGACCTCGCCCGACGGGAACGCCTCGGCACCCCGCGCGCTCAGCGCCACGGCCCCGACCGAGACCGACCCGAGCAGGCTGATCACGCCGTAGAGCACCCCGATCACCAGCAGGGCGACCACCTTGGCCAGCATCGCGCTGGTGCGGCGCGGGGTGGCCAGGAAGGTGCCGGTGATGGTGCTGTGGCGGTACTCCGCGCCGATCTGGATCACGCCGATGGTGAGCATCAGCAGGTAGCCGATGGAGAGCCCTCCGGTGTAGACGCTGTTCGCGATCTGGGTCGCGTCGCCGGTCGGGATGCCCTGGGGGCCCCCGCCACCGGCCGAGTCGGAGGTCAGCAGGATGCCGAAGAGCAGCGAGAAGGCCGCGCCGGCGAGGAAGACCCCGATCGCCATCCCCCACCACAGCCGGGTGGTGAAGAACTTGCGCAGCTCCGAGCGGATCGCACGCTGGATCACGGCCGTCCTCCTTCGTTGCGGTTGGTGCCCTCGGTCAGGGCGAGGAACAGCTCCTCGAGGTCGGCGCGCTGGGCCCTGAGCTCCCAGACCGGCAGCCCGGCGGCCAGCGCCACCTCGCCGACCCGGCGCAGGTCGTCGGTCCGGACCTCCAGCGCGCCGCCGTCGCCCGAGGACCCCGGCGACGGGTCGGCGGGGGCGGCGGTCAGCGACGCCTCCGCCAGCGCGCGGGTCAGGGCGGCGGCGTCGGCGGTCCGGACGTACGCCGAGGGCGCGCCGCTGAGCTCCGCCATCGCGCCCTGCCGCACGAGCCGACCGTTGGCCAGGATCACCACGTCGTCGACGGTCTGGGCGATCTCCTGGAGCAGGTGGCTGGAGACCAGGATCGTCTTGCCCTGGTCGCGGCTCAGCGTGCGCAGGAACCCGCGCAGCCAGCGGATGCCCTCGGGGTCCAGGCCGTTGGCGGGCTCGTCGAGCACCAGCACCTGCGGGTCGCCGAGCAGCGCGGCCGCCAGCCCGAGCCGTTGCCGCATGCCCATCGAGTAGGCCCCCGCCCGCCGTCGGGCGAACGCGGGGATCCCGGTCAGCTCGAGCAGCTCGTCGACCCGGGAGTCGGGCAGGCCCGCGGCCGCGGCGAGCACGCGCAGGTGGTCGCGGCCGGACCGGCCGGGGTGGAAGTTCGTCGCCTCGAGCGCCGCCCCGACGGTGCGCAGCGGGTCGGCCAGGTCGGCGTACGGCCGGCCACCGATGGTGACCGAGCCCGACGTGGGCCGCACCAGCCCCAGCGCCATCCGCAGGGTCGTGGTCTTGCCGGCGCCGTTGGGCCCCAGGAACCCGGTGATCCGGCCGGGCTCGACCACGAAGCTGAGGTCGTCGACCGCCGTGAACCCACCGAACCTCTTGGTCAGGTGGCTGATCTCGATCCGTGCCCCGCTGCCGTCCATGCGTCCCCTTCCCCCGAGGTCCTCCCCGGAGACCAGCTCGTGGAAGAGCAGGCCCTAGAAGAGCAGGGCGGTCGCGGGGTCCTCCATGATGGCAGCCACGTCGGACAGGAAGCGACTGCCTTTCTCCCCGTCGACGTGCCGGTGGTCGAAGCTCAGGGCGAGCTGGGTGACCTGGCGCACGGCGATCTCGTCGACGCCGTCGCGGGTGACCACCCACGGCTGCTTGCGCACCGCGCCGAAGCACAGGATCGCCGACTCGCCGGGGTTGATGATCGGCGTGCCCGCGTCGACGCCGAAGACGCCGACGTTGGTGATCGTGAAGGTGCCGCCCGCCATGTCGGCCGGCTGCGTGCGGCCCTCGCGGGCGGTCGCGGCGAGCCCGTTGACGGCCTCGGCGAGCTCGAGCAGCGAGAGCTGCTCGGCGTCCTTGACGTTGGGCACGACCAGGCCGCGGGGGGTGGCCGCGGCGATGCCCAGGTTGACGTAGCTCTTGAAGACGATCTCCTGCTCTGCTGCGTCCCAGAACGAGTTGACCTCCGGGGTGCGCCGCATCGCGAGCATGCAGGCGCGGGCCAGGACCAGCATCGGGGAGATCTTGACGCCGCGGAACGCACGGCGGTCGCGCAGCCGCTCGACGAGCTCCATCGTGCGGGTGACGTCAACGGTGACCCACTCGGTGACGTGGGGGGCGGTGAACGCCGAGTCGACCATCGCCTGGCCCATCATCTTGCGGACGCCCTTGATCGGCTCGCGTCGCTCGCGCTCGCCACTGCTCCGGACGTCATGCGCTGCGGTCGCCCCGGCGACCGTGTCGTACGACGTCCGCACCTGGGGCACGGAGACGGAGCCGGCCGCGGCGGACTGCACGTCCTCGCGGGTGACGGTGCCGCCGGCGCCGCTGGGCGCGAGCGAGGTCAGGTCGACCCCGAGGTCCTTGGCCAGCTTGCGCACCGGGGGCTTGGCCAGCACGCGCACGCGCTCGCCGGTCAGCGCCCGGGTCGGCACGAACTCCGACGCCGCCTCCTGCACGGGGGCGGTCTCGGCCGGCACCGCCGGCTCGTCGGCCTCGACGACCGACTGCGACTGCGCGCCGCCGGGGGCGAAGGCGCCCTGCACCTGCATCTGGGCCGCGGCACCGGCGTCGGTGCTCGGCGACGCGGTGCCCTTGCGGGGACGGCGGACCGGGCCACGGTCGACCTTGTTGCGCCCGACCAGGCTCTCGCCCTCGCCGCCGCCGCTGGCGGCGGGGTTGGACAGGTCGATCTCCATCGCGGGCGCGGGCGCGGCGGGGGCGGCCGGCGCGGGGGCCGCGGCCGGGTCGCCGATCGTGATGATCGGGGTGCCCACCGGGATCATCTCGCCCTCGGCCACCAGCAGCGCCGAGACGCGGCCGGCGTACGGCGAGGGCAGCTCGACGAGCGACTTGGCGGTCTCGATCTCGACGACGATGTCGTTGATCTCGATGACGTCGCCCTCCTTGACGCGCCACGAGACGATCTCGGCCTCGGTCAGGCCCTCGCCCACGTCGGGCAGCAGGTAGTCAGCCACGGGTCCTCCTGGGTCAGTGGTCGAGCGTGCGGTCGACGGCGTCGAGCAGCCGGTCGAGGTCGGGCAGGAAGTCCTCCTCGATGCGGGAGGCGGGGTACGGCGTGTCGAACCCGCCGACCCGGAGCACCGGCGCCTCGAGGGAGTAGAAGCACTCCTCCTGGATGCGTGCGGCGACCTCGGAGCCCATGCCGAGGTTGACGTGCGCCTCGTGGGTGACCACGACCCGGCCCGTGCGGCGCACGGACTCCAGCACCGGGCCCATGTCGAGCGGGCTCAGCGTGCGCAGGTCGATCACCTCCAGCGAGGTGCCGTCACCGGCCGCGGCCTCGGCGGCGGCCATCGCGGTCTTCACCATCGGCCCGTAGGCCAGCACGGTGACGTCGGTGCCACGGCGCACGACCCGGCTGCTCCACAGCGGGTCGGGGGTGGCCGACTCGTCGAGCTCGGCCTTGTCGGCGTGGTACTGCCGCTTGGGCTCGAAGAAGATCACCGGGTCGTCGGAGGCGATCGCCTGCTGGATCATCCAGTAGCCGTCGACCGGGTTCGAGCAGGCCACGACCTTCAGGCCCGGGGTGTGCGCGAACTGCGCCTCGGGGCTCTCGGAGTGGTGCTCGACCGCCCCGATGCCGCCGCCGAACGGGATCCGGATCACCATCGGCATCGGCGAGCGGCCCTTGGAGCGGTAGCTCATCTTGGCGACCTGCGTGACGATCTGGTCGTACGCCGGGTAGACGAAGCCGTCGAACTGGATCTCGACCACGGGTCGGTAGCCGCGCAGGGCCAGGCCGACCGCGGTGCCGACGATGCCGGACTCCGCGAGCGGGGAGTCGATGACGCGGTCCTCACCGAAGTCCTTCTGCAGGCCGTCGGTGATCCGGAAGACGCCGCCGAGCTTGCCGACGTCCTCGCCCATGAGGAGGACCTTCGGGTCGTCCTCCATCGCCTTGCGCAGCCCCATGTTGAGGCCCTTGGCCAGGGTGATCTTCATCGGGCGCCTCCGGCGAGGGTCTCGACAGGCTCGACCGACGAGGACTCGAAGGTCGCCAGGTAGGCCTCGTAGCCCTCGCGCTGGGCGCGCAGCTCCTCGGTCTCCTCGGCGTAGACGTGGTCGAACATGTTCATCGGCTTGGGGTCCGGGAGGTTCTTGCAGCCCTCGCGCAGGTGGTGGCCGAGCTCGTCGGCCTCCTTCTTCACCGCCGCGATGAAGGCGCCGTCGTCGGTCAGGCCGTTGCGGCGCAGGTAGACCTCCAGCCGCGCGATCGGGTCCTTGAGCTTCCAGTGCTCGACGTCCTCGGAGACGCGGTAGCGGGTGGGGTCGTCGGTCGTGGTGTGCGCGCCCATGCGGTAGGTGTAGGCCTCGACCAGGGTGGGGCCGCTGCCCTCACGGGCCCGCTGCAGGGCCGCCTGGGTGACGGCGTACGTCGCGAGGACGTCGTTGCCGTCGACGCGCACGCCGGGGAAGCCGAAGCCGAGCGCGCGCTGGAACAGCGGGATCCGCGACTGGCGCTCGATCGGCTCCGAGATCGCCCACTGGTTGTTCTGGCAGAAGAACACGACCGGGGCGTTGTAGGACGCGGCGAAGATGAAGGCCTCGTTGACGTCGCCCTGGCTGCTCGCGCCGTCGCCGAAGTGGGCGATCACGGCGGCGTCGCGGTCCGGGTCGCCGGTGCCGACGGCCCCGTCGCGCTGGATGCCCATGGCGTAGCCGGTGGCGTGCAGGGTCTGGGAGCCGATCACGATCGTGTAGAGCCCGAAGTTGTGGTCCTTCGGGTCCCAGGCGCCGTGGTCGACGCCGCGGAACAGCCCGAGCAGGTCGAGCGGGTCGACGCCGCGGCAGTAGGCGACGCCGTGCTCGCGGTAGGTCGGGAAGACGTAGTCCTGGGGGCGCAGGGCGCGACCGGCGCCGATCTGGGCGGCCTCCTGGCCGAGCAGCTGGGCCCAGATGCCGAGCTCGCCGTGGCGCTGCAGCGCGGTGGCCTCGGTGTCGATGCGCCGGGTGAGCACCATGTCGCGGTAGAACCCGCGGAGCTGCTCGGCGCTGAAGTCCAGGTCGAAGTCGGGGTGGTGGACGCGCTCGCCCTCCGGGGAGAGCAGCTGGATCAGGTCGGGGCCGCCGTCGGCCTGGGAAGGACCGAAGACCTCGGCGAGGTCGGGACCGAAATCGGGCATCACACACTCCTGTGTCCGGGCGGGTGCGGGGTCTCCGCTCCGCGTGGCATGCAGTGGGCCGGCGACCGCAGGGGTGGCGCGGACGGGACGACCCGACGTGGGCGCTGTGACGCGGGCCACAGGCGTGCAGACAAGGTAGCCGACACCGCGGGTGCCGACCAATCGACGGCACGCCCCCGGCGTACGACGACGCCCCGCCACCGCGGGCAGCGGGGACGGGGCGTCGTGGGACGGGTCAGAGGGCGGCGCGGTCCACCCGGGAGTGGTAGCGACGCCCGACCTTGCCGCCGGCCATCGCGGCCAGCAGGGTGCCGAGCACGACGACGACGACGGTGATGATGCCCGCCGTGGTGACCTGGTCGGTCGGGAACGGGATCCGCGGCACGTTGACGCGGTCGAGCAGGTTGTACTGGTCGCCGGCGACGAAGCCGAGCACCGCCGCGGCGATGGTGACGACCAGCCCGATCAGCCACACCACGAAGCCCTGGCGGCCGCCGTCGAAGCGCGACATCCGGCCGGCGACGTAGCCGCCGGAGTAGTAGGCGACCAGCAGCACCACGAGCAGCACGATGCCGGTGACCAGGCTGATCGTGCCGGCTGCGCGCTGGGCGTCGGAGATCGTGATGGTGTTGGCGTAGCCGACCGCCGTGGCGATGACCGCGAGGATGCCGGTCAGGAGCGCGGCCATGCCGAGCGCCACCAGCCAGCCGAAGAAGCCGGCCCCGAGGTTGGCTCCCCCGAACTTCTCGCGCGCGGCGGCCTCGCCGTAGGCACGATCCTCGGCGGCCCGCTCCCGCTCGTCGCGCACCGGCGGCTGGTTCACGACCGGTTGGGCGCGGGTGCGGTCGTCGCCGACCCGCTCGTCGTACGCCGCACGGTCGGCGCCGGAGCGCCCCGCGCCGTCGGCGAGTCCACGCCGCTCCGGATAGGCCGCGTCACGCTCGTTCGGTTCCATGGTGTTCCTCCGCAGAAAGTCTTCGTACCGTCCCCGTTGGTACCCCAGCGCCACCACACCACACGCCGGGCCCGCAGCCCGGCATTTGCCGCGCGAGCGGCCGACCCGGGTGCTGTGCGCCCCCTCACACGACGGCGGTGATGCCGCCGTCCACGACGATGTTCTGGCCGCAGACGAAGCTGGAGGCGTCGGAGCAGAGGTAGACCAGCGTGCCGACGAGCTCCTCGACCCGGCCCCAGCGGCCGGCCGGGGTCCGTGCCCGGACCCACGCGTCGAAGGCGGGGTCGCCCACCAGGGCCTCGTTCATCTCGGTGGCGAAGTAGCCCGGCGACAGCGCGTTCACCTGCACGCCGTGCGGGGCGAGGTCCGCGGCCATCCCCTGGGCCAGCAGCACCAGGCCGCCCTTCGCCGCGGCGTACGGCGCGATCGTGCGGCGGGCGAGCCGCGACTGCACCGAGGCGACGTGCACGATCTTCCCGGACCCGCGCTCGACCATCGCGGGAGCCAGTGCCCGGGAGACGCGGAAGGCGCTGGAGAGGTTGGTGGCGATCACGTCGTCCCAGTCCTCGTCGGTCAGCTCGGTGAACGGGGCCCGGCGCTGGGTGCCGGCGTTGTTCACCAGGATGTCGGGGGTGCCGTGGGCCTCGACCAGCGCGGCCAGCCGCTCGCGCACCTCGACGGCGTCGGTGACGTCGAAGACCACCGTCGGGGGCAGGTGGCCCGTGGCGGCGGCATGGCGCTCAGCGGCGACCGCGAGCGTCTGCGGGTCGCGGCCGTGCAGGACCACGTGGGCGCCGGCCTCGGCCAGGCCGCGGGCGAAGGTCTCACCGAGGCCGCGTGAGGAGCCGGTGACCAGGGCCAGACTCCCGGTGAGGTCGAAGAGGGTCATGGCAGGTCCTTCCCGGGGCCGGTGGTGGGAGCGGGCTCGGCGGCGACGGGCTCGAAGGGACCGGGCGGCGCCGACCGGGTGGCCGCGGCGACTCCGGCCACGGCGATCACCAGCCCCACCACCTCGCGCGGCCCGAGGGTCTCGCCGAGGACGACCCAGGCCATCAGGGCGGTGACCGGCGGCATCAGGAAGAACACGCTGGCCGCGGCGCCGGCGCCGCGGGCCCGCACCAGGATGCCGAGCAGTCCGAGGCCGACGATGGAGTTCACCACCGCCAGGTAGAGCAGCGAGATCCCGGCGGCCGCCGGGTCGCGGACGACGTCGGTGCCCTCGACCAGCAGCGCCAGCACGAGCAGCGGCGGCGCGGCGACGCCGAACTGGATCGTGGCCGACCACAGCGGGTCGGGCGCGTGCCCGATCCAGCGCTGGCCGAGCGTGCCCAGGGTCAGGCCGAGCACGCTCACGATGCCGAAGCCGATGCCCACCACCCCGCCGGCCTGGTCGACGTCGGGGCCCAGGACCAGCAGGACCCCCGCGACGCCGACCACGAAGCCGGCGACCTGCACCCGGGTGAGCCGCTCCCCGAGGAACGTCGCCGCCAGCAGCGCGGTCAGCACCGGGCTCAGGGAGTGCATCAGCGAGGCCAGGGTCGCGCCGAGACCTGCGTCGAAGGCCAGGTAGACCGCGCCGAACTGCACGCCGTTGAGCACGAAGCCCGAGGCGGCGATCCGCACGAAGTCGCCCCGCGAGACCCGCAGCGGGCCGCGCAGCACCCGGGCCAGCACCCACGCCAGCACCGCGGCGAGCACGAAGCGCACGGCGACGAGCATGAGCGGCGCCATGGCGCGCACGCCGTACGGCCCGGCGATGTAGCCCGAGGACCACACCAGCACGAACCCGATGGTCGGCAGCAGCGGGAGGTGCCGGGACGGTGACGGGGTCCTCGCGCCGGTCGTCGTCACCCGGGCACGCTAGCCGATCGGACGCCCCCCGATCGCCGGTCGACCACCCACCGATCCTCGGGCGGGGTCCACCGGGCCTCTGCTTGACTCGGGCCATGAGCGAGCCCACGACCGCGCCCACCACCGAGCCCGGCAACCCCCGGGTCGTCTCGGACAGCGTGGTGGTGCAGGCCGCTCCCGCCACCGTCTTCGCGATCCTCTCCGACCCCCGGCAGCACGAGCGCATCGACGGCTCCGGCTCGCTGCAGGGCCGCGTGCGGGGGCCCGAGCGGCTCACCGCGAAGGGCGAGACCTTCGGGATGGACATGCGGATGTTCGGGCTGCCCTACAAGATCCGCAACACGGTCGTGGAGTACGCCGCCGACCGGCGGATCGCCTGGCGGCACTTCGGCGGGCACCGCTGGCGCTACGTGCTCGAGCCCGTCGACGGCGGCACGCGGGTGACCGAGTCCTTCGACTACAGCCGCTACGGCACCCTCCAGCGGCTGGCCATCGAGCTGGCCGGCTTCCCCGAGCGCAACCGCGCCGGCATCGCGGGGACGCTGGTCAAGCTCAAGCAGGCCGCCGAGGACGACGCGCAGAACCACACCGACAACGACGAGCAGGAGCAGGAGCAGCGATGAGCATCCGCAAGGGCAGCGAGGTCAGCTGGAAGTGGGGCAGCTCGACCGCCTCCGGCACGGTGACCGAGACCCACCACGACAAGGTCACGCGCACCACCAAGGGCAGCGAGATCACCCGCAACGGCAGCGACGACGACCCGGCGTACGTCATCGAGCAGGACGACGGCACCACCGTGCTGAAGCTGAGGAGCGAGCTGCAGGACGACTGACCTCGCTCGCACCACCGGCCGGGCGCGTGTCGTCCACACGTCAGGCCGAGGTGCTGACGGCGGTCGGCCCGGCGGGCTAGCGTGCCGGGGGTGAGACGCGCCCCCCACGAGAACGTGGCCACCGTGCTGGTGGACCCGCGCGCGCTCGCCGACCTCGAGCTCGAGCTCATGGGGCTCGACCTGCGCGTCTGGCCGGTGCGCACCGCGCCGGTCTGCGAGGACGGCCCCCGCACGGCGTACCAGGTGCGTCGCCGGCTGATCACCGCCCAGCGCGGGGCGTGGGACCTCGCCGAGACCTGGGTGCCCGTGTGGATCGGCTTCGGCGACTCCTGGCGCGACGGCGAGGAGCCGCTGCCGTGGTCGGCGCACTCCGCCCTGTGGCAGGTGCTGGGCGCGCACGCCGAGGCCGTGCGCTTCCACCGCCGCCTCGGTGGCGTGCCGCGCCTGCGGCTCCCGGCCGACGTGGACGTGGACGCCGACCACTGACCCGGCCGGCCCGAGGGTCCGACCGGGACCTCAGCCCTCGGTGACCAGCCGTCGCAGCAGCGTCATCAGGCGCTCGTGCTGGGTCGGGGAGAGCGTGCCCAGCAGGTCGTGCGCGGCGGCCGCGGCCAGCACCGCGCCCTCGGCGAGCACCTGCGGCGCGGCGGGTCGCAGGTGCAGCACCTGCGTGCGGCGGTCGCTGGGCAGCCGGCGGCGCTCGACCAGCCCTCTCGCCTCGAGCTCGTCGACGATCTGCACCATGCTCGCCCCGCTGACCCCCACGTGCCGGGCGAGCTCGGCCTGGGAGACCGGGCCGGTCGTGCTCAGGGCGGTCAGGCAGCCGTAGTGGCGTGGCTCCAGGTCGACGGGGGCCAGCGCCACCATGAACTCGCGGTGCATCCGCGCGTGGATCCGGGTGACCAGGAAGCCCGTGCTCGCGCGCAGCGGCTCGGGGGCGTCCTCGGGCAGGTCGTGCTCGGCCACCAGGAGCAGCAGGTCGCCCAGCTCGCGCCGCTCGTCGGCGGAGAAGCCCGAGGTCAGCGAGGCCTCCAGCGCCTCGGCGTGGCGGCGCCACCGACGGGCGGCCTCGGCCCCCGTCTGGGTGCGGGTCAGGGCGTAGGACCGGCGGTCCTCCGGGTTGCGCACCCGCTCGACCAGCCCCGAGGCGGCGAGGTCGGCGGCGACCCGGACCATCGTGGTGCCGCTGACGCTGATCGTCTCGGCCAGGGCCTGCTGCGACCGGGTCACCCCACCGGAGAGCGCGAGCAGCGCGGCGTACGCCGGCATGTCGACGCCCGCGGGCAGCGCGGTGGCCAGCGAGGCCGCCACCCGCGCCGACGCACGCCAGAAGAGGTGGCCGGGCAGCGCGGCGAGCTCGGGCAGCAGCTCGCGGCTGTCGCTCGCCTCACCCACTGTTGATCCCGCCCCTCATCGTTAGCCACTTGACGATCTCGCCGACCCGCGTATCGTACAGCGAGTAATCGTTAACTGGTTGACGATTCCCTCGCCGACTTCCCGAAGGACACTCCCCCATGGCCCAGGACACCGCTGCCGAGCCGGCAGCCACCTCCGGCACCCCCGGCACCCGCCCGGCGCGCGACCCCAAGTGGTGGACGCTGGTGGCGGTCTGCACCGGCGTCTTCATGCTGCTGCTCGACGTCACGATCGTGAACGTCGCCCTGCCCGACATCCAGGCCGAGCTCGACGCCTCGCTCTCGGACCTGCAGTGGGTGATCGACGCCTACGCGCTCAGCCTCGCGGCGCTGCTGCTGACGGCGGGCTCGCTGGCCGACCTCTACGGGCGCCGCCGCGTCTTCGTGATCGGCGTCGTGCTCTTCACCGTGGGCTCGGTCGCCTGCGGCGCGGCCCAGGACATCTTCCTGCTGACGCTCTCCCGGGCATTCCAGGGCATCGGTGGCGCCGCGATGTTCGCCACGGCCCTCGCTCTGCTGGCGAGCGCCTTCCACGGCAAGGACCGCGGCACGGCGTTCGGCGTCTTCGGCGCGGTCACCGGCGTGGCCGTGGCGATCGGGCCGGTGCTCGGCGGCGTGCTGACCAGCGGGTTGTCCTGGCGCTGGATCTTCTTCGTCAACATCCCGATCTGCCTGGTCGCGATCGGGGTCGCGGTCACCAAGGTCGAGGAGTCCAAGGACCCGCGCGCCGGACGTCCCGACTGGATCGGCTTCGTCACCTTCTCCCTCGCGCTGGGCGCCCTGGTCTACGGCCTGATCGAGGCCGGGCAGAAGAGCTGGGGCGACTCGGTGGTCGTGGGCTCGCTGGTGGCCTCGGCCGTGCTGCTCGTGGCCTTCGTGGTCAGCCAGCTGCGCCAGGAGCAGCCGATGTTCGACCTGGGCCTGCTGCGCAAGCCGACCTTCACCGGCGGCCTGGTCGCGGCGTTCGGCGTCTCGTCGTCGATCTTCGCGCTGCTGGCGTTCCTGGTCATCTACGTCCAGAACGTGCTCGGCTACTCGGCCGTGCAGACCGGCGTGCGCTTCCTGTTCCTCTCGGTCGCCTCGTTCTTCGCCGCGGCCCTGGCCGGTCGGCTCACCGAGAAGGTGCCGGTCAAGTGGCTGATCGGCCCGGGCTTCCTCGTGCTCGGCGTCGGCCTGCTGCTCCTGCTCGGGATCCAGGACGACTCGTCGTGGACCCACCTGATCCCCGGCCTCACCGTCGCCGGCGTCGGGATCGGGATGATCAACCCGCCGCTGGCCTCGACCGCGGTCGGCGTCGTCCCCGTGGAGCGCTCGGGCATGGCGAGCGGCGTGAACTCGACCTTCCGCCAGGTCGGCATCGCCACCGGCATCGCGGCCCTGGGCTCGATCTTCAGCCACCAGGTGACCGACGCCGCACGACCGGCGCTCGCCGGCAAGGTGCCCGACCAGGCGCTCGACGGCCTCACCGCGGCCCTGTCGGGCGGCCAGGTGAGCGCCGCCGCCGAGGGCGCCCAGAAGGCGGCCACCGCGGGTGGTGGCCAGGGCGCCGGGCAGAAGGCCTACGACCTGGTCAACCAGGTCGGCACCTCGTCGGTCGTCGACGCGCTGAACCACATCGTCCTGATCGCGGCCGTGGTCGCCCTGGTCGCCGGCGTGCTGTGCCTCGCCCTGATCAGGCAGAAGGACTTCGTGGTGCGCGGCGGGCCGCGGCCCCCGATCGAAAACCCCCATGAAGCGGACACTGCCGGGTAACCTCACCAGGTGACAGAGCCACACCACGCGGGCCGTCTGCGAGCTGTCCCCGGCGGACACTCCGAGCAGCAGGACCCGCGGGTGACGGCCGTGCTCGAAGTGCTCGCCGGGGCGTCGGTGCCTGCTGCGGCGCTGCGATGGTCGGTGGAGACCACTCTGCTGCACCGGTGGGTGCGGGCCTTCGTCGATGCGGGCTCGGCCACGGTGACCAACCGACCGGACCCGGACGCCGCCCAGCAGCGCGACCGCTTCCTGGCCGCCTTCGCACACGAGATGCGTACGCCGCTGGCGGTCGCCAAGGGCTGGGTCGCGGTGCTCGCCGATGGCGACCTGCCGGCCGAGGAGCTGGCCTCGACCGTCACGCGTCTCGAGCAGTCCCTCGCCCGCCTGACCGAACGCACGCTGGACGTCGAGCTGCTGGCGGCCGCCTCGCTCGGCCGACTGACGCTCGCGCCGGTCCTGACCAGCGTCGCCGAGCTCGCCAGCGACCTACCCGGCGTCGGCACCATCCTCGGCGAGGGTCCCGACGTCGAGGTGCACGTGGACCCCCGGCTGTTCCGGCGGGTGCTGCGCGACCTCTGGGACGCCGCCGGCTCGCTCCCCGCGCCGAGAGCACTGCGGTTGGAGGTCGCCGACGTCGCCCCCTGGACCGAGCTCCGCATCGTGCGCGACGCCGACCCGATCGACACCAGGGTCCTGCAAGCACTTTTCGAGCCGTTCGACCTCAACGACGACGGCACCGGAGTTACGATCGGCCTCTACCTCGCGCGGGCCCTCGCGGTGGCCCACGGCGGTGCTGTGGGCCTCGAGCAGGACGACGCGACCGGCACCTTCTGGGTGCGAGTCCCCGCCCGGACCCGCGCCCCCGAGGTTCATCTCGGCGAGGCCGGACCTCCACCACTCACCACCTGAAGAGGAGAACGTCGATGACCTTCAAGCTGGCCTGCGGCGACGTGATGCCCGGTTGCTCGGCCCGGTTCGAGCACGGCGACCGGGATGCCCTCCTGGGGCAGGTCGCCCGCCATGCCGCCTCCGCCCACGGCATCACCACCATCACCCCCGACATCATGGCGGCGGTCGAGGGCAAGATCGTCGCCGCCTGAGGAGTCGCAGGCTCAGCCCAGCGACTCCCGGCCGTGCGGGGTCAGCCAGGAGTCCCGCTCGGGGCCCTTCGGCACGATCCCCGAGGGGTTCACGTCGGTGTGCACGACGTAGTAGTGCCGCTTGACCTGGTCGAAGTCGATGGTGTCCCCGAAGCCGGGGGTCTGGAACAGGTCGCGGGCGTAGGCCCACAGGTGCGGCATCTCGGTGAGCTTGTTGCGGTTGCACTTGAAGTGGCCGTGGTAGACCGCGTCGAAGCGCGCCAGCGTGGTGAACAGGCGTACGTCGGCCTCGGTGATCGCCGCACCCATCAGGTAGCGCCGCTCGCCCAGCCGCTCCTCGAGCCAGTCCATCGCGGCCCAGAGGCGGTCGTAGGCCTCGTCGTACGCCGCCTGCGACCCGGCGAAGCCGCACCGGTAGACGCCGTTGTTGACCTCGGTGAAGACCCGCTTCATCACCTGCTCCATCTCCTCGCGGAGGTCCTCGGGCCACAGGTCGGGCGCGTCGGCTCGGTGGTGCTCGCGCCACTCGAAGAACAGGTCGTGGGTGATCCACGGGAAGTCGTTGGTCACGACCGTCCCGGTCGGCACGTCGACCATCGCCGGCACCGTGATGCCGCGCGGGTAGTCGGGGTAGCGGGCGAGGTAGGCCTGCTGGAGCTTCTCCACGCCCAGCACCGGGTCGACGCCGCCGGGGTCGAGGTCGAAGGTCCAGCTGTCCGCGTCGTGGGTCGGGCCGCACAGGCCGAGGGAGATGACGTCCTCGAGGCCGAGCAGCCGCCGCACGATGATCGCGCGGTTCGCCCACGGGCAGGCGGCCGCCGCGACCAGGCGGTAGCGCCCGGGCTCGACCGGCCACTGCTGCGGGTCGGCCCCGGCCCGGGGGTCGCGGACGATCCGGTCGGGGATGTAGCTCATGTCCCGGTCGAAGGACTCGCCCTGCTCGACGTACGTCGGTTCGTTCTGCGTCATGGCGCCAGAGTGCCCGATACCTGCACGGACCCACACCTGCCGGGCCTCACACCTCGTGGCGCCAGGCCCTGGTGACCGCCAGCAGCACGTCGTTGGCCGCCGGCTCGCCGATGCTGACCCGCACGCCCTCGCCGGCGAAGGGCCGCACGGTGATGCCGGCCTCCTCCGCCGCGGCGACGAGCTCGCCGACACGGTCGCCCACCGGCAGCCAGACGAAGTTGCCCTGCGGGTCGGGGAAGGTCCAGCCCTGCTCGGCCAGGCCGGCCACGACGCGGTCACGCTCGGCCACCAGGGCCTCGACCCGCTCCATCAGCGCCTCCTCGGCGGCGAGGCTGGCGACGGCGGCGGCCTGGGCGATCGTGGAGACGCCGAACGGCAGGGCGCAGGCACGCACGGCCGCGGCCACCTCGTCGCTGGCGACCAGGTAGCCGACCCGGAAGCCGGCCAGGCCGTAGGCCTTGGCGAAGGTGCGCATCACCGCGACGTGCGGGTGGCCGGCCTGCAGGGCGAGCGCGTCGACGGGGTCCTCGAGGCGCACGAACTCGTGGTAGGCCTCGTCGACCACGACGAGCACGTGCCCGGGCACCCGGGCCACGAAGTCGCGCAGCTCGGTGTCGGTGACCGCCGGGCCGGTGGGGTTGTTCGGGGTGCAGACGATGACCACCTTGGTGCGGTCGGTGACCGCCGCGGCCATCGCGTCCAGGTCGTGGCGGCCGTCGGCGGTGACCGGCACCTGCACCGAGCGGGCGCCGGCCGCCGAGACCGCGATCGGGTAGGCCTCGAAGGACCGCCACGCGTAGACGACCTCGTCGCCGGGGTCGCAGAACGCCTGGAGCAGGTGGTAGAGCACCGCCACCGAGCCGGTGCCGGCGGACAGCCGGGTGGTGGGGACGCCGAGCCGCTCGCCGAGGGCGGCGTACAGCGCGGTGCTGCCCATGTCGGGGTAGCGGTTCATCTGCTGCACCGCCGCCTGGGCCGCCTCGACGACCCCGGGCAGGGGCGGGTAGGGGTTCTCGTTGGAGGAGAGCTTGTAGACCTGCTGGCCCGGCCGCGGCACCGGCGGCTTCCCCGCGACGTACGCCGGGATGGCTCGGACGGTGGCGCGGGGCTGCGGGGTGCTCATGGGCAGCACCCTAGGACGTGCCGCCGACCACCTGCTCGACGCGGAGCGGTCGATGGTCGAGGAGGTCGGTCGGCGGGGCCTCCTCCCCTGAACCGACCGACCTGGGCCCGACTAGCCTGACCCGATGAAGCTCCTGGTCTGGCTGGTCGTCAACGCCCTCGCCCTCGGCGCCGCGACCTGGCTCCTCGACGGCATCACGCTGAGCTCGACGGGCGACACCGACCTGGCCGTGAAGCTGGTCGTGGTCGGCGTCATCTTCGGCGCCGTCACCGCGATCGTCCGGCCGGTCGTCAAGCTGGTGTCGCTGCCGCTGATCATCCTGACCCTCGGGCTGATGCTGCTGGTGATCAACGCCTTGATGCTGATGCTGACCAGCGCGATCTCCGGCGGGGTCGGCCTGGGGTTCCACGTCGACGGCTTCCTGACCGCCGTGCTCGGCTCGGTGGTGATCTCCCTGGCCTCGCTGGTCCTGGAGGCCGTGCTGCCCGACGGCGACCGCCGCCGGTGAGCGCCTCCACCCTGCCGCCGCCGCTGGGGCCGGCGTACCGCCTGGGCTTCGTGTGCCTGGGCAACATCTGCCGCTCGCCCACCGCCGACGTCGTGATGAGCCGGCTGGTCGCCGACGCCGGGCTCGAGGGGGTCGTCGAGGTCTCGAGCTGCGGCACCGGAGGGTGGCACGTCGGTGACCCGATCGACCCGCGGGCGGGAGCGCAGCTGCGGGCCGAGGGGTACGACGGCTCGCGGCACCGCGGTCAGCAGCTGGACGAGTCCTGGCGCGACCTCGACCTGCTCCTGGCCATGGACGCCGACAACCTCGCGGGCCTCCGCGAGCTGGGCGTCGGGGACGACCGGGCCCGGATGTTCCGGTCCTTCGACCCCGAGCTGCCCGAGGGCGCGACGGGCACGGCGCTGGACGTCCCCGACCCCTACTACGGCGGCGAGGACGGCTTCGCGACGGTGCTGCAGATGGTCGAGCGCACCTGCCAGCGGCTGCTCGCCGAGGTGCGGCTGCTGCTCGACCGATGAGTCCAGCCCTCGCCCCCGGTCTGTCCCTGCGCCTAGAGTCACAGACCTTGGAGGAGCCGTCATGACGCAGGTCGACACAGCAGCAGGCACGCAGGGAGCCGCCCCGGTGACCGTCCCCGACCAGGCGCGGCCGGAGGCCGCCGCCTTCCCCGCGGTGGCCGACCAGTACCGCCGCGAGCTGACGGCGCACTGCTACCGGATGACCGGCTCGGTCTACGACGCCGAGGACATGGTGCAGGAGACCTACCTGCGGGCGTGGCGCGCCTACGACGACTTCGAGGGCCGCTCCTCGGTGCGCACCTGGCTCTACCGGATCGCCACGAACGTGTGCCTGACCAACCTGGAGAGCAAAGGACGCCGCCCGCTCCCCACCGGTCTCGGCCTGCCCGACGCGCAGGCCCGCGACGAGCTGGTCGAGGCCACCGAGGTGCCGTGGCTGCAGCCGGTGCCCGACGGGATCGTCGACGTCGCCAACGTCGACCCGGCGCTCGTGGTGGGCAACCGCGACGCCATCCGGCTGGCCTTCGTCGCCGCGCTGCAGCACCTGCCCCCGCGCCAGCGGGCGGTGCTGGTGCTGCGCGACGTGCTCCGGTGGAGCGCCAAGGAGACGGCCGGCGCGCTGGAGACGACCGTGGCCGCCGTGAACAGCGCCCTGCAGCGGGCGCACGCCCAGCTCGCGGAGAAGCAGCTCAGCGAGGGCACGGTCGAGGACGACCTGTCCCCCGAGCACGAGGCGATGCTCGAGCGCTACGTCCGGGCGTTCTGGGCCAAGGACATGGAGGCGCTGGTCACGATGCTGGCCCACGACGCCGTGTGGGAGATGCCGCCGTTCACGGCGTGGTACCAGGGCGCCCAGACCATCGCCGACCTGATCGACCACAACTGCCCCGGCGGCCGGCACGACATGCCGATGCTGCGCACGTCGGCGAACGGCCAGCCGGCGTACGGCCTGTACATGCGGCAGCCCGACGGGCACTTCGAGCCGTTCCAGCTGCAGGTGCTGCAGGTCGTCGACGGCCGGGTCCGGCACGTCGTCGCGTTCTTCGAGCAGGGCCTCTTCGAGACCTTCGGCCTGCCGGCCACCCTGCCCGCGTCGTACGTCGTGGAGTAGCGGTGCCCACCACCGCACCGCCACACCACGTGGCGGTGCTCGACGACGCCGTGTCCTACGCCTCCGCGTGCCTGCAGCCCGCGCGCTCCTGCTCGCTCGACCTGCCCACGCCGTGCACCGGGTGGCGGCTCGGGTCGCTGCTGCTGCACATGGGCGACTCGCTGGACGCGCTGGCGCAGGCGGCCCGGTTCGGCCGCGTCGACCTCGAGGACCACCCCCTCGCCGTGGCGGGTGACTTCGTGGACGTGCTCGAGCTGCGGGCCTGCGCCCTCTCGGCCGCCTGGCACGACCGGCTGACCTCGGCCCCCATCGGCGTCGGCGACCTCAGCCTCGGGCGGGGCACCCTCGCCCTGGTCGGGGCCCTGGAGATCGCCGTGCACGGCTGGGACGTCGCCCGCACCACCGGCGCCGGTCCCGATCTGCCCGAGTCCCTCGCCGTACGCCTGCAGGCGGTGGCCGTCGCCGTGGTCACCCCCGCCGACCGCGGCTCGCGCTTCGCCCCGGCTGTCCCGGTCGAGGCGACGGCGAGCGCCGCCGACCGGCTGCTGGCCCACCTGGGGCGACGACCGAGCTGCTAGGCGAGGGTCGTGGACGGTTCGGGCCCGGCGCAGGCCCGGTGGAGCGTCCACAACCCCGATTTACATGTGCGGCGGCGCCCGTCACAGTGGACCGATGGCGCGGAGTCGCGGGATCGCCGACCGGGTCGAGCAGCTGCTCGACCAGGCCGTCGTCGCCACGGCGCCGGTGGCCGGGGGTGACATCTGCACCGCCACCCGGGTGCGCCTGAGCGACGGCTCGTCGGTGCTGGTCAAGACCCGCTCCGGCGCACCGGCCGACTTCTTCGCCGCCGAGGCCCGCGGGCTGACGTGGCTCGCCGAGCCGGGGGTGGCCGGCGTCGCCGAGGTGCTGGCCGTCGAGCCCGACTGCCTGGTCCTGCGCTGGATCGAGCCCGGGCGCCCCTCCCCCGAGGCCGCCGCCGACCTGGGCCGCTCGCTGGCGCTGCTGCACGGCCACGGCCCCGCCGCCTTCGGGGCCGACCGCGACGGCTTCATCGGGTCGCTGCCCCTGCCGAACCGCTCGGCACCCACCTGGCCGGAGTTCTACGCCGTGCGCCGGGTGCTGCCCTACCTCAAGCTCGCCCGCGACCGGGGTCATGTGTCCTCGACCGACGCCGCGACGGTGGAGGCGCTGGTCGGGCGGCTGACCCGGGTGGCCGGTCCCGAGGCGCCACCGGCGCGGATCCACGGCGACCTCTGGTCGGGCAACGTGGTGTGGTCGGGCCAACGCGGCTTCCTGATCGACCCGGCCGCCCACGGGGGACACCGCGAGACCGACCTGGCCATGCTGGCGCTCTTCGGGCTGCCCCACCTGGGCCGGTTGGTCGACGCCTACGAGGAGGTCGCGCCCCTGGCCGCGGGCTGGCGCGAGCGGCAGCCGCTGCACCAGCTGTTCCCGCTGCTGGTGCACGCCGCTCTCTTCGGCGGGCAGTACGGCCACCGCGCGGCCGAGGCGGCGGCCCGCGTGGTCTGACCCGGCCCGCCCCGGCCCGGCGAGGGCCGGAGCGTCGTCGGCCTCGTCTCAGCCATTGCTCAGGGCCGGGTGGCACCCTGGGTCCGTGAGCATCGAGAGCCAGGGACAGGCGCGTCAGCACGTCCTCGTCGTCGAGGACGACCGCGCCGTCCGTGAGTCGCTGCGCCGGTCGCTGGAGTTCAACGGCTACCAGGTCTCCACCGCCTCCGACGGCGCCGAGGCGCTGGCCGGCATCAGCGGCGTCAACCCCGACGCGGTCGTGATGGACGTGATGATGCCGCGGCTCGACGGCCTGGAGACCACGCGGGCGCTGCGCAAGGTCGGCAACAGCGTCCCGATCCTGGTGCTCACCGCCCGCGACGCCGTGGGCGACCGGGTCGAGGGCCTCGATGCCGGCGCCGACGACTACCTCAGCAAGCCGTTCGCGCTCGAGGAGCTGCTGGCCCGCCTGCGCGCCCTGCTGCGCCGTGTCGCCCCCGAGCCCGGCGACCCCGACGAGCACCTGTCCTTCGCCGACCTGAGCATGGACCTCGCCTCCCGCGAGGTACGCCGCGGCAGCCGGCTGATGGAGCTGACCCGCACCGAGTTCACCCTGCTCGAGCTGTTCCTGCGACGTCCGCGCCGGGTGCTGGAGCGGTCCTTCATCCTCGAGGAGGTCTGGGGCTTCGACTTCCCCACGACCGCGAACAGCCTCGAGGTCTACGTCGGCTACCTGCGTCGCAAGACCGAGGCCGAGGACGAGCCCCGCCTGCTGCACACCGTGCGCGGCGTCGGCTACGTGTTGCGCGAGGGATCGTGAGGGTCGGCACCCGCGACCTGCGCTACCGCCGCTCGCTGGCCAGCCGAGTCACGCTGCTGACCACGATGGCGGTGGGGCTGGCTGTCACCGGCGTCGCGTTCGCGGCGTACGCCACGGTGCGGATGCAGAGCCTCAGCAGCCTCGACGCCTCGCTGCACTCCCGCGCCTCCCAGGCGGCCACCTCGGCCACCCAGGACGCCATGTCGGGCAACGCGATCCCGCCCTGGGCGGTAGGCGCGACCGACACCAAGATCCTCTTCGTCAACACCCGGGGCAGCGTCCTGGGCGACCTCGCCAACAAGGCCACGGCCAACCGCATCGGGCAGCCGGAGTACCTCGTCGCCACCGGCGGCAAGGGCTGGTCGGCGCGCACGGTCAGCGTCGGCGGCGACCGCGTGCGCGTCGTCGCCGTGCCCGCCGACAGCGGCGCTCTCGTGCTGGCCCAGTCGCTGGAGCCGACCGACCGGATGCTGGACCGGCTCGGGCTCGTGATGCTGCTCTTCGGCGTCGCCGGGATGATCGCGGCCGGGCTGGCCGGCTGGGCGGTGGCGCGCAACGGCCTGCGGCCGGTGCGGCACCTCACCGACGCCGTCGAGGACATCGCCCGCACCGAGCGGCTCGACCCGATCCCGGTCGAGGGCCGCGACGAGGTCGCGCGCCTGTCGATGGCCTTCAACGCCATGCTCACCGCGCTCTCGGCCTCCCAAGCCAGGCAGCGCCAGCTCGTCGCCGACGCCGGCCACGAGCTGCGCACCCCGCTGACCTCGCTGCGCACCAACCTCGACCTGCTCGCCCAGGCCGACGCCTCCCACCAGCTCTCGCCCGAGTCGCGCAAGGAGCTGCTCGCCGACGTGCGCGCCCAGATCTCGGAGATGACCACGCTGATCGGCGACCTGGTCGAGCTGGCCCGCGAGGACCCCACCGTGCCGCCCGTCGAGCCGGTCGAGCTGGCCGCTGTGGTCTCCCAGGCCGTGACGCGGGTGCGCCGGCGCACGACGACGGTCGACTTCGTGGTGCGCACCGAGCCGTGGTGGGTCACCGGCGACCCGGCCGCCCTCGAGCGCGCGATCACCAACCTGCTCGACAACGCCGCCAAGTGGAGCCCGCCCGGCGGCACCGTGACCGTCGAGCTGGCGCACGGCACGGTGATGGTCGCCGACGAGGGCCGCGGCATCGCCCCGCACGACCTCGACCGGGTCTTCGACCGGTTCTACCGATCCCCGGAGTCACGCACGATGCCCGGATCAGGCCTCGGCCTGTCCATCGTGCGGGCCGTCGCCGACCGGCACGGCGGCGAGGTCCGGGCCGGCACCGCCCCCACCGGCGGCGCAGGCTTCTGGTTCCACGTGCCCGGCACGATGGCGCCGCCCGAGGTTTTGGCCCGGTCGTAGCCCCTTCAAAGGGGCCTCTCAGGTTCTCCACCGAGACTCGTGTCATGGACGAGCAGAACCGCTACCCGAACGACTCCGGCGACCGCCCCGGCGAGAGCACCGGTCCGATGAACGCCGCTGGCGACCCCGCACAGGGTCACCCCGGCCCCTCCTACGGCCAGGCGCCCCCACCGGGAGGTGTCCCGACGAGCGGCCAGCCGTACGCCGGCTCCGCCTACGGAGAGCAGCACCCCGGCAACGGCCCCGAGCAGACCCGGCCGCTCCCGCCGTACGCCGCCGAGCAGCAGGGCCAGCAGCCCGGTCAACCGCAGGGCCAGCAGCCGGGGCCCTTCGGCTTCGCGGCCACCCCGTGGCAGTCGACCTACCCGCCGCAGGGGCCCTACCAGGGCGCGGGCCAGGGGCCCGGTCAGGCTCCTGGCGACCGCTCGGACACCGCGGCGCGACGTCGCGGGCTGACCGCCGGCGTCCTCGTCGGCGCGCTCCTGCTCGGTGGCGCCGCCGGTGTCGGCGGCGCGGCGGCCTTCTCGGCCTTCGACGACAACGGCGGGTCGACCTCGTCGTCCGGCAACGCGGGCGACTTCCAGTCCACCCGGTCGCCGGCCGTGGCCGACGGCACCGTGGAGAAGGTCTCCAACGCCGTGCTGCCCTCGGTGGTCAAGGTGAACGTGACCGGCTCCAGCGGGGCCGGGTCGGGCTCGGGCATCGTGCTGTCGAAGGACGGCGACATCCTGACCAACAACCACGTGGTCACCGGCGGAGGCAGCAACTCCGCGATCTCGGTCAACTTCAACGACGGCAGCACCAAGAAGGCCACCGTCGTGGGCACCGACCCGCTGACCGACATCGCCGTGATCAAGGTCGCCGGCGTGAACGACCTCAAGCCGGCCGCGCTGGGCAAGTCCGGTGAGCTGAAGGTGGGCGAGACCGTCGTCGCCGTGGGCTCGCCGTACGGCCTGAACGCCACCGTCACCTCCGGCATCGTCAGCGCCCTGAACCGCCCGGTGTCGGTGTCGACCTCGCAGTCGCAGCAGTCCGACCCGTTCGGCGGCCAGGGCTCGGGCCAGTCGCAGGGCGCCGACCTGAGCACGACGTACCCCGCCATCCAGACCGACGCCGCCATCAACCCCGGCAACTCCGGTGGCGCGCTGGTCGACCTGTCGGGCCGCGTCGTGGGGATCAACTCCTCGATCCGCACCGCGAGCGGCAGCAGCACCGAGTCGGGCGGCTCGATCGGCCTCGGCTTCGCGATCCCGATCGACGAGGTGCTGCCGATCGTCAACCAGATCACCGACGGCCAGAAGCCCACCCACGCCCGCCTGGGCGTCTCGGTCTCCGACGTCGCCAGCAGCAGCCTCAACCAGGGCGCCCAGCTGCGCTCGGTGGAGAACGGCAGCTCCGGCGCCAAGGCCGGCCTGAAGGACGGCGACATCATCACCAAGGTCGACGACGAGGTCGTCGACGGCTCCGAGTCGCTCGTCGCCACCGTCCGCGGTCACCGCCCCGGCGACCAGGTGACGATCACCTACCTGCGCGGAGGCAAGACCAGCACCACCCAGGCCACCCTGGGCTCCGACGAGGGCACCCAGAGCTCCTGAGGTCGGTCCGGGGTCGCCGCGGACGTCATCCGAAGAGGCGCCTATGACGACCGCTTCGGATGACCTCCCACGGGAGGTCATCCGTCCTCGTCGTCATAACGACCACCTCGTATGACGTCCCGCGCGGCCGGACGCAGCCGCACCAGGCAGTCGCCCCACCCCTGGCGGTATCCCTCGACCGACGCCGCGTCCGCCACCTCGTGGGTCACCGTGACCAGCGTGCCGTCGTCCTGCGGGGCCAGCTCGACCACCACCCGCTCCTCGGGGCCGTCGGCGTCGCCGTCCTCCCACACCCAGGTCAGCTCGAGCCGGCGGGGCGGGTCGAGCGCGACGACCACGCCGTGCACGCCGATGCCGGCGGCCTCGGAGCGGAACCGGTAGCGGCCGCCCTCGGCCGGGTCCAGGGCGTACGTCGTGTCGGGCAGCTGCGGCCACCACCACCGCGACAGCAGGTCGACGTCGATCCAGGCGGCGTACACCCGCTCGCGCGGGGCGGCCACCTGCTGGGTCATCGTGAGACGGGTCGGTTCAGCCATCGTCATCCTCCTCGAGAGCGGCCGCGAGCCCGGTCAGGCGGGCGGTCCAGAACGTGCGGGTACGGCGCAGCCAGGCCTCGGCCTCGCCCAGCCGCTCCTGCTCCAGGTGCACGGTGACCGTGCGACCCTGCTTGGTGCGGCTCACCAGGCCCGCGTGCTCGAGCACCCCGAGGTGCTTCAGGGTGCCCTGCAGGGTGATCGGCAGGGACGCCGCGAGCTCGGAGACCGTGCGGTCACGCTCGGCGAGCAGGTCCACCAGCGTGGTCCGCCGCTCGTCGCCGAGCGCCGCGAAGACCGCGTGATGGTGAACCATGTGGTTGACCTTAGGGAGCCGGGAGCCTCCCGTCCAGCCCCTGCTCGGTCGCGCGGAGGAGCCGCTCGGCCTTCCAGCGCGTCTCGGCCCACTCCTCGGCGAGGTCGGACCGCACGGTGATCCCGCCGCCGGTGCCGAAGGACCAGGGCTGCCCGGGGGCGGCGTACAACGAGCGGATGACGACGCCGAGGTCGGCCCGGCCGTCGGCGCAGACCCAGCCGAACGCGCCGGAGTAGGGCCCGCGCGGCGTCGCCTCGACCTCCTCGACGATCTCCATCGTCCGCCGCTTCGGGGCCCCGGTCATCGAGCCGGCCGGGAACAGCGCCCGCAGCGCCGCGATCGTCGAGACGTCGTCGCGCAGCCGGCCGGTGACCGTGGTGACCAGCTGGTGCACGCTCGGGTAGGACTCGACCGCCATCAGGCTGGGCACCTCCACCGACCCCACCTCGCAGACCATCGACAGGTCGTTGCGCAGCAGGTCGGTGATCATCAGGTTCTCCGCGCGCAGCTTGGGGTCGCTGACCAGGTGCCGGCGCAGTGCCTCGTCGTCCTCGGGCGTCGCGCCCCGTGGCGTCGTGCCCTTGATGGGCTTGGCCACCAGCCGCCGCTCGGCGTCCACCAGGGCGTAGCGCTCGGGTGAGCTGCTGAGCAGGTGGGTGCCGCGGTGCGTGAGCAGCCCGGCGTACGGCGCGGGGTTGCTGGCGCGCAGCCGGAGGTACGTCGCCAGCGGGTCACCGGGCCCGGGCGGCCCCAGCTGCTCGCGGTAGGTCAGGTTGACCTCGTAGGAGTTGCCCGCGCCCAGGTGCTCCTGCACGCGCGCGAAGGCCCGGGCGTACGCCGGCGGGACCTCGCCGACGGTCCCCCGCTCGACCGCCCCAGCGGGCGGCGAGGTCAGCTCGTGGTGGAAGAACCGCACGTCGCGCGAGCGCATCCACACGGCGTCGGGGCCGGCGCCCCACGGACGGGCGGGCAGCCCCGGCCGGGCGGCGTACCCGAGGAAGCCGACCCAGTGCACGGCCGGGTCGCCCGCGTCCCGGCGTACCTCCTGCTCGAGCACGTCGAAGACGTCGCTGCCCACCACCTGGGAGCGTCCCGAGCGGTGTCGGGTGACCTCGCCGGCGGCGGCGTCCCAGGTCAGCGAGACGTCGTCGGGCGCGAGCACGCCGACCAGCGACCGGCTGCCCGACCAGTCCCGGGCGCCTCCCCCGTCGAGCCAGAACACCCGGTCGCTGCGGGCCAGTCCGGCGCGCACGACGTCCACCACGTCGTCGGTCCTGGTCGCCGCGCTCATGCGAGGAAGTTCCTGACCAGCAGCTCGCCGTGGCGCGACAGGACCGACTCGGGGTGGAACTGCACGCCGGCGAGCGGCAGGTCGGGGTGGGCGACGGCCATCACCACCCCGCTGACCTCGTCGTACGCCGTCCGCCGCAGTGTCGGCCCCAGGTCGACCGCGGCCAGCGAGTGGTAGCGCACCGCGTCGAAGTGGTCCGGTACGCCGGCGAAGAGGCCGGTGCCGTCGTGGGCCACCCGCGCCAGCTCGCCGTGGGCGGGCGCGACGCGGTCGACCGTGCCGGCGTACGACGTGACCAGGGCCTGCATCCCCAGGCACACCCCCAGCACCGGTCGCCCCAGCTCGAAGACGGCCAGGCCGAGGGCGAAGTCGTGCGGCACCGCGGGGTGGCCCGGGCCCGGGGACAGCACCACGTGGGTCGCCGCGGCGGCCCGTTCGAGGGTGTCCGGCGCGTCGTGCTCGACCACCTCGGGCAGCGCGCCGGTGACGGCGGCCACGAGGTGCACGAGGTTCCAGGTGTAGGAGTCGTAGTGGTCGACGACCAGCACCCGGGCCATCGCCGGGACTACCCGAGCAGGTCGAGCAGCAGCTGCCGCAGCAGGGCGAAGCCGTTCTCGGTCAGGATCGACTCGGCGTGGAACTGCACGCCGCGGAAGGTGGGGCCGGCGACCAGGTGGATGTCGCCGGTGGCCGGGTCGCTCTCCACGCGCACGCCGTCGGGGAGCGCGCTCCCCTCACCGGCCTCGCCGACGCGGCCCACGAAGGTGTTGTAGAAGCCGACCCGCTCCTCGCGCCCGTCGATGGTGACCTGCGACTGGGTGCCCTGGAAGACGATGTCCTTGAACCCCAGCGGCAGCCCGAGCCGGTCGCAGAGCACCTGGTGCCCCAGGCAGACGGCCAGGAACGGCTTGCCGGTGGCGAGCAGCTCGTCGACGGCCAGGCGGTACGCCGCGATCTTGGGGTGGTCGCCGTCGCGCGGGTCGCCCGGCCCGGGGCCGACGACGACCAGGTCGACGTCGTCGAAGCACCCGGCGGCGTAGTCCTCGTGGCGGATCACCTTCGAGCTCATGCCGAGCACCGAGAAGACGTGGGCGAGCATGTTCACGAAGTCGTCCTCGCCGTGCAGGATCGCGATCCTGCGCCCGGCCAGGCTCGGCGCCGGCGGGGCCCCCGCCTGGTCGGTGAGCCAGAACTTGGCCAGCCGCTGGTTGCGGCTGTGCAGCGCGATCAGGACGTCCTCGTCCTGGGTCAGCTCGGCGATCGCGGTCGGCGTACCGGTCGCGCCCGGGACCAGCCCGAACGCCGACAAGATGCCGCCGGCCTTGGCCAGCGTCTCGGCGACCTCGTGGCGAGGGTCGGAGTCGCGCACCAGCGTGGCCCCGGCGGTCACCTTCATCGCGCCCTCGGGGCTGACGTCGGCGGTGCGGATCACGATCGGGGAGTCGGCGGTCGGCGCCCCGTCACCGTCGCGGCCGATCAGCGCGAGGGCGCCGGCGTAGTAGCCGCGACCCTCGGTCTCGTACTCGTGGATCAGCCGGCACGCGTTCTCCACCGGCGCCCCCGTGACCGTGGCCGCGAACATCGTGTCGCGGAGCACGTCGCGGACGTCGGAGCGGGTGCGGCCGGCGAGGAGGTACTCCGTGTGCACGAGGTGCGTCATCGGCTTCAGGAACGGTCCGAGCACTTGGCCACCCTCGTGGCAGATGTCGCACATCATCTTCAGCTCCTCGTCGACGACCATGAAGAGCTCGTAGATCTCCTTCTCGTCGGCCAGGAACTCCAGCAGCCGCTGCTTGCGCTCGGCCGGCTCGAGCTCGCCGAGGCCCCGCAGCCGGAAGGTGCCCGAGATCGGGTTCATCCGCACGTCGCCGCCGTGCACGCTGACGTGCCGCTCGGGCGAGGCACCGATCAGGAACCGGTCGCCGGTCCAGAAGCAGTAGGTCCAGTAGGCGCCGCGCTCGCTGGTGAGCAGCCGGCGCAGCACGGTCAGCGCCTTGTCGCGGTCCCAGTCGCGCAGCTGCGCGCGGTAGTGCCGGCCGACCACGAGGTTCGCGCCCTCGCCCCGGCCGATCTCCTCGCTGATGATGCGCTCCACGACCCGCGCGTAGTCGTCGTCGCTGGTCTCGAAGCCACCCTCGTCCTCGAAGCCCACCTCGGCGTCGGGCAGCACCTCGAGCAGCTCCTCGAGCGGCACCTCGCGCTCGGTGGCGATCTGCACGACCGCCAGCGGGGTGCCGTCGTCGTGCGCCACGAACCCGCGCTCGGTCACCTGCCGGAAGGGCACAGCGACCAACCGGTCGAACTGCCGCCCCGGCTCGGGCACCCCCTCCTCCAGCGGGATGTCGCCGAGCTTCTCGAGGTGGCTCAGCGGCCCACCCACCAGGGTCACCGTCGGGCTCTGCCGCAACCGGATCACCGCCCACGCCTCGTGCCCCATCAGCTCCTCGAGGGCTGCCCGGGCGGAGGGGGGTGACGTCATGACGGGAACGCTACTAGGTCGCCGACCGGGGCTTTCTCGCACGCCCCAGCTCGCCGAGAGGGGGATCCACGCACGCTGCAGCTCGCCGACCGGGGGGTGGCTGCACGTCGCAGCTGGCCGAGCGGGGGTTCGACGTACGCCGAGGGCACGCCGGCCGTGCTCGAAGCCCCCGGTCGGCGGTGTCCGGCGTGCACTGACCCCCCGGTCGGCGGTGCTGGGGGGCTGGGGCTGGGGCCCAGAGCTGGGGGCTGGGGCTGGGGCTGGGGCCCAGAGCTGGGGGCTGGGGCTGGGGGGCTGGGGCTGGGGGCTAGAGCTGGGGGGTGAGGGTGACCATCCGCTGGGTGGCGCGGGTGAAGACGACGTAGAGGGTGGCGCGGCCGGTGGGGGCCTCGTCCTCGATCTCCTGGGGGGCGACGACGACGATGCCGTCGAACTCCAGGCCCTTGGTGTCCAGGCCGGGGAGCACCACGATGCGCGACTCCGGCGTGCCCGTCTCGTGGGCGAACTCCGGCCAGGAGGCGACCCAGCGGGAGACCTCGCCGAGCCGGGCGACGGGGACGACGATCCCGACGGTGCCTTCGAGCGACCCGGCCAGCGCGGTCAGCTGCTCGTGCACGGCGCCCTCGAGGTCGTCGACGCGCAGCTCGACCGGGGCCTCGCCCGTGGAGCGCACGGCGTCGGGCAGGTCGGCGTCGAGGCCCACCCGCTCGGCGTACGCCGCTGCGAAGTCGTAGATCTCCGAGGAGTTGCGGTAGTTCGTCGACAGGTGGAACTCGTGCCGCGCCTTGTCACCCAGGGCCGCGTCGCGGGCCGCGCCGGCCTCGGCAGGCACCGGCCAGGACGACTGGGCGGGGTCGCCGACGATCGTCCAGGTCGCGCCGCGGCCGCGCCGGCCGACCATCCGCCACTGCATCGGCGTGAGGTCCTGGGCCTCGTCGACCAGCACGTGGGCGAAGCCGTCGTCCTCGACCCGGTTGGTGGGGGGCGTCCAGCCGCGCGGGCCGGCGTACTCCCGGTCGGCGGCGGTCGAGACCTCCTGCATCGCGGCGTCCTCGACGGCCAGCCACTCGTCGTCGACCGAGCCGGTGTTCACGATCGGCGGGTCGCCGAGGAGGTAGCGCAGCTCGTCGAGCAGCGCCACGTCGTCGATCGAGAGCCCGTCGCCCCACGACTTCGACAGCAGCCGCACGGCCTCGTCGTCGAGCACGCCGTCGGCGACGCGACCCAGCAGCTCGGGGTCGCGGAGCCAGCCCAGGACGGTCGCGGCGTCGAGCTGCGGCCACCACGTGGACGCGAACTCCAGGAACTGGTCGTTGGTGCGCATCTCGGCGGAGAAGTCCTCCTTGGTGCGCTCGCGGCCACGCTCGCTGCGGACCAGCCGCCACATCGCGTCGATCAGGGTCGAGGCGACCTTGGTCGTCGAGCGGTTGCGGTGGCCCATGGTCAGCAGCTGGCGGCGTACGGCGCCGAGCTCGCGGCCGCCGAGCAGGATCACGTCGTCGCGGTAGAACACCCGGAACTCGCGGGGGGCGTCCGGCACGGCCTGGCGCGAGGTGCGGCGCAGCACCTCCGCCATCGCCACGGACCCCTTGACCTCGGCCACGGCGGGGTCGTCGCGCCGGGTCGCGCGGACGCCGTCGACGACCTCGCCGAGCGACCTCAGGGCGACGGCGGTCTCGCCGAGGGACGGCAGCACCCGCTCGATGTAGCGCATGAAGACGCCGGACGGCCCGACGACGAGCACGCCGCCGGTCTCGTAGCGGCGCCGATCGCCGTAGAGGAGGTACGCCGCGCGGTGCAGCGCCACGACCGTCTTGCCGGTGCCGGGGCCGCCGCTGATCAGCACGACGCCCTTGTTGGGGGCCCGGATGGCGCGGTCCTGCTCGGCCTGGATGGTCGCCACGATCGAGTGCATCGAGCGGTCGCGGGCCCGGGACAGCTGGGCCAGGAGAGCGCCCTCGCCGACGATCGGCAGGTCGGTCTCGACCTCGGAGTCGATCAGGTCGTCCTCGACGCCGAGCACGTGGATGCCCTTGCTGCGCAGGATGCGACGGCGTACGACGCCCTGGGGGTCGTGCTGGGTGGCCTGGTAGAACACGGCGGCCGCGGGGGCGCGCCAGTCGATCAGCATCACGTCGTAGTCGTCGTCGCGCAGGCCGATGCGGCCGATGTAGCGCGGGGCGCCGCTGACGTCGGGGCGCATGTCGAGGCGCCCGAAGACCAGGCCCTCGTGCGCCGCGTCGAGCGTCGCCATGCGTCGCGCCGCCTGGAAGACCATCGCGTCGCGCTCGACGAGACCGCCCTCGTTGCCGATGCGGCCACGCTCCAGCCCCTCCTTGGCGAGGGCCTGCGCGGAGACGGCCGCCTTCTCGAGCTGGGTGTAGACGGTGTCGACGTACGCCTGCTCCCGCGCGACCTCGTGCGCGGTCACGTCACTGTTCAACGCCGTTGCCCTCCGTAGACCCGTCCTGCCAGGGGAGCGGTCAACTCTACTCGCAGGCCCGGGGGCCGCGGACGGGTGTTCGCAGGACTAGACGCAGCTGCGGTCGCCCCGGTCGAGGATGTCGCCGTTGATGGCGCGGTAGACCCAGTGGTAGGAGCCGACGCGGAGGTCCAGGGCGAGGACGCCCGCGGTGCGGGCCTGGTAGTACGCCGAGCCGGGCTGGCGGGTCCCGAGGTGGTAGAGGCCGCGGCCACCGGTGCCGACGACGAACTCCTGCATGCCGTCGGGCGTGCTCCGGCCGGTGCCGTCCATGGGCACGAACCGCTCGTAGTCGTGGTCGTGGCCCGAGAGCACGACGTCGTTGCCGTGGGCGTAGGCGACGTCCCACAGCGGCTTCACCGCGGTGTTGTTGCCGTGCTCCAGCCCGGAGGAGAACCGCGGGTGGTGCATCGTCACCAGGGTGCAGGGGGCGTCGTCGGCCGTCATCTGCTCGTCGAGCCAGGTGGCCTCGGCGGCGCAGTCGACCTGGTCGCAGTTGCTGTTCAGGTAGTAGAAGGTCCAGCCCCTGGTGGCGGCCTTGTAGTAGCCGGGAGGGCCGGGCTGACGGTCCTTGAAGTAGGAGTAGTAGCCGCTCGCGCCGGCGGTCTTGTACTCGTGGTTGCCGATCGTGGGCCGGGTCTTCGCGATCAGGTGGCCCCAGTTCTTGGCGTAGGAGCCGCGCAGCTCGGTCAGGGAGGACTTCTCGTACTGCGTGTCGCCCAGGGTGAACACGAACCGCGGGTTCAGCCGCGCGGCCCAGGTCGCGGTCGAGGCCTGGCGACAGGTGGTCGCCGTGACCCGGCCGCCGGGGGCGCAGGCGATGTCGCCGGCCGCCACGATCCGCACGAAGGAGGTGCTGGCGGCCGCCGTCGTGGCCGTCTCGCGGGTGCCTGCCGCCTTCGCGGTCGGCGAGCCCGCGGCACAGCCGGTCGCGACCAGGGCCAGCACGACGAGCAGGAGCAGCGCGGTGGCGCGGCGCGGGTGGGCGGGGAGCGTCATGACAGAGAGGCTACGCCCGGTTTGCGGCGTACCGGCCGGGTCAGGCCAGGTCGTGCACGAACTCCCCGAGCTGGGTCAGGTTGCGGCACTCGACCATCGAGAAGATCCGGGCGTACTCACGGGCGGCCGAGTCGCCGGTGTCCCAGTTGCGGCCGTGCTCGGGGTTGAGCCACCAGCTGTGCCGGGCGGCGTGCACGAGCTCCTCGGCCACCGGGAGCGCCAGGTCGCTGTGGTTGGACCGCGCGTCGCCGAGCACCAGCAGGTTGGTCTTCGGCGTCAGGGCGTCGGCGTGCTGGTCGGCGAAGCGGGTGAGCGCACGGCCGTAGTTCGTGCGGCCCCACAGGCTCGCGTGCCGGGCGCTCGCGGCCAGGTCGGCCATCGTCCGGGCCGGGTCGGCTCCGGGCACGAAGCGATCGGTGACCTCGTGGATCTCGTCGACGAAGGTGAACGCGCGCACGCGGTTGAACTGCTCCCGCAGGGCGAAGACGAGCATCAGGGTGAAGCTCGCGAAGCTGGCCACCGACCCGCTGACGTCGCAGAGCACGACCAGGTCCGTGCGGGCCGGGCGGCGCGGGCGGTGGTGGGTCTCCATCGGCACGCCGCCGCTGGACATCGAGGCGCGCACCGTGCGCCGGAAGTCGATCGGGCCACGCGTGCGCCGGTGCTGCTCGCGGGCCAGCCGGGTGGCGAGACGGCGGGCCAGCGGTTGGATCTCGCGCCGCATCAGCTCCAGGTCGAGCTTGCGGGCGGAGCTGAAGTCGATCTGCTCGATCGCCGGACGCACGGTGTGCCGGGCGACGTGCTGGGGGCCGCGGACCTCGGCCGCGCGGCGGCGTACCTCCGCGTCGACGTGGCCCTCGAACTCGCGCACCTGCGCCTCGACCAGGCGCCGGGTCGCGGCGTCCTCGCCCCAGGCCTCGTCGCCGAACAGCCCGCGCAGCGCCTTCTCGACCAGCTCGCCGGGGGCCACCCGGTTGACCACGTTGTACGCCGACCAGCGCTGCTCGCCGGGCCCGCGCCCGCGGATCAGCCCGAACCGCTGCACCCCCTCGCGCGCCAGCATCGCCAGCGCGTCGGGGTCGCCCATCGCCAGCGCGGTGCTCAGCGCCTCGCGGAACTCGGCCAGCGCCCGTGGGGAGTCCTGGCCGACGAGGTCGGGGTCGTCGTCGGTCGTGGATAGTCCGAGACGTTCGGACCCCGACTCGCCGTCCTCGGAGGGTCCGAACGTCTCGGAGTATCCGTCCGGGAGGCGCACCCCGTCCCCCACCAGCGCCGGCCAGTAGAGGTCGAAGACCTGGTCGAAGCCAGGGCGGTGGTTCTGGCGCTTGACCAGGGTGGAGGCGTACGCCGCCCGCAGGGTCTCGCGCTCGCCGAGGCCGAGCGCGCCGATCGCCGCGACGGAGTCCAGGCCCTCGGCGAGCGAGACCGGGAGCCCGGCGTCGCGCAGCGCCTCGACGAACGCGATGTGGCGGTCGAGGAGCGACATCGGCTACTTCGCCCGGAGGCGGAGCTCGCGCACCGCACGGTCGTGGTCGCTGGCGTGCTTGAGGACGACACCCAGGGTCCGGTCGATCGTCGCGGGGTCGAGCGTGCCGGTGCCGAGCGCGACCAGCGTGCGGGCCCAGTCGATGGTCTCGGCGATGGAGGGCGCCTTGCGCAGCTCGAGCGCGCGCAGCCTGGTCACGACGTCGACGATCTCGCCGGCCAGCGCGTCCTCCACCTCGGGCACCTGCGACAGGACGATCTCCTTCTCGCGCGCGGCCTCGGGGTAGTCGATGTGCAGGTAGAGGCACCGCCTCTTGATCGCCTCGGACAGCTCGCGGGTCGCGTTGGAGGTGAGCACGACGAGCGGGCGCCGGGTCGAGGTGACGGTGCCCATCTCGGGGATGGTCACCTGGAAGTCGCTGAGCACCTCGAGCAGCAGGCCCTCGACCTCGACGTCGGTCTTGTCGACCTCGTCGATGAGCAGCACGGTCGGGCCCTCGCGCCGGATCGCCGTGAGCAGCGGCCGGGTGAGCAGGAACTCCTCGGTGAAGATGTCGTCGTGCGTCTCGTCCCAGGACTCGTCGCCGGCGGCTTGGATCCGCAGCAGCTGCTTCTTGTAGTTCCACTCGTAGAGCGCGCGGGCCTCGTCGAGCCCCTCGTAGCACTGCAGCCGCACCAGCTCGGCCCCCGCGGCGCGGGCCACGGCCTTGGCCAGCTCGGTCTTTCCGACGCCCGCCGGGCCCTCGACCAGCAGCGGCTTCTCCAGCACCCCGGCGAGGTAGGTGGTCGTCGAGGTGGCGGTGTCGGAGAGGTAGCCCACCCCGGCCAGCTGCCGCTCGGCGTCGTCCGGCGAGTCGAACCAGGCGGAGGTCTGGGTGGGCGCTGAGGTCACGCCTGCCAGTGTGCCGTAGGCAGACGCACGACGAGCAGGGTCCCGCCCACGACGGCCGCGACCACCCCCGACACCAGCAACGGCAGCTGCCCGTCGCCGTTCCACGCCAGCCCGGCCCAGACCCCGGCCACCAGCACCCCCGCGCCCAGCACGCCCTGGAACAGCCCCTGGCCGGCGCCCTGGGCGCCCGGCGGCAGCAGGCGCGAGACCCACGCCTTGCCGACGCCGTCGGTCAGGCCGGTGTAGGCGCCGTACGCCGCGAGCAGCAGCCAGGCCGCGAGGTGGTCCTCGGTCAGCCCCAGCCCGGCGTACACCACGGCGAAGACGAGCAGCCCGACCGCGAACACCTGCTGCGCCGTCAGCCGGTCGGCGAGCACGCCCGCGGGATAGCTGAGCACGGTGTAGACGAGGTTGTAGGCGACGTAGGCCAGGATCACCTGCACCACCGTGAAGCCGATGTCGTGCAGCCGCAGGAGCAGCAGCGCGTCGGGGAAGTTGACCAGGCTGAACAGCCCCAGCACCCCGACCACGCTCCAGAACGGCCGGCCGAGCGGCGGCGTCACCGCCCGGTCGCTCGCCGGTCCAGCCGGGCCGCCCCCGTCAACCACCGGTCGAGCAGGGCCGCCCCCGTCCACCGCCGGTCGAGCAGGGCCGCCCCCGTCAACCGCCGGTCGAACAGGGCCGCCAGGCCCGTCGTCGAGACCCCGCCCCACCCGCGGTGGCTCCTTCAGCGCGTAGACCAGCAAGGCGCTCAGCACGGCCGGGATCACGGCCAGCCACAGCAGCGGCCGCAGCTGGTGGTCGAGCAGCTCGTAGCCCGCCAGCGCGATCAACGGCCCGATCACGGCGCCCGCGGTGTCGGCGGAGCGGTGGAAGCCGAACGCGCGGCCGCGGTCCTCGGGCGCGATGCCGACCACCAGCAGCGCGTCGCGCGGGGCTCCGCGGACGCCCTTGCCCAGGCGGTCCACGCTCCGGCCCAGCAGCACGACCGGCCACACGCTCGCGGCCGCCACCAGCACCTTGCCGACCGCCGCCAGGCCGTAGCCCAGCCCGACCAGCGGCACCTTGCGCCACCGGTCGGAGAACCGCCCGGCCACCACCTTGGTCACCGCCGCGACGCCCTCCGCGATCCCTTCGATCGCACCGACCACCGCCGCCGGTGCCCCGAGCACGGTCGTCAGCAGGATCGGCATGATCGGGTACAGCAGCTCGGAGGCGGCGTCCTGCAGCAGCGACACCAGCGAGACGACCTTGAGGTTGCGCGTCAGCCAGGGTCGTCGTACGCCGGGCTCGCTCACCGCCCCATCATCGTCCCTGCCGTCCACACGCGCCGTCTCGGCGGACACACGCGCCGTCTCGGCGGACACACGCGCCGTCTCGGCGGACACACGCGCCGTCTCGGCGGGCTACCAACGGTCGTGGACCAGCGCGCGCACCCGGGCGTCGTAGATCTCGCGGACGCCGGCGTGGAAGCCGCCGTCGAGGGCGGGGACGCGACCGGCGGCGGCGTTGGACCTGGCCTGGTCGCTGTTGCGGGCGCCCGGGATCACCGTGCTCACCCCCGGCTGCTGCCAGATCCAGGCGATCGCGGCCTGGGCCGAGGTGACCGGTCCCGACTCGGCGGCCGGCAGGTCGCGCACGAGGGCGCCGAAGTCGGCCGCGGCGGCCAGGCCGACGTCGTACGGCACGCCGGAGAAGGTCTCGCCGACGTCGAAGGCGCTGCCGTCGCGGTTGTAGGAGCGGTGGTCGTCGTCGGCGAACGTCGTGGTCGCGTCGTACTTCCCCGACAGCAGGCCCGAGGCGAGCGGCACCCGCGCGATGATCCCGACGCCGGCGGTGGCCGCGGCGGGGAGGACCCGCTCGAGCGGCTTGAGCCGCAGCGCGTTCAGGATGATCTGCACGCTCGCGACGTGCGGCCGGGCGATCGCGGCGAGGGCCTGGTCGGCGGTCTCGACGCTGACGCCGTACGCCGCGATCGCGCCGGACCCCACCAACGCGTCGAGGGCGTCGTAGGTCGCGTCGCTGTCGATCGTGGCCGACGGCGGGCAGTGCAGCTGCACCAGGTCGAGGGTGTCGACGCCGAGGTTGCGGCGCGAGCGGTCGGTCCAGGCGCGGAAGTTCTCGGCCGTGTAGAGCTCGGGCAGCTGCTCGACGCGGCGACCCATCTTGGTCGCGACCGTGAAGCCGTCGCCCGCGTGGTCGGCCAGGAACCGGCCCACGACCTTCTCGCTGCGGCCGTCGCCGTAGACGTCGGCGGTGTCGTAGAACGTCACGCCCTCGGCGGCCGAGGTCTCCAGCACCTCACGGGCGTCGGCCTCCGAGACGTCGCCCCAGTCGGCCCCCAGCTGCCAGGTGCCCAGCCCGACGACCGACACCTCCCGACCCGTGCGGCCCAGCGTGCGGTGCTCCATGGTGGTGGTGCCTCTCCTCGAGCGTGGACGGCCGGCGCCCTCGGCCGGTCAGGACGTTCTACAGGACGGCGGTGACAGGGAGGTGCGGCCCGACCGGCCGGGTCAGGCCTCCAGGACGCCGAAGACCCACGCCATCGAGGCGGCGTACGCCGTGCCCGGGCGCAGCACCGCCGCGTCGGCCCACGCCGGCCGGTTCGGGCTGTCGGGCGGCAGCTGGGGCTCCAGTGCGATGCCGTCGCCCTGCCGGTAGAACGCCCCCCGGGTCGAGCCGAGGGTGCCGTCGAGGCCGTTGCCGGTGTAGACCTGCAGCGCCGGCTGGTCGCTGAACAGCTCCATCCGCGTGCGGGTCGACGGGGCGGCGAGCGTCGCCACCCGACGCCAGCCCTCGCCGCGCACCACCACGTCGTGGTCGAGGCCGCGCGACCCCGCGACCTGCGGGTGCGGATGCCGTACGACGGCCCCCAGGCGGGTCGGCTCGCGCAGGTCGAACGGCGTGCCGTCGACGGGCACGGGGTCGCCGAGGGGGATGCCGGTGGCGTCGACCGGGTCCCAGGTGTCGGCCTCGAGGGTGAGCAGGTGCTCGTCGATCGTGCCCTCCCCCTCGCCCGCGAGGTTGAGGTAGGCGTGGCTGGTCAGGCTGACCACGGTCGTCGCGTCGGTGGTGGCCGCCAGGTCGAGGCGCACGGCGTCGCCGCTCACCGTGAAGCGAGCCGTCACCTCGAGCCGGCCCGGGAAGCCCTGGTCGCCGTCGGGGCTGGTCAGGCCCAGGACGAGGTGGTCCTCGCCGTGCTCCACGACGCTCCAGAGCCGGCGGTCGAACCCGTCGGGGCCGCCGTGCAGGGCGTTGCCCCGGTCGTTCGTCCCGACGCGCACCTCCTCGCCGTCCAGGGTGAAGCGACCCTCGCGGATGCGGTTGGCGTAGCGGCCGATCGTGCCGCCGAGGTAGTCCGTGGAGTCCAGGTGCTCCTGGGCGGTGGCGTGGCCGAGCACCACGTTGCGGCGGACGCCGTCGCCGCAGGTGACCGTGAGGGTGTGCACCGTCGCCCCGAGGTCGAGGACCTGCAGGACGGGGCCCGGCTCGTGCCCGACGGTGAGGACCTGGACGGGGCCGACGGTGCAGGTGCCGAAGGGTCGGGCGGGGGACGCACTCATGCAGGCGACGCTAGTGGTTCCCCCGTCGGTGGTTCAGGTCGGCGGCCGCAGCTCGTCGGCGTACGACAGCGAGACCCGCCGCAGGACGCCCTCGTCGCTCACGGCGTACTGCCCCGTCCGGCAGAGCGGCGGGCCGCCCGGCCTAGCCGTCCAGCAGGGAGACGTGGACGCGGTCGTCGACGTCGACTACCTCACAGCGGGAACAAGCGGGGGCGCACCCGGGGTTGGCCCCACGACCGTTCCCGATCCCCCGAGGAGTCCCGTGTCCGAGCTGTTCGAGCCGATCACCCTGCGTGGCCTGACCGTCCGCAACCGCGTCTGGCTCTCCCCGATGTGCCAGTACTCCGCGGTCGACGGCGTCCCCGGCGACTGGCACCTGGTGAACCTCGGCGCCCGCGCGAGCGGCGGTTTCGGCCTGGTCGTCACCGAGGCCGCGGCGGTCGTCCCCGAGGGTCGGATCACCCCCGAGGACGCCGGGATCTGGAACGACGAGCAGGCCCGCGCCTGGGCCCGGATCGTGGACTTCGTGCACTCCCAGGGCGCGGCGGTCGCCGTCCAGCTGGCGCACGCGGGCCGCAAGGCCTCGACGTACCGCCCCTGGGCGCCGACCCAGGGCAGCGTGGCGGTCGAGGACGGTGGCTGGGCCACGCAGGCCCCGAGCGCCGTCGCCTTCGAGGGGTACGCCGACCCCGCGGCGATGTCGGTCCAGGAGATCGCCGACGTGGTGCAGGCCTTCGCCGACGCCACCCGCCGCTCGGTCGAGGCCGGCTTCGACAGCGTGGAGGTCCACGCGGCCCACGGCTACCTGCTGCACGAGTTCCTCTCGCCGCTGAGCAACCACCGCGAGGACTCCTACGGCGGCTCCTTCGAGAACCGCGCGCGGATGCTGCTCGAGGTCGTCGACGCCACGCGCGCCGCCCTGCCCGACGAGGCACCCCTGCTCGTGCGGATCTCCGGCACCGACTGGATCGACGGCGGCTGGGACCTCGAGCAGTCCACCCGCCTCGGCGCGCTGCTGCGCGAGCACGGCGTCGACCTGGTCGACGTCTCCTCCGGCGGCAACGCCCAGGCAGCGATCCCGCTCGAGCCCGGCTACCAGGTCCCCCTCGCCGCGGGCGTCCGCTCGGCCGGCGTACCCACCGGCGCCGTGGGCCTGATCGACCAGCCCCAGCAGGCCGCGAAGATCCTCGCCAACGACGAGGCCGACGTGGTCCTCCTCGCCCGCGCCGCCCTCCGCGAGCCCTCCTGGCCGCTGCGCGCCGCCCACGAGCTCGGTGTCGACGCCGACGACCTCTGGCCCGCCCAGCACGCCCGCGGTCGCTGGCGCTAGGCCGGGCTCGGGGGCCTGCCGGTTTCCCAGGTGATGAACCCGATCCGCCTCCTCGCACACGTCACGCCGTGTGTGAGGGGGCGGATTCTTGTGTGAGGTCGGTGGAAACCGCGCGGGCTGCTCCGCCCGCAGGACGACCCGTCAGACCGTCGTCCCCGGGGCGAGGCGGGAGCCTGGGGGCAGCTTGGTGGAGACCCGGCAGTCGCGGCCGACGATCGGGACGGCGTCGGGGTCCCCCAGGTCGACGTCGGCGCTGCCGACCACGGCCCCGTCGAGCAGCTCGCACCCGGTGTCGACGATCGAGCGGGTCACCGTGGCTCCCGCGCGGACCACGGTGTCGGCGAACACGACGCTCTCGGTGACGGTCGCGCCGGGCTCCACGACGACACCGGGGCCGAGCACGCTGCGCGAGACGGTGCCGCCGACGACGGCGCCGGCGCTGATCAGGGACTCACCGATCCGCGCACCCTCGAGCACGCGGGCGGGCTCGCGCTGCGGCTGCTGCGTGCGCAGCGGCCAGGCGCGGTCGAAGAGACCGGCGTCGCCGCGCAGCAGCTCGAGGTGGGCGTTGAGGAAGTGGTGCGGCTGGCCGAGGTCGCGCCAGTAGCCGTCGAGGTGGTGGGCGTAGACCCGGCCCCCCTCGACCAGCCGGGGCACCAGCAGGTCGCCGAAGTCGCCCAGCCCGGAGTCGCCGATGTCGTCGTCGCCCTCGTCGGGCTCGTCGGAGAGCTCGTGGTGCAGATCCTCCAGGGTGCGCACGAGCACGTCCGGCTCGTAGACGATCACCTCGGCGGCCACGGTCGTCGACGCGGGCTCCTCGGGCTTGTAGGCGAACGACGTCACCCGACCGAGCCTGTTGGTGCCGACGACCGCGTGGTCGCCGGCCTGCTCGGCGTACGTCGTGGCGAGGTCGGTCGTCACCAGCGTCGCGTCGGCCTTCTTGGCGCGGTGGGTGGCCACCACCTCACGGAAGTCGAGGCGGTAGACGTGGTCGGCGCTCATCACCACGACCAGCTCGGGGTCGGCCGCACGGATCTGGTCGCGCAGGCGGTACAGCTCGTCGGCGTTGCCCTGGGCGAAGCCGTCCTCGTCGAGCGACCCGCTGCCCTGCTGGGGCACCAGGAGTCGCAGGCCGCCGCGGGTGCGGTCGAGGTCCCACGGGCGGCCGTTGCGCACCTGGTCCTGGAGCGCCGAGGACTGGTACTGCACCGAGAGCCACACCTCGTCGATGTGGGAGTTGACGAGGTTCGACAACGAGAAGTCGAGCAGCTGGTAGCTGCCCGCGAACGGCAGGGCCGGCTTGGCCCGCTCGAGGGTGAGGACGTCCATCCGGCCCCCGGCGCCGCCGGCCTGGATGATGGCGAGGATCCCGATGGACGTCATGCCTCATCGTGACATCAGCGTCACCAGCCCCTTCACCAACCCAGGGTGCCGGGCGGTCCCTTGAACGGTCCGACGACGTCGTCGGTGATCCAGCCGGCGTAGAACCCGCCCTCCTGGGGGCGGACCCGCTCGTCGTCGACGAAGCACTCCAGGCGCGACGGCGAGAACGCGAGGTAGCCCGCGAGGTCGACGAAGCCGGGGGTCGGGTCCTCGTAGGACCAGGCGCCGGCGGTCAGGCCGCGGACGTCCCAGTACGTCGCGGGGCCCTTCCACTCGCACCACGTCGAACGGGTGTCCGAGCGCACGAGCACGCCGTCGACGACGTCGCCGGGCGGGACGTACCAGGTCGGCGGGTGGCTGGTCTCCAGCACGCGGAACGCGCCCCGGGTCTCGGCGACGACCTCACCCTCACGGCGTACGACGACGAGACGGTCCGACGCGACCAGCGCCGGCGGCCTGGGGTAGTCCCACACCGACTCCTGGCCCGGCCCCGGCTGCACCCGTCTCGTCTCACGCCTCATGCGGCCAGTCTGGCCCAGGCCACCAACGACCAGGCCACCAACGACCAGGGCACCAACGACCAGGGCACCAACGACCAGGGCACCAACGACCAGGGCACCAACGAGCGGCCCGAGCGTCAGCGCAGGACGATCGATGCGGGCTCGGCGCCGGCGTCGTGCCACGCCGCCTCGGCGCCGCTGTGGCCGATCAGCACGACCTGGACGAGCGTGCCGAGGGCGACCAGGACGGAGGCGACGACGAGGACGCCGACCAGCGGCCGGCTGCGTTGCTGCGGCCGCCCGCCGCGGAAGGTCAGCAGGACGTAGGCCAGGACGGCCAGCACCGCGAGCGGCAGCACCCACCACAGGAGCATGTCGGCCAGCCGGCTGTGGTCCTCGATCAGGGAGCTGCCCCCGATCTGGTGCTCCAGCGACTCACCCGACGACGTGCTCAGCGGGGTCAGCACGACCGCGGCCACCGCCAGGGCCGCGGGGGCCCAGCCCGCCCACCGCCGGAACCGCGGCCACAGCACGGCGAGCGCCACCGCGACCGCGGCCGTCGGCACGACCACGACGGTCGCGTGCACGACCAGCGGGTGGAAGGGAAGTCCGAAGACGGTGTCGAGCACGAGGCTCCTCCTGGGGTACGCCGCCCCCGGGCGGGGGCCGTGGCGAACCTAGGGCGAGGCGCCTGACCAGAACCTGACGAATGTCAGGTTCGCTCCCACAGCGGCGCGAGGAACCGGTCGGCCCCCGGGGCGGCCACGACGACCTCGCCGCGGGCGACCCGGGCGAGCAGGTCCGACAGGTCGGCCCCCACGTTGCCCTTGGCCAGGAATCCCGTGGCGCCGCTGCGGAGCATGGTCAGGACCTGGCTGCTGCCCGCCTGCGCGGAGAGGGCGACGACGCGCGCCCGTACGTCGGTCGAGGCGCGGATGCCGTGCGCGGCGGCCGGGCCGCCCCCGGGCATCCGCACGTCGAGGACCACCAGGTCGGGACGCAGCTCAGCGGCCAGCGCGACGGCCGAGTCGGCATCGGCGCACACCGCCACGACCTCGAAGCGGCCGTCGGCCCGCAGGATGTCGACGAGGACGGAACGGAAGGTCTCGTCGTCGTCGGCGACCACCACCCGGATCATGCGTGCACTCCCTGCGTCGTGCCACGGACGGAGCACCACCGCCCCCCAGAGGCATCCTGACGGGAGTCCGTTGCCTCGATACCCCACCGTGGCACCACGGCCTCTAGTACCTTGGCACCAGATCGACGCAGCCCGGGCGTCGGCCACTCGCGGGGGCAGGGGCCATGGACGCGTCGGAGGAGCTGGTGGACGACGGCGCCGGCGTGCCCGGGGAGCCGCCCTCGAACCTCGTGCGCGTGCTGGTCGTCGACGACCACGAGATCCTCGCGAGCAGCCTGCGGAGCGTGCTGGACGCCGAGCCCGACCTGGTCTGCGTCGGCACCGCCGGCACCCTGCAGCGGGCCCGCGCGATGATCGCCACCACGGCGCCCGACGTGCTCCTGCTGGACCACCGCCTCCCCGACGGCGACGGGGTCGGCGCCATCGGTGAGCTGCGGGCCCTGCGCGCGCGGCTCCAGGTCGTCGTCCTCACCGCCACCACCGCCGACAGCGTGCTGGTCGCCGCCATCGAGGCGGGGGCCGCGGGCTTCATCTCCAAGACCGGCAGCCTCGCCGAGCTGACCTCGGCGGTCCGGTCCGCCTCCACGGGCGAGGCGGTGATCTCCCCGGACCTGCTCGCCCGGCTGCTGCCCCGCCTCAAGCGCGGCGGCCGCGGCCAGCACCAGGAGCTCACGGCCCGGGAGCGCGAGGTCCTCGAGCTGCTCGCCGAGGGCCTGAGCAACGCCGGGATCGCCCAGCGGCTGGTGGTCAGCGTCTACACCGTGCGCAACCACGTCGCGAACATCTCCAGCAAGCTCGGCGCCCACTCCAAGCTGGAGATCCTGTCCATCGCGGTGCGCGACGGACTGCTCCCCGGCAACTGACCGAGGCGTCTGGTGCATCGGCACCAGACGGATCGATGCGCACGCCCCATGTACGCCGGTCGGCGGCTCCAGCAGACTGGGTGGTGTCGGACCTGATGGAGTTCCACGTCCCCCAACTCACGAACCCCGTCAGGTCCGACCTCCACGTCCTCAGGCGGCGTCGTCGACCTCGCCGATGAGCACCTCGAGCACGTCCTCGAGGAAGAGCAGCCCGAGCGGCTCGCCCCGGTCGTCGACGCTGAGCGCGACGTGCGCGCCGTACGTCCGCATCCGGGCCATCGCGTCCTCGAGGTCGGCCGTGGCCGGCACCGCGAGCAGGCGGCGCAGCCGCTTGGCCGGGATCGGGCGCCGGAACTCGTCGTCGCGCAGGTCCATCACGTCCTTCATGTGCAGGTAGCCCGCGGGGCTCCCGGCCTCGTCGGTGACGACGTAGCGCGAGTGGCCGTGGTCGTTGACCGCCTGCTGCACGTCGGCCGGGGTCGCCTCCGGGGGCAGCAGCACCATGTCGCGCATCGCCACCTCCACGTCGGCCACGGACCGGTCGGTGAACGCGAAGGCGCCCGCCAGCGTGCCCGAGTCGTCGACCAGGGTGCCCTCGCGGCGTGACTGCTCCACGATGTCGGCCACCTGCTCCAGGGTGAAGGTGCTGTTCGCCTCGTCCTTGGGCTCCACCCGGAAGGCCCGGAGCACCGCGTTGGCGATCCAGTTCAGCGTGCCGATCACCGGGCGCAGGACCCGCGAGACCAGCACCAGGGCGGGGGCGAGCACGAGCGCGGCCCGGTCGGGCACCGAGAACGCGAGGTTCTTGGGCACCATCTCGCCGAGCACGACGTGCAGGAAGGTGACGAGCAGCAGCGCCACGACGAAGGCCAGGACGCTGATCGCCTCGGGCGAGAGCGGGGTGATCCCGAGGGGGTACTCCAGCAGGTGGTGGATGGCCGGCTCGGAGACGGTCAGGATCAGCAGCGAGCAGACCGTGATCCCGAGCTGCGAGGTCGCGAGCATCAGGGTCGCGTGCTCCATCGCCCACAGCGTGGTGCGGGCGGCCTTGCTGCCCTCGGCCGCCCGGGGCTCGATCTGGCTGCGGCGCGCCGAGATCACGGCGAACTCCGCACCCACGAAGAAGGCGTTGCCGGCCAGCAGGACCACCAGCCAGGCGATGCCGGGAAGGTACTCACCCATGGGTGGACTCCTGGTCGTTCACGGCCGCCGCGGCGGCCTCGGGCAGGTAGCGCAGGCGCGAGATCCGGGAGCCGTCGACCCGCTCGACGCGCAGCACCCCGGTCTCGATCGGCACCTCGTCACCGAGCTCGGGCAGCCGCTCCAGGGCGTCGACCACGAAGCCGGCGACGGTGTCCCAGTCCTCGTCCTCGGGCACGACGACGCCGGTGCGCTCGCGCAGCTCGTCGGGCCGCCACGAGGCGTCGAAGGACAGCGACCGACCCTGCCGGGTCAGCGCGGGCCGGGCGTGGTCGTGCTCGTCCTCGAGCTCGCCGACCAGCTCCTCGACGAGGTCCTCCAGGGTGACGATGCCGGCCGTGCCGCCGTGCTCGTCGGTGACCACGGCGATCTGCAGGCCGTGCGACCGCAGCTCGGTCAGCAGCGACGAGGCGCTCATCGTCTCCGGCACGCGCGTCGGCGCGAACATCAGGTCGGCGGCGGTGACCGCCTCCCGCTCCTGCCAGGGGCACGCCGAACGCCCGCTTGACGTGCACGAAGCCCGCGATGTCGTCGGGGCCCTCGTCGAGCACCGGCATCCGCGAGAAGCCGGTGCGGGCCGAGAGGGCGACCACCTCGGCGGCGGAGGAGCCGAGGTCGACCGAGGTCATCCGCACCCGTGGGGTCATCAGGTCGGAGGCGTCGAACTGGGAGAACCGCAGGGTGCGGTCGAGCAGGGTGGCCTCGTCGGCCTCGAGCAGCCCGGCGGTGGCGGAGTGGCGGATCAGGAAGCTCAGCTCGTCGGCGCTGCGGGCGCCGCTCAGCTCCTCCTGCGGCTCGACCCCCATCGCGCGGATCAGCCGGTTGGCGGTGTTGTTCAAGAACACGACCACCGGCTTGAACACGGTGGTGAACAGGGCCTGGAACGGCACCACGGCCTTGGCGGTGGCCAGCGGCAGCGCCAGCGCGAAGTTCTTCGGGACCAGCTCGCCGATCACCATCGAGAACACGGTCGCCAGCAGCACGCCGACGACGGCCCCGATGGCCGGCACCGCGCCCTCGGGCACCCCGAGCCCGCCGAGCGGGGACTCCAGCAGCGAGCTCACCGCCGGCTCGAAGGTGTAGCCGGTGAGCAGCGTCGTCAGGGTGATCCCGAGCTGCGCGCTCGAGAGGTGCGTCGAGGTGATCCGGAGGGCACCGATCGTGGTGCCGAGCCCCTTCTCACCGCGTTCCTGACGCTTCTCCAGGTCGTTGCGGTCGAGGTTGACCAGCGCGAACTCGGAGGCCACGAAGAGCCCGGTGCCGACGGTGAGGACCAGTCCGATCCCCAGCATCACCCACTCGTTCATCGGGTCCACCCCCTGGCTGCTCCCGGGCTCGCGAGCACTGTGCCAGGGGGGTGGGGACTTCGAGGTCGGTCATCCATGCGCCAGAGCGTAGCGACCGGCCCATGGCCCGGAGAATCGACGGGAGGGCGACAGGAGAGCCGACGACCCGGGCCCCTGGGGACCCGGGTCGTCGCGACGGCCTCACGGTCGTCACCCGGCGGTGGCGGAGGGATTTGAACCCTCGGTTGGCTCACACCAACAAACGCTTTCGAGGCGTTCTCCTTAGGCCGCTCGGACACGCCACCGCCGGGAAGGCTACCGGAGTAACCGGGCCCAGCAGAAATCAGGGGCGTACGCCGGGTCAGCCGGCGCGGTGGGTGCGGAAGAAGGAGTCGAGCAGGGAGGTGCTCTCCGGGGCGAGCACCCCGGCCACCACCTCGGGGCGGTGGTTCAGCCGGCGGTCGCGCACGACGTCCCAGAGCGAGCCCGCGGCGCCGGCCTTCTCGTCGTACGCCCCGAAGACGACGCGGTCGACCCGGGCCAGCACGGCCGCCCCGGCGCACATGGTGCAGGGCTCGAGGGTGACCACCAGGGTGCAGCCGGTCAGGCGCCAGCGGCCCAGGGCCGACGCGGCCCGGTGCAGGGCCACCAGCTCGGCGTGCCCGACGGGGTCGCCGTCGCGCTCGCGGACGTTGTGGCCGGTCGCGAGGACCTCGCCCGCCTCCCCCAGGACCACGGCCCCGACGGGGACGTCGTCGTAGGCGATCGCCCGCTGGGCCTGCACGAGGGCGGCCCGCATGGCCGGCTCCCACGAGGCAGGTCCGGCAGGGCTCACTCGTCGATCCCGACGAGGGCGTCGAAGTCGGCGCCGAAGCCGAGGTCCTCGGCCAGGTCGCTGAGGATCTCCTCGGGGTAGAGCTCGTCGTCCTCCAGCAGCGCCGCCATCTCGTGGGCGGACAGGCCGAGGTCGGCGAGGAGGCCGAGGTCGCCGGCCGGGGTCTGGTCGTCCTCCTCCCCGACGTGCAGCCCGAGGTGCGCGACGGCCGAGCGCGCGAGGTCCCAGTCGCTGGCCGCGGTCGCGTCGGACAGGAGCAGCCGCACGCTCTCCTCCTGCACCCGCACGACGAGCGCGAAGTCCTCGGCCACCGAGATCAGGCCCACGGCGACGCCCTGGTCGCCGACGTGGCGGCGCAGCTCGTGGGCGATCGACTCGATCGGTGTCCAACGCGCTGTCGGGCAGCTCGGCCAGGCGCCAGCGGCCGTCGTCGCGGAAGGCGACCACGGCCAGGTCGATCTCACCCACCTCGGTGCCGGTGGTCTCCGACATCGCTGCCTCCTCGCTGCTCACCCGATGGTGGCAGAACGCGCCAGCGAGAACCACCGGTCGCACGGGACACTACGGTGTACGCCATGCGCCTGCACGTCGTCGACCACCCGCTCGTCTCGCACAAGCTCACCACGCTGCGTGACCGCGACACCGCCTCGCCGGAGTTCCGCCGGCTGACCGAGGAGCTGGTGACCCTGCTGGCCTACGAGGCCACCCGCGACGTGCGCGTCGTACCCACCACGATCGACACGCCGGTCGCCGAGACCGAGGGCGTGACGCTGAGCCGCCCGCGGCCGCTCGTGGTGCCGATCCTGCGCGCCGGCCTCGGGATGCTCGAGGGGATGATGCGGCTCGTGCCGACCGCGGAGGTCGGCTTCCTGGGCATGGTGCGCAACGAGGAGACGCTCGAGGCCTCGACGTACGCCGAGCGGCTGCCGGCCGACCTGTCCGGCCGCCAGTGCTACGTGCTGGACCCGATGCTGGCCACCGGCGGCACGCTCGCCGCGGCGATCCGCTTCCTCACCGACCGCGGCGCCGACCACATCACCTGCATCTGCCTGCTGGTCGCACCCGAGGGCGTGGCCAACCTCGAGGCGGGCCTGGAGGGCATCGACGTGCCGGTCACGATCGTGACGGCCGCCCAGGACGAGCGCCTCGACGAGAAGGGCTACATCGTGCCCGGGCTCGGCGACGCGGGCGACCGGCTCTACGGCCTGGCCCAGTAGCCGGGCCGGCAGCCGACCCAGCAGCCGGCCCAGCAGACGACGCGGCCTCAGGACCCGGAGGCCGCGAGCGGCGGCGGGTCGACCGCCTCGAGCCCGACGTGCGTGCGCGGGAGCAGCACGGTGACGGTCGTGCCCCGGTCGAGCGTCGAGTCGATCCGCACCTCGCCCCCGTGCAGGGAGACGATCGCCCGGATGATGGTCAGGCCCAGCCCGGTGCCCTGCGACTCGTCGGCCGTGGCCTGGCGACTCTTGGCGAAGCGCTCGAAGACCTGCTCGGTCTCGGTCGCCCCGATCCCGACGCCGGTGTCACGCACGACCAGCTCCGAGCACCCGGCCCAGCTGCGCACGAGGACCTCCACGGCACCGCCGTCGGGGGTGAACTTCACGGCGTTGGAGAGCAGGCCGCGCACCATCCGCTCGAGGTGCTTGGGGTCGCCGTACTGCTCGGTGGGGGCGCTGGGCAGGTCGAGGTGCAGGTGCAGCCGCCGTCCCGCGAGGGCCGGGCCCAGCCCGGCGTGCGCGCGCTGCACGACCTCGCGGAGGTCGAGCGGCTCGGGCTGGATGGTCAGGCGTGAGGTCTCGACCTCGGACAGCGTGAGCAGGTCCTCGACCAGCGCGAGCATGCGACGGCCGTTGCGGTCGATCTTGTCCACGACGGCGACCTGGTCGTCGCTGAGCGCGCCGACCATGCCGTCGCCCAGCACCTCGGTGTAGCCCACGATGCTGGTGATCGGCGTCCGCAGCTCGTGGCTGACGGTCGCGACGAAGTTGCCCTTGATGCGCTCGAGCTCGGTGATCCGCTCCACCGCCTCGCGCTCGTGGGCCAGGGAGGTCTCCAGGGACTCGCGGGCGGCCTCCCGCTCGGTGACGTCCTCGGCGGTGGCGAGGTAGCCCGAGAGCTCCCCCCGCTCGTCGGGGACCGCCGAGAGGGTCATCCGCAGGATCCGCTCCTCGCCGTCGCGGCGCAGGAACCGCCACAGCCGCCGCACGTCGCCCACCTCGATCGAGGCCCGGCACAGGTCGGCGAAGTTCGGCAGGGCGCGGAGGCTGGCCGCCTGGCGGCGCAGCTCCTCCTCGGGGTGGAACAGGTCGGGCAGCTCGCCGAGGACCTCCTCGGCGCTGTAGCCGAGCATGTCCTCCGCCCCCGGGTTGAACAGCACGATGCGTCCGTCGGGGCCGGTGGCGATGATCGCCGTGCCGCGCGCGGAGGCGACCAGCCGCTGGAGGGTCTCGCGCTCGGAGTCGGCCCGCACGGCGGCGATCCGCTGCTGGGTGACCATCACCGAGAGCGGCAGCAGGATCAGCCCGCAGTCGAGCAGGAACAGCTGGAGCACCCCGCTCACCACCTCCTCGGGGAGGTCGTAGAGCGGGCCGAGCCCGGAGATCGGGCCGATGCCGGCGGCGGTGAAGCCGGTGCCGATGACGCCGACGACGGTGAGCAGCAGGGTCGACTCGCGCAGGGTGCCCCGGAAGGCGTGCCACGCGAACATCGGCATCACCGCGAACACGACCGGCGGGATGTCGGTGAAGGCGAACAGCGCCAGCGTGGTGCCGACCGTGGTCACCGTCTGGAAGGCCCGCTCGCGCGCGCCGGCCAGCGGCTCGTAGTGCAGGGTCTCCAGGAAGAGCGGCAGCAGCACCATCAGGGACGCGGCGTGGGCGCCGAAGGCGGCGAGCGCCCCCAGCAGCGGGTTGCCGACGCCGGTCACCCAACCGGTCAGGCCGCAGCCGGCGGCCGCGACGAGGGAGCCGGCGGCGATGGAGCCGATCATCCGCGACACGTCGCCCTGGTCGAGCAGCGCGGCCCGGCGACCCTCGAGGCCGGCGACGAGGCGACGGCGTACGACGAGGCACGCGGCGACCGAGCTCAGCGTGAAGCCCGTCGTCAGCCGCCAGTCGTAGCCGTGGGCGAGGTGGGCGACCGCGACCGTCACGGTGATCGCCACGGTGACCCCGATCCGGTGGCGGCGCGGGGTGGTCAGGAAGAGCCCGGCCATCAGGCCGGCTGCGGGCCAGATGGCCGGGACCCGGCTCTCGTTGCCGACCACGGCCAGCGCCGCCCACGCGCAGAGGAACACCCCGGCCAGAAGCAGGCCCGCCCGCAGGAGACCGGCGGAGGACCTGGCGCGGGCCGCGGTGGCAGTGGCAGGCAGGGGCGCGACCGCCGAGGCAGAGCTCCGGTCCACGCCACCCTCCGACACCACTAAACCGACAAATTGGCCATTAACCGCTCCAGTATGTGGCCGTGGGTCGGGGGTGCGGAGGGTTTTGGATGAACCGGGACTACAGCGCCTTGACCGCGTTCAGCAGCTTGCCCATGGAGTCCTTGGCGTCGCCGAACAGCAGGGTGGTGTTGTCCTCGAAGAGCAGCTCGTTCTCGATGCCGGCGAAGCCCGGGCGCATGGAGCGCTTCATGAACACGACCGCGCGCGCCTCGTCGGCGTTCAGGATCGGCATGCCGTAGATCGGGGCCCCGGGCGTGGTCTTGGCCGCGGGGTTGACCACGTCGTTGGCGCCGACCACGAGCACCACGTCGGCGTCCTTGAACTCGCCGTTGATGTCGTCCATCTCCTTGAGCTGCTCGTAGGGCACCTGGGCCTCGGCGAGCAGCACGTTCATGTGGCCGGGCATCCGGCCGGCGACCGGGTGGATGGCGTAGTCGACCTCGATCCCCCGCTCGCCCAGCACGTCGACCAGCTCGCGCAGCGTGTGCTGGGCCTGGGCGACCGCCAGGCCGTAGCCCGGCACGATGATGACGCGCTCGGCGTAGGCCAGCATGATCGCGACGTCCTCGGGGTTGGCCGACTTCACCGGGCGGTCGGAGGCGACGCCGGCACCGAGGGTGGACCCGCCCTTGAGGGCACCGAAGAGGATGTTGGCCACCGAGCGGCCCATCGCGCCGGCCATCAGCAGCGTGAGGAACGTGCCCGAGGCGCCCACGAGGGTGCCGGCCACCAGCAGGACCACGTTGTCGAGGACGTAGCCGCCGGCCGCGACGGTCAGGCCCGTGAAGGCGTTCAGCAGGGAGATCACGATCGGCACGTCGGCACCGCCGACCGGGAGCACCAGGAGCAGCCCGAAGGCGATCCCCACCAGCGCCAGGACGATGCCGACCCAGAGGGAGGGGTCGAGCACCAGCTGGGTGGACAGGCCGACCCCGGCGACCAGGGCCACGCCGAAGGAGACGGCCAGGCCCGGGAAGACCACGGGGGCCGAGGTCATCAGCTCCTGGAGCTTGGCGAAGGTGACCACCGACCCCGCGAAGGACACCGAGCCGACGAAGATCGTGAACGCGGTCGCGACCAGGACGAACCAGCCGACCGTGTCCCGGCCACCCGCGGCGGCGGTCGCCTGGACGACCTCGTGCAGCTCGAGCAGCGCGACCAGCGCGGCCGCGCCGCCGCCGACGCCGTTGAACAGCGCCACCATCTGCGGCATCTGCGTCATCTGCACGCGCTGGGCCCCCAGGACGCCGGCCGCGGTGCCGACCACGATGGCGCCCAGGATCAGCGGCACGTGCTGGAGGTCGAGGTAGAAGAACGGGACCGCGCACGCGACGACCGCGGCCACGGCGCCGACCAGGTTGCCGCGACGGGCGGTCTTGGGGCCCGACAGCCCCTTGAGCGCGAGGATGAAGCAGACGGCGCAGGCGAGGTAGACCAGCTGGACCCAGGTCGGGGTGGCGGTCACTTGGTGGCTCCGGTCGTGGGGGCGGCGGGCTTCTTGCGCCGGGTGAACATCTGCAGCATCCGGTCGGTGACCACGAAGCCGCCGACCATGTTCACCGAGGCGAGCACGATGGCGACCAGCCCCACCACCAGCGCGACGGTGTTGTCGGTGGTGCCGGTGACCAGGATCGCGCCCAGCAGGATGATGCCGTGGATGGCGTTGGCCCCCGACATCAGCGGCGTGTGCAGCGTCGAGGACACCTTGGCGATGACCTCGATCCCCACGAAGACGCTGAGCACGAAGATCGTCAGCCAGACGATGGAGTCGTTCATCGGTGGTCGTCCTCCTGGTCGAAGGGCAGGTCGAGCTGCTCGGTGGCGGGCGGCTGCTCGGCTGCGGTGGGTTCGGCGGGTTCGGTGACGACGGCAGGGCCCTCGATCGCCTCGCGCGTCGGTGCGTGCCAGATGCGGCCGTCGTGGGTGACGCAGGCACCGGCCACGACCTCGTCGTCGTAGTCGGGGTCGAAGACGCCCTCGCGGGTCATCAGCGCCAGCAGGTTGACCACGTTCTGGGCGTAGAGGCGCGACGCCGGCCCGGGCATCTGCGAGGGCACGTTGTCGCCGCCCCACACCTGGGCGTGCCCGACGCGGACGATCTCGCCGGCCACCGAGCCCTCGACGTTGCCGCCGGTCTCGGCCGCGAGGTCGACGACCACGGAGCCCGGCTTCATCTGCTCGACCATCGCCCGCGTGACCAGCACCGGGGCGGTGCGGCCGGGCACGGCGGCGGTCGTGATCAGCGCGTCGGCCTTGGCGATGTACGGCGCCAGCGCGTCCATCTGGCGCTGGGCCCGGTCCTCGGTCATCTCGCGGGCGTAGCCGCCGGTGCCCTCCAGGGTCTCGAGCTGGAGGTCGATCGACTTGGCCCCCATCGAGCGGATCTCCTCGGCGGCGGCCGCGCGCACGTCGTACGCCGAGACGACCGCGCCCAGCCGCTTGGACGTCGCGATGGCCTGGAGCCCGGCGACGCCGGCGCCGAGGACGACGACCTGCGCGGGCTGCACCGTGCCGGCGGCGGTCATGTTGAGCGGGAAGAAGCGACGCAGCAGGCCGGCCGCGACGATGGCGCACCGGTAGCCGGAGACCAGGGCCTGGGAGGACAGCGCGTCCATCGACTGCGCGCGGGAGATGCGGGGCACCAGCTCCATCGCGAAGGAGCTGATCCGGAAGTCGCGCAGGTCGGTCACCAGGTCGTGCGAGGTGTTGACCGGCAGGAACGAGATCGTGGCCGACCCCTCGCGCACCAGCTTGGCGCGGTAGCCCGGCAGCGCGTTCACGCTGATGGCGACGTCGGCGCGGGGCAGCAGGTCGGTGGTCACCTCGGCGCCCGCGTCGGCGTACTCCGCGTCGTCGAACTCGGCCCGGGCACCCGCCCCGGGCTCCACCAGCACCTCGTAGCCGAGGTCGGTGAGCTTGCCGACGAGCTCGGGGACCATCGCGACCCGGTGCTCGCCCTCTCGGGTCTCCCTGACGACTGCGATCTTCACGGGGCCGACCCTAGGGGACGCGACCGACGCCACCGCTCATTGAGACCAGCGCCTCGCCCGCGATCAGGCCAGGCCGGTGCCGGCCAGCGACCCGATCAGGTAGGTGATCCCCATCGCCAGCATGCCGCCGACCACGTTGCGGAGCACCGCGGGCCGGGGAGGGGCATCGCCGAACCGGGCGCTGGCGAAGCCGGTGCCGGCCAGGGCGAGCCCGACGGCGACGACCGTGACGATCGCCCGCAGGCTCGGGGAGAACAGCAGGATCGTGAGCAACGGCAGCAGCGCACCGAGGGTGAAGGACAGCATCGAGGCCCAGGCCGCGTGCCAGGGGTTGGTGAGCTCGTCGGGGTCGATCCCCAGCTCGACCTCGAGGTGCGCCCGCAGCGCGTCCTTCTCGGTCAGCTCGTGGGCCACCCGGGTGGCGAGGTCGTCGGAGAGGCCCTTCGCGCGGTAGATCCCGATCAGCTCGGCGAGCTCCTCCTCGGGTTCGTCGGCCAGCTCGCGGGTCTCCTTCTGGATCAGCGAGCGCTCGGTGTCGCGCTGGGTGCTGACCGAGACGTACTCCCCCGCCGCCATGCTCAGCGCGCCGGCCACGAGCCCGGCCAGGCCGGCGACGAAGATCGTGTGCCGGTCGGTCGTCGCCCCGGCGACGCCCATCACCAGGCCGGCCGTCGACACGATGCCGTCGTTGGCGCCGAGGACGGCGGCCCGCAGCGCGTTCAGCCGGGACGTGATCGAGTCGTTGTGCGGCTCGCCGTCGTGCAGCCCGGGGGTGGCCGCGTCGTCGGAGGTCGAGGAGGTCATGGGCCCCATGGTGCGTTGCGGGCGGCGCCGCCCGCAACGAAGGCCAGCCTGCCTTCACTCCCCCGGCAGGGGTACTCGCAGCAGCCGAGCAAACCGGACCCGAGGACATTCTCTCGAGGACCCAACCGACCACTGATAGAGTCTGACAGAGTCTGAGAGAGTTGGTAAACGGGTGTCAGAGTCGAGTGTGAGCGCCATGGTCGAACGGCTCCGACGTCTCGGTCTGGAGCCAACCGAAATCGAGGTCAAAGCCGCCGCCCAGGGGCTGTCGAAGACCGTCGGTGAGACTCTCAGCGCGTTCGCGAACGGCGATGGCGGCACCCTCCTTCTCGGGCTGGACGAGGAGGGCTTCCGTCCGGCGGCTGGATTCGACGCGGCGAAGATCCGGGATGCCCTCGCCACCGTGTGCCACCAGAAGATGTCACCGCCGGTCAGAAGCGCGATCGAGGTCGTCGAATTCGAGGGCACCCACGTGGTCCGACTCGACATCGAAGAGCTCGACCCGGTCGACAAGCCCAGCTTCATCACCGACCGCGGGGAGTACAACGGGTCGTTCATCCGCGGCGGCGACGGGGATCGGCGGCTCAGCCGCTACGAGGTCACCCAGTTGCTGTCCAACCGCGACCAGCCAACACATGACCAGGATGTCGTCGCAGAGGCGAGTGTAGATGACCTCGACCCTCGCCTCGTCGAACAGGTACTCCGTCATGCGGCCGATCGCTCACCCCGCGCCTTCGAGGGTGTGGAGCCGATCACTGCGCTCAAGCGACTCGGCGCGGTCCAAGAAGTCGACGGAGCCCCGCGACCGACTCTGGCAGGACTGCTGAGCCTCGGGGTGTATCCCCAGCAGTTCTTTCCGCAGCTGTTCGCCTCGGTCGTCGTCCTCCCTACGACCCAGATGGGTGAACTGGGCCCTGAAGGCGAGCGATTCCTCGAGAACGTGACAGTCGATGGTCCCTTCCCGGTGATCCTTCATGAAGTGACGACCGTGCTCCGCCGCAACATGAGCCGGGCCGCTATCGTCCGGGGACTCGGCCGCGAGGACCGCTACGACTACCCCACCGAGGTACTCCGCGAGCTGATCACCAACGCCCTCATGCACCGGGACTACAGCCCGGAGAGCCGAGGCACCCAGGTGCAGATCGAGCTCTACCCGGATCGCTTGGTCGTCAAGAGCACAGGCGGTCTCTTCGGTGGCGTGACCATCGACCAGTTGGGGGCGGCCCGCATCGAATCCAAGTCGAGGAATGCAACCCTCGCGAAGTTGCTCGCAGACGTCCCTCTTCCAGACCGGCCGAACGAGACCATCGCCGAGAACCGTGGCTCAGGTTTGGTCACCGCGGTTGCAACACTCCGCAGAGCGGGGATGTCGCCGCCGGAGTTCGACGCAGAGCCGGGCCGCTTGGTGGTGACCGTGCCCCGGACCGCGCTGCTCGCACCGCAGACCATCGAGTGGATCGCCAGCCTCGGGCTCCCGAGGCTCACTGACGCTCAGCATCTGGCCCTCGCCATCATGCGAAGCTCAGGGCGTGTCAGCGTGGGGATGTTGCGTGCTTGGGGCGTGAGCGACACAGACGCCCGCCGAGCCGTCCGAGATCTCGTGGGCCGCGGCGTCGCCATCAGGTCGGGCGGAAAGCGATACGCCAGTTACCGGCTGATCGAGGAGGTCGACCAGTTGCTGCTACCCGGGTTCGAAGCCTCATCCGTTCCGGCCGACGCGACCGAGCGCGAAGGAATCGAGGCCGAGTTGGAGGTCATCGTTCAGGCGATCCAGGCAGGCCGCACCACGTCGCGCGGGATCGCCGAGCACATCGGAATGGGCTATCAGACAGTTCTCCGCCGGCTTCGCCAACTCGAGGAGCGCAACATCGTGGAGCCCACGCGACCCAAGACGAGCAGCAAGCAGAGCTACCGCGTCATCGACTGACGACCCGATGGCACACCCCCAGCAAGATCGGGTCTTGTCGGCTCGTGAGGCAGGAGCGCGTGAAGGTCATCGCAGGCGGTTCATGCGCGTGCTCGGGCACACTCTGTTGCCGGTTCCTCCAGTAGATGACCCGGAGCTGCGACGCCCCCGCCCCTCCGCTGTCCGACTGACTTGCGCAAGGACCGCTCAGTGGAGGTCGAAACCAAGGGTCATGCGTGACGCGCAGCCCGTCGGGCGGCTCGTCGGGCCGCCAACTCCGCGAAGACCTGCTCACCCGGAATCATCTCCACCTTGCCGCTGAGGATGTCGTCAACGCGCGAACCGATCTCCGTCGACCACTCCTGGTCGACTGACTCCAGATCGTCGACCTCGATCGATTCCAGCAATCGCAGGGCCACGTCCTTGCGCACCGAAGGGGGCAGGGCCAGCCCTGCCTCGTAGAACTCCGATGCGCTCAGCGTCATGACGGCAGTCTACGTGCCTGCGACGACAGCGCCGAGGAGAGATCCCAGCGCCCTGCCCACGCGACTCAATCGCGCTTCCTGCCACGCATCTGCCACGCATCCGGGGCCATCAGGCCTCTGACTTCCGGTTTCAGGCTGATTCAGTAGTACCAGGGGAAGGGCGACCAGTCGGGGTCACGCTTCTCCAGGAACTGGTCGCGGCCCTCCTGCGCCTCGTCGGTCATGTAGGCCAGCCGGGTGGTCTCGCCGGCGAACAGCTGCTGGCCCACGAGGCCGTCGTCGATGGCGTTGAAGGAGTACTTCAGCATCCGCTGGGCCGTCGGGCTCTTGCCGTTGACCAGGCGCCCCCACTCCAGTGCGACCTGCTCCAGCTCGGCGTGCGGGACGGCCCGGTTGACGGTGCCCATGCGCACCCCGTCGGCGGCGGAGTACTCCTGGCCGAGGAAGAAGATCTCGCGGGCGATCTTCTGGCCCACCTGCCGGGCGAGGTACGCCGAGCCGAAGCCGCCGTCGAAGCTGCCCACGTCGGCGTCTGTCTGCTTGAAGCGGGCCTCCTCCGCGCTCGCCAGGGTCAGGTCGCACACGACGTGCAGCGAGTGGCCGCCGCCGGCGGTCCAGCCGGGCACCACGCAGATCACGATCTTGGGCATGAACCGGATCAGCCGCTGCACCTCGAGGATGTGCAGCCGACCGAGCCGGGCCTGGTCGCTCGGCGTGCGCGCGTCGCTGCTGGACCCCGCGGTGCCGTCCTCGTACTGGTAGCCGGCACGGCCGCGGATGCGCTGGTCGCCGCCGGTGCAGAAGGCCCACTTGCCGTGCCGCTCGGCCGGGCCGTTGCCGGTCAGCAGCACGCACCCGACGTCGCTGGTGGTGCGGGCGTGCTCGAGCACCCGCAGCAGCTCGTCGACCGTGTGCGGGCGGAAGGCGTTCAGCACGTCGGGCCGGTCGAAGGCGACGCGGACCGTCCCGTGCGCCCGGGCCCGGTGGTAGGTCAGGTCGGTGAGGTCCTCGAACCCGGGGACGGCGTCCCACTGCTCGGGGTCGAAGATCTGGCTGACTCCGTCGACGGCGCTCATGCCCGCACCCTAGTGATGCTGGAATCCGGGCCGATGACGTGGTCTTCTGGGTCCCATGACCCTCGAAGGCGAGTACGTCCCCAGCAAGGCCCAGTGGGTGCGCGACCAGGTGGCGCAGTACGAAGCGACGGACGGCCGCGAGGCCAACACCCTGCCGGGCACCGACTACCCCATCGTGGTGATCACCTCCCGCGGCGCCAAGTCGGGGAACCTCCGCAAGAACCCGGTGATGCGGGTCGAGCGCGACGGTGTGTACGTCGCCATCGCCTCCAAGGGCGGCGCCGACGAGCACCCCGAGTGGTTCCACAACTTCGTGGCCAACCCCGAGGTCGACCTGCAGGACGGCGCCACGCTGAAGACCTACCGGGCCGAGATCGTGCACGGCGACGAGCGGGCCGACCTGTGGGACCTGTCGGTGCGCACCTGGCCGACGTACGCCGAGTACCAGAAGAAGACCGAGCGCGAGATCCCCGTCTTCAAGCTCTCCGCGATCGAGTAGTCACCGCCCCGAGCCTGCGAATCGGTTTAATACGCAATCTTCATAGCATTTCACCCGAATACGGACATACAGTCGGGGTCCGCGACGTGCTGAGGAGGGCTACACATGAACTCGATCTCTGGAGTGCCGCCCGAGCTGCTGGTCGTGCTGGGACTGGTGGTCGCGCTGGCGATCCTGTTCGTCTCGGTGCCCCTGCTCGACCGGCTGCCGGCCCGGCGCCCCCACCGTCGCGCACCACGCACCACGGGGCTCACCCCCGAGCTGCAGGCTTGGTCGCTGGCGTCCACCGCCCAGCACCGCTGAGGACCCCCCGGGCCGCTCGACGTGCGGGCTCCCCCCGCACAGGTCTGGGGTCGCGTGATGCGGGCCGGGTCCTCGACCACGGCAGACCCGGCCCGCCCCCACGCTTGGACGTGCGCATCCGGACGTGCGCGTCAGGACGTGATGGTCGGGCGCGGCGTGAGCACGAGGACGTGACCGTCAGGCCTGACGGTCAGGGCGTGATCGTGCTGGCCAGCGCCGCGAGGTGCCGCAGCCGTGCGATCTCGGAGTCGAGGATCTCCGGCCCGCCCCGGCGGGCGAACGCGATCAACTCGGTGTCGCCGACCGAGCAGCCCGCGATCAGCATGTCGCGCAGGCGCTCGGGCACCTCGATGCGGCGCCCCCGCTCGAGGTCGAGGGGCCAGCTGATGTCGTCGGGGATCTCCGACGGCGCGGCCGGCGAGCCGTGCAGCACGTGCAGGCCAACGGCGTCGCGGCGCACGCGCACCGCCCAGTCGACCACGAACGTCGCCGGCAGCAGGTCGACCAGGATGTCGAGCGCCCGGCCGGGGTCCGAGGTCATCGCCTCGACGACCTCGAGGTCGCGGGTCAGGTTGGAGCCGGCGCCGTAGCGGCTGATCCACAGCACCTCGACGCCCTCGAGCCGGGTGCAGGCCGAGATGATGCTGTCGGGCATCACCCCCTGCTCGGCCGCCAGGAAGACGTCGTCGACGGCCCGACCGTCATGGCTGCGCTCCACGATCTCGATGGCGTCGATGTTGCCGCCCGCGGAACCGATCGCCGAGGCCAGGCGACCGAGGGACCCCGGCACGTCGGGCAGCGAGACGCGCAGCAGGTAGGACATGACCCCGACCCTAACGTCAGGGTGTTTCTCCGCGATTTCGTCTCGACGGGCAGGCGGCGCCCGCGAATCGGCCGCGCGCGGGACGTTCTGCACGACGCGTGACGGACCGCTCTCTAGGGTGGGCCCATGAGCCGCATCCTCGTCACCGGCGCCACCGGCTTCATCGGCCGTCGACTGGTGCCCGCCCTGATCGACCAGGGCCACGACGTCCGCGCGATGACCCGTCACCCCGACCGGTACGACGGCCCCGGTGAGGGCGTCGCCGGCGACATGGACGACCCCTCGTCGCTGACCTCGCCCCTGGAGGGCGTCGACGTCGCCTACTACCTCGTGCACTCCCTGGACGACGACGACTTCGAGCGCAAGGACGCCGACGCCGCCCGCGGGTTCGCCCGGGCCGCGTCCGACGCCGGCGTGCGCCAGATCGTCTACATGGGCGGCCTCGGCGACGACGACCAGGAGCTGTCGGCGCACCTGCGCTCCCGCCGCGAGGTCGAGCACCTGCTGACCGAGACCGACGTGCCCGTCACCGTGCTGCGGGCCGCGATCGTGGTCGGCCACGGCGGCATCTCGTGGGAGATCACGCGTCAGCTCGTGCACAACCTGCCCGCGATGATCGTGCCCAAGTGGGCCGCCACCCGCACCCAGCCGATCGCGGTCGACGACGTGGTCCGCTACCTCGTCGGGGTCTGCGAGAAGACCCAGACCTACGGGCAGACCTACGAGATCGGCGGTCCCGACCAGCTGACCTACGTCGACATGCTGCGGGTCGCGGCCGAGATCGACACCGGCCGCAAGGTGCCGATCATCATGGTGCCGGTGCTGAGCCCGGGCCTGTCCTCGCGATGGCTGGCGCTGGTCACCGACGTCGACGTCACCACCGGGCGCAACCTGATCGACTCCATGGGCATCGAGGTGGTCGTCAAGGAGCAGCGGATCCGCGAGGTCGTCCCCGGCGAGCCGATGGGCTACCAGGAGTCGGTGCGCAAGGCGCTCGAGGAGCGCAAGGCCGCCGGGAAGTAGCCCTCGGGCCGGCCGTCAGGCGGGGCCTCAGGTGGGGGAGACGCCGAAGATCGCCGGCAGGGCGTAGAGCATCGTGACCGACCAGGTGAGGTGGGTCAGGATCGGCGCCAGGATGCCGCCGGTCGCGCGGCGCTGCAGCCCCACGACCAGGCCCAGGACGATGGCGGCGAAACCGAGCATCACGTTGCCGGTGGCGAGGGTCGCCACGGTGTAGGCGACGGTGGTGATGGCCACCTGGTGCTTGCGGATGGCGGCGTACATCGCCCCGCGGAAGAACAGCTCCTCGGCGATGCCGTTGATCATCGTGACCAGCAGCAGGACGAAGCCGTTGCCCTGCTGGGCGTGCTCGAGCACCGTGCGGATGAACGGCGTCAGGTTGTCGTTGAGCAGCGGGACGGTGCGGATCAGGAACGCTCCGGCCACGAAGACCAGCGCGAGACCGGCCCCCAGCAGGATCGGCGCCACGACCGGCCGCGGGGCGGTCAGGTCGGGCTGGGCGGGCAGCCCGAGCCGACCCAGGTGGAGCGGACCGGAGGCGAAGGCGCCCACCGCCCAGATCGCCGCGAGGAGGACCGTCGCCGCGTAGAACAGCGTCGTGTCCACGGGATCGATGAACCGAAGGGTGAACCCGAGCACCACCGCACCCACGAGGACGACCACCGTGCTGACGATCTGACGACGCCGGAAGTCCGAGGCGGACTGGTGGTGGTCGCGGGGGGTCATCTCCCAGAGGCTGGAGCGCAGAGTCGAGCGGAGTCGACGCACCTGCCGTTGCATGTCACGACCCTAACGGGCGGGTCGTGAGGCTCCCCCGCCCCCCGGCACGTCCCCCGGCACGTCCCCTGCTCCCTCCCCCGTCACCGGACCCCTGTCACCGCCGACTCGTAGGGTCGGGGCCATGACCTCGGTGATGTGGTTCCGCCGCGACCTGCGCCTGCGCGACCACCCGGCCCTGCGGGCGGCCGCCTCGAACGGCCCCGTCCTGGGCCTCTTCGTCCTCGACCCGACGCTGTGGAGGACCGCCGGGCCCGCCCGGCGTGCCTGGCTGGCCGCCAGCCTGCGCTCGCTGGACGAGTCGATGGACGGGCGGCTGTGCGTGCGCCTCGGCAAGCCCGCCACCCGGGTGCCCGAGGCGGCCCGCGAGGTCTCGGCCGACCAGGTGCACGTCACCAACGACTCCAACCCCTACTCCGTCGCGCGCGACCGCGCCGTCGTCGACGCGCTCCCCGAGGGCGTCGAGGGCGTCGCGACCGGCACGCCGTACGCCGTGGCGCCGGGCACCGTGCGCAACGGCTCCGGCTCGGCGTACCAGGTGTTCACGCCGTTCAGCCGGGCCTGGCGCGAGCACGGCTGGGACGACCCCGTGCAGGCCCCCCGCGGGATCGAGTGGGTGCGGGCCGACAGCGACCAGCGGGTGGCCGGGATGCTCGACGAGGCCCTCGACGAGGCGCCCGAGGGGATGCCGACCGCCGGGGAGGACGCCGCCCACCGTCGGTGGAAGGCCTTCCTCGAGCGCGACCTCACCGACTACGACGACGCCCGCAACGACCCGGGTGCCGACCGCACCTCGCGGCTCTCGCCGTACCTCAAGCTCGGGGTGGTGCACCCCCGCCAGCTGCTGCACGAGATCGCAGGCTCGCGGGGCCAGGGCGCGCACACCTGGGAGACCGAGATCGCCTGGCGCGACTTCTACGCCGACGTGCTGCACCACCACCACGCCTCCGCGTGGGAGGACCTCCGCCCGGTGCCGGGGCTGACCTACGACGAGCCCGACGACGCCATCGAGGCCTGGAAGACCGGCCACACCGGCTTCCCCATCGTCGACGCCGGCATGCGTCAGCTGCTCAGCGAGGGCTGGATGCACAACCGGGTGCGGATGATCACCGCCAGCTTCCTGACCAAGGACCTGCACGTCTGGTGGCCCGTGGGCGCCCGGCACTTCCTCGACCACCTCGTCGACGGCGACCTGGCGTCGAACAACCACGGCTGGCAGTGGGTCGCCGGCACCGGCACCGACGCCTCGCCCTACTTCCGGGTGTTCAACCCGGTCACCCAGGGCCTGAAGTTCGACCCGCGCGGCGACTACGTGCGCCGCTGGGTGCCCGAGCTGGCCCACCTGAGCGGCAAGGCGGCGCACGAGCCGTGGGACGCCGAGGACGGCTACGCCCACGACTACCCCCAGCGCATCGTCGACCACGCCGAGGAGCGCAAGGTCACCCTCGACCGCTACCAGCGCGGCCGAGACTGAAGGTCTCCACGACCTCGTGGCGGGGGCGCCCCCGCGGGCCCTCGCCGAGGTGGGAGGCCACCAGGACGACGTCCTCGACGGTCCAGGCAGGCCCTCGGTAGGTCTCCAGCACGCGGATCCACCGGGTCGCCTCGACCGGTCGGTTCATCCGGGCGAGCGTGACGTGCGGCCGGAAGCGCTGCCCGTCGACCTCCAGGCCCGCGGTGCTCGCCGCGTGGCGGGCCCCGGTGGCCAGGCGGTCCAGCACCTCGGGGTCCGCGTCCAGCCCGGCGTACAGGACCCGGGCGCGTGTCGGGTCCGGGAACGCCCCGCCGCCCTCGAGCGCCACCTCGAACGGCGTACGCCGCGCGGCCGCGGCCGCCAGCCGCGCCACCAGCTCGTCGTGGGCGCGGTCCGGGACGCTGGCGGCGAACGCGAGCGTCAGGTGCCACTGCTCGGGCAGCGACCACCGGAACGTCGCCGCCTCACGCCGCGGGGCCAGGAACTCCTCGAGGTGCTCCACCACGTGCTCGGGCGGCAGCACCCCGACGAACATCCGCGTCCCCATGCGCTCATCCTCCCCCGCTAGAGGCCGAGGTCGCGGCCGATCAGCTCCTTCATGATCTCGTTGGAGCCCGCCCAGATCTTCGAGACCCGGGCGTCGCGCCAGGCGCGGGCGACGCGGTACTCGTTCATGTAGCCGTAGCCGCCGAAGAGCTGCACGCAGTGGTCGAGGATCTCGTTCTGCACCTGCGAGGTCCACCACTTGGCCTTGGCGGCGTCGACAGGGGTGAGCCGGCCGGCCGCGTGCGCGGTGACGCACTGGTCGACGTAGGCCTGGGTGACGTCGACCTGGGTGAACAGCTCGGCCAGCAGGAACTTGTTGTGCTGGAAGGAGCCGATGCCCTGCCCGAAGGCCTTGCGCTCCTTGGCGTACTCCAGCGTCTCGACCAGGATCTGGCGGGCGTGGGCGAGGTTGGAGATCGCGCAGCCGAGCCGCTCCTGCGGCAGGTTCTGCATCATGTGGATGAAGCCCTGGTCGAGCTCGCCGACGACGTCGGCGTCGCTGACGCGGAGGTCCTCGAAGAAGAGCTCGGCGGTGTCGGACTCCTCCTGGCCCACCTTGTCGAGCTTGCGCCCGCGGCCGAACCCGTCGAGCGAGGTGTCGACGCCGAACAGGGTGATCCCCTTGGCCTTCTTCTCCGGCGAGGTGCGGGCGGCGACCACGACCAGGTCGGCGCTGTAGCCGTTGGTGATGAAGGTCTTGGAGCCGTTGAGCACCCAGTCGTCACCGTCGCGCACGGCGGTGGTGCGCAGCGCCGCGAGGTCGGAGCCGCCCGACGGCTCGGTCATCCCGATCGCGGTCAGGATCTCCCCGCTGGCCACGCCGGGCAGCCAGCGCCCGCGCTGCTCCTCGGTCGTCAGCTGCACGAGGTACGGCGCCACGATGTCGGCGTGGATGCCGACGCACGAGCCGAGCGCCGCGTTGACGTGGGAGAGCTCCTCGAGCAGGACGGCGTTGAACCGGTAGTCCCCCGCCTCGGAGCCGCCGTACTGCTCGGGCACCTCCAGGCCGAGGAAGCCCTGCCGGCCCGCGCCCAGCCAGAACTCGCGCGGCAGCGCCTTGGCCGAGATGTGCTCCTCGAGGTGCGGGCGGACCTCACGCTCGAGGAACTCACGGACCGAGGAACGGAAGGCCTCGTGGTCGTCGTCGTAGATGCTGCGCAACATGGCGGCATCCTAGGTCGGGGGAGACGACGGAGGTTACCGATGGGTACGTGACGCTGGCCTCAGCCAGGTGATCCTGCGACGGTCGTGGGGTACGGCACGACCAGGAACCGGTATTTTGATCGTTCTAATTCTTTTTGGCGAGGAGCACACGTGGAGATCTGGCCAGGCAAGGCCTACCCCCTGGGCGCGACGTTCGACGGCAGCGGCACCAACTTCGCGCTCTTCAGCGAGGTGGCCGAACGGGTCGAGCTCTGCCTCTTCGAGGTCGGCCAGCGCGGCAAGCTGCGCGAGACCCGCGTCGAGCTGACCGAGGTCGACGCCTACGTCTGGCACTGCTACCTGCCGACGGTGCAGCCGGGCCAGCGCTACGGCTACCGCGTGCACGGCCCGTGGGACCCGGACCAGGGTCTGCGCTGCAACCCGAACAAGCTGCTGCTCGACCCCTACGCCAAGGCCACGGCCGGCGAGATCGACTGGGACCCCTCGGTCTTCGGCTACGACTTCGAGGACCCGGACTCGCGCAACGACGCCGACTCCGCGGAGCACATGACGCACGGCGTGGTGATCAACCCGTTCTTCAACTGGGAGGGCGACCGCACGCTGGCGATCCCCTACAACGAGTCGGTGATCTACGAGGCGCACGTCAAGGGGATGACCCAGCTGCACCCCGACGTGCCCGAGGAGATGCGCGGCACGTACGCCGGCCTGGCCCACCCCGCGGTGACCGACCACCTCACGCGGCTCGGGATCACCGCGATCGAGCTGATGCCGGTGCACCAGTTCGTGCAGGACAACACCCTGCTCGAGCAGGGCCTGCGCAACTACTGGGGCTACAACACCCTGGCGTTCCTGGCCCCGCACGCGGCGTACGCCGCCAACGGCGACCTGGGCCAGCAGGTGCAGGAGTTCAAGTCGATGGTCAAGGCGATGCACGCCGCCGGCATCGAGGTCATCCTGGACGTCGTCTACAACCACACCGCCGAGGGCAACCACCTCGGGCCGACGCTGAGCTTCAAGGGCATCGACAACCCGGCGTACTACCGCCTCGTCGACGACGACCAGCAGTACTACATGGACTACACGGGCACCGGCAACACCCTCAACGTGCGCCACCCGCACTCGCTGCAGCTGATCATGGACTCGCTGCGCTACTGGGTCACCGAGATGCACGTCGACGGCTTCCGCTTCGACCTCGCCGCCACCCTGGCCCGCGAGTTCTACGACGTGGACCGCCTCGCGACGTTCTTCGAGCTCGTGCAGCAGGACCCGGTCGTCAGCCAGGTCAAGCTGATCGCCGAGCCCTGGGACGTCGGCCCCGGCGGCTACCAGGTGGGCAACTTCCCGCCCCAGTGGACCGAGTGGAACGGCGACTACCGCGACGTCGTGCGCGACTTCTGGCGCGGCGAGCCCAACCTGGGCGACTTCGCCTCGCGCCTGGCCGGCTCCTCGGACTTCTACGAGAACTCCGGTCGCCGACCGTTCGCGAGCATCAACTTCGTCACCGCCCACGACGGCTTCACGCTCAAGGACCTGGTGTCCTACAACGAGAAGCACAACGACGCCAACGGCGAGGACAACAACGACGGCGAGAGCCACAACCGGTCCTGGAACCACGGCGCCGAGGGCCCGACCGACGACCCCGAGGTCCGCGCCCTGCGCGCCCGCGACCAGCGCAACGTGATCGCCACGCTGCTGCTGAGCCAGGGGGTGCCGATGCTGCTCCACGGCGACGAGATGGGTCGCACGCAGGACGGCAACAACAACACCTACGCCCAGGACTCCGAGATCTCCTGGATGCACTGGGACCACGCCGACAAGCCGCTGACCGACTTCACCGCGGCCCTGGTGCGACTGCGGCTCAAGCACCCGACGTTCCGCCGCAAGCAGTTCTTCACCGGCACCGCGGTGCGTGACGGCGAGCGGCTCGACGACATCGTCTGGCTGCACCCCGACGGCCGCACGATGGAGGACGACGACTGGAACTCCGGCGGCCGCTGTCTCGGGATGTACCTCAACGGCCACGGCATCGCCGGGCGCGACGTCCGCGGCAACCCGATCATCGACGACCACTTCCTGCTGTTCTTCAACGTCGGCGAGGGCGTGACGCTCACCCTGCCCGACACGCAGTACGCCGAGGGCTGGGACGTCGTCGTGGACACCGGCGGGGTGGCCGACAACGGCCGCAGCTACGCCGCCGGCGACACCGTCGAGCTGCACGAGCGGTCGGTGCTGGTGCTGCGCGAGCACTCCGAGCCCGAGCTGGAGCCCGACCACTCGGTCGCGGCCTCGCTCGCGGTGCAGGGGGGCGGCGCGAGCAACATCGACATGAGCGAGCACGCTCCGCTGGCGGGCCCGGGACCCCGGCAGTGAAGGTCCCGGCCAGCACCTACCGCCTGCAGGTCACCGCCGACTTCGACCTGTTCGAGGCGGCGCGGAGGCTCCCCTACCTGCACGACCTCGGCATCGACTGGGTCTACCTGTCGCCCCTGCTCGAGGCCGAGCCGGGGAGCACCCACGGCTACGACGTCGTCGACCCCGCCCGGGTCGACGCGTCTCGGGGCGGGCCCGAGGGCCTGGCCGCGGTCTCGGCCGAGGCACGGCGGCTCGGCATGGGCGTGCTGGTCGACATCGTGCCCAACCACGTCGGGGTGGCCACCCCGGCGGCCAACCCGTGGTGGTGGGACCTGCTCACGCACGGCCCCGGCTCGGCGTACGCCGAGGTCTTCGACGTCGACTGGGACTACGGCCGTGGCAAGGTGCGGGTGCCGGTGCTCGGCGACGACGATATGCCCGACGCGACCGGCGCGATCGGTCACCTCACGCTCGTGGAGGTCGACGGTGCGCCCGAGCTGCGCTACCACGACACCCGGCTGCCGGTCGCTCCCGGGACGGCCGAGGACTGGACGCCCGGCGACGACGCGGTCAGCGCCACCGACGTGCACGGCCGCCAGCACTACGAGCTGGTCGGCTGGCGCCGGGCGGACTCCGAGCTGAACTACCGCCGCTTCTTCACCGTCACCACCCTGGCCGGCGTACGCGTCGAGGTGCCGGAGGTCTTCGCCCTGGCGCACTCCGAGGTGCGGCGCTGGTTCGACGACGACCTCGTCGACGGCCTGCGCGTCGACCATCCCGACGGCCTGCGCGACCCCGAGGGGTACCTCGAGCACCTGGCCGGCCTCACCTCGGGCGCCTGGGTGCTGGTGGAGAAGATCCTCGAGCCCGGCGAGGAGCTGCCGCGGGGCTGGGCGATGGACGGCACGACGGGGTACGACGTGCTGGCCCTGCTCGACCGCGTGCTGACCGACCCCGCGGGCGAGGCCCCGCTGACCGCGCTCGACGCCGGCCTCCGCGGCCGCAGCGGCACCCCGGACGACTGGACCGACCTCGTGCACCGGCAGAAGCGGGCCGTGGCCGACGTCAGCCTGCTGGCCGAGACCCGCCGCATCGTGCGCGACCTGCCCGACCTGCTGCCGCACCCCCACGAGCGGCTCGAGGACGGCGTCGCCGAGATCCTGGCCGGCTTCCCGGTCTACCGCTCCTACCTGCCCCTCGGACGCGAGCACCTCGACGAGGCCGTCGTCGCCGCCCGACGGGCACGACCCGACCTCGCCGACGTGCTCGACGACCTCGTGCACGTGCTCGCCGACGCCGAGGGCCCGGCGGGCCGGAGGTTCCAGCAGACCAGCGGCATGGTGATGGCCAAGGGCGTCGAGGACAGCAGCTTCTACCTGTTCTCCCGGCTCACCTCCCACAACGAGGTCGGCGCCGACCCGGCCACCTGGACGGTCACCCCGACGGCGTTCCACGACGCGATGACCACGCGGCAGGCCGACTGGCCGCACGCGATGACCACGCTGACCACCCACGACACCAAGCGCGGCGAGGACACCCGGGCGCGGATCACCGTGCTCGCCGAGGTGCCCGGGCTGTGGGAGCAGACCCTGACCCGCCTGCTCGCGCTCTCACCCGTGCCCGACCCCGGGTTCGGCAACCTGCTGTGGCAGGCCGTCGTGGGCGCCTGGCCGGCCGGCGGCGCGACCGCCCCCGACCTCCGCGAGCGTCTCCAGGCGTACGCCCAGAAGGCCATGCGCGAGGCCGGCGACCGCACGACGTGGACCGACCCCGACGAGGCCTACGAGGCGGCCGTGCACCGCGCGGTCGACGCCGCGCTGGACGATGACGAGGTGCGCGCGCTCGTGACCTCGGTGGTGGCCGAGACCGCCGACGCCGGCTGGAGCAACGCCCTGGCCGCCAAGCTCCTCGCGATCACCCTGCCGGGCGTCGTCGACGTCTACCAGGGCAGCGAGCTGTGGGAGCAGAGCCTGGTCGACCCCGACAACCGCCGCCCCGTCGACTTCGACGCCCGCGCCTCGCTGCTGGCCGGGCTCACCGAGGCGCCGGCCCCTCCCTCCGGTCCCGACGACGACGGCCTGGCCAAGCTGTGGGTCACGACCACCGCCCTGCGCCTGCGGCGCGACCGCCCCGAGCTGTTCACGGCGTACACCCCGGTGAGGGCGTCGGGTCCGGCTGCCGACCACGTGCTGGCCTTCGACCGCGGCGGGGCGATCACGGTGGCCACCCGGCTGCCGCACGGGTTGGCCGCCCGCGGGGGCTGGGACGGAACGACGCTCGACCTGCCCGAGGGCAGCTGGCGCGACGCGCTGGGCACCGCGACCGGCCTGGTCGGCGCGATCGCCCTGGAACAGGTGCTCGACGGGCTCCCCGTCGCCCTGCTGGTGAAGGAGGACTGATGGTGGGCCTGACCGACCTGGGGGCGCACGGGCGCTTCGACGTGTGGGCGCCCGTGGCCGGGCGCGTGCGCCTGAGCGTGGTCGCCGACGACGCCGAGCGGGTGCTGGACATGGTGCGCGGCGACGACGGCTGGTGGACGCCGACCGAGCCGGTGCTGGGCGCCCAGGTCGACTACGGCTACCTCGTCGACGACGACGAGACCCCCAAGCCCGACCCGCGGTCGCTGTGGCAGCCCGAGGGCGTGCACGCCCGGTCGCGCACCTACGACCCCGACGCCTTCGCCTGGACCGACCAGGCCTGGACGGGTCGTCAGCTGGCCGGGTCGGTCGTCTACGAGCTGCACCTCGGCACCTTCACCCCCGAGGGCACCCTCGACGCCGCGATCGCCCGGCTCCCGCACCTGGTGGAGCTCGGCGTCGACCTGGTCGAGCTGCTGCCGGTCAACGCCGTCAACGGCACCCACAACTGGGGCTACGACGGCGTGCTGTGGTACGCCGTGCACGAGCCGTACGGCGGCCCCGCGGCGTACCAACGGTTCGTCGACGCCGCCCACGCCGCGGGTCTCGGCGTCGTGCAGGACGTCGTCTACAACCACCTCGGCCCGTCGGGGAACTACCTGCCGGTCTTCGGCCCCTACCTGCACGCGACCGGGCAGAACTCCTGGGGCTCCTCGCTCAACCTCGACGGCGAGGGCTCGACGGAGGTCCGCCGCTACGTCCTGGACAACGTGCGGTCGTGGCTGGAGGACTTCCACGTCGACGCCCTGCGCCTGGACGCCGTGCACGCCCTGGCGGACTCCTCGATCACCCACCTGCTCGAGGAGATGGCGATCGAGGTGGCCGCGCTGAGCGCCCACCTGCGCCGACCCCTGACGCTGATCGCCGAGAGCGACCTGAACGACACCCGGATGGTCACCCCGCGCGAGGCCGGCGGGCGCGGGCTGGACGCCCAGTGGAGCGACGACTTCCACCACGCGGTGCACGTGGCGCTGACCGGCGAGACGAGCGGGTACTACGCCGACTTCGCGCCGCTCGAGGCGCTGGCCAAGGTCTGCGAGCGCGGGTTCTTCCACGACGGCACGTTCTCCTCCTTCCGCGGTCGCGCCCACGGGCGACCCGTCGACACGGCGACGATGCCCACCTGGCGGCTGGTGGTCGCCAACCAGAACCACGACCAGATCGGCAACCGGGCGACCGGTGACCGGCTGGCCGCCACCCTGGACGACGACCAGCTGGTCTGCGCGGCGATGCTGACCCTGCTCGGCCCGTTCACCCCGATGCTCTTCCAGGGCGAGGAGTGGGCGGCCTCGACGCCCTTCCAGTTCTTCACCTCCCACCCCGAGCCCGAGCTGGGCGAGGCCGTGCGCAACGGCCGGCGCGCGGAGTTCGCCTCGCACGGCTGGGGCGCCTCCGAGGTGCCCGACCCGCAGGACCCCGCGACGTTCCTGCGCTCCAAGCTCGACTGGGCCGAGGTCGACACCGGACGCCACGCGGTGGTGCTGGCGGCGTACCAGGAGCTCGGCCGGCTGCGTCGCAGCCTGCCCGACCTGACCGACCCGTCGTTCGTCTCGGTGTCGTGCACCGTCGAGGGCCGGGTGCTCACGCTGCGACGCGGCGACCTCGTGCTGGCGGTCAACGTCGGCCCCACCCTCGCCGAGGTCGGGCTGACGGGGCCACGGGCCGTCGTGTTCAGCACGCCGACCGCCGGCGTGGTCGAGGGCAGCACGCTGCGGCTCCCCGCCCACGCGGGCGTGCTGCTCGGGCCTGCCTGAGCAATGTTCTAGTCACCATCCCTCCGCAGGCGTGACCTGGGCAGGCGGCCGTCCTAGCGTCGGACGATGCACGGGACCCGGGATGTGCGGGGGGCCACGGCACGCAGCTGGGTCGCCTGCGCCTGCCTGCTGCTGGTGGCGGCCTGCGGCAGGGGCTCCGACGACGTCGACGGTGACGTCGCCGGCCAGGGAGCGCCCTCGCCCGGCGTACCCGTCTCCCCGTCGGCCGCGGCATCGGGAACCGCGGAGCCCGTGGACGTGCAGGCGGCCGGGGGGCAACGGTTCCTGGGCCTCTCGGTCGACTGGCTCCAGGTGGTCGACGGCGTGCCGTGGGCAGCGGCGTCCGGGTCCCTCGTGCGTCTCGACCCGACGACCGGACGGTCGACCGCGACCGTCGACACGCCTGCCGACGCCGACTCCTGCACCGCGATGGAGCAGCACGGTGGCGTGCTCTTCGCAGCGATCTGCTCCTCACCCGGCCAGGTCGTCCAGGTCGACGCGCGCACCGCGCGGATCACCCGCACCTTCCGGCTCCCCGGCCACGAGGTCCAGGAGGAGGGCTCGGTCGGCGTCGACCCCGACCACGTGTGGGTGGTGACGGCCGGGAGCCCGCGCCTGCTGCTGGGGATCGACCGTCGCACCGGGAGGTCGATCGCAGGTTGCGGGTGCACCCCGGCGTCGTGGGCGTCCGTGCCGGTCTCGGCGGACTGTGGGCGACCGACCCCGACCGAGGTGAGCTGCTGCGCCTCGACCCGCGCAGCGGCCGCGTGCTCGCCACGATCCCTACCGGAGCCGGCGCCCGCTTCTTCGCGATCGGTGAGGGCAGCGTCTGGGTGCTGAACAACACCGACAGCTCGGTCACCCGGGTGGACCCGGCCACGAACCAGGCCGTCGCGACCATCGACGTCTCGACGTTCGCGGTGGACGGAGGTGACCTCGCCGTGGCGGCGGCGCCGTGTGGGCCCGGATCAGCGACGTCCTGGTGGCGCGGATCGACCCGGCGACGAACACGGTGGCCGCCCGCTACGGTCCCTCATCCGCGAGCGGCAGCGTGGCCGCCGACGACCCGCGGTCTGGATCAGCGCCCACGACTCCAGCGCGATCTACCGGCTCGCCCTGCCCTGACGGCCTCCGAGGGGCGTCGCACCCGAGCAGCGCGGCACACTGGAACCGTGACCCTCCGTCCCCGTCTGCTCAGCGCCGCCGCCGTGCTGGCGCTGACGGCCACGGGCTGCGGGTCGACCTCGCCGAGGCAGGCCGGCTCCGCCGCGCACCCCGAGCGTCGCGTCCGCCCGGCCGCGGCAGCCCGACCAGCGCCCGACGGCCCTGCGCCACCCCGACGGCCGGTCACGCCCACCCGGCCGCCGCGGTCCTTCGCCAGCGACCGGCCGATCGTCGGCACCCAGCCGCCCGCCTGGCTCGGCACGCGCGTGCTGCCGCGCACGGCCGCCGGGTTCGGCGAGGTGCGGCCCACCCCGCGGCAGCTGGTGCAGCGCCGGTTCACGCTGCCCGACACCATCGCCGAGCTCCCGGGGCGCGGCTTCGCCTCGCGGGTCACCACCCCGGCGCCGCGGGCCGTGATCGGCCGCTCGACCTGGGTGCCCGGCTGCCCGGTCGCGGCCACCGACCTGTCCTGGGTGCGGGTCACGTTCGTCGGGTTCGAGGGGCTCCGGCACACCGGCGAGCTGCTGGTGAACCGCAGCGTCGCGCCCCAGGTGGTGCAGGTCTTCGAGCAGCTGTACGCCGACCGGTTCCCGCTCGAGGAGGTGCGGATCACCCGACGCGACGAGCTGGAGGCCCCACCGACGGGCGACGGCAACGACACGGGTGCCTTCGCGTGCCGCGCGACCCGGGGGTCCACGACGTACAGCCAGCACGCCTACGGCCTCGCGATCGACGTGAACCCGTTCCAGAACCCCTACGTCAAGGGCGACGTGGTGCTGCCCGAGCTGGCGTCGTCGTACCTCGAGCGCGGCTGGCGCCGCCCCGGCATGATCCTGCCCGACGGGCCGGTGGTCAGGGCCTTCGCGAGGATCGGCTGGACCTGGGGCGGCACCTGGAGCTCGCTGAAGGACCTCCAGCACTTCAGCGCCAACGGCCGGTAGGCGTCGCACCCCCATGCTGTAACGCGGGGTTCGTGTGACTGAGGCCCCCGCCGGGAAGGGCCTCAGTGCGGCACATGTAACGCGGTGTTTCCACCCCGAGTGCGCCGTGTGCGGCCTGTTCAGATCATTAACCCCGCGTTACAGCGGGTGGGGACCCCTCAGCCGCCGAGCAGGCTGCTGAAGTCGGGGACGTCGCCGAAGGGGTCGGCGCGGTGGAGGGCGGGGCGGGCGCCGACGGCGTCGGCCAGCTCGCGCGCCGCGCGGTCGATGCGACGGCGCAGGGCACCGTCGACACCGGTGGCGCCCCAGTCCTCGCTGGCGGCGAAGACCCCGGTGGGGACGACGACCGCGTGCAGGTAGGAGAACAGCGGTCGCAGGGCGTGCTCCAGCACGAGCGAGTGCCGGGCGGTGCCGGCGGTGGCGGCGACCAGGACCGGCGTGCCGTCGAGGGTGTCCGGCTCGAGCACGTCGAAGAAGGTCTTGAACAGCCCGGAGTACGACGCGCTGAAGACGGGCGTCACCGCGATCACGGCGTCGGCCGACGCCACCGCCTCCTGGGCCCGGGCGAGGTCGCCGGTGGCGAACCCGGTGAGCAGCGCGTCGGTGAGTGCGTGGGCCAGCGGGCGGAGCTCGACGACCTCGAGCTCCGCGCCGCCCTGGGACTCCAGCGCCTGGGCGGCCGCCGCGCCGAGCAGGTCGGCGAGCAGCCGGGTCGAGGAGGGCTCGGACAGCCCCGCCGTCACGACCACGAGGCGTCGGGCCGCGGGCGGGCGGGAGGCGTCGAGAAGGGTGGGCCGAGCGCCGGGGAGGCCGCCGGGGGTGGGGGTGCCGGTGCTCACGCGGCCACCTCCTCGCCGATCTCCTTGCGCAGGTCGGCGACGACCTCTCCGAGCAGGTCGAGCTGGTGCAGCACCGTCGAGAGCGGCAGGCCGGCGTGGTCGACGAGGAAGAGCTGGCGCTGGTAGTCGCCGGCGTACTCCCGGAACGACAGGGTGCGCTCCACGACCTCGGCCGGAGTGCCGACGGTCAGCGGGGTCTCGCGGGTGAAGTCCTCCAGCGAAGGGCCGTGGCCGTAGACGGGGGCGTTGTCGAAGTACGGGCGGAACTCCTTCACGGCCTGCTCGTGGGTGCGCGCCAGGTAGACCTGACCGCCCAGCCCGACGACCGCGTCCTCGGCCTTGCCGTGGCCGTGGTGCTCGAAGCGCTGGCGGTAGAACTGCACCATCCGAGCGGTGTGCGAGGCCGGCCAGAAGATGTGGTTGGAGAAGAACCCGTCGCCGTAGTACGCCGCCTGCTCGGCGATCTCGGGGCTGCGGATCGACCCGTGCCACACGAACGGCGCCTGGCCGTCGAGCGGGCGGGGCGTGGAGGTGAAGCCCTGGAGCGGCGTGCGGAACTTGCCCTCCCAGTCGACGTTCTCCTCGCGCCACAGGCGGCGCAGCAGGGCGTAGTTCTCGATCGCGAGGTTGAGGCCCTCGCGGATGTCCTGGCCGAACCAGGGGTAGACCGGACCGGTGTTGCCGCGGCCCAGCATCAGGTCCATCCGGCCGTCGAGCAGGTGCTGCAGCGTCGCGTAGTCCTCGGCGATGCGCACGGGGTCGGTGGTCGTGATCAGCGTGGTGCTGGTCGAGAGCTTGATCCGCTCGGTCTGCGCGCCGATGTAGGCCATCGTGGTGGTCGGGGAGCTGGCGACGAACGGCGGGTTGTGGTGCTGTCCGACGGCGACGACGTCCAGCCCGACCTCCTCCGCCTTCTTGGCGATCTCGACCGTGGCCTTGATCCGCTCGTGCTCGGTCGGCGTCCGGCCCGTGGTCGGGTCGGTGGTGACGTCGCCGACGGTGAAGATCCCGAACTCCATGGTGTCCTCCTGGAACTGGTAGTTGAGGGGTCAACTACGTGACACGTCACTGTATTCCACGCGGCCGCACCGTGCTGTCCCTGGGTCGACGGCTACACCGACGCGGTGCTGGCCGAGGAGCGGGACCGATGAGCCTGGGTCAGGCAGGCCCGGGCAGGTCGGCGATGGGTACGGCGTCGGGGTCCAGGAAGCCGTCGGGCACGACGGTCGGGCGGGGGAAGCGGGAGCGGCGCTCCACCTCGTTGAGGTCGAGGTGGTTGCGCATGTAGAGCTGGCGACCGTCGTACGGCGGGTCGTACTCCCACGGCGTCACCGTGCCCTGGCGCAGCGCGTGCCCGATCAGCCGGCGGCGGGCCTGGTCGGCCAGCACGTCGGCGTGCACGGCGTCGAGGTCCCACCGGCGGTCGACCTCGCGGCGGAGCTCCTGCACCCGGGCGTCCCAGTCGGGGTCGGCGGCGAGGTTGACCCGCTCGTCGGGGTCGGCGACGAGGTCGTACAGCTGGTCGGGGTCGACCGGTGAGTGCACGAACTTCAGGTCGCCCCGCCGGATCATCACGATGGGGGCAACTGCGCCCTCGCCCATGTACTCCCCCACCACCTCGCGCTCCACCGGGGGCGAGTCCGCCCCCGTCGGGTCGAGGCACAGGTCGAGCAGCGAGCGCCCGGGCACGTCGTCGAGGTGCTCGGCCACCCCCTCGCCGGCCAGCTCGGTCAGGGTCGGCAGCAGGTCCACGAGTGACACCGGCGCCGCCACCCGGCCCGGCGCGAAACGGGTGGGGCTGTGGATGATCAGGGGCACACGGGCCGAGCCCTCGAAGAAGTTCATCTTGTACCAGAGCCCACGCTCGCCGAGCATGTCCCCGTGGTCGGCCAGGACCACCACGACGGTGTCGTCGGCGACCCCGAGGCCGTCCAGGGTCGAGGTGAGCCGCTCGGTCCACCCGTCGAGGTAGGTCAGGTTGCCGTAGTAGGCGCGCCGCGCCCGGCGTACGTCGCGGTCGGTGACCTGCACCTCGTCCATCGCGCTGACCTTCCGCAGCCGCGCGGTGTGCGGGTCCAGCGGCACGTCGCCGGCGCCGATGCGGGGCATCGGGATGTCGACGCCGTCGTAGGCGTCCCAGTAGCGGCGCCGGGTGACGTAGGGGTCGTGCGGGTGGGTGAAGGAGACGACCAGCATCCACGGACGCTCGTCCTCGTCGCGGGCCAGCTCGTGCAGCGCGCGCACCCCCGAGTGGCCGACCTCGTCGTCGAAGAGCAGCTGGTTGGTGACCTCGGCGACGCCGGCCTGGGTGACCGCGTCCATGTTGTGGAACCACCAGTCGACCCGCTCGTCGGGCTGCAGCCAGTCGGGCGTCCAGCCGAAGTCGGCGGGGTAGATGTCGGTCGTGCGCCGCTCCTCGAACCCGTGCAGCTGGTCGGGCCCCACGAAGTGCATCTTGCCGTCGAGCACGGTGCGGTAGCCGGCCGAGCGCAGGTAGTGCGCGACCGTCGGGACGGTGCTCGCGAGGTAGGCCGCGTTGTCGTAGCCGTGGGTCACCGAGGGCAGCTGCCCGGTCATCAGGCAGTAGCGCGCCGGGGTGCACAGGGGGCTGTTGGAGTACGCCGCGTCGAAGACCACGCCCGTGCGGGCCAGGCGGTCGATGGTCGGCGTGATCACCGCGCGGTTGCCGTAGCAACCGAGCGCGTCGGGGGCCACCTGGTCGAACATGATGATCAGGATGTTGGGTCGCTGCGGCGCACTCGCCGCGTCGTTCTGCACGGTCACCTCCGCAGTGTGGCACCGATGTGTGTCGGTGAGGTCTCGCGAGCGATCCTGGCCCCCGCCGGTGAGCCAGCCGGCGGGCTGGCGGGCGGGCTATCCGGCGGCTGGTCGGCGGCCAGCGCGGTCCGCAGCCGCTCGCCCAGGCCGCTCGCGCGCTGCACCTCGCGACCCACGGCCGCCCGCACCGACGACTCGGTGCCGACGATCCGCACGCGGCGCTGGGCCCGCGTGACGGCGGTGTAGAACAGCTCGCGCGTGAGCAGCCGCGACTCCTCGTCGGGCAGCACCACGCTGACCGTGTCGGCCTGCGACCCCTGCGACTTGTGCACCGTCATCGCGTGCACGGTCTCGACGCCGGAGAGCCGGGTGGTGGCGAACTCGCGCAGGGCCGTGCCGACGCGCACGACCACCCGGAGCCGACCGTCGGGGAGGCGCACGGTGGCCCCCATGTCGCCGTTGTTGAGCAGCTGGTCGTAGTCGTTGGCGGTGACCAGGATCGGGCGACCGGCGTACCACTCGTCGTAGTGGGTGACGCCCGTGCGCTCGCTCACCAGCCGCTCGACCTGGCGGTTCCAGCCGCCGACGCCGTAGGGACCCTCGCGGTGGGCGCACAGCAGCCGGTGCTCGGCGAGGACGTCGAGGGCCTCCTCCTCACGACCGGCCTCGGCGGCGAGCCGGAGCCGGGTGGCGACGTCGGCGACCTGCCCGCGGAAGGTCGTCATCTGCGCCTCGTCGCCGGTGTCGACGTGGACCACCTCGTCGGACCCCGCGCGCAGCTCCTCCATCACCGCGTCACCGTCGCCGTCGCGCAGGGCCTGGGCCAGGCGGCCGATGTGGGCGCCGAAGCGGTGGGTGTGCAGCAGCGAGCTGACCGGCGAGTCGGCCACCCCGTCGAAGCCGGCCACCAGGTCGGCCAGCACGGCTCCAGCCTCCACCGAGGCGAGCTGGTCGGGGTCACCGACCAGCACCAGCCGGGCGTCGGGGCGCACGGCCTCCAGCAGGCGGGCCATCATCGTCAGGGACACCATCGAGGTCTCGTCGACCACGATCACGTCGTGCGGCAGCCGGTTGGCGCGGTGGTGGCGGAACCGGACGCTGCTGTCGGGTCGCCAGCCCAGCAGACGGTGCAGGGTGGAGCTGCTCAGCCCGGCCAGGCGGGCCTGGTCGACGGGCTCGAGGCGCCCGGTGGCCTCCTGCACGGCCTCCTGGAGGCGGGCCGCGGCCTTGCCGGTGGGGGCGCTCAGGGCCATCCGCGGGGGCTGGCCGTGGGTGCGCTCGTGCTGCTCGGCGACCAGGGCCAGCAGGCCCGCGACGGTGGTGGTCTTGCCCGTGCCCGGGCCGCCGGTGAGCACGGTCGTCCAGCGGGAGGCGGCCGAGCGCACGGCCTCGCGCTGCTCGGCGTACCCCTCGGCAGGGAAGACGCGCAGCACCCCGGCGGCCAGAGCCTCCTCGTCGAGCTCGGGCGGGTCGCGTCGCAGCCGGGTGACCAGGTCGTCGCAGACCTGTCCCTCCTCGCGCCAGTAGCGGTCGAGGTAGAGGCGGGTGCCGTCGAGGCGCAGCATCTCCTGCGCCACGAGCGGGCTGGCCGCCACGGACGCCACCCAGGGGGCCACCTCGGGCCAGGGCAGTGCCTCGTCGTGCTCCAGCGGCAGGTCGTGCACGGTGGCCAGGTCGACGCAGACCGAGCCGGCGCGCACCGCCCGGACCGCCAGCGCGGTCGCGAGCAGCACCTGCTGGTCGGCCTCACCGAGCAGGCTGCCGAGGCGGGTGGCGACGTGGACGTCGGCCGCCACGAGCACCTCACCGGTGTTGAAGGTGTGCAGCAGTCCGGTCGCGCCGAGGGCGAGGCGCTGGTCGCGCGGGTCCTCGATCACCGGCGTGCCCCCGTCGGAGCCGGGCCGTCGCCCGTGGTCACCAGGCCGGCCAGCAGGTCGGAGAGCTCCTCGACCAGCGCCGCCGGCGGCTTCCAGGCGAACACGCCGCACGGGTGGCCGTCGACCTCGGGCGTCGCGGGACCACACATGCCGCGCACGTAGAGGTAGAGGATGCCGCCCAGGTGCTCCTCCGGGGAGTACGCCGGCCCCAGCCGCCAGCGCAGGTAGCGGTGCAGCACGACGGAGTAGAGCAGGGCCTGGAGCGGGTAGTGGCTGTGCAGCATGGCCTCGGTGACCAGCGCGGGGGTGTAGTCGAGCGCGGTCAGCGGCTCGGCCGCGGCAGCAGGACCGGAGCCCAACCGGTTGGTCTTGTAGTCCACGACCAGGAAGCGGCCGTCGGCGCGCAGGACGACGTCGATCGACCCGCTCAGGTAGCCGCGCAGGGTCTGCTCGCCCAGCGAGGGCGACTCGAGCCGGTCGGCGTAGGCCCGCATCGGGTCCTCGGGAGGCAGGTGGGTGCGCAGGCTGGTGGCCATCGCGCGCAGGGGTACGACGGCCACCGGGTGCTCGCCGCCCGCCAGCGGGAACTCGAAGTCGAGCTCGCGGAGCCGGTCGCCGAGACCGATCTCGGCCAGCGTGCGCCCTCCGGCCAGTGGGCCGAGCGAGGTGTGCTGCATCGGGAGCAGCGCCTCGGCGATCGCCTCGGTGGGCGCGTCGACCGACCACCAGCGGCGCTGCTCGCCGACCCGGGCGGTGAGCTCGGCCAGCAGGTCGGGAGCCTGCGGGTCGGCGTGCTCGAGCACGCCGTGCACCAGGGAGCCGAAGGTGGCGCCGGCCGGCAGACCGTCCATGGGCGAGGGCAGGTCGCCGGCCCTCTCGGGGGAGGCGGGCACGGCGGTGGCGGGAGCGTCGTCGTCCTCGGGCGCGGCCGCCTCGTCGACGGTGCCCTCGAGCTCGGGCTCGCTGTCGACACCGGCGCTGCTGCGCTGCTCCTCGGCCCGGATCAGGCCGGAGTAGGAGGTGCGGCGCCACTCCACGTCGACCGCGCGGTCGAAGCGGCGCACGCCCAGGGGGCCGGGGCGCTCGCGGGGAACCGCCGCCGCAGCCCGTCGCTGCTCGGAGACCTCCAGGCTGAGCGCGCCGTGGGTCTGCCAGGCGCGCAGCGCGGCCAGGACGGTCTCGTCGGAGGGGCCGCGGTCGTAGGAGAGGGGCACCTCGGCCTGGCCCGGCGACCGGCCCAGCAGGAGACGCGTCAGCCCGGAGTTGCCGGCGTTCCAGCTCGGGCCCCACCAGGTGACCACCTGGCTCTGGGCGCGGGTCAGGGCGACGTAGGTCAGGCGCAGCTCCTCGCCGCACGCCTCGCGCCGCGCGGCCTCGACGTTGGCGGTGCCCGGGGCGCCGCCGACGTCGAGGGCGCGCCGACCCGTCTCGTCGTGGAACAGCGGGGTGGTCTCGTCGGGGACCCAGCGGTCGAAGAGCAGGGGCAGGTGGACGACGGGGTACTGCAGGCCCTTGCTCGCGTGGATCGTCACGAACTGCACGGCGCGGGCGTCGGTGTCCAGGCGGCGGGTGCGCTCGCTGCTGACCACGGCCCGGCGCCGCTCGGCCCGCAGCCACTCCAGCAGGCCCGGCAGGCCGAGCCGCTCGCGGTGCGACACCTCGTGCAGCACCTGCGCGAGGTGGGTGAGGTCGGTCAGCCGGCGCTCGCCTCCGGGCGTGGCCAGCACCCTGGCGGCCAGGCCGTCGGCGACCACGGCCTCGTGCACCGCCGCGATGCCCCGGGCCCGCAGCAGGTCGAGCCAGCGCCGCGCGCGCTCCCCGACGTCGTCGGTCAGGGCGTCGCCGCCGGCGTCGAGCTGCTCGGCGGTGTGCCCGACGAACGGCGTCAGCGCCACCGAGCGCACGCGGCGCGGCCCGGTGCGGCTGCTCGAGCACCTCGAGCAGGGTCAGCCAGTCCTCGCCGGCCTCGGTGAGCAGCACGCTGCTGCCTCCCGACACCACCGACGGGATGCCCCGGGCGGTCAGGGCGTCCTGGAAGAGCCCGACGTGCTTGAGGCTGAAGATCAGCACGGCGACGTCGCCGGCCTCCACGGGCCGGCCGTCGAAGGTGGCGTCGGAGGCGAGCAGCCGGGCGACGTCGTCGGCGAGGTCCTGCGCCACGTGGGCGCGCAGGGCGTCGATCTGCACCGTGCCCTTGTCGCCGACCTCGAAGTCGGCGCCGCGCATCAGCCGCACCCGCAGGGGCTCGGGCGCAGGGGCTCCCTGGAGTCGGCTGCCGAGGTTCTGCGCCCGCACCGGGTGCACGGCGATGCGCGGGTCGCCCAGGGTCGCGCGGCCCAGCAGCGCCTGCAGCGCCTCGACGAGGGGCTGGTCGCTGCGCCAGTTGGTCGCGAGCGTGCGTCGCGTGCCGGCGGTCTCGGCGGCGGTGAGGTAGGTGACGATGTCGCCCCCGCGGAAGGCGTAGATCGCCTGCTTCGGGTCGCCGATGAGGACCATCGTCGCGTGCTCCGCTGAAGGCGCGGTCGAGCACGGCCCACTGCACCGGGTCGGTGTCCTGGAACTCGTCGACGAGCACGATGCGCCACCGCTCGCGCATCCGTTCACGCGCCGGCGACGCGCCGTCGGCACCGGGCTCGAGGGCGTCGGCCAGCCGGACCAGCAGGTCGTCGTACGACAGGATCCCGAGGCGCCGCTTGCGGCGGGCGACCTCGTCTCGGACCAGGCCGGCGAAGTCGCGGCGCTCGGCCGCGGGCGTGCCGGGATCGGCGTCGGCCGGCGCCAGCGCCGCCTGGGGGTCGCCCACGGCGGACCGGGCGAGCTCGAGGGCCACCGCCCGGTTGAACGGCGGGGCGCCGGTCGTGTGGCCGAAGCGCTGCAGGTAGACGTCGTCGACGACCTCGACGACCAGCTCGTCGAGGTCGTCCACCAGCTCGGCGCCCGAGTCGGTGTCGCCCGCGACGCCGAGGCGAGCGCAGGACCATCTGGCAGAACTGGTGGGTGGTGGCGATGGTGGCGGCGTCGAAGTCGGCCAGTGCGTCGCGCACGCGGCGACGGCGCAGGGCCACCTCGTCGTCGGGCACGTCGGCGAGCAGCCCGAGCAGGCCCCCGCGACCGCGGGCCGAGGCCGGGTCGGCCAGGGCGCGGTCGGCGTCGACGAGCTGCTCGCGGACCCGCTCGCGCAGCTCCTGGCTGGCCGCCCGCCCGAAGGTGATCACCAGCATCTGGTCGAGGGTCGCCACGCCCTCGGCGACGTAGCGGGTGACCAGCGCGCCGACGGCGTAGGTCTTGCCCGTGCCGGCGCTGGCCTCGAGCAGGGTGGTGCCGGTGGGCAGCTCGCCCAGCAGGTCGAAGGGCGGCATCTCGGCGATCTCGGTGGGGCCGCTCACCGCGCACGCTCCAGGACCGGCTTCCACAGCCGGCACGCGAGGGCGCCGAGGCGGGTGCGCTGGTCGGGCCACTCCTCGCCGGGCAGCGGTCGCTGCTCGAGCAGGGTGCTCAACGGCGTGCCCGGGCCCCAGACCCGCACGTGGGCGGGGTCCTCGTTCTCCACGCCGAAGCGGTCCTTGGACCACGGCTTCTCGGCCTTGAAGCGGGCACCGCGCGGGTTGGCCTGGGCCCAGGCGTGGCCGGTCTTGAGCGGGAGGGGCAGCGGCTCGCGCATGCCGGCGTCGTACAGCGCGACCAGGTCGGCGAGCAGCGCCGGGGCGTCGTCGACGGAGGCGAAGGCGGTGCGGTCGTGGGCCCGGCCGTAGCCACCGCGACCGATCGCCCCGGCCGACCAGGACCGCCCCGGGCGGTCGGCGCAGAGGGCCAGCAGGGGGACCCACGCGTCGAGCTGGTGCTTGGGCCCGAGGCGGGAGTAGGTGACCTTGACGATGCGCTCGCCGTAGAGGTCGGTGACCGTGCCGCGCAACCGTCGGCCACCGCCCAGGTCGACGTCGACGTCGCGCGCCGAGGCCGACCTGCCCTGGGTCGCCGCCGAGGCCACGTCGGCGACCGGCGCCGCCTGGTCGACGATCTTCTGCGCCAGCCGCCAGCCCAGCTGGCCGGGGGGCAGCACGCCGCGGCGCCACTCCTTGCCCAGCGCCTGCTCGCGGGTGCGACCGAGCAGCAGGTCGCGCAGCATCCGGTCGCCCACGCCCCACTGCGCCAGCCCGTCGAGCTCGACCGGCAGCCCGTCGGAGACCTCCTCGCCCTCGTCGGCCAGGGCGATCTCGAGGCGGCGGCGCAGGAACTCCTTGACCGGGTGCTTGAGGAACGCGGTGAGCACGGCCAGCTCGACGTCGTCGGCGCGCGGAGGGAGGAGCAGCGCGTCGAGACCCTCGGGGGCGGTGCGCGGCGAGAGCGTCGCCCGCGCCCCGGCCAGCGCCCCGGCGTCGAAGGAGAACGGGGCCGCGGCGTCGAGGTTGCGCGGGTCGAAGGCCTGCAGCGGGTGGCGCCGGAGCGCGTGCTCGCGCCCGCCGGTCGCGGTGGCGTCGAGGGCGTCGAGCAGCTCACCGAGGGGTACGGCGGGTGGCCGGGTCGCGCCGGTCGTCTCGTTGGCGCCGGTGTAGGTGACCACGAGGTGCTCGGTGGCCGAGACGATCGCGTCGAGCATCAGCTGGCGGTCCTCGCTGCGGGCGTCGCGCTCGCCGGTGAACGGCCGCCGGGCCAGGACGTCGTCGCCGTCGATCGCGCCGGCGCGCGGGAAGACCCCGTCGTCGAGGCCGAGCAGGCAGACCACGCGGTGCGGCACCGAGCGCATCGGGACCAGGGTGGCCACGGTCAGGGTGCCGGTGCGGAAGTTGGCGCGCGTGGGCCGGCCGGCGAGCCGCTCGCGCATCAGGGCGCGGACGTCGGGCAGCCGCAGGTCGAGGTCGTTGCCGGCGGTGGCCTCCACCATGGAGGCCAGCTCGCGGTGCACCTGCGCGGTCTGCCACTCGTCGTCGCGCGCCACCGCGGTGAGCTGGTCGACGCCCTGCCCGATGGCGTCGAGCCAGTGCGCGACGGGGTGGCTACCGGTGAGCGCGTCGGTGACCCGCTGCAGCCGGTCGAGCAGCTCGGCGAGGCGACCGGCGAGGTCGATGGTGGTGCTGCCGACGTCGTCGAGCGGCAGGGTGGTCCCGAAGAAGCGGTCGGCGTCGTCGCTGACCGCGACCCCGGCGAGCACCCGGTCGAGGCCGAAGCGCCAGGTGTTCTGGACGTAGCGCTCGAGGCCGAACGGCTCGCGGTGCGCCTCGTCGAAGGCCCACCGGATGCCGGCCTTCTCCACCCACCCGGTGAGGGTCTCCAGGTCGTTGTCGGTGAACCGGAAGCGCCGCCGGACGGGGTCGGAGGCGACCAGGTCGAGGACCCGGCTGGCCTCGGCGCGCCCGCCGGCCAGGTCGAGCAGCTGGCCCACGACCGCGAGCAGCGGGTTGGTCTGGGTCAGCGAGCGGTCGGCCAGCCGCACGCGCAGCTGGTGGCCGGGGTGGCCCCCTATCTCGCCCATGCCGAACGCGGCCGAGATCAGCGGGGCGTAGGCCTCGATGTCGGGGCACATCACCAGGATGTCGCGCGGCTCGAGCGTGGGGTCGTCGGCGAGCAGGCCGAGCAGCACCTCGCGCAGCACCTCCACCTGGCGCGCGGCGCCGTGGCACGCGTGCACCTGGATGCTGCGGTCGGTCGCGGCGACCGCCCGTGTGGCCGGGTCGACGGTGCGGTTGGCGCGCAGGTCGGCCTGGAGCAGGGCGAGCAGCGTTCCGGGCCTCACCTCGGCGGCGGGTTCCCGGGAGGCGTCGCTGTCGGCCGCCTCCGTGCTCCCGGCCTTGCCCCCGGCCGTGCCCAGCGTGCGCTGGAGCTCGCGGACGTCGCGGCCCAGCGACGCGAGGAGCGGGTGACCGACCCGGTCCTGGGAGGTGTCCTCGGCGCGCGGGACCGCTCCCGACAGGGGCGTCAGGGCCTCCCACAGGGCTCCCGAGGGGTGCGGCAGCCAGAGGTGCACGTCGCGGTGGCGGCCGAGGGCGTCCAGCAGCTCCACCTCGGTCACCGGGATCCGGGTGTGGCCGAACAGCGAGAACCGCTCGGGCAGGTCGAGCCCGCCCGGGTCGTCGCGCAGGCGCGCGCAGACCTCCCGGTGGCGCTCGCCGGGGCTCGGCACCCCGAGATCGGCGACCAGCAGGCGCCACAGCTCGGCCTGCCACGCGAGGTCCGGGGCCAGCGGGTGCCCGGCCCCGTCGGTGTCACGACCCGACTCCCACTCGGCGAGCAGGGCCGGGCGCTGCACGGCGTACGACGCGAACAGGCGGGCGAGGCGACGGGCGACGGCGTACCTCCGGCCGCGGCGCAGCTCGCCCTCCTCGCCGTCCTGGCCGTGGCCGAGGTGCAGGCTGAGCGCCCGGCACCAGGACTCGCCCGCGTGGGCGTCGACGACCCCCAGCAGCGGCCAGACCAGGGCGTCGGGCGCCCACGGGTCGTCGTCGGTCGTGCCGGTGATCTCGGCGACCAGGCTCGCCGGCGACCGGAAGCGCACGCCCGCGCAGACGCCGTCCTCGCGGCCCTCGGCGTGGCCGAGCCGGTGCGACAACCGCTGGCTGAGCCACCGCTCGACGCCCCGCGCCGGCACCAGCACGAGCTCCTGGGCGAAGGGGTCGGGCAGCGGCGTGCGCAGCAGCCGCGCCAACCCCTCGACGAGCAGGTCGGCGCGCTCTGCCCGGTGCACCCTCAACGCCACGGCGCCACCCTAGGTGGAGGGGCCGACAGAGCTCGTGCGGTGGGTGGGCCGGCGCGGGGTCGTTGGTCCGGCTGCGAATGTCGCTGCGTGGCCAGCAGAGCACCCGCGGCGCCGCTCACGCCACTTTCGCAGCGGGGATGGCCGGTCGGCACCCGCTCGTCGGCGTACGTCGGGCGTGGTCGTAGCCGGACTTGGGAATGTCGCCCAGGAGACGGATGGCCGCCTCATGAGTCCCACCCGTGACATTGCCACGTCTGACCACGGCGCCGTGCCGACCGGGGCTCGGTCCCCTCGGCGCCCGAATGCCAATGTCGCGCAGGCGGCTGCTGACCGCCCCTGTCGGCCCCCTCGCCACATTCGCAGCGCGACCGGAGCGACCAGCGCGACCGGAGCGACCAGGTCCACCTCGACCGGCGCCAGCCCGGGCACCCCCCCTCAGACCACCGCCGCCGCAGCCGCCCGGCCGGCGGTGCGGCCGGAGAACAGGCAGCCACCCAGGAAGGTGCCCTCGAGGGCGTTGTAGCCGTGGACGCCGCCCCCGCCGAAGCCGGCGACCTCGCCGGCGGCGTACAGCCCGGGGACGGGTACGCCTCCGGGGGCCAGGACGCGCGAGTCGAGGTCGGTGTGCAGGCCGCCGAGGGTCTTGCGGGACAGGATGTTGAGCCGTACGGCGATGAGCGGGCCGTTGTCGGGGTCGAGGAACTTGTGGGGCGCGGCCGTGCGGATCAGCTTGTCGCCGCGGTAGGCCCGGTGCCCGCGCAGGAAGGTGATCTGCGCGTCCTTGGAGAACGGGTTGTCCAGCTGTCGGTCACGCTCGGTGATCGTGCGACGCAGCGACTCCTCGTCGATCAGCTCGCCGTCGCCGACGCGGTTCATGCCCGCCACCAGCTCGGTGAGGTTCGAGGCGACGACGAAGTCCTCACCGTGCTCCTTGAACTTCTCGATCGGCCCCGGGGCGCCGGGGCGCACGCGCGAGAGGAGCAGCTTGATGTCCTTGCCGGTCAGGTCGGGGTTCTGCTCGGAGCCCGAGAGCGCGAACTCCTTCTCGATCACCTTCTGGGTCAGCACGAACCACGAGTAGTCGTAGCCCGTGCGCCCGATCGCGCCCAGCGTGCCGAGCGAGTCGAAGCCGGGGAGGTACGGCGCGGGGAAGCGCTCGCCGGTCGCGGAGAGCCACAGCGACGAGGGGCCGGGCAGGATCCGGATGCCGTGCCTGGCCCAGATCGGGTCCCAGTTGCGGATGCCCTCGGTGTAGTGCCACATCCGGTCGGGGTTGATCACCTCGCCGCCGGCGGACTGCGTGATCGCGAGCATCCGGCCGTCGACGTGGGCGGGGACGCCCGAGATCATCCGCTTCGGCGGCGGGCCGAGGCGGTCGACCGGCCAGTTGGCGCGGACGAGGTCGTGGTCGGCGCCGATGCCACCGGAGGTGACCACGACGGCCTGCGCGGCGTGCTCGAAGTCGTCCACGACGTCGCGGTTGGAGGCGGCGCCACGGTCGGCGTCGTCGGGCGCCAGCACCGCACCGCGCACGCCGGTCACGGCGCCGTCGGTGGTGACCAGCTCGTCGACCCGGTGCCGGAAGCCGAGGGTGACCAGCCCGGCCGCGACGTGCGCGCGCACCCGACGCTCGAACGGCGCGACGACGCCGGGGCCGGTGCCCCAGGTGAGGTGGAAGCGCGGCACCGAGTTGCCGTGGCCTCCCGCCCGGCCGTCGCCCCGCTCGGCCCAGCCCACGACCGGGAACAGCCGCAGGCCCTGGTCGTGCAGCCACTGCCGCTTCTCGCCGGCGGCGAACGCGACGTACGCCTCGGCCCAGCGGCGCGGCCAGTGGTCGCTCTCGCGGTCGAACTGCGCGCTGCCCATCCAGTCCTGCAGGGCCAGCTCGTAGGAGTCCTTGACCCCCATGCGCCGCTGCTCGGGGCTGTCGACGAGGAACAGCCCGCCGAGGGACCAGAACGCCTGACCGCCGACGTTCTGCTCGGGCTCCTGGTCGAGCAGGAGCACCGTGCGGCCCGCGTCGGCGAGCTCGGCGGTGGCGGCCAGGCCGGCGAGGCCGGCTCCCACGACGATGACGTCTGCGTCCATGCCGCCGATCCTGGCACGCCGGGTGGGAGGGTTGAGGGGTGAGCGTCCCACCCGACCACCCCAGCACCTCCGTCGCCGCCCTGCGCGAGCCAGCCCACCGGGTCTCCACCCGGGCGCCGGTGCTGTGGGCCGCCTCCGCCGCCGCGCAGGCGGCCTTCCTCCTGGTCGGGCTGATCGTGGTCGAGGCGATGGGCTGGTGGGACGTGCCCCTCTGGGTCTGGCCGCTGTACGCCGTGGTGGCGATCGCCTACATCGTCGCGATGCCGCTCGTGCGCTTCCGGATCCACCGCTGGGAGACCACCGAGACGGCCGTCTACACCCAGACCGGCTGGCTCTCCCGCGAGCTCCGGATCGCCCCCATGTCGCGCGTGCAGACCGTCGACTTCGACCAGGGCGCGGTCGCCCGGCTCTTCTCCCTGGCCTCGGTCAGCGTCACGACGGCCTCGGCAGCGGGGCCGCTCCACATCAACGGGATCGAGGTCGGCGTGGCCCGCCGGCTGGTCGAGGACCTCACCCGCCGCGCCGAGGCCGAGGCGGGCGACGCCACGTGAGCGGGACCGACCCCGCAGCCACCTGGCCCCCACCGCCCGAGCCCACGTCATCCGACGCCCCGCCCACGACCCCCGAGGTGCCCTGGCGCCGCCTGGACCCGCGGATGCTGCTGGTGCACCCGGTCGTCGAGCTGGTGCGCTTCCTGCCGGTGCTGGTCGGCGTCTTCGTGCTGGGCCGCACCGGGGAGCCGGCCTGGTGGCAGGCGCTCAGCGTGGCGGTGCCGATCGTGCTGGGCCTGCTGCGCTACCTGACCACGCGCTACCGGATCACCGGCACCCAGATCGAGCTCTCCCGCGGTCTGGTCAGCCGCAACGTGCTCACCGCCCACCTCGACCGGGTGCGTGCGGTCGAGGTCACCGCGACCCTGATCCACCGGGTGCTCGGGCTGGCCAAGGTCGAGATCGGCACGGGCAGCACCACCGACGAGGACAGCGCGTTCACCCTCGACGGCCTGCCCCTGCGCGAGGCTCGCACCCTGCGGGCCTCGCTGCTCCACCGCACCACGACCGAGGGTCCCGAGCGGGTCGACGGCGCCCGCGGCCCGGCGTACGACGGGGTCGGCGGCGGGCTCGTCGGCGACGAGGTGCTGGTGCGGCTGGACCCGGCCTGGGTGCGCTACGCACCGCTCACCTCGTCGGGCAACGTGATCGCCGCCGGTCTGGTGGCCGCGCTCGGCCAGTTCTGGGACCGGCTCGGCCCACGCCTGTTCACCGAGGGCGACGTCGTGGGGGCCGTCGAGGCGACCTCGGTCGCCGTCCTGCTGACGCTGGCCGTGGTCGCGTTCCTGGTGCTCGGGGCGGTGCTCTCGCTGCTCGGCTACCTGGTCACCAACTGGGGCTTCACCCTCTCGCGCGACGCCGGCGGACGCTCCTTCCACGTGCGACGCGGCCTGCTCACCAGCACCGAGACCAGCCTGGAGCGCGAGCGGGTGCGCGGCCTGGAGGTCTCCGAGCCCCTCGGCCTGCGGATCGCCGGCGCGGCCCGGCTGGCCGCCGTGGTCACCGGCGTGAGCCGCAAGGACGCCGGCAGCACCCAGCTGGTGCCGCCCGCGCCACGCGGCGTGGTCGACGCCACCGGCGCGGCCGTGATCGGCGACGTCGAGCCGCTGCGCCTGCCGCTGCTCCAGCACGGACCGGCGGCACGACGCCGACGCTGGACCCGCGCCCTCGTCGGCGCGGCCGTCGTGCCGGCCGCGCTCGCCGCCGGCTGCCTGACCACCGCGCTCCCCTGGTGGACCGTCGCCGTCGGCCTGCTCGCCCTGCCGGTGGGCGGCGCGCTCGCGGCCGACCGCTACCGCCGCCTGGGCCACGCCCTCACCGCGCAGCACCTCGTCGTCCGGTCCGGGACGCTGCGCGGGCGGCGCGACGTGCTCCAGCGCACCGGGATCATCGGCTGGACCGTGCAGCAGACCTTCTTCCAGCGCCGGGCCGGCCTGGCCACGCTGGTCGCGACGACCGCGGCCGGCCACCAGGCGTACGCCGCCCACGACGTGCCGCTGGGCCAGGCGGTCGCGCTGGCGGACGCCGCCGTGCCGGGGCTGCTCACCCCCTTCCTGGAGACCTGAGCCCAGGGTCGAGCGCCCGGGCCCGCGGGGTCAGACCAGGCGGCGCAGCACCGGCAGCGGGGCGTGCTTCATCACCAGGCTCATCGGCGCCCAGGGCAGGGCCGGCACGCAGGCCGAGGCCTTCTCCTTCTCGATGGCGTCGACCATCGCGCGCACGCCCTTCTCGGTGGAGACCATGAGTGGGGTGCCCGATGCGTTGCCGTCGTTCATCTCCGAGGCGATGTAGCCCGGGTAGATCACCGAGACCTTGATCGGCGACCCCTGCAGCTCGAACCGGAGCCCCTCGGCGAGGTGGGCCACGGCGGCCTTGGTGGCGGCGTACGTCGTCATCGCGAGGGGCATCCCCCGCATCGCCGACATCGAGCTGATCATCACCAGGTGCCCGGCGTCCTGAGCCCGGAAGACCTCCATCGCGGCCTCGGTCTGGGCCAGCGCGCCGACGAAGTTGGTCATCGCCGTGCGCCGGTTGGCGTCGCGGCGGCCGGTGCCGATCGGGGCACCCTTCCCGATGCCGGCGTTGACCACCACCCGGTCGAGGCTGCCGAGGTCGTCGCGGAAGCCGGCGAAGACCTCGTGCACGGCGTCGTCGTCGTCCACGTCGAGGGCCCCCACCACCACCCGCCGGTCGGGGTGCGCGGCGAGGATCTCGGCGCGCAGCTCCTCGAGCCGGTCCAGCCGCCGGGCCGCGAGCGCCAGGTCGTGGCCGCGGGCGGCGAGCTGCCGCGCCATCTCGGCGCCCAGGCCGCTGCTGGCGCCGGTGATCAGGACGTTTCTGCGCTCGATGGCCATGGCGGTCATCCTGCCAACCCGCTGGCGTGCGCTCAGACCAGGGTGCGCAGCGCCCGGACGGCGCCGGTGAGGAAGCGGTCGACCGCCACGCGGTCCTCGGCCGACAGGCCCGCGTCGATCACCGCGAGCTCGCGGAACATCGGCATCAGGAAGCCGACGACCTCCTCGCGACCGCTCGGGCTGATCGTGACCGACGTACGGCGGCCGTCGCTGGCGTGGGAGGTGCGCTCGGCGTGCCCGCGCCTCTCGAGCCGGTCGATGATGCCCGAGGCCGCGGCCGAGCTGACCCCGAGCACCCGCCCCAGGTCGCCGGGCCCCATCGACCTGTCCATCAGGTGCTCGAGCGCGCGCAGCTCGTTGTGGGTCAGGCCGGCGCGACGGGCCACGGCCGGGGCGACCTGCTCGGAGAGGCTGGTGAGCTCGCGCAGCAGGCCCAGGGTCACGCTGCGGCCCAGCTCGACGGGGACGTCGCCGCGGTTGGACGCCCCGACGTCGCCGGTGCTAGATTCGCTCACGAAATTGCTCACTTAGTTAGTCATCTGCTGAAACGTAAGGGAAGTGTACGCCGTGGCCGCTCTGCAGCGACTCATCGTCGGAAAGGCCAGCGTGCTGGTCAGCCTGGTCGTCCTGGGCTTCGGCGTGCTGATGATCGTCGGGATCGGCCAGGCCACCCACCAGGTCGCGGTGGACGACGCCCTTCCCGCCGGCTACGACAGCACCACGGCCGCGAAGCTCCAGGAGAAGCTGCCCGAGAAGGACGCCTCCACCGCCGTGGTGCTCTTCACCGGCGACGTCGGTGCCGCACGCGTCGGCGAGCTCCGCACGCTGGTCTCACGGCTCGACGTCGACCGCGTCGTGAGCCCCGGCGGCGAGGCCGTGGTGGTCCCGAGCAAGGACGGCGAGGCCGCGATCAGCATCCTGTCCGTCGAGACGACCGGCGCCACCGCCACCGCCGACGCCGTCAACACCCTGCGCGACCGGCTCGACGACGTCGTCCCCGACGGCGTGACGGCACAGGTCACCGGTCCCTCGGCGATCCAGGCCGACCTCGCCGCCGTGTTCGACGGCGCCGACTTCCGCCTGCTCGGCGCGACCGCGAGCGTCGTCGCCCTGCTGCTGATCATCACCTACCGCAGCCCGGTGCTCTGGATCGTGCCGCTCGTCGTGGTGGGCGTCGCCGACCAGGCCGCCTCGGTGCTGGCCACCCAGACCCTGGCCGGACTGGGCGTCCCGTGGGACGAGTCCACCACCGGCATCCTCTCGGTGCTCGTCTTCGGCGCGGGCACCGACTACGCCCTGCTCCTGATCTCCCGCTACCGCGACGAGCTCCGGTCGCACGAGGACCGCCGCGAGGCGATGCGGATCGCGCTCGTGCGCACCGCCCACGCCGTGCTGGCCAGCGCGACGACCGTGGTGCTGGGCGTGCTCTGCCTGAGCCTCTCGCTGGTGCCGACCACGCGCGGGCTCGGCATCGCCTGCGCGGTGGGCATCGTGGTCGCCGCCGTCTTCGCCCTGGTCGCGCTGCCCGCGACGTTGGTGCTGTTCGGCCGCTGGGTGTTCTGGCCCCAGGTGCCCCACGTCGGCTCCGCCTCGCTCGCCGAGGGCCGCTCGGTGTGGCGCCGCGTCGGCGACGCCGTCGCCCGGCGTACGACCGTGTTCGTGGTCGGCACCCTCGCCCTGCTCGCGGTGCTGGCCGTCGGCCTCGTCGACACCCGGCTCGGGCTGCCCACCTCCGAGCAGTTCCTCAGCAAGCCCGAGGCGATCTCGGCCGCCGAGGACCTGTCGAAGCACTTCCCCGCCGGCAGCTCGGACCCCGCATCGGTGCTGACCCGCTCGCCCCAGGAGGCGACCGGGGCGCTGAAGGGCGTCGAGGGCGTCGACTCGGTGATGACCTCGGGCAACGGCGGCGGCTGGACCGAGCTCAGCGTCGTCCTCGACGACACCCCCGACAGCGCGGCCGCCGGGTCGACGGTCGGGCGGATGCGGGCGTCGCTGGCCGACCTCGACGGCCGCAGCTACGTCGGTGGGAGCGCCGCCGAGGCGGTCGACGCCGGCGACGGCGCCACCCGCGACCGGTGGGTGATCTTCCCGCTGGTGCTGGTGCTCGTCCTCGGCGCGCTGATGCTGCTCCTGCGCTCGCTGGTGGCCCCCGTGCTGCTGGTGCTGACGGTCCTCGGCACCTACGTCGCCGCACTCGGCGCGAGCTGGTGGCTGTTCAAGGACCTCTTCGGGTTCAGCGGCGTCGACGTGGGCATGCCCCTGCTCGCGTTCCTGTTCCTGGTCGCGCTGGGCGTCGACTACAACATCTTCCTGGTGACCCGGGCGTGGGAGGAGACCCACGAGCACGGCTCCCGCGACGGGATGCTCCGCGCGCTCGCGGCCACCGGCGGCGTGATCACGAGCGCCGGCATCCTGCTCGCGGCGGTGTTCGCCGTCCTCGGCGTGCTGCCGCTGGTGGTGCTGGCCCAGCTCGGCGTGGTGATCTGCTTCGGCGTCCTGCTCGACACCCTCGTCGTGCGCACCGTGCTCGTGCCCGCCCTCGCCCTGCTGCTCGGCGACCGCTTCTGGTGGCCGCGCAAGGTCCCCGCCGCAGCCCGCTAGGAGCGCACCAGGAGCACAATGGCCCCCTGGCCCACCAGCGAGGGGGAGCCGTGGCGCGAGGACGCCGTTCGACCGCACTCGGGGTGGTCGCGCTCGCCCTGGTCCTGGTCGCGGTGGCTCTCACCGCGGCCGTCGTACGCCGGGGCGGCGACGCCGCCGGCCCGGCCGCCACCGCCCCCGCGCCGGCCGCCGACACCGCCCACCACCCGGCCCGTCGCCTGGTGTGGGCCGAGGGCGGCACGATCCACCTCGGTCGCCGTACCGTGCCGACCGGCCGTGACCTGCTCTCCCTCGACGTCACCGACGACGGGGTCGCGTTCACCACCTTCGACGGCCTGGTGTGGTTCACCGACGGCACCCGGCCGCAGCAGATCGGCGCCACGCTGCCGGCCCGGGCCGTCGCCGACGGCGTCGACTGGGGGCCGTTCGGCCGCCCGGACCGCTGGGTGGTCTCCGACAACGCCGGCTCGCGGCTGGCCTGGATGGAGGTCGACGAGCGCGAGCGGCTCGAGGTGGTCGTCTACGACACCGCGCGGCAGTCGGTGGTCGCCCAGGTGCCCGTCGCCGCCGGCCCCCGGGGCCTCCCGACCGTGCTGTCGGTGGGCGACGACCGCGTCTACTGGACCGACGGCGTGGGGGTGGGAGCCCGCCTCACCCGCTTCGACGTGTCGACCGGCCGACGGTGGCGGGTGACGGCCGCGGCGTACCGCGCCGACGTCGGGCGCCGCCCCCGGATGCTCCTGCTCGGCACCTCGAGGCGCTTCGCCGCGCTCTCCGACGGAGTGGGGCAGGCGTTCGCCTTCGTCGGGTCCCGGCTCCGCCCCCGGGGTGGGGAGTGGGGCGACGCCTGGGACGCCGCGACCGGGGTGCGCCTCGTGCTGGCCAGGCCGCGCCGGTCGACGTACGGCTTCGGCGTGGCCGAGCGCCTCGAGCTGGTCGAGTGGCTGGACGACGACCGCTTCGTGCTCCTCGACTCGACCGGGTGGAACGCCGGCGTGCTCGGCGGCGAGGACCTCCTGGTCTGCCGCCTGTCGCGACACTCCTGCGCCGTCGCGCTCGACCGACCCGAGAGCGCGCGCCGGCTGGTGGTCCCGGAGTACGCCACCCCCGGGTCGGACCGTGCGGCGGAACTCGCCGCGGCGGGTGAGGCGGGCAGTCGGGTGAGGCGGGCAGTCGGGTGAGGCAGGCCGGCGGGTGAGGCGGGGCGACGTGTGAGGCGGGGCGACGGGTGAGGCGGGGCGACGCTTCCCCGAGACGTCATGCGTACTGAGGCCTATGGGCCACATTTGGCATGACGTCCCGCACGACGTCATCCGTCCTGGTCGCCATGACGACCACGTCGTACGACGTCCGCCCCTCCCCCGGGCCGAGCCCCGCGCTCGACGCCGACCCGCGGCCCCCGGCCCCCGGCCCCCGCCATGCGCCTCAGCGGTAGGTCAGCACGTCGGGCACGCCGTCGAGGTGACCGTGGTCGTTGAAGCTCACCAGGGTGGTCCCGCGGCGGCCGGCCACGACCTTGGTGACGCCGGAGTTCACGCAGACCGGGTTCAGCCGGCGCCACAGCCGGCCCGCCTGGGCGCGGTCCTCGCCGGAGAGCAGCGCGGCTGCGGACCAGGCGATCGGTCCGCCGCTGCTGACCACGAGCACCGTCCCCGCCCGCTCGGCCGTACGCCGCAGCGCGGTGTCGACGCGCCCGGTGAAGGCGGCGAACGACTCGGCGTACTCCCCGTCGTGGGCGCCGTCGGTCCAGCGGTCGGTCGCCTCCTCGAACCATGCCTGCCACTCGGCCTTGGTGGGCCGCCGGCCCTCGAAGGGCGCGGGCAGGGCGGCGAGCATGGCGACGTGGTCGAACTCGTCCCAGCCCTCGTCGACCTCGACCGCGGGCTCGTGGCCGACGGCGGCCAGGCCCTCCAGGACGGCCTCGGTGGTCTCGCGGTGCCGGCGCATCCCCCCGCGCAGCACCACGTCGGGCCGGACACCCCGCTGGGCCAGCGACCGACCGAGCAACCGCGCCTGCTCCCAGCCGCGCTCGGAGAGCACGTCGTAGTCCTCGGCGTCCCACGAGGCCTGACCGTGCCGCACCAGCAGCAGCTGCCCCATCAGCCGGCGGCCATGATCTGCAGGCAGCGCTTCTCGAAGTACGTCGCGGCGGGGCCGAAGCGGGCGTAGGCCTCGTTGGTGGTCTGGCCGTGGAAGAAGCGGTAGTAGATCTGCTGGGAGATCACGCCGATCCGGAACAGCCCGAAGACCTCGTAGAACCGCCACTGCTCCGGGGTCAGGGCGTAGCCCATCCGCTCGCAGTAGTAGGCCACGACCTCGTCGCGGGTGAACATCCCGGGCAGGTGCGTGGGCTGTCGCCGGAACTCGGCGAAGAACTCGTCGTCGTCCGCCTGGACCCAGTAGGCCAGGGTGCCGCCGAGGTCCATCAGCGGGTCGCCGACCGTGGCCATCTCCCAGTCGAGCACGCCCACGACCCGGGTGGGGTCATCGGCGTCGAAGACCAGGTTGTCGAAGCGGAAGTCGTTGTGGATCAGCACGCTGGCGACATCATCGGGCTGGTGCTCGTCGAGCCAGGCCATCACCTGCTCGTAGTCGCCCACGTCCTCGGTGTGGGCGTCGCGCAACCGCCGCGACCAGCCCCCGACCTGCCGACCGACGTACCCGGTGCCCTTGTTCATCGCCCCCAGGGGCGTGGCGTCGACGTCGACCTGGTGCAGGTCGATCAGCACGTTGAGGGCGTTGGTGCACAGCTGCCGCACCTGCTGCTCGTCCAGCTGCACCTCGGGCGGGAACTCGCGCCGCGGGATCACCCCGTCGACGCGCTGCATGACGTAGAACTCGGCACCGATCACCGACTCGTCGGTGCACAGCGCGACCATGTCCGGCACCAGCGGGAAGACCTCGCGCAGGCCGTCCTGCACGCGGAACTCGCGCCCCATGTCGTGCGCACCCTTCGCCTTCTGCCCGCTCGGCGGCCGACGCAGGATCAGGTCGTGGGACCCGTCACGCAGCGAGTAGGTCAGGTTGGAGGCACCGCCGCCGAACTGCTGCACCTCGACGTCGTCGCCGAGCTGGAGGCCGGTCTCGGACAGGAGCCAGGCCCGCACCGCCTCGAGGTCGAAGCTGTCCTCGTCGCGCACGGCACTGGCGCCGTCGATCTGGGTCATGACTCTCCCTGGGGGTGGTCGGACTGGACATCTGTCGGGACGGCGTCGGCAGCGGCGTTCAGCTGCTGGGCCTGGCGCCGCATGACCACGTCGTACGCCGCCCGGTCCTGCTGCTTGAGGTCGTACGCCGCCCGCGCCGCGGGGTCGGGGAGGATCAGCTCGTCGCCGGCGTCCATGCCCTCGAGCACGGCGGCCGCGATCTCGTCGGGGCCGAGCGGCGCCGAGGCCACCAGCCCGCCGATCACCCGGCCCACGGCCGTGTCGGCGCCCCGCATGGCCTCGACCAGCCCCGTGCGGAAGTACGACGGGCAGACCACCGAGCAGCGCACGCCGTACTCCGCGAGCTCGTGGCCGGTGGTCTCGCTGAGCGCGACCACCCCCGCCTTGACCGCGTTGTACGACGCCATCCCGGCCGGGTGCACCAGGCCCGCGAGGGAGGCGATGTTGACGACGTGTCCCGAGCGCTGCTCCTTCCACATCGGCGTGAACGTGCGCGTCCCGCGGACGACCCCGAAGAGGTTGATCTCGGTGATCCACTGCCACTCGTCCAGGCCGGCCACGTCGAGGCGCCCGCCGCCGGCGACGCCGGCGTTGTTGACCAGCACGTCCAGCCCGCCCCAGTGGTGCTGGACCCACGAGCGTGCGGCCTCCCAGTCGTCGTCGGAGCGCACGTCGAGGTGCACCGACTCCACCCGGGCGTCGGTCGGCTCGGCCAGGTCGCCCACGAGCACGCGGTCGCCGCGGGCCACGAAGGCGGCGGCCAGCGAGGCGCCGAGGCCCGCGGCGCCGCCGGTGACCAGCACCCGACGGGTCATCGCAGGGACTCCGCCGCGTAGGCCGGCTCAGGGGCCGGTGCGGTCGGGCGGGCGCCGGAGGTGAGGTCCATGCGGCCGACCCTAGCCAGGATCGGGCCGATCAGGAGCAGGAGGTGGCGGCCTCGACCACGCTGGGGCGGTTCTTGATGCCCGGGGTCGTCTGCAGCTCGGGGTCCCAGCGCTGGCCCGCACGGGTGGTCATCGTCGCGGTGACCTGGAGCTGGTCGCCGGGATCGATGAGCAACCCGACGATCGCGACCTCACGACCCTCGTGCTGGAGCCGGACGATCTTGATCTTCTGGCCGTTGGCCCGCAGCTCGCTGATCGTGCCGTCGGTCGGGGCGTAGATGCGCAGGTTCATCCGCATCGAGCCCTTGGGGGCGTACTGACCGAAGCCGGTGATCCACGGCGACAGCCGGCCGACGGCGTCGGGCACCGACGACCTCATCGACAGGTCGGCCTGCAGGGTCTGCACGCCGTCCTCGGTGCAGGACAGGGACTTCAGGTAGCCCTTGAAGTCGAGGTAGTACTCGATCTTGCTGGCCGTGCCGTCGCTGAGGTACATCCCGACCGCGGGGGCCGGACCGATGTCGCGCGGGAGGGCGCCTGAGACGCGGGTGCCGGCGATGGCCCGCTCCTCGGCCGGCGTGCGGCTCCACACGAGCAGCCGCCGCTGACCCGCCGCGCTGGCCACCTGGCGCAGCACCGACTTCTGGTTGCCACTGCCGTTGGTCAGGGCGCCGAAGATGCCCTGGGCCGCCGCCGCGAAGAACGCGTTCTGCTGGGCCTGGGTGGGGTAGCGCTGGTAGGTCCGGTTGAGCAGGATCGGCACCGCGTTGGTGCTGGTGAACTGCTGCCGCCCGACGCGGATCGGGCCGGTGGCCTTGAGCACCTTGGCCAGGGACACCGGGTCGACCGAGAGGACGCCGTCGACCGTGACGCCGTACTTCTGCTTCATCAGCGCGCTCATCAGCTCGGCGGCGCGCGGGAAGTCGGGGGTGAGGTCGGTGTCGCGGATGTCCTGGCCCATGTTGGGGCCGAACAGCGCCTTCTCCTCCGCGGTCAGGCGCAGGACGGGACGCGGCTGGACGTCGAAGTTCAGGGCCGTCTTCTGGCTCCCCAGGCTGAGCTTGCCCCGGTCGACCGTGAGCAGCGACAGCGATCCCGGCAGCCCACCGGTGGAGCGGATCTCGGCGTTGTTCTGCACGACCAGGAGGTAGGTGCGCTTGCCCCGGGCCCCGAGCATCGTGGGCAGCAGCCGGGTCGCCTTGGCGCCCACGGCAGCGGCGTCGGTGACGGTGCCGAGCTTGTCCTGGAAGTCCAGCGCCTGGTCGGCCAGGGCGGGGAACAACCGCTCGGCGTCGACGGTGGCCAGCTCGTCGTCGGCGGTCTCCAACCGACCGGCGAGCCCGGCGAACTCCGGCCGCAGGGCGGAGATCGCCGCCAGGTCGAACCGGCCGTCCTTGGCCCTCAGCGCGCCGTCCGAGCGTGCGACGGTGAACAGCTTCAGGGCCGAGGGCAGGGAGGTCCGGGCGGTCTCGTCGACCACCCGCGACATCACCTGGAGCGAGGAGACGTTGCGGCCGAGCCAGGGCAGGCGGGACGCGGCGTCCCACACGACGTTGTCGGAGTGGGAGTGCGCCCGCTTGCCGGCTGCGGCGATGCGGTCCAGGGTGCGGGCCGCGCTGCTCGGGTCGTCGGCGAGGAACTGCTTCTTCAGCAGCTTCGCGTCGGCCTTGGCGTCCCGCAGGGACGTCAGCGTGACGAAGGTCTGGTAGCCGACGAAGGCGAGGAACGCCACGACCAGCACGGTCGCGACCAGGAGGACGAGGCGTTTCACAGCCGTGCGCTCAGACCGTACGCCGACGGTGAGCCTGGTCGAGGACCTGGCTCACCGGACGCGAACGGACTGCGTCAGTTGGTCTGACGGCGACGCGCGACGACGATCGAGGCGCCACCGGCGACGAGGAGCGCGGCTCCACCGAACAGCAGGGTCTCGTTGGGACCACCGGTGTTGGGCAGGGCGCTCGGGCTGGTCGAGGTCGTCGAGTTGGAGGTGACGGTGCTGCTCTTCACCTCGGTGCCCTTGGGGTTGGTGTCGGGGTAGGCCTGCGCAGCCGTGGCCGTGCCGAGACCCAGGAGGGCGGTCGCTCCCGCGACCGACAGACCTGCAACAACCTTGTTCATCGTGATGACTCCCCCATTAGTGGTGACTCTGGAATTCGGTTCAACGGTGCCCACTATGGCACGCACCTCGCACCAATTACGGACTGGCCAGGACCTGTGAGACACACAAGCCCTGCTGGTCTATACGTGTCAACGACCGATTCGCACCGAGGTCACGGATGCGGTGTCATGCCCCGCTGACGACGGCCACCACCCGCGACCGGAGGACCGGGTCGTCCCACCGCTGCGCCGCCCGCTCGATCCGCCAGGCGGACCACAGCAGCATCAGCAGGCTCACCAGCAGCGTGAGCGGCGTGCTGCCGGCCTCGGCGAGACCCGTGAAGACGAGGCCCGTCATGGTGGTGCTCAACGCGAGTCGTGCGCTGTAGCCGGCCATCACGACCGGGGGTGCCGGCGTCGCCCGGGCGCTGCGCAGGTCGACCGCGAAGGGTCGCGCGATGCTCCAGCGCATGCCGGCCCCGACCACCTGCACCGTCACCACCAGGAGGGCCCCACCGAGGGCCAGCGCCTCCGTCGGGGTCGGGGGCCCGGCGCGCAGTGCCGCCAGGGCGAGGGTGACCAGGGCCGCGCCGAGGAGCACCTCGGCCAGCACCAGGGCCCGGGAGGCGAAGGACACCCGCGACGACACGGGCAGGCTGTGCCGCCACAGCGAGCCGCGACCGTCCAGGCACCAGGTGTTGACGCCGAACAGCAGGGCCGCCCCGGAGGCCACCAGCCCGGGCAGCACGGTCAGCATGGACCACTCGAGGTCGCCTGCGAGCGCAACGGCGCCCGGCATCACCGCCAGCACGAACAGGCCACGGCGCAGGGGCACCGAGCGCCACACCGAGCTGCGGTCCACCCGGAGCATCATCGCCAGGTCGGAGCCGGGAAGGGCGCGGGCCTGGTGCCGGCCACCCTCCAGCCGCAGCTCCTCCCGCATCGGGCGCTGCAGGGCCCAGGCGGCCGGGACCGCCCCGACCACCACGGCGGCGAGGAGCAGCACGACGAGCCCGACAGCGACGGCCGACCAGGTCCACCAGTCGCCCGACACACCGGCGATCACCCCGTCGAGCAGCACCCGGGTCGGGCTGCGGTCCAGCACGGCGCCCAGGCGCCCGCCGACCACGAGCACGACCGTCGCGACCAGGAGCAGCAGCCCGAGCAGCCGGACGACGAGGGTGCCGTGCGGGCCGCGGCGTACGCCCTCGACGACCCAGCCCAGCACCTGGGCCACGGCGGTCGCCGCGGCGATCCACAGCACGAGGAGGGGCACCAGCGACGGCAGGCCGCCCGGGCCCAGGGCGTAGGAGGTCGAGCCCAGCAGGGTCCAGCCCTGGAGCAGCCAGGCGATGTTGAGCGGCGCCAGCAGCAGCGCGCCGAGGTGGTCGGTGGTCGTGGAGACCGGGAAGGCCACGGCCTGGTCGCGCGGCACCACCTCGCGGCCACCCGCCGATGCGACGGCCGTCAGCGACGCCAGCACCAGGAACCCCAGGGTCATGGTGGGCAGCAGGGCCAGGAGCGTGCCGGAGCGGTCGCGGGGCTGGGGTCCACCGAGGTACGCCGGACCGAGCACGACCGCCACGGTCAGCAGCCCCACCACCACCGCGACCACCCGCAACCGGGTGCGCGCGTGGGCCGCGAGGCCGGAGGAACGGAAGGCCAGGAGGGCCGCGAGGTCGGAGCGGCTCGCCCGCAGCTCAGTCCAGGAGAGCGCGGTAGACACCGGCGCCCTCCTCACCGGCGAGCTCGTGCGCGGAGAGCGCGGCGACCGTGGAGCCGCCGCGCAGCACCAGGGCCTGCTCGCAGCACTGCATGGCCAGGTCGCGCAGGTGGGTGGAGACCAGGACGGCCGCCCCCCGGGCGCGGGCGTCGGCGATCACCTCGAGCGTGGCCTCGACGCCGAGCGGGTCGACGCCGTCGAAGGGCTCGTCGAGCAGGAGCACGGGCGGCTCGTGGAAGGCGGCGAGCACCACCGAGAGGCGGCGGGACATGCCGTGGCTGAAGCCGGAGGTGACGCGGTGGGCGACGTCGCCGAGCTCGAACCGCTCGAGCAGGTCGTGCGCGCGACCCTCCCAGTCGGGCAGGCGGCGCAGCCGTGCGGCGAGCTGGAGGTGCTCCCAGGGGGTCGCCCGCGGCACCAGGCCACCCACGTCGGGGCAGTAGCCGGTGAGCCGCTTGACCGCGAGCGGGTCGACGCGCACGTCGACGCCCTCGACGAGCACCTCGCCCTCGGTCGGCGGGATCACCCCGGCCAGCACCCGCATCGTCGTCGACTTGCCGGCGCCGTTGCGGCCCAGCAGGGCGGTCGCGCGACCGGCCCCGGCGACCAGGTCGATCCCCTGGACCGCCGCCACCGCTCCGAACCGGACCCACAGCCCCGTGATCGCGACCCGGGGCACCTGTTGCGTCTCCACGGGACCATTCTGACGACCAGAACGCGCATTGTGTCCGGAATGCCGGAAGCGGACGCCTCCCCGGTGGATCGGGGAGGCGTCCGCCTCGAGGTCGCGCGGACCGGTTGCTGGACGGGCCGCTGGACGGGTCGCTAGACGGGGAAGGTCTCGCCCTTCTCGGCCATCTCACGCAGGCGATCGGTCGGCGCGAACCGCTCGCCGTGCAGCTTGGCGAGCTGGTCGGCCCGCTCCACGAAGCCACGCAGGCCGGTGCCGGTCGCGCCGTCGTACCCCTGCATGAACTGCACGGTGCCGCCGGTCAGCGGCGGGTAGCCGATGCCCATGATCGAGCCGATGTTCGCCGCGGCGGCCGACTCGATGACGCCCTCCTCGAAGCACCTCGCGGTCTCGATGGCCTCGATGAACAGGTAGCGGTCCTTGAGGTCCTCGATGTCGGCCGGTTCGGCGGCCGACGGGAAGAGGTCCTTCAGGCCCGGCCACAGCGAGGTGCGGCGACCGTTCTCGTCGTAGTCGTAGAAGCCCTGCCCGCGCAGCCGTCCGGGACGACCGGCCTCGAGCATCTTCTCCACCACCGCGGTGCCGGGGTGCGCGACGTAGGCGTCGCCCTCCGCAGCCGCGGTGGCCTTGCCGATCTTCGCCATCAGCTCCATGTTCAGCTCGTCGGAGAGCTGGAGCGTCCCGACGGGGTAGCCCGCCTGGGTGGCGGCCCGCTCGACCGACATCGGGTGCACGCCCTCGCCGAGCATCGCCAGGCCCTCGTTGACCATCGTGCCGATCACCCGGCTGGTGTAGAAGCCGCGGCTGTCGTTGACCACGATCGGGGTCTTGCGGATCGCCATCACGACGTCGAGCGCCTTGGCCACGGCCTCGTCGGAGGTCTGTTCGCCGCGGATGATCTCCACGAGCGGCATCTTGTCGACGGGGCTGAAGAAGTGCAGGCCGATGAAGTCGGTCGGACGGTCGACGCCGTGCGCCAGCTCGGTGATCGGCAGCGTCGAGGTGTTCGAGCAGAGCAGGGCGTCGGCGTCGACGACGTCCTGGATCTCGCCGAAGACCCGCGCCTTGAGCGAGGGGTCCTCGAAGACGGCCTCGATCACCAGGTCGACCCCGGCGAAGTCGGCGGCCGCGGTGGTGGCGGTGATCCGGCCGAGGACCTCGTCCATCTTCGCCTGCTCCATCGTGCCGCGCGCTACGGCCTTGGCCAAGATCTTCTCGCTGTAGGCCTTGCCCTTGTCGGCCGAGGCCTGCTCGACGTCCTTGAGCACCACGGTCATCCCGGCGCGGGCGCAGGAGTAGGCGATGCCGGCCCCCATCATCCCGGCGCCGAGGACGCCCACCTTGGCCGGCACGAACTTCTCCACGCCCGCGGGACGCAGCGACCCGCCGTTGATGGCCTGGAGGTCGAGGAAGAACGCCTGGATCATGTTCTTGCTGTTCGAGCCGGTGATCAGCTCGGCGAGGTAGCGCGACTCGATCCGGCTGGCGGTGTCGAGGTCGACCTGGGCGCCCTCGATCGCGGCGGCCATGATCGCGCGCTGCGCGGGGTAGTCGGCGCCCTTGGTCTGCTTGCGCAGCATCGCGGGGAAGGCCGGCAGGAACGCCGCCAGCTTGGGGGTGCTGGGGGTGCCGCCGGGGAGGCGGTAGCCCTCGCGGTCCCACGGGTTGGCGACCGGCTCGTCCTGGTGGGCCGCGATCCACTTCTTCGCGGCCGGCACGAGGTCGTCGCGGGTGGCGACCAGCTCGTCGACCAGGCCCTTCTCCAGGGCGGCGGCCGGCTTGAAGCGCGGTCCCTGCAGCAGGAAGTCCATCAGGCCGGACTGGATGCCGAACATCCGCACGATGCGGGTGACCCCGCCGCCGCCGGGCAGCAGGCCCAGGGTCGCCTCGGGCAGACCGAGGTCGATCCGGGCGTCGTCGACGACGATCCGGTGGTGGCAGGCCAGGGTGATCTCCAGCCCGCCCCCGAGCGCGGCACCGTTGATCGCCGCCACGACCGGCTTGCCGAGCTTCTCCAGCCGGCGCAGGTCGGCCTTGACCTGCTCGACCTCGCGGAAGACGCCCTCGGCGTCCGCGCGGGTCGTGGTCAGCATGCCCTTGAGGTCGCCGCCGGCGAAGAAGGTCTTCTTCGCGGAGGTGATGACGACGCCGGTGACGTCGTCCTTCTCGGCGTGCAGGCGCTCGACCGCGGCGTGCATGCCGTCCTTGTAGCGCGCGTTCATGGTGTTGGCGCTCGACTGCGGGTCGTCGAGGGTCAGGGTCACGATGCCGTCGGCATCGCGGTCGTACTTCACTGCGGAGTCAGTCATCGGTGTCCTTGCTCAGGAGAGGGTCGGGTCGGCGTACGACGGATCAGACGAGCTCGACGATGGTGGCGATGCCCATGCCGCCGCCGACGCAGAGCGTGGCGAGGCCGCGCTTGAGGTCGCGGCGCTCGAGCTCGTCGACCAGCGTGCCGAGGATCATCGCGCCGGTGGCACCGAGCGGGTGGCCCATGGCGATCGAGCCGCCGTTGACGTTGGTGATCTCGGAGTCGATGCCCATGTCGCGCATGAACCGCATCGCCACGGCCGCGAAGGCCTCGTTGATCTCGAACAGGTCGATGTCGGAGACCTCGAGGCCGGCCTTGGCCAGCGCCTTGCGGCTGGCGGGCGCGGGCCCGGTCAGCATGATCGTCGGGTCGGCGCCGGAGACGGCCGTCGCGATGATGCGGGCGCGCGGGGTCAGCCCGAGGTCGGTGCCGACCTGCTCGTTGCCGATGGCCACGATCGCGGCCCCGTCGACGATGCCCGAGCTGTTGCCGGCGTGGTGGACGTGGTCGATCCGCTCGACCCAGTGGTACTTCTCCAGCGCGACGGAGTCGAAGCCGCCCTGGTCGCCGATCCCCGCGAACGAGGGACGCAGGCGGGCGAGGCCCTCGACGGTCGACTCGGGCTTGATGAACTCGTCGCGGTCGAGCACCACGATGCCGTTGCGGTCCCTGACCGGGATCACGGAGCGGGCGAAGCGGCCGTCGGCCCAGGCCTTCGCGGCGCGGGCGTTGGACTCCACGGCGAAGGTGTCGACGTCCTCGCGGGAGAAGCCCTCGAGGGTGGCGATCAGGTCGGCGCCGATGCCCTGGGGCACGAAGTCGGTGGCGAACGCGGTCGCGGGGTCCATCGCCCAGGCACCGCCGTCGCTGCCCATGGCCACCCGGCTCATCGACTCGACGCCGCCGGCGAGGATGAGGTCCTCGAAGCCGCCGCGCACGCGGGAGGCCGCCTGGTTCACGGCCTCGAGACCGGAGGCGCAGAAGCGGTTCAGCTGCACGCCCGCGACGGTGTCGGGGAGACCGGCCGCGAGCGCTGCCGTCTTGGCGATGTCGCCACCCTGGTCGCCCACCGGCGAGACCACGCCGAGCACGACGTCGTCGATCCGGTTCGTGTCGAGCGAGGGGTTGCGCTGCTGGATCTCGTCGAGCAGCCCGACGACCAGGTCGACCGGCTTGACCTCGTGGAGGCTGCCGTCCTTCTTCCCCTTGCCCCGCGGAGTCCGGATCGCGTCGTAGACGAACGCTTCTGTTGCCATCTGACATCCCAACTTAGTTCTGTGGACGGACGAGCACGTGGGCAGCGCCGTGTGCGCGGGACTGCCACGAACATTGTGACAGTACAACTGTCATCGTCAATCGCGTCGGGGTGTGGGGGACGTCACCCGACCCACCAGCCCACCCCACAGGCGGTGTCAGTGCACCGAGGAGCCCGCGAAGTCCTCGGCCACCCGTTGCGACTCGTCGAGGTAGCCCATGGACCGGCTCCTGCGCCGGCCCGAGGAGCCTCAGCCCTCCTGCTCGGTGGGCCGCACCAGCACCTCGTTGACGGCCACCCGGCGCCGGCGGGTGACGATGAACTCGACCACCTCGGCGATGTCCTCGGACTCCATCCGCTCCATCGCGGCGAACCGCTGGGCCATGCCCTCCTGCACCTCGGGGCGGTTGTGGGAGGCCAGCTCGGTGGCCACGGCGCCGGGCTCGACCAGGGAGACCCGCACGTGGCGGCCGGTGACCTCCTGGCGCAGGGCCTCGCTGAAGGCGCCGACGGCGTGCTTGGTGGCGTTGTAGACGCCGCTGCCGCTGCGGGCCACCCGGCCCGGCGACCGAGGAGACGTTGACCAGGTCGGCGACCTGGCGGGGGCCGTCCTCGGCGGCGGCGAGCAGGTGTGGCAGGGCGGCGTGGGCGACGTACAGCAGTCCCTTGACGTTGAGGTCGACCATCCGGTCCCACTCCTCGACCGGGGCGTCGACGACCGGTCCGAGCAGCATCACGCCGGCGTTGTTGACCACCGTGTCGAGCCGGCCCAGACGCTCGACGGTGTCGGCGACCGCCTGGGTGGCCTGGTCGCGGTCGGTGACGTCGGCGGTCAGCGTGATCGCGCGCCCGCCGGCGTCCTCGATCTCCGCGGCCAGCGCGTCGAGCCGGTCGGTGCGCCGGGCGACGAGCGCCACGGCGGCTCCCCGGGCCGCGAGCGCGGACGCCGTGGCCTCCCCGATGCCGCTGGAGGCGCCGGTCACCAGCACCACGGTCCCGACGAGCACGTTCTTCTCGGTCATGGCGCCGACGCTACTCGCGCGCCCGACGGCGTGGCGAGGGCGTGGCGAGGACCGTGCGCGGGTCAGCGCGGCCAGTGCCCCGGACGGCGTACGACGGGGGGCAGGCGGGTCGCGGCGTCGCCCCGGGTGGCGTTGACCTGGGTCTGGGTGAGGAACAGCGCGAGGGACAGGTCGGCTCCCCGCACGTCGGTGCCGCGGAGGTCGGCCCCCAGCAGGTCGGCCTCGGCGAGGTCCAGCCCACGCAGGTCGGCGCCGATCAGGACGGCGCCCCGCAGGCCCGCGTCGGCCAGGTCGTGGTCGCGCAGGTCGCGCCCCGCCAGGTCGTGGCCCCGCAGGTCGGGGCCGTCGGCGCCGGCGCGCACCAGGGCGCTGACCTCGCCGAGCAGCGGGTCGGCGCGCAGCTGGAGCACCGCGACGTCGGCACCGTCCGGGGCGGCGACGGCCCGCTCGACGGCCTCGGTCAGCGAGGCCAGCTCGTCGGCCAGCGGGCGGGACGCCGGCCGGGTGCGGGCGTCGGCGAAGTACCACAGCAGCTCGTGCAGCCGCTCCACCACCTCGAAGTCCGCGAACAGCCGCTCCCGCACCTCGGTCGAGCCCCGCCAGTCGGTGCCGTGGCGGGCGACCACCGCCTGCCCGGCACCGAAGCAGTCGTAGACCGTGCAGCCCGGGAAGCCGCGGTCCCGCAGCTCGGTGTGGATCGAGCAGCCGAAGTCGCTCGCGAGGTGGGGGCAGGGCGTCCGCGCGGGCTTGTCGAGGGCGAAGTCGGAGGAGACGGCGAATGCGGGCACCACGCAGCAGAGGCCGGCGCAGGACGCGCAGTCGGCCCGCAGGAGCAGGCGCGGGTCACCGTCGGACGGGACCGGTGGCGCCGGGCTCACGGCTGCACCGCGACGCCCCGCTCGAGGAGTCCGTCGACGTCGTCGATCCCCCAGGCGGCCAGCGCCTCCCGGGTGTCCTGCCCCGCCTGTGCCGGAGGCGGGGAGGACAGCTCGGCCGGCGTACGGCTGAACCGGGGGGCGGGCGCGGGCTGGGTCACCCCGTCACGCTCGACGAACACCTCGCGGGCGGCCATGTGCGGGTGCCGGGCCGCCTCGGTCATCGTCAGCACCGGCGCCACGCAGGCGTCGGTGCCCTCGAAGACCTCGCCCCAGGCGGCCATCGTGCGCGCCGCGAAGGCCTCGGCGATCCGGCGGCGCAGCTCCGAGCCCTGGGAGAAGTCGTAGCGGTCGGGGGCGTCCTCGATCCCGAGCAGGGCCACGAACGCGGCGTAGAACTGCGGCTCGAGCGGACCCACCGACATGTGCCGGCCGTCGGAGGTCTCGTAGAGGTCGTAGAACGGCATCCCGCCGTCGAGCAGGTTCGCGGCCCGCTCCTCGCGCAGGGTCCCGCCCGCCAGGAAGCCGGACGCCATGGCGTTCAGGTGGGCGGTGCCGTCGACGATGGCCGCGTCCACCACCTGGCCCTCGCCGCTGAGCCGCGACTCGAGCAGGGCGGCCAGGATCCCGATCACGAGGTACGTCGACCCGCCGCCGAAGTCGCCGACCAGGTTGCTCGGGAAGTGCGGTCGCGCGGGGTCCTGGCCCAGGCCGAAGAGCGCGCCGGTGAGGGCGACGTAGTTCATGTCGTGGCCGGCCGAGCGCGCCAGCGGCCCGCTCTGCCCCCACCCGGTCATCCGTCCGTAGACCAGTCCGGGGTTGCGGGCCAGGCACTCGTCGGGACCCAGCCCCAGGCGCTCGGTGGTGCCGGGGCGGAGCCCCTCCACGAGCACGTCGGCCGAGGCGACCAGGTCCAGCACGGTGGCCACGGCCTCGGGGTTCTTCAGGTCCAGCGCGACGCTGGGCCGACCCGCGGTTGAGCAGGTCGTGCGGTCCGCCGGTCAGCGGCTGGCCGCCGGGGCGCTCGACGCGGATCACGTCGGCGCCGAGGTCGGCGAGGATCATGCAGGCGTGCGGCCCGGGCCCGATCCCCGCCAGCTCGACCACCCTGGTGCCGCGCAGCGGCCCGCTGCCCTGTCCGAGTGCGTAGCTCATGCGGGCGATCATGACAGCACGCCAGGACGGCACCGCTCGTCGAGCGGTGCCGTCCTCGTCGTGCGCCGGCCGGGGTCCCTCGTGGCGGCCGGTGGTCGATCAGCCCTGGGTCAGCCGGGCCACTGCGCGGTCGCGACCTCGCCACCGACGACCGCCACGGTCAGCTCCACGTCGTCGGTCTCCTTGACGTAGAGCTCGTAGCGACCCTCGACCAGCTCGGGGTAGACCAGCGACGGCACCAGCTTCCCGCCGACCGGCCGGGCCACCACGGCCACGTGCGGGTGGTGCCCGCCGTGCCCGTGGTGATGCCCGTGGTCGTGCCCGTGGTCGTGGTCGTGCCCGTGCCCGTCGGACACCGCGTGCAGCGCTGCCCCGACCGGACGGATCTCGATCTCGACCCCGACCATCTCGGCCGGCGTCGTCACCACGAGGGCTCCGACGTCGCCCCCGATGTCGAGCAGGACCGCGCCCTGCCCGGCGAACGGGTTCTCGACCTCCGCGGTGGTCATGACGCCTGCGTCGTGCCGGGCTTGGTCTGGTACCCCCCGCCCGGCAGCCCCAGGTAGGGGAACGAGTCCGTGACGCCCGCGTTGGTGTTGGTCGTCCCGTCGGTCACGGCCGAGGCCGCGTCGTCGGGGGTGTAGGACTTGTCGACCAGCGGGATCGTGGCGCCGGCGATGGCCCGGAGCTCGATCGTGACGACGTCGTCGTTGATCCGACGCCCGTTGGGGAACCCCGCGAGGTCCCCGCCCACGACACCGAGGTTGTTCGGCTTCGAGGACGGCGGGATCGCGACGTTCAGGCGCAGCATGTCGGCCTTGGTGGCTCCGGTGTAGTTCTGGAACCCCGGGACGACGCCCTTCGGGATGCCCGTCAGCAGGATCGCGTCGAGGTCGGCCCGGGGCTTCTTGTACGCCGCGAGGTTGGGGAACACGCCCGGGTAGAGCACGGGCAGCAGGCCCTGCAGCTCGGGCTTGTCGACGTACTTCGCGAACGACCGGTCGCTGCCCGGGAGGCTGGAGTTCCACGTGTCCTTCTCCGCCATCGGCACGAGCACCTCGTTGAACAGCGGGTTCGCCAGGCGCGAGACCTGCTTGTAGGGACCGTGCCCGACGTACTTGCCCTGCTTGGAGTCGAAGACCCGCGTGGCCCGGCGACCGGCTGCGGTCCACACGCCGATGACCGACTGCGGAGCGTCGACGCTGGTGGGCTTGTCGTGGAAGCGGGTCAGGTCGGTGATCGGCACCTGCATCGCGATCGTGTGCACGTTGTAGGCCTGCACCGAGTTGATGCCGTCCATCTTCGTCAACGGGATCACGTGGTTCTCGTTGAAGGGGCGAAGACCACCGAGGTCGAAGATGCTGCCGAGGTCGACGTGGAAGGCGTCGGCGCGCTGGCCCGCGAAGAACATCCGGTTGCGGACCTTGTGCACGGCCTGGGCCGAGAGCTGGTCGTAGTTCGGCGTGCTGCGCGGGCCGACGTTGACCGGGGGGATCCGGAGGTTGCGCGCCAACGTGTAGGTGCGGCCGCTCTCGCGTCGGGTCACGGTGTAGAACTGCGGCCGGTTCCACTCGGCACCGGCGATGTTCTTGATCTGCCCGGTGTTGTAGAGGAACGTGTTCGGGTTCCGGATCTTCGTGGTGAAGTCGAAGGTGTAGACGATGTCGGGACGAGCCGTGCCCATGTGCGAGATGTTGATGTTGATGCGGACGTCGTCACCGAACTCGTAGAAGTTGGGGCCGCCGTCGGGCTGCTGCAACGGGATGTAGTTGGCGATGATCGTCACGGTGTCCGGCTTGTCCGGGCTGACGAACGCGTAGACGTCGGTGCTGTCGGCGACCGGGTCCTTGGAGATCTCCGGTGCTTCGCGGTGAGAGGACATCTCAGTTGCCTCCCGCCGCGTTGAGGATGCGGGTGACCAGGTCGCGGTCGTGGACCACGACCTCGCGCTCGCCGGCCATCAGGTGCAGCTCGTCGGAACCGTGGTCCTCGATGTAGGCCACCACGGGCTCCTGGGCGCTGCTGCCGGTGCGACGCGCGACCGCGGCCGAGGCCGGCGACGCGGTCAGGCCCACTGCGCCTGCCACGGCTCCTGCGCCGGTCACGGCGAGGAACTTCCTTCTGTTCGTCTCACTCATCGTTCTCAACCTCCGGGTACGAGCGCCTCACGTGAGGCAACTCACAGGGAGGTACGTCGCCGCTCGCCGATCGGATGGGTCCAGATCCACACTGGAGTGGATCCAGTTCAGCGGACGTGACCGAGACGTCCGGTTCGCCCCGGTCAGGCCGGTGCCACCCTCCGCAGGAACTGCTGGGCCGCGCCTCGCGGGGGTGGTCGAAGACCTCGGTGGGGTGCCCTGCTCGAGGATGCGGCCGTCGTCCAGGAAGCAGACCCGGGTGGCGACCTCGCGGGCGAAGGCCATCTCGTGGGTCGCCAGCACCATCGTCATGCCCGACGCCGCCTCGGCCCGGACGACCTCGAGCACCTCGCCGACCAGCTCGGGGTCCAGGGCCGCGGTGATCTCGTCGAGCAGGAGCACCCGCGGCCCGGTGCTCAGTGCCCGCACCAGCGCGACCCGCTGCTGCTGGCCGCCCGAGAGCTGGTCGGGGTGGGCGTCGGCCTTGTCGGCGAGACCGAAGCGCTCGAGCAGCTCGCGGGCCCGCGCCTGGGCCTCCGCGGCCTCACGGCGGTGCACCTTGCGCGGGGCGAGGGTGCAGTTGGCCAGGACCGTCAGGTGCGGGAAGAGGTTGTAGGCCTGGAAGACCATCCCGATCTCCCGGCGTACGGCGCGCGCGTCGACCCGTGGGTCGGAGACCTCGCGGCCGTCGAGCTCGATGGTGCCGTCGTCGATCTCCTCGAGCAGGTCGAGGCAGCGCAGCAGGGTCGACTTGCCCGAGCCCGAGGACCCGATCAGGCAGACCACGTCGTGGCGGTGCACGTCGAGGTCGATGCCGTCCAGGACGACCCGGTCGGCGTAGGTCTTGCGCAGGCCGCGGACCGAGAGCACGGGCACCGAGTCGTCGACGGGGCTCATCCGCGCTCCCGCCGGGTGCGCGCGACGGCCGAGCCAGTCGGTGAAGCGGGCCAGCGGCACCGTCAGGGCGACGAAGAACGCCGCCGCCACCAGCAGCGGGGTGTAGTTGAAGTTGAAGTTGCCGTAGTCCTGGGCCGCCAGCAGCGCCTCGGTCACGCCCACGGCCGAGACCAGGGCGGTGTCCTTCTGCAGCGAGACGAAGTCGTTCATCAGCGGCGGCACGACGCGGCGCAGGGCCTGCGGCAGCACCACGTGGCGCATCGTCTGGGAGCGCGACAGCGCCAGCGCGTGGGCCGAGGCGAGCTGGGAGGGGTGGATGCTCTCGATGCCGGAGCGCACCACCTCGGCGACGTAGGCTCCGTACGACAGCACCAGGGCGACCGTGGTCAGCCCGAACAGGCTGGTGGTCACCCCGGTCAGGCGCAGGGCCGGCACCCCGAGGGCGAGCAGCACCACGACCAGCAGGGTCGGCACCCCGCGCAGCAGGTCGGTGTAGAGCACGGCCGCGACCCGCAGGGGCGTCAGCCACGGCGAGACCGTCTGCCGGGCCACCGCGACCGCGATCCCGATCAGCAGGATCAGCGGCTCGGCCACCAGGAACATCGCGATGTTGGTCAGGAAGCCCTTCGCGATCGTCGGGCAACGACCTCCGGGCGTGGTAGCCGGAGAAGAACGTCTCGCTGCACCCGCGGCCAGCCCGGCGAGCTGGTCAGCACCCAGGCGAGCACGTCTACCACCACGACCAGCGTCACGACCGTGGCCAGGACGCCCTTGCGCAGGCGGTCCTGCCGGCGCACCCGGCGCCGCTCCTGCTCGCGCGGGCTCGGCGTCCAGGCCTGCGCCTCGAGGGGCGTCGGGCGGGCGTCGGCCCGCTCACGGGGCCGTCACGTCGCAGGCTCACCCCGGCCCGCGCGCGATCGATACCCCCTATACCGCCTGGGGGTACGAGATCAAGGCTTGTGCAACTAGTTGCACAACAGGGCGCGATCGGGCATCGTGGGCGCATGGCCCTCGAGCACGCCCTCCTCGTCTCGCTCAGCGAGCGCCCGGGCACCGGCATCGAGCTCACCCGCCGCTTCGACCAGACGATCGGCTTCTTCTGGCAGGCCACCCACCAGCAGATCTACAAGGTCCTGCGGCGGATGGAGGACGACGGCTGGGTCAGCGCCGGCGCGGGGGGCGGCAGGAGCACCGAGCGGCGCTACACCCCGACCGCGTCGGGACGCCGCGTGCTCGCCGACTGGGTCGCCACCCCCACCCCCGTCGCGGTGCTGCGCTCGGAGCTCGCGGTCAAGCTGCGCGCCGCGTCGTACGGCGACCGGGCGCTGCTGCTGGACGACCTCGCGCGCCTGCGACGGGACCACCGGGTCCGGCGCACCCACTTCGAGCAGCTGGAGCGCGAGCAGTTCCCCGCGCCGGCCGACCTGGACGGGCGGGCGCTCGACGCCTGGCTGGTCCTGCGCGGCGGGATCCGCCAGGAGCAGTTCTGGATCGACTGGCTCACCGACTACCTCGACGCCTGGGCGCAGGTCCCCGCCGGCGCCCCCCACGCCACCCGTGCCACGCACGACGACCACGAAGGACCGTGATGGACGACTACGCCCACCTGCTCTCCCCGCTCACCGTCGGTGACCTGACCCTGCGCAACCGCACGGTGATGGGCTCGATGCACACCGGGCTGGAGGACCACTCCTGGGACCTGCCCAAGCTCGCGGCGTACTTCGGCGAGCGGGCCCGCGGCGGCGCCGGCCTGATCGTCACCGGTGGGTTCGCGGTCTCCAAGCGCGGCTGGCTCAAGCCGTTCGCCGGCGAGATGACCTCACGGCTCGACGCCCAGCGGCACCGCCAGGTCACCGACGCGGTGCACGAGCACGACGGGGCGATCGCGCTGCAGCTGCTGCACGCGGGCCGCTACGGCTACACGCCGTTCTCGCAGTCGGCCAGCGACAGCAAGTCGCCGATCACGCCGTTCCGGGCGAGCGCGATGAGCACCAAGCAGGCCGACCGGGCCGCCTCGTCCTTCGCCGACTCGGCGGTGCTGGCGCAGAAGGCGGGCTACGACGCGGTCGAGGTGATGGGGTCCGAGGGCTACCTGATCAACCAGTTCCTGGCCGCCCGCACCAACGACCGCGACGACGAGTGGGGCGGCAGCGCGACCCGCCGGATGCGGTTCCCGGTCGAGGTCGTGCGCCGCACCCGCGAGGCGGTCGGCGAGGGCTTCCCCATCGTCTACCGGCTCTCGCTGCTCGACCTCGTCGAGGACGGCCAGACCTGGGACGAGGTGGTCGAGCTCGCGCTGCTGCTGGAGCAGGCCGGCGCGAGCGTGCTGAACACCGGCATCGGCTGGCACGAGGCACGGGTGCCCACGATCATCACCCAGGTGCCGCGCGGCGCCTGGACCTGGACCACCCGCCGGCTGCGCGAGGAGGTGGCGATCCCGGTCTGCGCGTCGAACCGGATCAACACCCCCGAGCTCGCCGACCGCCTGGTCGCCGACGGCACGGCCGACCTGGTCTCGATGGCCCGGCCCTTCCTGGCCGACCCCGACTTCGTGGCCAAGGCCGCCGCCGGGCGGGCCGACGAGATCAACACCTGCATCGCCTGCAACCAGGCCTGCCTGGACCACGCCTTCGAGAACAAGAGGGCGTCCTGCCTGGTCAACCCACGCGCCTGCCGCGAGACCGAGCTGGTGCTGCTGCCGCTGCCTTCGGTGGGCACCGCCCGGCGGCGCACCATCGCGGTCGTCGGCGCCGGGCCCGCGGGCCTGAGCGCCGCCACGGCGTACGCCGAGCGGGGGTTCGCGGTCACCCTGTTCGAGAAGGGCGCCGAGCTCGGCGGTCAGTTCCGGCTCGCGATGGCGATCCCGGGCAAGGAGGAGTTCGCCGAGACGCTGCGCTACTACACCCGGCGGCTCGAGGTGCTGGGCGTCGACGTGCGCCTCGGCACGGCGGCGACGCCGGCGTCCCTCGACGGGTTCGACGAGGTGGTCGTCTCGACCGGCGTCGAGCCCAGGCTCCCGGAGATCCCGGGCATCGAGCGCGCGCTGTCGTACGCCGACGTGCTCGCCGGCCGCGCCACCCCCGGCCACCGGGTCGCCGTCATCGGCGCCGGCGGCATCGGGGTGGACATGTCGGTGTTCCTGACCCACACCGAGGAGAGCCTCGAGGAGTGGCTGGCGCACTGGGGCGTCGGGGACCCCTCGCTGGCGCGCGGCGGGCTGGTCGAGCGCAAGCCCCGGACCCCGGCCCGCGAGGTCCACCTCGTGCAGCGCAAGACCACCGTCATCGGCAAGGACCTCGGCAAGACCTCCGGCTGGGCGCACCGCGCGGTGCTCAAGCAGTCGGGGGTCACGCTCGTCAGCGGCGCGGCGTACGACCTGATCGACGAGCGGGGCCTGCACCTCACCGTCGACGGCGAGCCCCGCCTGCTCGAGGTCGACGACGTCGTCGTCTGCGCGGGTCAGGAGTCGGTGCGCGACCTGTACGACGACCTCGTCGCCGCCGGCCGCACCGCCCACCTGATCGGCGGCGCCGACCTGGCGGCCGAGCTGGACGCCAAGCGCGCCATCGAGCAGGGCTTCCGCCTCGCCGCCGCCGCCACCCCCTGAGCCCCCGGGGGAGCAGGGGCAGGAGCCTCGCCGAGACGGCGCGCATGTCCGATGACACGGCGCGTGTGTCCGGTGACACGGCGCGTGTGTACAGCGAGACGGCGCGTGTGTACACCCACGCGCCGTCTCGGCGTACACCCACGCGCCGTCTCGGCGTACACCCACGCGCCGTCTCGGCGTACATCCGCGCCGTCTCGGCGTACATCCGCGCCGTCTCGGCGTGCGTCCCGCTGGCTACTCGTGGACCCCGCCGGGCTCGTGGGCGCGGTGGCTCTGCGGCTCGACCTGGAAGGTGGTGTGGTCGATCCCGAAGTGGGTGGCCACGCAGTGCCCGAGGTCGTCCAGGACGGCTCCGACACCCCGCTGGGCGAGCGCCTCATCGGTCACGGTGACGTGGGCCGAGAGGGCCGACATGCCGCTCGTGATCGACCACGCGTGCAGGTCGTGCACCTCGGTGACGCCCGAGGTGCCGGCGAGGTGCCGGCGTACGTCGTCGACGTCGAGGCCGGGCGGGGCCGACTCGAGCAGCACCCGCACGCAGTCGGTGAGCAGGGACCAGGCCCGCGGCAGGATCAGCACGGCGATCACCAGCGAGGCGACCGAGTCGGCCCGGTCGAAGCCCGTGGTGAGCACGACCAGCCCCGCGACGATGGCCGCGCCGGAGCCGACGGCGTCGCCGAGGACCTCCAAGAAGGCGCCGCGCATGTTCAGCGACTCCCCGCGCCGCGCCGCCAGGAGCCCGATCGAGACCAGGTTGGCGGCCAGACCGACGACGGCGAAGACCAGCATCTGGCCCGCCCGCACCGGCACGGGGTCCAGCAGGCGGCCGATGCCGGCGTACGCCAGGTAGCCGCAGACGCCGAGCAGCACGACCGCGTTGATCAGCGCCGCCAGGATCTCGGCGCGGTGGTAGCCGAAGGTGCGGCGCGAGGTGGCAGGCAGGGTCGCGACGTAGGAGGCCGAGAGCGCCAGCACGATGGCGGCGGTGTCGGTGAACATGTGCCCGGCGTCGGCCAGCAGCGCCAGCGAGCCGGACAGCAGCGCGCCCACGAGCTCGACGACGGCCACGGTGGCGGTGACGACCAGCACGAGCCGCAGCCGCGAGCGGTCGTGGGCCCGCCCGGCGGAGTGACTGTGGTCGTGGCCGGCACCCATGGGCCCAGGGTAGGGCGCCCGGTGGCAGCGACCGGCCCGGGCCCGGCTCGGAGCCACGTCGGGGTCCCACGGGGGAGGATGGGGCGATGACCGTGGAGATCCGTCCGGCCGACCTGCGGTCCCGCACGCTGGCCGAGGGGCGCACGACGCGGCACTCCTTCGCGTTCGGCGCCCACTACGACCCGCTCAACGTGGGCTTCGGACCCCTCGTGGCGCACAACGACGAGCACCTCCCGCCCGGCACGGGGTACGCCGAGCACCCGCACGCCGACCTCGAGATCGTCACCTGGGTGCTCTCCGGCGCGCTGCGGCACGACTCCACGGCCGGGTCCGGCCTGCTGCTCCCGGGCGGCGCCCAGCGGCTCTCGGCGGGCAGCGGGGTCCGGCACAGCGAGGCCGCGGACACGGTGGCGGCCGGCGGGGACACCACCCGGTTCCTCCAGGCGTGGGTGCGGCCGGACACCGACGGGACCCCGCCCGACTACCGCGCGACCGACGTCGGCCACGACCTCCGGTCGGGCGCCGGGTGGACGTGCCTCGCGGCGGGCGCCGGCCAGGGCCAGGGTCAGGACGGTGGCGCGCTCCCGATCGCGACCCGCGGTGCCTCCCTGCACGTCGCCCGGGTCGGCACCGACGAGCGGCTGGCCCTGCCGGAGGCCGACCTGCTGCACGTCTTCGTGGCCGCGGGCCAGCTGATGCTCGGCGAGCGACGCCTGGGCGACGGCGACGCGGCGCGGCTCACCGACGAGGGCGGGCGCTCGGTGCGCGCCGAGCAGGAGGCGCACGTCGTGGTCTGGGCGTTCACCGCCCGCTGACCGGGGTCGGCCAGGTGTGGTGCCCGGTCAGGCCTGGGCGGGCTGGCCCAGCTCCTCCAGCACCGCCGCGGCGGCCCGTACGCCGGAGCGCACGGCGCCGGGGACGCCCGGCATCTCGCGGTGGTCGCCCGCGACGAAGAGACCGTCGCCGAGGTCGACGTCGCGGCCCTGGATGAAGGGCGGGCGGGCGGCGGGCCAGGCGGCCGGGTGCACGTGCCGGGCCGCGACCTGCCACCCCTGCGTGCTGGTGCGGAAGACCTGGGCCAGCTGGGCGCGCACGTCGTCCTCGGTCTCGGTGCCCGCGTCGGCGCCCGGCGCCGCCACCGAGCACGCCGCCACCAGGGCGTGGCCCGCCGGGGCGTAGCGCGGTGCGACGTTCGAGACCACCACGGCGTGCGAGAGCGGGCCGACGGCTCGCCCGAGCGGGTTGACGAACACCGTCTTCAGGGTCGTGGGCGGGGACTCCATCGCGAACCACCACGTCGCCAGACCGCGCATGGCCGGGTTGCCGATGCCGAGCAGGCTGGAGGCGGTGAGCGGGTCGGTGGCCACGACGGCCGCCCGGGCGTGCACCTCGCCGGCGTCGGTGAAGACCTTGACGCCCTCGCCCACGCTGCGCGTGACCCCGAGCACGTCGATCCCGTGCTCGACCGCGTGCTCGAGGCCGAGGGAGAGCTGGTTGGGCAGCGCCTGCATGCCCAGGGCCGGCAGGGCGGGCAGGCCCTCCAGGACCGCGAGCATGGTCAGCATCGCGAACTGGTAGGAGGTCCGCAGGTCCTCGTCGCCGAAGACGAGCCGGAACAGGGGCCGGACGACCTCCTCCTGCAGGCGGGCGGAGATGCCGTTGCGCTCCAGGGACTCCGCGACCGTCATGTCGGCGCCGGTGAGCAACCGGTCGCGACCCCGTCGCAGTGGATCGGACCAGCGGATCAGCCGGGCGATGTCCTGGGGCTGGCCCAGGCCCGCTCGGATGGTCGCGATCAACGAGGCCTGCGACCCCTGCAGGGTCCGGTAGCCCTCGGGGTGGGCGAGCACCATGCCTCGCTCGATCGGCCGTGGGTTCAGGGCCGCGACGTCGACGGCGGCCCGGAGGTCGGGGTGACCGGCGTTCAGCCACTGGAAGCCCCGGTCGCAGCGGTAGCCGTCCACGAGGTCGGTGCCGACCCGACCGCCCACCCGGGCCGAGCGCTCGAGGACGCGCACGGAAAAGCCGGACTTCTCCAGCGCCCGCGCGCAGGTGAGTCCGGCGATCCCGGCGCCGATCACGGCCACGTCGGTGGCGTCCACTGGAGGTGAGTATCACCCTGCCGTGCGTGCGACACACACGAGCGGAGGCATGGTCTGGACCACCGGGTGCCCACCCCACCCAACCGGGGCGAAAGGGTCGCCACAGCGGCGGCGACGTGCGATGGGGGCCCGGTCGAGCACCGGGCGCAGGCTCAACCCCGGCAGAAGTCGATCATCTGCTCGACGGCGGGCCGGGCCTCCGGGATCGGCAGCAGCGGGTAGACGTGCAGCAGGCCCGGGGCCACGACGTACTCCAGCGGCCAGTCGGCCTCCTCGGCGCGGGCGAAGAGGGCGTCGCAGCCGGGCTGGAGCAGGTCGCGGGTGCCGCAGAACATCAGCGCCGGCGGGAGCCCGCCCAGCTCGCCCAGCCCCGGGCTGACGCGAGGGTCGGCCAGCCGCGCGCGGTCCGTGCCGCCGGCCCAGAACGAGGCGTAGACCTCGAGGTGCGGGAAGGAGAGCCACGGGTCGTGCCGCGCCGCCTCGGCCACGCCCGGGGTCTCGCCGGTCAGGTCGACCCAGGGGGCGAGCAGCACGAGGTGCGTGGGCCGGGCCCCGCCCCGGTCGCGCAACGCCTGGGCGAGGGCCAGGGCGTAGCCGCCCCCGGCCGAGTCACCGGCCAGCACCACCCCGTCGGGCGAGGCCGCGGCGACCTCGTCGAACAGCGCCAGCATCCCCTCGAAGGAGTCCTCGACCGTGAACTCCGGCGCCAGGGGGTACGCCGGCAGCACGGCCGCCGCACCCAGGGCGTCGGCCAGCCGCGTCAGCAGCCCCCAGTGCCGGGCGTCCGTGGGCCGCACGTAGGCACCGCCGTGGAGGTAGAACACGCTGCGACCCGGCCGGGGCCGCTCCACGTCGTCGGCGACCGAGCCGGTCGCGTCGGCCGACCAGACGGTGAAGACCGGGAACCCGTGGTCGTTGGAGATCTGCTCCTCGCGCCCGTGGCGCAGGCCGCGCGGGGGGCCCTCGTCGACGCGGCGGTTCTCCCGGGTCAGGCGCTCGCGCAGCGCGTCGAGGTCGTGCAGCGGCAGGCTGCGACGCAGCAGCGGCAGGACCCGGCTGACGACGGCGTGCTGGAGGCTCGGCATGCGCTGAGCCTAGGGGTCGCACGGGCGGGGCACCGGCGCCGTTCAGGCCTCGGCCGGGGTCGTGGAGGGGGACGTCGCGGGGGTCTCGGTCGGGTCCGCGGGCAGGCGGGCCGACATCACGATCAGCCCGACCGCCGTCACGACCGGCACGAGCATCGCCCGCTGCAGGTCGGACTGCCCGGCGACGAAGCCGATCAGGGCGGGGCCGACCAGGAAGGCGGCGTACCCGAAGCTGACGACGAGGGCGAGACCCCGACCGCCGCCGATGTGCCCGGCCAGGCCGTAGATCTGCGGCGCGACCAGGCCGACGCCGAGGCCGACCAGGCACCAGCCCGTCAGGATCAGCGGCAGGCCGCCCACGAAGGCGGTGAACAGGTAGCCGACCAGCGCGCACGCGGCACCGGCGCGCACGACGGTGGCCCGGCCCAGGCGCTCGACGACGGTGTCGCCGGCGAGCCGGATCACCACCATGAAGCCGCTCACGCAGGCCAGGCCCCAGGCCCCGCTGCTCGGGCTGACGTCCGCGACGTCGGCGACGTGCAGCGAGGACCAGTCGATGGCGGTGCCCTCGGTCATCCCGAAGCAGACCGCCATCGCGGCGAGCAGCCACACCGCCGCCGGAACCCGCGAGAGTCCGGAGCGCACCGGCTCGTCGGCACCGGCGGGGCGCACCGACCGCACGGGCGACTGCGGGGTGCGGGGCACCACGACGGCGAGCAGGACGGCGATCAGCACCGCGGAGGTCCACAGCGACCAGCGGGGGGTGACGTCGGCGGTGAGCAGGTGGCCGAGCACGACCACGACCAGGGCACCGACGAAGCTGCCGATCGAGAAGCTGGCGTGCAGCCGGCTCATCACGGGGCGGCCGCGGGCCTGCTCGACGCTGACGCCGAGCGCGTTCATGGCGACGTCCATGGCCCCGTTGCCGAGGCCAAAGATCGCCGCCCCGACCAGCAGCGTGGCGTAGCCCGGCGCCGCCCCCATGACGAGCGCGGAGACCGCCATCGTCACCCCACCGACCACGGTCGGCAGGCGGGCTCCCCGGCGGTCCGCGACCGGCCCGCTGAGGTTCATCGAGAAGATCGCCACGACGCCGGCGGTCATCAGGACCCCGACGATCTGCCCGGCACCGAGGTCGAGCCGCTCACGCAGACCGGGCAGGGAGCCACCGAAGACGCCGACGACCAGGCCGTCGGCCAGGAACAGCGTGGCCACGGCCAGGAAGTCGCGGTCACCGCCGCGGGTGGTCGGCCGAGCCGCTCGGACGGCCGCGGCCGACGGGTCGGACGAGGTGTCAGGAGACTGCTTCACCGGGCTCCGTGGGGGCGTGGAACGGGCAGCCGCCGCCACCGGGGAAGGTGCCGAGGTGGTCGATGTCGTAGCCCGCGGGATAGGTACGGAAGTAACCGTACGCGCTGACCCACCGCGGTTCCGACCGCGCGGGGAACAGCCGCAGGAGCCGGGCGCGCAGCCGCATCCCACCGCGGAACACCCCCCGCTCGAGGCGCCCGGGGACGGGGTAGCGGAAGGCCCGCAGCAGCGGCTCGTCCATCAGGGAGAACGCGAACCGGCGCACCAGCCACCGCGGCGCCCAGCTGTTCGGGCGGAACGTGGCCATCAGGTCGAGCGTGGCGTCGGCGACGCGGCGCCCGCCCGCGTCGAAGGCGAAGTGGGCGCGCTCGTGGTCGTCGAGCAGCCGCTCGAAGCCGGCGAAGTCCACGGGCAGGTCGCGGATGTTCATCAGCCGGCCGAGCTCGAGGTAGTAGCGCGTCGACGCGGCGACCTCGTTCGGCGTCATCTCGCGGAACCCGAAGTCCCGGATCCAGCGCTGGGGCACGACCACGAAGGTCGCGAGGACGTAGCGCATGTCGTCGTTGGAGATGTCGTACATCGCGTGCATCCGGTTGATCCGGCGTACGGCGGAGCGGCCGCGGTCGCTGGTCAGCCCGTGCCGCTGCACCTCCTCGAGGAGGAGGCCGGTGTCGTCGTACCTCTTCTGCACCCGGCTGGTGAACTCGCCGGTCTCGTCGAGCAGCCGCCCGATCGAGGGCACGGCGTAGGTCCGGAAGAGCGCGAACGACAGCGCCTGGAGGGTGTCCCACGGGAAGTCGTACGCCGACACGTGCAGGCTGATCTCGCGGTGGTCGCGGTCCGGGTCGAGCTGCTCGCTGCGACGGGCCCAGTGGTGTCGGGTGTGCACGGCTGACCTCCAGCGGTCGACGATGACAGTGACAGTGTCACTGTCATCTTAGGGGACGCGCACCTGCTCGAGGAAGCGTCGCAGCAGCGGACCGGCCGTCCCCGATCCCGAGTCGCCCCGCTCGACGAAGACCGCGACCGCCAGGTCGCCGCGGCCGGCGACCATCCACGCATGGGTCGGCAGCGGCGCCCGCTCGCCGAACTCGGCGGTGCCGGTCTTGGCCAGCACGGTGCCGGGCAGGTCGGCCAGCAGCCGCCCGCTGCCCCGCTCGACCACGGCCCGCATCATCGTGCGCAGGGCCCGCGCCTCGGCGGCGCTGAGCGGCTCGGCGGGCTCCTCCTGGTCGACCTGGACGTCGGGCAGGAGGCGGGGCAGCACGGCCGACCCCTTCAGGACCGACGCGACCACGGTGGCCATCGCCAGCGGTGAGGCGAGCACGGTGCCCTGGCCGATCATCCCGGCCGCCTGCTGCGTCTCGCTGCCCGGCGTGCCCACCTGCCCGAAGAACGCCGGGAAGCCGGGGTCGTGGTCGACGCCCAGCCCGAGCGCGGCCGCCGCCTGGGCCAGGGCCGGGCCGTCGAGGCGGTCGCGCTGGGAGATGAAGGCGGTGTTGCAGGAGTTCGCCAGGGCGTCCTGGAGGGTGATCCGGCCGAGACCCGAGGACGGGTAGTCGCTGTAGTTCTTGAAGGACTTGCCGTCCACCACGGTGGTCGGCGTGCACGGCACCCGCGAGGCGGGGGTCAGCCCCGCGCGCAGGAGCGCCAGCGTGCTGACCACCTTGAACGTCGAGCCGGGGGCGTACTGCCCGAAGGTCGCGGTGTTGTACCCCTTCGAGCCGGGACCGCTCGCGGCCGCCAGGATCGCGCCCGTCGAGGGACGCACGGCGACCAGCGCGCTCGCAGGACCCACCCCGGAGAGCACCTGCTGGGCGAGGCGCTGGGCGTCGAGGTCCAGCGTCGTGCGCAGCGGCTCGCCCGCCACCGGGGCGGCGGTGAACAGCGTGCGTCGCTCGCCGCGGTCGTCCACGACGACCACGGTCTCGCCGCGCGTGCCCGCGAGCCGGGCGTCGTAGCGCTTCTGCAGGCCCGACAGACCCACGTCGTCACCCGCCCGCACCCGCCCCTCGCTCGCGTCGACGACCTCCTTGGTGGCCGGGCCGACGGTGCCCAGCAGCGCGGCCGCGAAGTCCTTGGTCGGCGCGAGCGGCAGCCGGTCGGAGATCGCGCGGGCCCCGGGGATCGACGCCAGGGCCCCGGTGACCTCGGCGGGGGCGTCGGCGCGGCGGTAGACGAGGGCCGGCACGAAGGCCTTGGCACCGGCTCGAACCGCCTGCCGGGCGAACGCGGTCGCGTCGATCCCGACCAGCCGGGCGAGTCGGGTGGCCGAGGCCCGCGCCTGACCGGGGGCCGTCGACCGGAGGGCGGACTTGTCCAGACCCACCCGCAGCACGGGTCGCGGGGTCACCAGCGGCGTACCACCGGCACCGAGCACGTCACCGCGCGCGGCAGCGATGCCCGTGGTCGTCAGGGACTCCCCGGCGCGCAGCGAGGGCTCGACCAGGCCCGGGGTCCACCGGGGCGCCCAGACGTCGCCGTCGGAGGTCGCGGTGCGCCGCCAGTCGACGCGGGTCTGGTAGCTCCAGTCCTTCTCCCCCACCGTCCAGCGCCACCTCAGCGTGCTGCGCCCGGTGTCGCCGTCGGTGCTGGTGCCGCCGGCGGTGACTCGTGGGCGGCCGAGGCGGGCCAGACCGTCGGTGACGGCGGCGTACTCACGGCGGGAGGCGGGGGCGTCGCCGGTGAAGGGCACCGACGCCACCGACCCCTTGCTCAGGGCGGTCGCCAGCGCCCGGGCGGCCTCGTCGGCGTCGGGGCCCGAGCCGGGCAGGCCGCAGCCGGTCGCGACCAGCACCAGGGCCGCCGCCAGCGGCACCAGCCAACGGCGCGGGGCGCCGGTCGGGGCCAGGGGCGCGGTCGGCGGGGTGGCACTCACCCCTGGATCCGACCACGGACCCGTGGCACGACCAAGCCCCCCGGGTGGATCCCGGGGGGCGTGTCGGTGCGGGTGGTGCCGGTCCTGCTCGGGTGGTCCGTGCCGCGCCGGTCGACCGACGGCGGAATGGGGCCGCCGGCGCGACACAGGTCTCGAGCGAGGCGGGAGGCCTACTTCTTGAAGGCGTCCTTGACCTTCTCGCCGGCGTCCTTGAGGGAGGCCTTGCGCTGGTCGCGGTCGCCCTGGGCCTTCAGCTCGTCGTCGCCCGTGGCGTTGCCGACAGCCTCCTTGGCCTTGCCGCCGAGGTCCTGCATCTTGTTGTCAGCCTTGTCGTCCGTGCTCATGAGTGACTCCTCGCATCATCGGTGGGGGCGGTCGTGCGGCGAACCCAGGAGCCGCGCGAACGCTGGTCTCGAGAGGCGCCCGGAGGACGCCGCACAGTCGCGGGGGCCGGTGTCTTGACCTCCGGCCCTGGGTGTACCCGGCTCCGGGCGGAAATCACACCGCCACCGTCCGCGCCGACCGGCACGTCTCATCCCTAGGACAGGGCCGGCGACGGTCCCTGGCCGGTGACGGGGCTCTGGCGGTGGTGCTCGAGCACCTGGGCGGCGACCTCGGCGACCTTGACGTTCATCTCCTGCGAGACCTTCGACATCATCGAGAACGCCTGCTCGTCGTCGATGCCGTGGGTGCTCATCAGCAGCCCGATGGCCTTGCCGATCTCACGGTTGCTGGCCAGCCCGCGGCGCAGCGTGACGGCCTCCTCGCCGCGGTCGAGGGCCGCCAGGGTGATCGAGGCGAAGGCGGAGATCACGATGGCCTGGTCGAGCGAGGTCTGCGTGAGGGCGCCGGGCGTGTCGCTGAACAGGTTCAGCGCCCCGACCTTCTGGCCGTCATGACGCAGCCGGAGTCCGGCCATGCCGCGCACGGGCGTCTCGGACCGGATGCGGGCGGCCAGCTCGGGCCACTTGCTGCCGCTGTCGAGGTCGGCGCAGAGGTGCTCGTCGGGCTCGGACTTCTCCATGGCGTCGATGCACGGTCCTTCGCCCAGCTCCAGCTCGAGACCGTCGCACCGGCGCGCGACGTCGTCGGAGCTGGCGGCCGTGGTGGAGCGGCCGTGGCGGCGCAGCATCAGCGAGGCGTGGTCGCACCCGTCGACGAACTCGACGGCAGCACGACAGATCGCGCCGTAGACGGACTCGAAGGACTCACCGGTGTAGACGACGTCCGCGAGCGAGCGGAAGGTCGTCAGTGACTCTGGCGGAAAAGGGGTCGGCATCTCTCTGCTTCCTGGTCGAAGCGGACGGGCGGTCGCTCCCGTCCTCTCGAGCTCGACACGGGATGAATGATCGCACGAAGGCGTGGATCGCGGACCACGTGGCCTCTCAGACGACGGGATCCGTCGCCGCACGGTCGGCGTACGCCTCGACCTCGGTGGCCTTGGTCGACAGCCACACGCCTGCTCCCGGGGCGAGCCGGAGCTCCGCGACGGCCGCGGTCGTGACGTCCACCAGCGCCGACGGGGCGCCGTCGACCTGCAGCCGCACCCGGTCGGCCAGCACCTCCATGCCGGCCAGCCGCCCGGTCCAGACGTTGCGGGTGCTGGTGTGCTCGGGCCGCTCGGTGTGCAGGGTGATCGCGCTGGGGCGCACGGAGACCAGCACCCGTCCGGGCGGGGCGTCGGTCGTGACGGCGACGACGCCACCGCCGTCCAGCACCACGGTCGGGGCGGCGCCGTCCGAAGGTGCGGCGTCGAGGCGCCCGGACCAGAGGTTGAGCCCCACGAGCCGGGCGACGTACGACGAGGCCGGACGCCGCGCCACCTCGGCGGGCGGGCCCTCCTGGACGAGTCGCCCCCCCTCCACCACCAGCAACCGGTCGGCCAGCACCATCGCCTCGAGCGGGTCGTGGGTGACCAGCACGGCCGGGCCGGGGAAGTCGGCGAGGTGCTCGCGCAGGAAGGTGCGGACGTCGATCCGGGCGCCGGCGTCGAGCGCGGCCATCGGCTCGTCGAGCAGGAGCACCTCGGGGTCGCGGGCCAGGGCCCGCGCCAGGGCGACCCGCTGCGCCTGCCCGCCGGAGAGCTGCGAGGGACGTCGCCGCGCGAGCTCGCGCAGCCCGAGCCGGCCCAGCCAGTACTCGGCCGTACGTCGTGACGCCGCCCGGCCCGCTCCCTGCGACCGCGCCGGGAAGGCCACGTTGTCGCGCACGTCGAGGTGCGGGAACAGGCGGTAGTCCTGGAACACGACACCGGCCCGGCGCCCGTCGGCGGGCAGGAAGGTGGTCGCGTCCTGCCAGACCCGCCCCGCCACCGTGACCTCGCCGCGGGTGAGCTCCTCCAGCCCCGCGACCGTGCGCAGCATCGTCGACTTGCCCGCGCCGTTGGGTCCCAGCACGCCCAGCACCTCGCCCGGCGCGACCGTGACGTCCAGCTCCAGCTCGAACCCGCCACGGCGTACGGCGCCGGCGAAGCGGAGGCCGTCCGCGGGGCTCACGACGCGCTCCCCGCGCCGACCCAGCGGCCGCGCAGGGCGAACAGCACCGCGACGCTGACGGCCAGCAGCACCAGGGAGAGCGCCAGCGCCGCGTCGGGGTCGGTCTCCATGGCGAGGTAGACCGCCAGCGGCATCGTGCGGGTCAGGCCCTGCAGGTTGCCCGCGAAGGTGACGGTGGCGCCGAACTCGCCCAGCGCCCGGGCCCAGCAGAGCACCGCGCCCGCGACCAGGGCCGGGCGCACCAGCGGCAGCGTCACCCGCCGGAACACCGTCAGCCGGCTCGCCCCGAGCGTGGCGGCGGCCTCGTCGTACCCCTGGTCCGCGGAGCGGAACGCGCCCTCCACGGCGATCACCAGGAACGGCATCGCCACGAAGGTCTCGGCGATCACCACCGCTGCCGGCGTCGCGAACAGGGTCAGGCCGAACCACTGGTCCAGCCACCGCCCCACGAGCCCGTTGCGGCCCAGCACCAGGATCAGGGCGACACCGCCGACCACCGGGGGCAGCACGAGCGGCAGCGTCACCAGGGCCCGCAGCAGCCGCAGCCCCGGGATCGAGGACCGCGCCAGGACCCACGCCAGGGGGACGCCCAGCACGAGCGAGATCAGGGTGGCGAGGGACGCCGACCACAACGAGAGCCAGAGCGCGTCGAGCACCTCGGTCGTGCGCAGGATCCGACCCAGCCCGGACCAGGGCGCGCGGACGAGCACGCCGAGCAGGGGGACGACGAGCAGCATCGCCCCGAACGCCGCCGGGACGCCCAGCGCCCACGGGGTGCGGGGACGGTGCGCCATCAGGGCTTCTCGAACCCGGCCTTCTCCAGCACGGCGAGACCCTGCTCGGAGGTGACCAGGTCGACGAAGTCGGCCGCGGTCCCCGCGCTCTTCGACCCGCTCAGGGTGGCGATGGGGTACGTCGTGGAGGCGTTCTGGTCGGCCGGGATCTCGATGCCCTTGACCTTGTCACCGGCCGCCTGGACGTCGGTGACGTAGACGACGCCCGCGTCGACCTCACCGAGGGTGACCTTGGTGAGCACCGACTTGACGTCGACCTCCTCGGTCGCGGGCTCGACCGTGAGGCCGGCCTTGCTGATCGCCTCGGCGGCGGTCTTGCCGCACGGCACCTGGGCCTGGCAGAGCGCGACCTTCACGTCGCCCCCCGCCAGGTCGGCGAACGAGGCGATCTTGCCCGGGTTGGCCGGCGGGACGGCGATCTCCATCGAGTTGGTGGCGAAGTCGACCGGGTCCTTCGCGTCGCCCGCCTGCACGACGGTGTCCATGTTGCTGGGGCTGGCGCTGGCGAACACGTCGGCGGGGGCGCCGCTGCCGATCTGCTCGGCGAGCCCCGAGCTGGGCCCGAAGTTGAACTCCACCTTGGTGCCGGGGTTCTCGGACTCGAAGGTCGTGCCGAGGGCGGTGAACGACTCGGTCAGCGACGCGGCCGCGAACACCCGGATGACGGTGTCCTGGCCGGAGCCGGCGTCACCGCCGTTGTCGCCCTCGGAGCAGGCGGCGGTCGAGCCGAGCGCCAGCAGGGTGACCAGGGCGAGGGCGAGGCTTCTTCTCATGACTTCTCCGGGAGCTCGATGACGACGTTGGTGGACTTGACGGCCGCGATGGCCAGGACGCCCGGCTCGAGCTCGAGCTCGTCGGCCGCCTCGCGACTCATCAGGGACACGACCCGGTGGGGGCCGGCCTGGATCTCGACCTGCGCCATCACGGTGTCGCGCACGACCCGGGTGACCAGGCCGACGAAGCGGTTCCGCGCGCTGGCCGACACCACCGGACCGGGGTCCGGGTGCTCTCCGCCCGCGGCGATCTCCTGGGCCAGGACGGCCAGCTCGGCCCCGTCGACGACCTGGCGACCGCCCTCGGTGGAGGTGCGGAGCCGACCCGACTCCGCCCAGCGGCGCACCGTGTCGTCGCTGACGCCGAGCAGCTCGGCCGCCTGCTTGATCCGGTACGTCGCCCGCTGAGTCGCCACAGCGACGACCCTAGCCGCAGGTGCGGCCTCCTGTCTGCGATGTGTCCGCGGATGCGGATCACGTGATCAGGTCGGCCGGGGGATGCGGGCCGGCCGCCCGGACACCGGACAGGCGCCGGCGCCGGTCGACGGGGTGCCTAGAGTGGTTGTCATGAGCATCGAGATCCCCCGCCCCACCTCCGGCGACGTCGTCGAGCTGATCCTCGAGGACCACCGGCTGTTCGAGACGCTGCTCCGGGAGCTGCGCAACGACCAGAACGACCGCGAGGTGCTGCGCGGCCGGCTCTCCGAGCTGCTCGTGGCGCACGGCGACGCCGAGGAGAGCAAGGTCTACCCCCAGCTCGAGCGCAAGGACGCGATCGAGGACGAGGAGGCCGAGCACGGCGAGAAGGAGCACCGCGAGATCTACGAGGCGCTCGTCCCCCTGCTCGAGGCCGCCGAGCTGTACGACGACGCCTTCAGCCACGCCATCCACGAGCTCAGCGAGACCCTGCTGCACCACCTCGACGAGGAGGAGCGCGACATCCTCAACCCCGCCCGCGAGGAGGTCCCGGTCGCCGAGCGCGAGCAGCTCGGCGCGTCCTGGACCGCTGAGCGCAACCGGCTGCTCGACGCCGGCTCCGGCAGCCTGGAGCAGGTGCGGGCGCACCTGGCCGACTGATGCCCCGATGAGCTGGCTGGCCGACACCCGGCCACTGCAGGACCCGCACTTCCGTCGGCTGTGGACGGCCAACATCGTCACCGTGGTCGGCGCGCAGCTGACCGTCGTGGCGGTGCCGGCGCAGATCTACGCCATGACCGGCTCCTCGGCGTACGTCGGGCTGACCGGGGTGTTCGGGCTGGTCCCGCTGGTCGTCTTCGGCCTCTGGGGCGGCGCGCTCGCCGACGTCATCGACCGGCGCACGCTGCTGATCTTCACCACCGTCGGCATGATCGCCACGAGCGGGCTGTTCGCGGTGCAGGCCTGGACCGGCAGCGGCAGCGTCTGGCTCCTGCTCGGTCTGTTCTCGCTGCAGCAGGCGTTCTTCGCGGTCAACCAGCCGACCCGCAGCGCCGTGCTCCCCCGGCTGCTGCCGCTCTCGCTGCTGCCCGCCGCCAACTCGCTGAACATGACCGTGATGTCGGCCGGGGCGATCGGCGGGCCGCTGATCGCCGGGGCGCTGATCCCGGTCTTCGGCTTCCCCTGGCTCTACCTCGTCGACACGATCACCCTGCTGCCCACGCTGGGCGCGGTCCTCCTGCTGCCGCCGCTGGCCATCGAGGGCGTCACCGGCAGCCTCGGGCTCGGGGCCGTGGTCGACGGCCTGCGCTACCTCGGCGGCCATCCGGTGCTGCTGATGTCGTTCCTCGTCGACATGATCGCCATGGTCTTCGGGATGCCCCGAGCGCTGTTCCCCGAGATCGCCCACCTCGACTTCGGCGGCCCCGACGGCGGCGGCATCGCCTTCGCGCTGCTCTTCGCCGGCATCCCGATCGGCACCGTCCTCGGTGGCGTCTTCTCCGGCTGGGTCTCCGGCATCCACCGTCAAGGCGTCGCGGTGCTCGCCTCGGTGGTCGTGTGGGGCCTGGCGATGACCGGCTTCGGTGGCGCGGTGGCCCTGGCCGGGACGGGTGCCGGTGGCCTGCGCACACCGATGCTGGTGGTCGCCGTGCTGATGCTGGTCGTGGGCGGCGCCGCCGACATGGCCAGCGCGGCGTTCCGCACGAGCATGCTGCAGAGCGCGGCCTCCGACGACGTGCGCGGCCGGCTCCAGGGCGTCTTCACCGTCGTCGTGGTGGGCGGCCCGAGGATCGCCGACGTCGCCCACGGCGCGGTCGCGGTCAGCATCGGCGCGGCGGCCACGGCTGCCGGGGGTGGCGTCCTGGTCGTCGTCGGCACGGTCATCGCCGCGATCGCGTTCCCGGCGTTCGTCCGCTACCGGGTCACCACCGCGGTCGCCCACGAGGCGGCCTGACCGACCCGGCTCAGCCCGCGACGAGGTCCTGGTAGTCCGGGTGCCGGTCGATCCAGGCCGCGATGAAGGGGCACGAGGGCACCACCGCGCGGCTCCCGTCCCGGCGTACGTCGTCCAGGGCGGCCCGGGCCAGCGTGGAGCCGACGCCCTGGCCCTCGAACCGGTCGTCGACCTCGGTGTGGGTGAACTCCACGACGCCCTCGGTGAGCCGGTAGTACGCCGACCCGGCCAGCTCGCCGTCGACGTGGATCACGTAGCGGTGCTCGGACGCACGGTGCTCGGTGCTCATCTCGCTCATGGGGCCACCCTGCCCCATCCGGGGCCGATGCGGGCGGACGGCTCAGCAGACGGCTCAGCGGGCGTACGTCGCCAGCGTCGGCTCGCTCGCGACGTGCGGGTAGGTCGTGGCCTGGTAGCCGGCGGTCGCGATCACGCGGGCCATCTGGGCGGGGTAGGTGACCCGGTCGATGCCGGGGAACACGTCGCGCAGGCAGACGGTGCGGCTGATCCGCGCCGCCGAGGCGGGGCCGTCGTGGGTCAGCGCGTCGACCACCAGGGCGTAGCCGACCGGGTCGGAGGTGCCCATCGAGAGGTGCTCCGAGACGTGCACCGGGCAGATCGACTGCACCGAGACGTTGGCGCGGCGCCCGGCGCCGGTGGTCAGCCGGCTGCTGGGGTAGGGCCCGACGTTCGGCACCACGACCTCGTCGGTGGCCGTGTAGACCTGCGTGTAGGAGATGCCGGCCCAGGTCTCGGCGTCGCGGTTCAGGGCGGCCAGGAACCGGGATCCGGTCTGCTGCTGCCAGAAGGCCGGGGCGCAGCCGGCGACGGCGCACACGCCGTAGGCGTCGAGGGTGCCGTGGTTCGAGGGGTCCAGGGCGATCACGTCGTCGACCATCGCGCGGGTGTCGGGCCAGAACTTCAGCGCCCAACGCGGCACCATCCCGCCCTGGCTGAACCCGACCACCGAGACGTCGCGCCCGAACCGCTGGTGCATGGTGCGCAGGGCGTTCACGACGTACTCGCCGGCCACCTGGATGTCGCTCATCGCGTGGTTCGGCAGGGTGACCGCGCACCAGGGCCGGCCCTGGGCCGAGAAGACCTTCTCGTAGTTCCACGAGAAGTTGACCTGCGGCGTCAGCGTGGTGCCCGGCACCAGCAGCACCGGGGTCAGGGAGGCCCCCGCGAGGTCGCCCGAGCAGGTCAGGGAGGCGGCGAGCCGGTCGGCCGGCACGGTCAGGGCCGGCCCGGTGTCGGCGTGGGCGACGGCGGCCCCGGACCCGACGAGGAGCAGGGCCGCGAGCGAGCTCAGCAGGAGTCGGATGCGCATGGTGAGCCCTTCGCCGGGTGGGTGCGACCCCCCAGACCTACCCGGCCGTGGCCGGGGGGAAACGTCGGCGCTCAGAACCCGCCGAGGCGCTTGAGGCCGCGCGGGCGACCGTCGGGGTCGTGCAGCGTCAGGTAGGGCATCGTCGCCGCCACCCGCTCGAGCAGCCCCAGGTCGGGCGGTTGCAGCCGGCGCAGGCGACCGGGCGGGCGCTCGCCGACCTCGCCGCCGTCGTGCCAGGCGTCCAGGCGGTCCGCGGTGGCGGCGTACGCCTCGAAGAAGCTGCGCGGGTCGACGCAGTCGGCCATCACCTCGAGCAGCGACTCCGCGCTGCCGTCGGTCTCGCGGTCGAGGTGCTCGGCGGCCAGCTGCAGCCGCAGGTGCCGGGCGTAGGGGCTGTGGTCCGCCGCGCTCGGGTCGACGACGACGGCCGACAGCTCGGAGTCGTGGGTCCACGAGCGGCGGTTGAAGTTGTCGGAGCCGACGGTGGCCCAGGTGTCGTCCATGATGCAGACCTTGGCGTGCACGTAGACCGGGGTCCCCCGGTGGTTCTCCAGGCCGTAGATCGCCACCCGCCCCGGCGCCGTCTGCAGCATCTGCCGCATGGCCCGGTTGCGGCCGAGCATCTGGGGGGTCCGGGCCATGAACCCCTCCTGGTCGGTGAACAGCGGCACCACCGCGACCACGTGCAGGTCGGGGTTGCGCTGCAGCGCCTCGGTGAAGATGTCGCCGACCTGGTGGCCCCAGAGGTACTGGTCCTCGAGGTAGACCAGGTGCCGGGCGCGAGAGATCGCCTTGCTGTAGCCCCGGGCGACGCTGCGCTCCCCGCCGCGGGCGAAGGGGTAGTCCCGCCCGTGCCGCAGGTTGGGGTAGGTGCGCAGCAGCTGCACCGTCTGGGTGCCGCACTCGGGTGGCGGCGGCGCCTGCTCGGGCAGGGCGTCCGGGGTCATGTCCAGCCGCAGGATCTTGTCCTGGGTCCAGTAGACGGGGTGCCGGGTCAGGGCCGTGGGGTCCTCCCACCGCTCGCGGAAGACCGTCTCGACGTCGCGCACGGCCGGGCCGGACAGGGCGGCCATCACGTCGTGCCACGGCGGGGTGGGGCCGTACTCCCCGGCCATCTCCAGCGCCTGCTCGTCACCGAGGTGCTCGGCGTCGTCACGTCGGGAGTGGCACAGGTCGATGCCGCCGACGTAGGCGACGTCGTCCTGCGGGCGGTCGCGGTAGCGGATCACGACCATCTTCTGGTGGTGCGAGCCGCTCGTGCGCACGCGCATGTCGAGCAGGGCCTCGGCGCCGCGCTCCTGCAGGCTGCGCCCCAGCAGGCGGTTCTCCGAGGCGCTGAAGTTCAGCTTCTCCCAGTGCGAGCGCCAGATCAGGCCGCGCACGTCGACGCCGCGCTCGTCGGCACGGCCGAGGACCTCGACGACCTCGCTGCCGGGCTCGCCGGTCAGGCGCTCGTCGGCGTCGCCCTGCCAGTCGGTGAACAGCACCAGGTCGCCACGACGGGTGCGCTCGAGGTGCTCGTGCAGGTCGGCGAAGTACGTCGCTCCGTGCACCAGCGGCCGCACGTGGTTGCCGGTCGACCACGCGGTCTGCCCGGGGTGGTCGTCGTCGAGCCGGGTCGAGGGGTTGGCGCGCTCGGCCTTGGTCAGCAGCCAGTCGGTGTGGTGCATCGATCTCCTCCCGCGCCCCGGCCCGTCGGCCGGTTCGGTCTCGCCCGCCCAGCCTGTCAGACGACGTGGCCGCCGGCGCAGCGCCCCGACCAGCGAGGCGGTGCGCAGCGGCCACCCCGAACCGGCGTACGACGACCCGGGCCGGCCGCACGACGTCAACGTCGGCTGACCGGGCGCTCCCGCGGCTCTCCGCGGCCCAGCAGGGTCAGCGGCAGGACCACCCAGGCCAGCGCGTAGAACACCAGCACGACGCCGCCGGCGAGCAGCCCGGCCGTGTCGTCGACGACCACCCCGAAGATCAGCACCACCACGGTCACCAGGGTCAGTGCCATGGCGGTCAGCCCGGCCTTGGCGATCAGGTCGCCGGTGTGCACCAGGACGTCCTTCTCGTGCCGGCCGAACAGGAACCGGTGCAGCGCGACCGGCGCCGTCATCAGCCCCACCGTCATGATCGCCAACGAGAACGCCACCAGGAAGATCACCCGGTGACGCTCGCCCAAGCTGCCGAAGCCTTGGGTGAACGGCAGGGTCAGCAGGAACCCCGCGAGCACCTGCACCCCGGTCTGGGCGACCCGCAGCTCCTGGATCAGCTCGGACCAGTTGCGGTCGTAGCGCTCCGCGGTGGTCTCTCCCCGCTCCGACCCGCCCGCACCCGCACCCGCACTCACGTCCTCAACCTAGCCCGGTGACACGGCGCAGATGTACGCCGAGACGGCGCTCGTGTACAGCGAGACGGCGCTCGTGTTCGTCTCGGCGTACATGCGCGCCGTCTCGGCGGACATGCGCGCCGTCTCGGCGGACACGCGCGCCGTCTCGGCGGACATGCGCGCCGTCTCGGCGGGGCTCCCGAGCTAGGAGCCCTCGACGACCGCGTCGAGGTCGGCGGCCGCGCGCGCCCAGTCCCACATCCGACGCCGCTCCGCGTCGGTGGTGCGGGTGCTGGGCAGCAGGTGCGTGGGGCGGGGTCGGCGGTCGTGCCACATCTGGCCCGAGCGCGGCTGGGGCTGCACCGCCGAGATCCAGACCGTGGTGTCGGCGCCGCCGTCGGCGTCGCGCAGCAACGGGCCGGTCACCTTGTGGAAGGTGGGCAGCGACTCCACGACCCCCGGGGTGTCGGCCCAACCGGGGTGGGTGACGTGCACGCCGATGCCGCTCGGCGACCAGCGGCTCGCCAGGATCGGCGCCAGCTCGACCTGGGCGCGCTTGCTGCGGGCGTAGGCCGTGGTGGGCGAGTAGGTGCCGCGGTGGTACTCCGGGTCGTCGGCCCGCAGCTTCTGGCCGAGCATGCCGCCCGAGGTGACCACGACGACGCGGGCGTCGTGCCCGGCCATCACCGGGCGCAGCAGCTCGGTCATCAGCACCGGGCCGAGCAGGTGCAGCGCCATGGTCATCTCGTGCCCCTGGGGCGACTCGGAGCGCTCCGGCGGCATCGCGCCGGCGTTGTGCACGAGCACGTCGAGGCGGTCCACCTCGAGGTCTGCGGCGAACCGGCGTACGTCGTCGAGGTCGGCCACGTCGCAGCGGTCCACGAAGACGCGGGTGCCCGGGACGTCGGCCAGCAGCCGGTCCTTGACCACGGCGCCCTTGTCGGTGTCGCGCACGACCAGGTGCACGGTGGCGCCGAGCCGGGCCAGGCCCTCGGCGGTGGCCAGGCCGAGCCCGGAGGTCGCGCCGGTGACCGCGACGGTCTTGCCGGCCATCGAGCCGGGGGCCGGGTCGGCCGGCCAGCCCGGCAGCCGCTTGCGCGCCTCGAGGCCGAGCCGGGTGAAGCCGGGGGCCACCGTGCGGTCCATCAGGGTGTCCACACCACGGGCGAACAGGTCGGGGAGCGAGCTCATCGGTCCACCGTAGTCAGGCCCCGAAGCGGCCCCGGGTCAGGGCGCGCGTGACCCGCGCTCGTCCTCCTGCGCGACCAGCTCGTCGAGGTCCTTCAGGCGGCCCAGCCCCTGCACGGCCCGTGCCATCCGGTGGTTGGCGCCCAGCTCCTCGCGGTGGCGGTCCAGGAACCACCAGTAGCCCGCGGTGAACGGGCAGGCGTCCTCGCCCACCCGCACGGTCGGCTTGAGCTCGCACGAGCCGCAGTGGTCGCTCATCTTGTTCAGGTAGGCGCCGCCGGAGGTGTAGGGCTTGGTGGCCAGGACCCCGCCGTCGGCGTGCTGCGACATCCCGACCACGTTGGGCACCATCACCCAGTCGTAGCCGTCGACGAAGGCCCGGTGGAACCAGTCGGTCAGCTCCTGGGGCGACCAGCCGCGCTGCAGGCCGTAGCTGCCGAGCACCATCAGCCGTGGGATGTGGTGCACCCAGCCGCGCTCGGCCACGCCGTCGAGGGTGTGCGACAGGCAGCGGGCGCGGGTCGCGTCGCCGTCGAGCTCGGCGAACCAGTCGGGCAGCTTCCGGCGCGCGGAGAGGTGGTTGCGGCGGCGGTAGTCGGGCCCCAGGTGCCAGTAGAGGTGCCAGACGTAGTCGCGCCACCCCATCACCTGCCGGACGAAGCCCTCGACCGAGGCCAGGGGGGCGTCCCCGGAGCGGTAGACCTCCTCGGCCCGTCGTACGACGTCGATCGGGTCCAGCAGCCCGAGGTTCATCGGCGCTGACAGCACCGAGTGCGACATCCACGGGTCGCCCTCGAGGATGGCGTCCTCGTGGGCCCCGAAGGTCGCGAGCCGGTGGGCCAGGAAGTGGTCGAGCACGGCCTCGGCCTCGGCGCGGGTCGCGGCGAAGAGCCGGGGGCCGTCACGGCCGATGAACGAGACGTCGCCGTCGGACTCCCACCGGTCGAGGTCGGCGCGCACCTGCTCGTCGATCTCGTCCTCGACGGGCCAGGGCGGCGGGTCGACACCCAGGGTCGCGGCGCCCTTGGGCGGGGGCTCGCGGTTCTCGTGGTCGAGGTTCCAGCGGCCGCCCTCGGGGTCCGACGAACCGCCCTCCAGCAGCACGCCGTGGCGGCGCCGCGCGTCGCGGTAGAAGTCCTCCATCAGCAGCCGTCGCTGCCCCCGCCCCTCGGCCCAGTGGGTGAAGTCGGCCTGGGTCGTGACGAAGCCCCGCGCGGGGAGGCGCTCGATGTCGCGAGGGCGGTCCGGGTCCTCGATCAACCGGTCCACGAGGTCGCGGGCGGCGTACGACGTGGGGGCGATCACCTCGAGGTCGCGGGTGCGGCGGCCCAGGCCCTCGACGTAGGTGTCGGCCTGCACGTAGCGCAGGCGCCCCTCGCCCTCCGCGGACAGCTCGGCCGCGCGGTGGCGCATCGCCGAGAGCACGAGGTGGGCCTTGGCCCGGTGGAACCGCTTGCGCGCGAAGACCCGGCGCGACTCGATCATCAGGAGCTCGCCGTCGTGGTCGTCGGCGAAGTGCGCGCCGAGCTGGTCGCCGAAGAGCCAGCGGGTGCGGGTCACCTGCGTGCGTCCGGGGTCAGAGCTTCGCGAGGGCCGTGCGCAGACCCTCCTCGGCCTCGTCACCGAGCTTCTTGAAGGCGCCGCCCATGAACGGCACCACCAGCTTGGCCAGGCCCTGGAACTCGAAGTCGGCGGTGTAGGTCACCTTCGACCCGGCGCCGGCCGGGGCGATCTCCATCGTGTCGGTGGCGGTGACCGTCTTGTTCGTGCCCCGCAGCACGAAGCGGCTGTCGGGCACGTGCTCCTTCACCACGTAGGTCAGCTCGGTCTCGCGGCCGGCGAACTTCGAGGTGTTGGCGTACGTCGTGCCGACCCCGCCGTCGCCGGAGACCCGGGTCGTGGTGACGGTGCCGGGGTCCCACTCCTCGGTGTTGGTGAAGTCGCTGAGGTAGGCGAAGACCTTCGCGGGGGACGCGGTCGTCTCGACGCTGCGCTGGAGCTTCATGGGGGCCTCTCGTCGTACGGGCGGGCTGTTCCGGTGGGTTCCGGGTGGGTCCGCTGCGGACCTGGGGGCAGCCTACGAGGACGGCCCTGGCGCGGCGGCGTCCCCGGACCGGCCGCCGGAGCGGGCCACGGCCTCGGCACGACGCTGACGGCGCAGCAGGTCCTGCGGGCGGTCGTAGCGCTTGCGGCGACGCTCCTCGGGCGTGGTCTGGGTCATCCACTCCACGGCGTGGGTGAGCGCGTCGTGCACGTTGCCGAGGTTCATCAGCAGGCCGCCGTACTCGCGCCACTCGTCGGGGGCAAGCTCTGCGGAGCTGAAGTCGGAGGTCATCTCCTCGAGCTCGCTGCGCAGGGCCCTCAACGACTCGGGGTTGCTCGCCTCGACCCCGTCGGCCGTGCGGCGTGCCAGGGACCGCCAGCGCTCGCGGAACGAGTCGTCCCACTCGGTGCGGTTCTCGGCGCTGTTGGCGATCGTGCGGGCCATCGACAACGAGTCGGCGACCGCCTGCTCGAGGGCGTGCAGCATCTTCTTCAGGTCGTGCACCCCGGTCGGCTGGGAGCGGCGCGGGTTCATCCGCCCGCTCTCCTTGGCCTGCCAGAGCAGCCGCCAGGCCTCGTCGATGTGCAGGTCGACCTCGCGGAGGGCACGCACCCAGCGCTTGGTCTCCTTCGGCTCGAGCTCGGCTCCGAGGCCGTCGGCCGCCTGACGCAGCACGGCGGCCAGGTCGGCGGGGATGCCTTCGGCGCGGGCCCACGCGGCCCGGTCGCGCAGCGGCGGCCAGACCAGCAGGTTCACCGCGAGACCCACGAGGAGGCCGACGGCGGTGTCGATCAGTCGGCTGGCCAGCAGGTCGGTCTGGGCGATGGAGCCGGTGGCCAGCACCACCAGGCCGGTGGTGGCGATCGTGCCGGCCTCCTCCTTGATCCAGCGCAGCTGGCCCAGCAGGTAGCCCACGAGGATGACCAGCCCCAGGCTCCACGGTCCGGTGCCCAGCACCGAGCCGAGCGCGAAGGCCAGGAAGACCGCGAAGAACGTCGCCGCCACCTGCTGGCCCCCGCGCGAGACGGTCTTGTAGATCGTCGCGTGCACCACGAGGACGGCCGCCCACGGGGCCAGGAACGGCTGCTCGAGGTGGGCGACGTCGGTGGCGATCCACCACGCCAGCCCTCCGGCGAAAGCGGTCTTGAACGTCTGCACGAGGTCGACCACCCGCACCGGGTCCACGCGCTCCCGCCAGCTGCGTGCACCCCCGGGTGAGCGACGCCCCTCCCTGGTCGTCGTCACCCCGGCACGGTACCCGCGTCGGCGATGGTCGCTCGGCCGGCCTCAGGCGGGGCCGCCGGCCCCCGCGAGGTTGATCATCCAGGGGATGCCGAACCGGTCGGTGCACATGCCGAAGGTGTCGCCCCACATCTGCTTCTCGAACGGCACCGAGACCTGACCGCCCTCGGAGAGCCGCGACCAGTAGCCGGTCAGCTTCTCGTCCTCGTCGCCGCTGAGGCTCACCGTCAGGGCACCGCCCGGGGTGTGGTCCATGCCGGGCGGGGTGTCGGCGCCCATCAGGACCAGGCCGTCGTCGGTGCGCAGCTGGGCGTGCATCACCAAGGCGGCCTCGGGGGCCTCGGGGTCGCCGTACTCGCCGAAGGTGCTGACGGTGAGGTCACCGCCGAAGACGTCGGCGTAGAACGTCATCGCCTCGCGCGCGTCGTCGCGGAAGCTGAGGTAGGGGTTGAGGGTGGTGCCCATGGTGATCTCCTCGTCGGCCGTGGCGCGGCCCGACGCCGACGCCTGGTCCGGGACCCTAGACCCGGCCACCGACAGCGGCGAGGGGTCGGACCCGACGTCGCGGGACCGGTCCACTCCACCTCGGCACGAGGGCACGGACCGACCGGGCACGCACGGCGCCGGTCCAGAGGCCGGCGCCGTAGGCCAGGTCGTCCAGCCGCAGCGCCACGACGTAGCGCACCGGGTCGAGCCCCGGCCGGGTGCGGCGGTGGTCGAGCAGCCCCTGCACCACCGCGGCGGTCACCAGCGCCCGACGGGCACGACGGGAGACCACGGCCGCCGGCACGGCCACGGGCCAGTAGTGCCGGGTCATCGCCGCGGCCGTCTGGTGGGCCGTCGCCACGGCCCCGATCAGGTGCACGGTCGCGGCGGTGCGCACCGGTTGCTCGGCCGACCCCAGCCGGCGGGCGGTCGAGGCGACGGCGACGCCCCCGACCAGCGTCGCCAGCGGCAGCGACCAACGTCGCTGCGCCAGCGCGGCCACGGTGAGCGCGGCGGTCCAAGGGGTCAGCACCATCGGTGCGACCGCCGACCCGTGGCGCTCGGCGAGCAGGGCGGCCCCGGTGCCGTAGAACGCCCGGCGGCGCAGCCAGGCCGAGGGGTCCGTGCGGTGGTCGTGGCGCACGACGGCCTCCGGCTCGTAGCGCACCCGCCAGCCCTCGGCGCACCACCGCCAGACCGCGTCGACGTCCTCGGCCACCTGGAGCCGCTCGTCGAACCCTGCGGGAACCGCCTCCCGGCGTACGACGAGGGTCGCGCTCGGCACGTAGGAGACGCGGCTGTGCGGCAGCACGACCGCCGGGGCCGGGCCGAGGTCGAGGGAGGAGCGCGCGGCCTCGTAGCGCTCGAGCCAGCTGCCGTCGGTGGGCCGGTCGTGCAGGGCCCGCACCCGCGGCGCGACCGCTCCGACGGCCGGGTCGTCGAAGTGGCGGCGCAGGCGCGCCAGCCAGCCGTCGGTCGGCACGACGTCGGAGTCCACGAAGGCGACGTACGCCGTGCGCGCCCGCGCCAGGCCGGTGTTGCGGGCGGCCGCCGGCCCCCGGTTGTGCGGGTGCACCAGCAGGTGCGCGCCGGTGCGGTGCACGACGGCGGCGATCGCGGCAGGGTCGCGGGAGCCGTCGTCGACCACGAGCACCTCGAGTCCGTCGGGCAGCGCGGCCAGCAGCCGGGCCAGCTCGAGCGGCCGGTCGCGCACCGGGACGACGACGGTGACGTCGGCGCCCGCCCGCACGTCGGCGGCGCGCAGGTCGGCCGGGGAGGCCCCGGCGGCCTCGGAGGTCTCGGGCCAGACCGGGTCGGCGAGACCCCGGTCGAGCAGCAGGCGGGCCAGCGCGGCCGAGTCGGCGCCCCCCACCGTCACGCGGTCGCCCACCAGCACCGCCCGGGCGCGCGGCTTGAGCCGCACCACCTTGCCGCTGGAGCCGCCGAGCAGCGTCGCCCCGCCTCCGCAGGTCACCGTGTCGGCCCCCAGCCTGACCGTGAAGCCCGGGGGCAGCCGGCTGGGCGGGGACGGCTGCCGCCCGACCGCAGCGGGGGCGTCGACGGGTGGGCTGGTCACGGGTGGGCTGGTCACTCGTGGGCTGGTCACTGGCTGAACCCGCCGTCGGCGGCCAGCACCGATCCGTGCACGACGCCGCCGGCGAAGGCGGCGAGCTCGACGACGCGGGCGATCTCGTCGGGATCCAGCGCCCGCGCGATCTGCGTGGTGAGCAGGCCGGAGACGTCGGGCAGGCCGTAGAGCCGCGCCGTCGCGAGCAGCATGTCGGTGTCGGTCGAGCCGGGCGCCACCCCCGCCACCGTCACCTCGGTGCCGCGCAGGTCGGCGGCCAGCCCGCGGACCAGCCCGACGACCGCGTGCTTGACCATGCCGTACGCCGTGAGGTGCCACAGGCCGCGGTCGCCCGCGGCCGAGCTGATCGCCACGAACGACACCGGTCGGCCGGCCGCGAGCAGGGTCGGCACCGTCGCCTGCGCGGTGTGCCACACCCCCATGGCGTCGGTCTGCCACAGCCGCTCGACCAGGCCGGGGTCGGTCTCCCACAGGGCGTCGCCGCCCTCGATGACCGCGGCGCCGGCCACGACGGCGTCGAGCCGGCCGTGCTGCGCCATGACGTCGGCGACGACCGCGGCGAGCTCGTCGGGGCGGCGTACGTCGGCGACGTGGGGGTGCACCTGGCCGGGCTGCTCGGCGACCAGGGCGTCGAGGTCGCTGCGCGAGGCCTGGGCGTACGGCGTGCCGCCGTCGTCGCCGAGGCAGGCGTCGACGGCGTGCACCTGGCAGCCGCGCGCGGCGAAGCGGCGTACGACGGCCGCGCCGATGCCCCGTGCGGCGCCGGTCACCAGCGCCACGGGCTGGTCCGGCGGCTGCTCGGAGGTCGTCATCGGGTGGCGGTCCCCGACGGGGTGACCGGGGCTGTGGTGACCGGGGCTGTGGTGACTGGGGCTGGGGAGCCCGGGGCCGCGGCGACACCTCGCGAGGGCGCGCCCGACGAGAGCCGACCGTGGTCGTCGACGTCGAGGCGGCGGATCTCCCCCACCAGCTGGCCCACCAGGGTCGCGAACAGGCTGCGGCCGAGCTCGGGCGTGCTGGCCGTGGGGTCGCCGAGGACCCCGTTGGGCGAGACCGCACGCACGCCCTCGGCCCGCAGCCGGGGCATCAGCTCCTGCACCGGCCGGGTGTTGCCGGGCTCGAGGAGGTCGGCCCGCACCGCCCACGGGGCGAGGTGCTGCAGCAGCGAGGTCTCGGTGCGGCCGGCGTGGGCGTCGCTGTCGGCCAGCTCGCACGCGGTCCACGCGACCGCGCGACCCTCGCGGCGGAGCAGCGCCACGGCCCGCTGCAGCGGGCGCGCGTTGCCCCCGTGGCCGTTGACGAAGACCACGCCCTCGGCCCACCGGCAGGCGGAGCGGGCGAGCTCGACCAGCACCAGCTCGAGGGCCTCCTGGCCGATCGAGATGGTGCCGGCGAAGTCCTCGTGCTCGCCGCTGGCGCCGTACCCCAGCGTCGGTGCGACCCGCACGCTGCGACCCTCGCCCAGCAGCCGCGCCGCCGCCTGCCCGGCGACGGCGTGCGCGATCATCGCGTCCGTCGCCAGGGGCAGGTGGGGTCCGTGCTGCTCGGTGGACCCCACCGGCACCAGCACCAGCGGCCGCTCCTCGTCGACCCGCGGCCACCTCTGGTTGCCCAGCGACGGCGCGGCGGGCGGGGTGAGCGCGGAGCCGGGCACGACGGCCTAGGTGGACGGGGAGAACCCGGCGAGCGGGCTCTCCTCGCACGCCTTGTCGGGACGACCCAGCGGCACCGACGACACCGCTGCGGCGGCCGCCGGCCTGGTGGTGAGCAGCGTCAGCGGCACCGGGGCGTTGCGGACCTTGCCGGTGTGGGAGTGGTCCTGGGACGACGAGGGCCGATCACCCGCGTTGGCCAGGCCCTCGGCGCCGTTGCCCTTGACGCACTCGGGGTCGGGACCGTCGAGCGGCATGCCGGTGAAGAACTTCGCGGCCATGCAGCCACCGCGGCAGGAGTCGTACGCCGAGCAGCGCGTGCAGGCGCCACCGGTCTGCGGGCTGCGCAGCTCGGTGAACAGCTCGGAGTGCTTCCACACCGTGTCGAAGTCGGTCAGGAACGGGTGGTCCGCACCCGCCCCACCGGCCTTGCCGCCGGGACGCACGTTGCCGGCCTTGAACCGGTCGTGGATCGCGAACGGGCAGGCGTAGACGTCGCCCACGGGGTCGACCAGGCAGACCACGCGGCCGGCACCGCACAGGTTCAGCCCCGGGAGGGCGTCGGTGCCGTCCTCGGTGGCGTAGGCCGAGAGGTGGAAGAACGAGTCGCCGGTCAGCACCTTGTCGCCGTTGAGGACCAGCCAGTCGTAGAGCTCGCGCTGCTGCTCCGGCAGCGGGTGCAGCTCGCCCCACACGTCGGCGCCGCGACCCGAGGGGCGCAGCCGGGTGAGCCGCAGCTGGGCGCCGTAGTGGTCGGCGATCGCCTTGAACTCGTCGAGCTGGCTGATGTTGTGCCGCGTGCACACCACCGAGATCTTGAAGTCCTTCATGCCGGCGGCCTGCAGGTTGGCCAGCGCCTTCATGGCGGCGTCGTAGGTGCCCTGGCCCCGCACCGGGTCGTTGACCTCGGCGGTCGCGCCGTCCAGGGAGATCTGCACGTCGACGTAGTCGGTGGCGGCCAGCTTGGCGGCCCGCTCCGGGGTGATCCGGAAGCCGTTGGTGGAGAACTTCACCCCCACGTGGTGGTCCACGGCGTAGTCGAGCAGCTCCCAGAAGTCCGGGCGCACGGTCGGCTCGCCGCCGCCGATGTTGACGTAGAAGATCTTCATCCGCTCGAACTCGTCGATCAGCGCCTTGGCCTCGGCGGTGCTCAGCTCGTCGGGGTCGCGGCGGCCCGAGGAGCTCAGGCAGTGCACGCAGGCCAGGTTGCAGGCGTAGGTCAGCTCCCACGTCAGGCAGATGGGCGCGTCCAGGCCGAACTCGAACTGGTCGACGAGGCGGCCCTCGGTGGGTCGCTCGGTCCGAGGAGCGGTGGGGCGCTCGGGGGCGATGGTCATCGGGCGGCTCCTGCCGTGACGGGGGCGGGGGTCAGGATGCCGCTGGCGGCGAGGTCCTGGAGGGCGCGCAGGTAGCGCGGGCGCTGCGCGTCGGGGATGCCGACGGTGGTCAGGGCGTCGGCCACCGTGGGGGCCTCGGCCAGGGCCTCGACGACCGCCACCAGCTCGTGCGACTTCATGAAGCTCAGCCGACGGGTGACGAAGTCGTAGGCCATGGCGCCGAACGGCTCGGGTCGCAAGGACACCGAGCCGCTCAGGCGCCAGGTCTGCTCGGGGAGCAGGGGCATCAGTAGACGCCGCACATGCCGTCGATCGAGATCTCCTCGACGAGGCTGTCCTCGGTGAGGTCCTCGGCGGCGACGTCGGTCTCGGGGGTGGTGGGATCGGTCATGGTCGGACCTGCCTAACGGGTCGGGGACTGTGGTGCGGCTCACGCTAGGGCCCACCGGCGTCCGTCACCACCCCCTTGGGGTCGGTTCGACCTGTCGGGTCGGGCAGGTCGTCGTCCCCCACCTCCCCGACCGGGCAGGGGCCGTGCCGACGACCGGGCAGGGGACGCTCCGGCGTACGACGGGTTTCGCGATCCTCGTCTGGGCCCGACGGCCGGCCGCTCCTAGCGTCCGAGGCGTTGTCACCCCCACCGCCACCAGGAGGCCCCGATGCAGGTCGACGAACTACTCAAGCCGTTCCCGATCAAGGAGTTCCACCCGTTCCCCCGGGCCCTGATGGGTCCCGGCGCGCACGAGATGATCGGGCCGGAGGCGCTGAAGCTGGGCTTCCGCAAGACCCTGGTGATGACCTCGGGGCTGCGCGGCACCGACATCGTGCACAAGATCGTGGAGTCGATGAAGTACCACGGCCTCGAGGTCGTGGTCTACGACAAGGTCGAGTCCAACCCCAAGGACTACAACGTCATGGACTCCGTGGCGCTCTACCAGGAGAACGCCTGCGACTCCTTCGTCTCCATCGGCGGCGGCTCCTCCCACGACGCCTGCAAGGGTGCTCGGGTCTCGGTGGCGCACGACGGCCGCAACGTCAACGAGTTCGAGGGCTTCAACATGTCCGAGAACCCGAAGAACCCGCCGCACATCGCGGTGTCCACCACGGCCGGCACCGGCTCGGAGACGTCGTGGGCCTACGTCATCACCGACACCACGACCGACCCCGACAACCCGCACAAGTACGTCGCCTTCGACGACGCCTCGGTGACCAGCCTCGCGATCGACGACCCGGTGCTCTACTTCGACTGCCCCGTCGACTACACCGCCCAGTGCGGCTTCGACGTGCTGGCGCACGCGAGCGAGCCCTACGTCTCGCGGATCGACTTCCAGCCCTCGCTGGGCAACGCGCTGCACGCGATCAAGCTGACCAACCAGCACCTCCGGGCGGCGGTGTGGAACGGCCAGGACCTCGCCGGCCGCGAGGGCATGATGTACGCGCAGTACATCGCCGCGCAGGCCTTCAACTCCGGCGGCCTCGGGATCATCCACTCGATCTCGCACGCCATCTCGGCGTTCTACGACACCCACCACGGCCTGAACAACGCGATCGCGCTGCCCCGGGTCTGGGCGTTCAACATGCCGGCGCAGTACAAGCGCTTCGCCGACATCGCCCGGGCCATGGACATCGACACCCACGGCATGACCGACGTGCAGGCCGCCGAGGCGGCCCTGGCGGCCTCGATCCGGCTGCTGCGCGACGTGGGGATCACCGAGCGCTTCGTCGACGTCACGGCCGACACGTACTCCAAGAACCGTCTCGGCACCGGCCCGACCGCGTTCTACGAGAACGCCAAGACGATCTCCGGTGACCAGGACGACGTCGCGCGGATCACGAACCACGTGCTCGGCGACGCCTGCACGCCGGGGAACGCCAAGGAGTGCACCTTCGAGACGGTGCAGCCCGTGGTCGACCACTGCATGAACGGCGACCTGGACGACCTGCTCCAGTAGCCACCCTCTCCCAGCCCCCCAGCCGGCAGGCCCAGCCCGCGGACCGCTCCGCGGGCTGGGCCCGCCGTACCACCCGAGCAGGTCCCACCACCCCAGGGAGCACTTCCTCGTGACCTCAGACGACACCCCCGCCAGCACCCGTCCCGCCGACTTCGACAGCGTGGCGCAGACCCTGGAGCGCTTCGCCGAGGCGGGGTACTTCGCCGACGAGCGGCTCGCGACCACCGTCTTCCTGCAGACGCGGCTGGACAAGCCGGTGCTGCTGGAGGGGCCCGCCGGCGTGGGCAAGACCCAGCTCGCCACGAGCCTGGCCGCCGTCACCGGCCGCCGGTTGCTGCGGTTGCAGTGCTACGAGGGCCAGGACGAGACCAAGGCGCTCTACGAGTGGGACTACGGCAAGCAGATGCTCTACACCCAGATCCTGCGCGAGAAGATCGGCCAGGTCGTCGAGGACGCCGCCGACCTGAACGAGGCCGTCGAGCGGATCGCGGCCCAGGACAGCATCTTCTTCTCCGAGCGCTTCCTGGCCCCCCGCCCGCTGCTCGAGGCGATCACCTCCGACGAGCCCGTGGTGCTGCTCATCGACGAGGTCGACCGGGCCGACGAGGCGCTCGAGGCGGTGCTCCTGGAGCTGCTCTCGGAGTTCCAGATCTCCATCCCCGAGATCGGCACCGTGAAGGCCACGCACCAGCCCTACGTCGTGCTCACCTCCAACAACACCCGTGACCTCTCGGCGGCGCTCAAGCGGCGCTGCCTGCACCTCTTCCTGGACTACCCCGACGCCGAGCGCGAGCTGGCGATCATCCGCTCCAAGGACACCGGGCTGGCCGAGTCGCTGGCCGTGCGGCTGGTCGACATCGTCCGCGGCCTGCGCGAGCTGGAGCTGCGCAAGTCGCCGAGCATCTCCGAGACCGTCGACTGGGCCCGCACGCTCGCGGTGCTCGGCGTCGAGGAGCTCACCGCCGACGTGCTGTCCTCCACCCTGAACGTGGTGGTGAAGTACGAGCGCGACCTCGAGAAGGCGCGCCGCGCCATCCCCGGGCTGGTCGACCCCAACCGCGAGGTGCCCGACAGCCGCGGTGGCCACGGCCACGGGCACGGTCACGGTCACGGGCACGACGGCGACCACAGCCACGACGACGCACCCTCCGCGGCTCCCGCACCCGGTCGCGCCGACCCCGACGACGGCGACGTCGACGGACGGGCGAAGCGGGCCGCCAAGGACCTCCCCGGCCGTCACGACGGCGCCTACCAGGGCGTCGGGGGCAGCTCTGACGACGCGCGTGGCGTCACGGGCAAGAAGGTCAGCGCCAGCCAGGGGCAGCGGTCCTTCGCGGCGCGCTCCGCCCGCAAGCGCCCGGTCTAGGGGCGGTCGTGGAGGGCGCCGTCCACCGGTTCATCCGTCTGCTGCGGCTGCACGGGGTCCGGGTCAGCACCGCCGAGGCGGTCGACGCGATGCACGCCGTCGCGCAGCCGAGCGTGCTCGAGGACCGTCGCGTGCTGAAGTCGGCGCTCGCGGTCAGCCTGGTCAAGGACCGCCGCGACCTGGCCACCTTCGAGACCGTCTTCGACCGGTTCTTCGGCCTGGAGGCCGTCCTGGCCCCCGAGGACGAGGGGCACGGCCACTCCCACGACGACCTCAGCGACGAGGGCGAGCTCGAGCAGTTCACGCTCTCCGACGAGCCGGGCGACGTCCCCGAGGACGGCCACTCCCACGGCAAGCCCGACGACATCAAGGAGTTCTTCCGGCCCGAGGACATGGCCCAGCAGTACAACCTGCACCAGGAGGCCAACAAGATCGACATCGCGGCGCTGACCGACGAGATCGTGCTCTCCAACGACACCGAGGGCAGTGCGGGCGAGGCCGCGCGCGTCCAGATCTCCACCAGCCGGATGCACAACCCGGGCAACCCCGGTGACATCGTCAGCAAGCCCGGGATGCAGCTGGACACCGAGCTCACCGTCGCCGAGGAGATGGCGCTGCTCGCCTGGCTCGACGAGACCACCGGCGACGACGACCCCACGGCCGACGACGTCCGCGACGCCGACACCCTCGCCGCGCTCCGGAAGGCGCTCGCGCCGTTCCTCGACCAGCTGCCCGAGCGGCTCCGGGAGCACCTCGAGAAGCTGATGTCGATGGAGCGCGAGATCGAGGAGCGCGAGTTCGAGGAGGCCCAGGCCGAGAGCATCGACGAGACCGAGCGCGCCCAGCTCGAGGAGGCCATCCGACGCCTGGTCCGGAGCCTGCACGGCGCCCCGCGCCCGCGGCGCAAGGCCTCGGCCCGCGGTGTCGTCGACGGCGCCCGCACGATGCGGGCCAACATGAAGTACGACGGGGTCCCGTTCCGGCCCGTCACCGTCAGCAAGGTCGAGGACCGGCCCCGGCTGCTGGTGCTGTGCGACGTGTCCCTCTCGGTGCGCTCGGCCGCCCGGTTCACCCTGCACCTGGTGCACAGCCTGCAGTCGATGACCTCCTCGGTGCGCACCTTCGCCTTCGTCTCCGACCTCACCGAGATCACCGACCTGTTCGCCGAGCACCGCACCGAGGAGGCGCTCTCGCTGGTGCTGGCCGGGCTGCCCGCCAACGGCGTGCTCGACGTCGACGCCGACTCCGACTACGGCGCGGCCTTCACCGACTTCCTGGACCGCTACGGCTCCGCGGTCACCCGGCGTACGACGCTGATCGTGCTGGGCGACGGACGCAGCAACGGCAAGGACCCCGGGCTGTCGGCCTTCGCCGAGCTCAGCCGGCGGGCCCGCGAGACCGTGTGGCTGACCCCCGAGCCGCGCTACTCCTGGGGCCTGGGACGGTGCGACCTGCCGGCGTACGAGGAGTACTGCAGCCGGGTGCAGGTCGTGCGCAACCTCCACGGGCTCGACCGGGCCACGATCTCGGCGACGACCGGGCCACGATGAGCGCCGCCGACGTCGGCGACCCCGGCGTCACCGCGGTGGCGCCGATCGACCCGCTCGGGCCCGGCCGTCCGGGTGGGTGGTACGTCGACGACCTCGTGCAGGTGCGGGCCGTCGGCGCCCTGCGCCAGTGGAGCCGCGACAGCGTGCGCACCGAGCACTTCGACGTCCGCCACGTCGGGCCGCGGGTGCACATCGACCACTGGGTGCCGGCCTCGCGGATCGACGACGACGTCGCGGGCCTGCTCGCCGACGAGCTGTTCACGCCGGGGTGGCTGCGGGGCACCGAGCTGTTCGAGCGGATCTTCACCGGGGTCGTGCGCAGCAGCACGCCGGACGCCCTCGAGAGCTGGCTGCTGTTCTACCGCAACAGCCTCGTGCGGGTGGCCCAGGAGCTCGGCGGTGACGGTGGTCGCGGGCGGGTGTCGGGGCACGGGACGATCGCCGACTACGCCCCGGTCTACGGTCACGCCGAGCAGCTGCTGGCCGAGGGCTCGGTGCTCGAGCTCGGCAGCTGCTTCGGCTTCCTGTCGCTGCGCCTGGCCGGTCAGGGGCGCGCCGTGATCGCCTCCGACGTCGCCGCCGGAACGATGCGCCTGCTCGCGACGATCGCGCCGCTCCTCGGCGTACGGGTGGGGACGCGGGTGGCCGACGCCTCCCGCTACCCCGACGCCGACGACTGCGCCGACAACGTGCTCGCCATCCACCTGCTCGAGCACCTCGACCCCGACCAGGGCACCCGCACCGTCGCCGAGGCCGTGCGGCTGGCCCGCCGCCGAGTGGTGGTCGCCGTACCCCTGGAGGACGAGGCCGACGAGACCTGGGGCCACGTCCGCACCGTCACCCTCGACGACCTCCGCGCCTGGGGCGAGGCCACCGGCCTCCCCCACCAGGTCCACGAGCTCCACGGGGGGTGGCTCGTGATCGACGTCTCGGGACGAGCGGTCATGAAGTTTCACTAGGGCCCTAGTGATTCGGCCACTGGTGACGTGAAGTTTCGCGTCGCTAGCGGCAGTTTCACCAGGGCCCTAGTGAAACTGCCACTCCGGTCAGACCGCCACGAACGGGATCGTCTGGGGGCCCTCGGGGAGGACGCAGACGCGCGCATCGGGGCCGGCGTCGTGGAGGGCCCTGAGGACGGTCTCGGCGACGTCGTCGGTGTGGCCGAGGTGGGCGCTGGCGAGGTCGTCGGCGGAGAGGTACGACGAGCGGACGACCACGCGGGCGTGCGCCTGGACCTTGGCCTGCACCTGGACCTGCCACTGGTCGGGGACGGTGCGCTCGCGGGCGGAGATGGTGGCGAGCAGCGCCTCGGGCGAGGCCTCGGAGGCCAGCACCTCGCGGTAGGAGCCGTGGTCGGGGAAGCCGTCGCGGCACTCGGCGGCGCAGACGATCGTCCCGCCGGGCTTGACCACGGTCATCCCGGCCGACATCCCCTTCACGGCCTGGTAGAGGTTCTGGTCGAGCGGGTGGCCCGCGTTGGTGGTCACCACGACGTCGAACAGGGAAGGCACCGGCTGCATGGCCAGCCGACGGGACGACTCCCGGGCCGCGGCGTGCATCTGCGCCACCGGCCCGCCGAACGCCTCGACGATGCGTTGCTCGCGGTTCAGGACGACGTCGAGGGCGAAGTCGACGCCGCCGACGGCCTCGACCACGGCCCGGATGTCGTCGTGCACCGGGTTGCCCTCGCAGACCGCCCAGGTGGCGCGCGGGTCACCGATGCGGGCGGCGTCGTGCAGCGTCAGCACGGTCTCGAGCCCGGCCAGGCCCGGCGCCACCAGCTTGGGACCGCCGCTGAAGCCGGCGAAGAAGTGCGGCTCCACGAAGCCGGTGGTGATCCGCACGTCGGCCTCGACCCAGAGCCGGTTCAGGAACACGGGTACGTCGCGCCCGTGCCGGCCCAGCCAGACCAGCGAGGAGTCGTCGCGCGCGTCGTGGTTGACCACCCGCACCTCGTCGGCCACCGGGCCGAGCATCCGCCGGATCTCCTCCTCGGAGTTGCCGCGGTGGGTGCCGGTCGCGACCAGGACGACCACGTCGGCGAGGTCGACCACGCCCTCGAGCTCCTCGAGCACCGCCGGGATCATCAGGTGCCGCGGCTGCGGTCGGGTGCCGTCGCACATCGAGATCGCGACGGTCTGCCCCGGTCGGACGAGCTCGCGCAGGGGCGGCCCCGCGACCGGTGTGCGCAGGGCCGTGCGCAACAGGCCGCGCTGGTCCTCGGCCGCGGCGACGTACGTCGGCTCCACGACGGTGGTCCGGTCGGTCGGCAGGTCGACGTCGAGGCCGTCCTCGCCGTAGGCCAGGTGGACGGTCGTGGTCGCAGACGTCATGCCACCCACCTTGCCACGGACCGCGCAGCGAGCCCCCGTACCTAGATCACGCCGAGCTTGGAGCCCTCGTAGACCGCCTCGGCGCGGCGCGAGACCCCGAGCTTGCGCAGGATGTTGCCGACGTGGAACTTCGCGGTGGTCTCGGAGATGTAGAGCTCGGCGCCGATGTCGCGGTTGGAGAACCCGTGGGCCAGCAGCCGCAGCACCTCGCGCTCCCGGGCGGTGAGCTGCTTGTTGTCGGCCAGGGCCGGGGCGTTCAGGCCGCGCACCATGGCGGCGGCCGAGCGGGCGTCGAAGGCCGACTCGCCCCGCGAGACGTCGCGGATCGCCCGCACCAGGCCGGAGGTGTCGACGTCCTTGACGACGTACCCCTTGGCGCCGGCCCGGATCGCACGCAGCACCAGCTGGTCGTCGAGGAACGTCGTCAGCACGAGCACGCCGACCTCGGGGTGCTCGCGGGACAGCTCGGCGCACAGGTCGATGCCCTCGCTGTCGGAGGAGGTGGAGAGCTTGAGGTCCATCAGCACGATCCGCGGCCGGCTGCGCTCGACCTCGGTCATCGCCTCGGGCGCCGAGGACGCCTCGCCGACCACCCGGAGGTCGGGCTCGCGCTCCAGGATCGACCGCAGACCCTGCCGGACGATCGCGTGGTCGTCGACCAGCATGATGTCGACGGTGCCCTGGGAGGCGTGGCCGGCGGGGGCCCGGTCGTGGGCGTTGGACGGGCTGAGCGTGGCCATCAGGAGACCTCCTGCGAGGACGGGGTCGGAGGTGCGGACGGGACATCTGCGGCGGCGGCCGGCGGGACGTCGGTCGCCCGGAGCTGCTCGGTCGAGGGGTGCGGCTCGGTGGCGGGGGACGGCTCGGTCGACCGCACCGGCGGCGCGGCGCCGACCAGCCCGGCGATCGTGGCCGGCCGGACGGGCGGGGCGATCGGCAGCGGGATCCGCAGCTCGACCCGCACCCCGCCGATGCGGGCACGGCGGAAGGCCACCGCACCCCCGAGGTCGGTGATCCGGGCCTCGATGTTGGCCAGGCCGCGGTGCCGTCCGTCGGCGGGCATGCACCGCTCGAGGGCCAGCAGCCGCCGCAGCCGGGCGGGGTCGCCCTCACCGTCGTCGGCGACCGAGACCAGCAGCTCGTCGGGCAGGTAGCGCAGCCGCACGACCGCCCGGCTGGCCCGGGCGTGCGTGGCGACGTTGAACAGCGCCTCGCCGACGGCGCGTGCGATCTCGTGGTCGGCGTCGGCCGGCAGGGCCTGCGGCTCGCCCTGGGTGCGTACGGCGACCGCGAGCTGCGACTGGTGGTGCTCGGTGACCGCCCCCACGAGCTCGGGCAGCGTCGAGACGGTGTCGCGGTGGGACTGGTGCAGCGCGTAGATCGCCCGGCGGAGCTGCTCGACCGCCTCCTGGCTGAGCCGCTTGGCGGTGAGCAGCTGCTCGACCACGGGCGCGGCGACCTCGCCGAGGGCGTCGGCGTCCCCACGCGCCACCTCGACGGCCATGCCGGCCGAGAGGACGTACTGGCTGACGCTGTCGTGCAGCTCGCGGGCGATCCGGTGCCGCTCGGCGTCGATCAGCTCGCGCTGGTGGGCCAGCTGCAGCCGCTCCTCCACCTGGCGGAGCTCGGCGGTGCGCTCGGCGAGGTCGCGCGACTGCGCCGTGGCCTCGTCGTACAGCCGCTGCGCGCGGCGGTGCAGACCCATCCCCGCCTGGTACTGCTCGGAGGTGTGCAGCGAGACGGCCGCCTGGTTGGCCAGGATCCGCAGCACCGACAGGTCGCCGGGCTCGGGGTCGTCGGGCAGGCCGTGCAGCAGCACCAGGCTGCCGACGCGGCGCCCCTCCAGCGTCATCGGCACGCGGACCCAGCCATGGGTCTCGATCGAGGGGCCGTCGTGGCCGGCGCGCACGGCCCCCAGCTCGCGGCGGACGTACGCCGGCAACCGCTCCTCGTCGTCGTGGAAGTGGCCGGTGGCGTCGCAGGCCAGGAACCGCGGCCGGGCACCGCGCAGGTGGCCGTCGGCCAGCGCCAGGACGGTCCAGCGGGCCTCGAGGTGGGCAGCCGCGGCGCGCGCGACCTCCTCCAGCAGGCCGCGGGGTCCCTCGACGGTGCGCACCAGGGCGCGCGAGATGGAGTCCATCGCCCGGACGGCGGCGGCCATCCGCTCGTCGGAGCGCACGTAGGCGCGGTAGTAGGACCGCTTGCCCGAGCGGACCCCGGTCAGCGTCGCGAGGTCGGGGCGCGACCGGCCCCCGTCGTCGACCACGGGGGCCTACATCGCTTCCAGGAACAGCCTGGTCACGTCGCTCTCGTCGGCGGCCCGGGGATTGGTCGACAAGCACGCGTCGTCCAGGGTCGTGTGCGCCATCTTGCGCACGTCGGCCTCGGTCACCCCGAGGTCGCGCAGACCCCGCGGGACGCCGACGTCGTCGGCGAGGGTGCGCACGTGGGCGGCCAGGAGCTCGGCGGCCTCCTCGCCCGGCATCCCGTCGACCTGCAAGCCCGCGGCCTGCGCCAGCGCGACGAACCGCTCGGGCGTCGCGCGGGCGTTGTAGCGGATCACGTGCGGCAGCAGGACGCCGTTGACCACCCCGTGGGGGGCGTCGAGCAGACCGCCGACCTGGTGGCTCATCGCGTGGGTCGCGCCGAGGATGGCGTTGGTGAAGGCCAGGCCGGCCTCCAGGCTGGCCTGCGCCATCTTGGCCCGGGCCAGCTCCTCGAACGGGTGGGTCATCGTCGTGCGCAGGTGGCCGCACACCAGGCGCACCGAGCTCAGCGCGTGGATGTCGGCGAGCGGGTTGTGGGCGAGCGAGACGAACGACTCGATGCCGTGGGTCAGGGCGTCCAGCCCCGTGGCGGCGTTCAGCGCCTCCGGCATCGTGGTCAGCAGGCGGGGGTCGGTCAGCGAGATGTCGGGGACCAGGGCGCGGCCCATGATCGTGATCTTCACCGACCGGTCGGTGTCGGTGACGATGCAGAACTGCGAGACGTCGGCGCCGGTGCCCGAGGTGCTGGGGATCATCATCATCGGCGGGATCGGTCGGGTGACCTGGTCGACCCCGGCGTAGTCGAGGATGTCGCCGTCGTTGCCGGACAGGATCGCCACGCCCTTGGCGGCGTCGATCGCCGAGCCGCCCCCGAGGGCGATCAGCACGTCGCACTGCTCCTCGACGTAGCGGGCGTACGCCGCGCGCACCTCGTGGTCCTTGGGGTTCGGGGTGACCGTCGACCAGACCACCGGGTGCAGGCGCACCTCGCGCAGGTGGCCCAGCAGCACGTCGACCCAGCCGGCCTCGATCAGCCCGGGGTCGGTGACCACCATCGGACGGCGCGCACCGAGCCGCTGGGCGGCGAAGCCGGCCTCGTCGAGCGCCCCGAGACCGAAGACCACCTCGGGGGCGTGGAACTTGACCACCGGCTCCCGACCGGGCGCGGTTCCCCGGTCGATCCCGCGCTGCGCGGCGGACCGCTCGCTGTCGTGCCCGCCGACGGACGGGGCGGCGGCCAGGGTCGGGGTGGGGCTCACAGAGGCTTCCAATCGCGGTTCGTCCCGAGGCTACCCCCGCTGTCGAGGGGTGCCGCGGTCTCGGACGTCCGGCGTCCCGGACGACTGCGAGGTGGCGGTGCTCCCACAGGCTAGGGGCCCGCCCCTCGCAGGCCACCATCCGTGCTGGGGGCGTGGACCTACCCGTTCGGGCAGGTCCCGTGGGTCGCGGACGGACGGCGGCCACGCGACGGCCGGCACCCCGCGACGCTCCCGTGGGAGCATCTCGCCCGTGACCGTGACCCCGAACGCCCCGGCCGCGGTGCCGCGCGACGACCGGTCCTGGGCCCCGGGGGCGCAGGGGTTCTCGCTCGCGGTCGTGCTCGCCTGCGTGGGCGGGACGGTGCCGATCGCGATCGGTGCCCGCGCCGACCTCGAGCTCACCCGGGTCGTCCTGGCCTTCCTCGGCGTGGGGGTGGCCGAGGCCGTCTGCCTGACCTGGTCGGCCCTGCCCTGGCTGCGCGGCGCGGCGCACGGCCGGCTGGCCGCCACGGGCCAGGTGCTGGTGATGGTGGTCGCGCTCGGCTGCTTCGCCGGTGGCGGACGCATGGGCGGGGCAGGCGTGCTCGGCTACCTCGCGGGGCTGTTCGCCGGCAGCCTCGCGCTGGCCCGCTACGCCCGGCGCAACCGCCCCCGGGTCGAGGCCGCCGAGCGGGCCCTCCGGGCTCGCGAGGCGCAGGAGGGCCCCCGCCCGGCCCGCGACCCCCGCCGCGGTCGCGCTCCCCGGGTGGGCGCCCGGCTCCGGGCGACCCTGGCCCGCGAGGTCGTGCTGGTGTCGGCGTGGGTGGTCGCGACCGTCTCGGTCGCCCTGGTCTGCGCGGCCGCGACCGACGGGCGCGGCGCCGGGCTCCTGGGCACGCTCGTCGTCGGCGGGTCCCTCACGCTGTGGGCGGCCCGCCGCGCCCTCGGGGTGCTGCTGGCCCTGCGCTCGTTCACCCGACCCACCGGTCCGCCGCGCCAGGCCTGGGTGGTGCTGCTGCACGACCCCAACCCGCGGGTGACCCGCCCGCTGCTCGGGATCTGGGACGAGGAGCCGCGGGCGACGTACGGCCGGCTGCCGAAGGCCGACCACGTCTACCGCGCCGACGAGGACCGCGACGACCTGCTGTCCTACCAGTCCGCGTGCGTCGTGCACGAGGCCTGGATCGACCCCGGCCGCCGCTCCTGGTCGCGACCGCGGTGGGTGGCGGCCGACAGCGGCATCGCCCTGCCACAACGCCGGGCCCTGCTCGGACGGTGGTACCTCGCCTCGGTGATCAGCGCCCAGCGTCCCCGCACCGACCGGCTCTCGGTGCGGGCGCCCGACCCCGCCGACGAGGCCCGGCCGGACCCCGTCGTGCGCGAGGTCGCACCGCTGGGTGCCTGGCTGGGTGATGGGTGGGGTCAGGGGTGGGGCCGGGCTCTCGCCTGGCGCCTGGCGCTGGTGGCCGGCATCGCGGTGGCCTTCACCCTGCTCGGCTGACGCCACCCGTGACGACCCGTCCGACGACGACCGGGTCCAGGACGGGCCGGACCGACGCAACCCGGGCCGATGACTTCGGCGACCGGGCCGAGTCTGATCCGACGACGAGCCCGATGACGGGACGACCCACGCCAGGAGGCTGACATGAGCACGGACACCACGAGCGGACCGCACCCGACGGGGCCGCTGGACCACCGCTTCGAGGCCACGCTCGAGCGCAGTGACGCGCCCGGCGGCTGGACCTACGTCGTGATGACCGGGTCGCGGGAGTTCTTCGGCACCGGAGGGCTGGTGAAGGTGCGCGGCACGGTCGACGGCGCCCCGGTGCGCACCTCGTTCATGGCCCTCGGCGACGGGCGGCACAAGCTCCCCGTCGCGGCCGCCGTACGCCGGGCCATCGGCAAGGAGGCCGGCGACACCGTGGAGGTGCACCTGCAGGAGCGACTCCCCCGCTGAGCCGCCGCCCGGACCCCCCCCCCCCCCCCCGCGACCCGCGACGGTCAGGCGGCTCTGGCTAGCGTGACCGGGCGGCGGAACACGAGCGGGAGGACACCCACATGAGCGACACCCAGCACACCGACCTCGAGCAGGACAAGGTCGTCGGCCTGATGAAGGACGACCGGTTCTGCATGCTGACCTCGGTCGGCGACGAGGGCCGGCTGCACGCGCACCCGATGACCCCGCAGGAGATCACCGACGACGGTGACCTGTGGTTCTTCATCGACGCGACCAGCCACCAGGCCCGCAACATCGAGCGCGAGAAGCGCGTCAACGTGGCCTTCTCCGACGGGTCCACCTGGCTCTCGGTCGCCGGCCACGGCACCCTGCAGCAGGACCGGGCCAAGATCGACGAGCTCTGGAACCCGATGGTCGAGGCCTGGTTCCCCGAGGGCAAGGACGGCGCGAACGTGCGCCTGCTGCGGGTCGAGTCCGACTCCGCGGAGTACTGGGACACCCCCGGTGGCCGCGTCGCGACCGGGCTCGCCTTCGTGAAGTCCAAGATCAAGGGCGAGCGCCCCGACGTGGGCGAGAGCGGCACCGTCGAGCTCTGACGGGCTCCCGGGACCGGGGTCAGCGGCTCGCTCAGCGGCCGTGTCAGCGGTCGGTGCTGCGTGCGACGTCCTCGAGGCGCTCGCGCAGCCCGGCCGCCATCCCGGCGACGGTGACGGCGTCGAAGGACCCGCCGACCACGTGCGCGAGCCGGGTGCGGCGCACGGGCGCCAGCCGCAGGCGCAGGTGCACCCGCGTGCCTGCGTCGCCGGTCGCCCGCAGGACGATCACCCAGGTCAGTGCCGTGCGGCCACGCTGCGAGCGGTAGACCAGGTGGCGCGGCGGCGCGATCTCGGCCACCACGAAGGTGGCGTCGCGGCCGCCCCAGTCGGGCACGACGTCGCCGACCGCGAGCCCCTGCCACCTCGGGAGCACGCGGCGCGCCGCCCGGCGGCCGGACGGGACGAGCCGCTCGACGCCACGCGGGAGGTACCACCCGGACCGTCGCTTGCCCAGCTGCACCAGCCACGGCCACACCTGCGCCGGCGGCGCGGGCAGGTCGAACCCGCGGTCCATCACGACGTCGGGCAGCGGCACGAGGTGGTCTCCGGGCAGGGGCGCGGCGACCTCGAGCGGGCTCGCCGCGACGGAGGCCAGGGGTGGGTTCATGACAACAGTGCACACCATCGCGCCCACGGGCTTAGGCTGCCGACGTCGATCACGCCCCGCGGACGCCGAGTCCTGCCCGCCGAGGGGTCCCACCGAGCGTTCCGTAGGGCAGGAGTGGGGGACCCACAGGTTCCACGTGCACCACCGCCGTCACCGGTCAGTCCGGAGCGAGGTGGGCACTCCGGGGTGAAGTCACCGTGAGGTGACGGAGCATTTGCGATCCGGCTTTTCCGCTCCAACCCGACAGCTGACCTCACAGGCGTGGAAAAGGGATCCCCCATGCCTACCGTGCCCGCACCCCGTCCTGCCCGGACCACGCTGCCCACCACCGTGCGCCGCCTCGTCGTCCTGCCGCTGCTGACGCTCGTCGTCCTGCTCGCCGCCGGTACCTTCGCCCCCGCCCCGCAGGCCGGTGCCGCCGGCCTCTCCCGCGTCGAGCGCGCCACCCGCACGGCGCTGGCCCAGATCGGGGACCCCTACCGCTACGGCGCCGCCGGTCCGCGGGCCTTCGACTGCTCCGGGCTCGTCTACTACAGCTTCCGCCGCGCCGGCCTGAACGTGCCGCGCACCTCGGCCCAGCAGGGCGCCCGGGCCCGGCACATCCGCAAGAGCCGGCTGCACCGCGGCGACCTGATGTTCTTCACCAGCGGCCGACGGGTCTACCACGTCGCGATCTTCCTGCGCTGGGTGCACGGCCGCGCCCAGATGCTGCACTCCCCCGGCTCGGGCAAGCGCGTCACCCGCGCCTACGCCTGGACCTCGAGCTGGTACGCCGGCACGCTGCGCCGCTGAGGCCCCCTCGGGACTCCTCGGTCGCCCGGCCGGACGACCCGGGCGGACGACCCGGGCGACCGACACGCGCCCAGACGCCGTGCGCCGGGGTGGAGCGGTCCTACGCTGCGCTCATGACGACCCAGGACCTCGGGCGGCCGCAAGAGCTCGAGGACGGCGACGCCCTCGACGCGCTCTTCGAGACCTCACCGGCCCCCGCCGTACGCACCTCCGCCGCGGCCGTCACCGGCTTCGCGCTCGGGCTGGTCTCCCTGGTCGCCACCCCGTTCGGCTCGCTGGTCGGGCTGGCGTGCCTGGCCGCCGGCCTCGGGCTGGTCGTCTCGATCGTCGGCCTGGCGCGGGCCAGCCGGCGCGCGGTCAGCGGCAGCCTGCTGGCGTCGCTCGGCCTGGTGCTGGCGCTGGCGACCGGCGCGCTGGTCGGCCTGAGGTACGCCGGCATCGACACCACCGTCAGCGCCGAGGTCGCCGCCACGCTGCGCGACTGGGTGCAGGGCCTGAGCGACCTGGTCCCCGCGCCCTAGTCCCCGCGCCCTAGTACTCCTCGCTCGCCGGTCGCACACCCGCGGCACGACGCACGAACGGCCGCACCCCGAGGGGTGCGGCCGTCGCTGCGTGCGGGTGGAGCCGGTCAGACGGTGTCGTCGCCGCGACGCTCGGCCAGCTTGTCCAGCCCGCTGTCGAGCTGGCTGCGCACCTGGCCGACGCGGTCGGCGTACTTGCCCTCGGTGCGCTCCTCGATCGCCTCGGACACCTTGTCCAGGACACGGTCGAGGTCGTCGCGGCGCTCGTGGGCGAGACCGCCGACGGTCTCCAGGGCGCGCTTGAGCAGCTGCTCGCCGGACTCGACGGCCTCGTTCATGCGGCGGTCCAGGTCGAGCTCGTCGATCTTCTGCTTCAGGGTCTCGTTGATGGTGCTCATGGCACTGCCCCCTTCGTCGTCCGGGCGGCGCCCGGGTGTCCTCTGGTCCAACGATGCCACGGGCCCCCCACTTCCTGGCCCGGGTGTGACGCGCCCGACGTCCGCCCGCCCCTGCGAGGGTGTGGCGCGTCGGCTGCACCATCGTGTAGGAGCAACTCGTGACAAGGAGCCAGGCATGCCGGACTACGGCCACGACCTCGCGTTCGGGGTCTTCCCGAGCCCCGACGCCGCAGCGGCCGAGCGCACGCTGCGGCTGGCGCAGGTCGCGGAGGTCAGCGGGCTGGAGCTGGTCTCGGTGCAGGACCACCCCTACCAGGCGCGGCACCTCGACGCCTGGACGCTGCTCTCGGTGATCGCGGCCCGCACGACCACGATCAGGGTGGCGCCCAACGTCGCCAACCTGCCCCTCCGGCCGCCGGTGGTGCTGGCCCGCTCGGCGGCCACCCTCGACCTGCTCAGCGGGGGCCGGGTCGAGCTGGGGCTGGGCACCGGCGCGTTCTGGGACGCGATCGCGGCGGCCGGAGGCCCCCGGCGTACGCCGAAGGAGGCCGTGGACGCGCTCGTCGAGGCCGTGCACGTCATCAGGGCCGTGTGGGGCACCGGCAGCGTGCGCGAGGTGGGCGAGCACTACCGGGTCGCCGGGCTGCACGCCGGACCGCAGCCGGCGCACGACATTCCCGTCTGGCTGGGGGCGTACAAGCCGCGGATGCTGCGGGTCACCGCCGACCTGGCCGACGCCTGGATCCCCTCGATGGGGTACGCCGACCCGCCCGAGCTCGCCGCGCTGAACGCGGTCATCGACGAGCGCGCCGAGAGCAACGGGCGCGGGCCGCAGGCGGTGCGCCGGATGTACAACGTCTCGGGCTCCTTCGGCCGCGGCGGCGGCTTCCTCCAGGGCGGGGTGGACGACTGGGTGGAGCAGCTCGCTGGGCTCGCGATCGACGAGGGGATCAGCACCTTCGTGCTCGGCACCGACGACGTCGACGTCGTACGCCGGTTCGCGCTCGAGGTCGCGCCCGGGGTGCGGGAGCAGGTGGAGGAGGAGCGCAGCCTGCGGGCGGGCGGTGACGCTCCTGGAGGGGAAACGGACCGGATCGTCGTCGCGCCGCCCCCAGGGGCATCGGGCCGCGTGCCGTGGGACGAGTCCACCCGGCCGACCTACCCGGTGCCGGTCGGGGCGGCGTACACCCCGGCGCAGCAGGCCCACCCCCAGCACCTCGTCGACGTGCACGACCACCTGCGCTCCGAGCTCACCCAGCTGCGCGACGTGGTCGAGCAGGTACGCCGCGGGCTGCTGCAGGTGGGCCAGGCCCGGTCGTTGATCAACACCATGACGATGCGGCAGAACAGCTGGACGCTCGGCGCCTACTGCGAGTCCTACTGCCGCGTGGTCACCGGCCACCACACGCTCGAGGACCGCAGCATGTTCGGCCACCTGCGCACCCGTGACCCGGCCTCGGCGCCGGTCGTCGACCGGCTGGCCGAGGAGCACGAGGTGATCGCCGACGTGCTCGAGCAGGTCGACCGCGCCCTGGTCGGCCTGGTCTCCGCCGAGCCGGCCCGCGCCGGCGCCGCCCTGGAGGAGCTCAGCGGCACCGTCGACCTGCTCACCGACACCCTGCTCTCGCACCTGTCCTACGAGGAGCGCGAGCTGCTCCACCCGCTCGCCACGGTGGGCATGGGCTGAGGTCGCAGGCTAGGGGTCGCGGGTTGGGGGTCGGGGGGGTGGGGGTCGGGGGGATCCGGTTTCCCAGGTGATGAACCCGATCTGCCTCTCTGCACACGATGCACGGTGTGTGAGGAGGTGGTTTCGGTTCATCACCTGGGAAACCGGCCCGGCCCTCACCCCACCGACGACACGTGCAGCGCCACCCGGGGCGTCTCGCGGGTCCGGCGCACCACCGCCTCGACGGCCATGAAGATCCGGAACTCCAGGCGGTACTTCCCCACCATCAGCACCCGGACGCGCTCCACCGCCTCCGCATCGTCGTGGATCGTGGCCGCGCCGGCGACCGTCGGGGCGCCGTCGGCGACCCGTCCGCGGCGGTCGCAGGGGCGCAGCTCGACGCGGGCGGTGTGGCGCAGGCGCTTGACCTTGCCGCTGGCCGCGGGCGTGTAGACGACCAGGTGGTCGCCGTCGGCGGCGATCCACACCGGGGTGGACACCGCCTCGCCGCTGCGGCGGAAGGTGGTCAGGGACACGAAGCGCTCGTCGGCCAGGCCGAGCAGTGCCGCGGGGGTGCCGTCGGTGGTCATGAACCCAGCATCCACCACGCCGGGCGAGCGCGACGACGTCCCATGCGGCAGGCTGGGCGCGTGTTCCACATCGGAGTCGACCTCGCGTGGGGGGTCAAGAAGCCCACGGGCCTGGCCGTCCTCGACGACGACGGCACCCTCGTGCACGTCTCGGCCGTGCGCACCGACGAGGAGATCCTCGCCGTCCTGGGCCCGTACGCCGAGGGCGACTGCCTGGTGGCCATGGACGCACCCCTGATCGTCCGCAACGCCACGGGCAACCGTCCGGGCGAGGCCGAGCTGAACCGCGACTTCGCGCGCTTCGACGCCGGCGCGCACCCCTCGAACACCGGCAAGCCCGAGTTCGCCGACACCCCGCGGGGCGCCCGGGTCGCCTCGGCGCTGGGCCTGGACATGAACCCCCGATCGGGCCGGTCGCGGCGCGCCCTGGAGGTCTACCCGCACCCGGCGACCGTGGCGCTCTTCCGGCTCGGCCGCACGCTGAAGTACAAGCAGAAGCCCGGCCGCGACCTCGAGGGGCTGCGCGGCGAGCTGCTCGTGCTGATGGACCTGCTCGACGGTCTCGCCGACGCCTCGCCGGCGCTCCACCTCGCGGGCTGCGCGGCCTGGTCGGCACTGCGGCAGCAGGTGGAGCACGCCACCCGCAAGAGCGAGCTGCGGGTCGTCGAGGACCAGGTCGACGCCGTGGTCTGCGCCTACGTCGCCCTGTTCGTGCAGCGCCGTCCCGACGACGTCACCACCTACGGCGACTTCGAGGACGGCTACATCGTCACCCCGACGCTGCCCGCCGACCTGGTCCCGACCCCCCGCGAGCCCCGGGCCGCCTCCGCGAAGAGCCGCGCCAAGGACCCGGTGCGGGCCTACGCCGCCAGCCACGACGACCTCGTGCAGGCCGGCGAGGAGGCCCTCGCGCTGGTGACCGGCATCCTCGACGACGCCGGCATCAACTACCTGAGCGTCACCGGCCGCACCAAGACCGTCGCGTCGTTCGCCGAGAAGGCCGTGCGCCAGCAGGACGGGCGGCCGCTCTACACCGACCCGCTGACCCAGATCACCGACACGATCGGGGTCCGGGTGATCACCTACGTGCACAGCGACGTGGCCGCGGTCGCGGACCTGCTGCACGACCAGGTCGTCGTCCAGGACGACCGCGACATGGGCCGCGAGACCGCGCAGGAGGGACGCTTCGGCTACGCCAGCCGGCACCTCCAGATCGGGCTGGACGCCGTCCGCGAGGGCCAGTCGGCGTACGCCCACCTGGCCGGGCGAGCTGCCCAGGTGCAGATCCGCACGGTGCTCCAGCACGCGTGGGCGGAGTTCGAGCACGACATCCGCTACAAGGGCCAGATCCCCGAGGAGCACGCCCGCGACTTCGACCGTCGCTTCACCCTCGCGGCCGGTCTGCTCGAGCTGGCCGACCAGGAGTTCTCCACCATCCGCGACACCCTGCGGGCGGTGCCGAGCGAGACGGTGCCCGCCGGGGTCGACGACGACCCGCGCATCGACGCCCGCGAGCTGGCCGCGTTCCTGGCCGGGCAGTACGCCGAGGCCGGCTGGTCGCGCACCGACCACTACGCCTGGATCTCGGGCCTGCTGCTCGAGCTGGGCGTGACCTCTCTGATCGAGCTCGGCGAGGCGCTGCGCGACGTCGACGAGGACCTGATCGGCGAGCGGATGGACTACCGCTACCCGCCCGGCGCCGTGCGCCGGCTGGACGACGCGCTGCTCGCGGCCTACGGCTCGGTGTTCGTCGAGCTGCACGGCAACAGCCACCGCCGGGCCGCCCTCGAGGCTCGCCTGGAGAAGCTGACCGGCCCCCAGCCGACGTAGGCGTCAGTCGGCGACGTCGACGTGCACGTGGTCGCGGTGCTCCAGCACCAGGGCCACCGAGCGCGGACGGCCGGCGACGTCGGGGGCGTACTCCCGCCACCCCTGGCCGGCCCGCCGCGCCGTCCAGATCCGGCCGTCGAAGATCACGGTGTCGATGGCGAACCGGTCGGCCTGCGCGACCAGCCACTGCGCCGTGGCCCAGCCGCGGGTCTTCTCGGCCGGGCCCACCGGGCGGTAGAACACGTCGACCGCCCGGCCCTCGTAGTGGGCCGAGCCGGGCATGTGGCCGCTGCTCACCCCGCCGGGGGCGAACCCGCCCACGGCCTGCCGCCCGAAGGCGGCGTCGACGGCCCGGCGCACGACCGCGGCGCGGCGGGTCAGGCCCGAGGCGTCGAGCGCGTCCGGCGACTCCTCGGAGGACCCGCCGTGGTCGCACACGAGCGCGTGCCGGGCCCGGCCGGTGAGGGCCTGGGCCGCGAGGCGGGCGTCGGCCGTCGAGGCGCCGGTCGCGTCGGCGACCGCCCCCGCCACCCGGTCCAGCGCCCACCCCCGGCGCACGCCGCGGGCCGCGACCCCGGCCGCCCGCTCGGCGTCGTCGGTGCTCAGGCCGGCGCTGCGGTCACCCACCTCGACGGTGCAGTCGTCGACGCCGGGCAGCCAGGAGCGGCCCACGACCAGGCTGACCAGGGTGCCCACGAGCGCGACCACCAGGACCGCCGCGACCAGGATCCCGACGTCGCGTCGCGTCGCGGGTCCCGGTGCCATGGCCTCAGTCTCCCGACCGGCCCAAGGCGCGCAGGACGGGCTCGCCGCACGTGGCAGGCTGCTCGGCATGCACGCGGTCGTCCTCTGGTTCGGGTTCCTCGGCGCCTGGCTGCTCGTCGCCGGGCCGGTCTACCAGGCCGGCGTCGAGCTGCGCGCCGAGGAGGAGGCGAGCGAGCGCTTCCGGCACCTGGCCACCCGGGTCGAGGCGCCGGCGACGGTGTCCGCCTGGTGGTGGCTGCTGCCGCCGGTGCACGTCGTGCTGACCCAGCGACGCCGGGCCGAGCTGCGGCGGCAGGTGGTCGACCTGCTGACCCCCGAGGACCTCGAGGTGGTCCGGCGCTACCTGGCCATCGCGCGCGGCTGGACCTACGTCGCCGGCGGTGCGGCCCTGATCGCGCTCAAGGAGACCTGGGAGCTGCTCGAGCACTACGAGCTGCCCGTGGCGGTCTACGTCGTGGTGGTGCTGGTGATGGGCCTCGGCGCGCTGTCGTTCTTCCGCGGCGGCGGGCCCGACCGGGGCCGACCGGCCCGCTGAGCCGGGGCCCGGTTCCGGACCCTGGTCGCCGTCAGGCCTCGGGCCACCCGTGGTGCCGGGTCAGGTGGGCCTCGACGCGAGCGATCTCGTCCTTGCTGGGCAGCGCGTCGATCAGCTTGGTGATGCTGACGCCGATGTCGGTGGAGTGGCCGTTGGGCGCGCCACCCCCCGGCGTCGGACCGTCGAGGCGCTGGCTGATCTCCTGGGCGACCACCCGCACCTCGTCCTCGTCCAGCCGCCGGCGCAGGAGCGCGAGCAGGGGGATGTAGTCCGTGGGTGGTACGCCGGTCGGGTAACCCTCGCGCAGCCAGTCCAGGACGCCGTTGAGACGGAGCGTCAGGGCCACGAGGGGTCAGCCCTTGGGGACCAGCACCGGGTAGAGGTGCTCGAAGGAGACCTCCTGGCCGAACCCGGCGGCCACGATCACGGTGATGCCGAGCGCGACGGCCACGAGGACCAGGGCGAAGCAGAGGCCGGCCAGCGCGCGGCCGACCGGGTGCACCTCGCCGTGGGCGTCGGTGGCCTCACCGCCGTTGCCGAAGGCGAGCGCGCGGATGCCGAGGGCGAAGACGAGGGGGATGCCCGCGCCCAGCAGGAGGCCGTAGACGAGCACCTGGCCGGCGCCGCCGAGGGCGAAGTCGAGGTTGTCGATCACAGCGAGACCTTCTCTCGGGGAGCGGCGGCGGGAGCCGTGAGCTCACCCTCGGCCCACTCCTCGTTGACGTTGCCCTGGTGGACGGGGTTGCGGGAGGCGTGCCGCCACATCCACCCGGCGAGGACGACCAGGATGCCGACGATCGCGAGCGGCCCGACGTACCCGCCGAGCGCGTGGCCGATGGCCCACATCAGGGCGCCGACCAGGGCGGCGGCGGGCAGGGTGACCATCCAGGCCAGGACCATGCGCAGCGCGACCGACCAGCGCACCTGGGCGCCGGGGCGGCCGACGCCGGAGCCGAGGATCGAGCCGGTGGCGACGTGGGTGGTGGAGAGCGCGAAGCCGAGGTGGCTGGAGACCAGGATGACCGCGGCGCTGGCGCTCTCGGCGGCCATGCCCTGCGGCGAGCTGATCTCGACCAGGCCCTTGCCCAGGGTGCGGATGATCCGCCAGCCGCCCACGTAGGTGCCGGCGGCGATCGCGACCGCGCAGGCGACCTTGACCCAGAGCGGGACGGCGCCGGTGTCGCTCCACTGGCCGCCGGCGATCAGGGCCAGGGTGATCACGCCCATCGTCTTCTGGGCGTCGTTGGTGCCGTGCGCCAGCGAGACCAGCGAGGCGGAGCCGATCTGGCCCCAGCGGAAGCCGTTCTCGGTGAAGCGGGCGGCCACGCCGGCGGTGACCTTGAAGATCAGCCAGGTGCCGACCGCGGCCACGAAGCCCGCGATGACCGGGGACATCAGGGCCGGCAGCACGACCTTGCCGACGACGCCGTCGAGCTTGGAGCCGTCGCCGTTCCAGTTGACGCCGCCCCAGCCGAGGCCGGCGATGGCGGCACCGATCAGGCCGCCGAAGAGCGCGTGCGAGGAGGAGGACGGCAGGCCGAGGACCCAGGTGATCAGGTTCCACACGATGCCGCCGACGAGCCCGCCCAGGATGATCAGCAGGAGGGCGTAGCCGCCACCGGCGAGGAGCTCGGACTGCGGCGCCCCGCTCTTGTCCTGGATCTTCACGACCGCGTTGGTCACGGTCAGGGCCACCTCGACGGACAGGAAGGCGCCGACGAGGTTGAGCACCGCGGCGAGCGCCACGGCGACCTTCGGGCGCAGGGCACCCGTGGCGATGGAGGTGGCCATCGCGTTGCCGGTGTCGTGGAATCCGTTGGTGAAGTCGAAGACCAGGGCGGTCACGATCACCAGGACCAGGATGAGAAGAGCAGCAGTCACGTCATGAGTCTGGCCATTTTGTGGGCGCTGACAACCTGCAGGGAGCCTCGTTCACCCACTGTTCACCGACCGAGCCGGCCTCGTTCACCCACCGTACGTTGTGGGTCACAGGACGGCTGCGGTAGCACCCGCGAGGGCGACCACGACCCCGGCGGCGCGGACCCGGTCGGCGACCACCAGGCGCCTGACCAGCGACGCGTCGCGGCCCCGCCCGAGACGACCGTGCAGGGGCGCAGCCACCGCGGCGGTGACACCCAGGGTGAGCGCGTGGCCGGCCAGGGCCACGGCGACGGCCGGCCCCACGGCGTACGACGGGGAGGTGAGGAGGGCGCCCGCCGCGGTGACCAGCACCCCGGCGTACACCACGGCGACGAGGGGGGTGATGCGGCGCGAGTGCCGGTCGTGCTCGACGGCCCAGGCCTCGACGGGCACCCGCGCGAGGGCCGGGTAGACCAGCACCGTGACCGTCAGCTGGAAGCCGGCGTGCAGGCAGGTGGCCGCCAGGAGCCCCACGACCCAGCCGTCGACCCGGCTCACAGCACCAGCCAGGTGCGGCCGTCGATCAGCTCGCGGGCGGCGTCGAGGTGGCCGGCATGGGTGGCCGTCTCGCTGACCAGGTGCATGAGCACCTCGCGTACCGACCCCATCCGCCACTCGCCGAACAGCTCGGTCGGCCACCACCGGGGCGCGTCGTCGAGGTCGCACCCGGCCAGCACCTCGTCGGAGCGATCGATCTGGGTCCGGTAGAGGTCGAGCACCTCGGCCGCGCCGACGTCCTCGCCGATGCGCCACGCGTCGTCCGGCTCACTGGCGACCCACGCGATGACGTCCCGTCGCCCCGCCACGACGCCTTCGATCCAGAACCGCTCGTCGTCCAGGGCCAGGTGGTGGACCAGCCCCAGGCAGTTCCAGCCCGACGGGAGCACGCTCCGGTGCAGCGCCTCTTCGTCGAGGCCGTCGAGGATGCCCAGGACGTGCCGCCGGTGCTGGGCCAGGTGGGAGAGCAGCAGCTCACGCTCGGTCACGGTCATGCCGCCACTGTGCCGCAGGCCCGGGAGCCGTGCGGGTCAGATCCAGGCGGCGCCGACGCGCTCCAGCACCGAGGCCGCCTGGCGCACGCCGGTGCGGGCGGCGTCGGCGCGCTTGGCGGGGTCGAGCACGTTCCTGCCGATGTCGACCAGCGCCTGGGCGTCGGGCACCACCACCGCGGTGTGCCGGGCGCCGGTGGCCTCGAGCTGGGCGGCGACCGAGGTGGCCTTGCTGAAGCTGCGCGGCAGCGGGGCGATCACCACCACGTGGTCGTGGCCGGTGGCCAGGTCGACGTTGGCGGTGGAGCGCATGCCGCCGTCGACGTAGTGCTGCCCGTCGATGGTGACCGCGGGCCAGACCAAGGGCACGGCACAGCTCGCTGCGACGGCGTGCACGAGGTCGACGCCGCTGTCGCGGTCGAAGACGGTGAACTGCCCGTCCTCGGCGCCGACGGCGGTCACCTTGAGCGCACGGTGGGGCCAGGGACCGACCCCGATGCGGGAGCGGATCACCTCGATGCGTCGGTCGCCGCCGGCCGGGTGGGCCTTCAGCGACAGCCGCCCCACGCGCCGCAGCCGCTTCCGCTCGCTGCCGGGCAGCACCATCGCCGGCAGCAGCCGGAGCAGGGTGAACCGGCCCAGTGCGGCGCCGATCTCGTGGTCGGCGGGCTCCAGCTGGGTGGCGTAGAGGTCGTCGAGAGCCGCGCCGCTGGTGATCTGGGCGCCGACGACCGAGCCGGCCGAGGTGCCGACCACGAGGTCGGCGGAGGTGAGGTCGAGCCCGGCGTCGGCGAGGCCCTTGAGGAGCCCGAGCTCCCAGGCGATGCCGGTGATCCCGCCACCGCCGAGGACGAGCGCGGTGCGTGCCATCAGCCGAGCGGGGCGGTCAGCTCGATGTTGATGTCGTCGGGGTCCTGGAAGGACAGGATGGCCAGACCCGCGTCGGCCAGGTCGGTGATCTCGCCGTGCGCGATGCCCGCCTCGTCGAGGCCGTTCACGGCCTCCTCCAGCGCCGCGCGGGACTCCACGGCGAAGCTCACGTGGTCGAGGCCGGTGCGGGTGGAGTCGAAGGACTGGGTGCCGACCGGACGCAGGCCGAACAGCGTGCCCTGCGGGGTCTGGTAGACGACCCCGCCGTAGTAGTTCTCGGGCTTGCCGTGCTGCAGCGGGTCCTGCAGGTTCGACGACTCGTCGATCGCGGCGGGCCAGCCGAAGACCTGGTCGTAGAACTGCTTGGAACGCTCGATGTCGGTGACGGTGAGACGCACGTGGGCGTACCCGTTGCTGGTGACGATAGCCATGTGCCCGACCGTACCCAGGGCCCCCGCACCGCAGGTGGGGGCCTGCGCCCCGACCGGATCCTGGGACCGGTATCTCAGCCGCCGCGGCCCGCCTCCTCCCGGGCACGACGACACCTCGTCGTGCACACCCGAGGACCCGAGGAGTGGTCATGACGACCGACAGACGGATGCAGCACATGGACGGCCAGCAGCGACGCGTCGAGGTCGCACGGCCGCTCGACCAGGACCTGGGGCCGCTGCGGCTGCTGCCGGGTCGATGGACCAGCCAGGGGCGCGGGTGGAACGTGATCGCGCTGCCGTTCGCGACGCCGGGGCCGCTGGACTACCGGCTCCTGCTCAACCAGTACGACGAGGAGCTGAGCTTCACCCTCGTCGACAAGGGCGTGCCCAACCGGGGCGTCGGGCCGGCCCACAACCGGCAGACCGACCAGTTCGTGGTGACCCTGGACTACCAGCAGGTCGTGCAGCAGGTCGCGGTCACCGACGAGCCCGCCAGCACCGTGCGCGGCGCCGTCCCGGCGGCCATCCACCACGAGCCCGGGCTGTTCCTGAACATGCTGAACCGCATCCCCGACGGGTTCGACGTCGCGCGACTGGCCACGATCCCGCACGGCGACGCCGCGCTCGCGCTCGGCACGAGCTCGGTGGTGGACGGGCTGGCGCCGGTGCGCCCGGCCAGCGGGCTGCCGGTGGGGGTTGACCCGGACGTCGACGCGAACCCCTACCTCGCGCCGTACAAGCACTTCCGGGACCACCCGTTCACGGGCACCGTCGGGTTCCCGGGGTTCCCCGGCTTCGACCCCACGGCCCCGCACGAGCTGCTGCTGCTCGCGACACAGGGTCAGACCGTCACCCGCACGACCGTGCTCGACCTGGACACCACGCACCCGACCGGCGGGATCAAGAACATCCCGTTCGTGGTCAAGCAGGCCGACGCCGCGTCGATGCGCTCGACCTTCTGGATCCAGGAGCTCGCGCCCGACGGGGCGGGCACGGTGGGGCTGCAGCTGCAGTACCTCCAGGTCGTGATGCTCGACTTCTTCCCCCGCCGCGACGGCCTGCCGGGCCGGATCAGCTGGCCGCACGTCAGCATCAACACGCTGACCAAGGTCTCCGACACCGCTGCGACCCCGGCGGACCTGGCCACGCACTGAGGTCGGGCGCTGGGGACGGGAGGGCGTCGGCCGTGGTCGCCACACCGGTCGGCCGTTGGAGGGCGGCCTGATGGCCGGTGCGGCGGCCACGTCTCCGGAGGGGTCCCGGCCCGTCGGTCGGCACCCCCACGTCTGGGGTCGGACCCTCAGGCGACGTCCGAGGTGCCGGTCGGCTCGCCCGCGTCGTCACCGGGCTGGTCGTCCGCACCCGAGCCGTCGTCGGAGCCCGTGGGGTCGTCGGCGAGCAGCTCCTCGCAGTCGTCCGAGGCCTTCACGGCCGCCCGGAACGCCTGCTTGGCGGCGTCCCACCGTGACTTCAGGCGGGCCCGCTCGGCCTTGACCAGCGCGACCAGCTGCCGGTGGTTCGCGCGGCGCGCCTGCTGGGCCTGGCGGGCCTCGGTGCGGGCCTTGGCCGCGGCGGTGCGTGCAGCGTCGCGGGCCGCCTTCGCCACGTCGCTGCCCTCATCGCCGCTGGTCGCCGCCTTCGCCGCGTCCCGGGCGGCCTTGCGGGCCTCGGCCGCGGCGGTGCGGGCCTGCTGGTCCTCGGTGCGACGCAGCTTCACCTCCAGCGTGCGCATCTGGGTGCGGGTGTGGGTGGTGTAGGCCCTCTGCGCGGCCCGGGCCGCGTCCCCGGTGGTGTCCATCGCCTCGGCCAACGCGCCCTGGTCGCAGACGGCGCCGGCGACCGGGCCCTCCGCGTCGTCCGGACCGTGCTGCCCGTGGGAGGCGGTGGCGGGGGCCAGCGAGGCCCCGAGGCCGGCGACCACCAACGTGGTGGTGGCGACCAGGCGGTGGACCCCGCGGCGGGGGCGGGTGGGCAGCGAGCGGGTCATCGGGATCCTCCGAACGGGTCGGCGTACGACCTGGGGCGTGGGGAAGCGTGCATCGCTCCGTCCCTGAATCATCCCAAATCGGACATCTGCTGCCCATAGCCCGTCGGGACCATCCCCGAGTGCCTCCTGGGCCGTCCGGAGGGCGCGGGGGCGATGGTCATGATGGGGCCGTGTCCCCGCTCCCCCACTCCGCCCTCGACCGGGTCGCCCGGGCCCGGGACCGCCTCTCGGCCTCCGACCCGGGGCTGAACCGGCTGCGCACGGCCGGCTCCGCGGCGGTCGCGATGGGCACCGCGCTCGCGGTCGAGGCGGGCGTGGCCCGCCTGCTGGGACTGGACGCCCGCAGCTCCCTGGTGACGATGCTGCTCGGCGCCGTCGTCGCCATGATGGGCAGCAACGCTCTCGTGGGACCCGAGCGCTGGGGCAAGGTCCGCAACGCCGCGTTCTTCCCGGTCGCCGTCGGGGTCGGGATGCTGGCCGGCACGCTGACGGCCGCCGACCAGACCCTGCGGGTCGTGGGGTTCGTGGTCAGCATGTTCGTGGCCGTCTACGTGCGCCGCTTCGGCCGACCGTGGTTCTTCTACGGCTTCATGGGCTGGATGGGCTTCTTCTTCGCCTCGTTCCTGCAGGCCACCCCCGACATGGTGCCGGGGCTCCTGGTCGCCGTGGTGGTCGCGACGCTGTGGGTCCTGCTCCTGTCGGTCACGGTCTTCCGCACCGATCCGCGCAAGGCGCTGGCCTCGACGCTGTCGGCGTACTTCGCCCGCTGCCGTGGGGTGCTCCGCGCCTGCGGCGAGCTGCTCGAGGACGACGGTGGGTCGGCCGGTCGCCGTCGCCGCGCCGTACGCCGGGTGGGGGCGCAGCAGGCGGGCCTGGCCGAGGCCGCCCTGCTGTCCGAGGCCTGGTCGGAGGACCCGCGGGCGCTCCCGGCCGGCTGGACCGGCCCCCAGCTGCGACGTCGCCTGCTGGAGACCCAGCAGTCGGTCGACCGCGTCGCGGGGTCCTGCCTGCGCCTGGACCCCGAGGACCGTGAGCTGGCCGACGAGGCCCGCCGCGTCGTGGGCCATGCCGCAGCGCGTCGGCGGGTGCCCGCCCTGGCGGCCGGCGAGCGGCTGGAGGAAGTGGCCCGCCGCCGCGAGCAGGCCGGGGCACGCGCCGAGACCACCTGGTGGCCGGCCCGCCACGTCGCCCTCGGCGTCCGGGACTTCCTCGACCTCGACGCCCGCACCGACGACCCGCCCGCGCTCGACCCGGTCGAGGAGGCGTTCGAGCCGACCGCCCAGCTGGTCTTCGGCAACCTCCCGGGCGCCCCCGCGGTCGCGGCCGACGTCGGGGCCCGCGGCGGGCGGTGGAACCTGCTGGCCCGGGCCGACATCCCGACCCGGCAGAGCGTGCAGGTCGCCCTCGCCGGGATCCTCGCGATCGCGCTGGGGCACCAGCTCTCGCCCTCGCGCTACTACTGGGCCGTGATCGCGGCGTTCGTGACCTTCACCGGCACGGCCACCCGCGCCGAGACCTTCCTCAAGGCCGCCAACCGCATCCTCGGGACCCTGGCCGGGCTGGTGGCGGCGATCGCGCTGGCCCAGGTGACCCGGGGCAGCACGGTGCTCGTGCTGGCCACGATCCTGGTGGCGGTCTTCCTCGGGTTCTACCTGATCAAGGTCTCCTACGCCTGGATGATCTTCTTCGTCACGATCATGCTCGGGCAGCTCTACACGATCCTCGGCACCTTCAGCGACGCCCTGCTGGTGCTGCGGCTGGAGGAGACCGCGGTCGGCGCGGGCGCGGGCATCGTGGTCGCGCTGCTGGTCGCCCCGCTGTCGACGCGCGACACCGTGCGCTCGGCGCGCGACGGCGTCCTGCTCGCCCTCGCCGACCTGCTCGACGCCGTGGCGGAGCAGGCCGACACGGCGTACGCCGGCCCGGCGACGGCCCCCGGCCCGGGCGTCGGGACGGGTGTGGGTACGGGCGTCGGGGCCGGCTCCGACCTCGACGCCCTGACCCGAGCCATGGACGAGCGCACCCGCGGCCTGCTGCTGGTGGCCCGGCCTCTCACCCGGCCCCTCGTCCTGGGCAACCACAGCCCCACGACGAGGCGCCGGCTGGGGCTCTACACCGCGGCCGTGTCACAGGCCCGGGCGCTCGTGGTCCACCTGCAGGCGCGGCCTGCGCCCGACCCGACCACGGTGGCCGAGGCCTCGCGGGCCCTGGCCGAGGCCGCCCGGGCGATGACCGTCGCGGGGGTGGGGGCCGCAGCCCCCGGGGCCGAGAGCCCGCTGGAGCGCAGCGACCTGGCCCTGTTCCGGGAGCGCTCGCCGCTGGCGGTCCCCGACCCCGCCCTGCGCCAGCTGCACTACCTGAACGGCTCCCTGACCGCCCTCGCCGAGCCCTGAGCCGCCCGACCGGCGACAGCCCCTCCCCTTTGTCGGTGCTCTCGCCTAGCGTGCTGGGCATCGTCCGTCAGCTCTCCGGGAGGCACCCATGTCCACGCTCGACGACCGTCCCCGCACCGCCCTGCTCGTCATCGACGTCCAGAACTCGGTCGTGGGCGAGGCCCACGACCGAGACCGGGTGGTGGCCAACGTGGCGACCCTGGTCGACAAGGCCCGCGCGGCCGGCGTCGACGTCGTCTGGGTGGCCCACAGCTCGCCGCACATGGAGATCGACAGCGAGGGCTGGCGCTACGTCCCCGAGCTGACCCCCGGGGAGACCGAGCCGCTGGTGCACAAGAGGTTCCCCGACTCCTTCGAGGACACCGACCTCGAGCAGGTGCTGGCCGCGCGCCGGGTCGGCTCCCTGGTGCTGGCCGGCGCGCAGACCGACGAGTGCATCCGCTCGACCCTGCACGGCGCCATCGCCCGGGGCTACGACGCCCGCCTGGTCTCCGACGCCCACACGACCGAGGACCAGTCGCCCTGGGGCGCACCCACCCCCGATCTCGTGATCGCCCACACCAACCTCTACTGGGAGAACCACCAGGCCCCGGGCCGCACCGCCGGCACCGTGACCACCGAGGCGATCGACTTCGCCGACGCGACGGGCTGAGCCGTCGGGCACGGAGGGGCCCGACCAGGTGACCGTGCCCCGCGACGGCAGGGGTCAGGGCCGGAGCCCCCCGAAGGTGTCGAGGAACGCGCGGGCGACGAAGGAGCCCTCACCCTCCCCGCTCGCGACCTGAGCCGCCCGCTGCATGACAGTGCTGGGGGCGACCTCTCGCAGCCGGACCAGGAGAGCGTCCAGGTCGGGGTGGACGGTCATCGCGCCGGTCGCGGCACGCACGGTGTAGCCCGACGGACCGAAGGACGCCACCTGCCACGGGTCACCCAAGAGCCGTTGCGCCTGAGCCGCACGCGCGGCGAGTGCCCGCGGCCCGGTCCCGTGGCTCACGATCTCCCAGGGGGCCCGAACCACGCCGCTCCCGCAGGCGCCGCACATCAGCGTGGGCCCCTCACGGCATCACGTCGCCACTGTTGGGGCCGAGGACCTGACCGACGTAGATGTCACCACCAGGGCTGCTCGCGAGCAGCACGGCGGTCGGCGAGACCTCCTCGGGACGACCGAAGCGACCCAGCGGCAGCTCAGCCTGTTTGGCACGCTTCCACTCCTCGCTGATCCCCTCGACCATCGCGGTGTCGATGGGTCCCGGCGCGATCGCGTTGACCAGGACGCCTCGGGGCGCCAATTCGCGGGCCAGGGCCTTGGTCAGGCCCACGACGCCTGCCTTGGCCGCCGAGTAGTGCACCAGCGACTCGCCCCCCTTGAGTGCCAGCTGCGAGGCGATGTTGATGATCCGACCCCGGCCGGCGGCGACCATGTGCGGCGCGGCGTACCGGCAGCACAGGAACACGCTGCGCAGGTCCACGTCGATCATCTGGTCCCAGGTCTCCGGCCTCATCTCGAGCAGTGGGACCTCGGTCAGGATGCCGGCGCAGTTGACGAGCACGTCGAGCCGGCCGAGGTCGGCCACGGTCCCGTCGATGGCCGATCGCACCTGCTCGGCATCGGTCACGTCGAGGGCGACGGCCCGCGAGCCGCGGCCGTCCTGCAGCGACCCCACGACCCGCTGCGCCGCTGCCAGGTCGCGGTCAGCGGCCACCACGAGCGCTCCGGCTGCGGCCAGGTCGCGGACGATCGCCGCCCCGATCCCTCCACCGGCCCCGGTCACGAGGGCGACCTGATCGGTCAGGGGGCCCTCCAGGGCGCTCCTCGAAGATGTCTGGGTCATGCGGGTGCTCCTCAGCTGGGCCAACGGACGGTCAACCCGCCGTCGACGATGAATTCCTGACCGGTCACGTAAGCCGCGTCGTCGCCGGTGAGGAAGCGGATCATGCGGGCCGCCTCGTCGTCGGTGCCCACGCGTCCCAGCGGGATCAGCCGGCCCGCGGCCTGCAGCCCTTCCTCGCCCAACGAGTTCACGGCGTCGAGCGACTGGGGCGTGCGGATCAGCCCCGGGATGACGGCGTTCACGCGGATGCCGCGCGGTGCCAGCTCGACGGCCAAGGCACGGCAGAGCCCCAGGACGCCGGCCTTGGCCGCGGCGTAGTGGGCATGCTCCTCCCAGCCGTAGACACCCCCCGCGATGGAGGACACGGCGACCATCGCCCCTGGACCGGTCATGACCGCCGCGGACGAGCGCATCACCCGCAGCACCCCGGTCAGGTCGACCTGGAGCATGTCGTCCCAGGCCTCGTCGCTGAGGTCGGCCAGCGCCGCCCGGCGCAGGATGCCTGCCCCAGCCACGCACACGTCGAGCCGGCCGAGGCGGCCGACCGCCGCTCGAGCGAAGGCGTCGACCTGTCCCGCGTCGCGCACGTCGACCGCCACCACCTCGCACCTGGCCCCGAGCGCCTCGACCTCGGCCACGACCTCGGCGGGATCGTGGGGGTCTCCGGGGAAGTGCCCGACGACGCTGTGCGCCCCGGCCCGGGCGTACGCCGCTGCGAGCGCCCGCCCGATGCCGCTGGCGCCACCGCTGATCAGCGCGACCTTGCCCTCGAGACCATCGTCGCGGCGAGGACCGCTCACGCGACCACCTCGTCGTGGACCGGCGACTCCTCGTGCTGCTCGACCTTGCGGGTCAGCAGCATCGCCAGTCCGCTGAGCAGCATCGGCACCGAGCCCGCGGCGAAGGCGGCAGAGGTCACCGAGAGGCCGGCCTTCAGGAACGCAGCGAGCATGGCCGAGCCGATGATCGCCCCGACCGGACCCATCACGTGGGCCACGTTCGGTCCGACGCCGCGCACGTGGGCCGGGAAGGACTCACCCATGTAGAACAGCAACGCGGAGTAGGGCCCGGTGAGGAAGAACAGCGTCGCGGCGTACATGGCGATCACGAAGCCGGAGGTGTCGGGACCGAACAGCATCGCCATGCTCACGATGCCGCCCACGGACCAGCCGACGATGATCGTGCGCCGGCGGCCGAACCGGTCGCCGACCCAGCCGTGGAACAGGTACCCCACGAAGGCGGTCGCGTTGGCGAGCACCAGCACGATCAGGGAGTTGTCGAAGGACACGCCCTTGCCCTCGGTGAGCACGGTGGTGCCGAGCACCGAGAAGACCTGGATGGCCATCCAGTTGAAGAGCCAGGCAGCCGAGAGGGCGATCGTGTGCACGCGCAGCTGGGGGGCGAACACCTCCTTCAGGGAGGGGCGCTCGAGCTCGACACCGGCCTCCTGGGCCACGGCGCGGGCGCCATCGGTGTCACCGGCATCGAGGCGCCGACGCGCCTCACGCATGGCCAGGAAGGCAGGGGACTCAGGCAGGCGGCTGGCGATGACGGCGATGATCACGGCCGGGACGGCGGCCACCACGAAGGAGCCGCGCCACCCGACGACGGGCAGCAACAGCGCGGTCATGCCGGCCGAGAGCAGGGCGCCGACCGGCCAGCCCGACTGCACGAAGGCGTACATGAAGCCACGGGCACGCGCTTTGCCGTACATCTCGTTGAGGTAGACGCTGTTCACGACCTCCTCGGAGTAGCCGAAGCCGGCGAACGACCTGATCAGCACGATCGTGAGCACGCCGCCGGCCAGACCGGTGAAGGCCGAGGCGAGGGCCGCGCCGATGACGGTGACGACCAGGGCCTTGCGCCGGCCCAGCCGGTCGACCATGGGTCCGACCGCGAGTGCGATCACGAAGGTGCCGACCTGGACCCAGGTGGTGACCGTGGCCGCAGTGGCGGTGCTCCAGCCGAAGTCGTCGGCGATCTTGGGAAGCAGCGTGCCGAACAGGGTGAAGTCGTAGACCGAGAACACCCACGCGAAGAAGCAGACCGTGGAGACCTTGGTCAGCGTGCGGGCCGGGACCGGGCGGGTCCAGGGAGCGTCGGCGGTCTCGGTGTCGTGACGGGTGCTCGTCATCTCACGCCTCCCGGGGAGAACGCCGGACGAAGTCATCGGCGATCTGGTCGAAGGTGACCCACTCGACGCCGTCGTGACCGTTGATGTGCTCGATCAGCCGCTCCAGCGCCATCAGCACCTGCGGACGCCCCGAGACGTCGGGGTGGATGGTCATCGTGAAGGCCGCGTAGTCCATCTCCCGGTAGACCCAGTCGAACTGGTCGCGCCACATCTGCTCGATGTCACGGGGGTTGACGAAGCCGTGGCTGTTGGGGCTGGTCTTGATGAACATCATCGGCGGCAGGTCGTCGAGGTACCAGTTGGCCGGGATCTCGACCAGGTCGGTCTCCTCCCCCCGTACCAGCGGCTTCATCCACTCGTGGGCCGACGTGGCGTCGTAGTCGATGGGTGTCCAGGAGTCGCCGACGCGGACGTAGTAGGGCTCGAAGTCGCGGTGCATCAACGAGTGGTCGTACTTGATGCCGCGCTCGAGCAGGAGCTCGTTGGTGACGTTGCTGAACTCCCACCACGGGGCGACGTACCCCGTCGGGCGCCGGGCGGCACGGGTCTGGATCAGGTCGATGCAGTGGTCGAGGACCTCCGACTCCTGCTGGCGCGACATCGCGATCGGGTTCTCGTGGGAGTAACCGTGCACACCGATCTCGTGGCCGGCCTCCACGCACGCGTCGAACTGCTCGGGAAAGGTCTCGATCGAGTGGCCGGGCCAGAACCAGGTCTGGCGGATCTCGTGGCGTCTGAACAGCTCGAGCAGTCGGGGTACGCCGACCTCACCGGCGAACACGCCGCGTGAGATGTCGTCGGGCGAGTTCTCCCCGCCGTAGGAGCCGAGCCACCCCCCGACGGCGTCGACGTCGGTGCCGAAGGCGACCTTGATGTCCTTGGTCATGGGTGGTGCTCCTCTGGGTGGACGGGTTCCGGTCGGAACTGCGGGGGTCGAGCGAGGTTCAGTGGCTGGACTCATGGCGTTCGAGCCACGGCCGGACGACGCCGAGCGGGTCGTTCGGCTCGAGCGCGAGTGCGACCGACAACAGGACCCGGGCCTGCCACGTCGTCTGGCTGCCGGCGAAGACGGCGCCGGCGCGTTCCAGGTCGAAGCCGCCACCGCCGCCGTAGACGGGCTGAACCCGCCCGTGCGGGACACGGCTGGTCACCATGACGGGCACGCCGGCGTCGACGGCGCGCCTGACCTGCTCGGTGTCAGCCGGACCGACGTTGCCGATGCCGAGCGCCTGCAGGATGACCCCGCGGCTGCCCCGCTCCACGGTGGCGGCCAGGACCGATCCATCTCCGCCGGGGACGGCGGCGACGACGTCGACCGCAGGTAGGCCGTGCTCGCGGACCGCCCCGAGGGCCCCGGGGACCGTGCCCCGCACCCCGGGGACGGTCGTCACCGTGCGCACCCCGCTGGCCGCCGTCGCGTCGACCTGCAGCCGGGGACCCGATTCGGCGGCGAACGCGTTCAGCTCGCTGGTGTGCACCTTGCGCACACCGACCGCAGGCCATGCGTGACCGGCGAAGACCAGCAGGGCCCCGTGCCCGCGCGCTTCCGGGCTGGTGAGTACGCGCAGTAGGTCGGTGAGGTTTCCCGGGCCGTCGGGACGAGGGTCGTCGTGGGGGCGCTGTGCACCGGTCACCGCGACCGGCTGCTCACCGGCGTGGAGCAGGTCGAGCAGGAAGACGGTCTCCTCCATGGAGTCGGTGCCGTGGGTCAGACCGACGGCTTCGGCGCCGTCCTCGAGGGCCGCGCACGCCCTCAGCGCGATCCGGGACACCTCCTCCAACGACAGCGCGAAGCTGGGACTGGTCCCCAGGTCGACCGTGGCGAGGTCCACCTCTCCCGCCACGTCGAGGTCGGCGGCGGCCAGGAGGTCGGCGACGGGGACGGTCGCGACGACGGCGCCGTCGACATGGCGGCTGGCGATGGTGCCGCCGGTGCCGATCAGGGTCACCCGCATTCCTGTGCCTCCTCCATCGCTCCATTGGTGCAATCGATTGCTTCGCAAACGATTGCGGTAACCGTAGTGGGGAAGATCTCATCTGTGAAGGGGTCCGGGCGAGAACCTGGGACGACCCCACCCGTGCGGTAGGAAGGGGGCGTGACAACCCGTGGGTCTGCAGGCCCCGACCAGGACCTCTCCGTGACGATGGCCGAGATCGCCCGTCGCGCGGGGGTGCACGTCTCGACGGTTTCCCGGGCACTCAGCGCTCCGGAGAGCTCCACCGCCCGGGCCAAGACCCTCGAGATCAGGCGGATCGCCGGCGAGCTGGGTTTCCGTCCCAACCACATTGCCTCCTCGCTGCGCCGACAACGCACGCACGCGATCGGGGTGCTGGTGCCCCGGCTCACCGACTACGTCCTCGCGCGCATCTACGAAGGCGTCGACGAAAGCGCCTTCGGCTCGGGCTTCACGACCTTCGTCGGCAACACCGCCGACCAGTCCGCCCTGCGACTGCAGCGCCTGGAGGAGTTTCTCGCGCGCCGTCCCGACGGGCTGGTCCTGGGCGACGCCCGCCTGCCGCACGACCCCGTGCTCGACGATCTCGACCGGCGCGGGATCCCCTACGTCCTGACCTCGCGCCGCCAGGACGGCCGGCCCTCGGTCACCACCGACGACCTCTTGGGGGGGCGCCTCGCGGGCCAGCACCTGGTCGACCTGGGCCACACCGAGGTCGGCGTGGTCGCCGGGGAGGCCTACGCCAGCACCGGGGTGGACCGCACCGCCGGCTTCCGGGCAGCGCTCGACGAGGCCGGCATCGAGGTGCCCGACGACCGCGTCCTGCTCTCGCGTTTCGACACCGAGGGGGGCCGCACCGCCGCCGACACACTGCTGGAGCGCCACCCCGGCCTCACGGCGATCTTCGCTGTCAACGACACCGCGGCGATCGGGACGATGGGCGCCGTGCGCGCCTCCGGCCGCCTGGTCGGCACCGACGTGGCCGTGGTCGGTTACAACGACATCCCGCTCGCTGCGGAGCTGCCGGTCCCCCTCACCACGATCGCCTCCCCCATGTTCGAGATGGGCCGCCGCGCGGCCGGTCTACTGATCAGCCGGATCGCCGGTGAGGAGGTCGACTCCGTCCTTCTGGAGCCCGCGCTCCGTGTGCGGGAGTCCACGACCGGCACGCGGGTCTGAGCCCGACCGGGTCCAGCCCGGGCCGGCGGCGACGGGACTGCCCGTCAGTGCGCCATGTCGACGAAGCGCGAGTAGTGGCCCTGAAAGCTGACGATCACGTCGCGGGTGGGGCCGTTGCGGTGCTTGGCCACGATGATGTCGGCCTCGCCGGCCCGCGGGGACTCCTTCTCGTAGACGTCCTCGCGGTGCAGCAGCATCACGATGTCGGCGTCCTGCTCGATCGAGCCCGACTCGCGCAGGTCCGACATCATCGGGCGCTTGTCGGCGCGCTGCTCGGGGCCACGGTTGAGCTGGGAGAGCGCGATGATCGGGACGTCGAGCTCCTTGGCCAGCAGCTTGATCTGCCGCGAGAACTCCGAGACCTCGACCTGGCGCGACTCGACCTTCTTGCCCGAGGACATCAGCTGGAGGTAGTCGATCACGATCAGCTTGAGGTCGTGCCGCTGCTTGAGCCGGCGGGCCTTGGCCCGGATCTCCATCATCGTCATGTTGGGGCTGTCGTCGATGAACATCGGCGCCCCGGAGACCTGACCCATCTTGGGGACGAGCTTGTTCCAGTCGTCCTCGCTCATCGGGCCCTTGCGGATGTTGTTGAGCGGGATCTTCGCCTCGGCCGAGAGCAGCCGCATGGTGATCTCGCTCTTGGACATCTCCAGGCTGAAGAAGCAGCTGGTCAGGTTGTTGTGGATCGAGGCGGCCCGGCAGAAGTCGAGCGCCAGCGTCGATTTGCCGACCGCCGGTCGCGCGGCGACGATCACCATCTGGCCGCCGCCGAAGCCGTTCAGCAGCTCGTCGAGGTCGGCGAACCCGGTGGGCACGCCGTTGGCGGCACCGTCGTTGTTCGAGATCGCCTCGATCTCGTCGAGGGTGGCCTCCATGATCGCCGAGAGCGGGGCGTAGTCCTCCTGCGCCCGCTTCTCGCCGATCGCGTAGACCTCCTGCTGGGCCGCGTCGACGGTCTGGTCGACGTCGCCCTCCTGGGCGTAGCCCATCTGCGCGATCTTGGTGCCGGCGTCGACCAAGCGGCGCAGCACCGACTTCTCGCGCACGATCGTGGCGTAGAAGCTGGCGTTGGCGGCGATCGGGACGCTGGCCGACAACGTGTGCAGGTACGGCGCCCCGCCCACCTTGGCGAGCTCGCCGCGGCGCTGGAGCTCGGCGGAGACGGTCACCGGGTCGGCCGGCTCGCCGCGGCCGTAGAGGTCGACGATGGCGTCGTAGATCGTCTCGTGGGCCGGGCGGTAGAAGTCGGTGCCGCCGATCTGCTCGTTGACGTCGGCGATCGCGTCCTTGGAGATCAGCATCGAGCCGAGCACGCTCTGCTCGGCGTCGGGGTCCTGCGGAGGCATCCGGCCCGACCAGTGCTCCTGGCTGCCGCCCTGGCCGCCCGTGGGGTCACCGAAGGAGCCGCCGTAGCTGCCGTAGGAGTCGTCGGGGCCGAGGTCGTGCAGGCTGTTGCCGGAGGCCCACCCGTCGCTCGTCGCGACGGCCCCGCTGCTCCCGGACGACTCCGTCATGCCACGGTCTCCCCTCCGGCCCCTCCGGGCCGCTCCACGACGTCTGCCGACGCCCCCGCGCCGGTCTCGGGACCGACGCTAGGGGCCCCCACCGACACCCGTCCGGTGTGCCGGACCGCCGAAGGCTAAGTCGACGGTGAGGGGTCCACCAAGCCCGTCATCCACAGGACCCTGTGGATAACCCTGTTGATCGTGTGGAACACGCCGCCGCACCTGGGGGCAGCCTGTTCATCCACCTGTGGACGGAGGAACTCTTTCCCGGGCCGGACGTCCTCTGACCTGGGGTTTCACGCATTCGGTGCCTGTGGACAGAAGAAAGTTCGGCTTCGTTGCGTTCACCTTCTCGTCATCTGGGCGGGCCCAGTTCCTTTGTCGACAAAGCTCCGCGGACCGGGGATACCCACAGGAACGGCGAGTTTTGCACAGGCTGGGGGTGGCACTTAGCCTCACCTTCGTGATAGCGGGCGGGGTCGGCCGGAGCACCCGACGGCAGCACGACCGGGAGATCCTGCGCCTCGCCGTGCCCGCGTTCCTGGCGCTGGTGGCCGAGCCGCTCTTCCTGCTCGCCGACTCCGCGATCGTGGGCCACCTCGGCACCCCAGAGCTGGCCGCGCTGGGGGTCGCCTCGGCCGTGCTCGGCACGCTCGTGAGCCTCTGCGTGTTCCTGGCCTACGGCACCACCGCCTCGGTCGCCCGCCAGGTCGGGGCCGGCCGTCGCCGGGCCGCCCTGACCCAGGGGGTCGACGGGCTCTGGCTCGCGGTCGTCATCGGCCTCGTCATCACGGCCGTGGCCGTGCCCCTGACGCACCGGCTGGTGGGCCTGTTCGGCACCGGCGAGGCCGTGGCCGACCTGGCCGCGGCGTACCTCCGGATCGCGCTCCTGGGCACGACGCCGCTGCTGCTGATGCTGGCGGCCACCGGCGTGCTGCGCGGCCTCCAGGACACGCGTACGCCGCTCGTGGTGGCCGTCGTGGGCAACGTGGTCAACGTCGTGGCCAACCTGGCGCTGGTCTACGGCGTGGGCGGCTGGACCGGGCTGGGCCTCACCGGCTCGGCGCTCGGCACCCTGGTGGCCCAGCTGGGGTCGGCCGCGGCCCTGGTGGCGGTCGTCGTGCGCGGCGCCCGCCGGGAGCGGGCGAAGCTCCGGCCGGACCTGGCCGGCATCCGGCAGGCGGTTCGCGCCGGGGTGCCGCTGGTCGTGCGCACGCTGATGCTGCGCGCCTCGCTGCTCGTGATGACGTACGCCGCCGCCCGGCTCGGCGAGGCCGACCTCGCCACGATGCAGCTGGCCCTGACCCTCTGGACGTTCCTCGCCTTCACCCTGGACGCCGTCGCGATCGCGGCCCAGGCCATCACCGGCCGCTACCTCGGCGCGGGGGACGCCCCCGGCACCCGGGCGGTCACGGCCCGGATGCAGCGCTGGGGCTGGCTCAGCGGCGTCGTCACCGGGCTGGCGCTCGCGGCGCTGGCCCCCGTGCTCGGGCCGTTGTTCACCGGCGATCCCGTGGTCCGCGACCTGCTCGTGCCGGTGCTGCTCGTCGCCGCGCTGGCCCAGCCCCTGGCCGGCATCGTGTTCGTGCTCGACGGGGTGCTGATCGGGGCCGGCGACGCGGTCTACCTGGCGAAGGCCCAGGTCGTGACGCTGCTGCTCTTCGCCCCGGTCGCCTTCGTGGTCACCAGGCTGGCGCTGCAGCAGGGGTCCGCCTCCGGACTGGTCTGGCTCTGGGCGGCCTTCGGCGTGTGCTTCATGGGCGGTCGGGCCGTCACGCTGGTGCTGCGGGCGCGCACCGACCGCTGGCTGCGCCTCGGCGTCTGAGCCACGGGCAGGCGGCTCAGCGCACGACCAGGGACCCGGCCCCGGCGTCCCACACGACCTCGCGGGCGTCGCGCTCCACGGCCTCGACCAGGCTGTCCACGACCGCGGCCGACGGCTGGGGCGCGGGCAGCCGGGGCGGCGTACCCGCCAACGCCCGGCCGTCCAGCCCGGTGTCCAGGTGCGGGGGCCGTACGTCGATCACGGTGAGCCGGCGTCGCTCCTCCCGGCGCACGACGTGCAGCCAGGTGGCCAGCGCGCTCTTGGCCGCGGAGTACTCCGCCATCCCGGCCGTCGGCACGTCCGCCAGGATCGCGGACAGCACGGCCACGAACGCCCGGCCCTCGCGGTCGTCGCCGAACTGCGCAGAGGCGGCCCGGACCAGCGCCATCGGGCCCAGGACGTTGACCGCGAACAGCTCCTCGACCACCGCGTCGTCGGCCTCCATGGCGCGGCCGAAGCCGGCCACGCCGACGCAGACCACGAGGCCGTCCAGCCCGCCGAGCTGCTCGGCCGCGGCCGCCACGGTCGCGGCGCACGACTCGGCGTCGACCGCGTCGAAGACCAGCGGCTCGGTGCCGCAGCGCCCGGCGACCGCGGCGAGGCGCTCCGGGTCGCGCCCGGCCGCGACCACCCGGGCTCCTCGGGCCAGCAGCCGGTCGGCGACCTGGCCGCCCAGCGCCCCGGAGGCACCGCAGACCAGCACCCGTGCGTCCTGCAGCTCCATGTCGTGCCTTTCGTGGGGGGTCTCGACGGGCTCGACCGACGAGGGGTCTCGACCGACCAGGACTCGATCGACCAGCAGCGGGGCGACCGTCGCCCCCATCCAACCGGGCCGGTGGTGAGGGCCCGCCGGACGCCCCGTCGGAGTGGGCCGCCCTACGCTGGCGCCATGTCACCGCTGCAGCGCATCGCGATGGGCCTGGTGGTCGTCGTCGGGAACGCCGCCTGGGCACCGCCCGGTGACCAGCCCTCCTGGCTGCACTACGACCTGCTCGCCGACCCGGTCGGCTGGCTGCTGGTGCTCTCGGGCACCTGGGCGCTGGTGCGGGCCGAGGACTCCTTCGACCTGCTGCGGTGGCCCGCCGTGCTCGCCGGGCTGGTCAGCGTGCCGGTGTGGTTCCCGCAGGTGCAGCACCGGCTCGACGGCGCGGGCGCGTGGGCAGCCTCGCTGCCGCAGATCGCGTTCTGCCTGCTGCTGTGCCGCGAGACCGGCCGGCTGGCCGGGGTCCAGCGGCCGCGCGACGCCTACGCCGCCCAGCGCTCCGGGCTGCTGATGTGGGGGTTCGTCGCCGTCGGCGTGCTGCCCGTGCTGACCCTCGGTGGCGGCCTGGACGCCCTCGCCGCACCGACCCAGCTGGTCTCGCTGGTGGTCAACGTGGCGCTGGTGTGGTTCCTGTTCCGGGTGCACCGCCATCGCTGGCTCGGCGGCCCCGGCCCCCTGGAGATCGGCCCCGACGGGACGCGCGGCCGGTCCGGGCGGCGTACGCACGAAGGCCGCCCACCCTCGAGCTGAGGGGGACGGCCTGCGTCGTGGTGCAGTGGTCGTGCGGTGCTGCGGGTGCCTGCTGGCAGACGGTGCGTCAGGCGGTGACGACGTTGAGGTTGACCTTCGCCTCGACCTCGTCGTGCACCTTGACGGTGACGGTGTGGGCGCCGAGCGACTTGATCGGGTTCTTGACCACGATCGTGCGCTTGTCGACCTCGCCGCCGGCGGCCGTGATGGCCGCCGCGATGTCGGCCGCGGTGACGGCGCCGAAGAGGCGACCGCCCTCACCGGCACGCACGGGCACGTTGTACGTCGCGCCCTCGAGCGTCGCCTTGACCTGCGTGGCGTGGTCGGCGTCGCGCACCGAGCGGGCCTCGCGGGACTTCTTGATCGAGTCGATGGTCTTCTCGCCACCACGGGTCCAGCGGATGCCGAAACCGCGCGGGATGAGGTAGTTGCGGCCGTAGCCGTCCTTGACCTCGACCACGTCGCCAGCGCCACCGAGACCGGTGACCTCCTGGGTCAGAATGAGCTTCATCAGGGGATCTCCTTCCTCAGCGAGCGGTGGACGTGTAGGGCAGCAGGGCGACCTCGCGGGCGTTCTTCACGGCCGTGGCGACGTCGCGCTGGTGCTGGACACAGTTGCCGGTGACCCGACGCGCGCGGATCTTGCCGCGGTCGGAGATGAACTTGCGGAGGAGGTTGGTGTCCTTGTAGTCGACACCGGTCGCCTTCTCCTTGCAGAACTGGCAAACCTTCTTCTTCGGCTTGCGGATGACTGCCTTGGCCATTGTGGTGCTCTCCTTCGTGAGCCCGGCCCAGAGTGGTTACTGGAGCCGGAATGGGTAAGGGATGGACTGTTGAGTTGTGCGGTGCTGCTGAGCCGGCTCCCCCGCAGGGGGAGATCCCTAGAAGGGGGGCTCGTCGGAGCCCTGGCTGGCCCACGGGTCGTTCTGGGGCTGTCCCGAGGGCTGGCCCCCACCCTGCTGGCCGCCCCAGGAGCCGCCGCCACCGGAGGACTGGCCCCCGCCGGAGGACTGGCCGCCCGAGGACTGGCCACCGGAGGACTGGCCACCGGACGAGGCCCAGGGGTCGTCGCCCTGGCCGCCGCCCTGCTGGCCACCGCCACCGCCGCCGCCGTTGTAGCCGCCGCCCCCACCGCTGCGCTGGACGCGCGCGATCTTGGCGGTGGCGTACTTCAGGCTCGGGCCGACCTCTTCGACCTCGAGCTCGACGACGGTGCGCTTCTCACCCTCGCGGGTCTCGTACTGACGCTGCTTCAGGCGCCCCTGGATGACGACCCGCATGCCCTTGGTGAGGGACTCCGCGACGTTCTCCGCAGCCTGGCGCCAGACCGAGCAGGAGAGGAACAGCGCGTCGCCGTCCTTCCACTCGTTGGTCTGGCGGTCGAACGTGCGGGGCGTCGACGCGATCCGGAAGTTGGCGACCGCAGCCCCCGAGGGGGTGAAGCGCAGCTCCGGGTCGTCGACGAGGTTGCCGACGACGGTGATGACTGTCTCGCCTGCCATGGGGTCTCCCTGGGTGCCTGTCGTGGGGTGCCGGGTGGTGCTGTGGTGCGGGGTGGATCAGTGCGCGTCGGGTCGCAGGACCTTCGTGCGCAGCACCGACTCGTTCAGCGAGAGCTGACGGTCGAGCTCCTTGACGGTCGCCGGCTCGGCCTGGAGGGCCACGACGGCGTAGATGCCTTCGGCGTTCTTGTCGATCTCGTAGGCGAGACGACGTCGACCCCACACATCGATGTTGTCGACACTGCCGCCGTCGTTGCGCACGACGTTGAGGTAGGTGTCGAGCGACGGCTGGACCGTGCGCTCCTCGAGGTTGGGGTCGAGGATGACCATGAGTTCGTAGGTACGCATAGCGTTCCCACCTCCTTCGGACTCGGCGGCCACGGCGTTTCCGTGGCAGGAGGGCCTATCGGTGTCGTCACTCCCATCGGGGGAGGACGACGCGCAAGGTTAACAACGAGCGGCACCGTCGCGCGAATCGTCGTCCACAGGCCACCGACGCGCTCGTCGCCTCCGGGCCAGGGGTACGACGGCCGCCCGGCCGCAGGCGGTGGCGATCCCGAGCATCAGCGGGAACCAGTCCAGGCCTCCTGGGTCGACGGCCCACTCCCACACGAGCACCGTCAGGACCCCGGCCAGGCCCGCGGCGAGCACGTGCACGCCCTGGTGGCGGACCCGCAGGCAGAGCAGGTGCGTGAGCAGCACGCCCGCGGGGGCGACGGGCACGGCGAGCACCAGGGAGAAGAGGGTGACCAGGACCAGCCCGCCCAGCAGGGAGCTGGGGTCCTCCGTCCCCCGGAGGGCGTCGGGCAGCATGCTCACCACCACCACCGGCCCCAGGGCGAGGGCGCTGGCCACGACGGCGAGCACGTAGCCGCCGACCCCCGGCGAGCCCGACCCCTCCCACCACCGCAGGCGGTCGTCGCGTGCCACAGGGGGTTCGTCGAGCACGCTCACGACCGGTGCCGTTCGGGGACCACCACGTCCAGCACGCCGGCGACGTGGTCCACCAGCCCCGACGAGCCGGGCAGGCGCGCGAGGCGCACGACGCTGCCGAGCAGGCCCACGGAGCGCTCGACCAGGGTGTGCGTGCGCTGCTGGGAGCGGCTGGTGTCGACGGTCCAGAACAGCGTGACCCCGAGGTGGGCCACCCAGAGCAGGTCGGGCAGCACGCCGGCGAGCCGCGCCGGGACCGCCGGGGACGACCCCGCCACGAGGTCGCGGTAGATCGCCATCGACAGCTCGCGCGCCTCGCCCGACTCCTCGCTGAACGGGTTGGCCGCCGCCCCCGGGACGATCGCGGTGCTGACGAACGCCGACCCGAAGCCGTGGTAGGGCTCGACCACCTCGAGGTAGGCCCGCTCGACGGCCAGCAGGCGCTCGACCAGGGTGCCCCCGCCGGCGAGCACGTCGGCGCTGCGCTCGCGGTGGGCCACCTGGATGCGGCGGTAGAACTCCTGGACCAGCTGGTCCTTGCTGGCGAACCAGTAGTAGGCGTTGCTCGGGGACAGGCCGGCCTCGGTGGCGATCGCCCGCATCGTGGTGCCGGCGTACCCCTTCTCCTCGAAGAGGCGGACGGCCGTGTCCAGGATGAGCTGGCGGGTGTCGGCGGTCACGGGCGGCCCTTGAACATGTTCAAACACTACGCCAGACGGGGCGGATCACTCCCCCAGGAGTGCTCGCAACGTGGCCCGGTGCCGGTCGAAGGCCTGCCGTCCCGGCTTGGTGAGGCGGAAGCTCGTGGTGGAGCCACGCCCGCGGCCGGTGCGGCTCACGTCGACGTAGCCCGCCTGCTCCAGGGCCGAGACCTGCTTGGACAGGTCGGAGTCGCTGATGCCGAGGTGGTCCCTCAGGACGCCGAAGTCGGTGGACGTGGAGGCGCTGAGCACCGCGGCGATCGCGAGCCGCTTCGGCGCGGTCAGCACCGGGTCGAGGTCGGTCAGGGGCGAGGTGGTCGGGCGCTCGGTCACCCGATCCGCTCCCGCGCCCGCACGACGGCCCGCGCGTACATCTGCTCGTAGGCGGCCACGAGCGCCCAGGCCAGCACCAGCCCGACCGCTGCCGCCACCCACGTGCCGACCCGGACGTGCACCCCCCAGACGACCAGGGCGACGACCAGCGCGCCCGCGAAGAGCACCGCGAACGCCGGGTTGAGCTCACGGGGCGAGCGGCCGCGGGGGTAGGTGCCGCGCACCCGCCGCATCCACCCGACCGCGGCCAGCATGACCAGCACGTGGACGAGCATCAGCAGCGACTTCACGGCCCCGTCGAGGAGACCGACCGTGAGCGTGTAGGTGGCCGTCCACACCCCGAACATCGCCGGCCACCACCACCCGAGGGACGGCGCCCTCAACCACGGGGCGGCCTGCCCGCGCTCGATCTCGTGCAGCTGCTGGGCCAGGTCCTGACGGTCGGCATCGCTTTCCATATCGGAAACCTTACTCATCACTTTCCAATGTGGCAAGCGATCGGCGGTGATCGGCGGGCGGACAGGTTGTCGGCCGCCCCGCCTACGCTGGCCCGATGAGCACCAGCACCGTCGCCATCGGAGCCCACGTCGCCCAGGAGGACCCGGTCGCCGAGGCCCTGGCCCGCGGCACCACCCTCGTGCAGTTCTTCCTCGGTGACCCGCAGGGCTACCAGGGCCCCGAGATCCGCTACCCCGGCGGCGCCGAGGCGCTGCGAACGGCCGCGGCGGAGGCGGGCGTCGACCTCTACGTCCACGCGCCCTACATCGTCAACGTCGCGACCACGAACAACCGCATCCGGATCCCGAGCCGCAAGCTGCTCCAGCAGCACCTGTCCGCCGCCGCCGACATCGGCGCCAAGGGCCTGATCGTGCACGGCGGCCACGTCGGCAAGTCCGACGACCCGGCCACCGGCTTCGACAACTGGCGCAAGGCGATCGAGGCGACCGACCTCCGGATCCCGCTGCTGATCGAGAACACCGCCGGCGGCGACAACGCCATGGCCCGCCACCTCGACCGCATCGCGGGGGTGTGGGACGCCGTCTCGCAGGCCGAGGGCTCCGAGCAGGTCGGCTTCTGCCTCGACACCTGCCACGCCTGGGCGGGCGGCATCGAGCTGGCCACGGCCGTCGAGAAGATCCGCTCGATCACCGGCCGGCTCGACCTGATCCACGCCAACGACAGCCGCGACACCTTCGACTCCGGTGCCGACCGCCACGCCAACTTCGGGGCCGGGCACCTGCCCGAGGACGAGTTCGCCGGCGTGGTCCGCGAGGCCGGCGCCCCGGTCATCTGCGAGACCCCGGGCGGCGCCGAGGAGCACCTCGCCGACTTCGCCTGGCTGCGCGAGCACGGCGTCTGATGGACCGCACCCAGGTCCCCCGGCTGACCCGCCGGGGGCTGCTCGGCGCCGGGGTGGGCCTGGGCGCGCTGGCCGGGCTCGCCGGTTGCGGCGGGTCGTCCGAGGCCTCCCCGGGTGAGGCCCCTACGGGCAGGGCCTCCACCGGTACGGCGTCCTCCGGCGTCGACCGGGTCTACTACGGCGCCGACCGCGACCACCAGTTCGTCGACGTACGCCGCCCCGCGGGCCGCGCGCTCGGCACGGTCGCCCTGATCCACGGCGGCTACTGGCAGGCGGGCTACGGCCTGGACCTGATGAACGCCCTGGCCACGCGGTTCACCGAGCTCGGCCACGTCACCTGGAACGTCGAGTACCGCACCGTCGGCGCCGGCGGCGGCTGGCCGACCACCTTCACCGACGTCGCCGCCGCGCTCGACCGGATCCCGCGTGAGAGCGGCGTCCCGGGCGAGGTCGTCCTGCTCGGGCACTCCGCCGGCGGTCACCTCGCCGGGTGGGCGGCCTCGCGCAACGCCCGCACCCCCGGCGGCGCCCCGGCCCTGACCCCGCGCAGCGCGATCTCGCTGTCGGGCCTGCTCGACCTCTCCGCCGCCGCGCAGGCCCCCGAGTCGGCCGGCCCCACCCGGTCGCTGATGGGCGGGACGCCCGCGCAGCAGCCGGACCGCTACGCCCTCGGCGACCCCGCGCTGCTCGTGCCCGCCGCGTGCCCCGTGGTCGCGGTGCAGGCGACGCAGGAGACCGTGATCCCCACCGACCAGTCCGCGTCGTACGCCGCGAAGGCCCGGGCCGCGGGGGGCCGGGTGACCGAGGTGGCGCTCGAGGGAGACCACTTCACCCTGATCGACCCCACCCATCCCTCCTTCGCGCGACTGCAGCGGCTGGTCACGCGGGCGCTGGCCTAGGCTCGCCCGGTGACGTTCACGGTTTCCACGATCTCCGCGGCCGAGCACCTCGACCACCTCCGGGCGGTGACCGCGGGGGGCGGGTCGGCGAGCTTCCTGCAGACGCCCGCCTGGGCCGCGGTGAAGCCGGAGTGGCGGGCCGAGTCGATCGGCTGGCGCGACGACGACGGCGCCCTGGTCGGGGCCGCCCTCGTCCTCTACCGGCAGCTGCCGAAGGTCAAGCGCTACCTCGCCTACCTGCCCGAGGGCCCGCTCCTCGACTGGACCGCCGACGACCTCGGCTCCTGGCTCGCGCCGATGGCGTCGCACCTGCGCTCCCAGGGCGCCTTCGGCGTCCGCATCGGGCCGCCGGTCGTGACCCGCCGCTGGACCGCGGCCCAGGTCAAGGACGGCATCGCCGACGAGTCGGTGGCGTCGCTGACGGCGCTGCCGCCGCAGGAGCGCAGCCAGGTGGGCGCCCGGGTGGTCTCCCAGCTGCAGGAGCTCGGCTGGCGTCCGCAGTCGGTCGCCGGCGGCTTCGCCGCGGGCCAGCCGCAGTTCAACTTCCAGATCCCGCTGGTCGACGCCGACGGTGCCCCGCGCACCGAGGCCGACGTGCTCGCCGGGATGAACCAGCAGTGGCGGCGCAACATCAAGAAGGCCGCCAAGCTGGGCGTGGTGGTCGCCCAGGGCACGCGCGCCGACCTCGCGGCCTTCCACGCGCTCTACGCCCACACCGCCGAGCGCGACCACTTCACCCCGCGTGGGGTGAGGTACTTCGAGACGATGTACGACGCGCTCAGCGCCGAGGACCCCGACCGGATCCGGCTCTACACCGCCCGCCACGAGGGCGACCTGGTGGCAGCGACGATCTGGATCCGTGTCGGCACCCACACGTGGTACTCCTACGGCGCCTCCTCCACCGAGAAGCGCGAGGTCCGCGGCTCCAACGCGGTGCAGTGGCAGATGATCCGCGACTCCCTCGCCGCGGGCGCCCACGTCTACGACCTGCGCGGGATCACCGACACCCTCTCGGCCGACGACGGCCACGTCGGCCTGATCCAGTTCAAGGTCGGCACGGGCGGCGAGGCCGTCGAGCACGTCGGCGAGTGGGACCTGCCGCTCAACCGCGCGATCTACCGCGCCTTCGACCTCTACATGTCCCGGAGGGGCTGACCATGGGCCTGACCCTGCACGTCGACGGCGACCGCTGGCGCGCGCACCTGCGCGACGTCGCCGACCGCCACCCCGGCCTGGCGCCGGTCTGCAAGGGCAACGGCTACGGCTTCGGCCTGCCGCGACTGGCCCGCAAGGCGCAGTGGCTCGGGGTCGACACGATCTGCGTCGGCACCTACGACGAGCTGCCCGACGTGGTGCAGCGCTTCGACGGCTCGCTGCTGGTGATGACTCCCTGGCGTCGGTTCACCCCCGCCTCCGACGACCCCCGCGTGATCCACACCGTCGGCCGGCTCGAGGACCTCGAGGCGCTGGCCGAGCAGGGCCGCACCAGCGGTCGCCGGCCACGCGTCGTGCTCGAGCGCCTGACCTCGATGCGGCGGCACGGCTTCAGCGCCCGGGGGCTGCGCGAGGCCGGTGACGTCGTGCGCCGGGGCGGTGTCGTCGTCGAGGGCAGCGCCTTCCACCTGCCGCTCGGCCACGGCTCCCACCTCGGCGAGATGCAGCGGCTGATGACCGACGTCGTCGCCGCCGGGCTGGACAAGCTCGGCGGCCGCGACGACCACCCGGGCGGCCGCACGGTCTGGGTCTCGCACCTCACCGATCCCGAGCTGGAGCGGCTGCGGGCCGACTTCGGTGAGTTCGTCTTCCGCCAGCGCATGGGCACCGGCCTGTGGCTGGGCGACCGGGGCGCCCTCGCGGTCCGGTCCACCGTGCTCGACGCCCACCCGGTCGAGCGCGGTGACGTCTACGGCTACCGCGGCCGCGCGGCCCCCCGCTCCGGCACCCTCCTGATCGTCTCCGGAGGCACGGCCCACGGCATCGGCCTGGAGGCCCCGACGGGCGACGCCTCGCTGAGGTCGCGCGCGGCCTCCATCGCCCGCGGAGGCCTCGACGCCGCCGGCCTGGTGCGCTCTCCCTTCACCGTCGGCGGCAAGCAGCGGCTGTTCGCCGAGCCCCCGCACATGCAGGCCTCGATGCTGTTCCTGCCCGCTGGTGCGACCGTGCCCGCGGTCGGCGACGAGGTCGACGTACGCGTCCGGTTCACCACCACCGACGTCGACACCGTCGCGATCAGCTGAGCCGAGGCTCCCCGGGGGCGGACACACGCGCCGTCTCACCGGACACACGCGCCGTCTCACCGGACACACGCGCCGTCTCGGCGGACACAGCGCCGTCTCGGCGGACACGAGCGCCGTCTCGGCGGACACGGGCGCCGTCTCGAGGGGGTCGTGGCGGGGCAGCAGCACGTCGCGCACGACGACGGCCATCAGGAAGACCTGGGCGGCCAGGCGCACCCACACCGCCAGGTCGTACGCCGGGGACTGGCCGCCGGCGGCCTCCTCCAGCCAGCCGCCGAGGTACATCCAGACCGCGACGAAGTAGACCATCTCGCCGGCCTGCCAGATCAGCAGGTCGCGCCAGCGGGGGCGGGCCATCACCGCCAGGGGCAACAGCCACAGGACGTACTGCGGCGAGTAGACCTTGTTCACCAACAGGAAGCCCGCGACGACCAGGAAGCCGAGCTGGGCCAGGCGGGGCGTCCTCGGCGCCAGCAGCCCCAGGGCCGCGACCCCGGCGCAGACCAGGGCGAAGAACACCCACGACCAGCTGTTGATCTGGGCGGGGGTGAAGGTGGCGCCCTGGTGCGTCAGCACCAGCCAGATCGAGCCGAGGTCGGCCCCCCGCTCGGAGTTGAAGCGCCAGAAGACCTTCCACTGCTCGGGCCCGGTCAGCAGGGCCGGCAGGTTGGCCAGCCCCCAGGCCAGGGCCGCCCCGCCCGCGGCCAGCCCGAAGTCGGTGAGCCGGCGGCGTCGCCAGGCGAGCACCAGCACGGGGCCGAGCAGGAACAGCGGGTAGAGCTTGCTGGCGGCCCCGAGCCCGATCAGCACCCCGGTCAGCAGGGGTCGGTCGCGCGACCAGGCCCAGAGCACCCCGGCCACGAGCGCCACCGCCAGCAGGTCCCAGTTGATCAGCCCGGTGGCGAGCAGGCACGGCGAGAGCACGAACGGCAGCGCGTCCCAGGGGCGACCGCGGTGGGTGCCGGCGAGGAACCACGCCGCCGCAAGACCCAGTGCGATCAGCAGCAGCGCGGTCACCAGGAAGTAGGTGTTCACCTCGGTCGTCATGCCCGGCAGCGACCAGAGCGAGGCCGCGTCGCCGGCCCGCCGCTCGGCCAGCGGTGGCCCGCTGGGGTGGAGCTGGGTCAGCAGGGCGGCGCCGTAGGCCAGGTAGGAGATGCCGACGGGGTACTCCATCACCTGGAACCGGCCACCGGTGTCGGCGTACGGCCAGCGGCCCTCGGCGAGACCGCGCCCGGTGTAGAGGTAGGGCACGTCGGAGTAGCACATCTTGCCGTAGCGGGCCTGGTCGCTGGCCCAGTTCGTGCTCAGGCACGGGGCGTGGTGGACCACCGAGAGCGCGAAGACGACGGCGCACAGCGCGAGCAGCACCCGCACCGGCGACCACCAGGCGTGCGGGCGGCCGTGCCGTCCGACCGGACCCCCGACCACCTCGCTCAACGAGGTGGCGACCGGGTCGGACCGCGTCGGAGCGACCTGGGGCGCGGACGGGTCGGCCGGGGGTCGGCCGGTCACGGGCAGGTCGGGTCCGTCGGGGCGCAGCCTCGGCCCGGAGGCGTGGGGTTGCCGCCACCGTTGCCGCCACCGGGGGTGCCGCCGTCCGTCGGGGCCGGGGCCGCCGGGGTCGAGGGCGCGGGGGCCGGCGACGAGGTCTGCTGGCCGCCACCGCCGTTGTTCTTCTTCTTCGGCGTGGGCGAGGGCGTCGAGGGGACCGGCGCCGGCGGCGGGGTGTACGGCGCGTGGCCGGTGTCGGGCGCCTCGCCGTCGACGTAGACCGGGGGCGGGAAGCTCTCGCTGTCGGTGCCCTCGAGGACCCCGCCCATCACCGCCGCCCAGGTGCGGGTCGGGTAGTCGGCGCCGAAGTACGTCGGCAGGTAGCCGTTGAGCGCCTCGTTGCCCTTGCCGCGGACGTACATCACCGCGGTCGCGACCTGGGGGGTGTAGCCGACGAACCACGACGACGAGACGTCGCCGTCGGCGTTGGTGGCGGTGCCGGTCTTGCCGGCGGCGGGCCGGCCGAGCACGAGCGCGTTGCGGCCGGTGCCGTTCTGGACGACCTGCTGCATGGCGTAGCTGGTGTCGGCGGCGATGTCCTCGCTGAGCACCCGGTTGCTCTTGCGCGGGTTGCGCCACAGCACCTTGCCGTCGGAGGCCCGGGTCACCTTCTTGACGGTGAACACGTCGTGGTGACGGCCGGCGTTGGCGATGCTGGCGTAGGCGTTGGCCATCGTGATCGGGCTGATCGTCGCCGAGCCCAGCGCGATCGCGTCGTTGGCCTCGAGGCCCGGGGTGCGCCGGGGGACGCCCAGGGCCACGGCCTCGTCGAGGATCTTCTTGGGCCCGATCGCCTCGGTCAGGTCGGAGTAGGCGGTGTTGACCGACTGCTCGGTCGCGGTGATCAGGCTGATCGCCGAGCCGTAGTCGTTGCCCTCGCCGGCGCCCTCGTTGACGACGGTGTTGCCGTTCGCGAAGGTGTACGGCGAGTTGCCGTCGAAGGTGTCCTTGAGGCTGAACCCGGCCTCGATGCCGGCCGCGAGGGCGAACGGCTTGAACGCCGAGCCGGGCGAGCCGCCGAGCCGGGCCCAGTTGAGCTGGGACTGGAGGTAGTCCTGGCCGGCGTAGAAGCCGATCAGGGCGCCGGTCTGCACGTCGACCGAGGCGGTGGCGACGTGCAGCTTCTTCAGCCCGTCGGGCTTCTGCTCCTGCACGGCCTTCTCGCTGGCGTCCATCGCCTTGCGCGTGAAGGTGGTCTCCACCCGCAGGCCGCCGGAGTCGATCTCGTTGTCGTCGAAGCCGAGCTTGCGCAGCTCGTCCTTGACCATCGACAGCATGAAGCCGCGCTGGCCGCCGTACTGGTTGTTGGTGCGGGCCCGGCCCAGCTTGGGCAGCGTGCCGAGGTACTGGTCGGCCTGGGAGGCGTCGAGGTTGCCCATCGAGACCATGCCCTTGAGGACGTAGTCGTAGCGCGCGATCAACGCCTGGCGACCGGGGGCGCCCTTCTCGGGGCGCAGGTAGTTCGGGGAGTTCAGGATCGCCGCGAGCATCGCCGACTGGGGCACGGTCAGCCGCTTGGCCGGCTTGGCGAAGTAGGCCTGCGAGGCGGCTTCGACGCCGTACGCGCCGCGACCGAAGTAGATGGTGTTCAGGTAGCCCTCGAGGATCTCGTCCTTGGACTTCTCCTGCTGCACCTTCAGCGACAAGAACGCCTCCTTGACCTTGCGGGAGAGCGTGCGCTCCTGGCTGAGGTAGAGGATCTTGACGTACTGCTGGGTGATCGTCGAGGCGCCCTGGGTGGAGTTGCCCTTGGCGTTGGAGAAGGCCGCGCGCAGGATCCCCTTGGGGTCGATGCCGCTGTTGGTCTTGAAGGTGCGGTCCTCCGCGGCGATCGCGGCGTCCTGCATCGACTCCGGGATGTCGGCCAGCGGGATGGACTCGCGGTTCTGGTCGGCGAACTGGCCGATCTTGTCCTTGCCGCCGGAGTAGTAGACGTACGTCGACTGCGCCTCGAAGGCCTTGTTGGCCGAGGGGATCGTGGTGTTGCGGTAGGCGAAGTAGCCGATGGCCACCAGCACGAGGACGAGCACCAGGCCGGTCACGAGCAGCCACGTCAGGACCCGCCTGACCTTCTGCCCGCGGGTGCGGGTCGGAGCCTTCGAGGCCGTCGACGAGGCCCCGGGGCGGGACGAGGCACTGCTGCGGCTGCCGCTCACGGCTCCCCTTCTGTTCGCGGGCGCCGGGGGCGCCGTCCGGTCCGGATCGATCGAGTCGAGGGTACGGGGTCGGGCTGGGTGACCCGGGCCGAACCGGGCTCGCGGTGTGGCGATGCCAACTCAATATATCGATGCGATAGGTTGACTCGATGTAACGACCGGACGTCCGAGGTGAGGAGGGGCATGGCAGCGAGCAAGGGCGCGACCCTCGAGCTGGCGATCCTCGGCCTGCTCCACGACTCCCCGCTGCACGGCTACGAGCTGCGCAAGCGGCTCAACCTGCTGCTCGGCTGGACCCGGCTGCTCTCCTACGGCTCGCTCTACCCCGCCCTGAAGCGGATGCTCCGCGCCGGCCTGGTCACCGAGGTCGCCGCCGCCCCCGTCGGGGTCTCGCGCCGCCAGCGGATCGTCTACCAGGTCACCGACGCGGGCCTGGAGCACTTCGCCGGCCAGATCACCGACGTCGGCCCCTCGGCCTGGGAGGACGAGGACTTCAACATGAGGTTCGCGTTCTTCTCCCGCACCGACCGCGAGGTGCGCCTGCGCATCCTCGAAGGCCGTCGCTCCCGCCTCCAGGAACGCCTCGACCGCGCCCGCGCCAACCGGGGCCCGGCCGGCACCGACCGCTACGTCACCGAGCTGCACCGCCACGCGGTCGAGTCGGTCGAGCGCGAGGTCCGGTGGCTGACCGACCTGATCGACGCCGAGCGCGACGTGCCCGACGTACCTCCCCCGACCGCCCGGACACCGACAGGGACGCCGGCGACTGCCGCCACGCGTGCCGCCAAGAAGGCCGCCCGGGCCCGCACCACCCCCACAACCCGCACCAGCCGTGAGTGAAGGAGAACCCCGAATGGGATCGATTCGAGTCGCCATCGTCGGAGTCGGCAACTGCGCCAGCTCCCTCGTCCAGGGCGTGGAGTACTACAAGGACGCCGACCCGTCGGCCACCGTGCCGGGCCTGATGCACGTGCTGTTCGGTGAGTACCACGTCTCCGACGTCGAGTTCGTCGCCGCGTTCGACGTCGACGACAAGAAGGTCGGCAAGGACCTGTCCGAGGCCATCAACGCCTCGGAGAACAACACCATCAAGATCGCCGACGTCCCCACGCTCGGCATCGAGGTGCAGCGCGGCCACACCCACGACGGCCTGGGCAAGTACTACCGCCAGACCATCGAGGAGTCCGCGGCGGAGCCGGTCGACATCGTCGCCACCCTGCGCGAGGCCGAGGTCGACGTGCTCGTCTCCTACCTGCCCGTGGGCTCGGAGCACGCCGACAAGTTCTACGCCCAGTGCGCCATCGACGCGGGCGTGGCCTTCGTCAACGCCCTGCCCGTCTTCATCGCCTCGGACCCCGAGTGGGCCAAGAAGTTCGAGGACGCCGGCGTCCCGATCATCGGCGACGACATCAAGAGCCAGGTCGGCGCGACGATCACCCACCGGGTGATGGCCAAGCTGTTCGAGGACCGCGGCGTGGCCCTGGACCGGACCTACCAGCTCAACGTCGGCGGCAACATGGACTTCAAGAACATGCTCGAGCGCGAGCGCCTGGAGTCCAAGAAGGTCTCCAAGACCCAGGCCGTCACCTCGAACCTGACCGGCTCGCTGGCCGGGCTGACCGACTCCAAGAACGTGCACATCGGTCCCTCGGACTACGTCGCCTGGCTCGACGACCGCAAGTGGGCCTACGTGCGCCTCGAGGGTCGCGCCTTCGGCGACGTGCCGCTGAACCTGGAGTACAAGCTGGAGGTCTGGGACTCCCCGAACTCCGCCGGCATCATCATCGACGCGATCCGGGCCGCCAAGATCGCCAAGGACCGCGGCATCGGCGGCGCCCTGCTGTCGGCGTCGTCGTACCTGATGAAGTCCCCGCCCGTGCAGCGCCCCGACGAGGAGGGCCGCGCGTCCGTCGAGGCCTTCATCAAGGGCGACGTCGAGCGCTGAGCCAGCTGCTCGACCGCTGAACGACCGATAGTCCGAGACGTTCGGACCCCTCCCACGCCGGGAAGAGGGTCCGAACGTCTCGGACTATCGCTTTGTGTCACCTGCTTGACACAAGATCGACGTCCCTCCATATTTGTGTCACTGATCTGACACAAGGAGTCCCCATGTTCGCCGTCGGCCTGCTCGAGATGCTCGCGCTCCTGCTCGTCCTGGCCGTGCTGGGGGGCCTCGCGGTCGCCGCTGTGCGGGGCGACCGCGGGCGGACCCACGTGCCCGCGACGCCGGTGCGCGAGGGACGACTCGTGGGGCTGACCCGCGTGGTCGGGGTGGTGGTCGGCCTGCTGGCGTCGCAGGCCGTGTCCGAGGGGAGCTCCCACGGCACGGGCCCGATGCTCGCCCCCACCGTGTTCGGCACCTGCGTCCTGCTCGCGGTGGTCGCCGGCGAGACCCTGGTGCGGCCGCGACGGGACGCCGGGGTGAGGTCGGCGTCGCTGGGGGTACGCCGGCTTCGCGACTACGTGCCGCGCGCCTGGATCCCGGTCGCCGTCGTCGTGGTCCTGACCGCCGCCCTGCTGCTGCTGACCACCCTGACCGCCAGCCTGGACTCGCCGGGCGGAGAGGCCCGCGCCGTGTCCTGCGCCCGAGGGGTGTTCTCCTCGACCGCCTCCCACTATCCCGGCTCCTACTACTCCGGTCCGCTGGCCCTGGGCCTGCTCGTGGTGCTGGTCGTCGCCGGTCTCGCGGCCCGTCAGGTCGTGCTCCGCCCACGGGGCCGGGGTGACGCGGGGGGTGACGACGCCCTCCGGCGGCGCTCGCTGCGGGTGGTGGTGGCCGCGACCGGGGTGGCCGTGGGGTCGTCGTACGTCGGCGTCGCGAGCACGGCAGCCGCCGCCCTGCACACGATCGGCGGCCAGGTCGGGGACTGCGCGCCGGGATGGTCCGGCCCGGTGGCCACGGCGCTGGGCGTCAGCGTCCTGCCCGTGGTGGTGCTCGTCATCGGGTGCGCGCTCGTCCTCCTGCGCCCCGGGACGCCGCGTGGGCCCCGCGCCACCCGGCCGCACTCCGCTCCGGCACCCCGGGACGACGCGGCGCCGGGCCGCACCGGCCGATGAGCGCCGCCACCCTCCAGGTCGACCCGGACGACCCCACCCCGGCGTACGAGCAGCTGCGCCGGCAGGTGACCGACCTCGTCGCGACCGGCGCCCTGCGCGGGGGCGAGCGGCTGCCACCGCTGCGCCAGCTGGCCGGCGACCTCGGGCTGGCGGTGGGCACCGTGGCCCGTGCCTACCGCGAGCTGGAGTCCGACGGGCTGCTCAGCTCGCGCCGCGGCGGGGGGACCCGCGTCGCCGCGACCGCGACCAGCACCCCCGACCAGGCGGCGCAGCGGCGCGAGCGGCTCGACGGGCTGGCCCGCACCTACGTGACCCGTGCCCGGGCCCTGGGGGCCACCGAGGCCGAGATCCGGGCGGCGCTGGACGGGGTGGGTCCGCCCGTGAGGCCCTGACCTCGACGGTGGGGGGCGGCGCCCGGCGGGGTAGTCCGAGAGGTCACGACCATCGACAAGCAGGTCGCGCCTTCCTAGGGTTCGCCCATGAGCGCAGGCACCCCTCCTCCGGAGAACCCCGACGGCACGCCCCCCGCGGGCAGCGACGCCCCTCCGCCCGAGGGCGCACCCGACGCCCCGACGCCCCCGGCCGGGGAGACGCCGCAGGAGCAGCCGGCCTGGGGGCAGCAGGCTGATCAGGAGCCGGGTCAGGAGCCCGGCCAGCCGTACGTTCAGCACCCGGGACAGCCGCCCGCGCCGCAGCAGCAGCCCGGCCAGCCGTACGGACAGCCGTACGGCCAGCCGCAGCCCGGCTACAGCCAGCCCGGCTACGGCCAGGCGCCGTACGGCCAGCAGCCCGGCTACGGCCAGGCGCCGTACGGCCAGCAGCCGTACGGCCAGGCGCCGTACGGGCAGCAGCCGTACGGGCAACAGCCCTACGGCCAGCCGGGCTACGGCCAGCCGGCGTACGGCCGAGGCGGGTTCGACCAGGGCGGGTACGACGCGGTCGGCGCGATCAAGTACGGCTGGGAGAAGTTCTCCAAGAAGCCGGCCGAGCTGCTCGTGCCGATGCTGGTCGCGCTCGTGGTCGTCGGACTGGTGTTCGCGGTGATCTACGCGGTCCTGGGCGCGCTGCTGCTCGGCGGCGGCGGCTTCACCACCGACCCGGCGACGGGCGTCACGACGTACGACGCGGGGCCGGGCTTCCTCGCCTTCATGGTCGGGTACGCCGTGATGCTGCTCTTCAGCGTGCTCGTCGGGCAGTTCGTCGGCGCGGCCCTGGTGCGCGGCGGCGTGGACACCGTCGACGGCCGGCCGGTCTCGATGGGCTCGATCTGGCAGGGCTGGGACAAGGGCCAGGTGGCGCTCGCGGGGCTGCTGCTCGCGGTGGGCATCGCGATCGGCTACGTCTTGTGCATCATCCCGGCGCTGATCTTCGGGTTCCTGACGCAGTACACCCTGTTCTTCGTCGTGGACCAGGAGATGAAGGCCGTCGACGCCATCAAGGCCAGCATCGCCTTCACCCGCGCGCACCTCGCCGAGACCCTGGTCTTCTACCTGCTCGCGAGCGTGACGCTCTTCGTCGGCGCGCTGCTCTGCGGCCTCGGCCTGCTGGTGGCGGGCCCGGTCGTGGTCGTCGGCTCGGCGTACACCTACCGCGTGCTGAACGGCCACCAGGTCAGCCCGGCGGTCTGAGGAGCGTGCGACTGGTCGTCGCCCGGCACGCGAAGGCGGCCTACGTCGAGGACTGGTTCTCCGACGAGGGCGGGTCGCTGACCCCGGTGGGCCGCGACGCCGCACGCGCCCTGGGGGTCTCGGTCGCGCACGCGGGCGTGGTCGCGGTGGTCACCAGCGACACCTCCCGGGCCGTGCAGACCGGCGAGCTCGCCGCCGCACGGCTGGGCGTCGAGGTGACGGCGTACAAGGCGCTGCGCGAGGTGTTCCTCGGCGACCTCGTCGGCACGCCGTTCCACGTGGAACGGATCGACGCCGTCACCCGGCAGTGGTACGCCGGCGACCTCGACGCCCGGTTCGCCGGCGGCGAGTCCGGGACCGAGGTGGTCGAGCGCCACCGGGCGACCTTCGCCGAGGTCGCGGGACGGCACCCGGACGCGACCGTGCTGGTGGTCGGCCACCAGACCGCGCTCGGCATCGCCGTACCCGTCCTGGCGACCGGCGTGACCCCCGCGTGGGCGCAGGCCCACCCGCTCGGCAACACCGAGTCGCTGGAGCTCGAGCAGCACCCGGCCGGCTGGGTCGTACGCCGGTGGGGCGCCACGCAGGTCCCCGCCGAGGATCCGGGAGGGGTCAGCGCTCCGCGTCGGCCTTGATCCGCTCCAGCGTCTGGTCCATGCCGGCCTGCAGCTCGCGGGCGAAACCGTCGATGCCGCCGAGCACGGTCTTGGTCAGCCGCACCGAGACGTCGGAGATGCCCTGGGGGGCCTCGCGGCGCTGGACGACGCGGGTGCCGCCGCCGGCCGTCGGCTCGAGGGTGAACGACCAGATCGTCCAGTTCTCCTTGATCCGGAAGGCCACCTTCTCCTGCGGCACGAACTCGGTCACCATCGCCTGCGTGGGCCACACCAGCAGGCCGCGCCGGTTGATGTTGACCGTCTTCGCGCCGGGCTTCATCTCGCCGCCGCGCACGAAGGTCTTGGCCACCTGCGGGCTCCAGCGGGGCATGTGGCGCAGGTCGGAGACCAGCGCCCAGACCTCCGCGGGCGGGGCGGCGATCTCGATCGAGGCCTCGATGGGGGCGACGTCGGTGAGCGGCATGCGGATCCTCTCCTGAGGTCCCCGGAGCCTCCGGGGGACGGTGTTCGAACCTAGGGGCGCAACGACGTACGCCGTGGCCAGGTCTCGCCCCCCGGCAGGTGAGGAGCGCCACAAGGTCGGCTTGGCGAGGGTTGTGGACGGCTCGGCCCCGGTGGGAGCCGAGTGGAGCGTCCATAACCCCGATTTACAAGCGGCTGGCCGCCCACTCCTCCAACGCCGCCGTCGCCTGCTCCTCCGTCATCGGACCCCGGTCGAGGCGCTGCTCGAGCAGGAAGGCGTAGGCCTGGCCGACCTCGCGGCCGGGCCCGATGCCGAGGATCTGCATGATCTGGTTGCCGTCGAGGTCGGGGCGCAGGGAGGCGAGCTCCTCCTCCTCCGAGAGCCGGGCGATGCGCTCCTCGAGCTCGTCGTAGGTGCGGCTCAGGCGGTCGGCCTTGCGCTGGTTGCGCGTGGTGCAGTCGGCCCGGGTGAGCACGTGCAGGCGCTCGAGCTGGTCACCGGCGTCGCGCACGTAGCGGCGTACGGCGGAGTCGGTCCACTCGCCCGAGCCGTAGCCGTGGAAGCGCAGGTGCTGCTCGACCAGCTGGCACACCGCCTCGGTCTGGTCCTTGGAGAACCGCAGCGCCTGCATCCGCTTGCGGGTGAGCTTGGCGCCGACCACGTCGTGGTGGTGGAAGGTGACCACGTTGTTCTCGGCGAACCGCCGGGTGCGGGGCTTGCCGACGTCGTGCATCAGCGCCGCCAGCCGCGAGATGAGGTCGGGGCCGCCACCGGGCAGGCGCGGCTCGAGGTCGATCGCCTGCTGCAGCACCGTCAGGCTGTGCTCGTAGACGTCCTTGTGCCGGTGGTGCTCGTCGCGCTCCAGCGCGAGGGCCGGCAGCTCGGGCAGGACGTACGCCGCCAGGCCGGTCTCCACGAGCAGCCGCAGGCCGGGCACGGGGTCGGGCGCCAGCAGCAGCTTGACCAGCTCGTCGCGCACCCGCTCGGCCGAGACGATGCCGATGCGCTCGGCCATGTCGGTCATCGCCGCGACCACCTCGGGGGCGACCTCGAAGCCGAGCTGGGAGGCGAAGCGGGCCGCGCGCATCATCCGCAGCGGGTCGTCGGAGAAGGAGTCCTCGGGCCGCCCGGGGGTGCGCAGCACGCGGTGGGCGAGGTCGACGACGCCGCCGAACGGGTCCTCGAGCTGCTGGTCGGGCAGGGTGAGCGCCATCGAGTTGACCGTGAAGTCACGGCGGGAGAGGTCGCCGACCAGCGAGTCGCCGTACTGCACGGCCGGCTTGCGGCTCTCGGGGTCGTAGGCCTCCGAGCGGTACGTCGTGATCTCGACCTGCCACTCGCCGCGGCGGCAGCCGATGGTCCCGAAGGCCCGGCCGATGTCCCACACGGCCTCGGCCCACCCCTTGACCAGGCGCTCGGTGACCTCGGGGGTGGCCGAGGTGGTGAAGTCGAGGTCGTTCTGGAGTCGGCCCAGCATCGCGTCGCGGACGGGACCGCCGACCAGCGCGATCTCCTCGCCGGCCGCGGCGAAGCGGCGGCCGAGCTCGTCGGTGACGGGCGCGATGCGCGCCAGCTCCGCGACCACGCGCGCCTGGACGTCGCTGATCAGCAGGGGCTCCTCGGACACGGGAGACCACTCTAATGTCTGTGCGCGCCGACTCCTGCCAGCCATCTCCGGCCGATGCGGCCCGCCGCCCCGGGTCCGCGGCCCGCGCTGGGTAGCATCGCCGCCGTGAGCCGCGCCCGCCGTACGACCCGTGCGCTGGCGGCGGCGACGCTGGCGACCGGGGCCCTGCTGGGCGTCGCGCCGGCCACCGTCGCGGCGGCGGCCGGCACCCCCGCGACGGCCCCCGCGACCGCCGGCGTCCGACATTCCCAGCACGTGCGTGCCGCCGACGACCCGGAGGCCACCCCCCTCTCGGTCGCGCTGACCTCGATGACGCCCTCGACCGTGCCCCGGCGGGGCGTCATCACCCTGTCGGGGGTGGTGGCCAACAGCTCGGGCGAGACCTGGACCGACGTCAACGTGGCGCCGTTCGTCTCCTCGACGCCGATGACCACCCGTGACGAGGTGCAGGAGGCGGCCGCGACCGTCCCGAGCACCACCGTCGGGAACCGGCTCGTGGACACCTCCACGAACGTCTCGGTCGGCGACCTGCGCAACGGGGCCAGCGCCCGCTTCACCGTGCGGATCCGCCGCGACCAGCTCGACCGGGCCATCTCCGGGGACCCCGGCGTCTACTGGATCGGCGTGCACGCCCTCGGGGCGAGCGCCGCCGGGCGCGACCTGGTCGCCGACGGCCGGGCCCGCACCTTCATCCCGCTCGTCACGCCGGCCGTGCAGCGTCGCCGCACCGTGCCGGTCTCGGTCGTCCTGCCCCTGCGCGAGCGCGCCCGCCGTGCCGCCGACGGCAGCCTCAACGGCCCCGCCCGCTGGGTGGCGCTCACCGGGTCGGGCGGCCGGCTGACCCGGCTGGCCGACTTCGGCGCCACCGCCCCCGCGCAGTCCCTCACCTGGGTGGTCGACCCGGCGGTGCTCGACGCCCTCGACGACTTCGGGAGCGGCAACCCCCCGCTGTCGCTGGGCGGCCGGGTGGTCGCGGCACCCGACGGCGCAGCACAGGACGGCAGCAGCACCGGGGCCAGCCCCTCGCCCAGCCCCTCGCCCTCGGCCACCGCGACCCCGCTCTCGGGCACCCCGACGACGGAGGACCAGCAGGCCGCGGCCGGTGTCCTGGACACCCTGCTCACCGACCTCGGAGGCCAGGACCGGCTCACCGTGGGCTACTCCGACCCCGACGTCGTCGCGCTGATCCGCCGCCGGGCCAGCCTGGTCACCCGGTCGGCCGACCTCGCCCAGCGCCGGATGACGGCCCGCGGGCTCGACGCCGACCCCGTGGTCGCGCCGGTGAGCGGCCTGTTCGACCCCGAGCTGCTGCCGCGGGTCTCCCGCGACGACCTGGTCCTGCTCAGCGACCGCGGCCGACTCACCGCGCCGCCCTCGTCCCGCCTCCCGTCGGGCCAGCAGCTGGTGCTCGGCGACCAGCGCGCGGCCGACGGGGGTCCCGCCCCGACCGACCCGACCGACGCCCTCGAGCTGCGCCAGCGGGTGCTGGCCGAGGCCGCGCTGGAGGCCGAGAAGGGCGCCGCCGCCCCGCGCCCGGTCGTCCTGCAGCTGCCCGCCCGCTGGAACCCGGGGGCGCGCTGGCGCGAGGCCGACTTCTTCGGCGGGCTCGGCACCCCCTGGACCCGCCTCACCCCGCTGCCGCGCGACCCCTCCACGACGTACGCCGGGCGGCTGCCCTACGGCGCCGCCGGCCGCGCCGCGGAGGTCCGGTCGGCCAACGTCGACGCCACCCGGGTGCTCGTGCGCACGGGTGGGGTGATGGGCCGGCTGCTCGCCAACGACAACGACGTGGCCGACCGGCTCACCGGCGCGGCGCTGCAGGCGTCGTCGTACAGCGCCCGCCCCACCCTCGGGCTCGCCGCCGAGCAGGTGCTCGCCCTCGACGCCACCGCCCGCTCCCAGCTCGACCGGATCCAGGTGACCGGCACCGACTTCGTCACCCTGTCGGGCGGGTCCGGCACGCTGACCGTGACGATCGTGAACGGGCTCGAGCAGCCGATCACCGTGGGCCTGCGTGCCCGGGCCGACAGCTCCGACGTGCGCGTCGAGAGCCCCGACGCGGTCAGCATGCAGCCCGGCCAGCGCACCACGCTGCGCCTGGACGTCACCAGCCGCTCGGGCGTGCACGACGTGACGCTCTACCCCGTCACCAGCCGTGGCGAGGAGCTGGGCACCCCGCTCACCTTCAGCCTGCGCACCAGCCAGGTGGGCCGGGCCATCTGGTACCTCATCATCGCCGGCGGCGTCCTGCTCGCCGTGATGATCGTGCGCCGCATCGTGCTGCGCATCCGACTGCACCGCTGGCGCGTCCAGGAGGGCTCGTGACCCCCACCCCCGCCGACCCGCCCGCCTCGACGGGGGCGACCGGCTCCACGGGCCCCACCGGCTCGGAGGCCTCCCGCTCGCTGCTGTCCTCCAGCGCCGTGATGGCCGCGGGCACCGTGGTCTCGCGGCTCAGCGGCTTCGTGCGCGGCATCCTGCTCGCGGCCGCGCTGGGCGTCGGGCTGCACGCCGACGTGTTCAACATCGCCAACACGGTGCCGAACATGCTCTACATCCTGCTGGCCGGCGGCGTGGTCAACGCCGTGCTCGTCCCCCAGCTGGTGCGGTCGATGCGCAACGACGCCGACGGCGGCGAGGCCTACACCAACCGCATCATGACCCTGGCCGCGCTGTTCCTCGGCGTGGTGACCGTGCTGCTCGTGGTGGCCGCGCCGCTGCTGATGCGGCTGTTCCTCGACGACCAGTTCTACGACCCCTCGCGGGCCGACCAGCTGCAGTCGGTCGTGGCCTTCGCCCGCTACTGCCTGCCGCAGGTGTTCTTCTACGGCATGTTCGTGCTGGTCGGGCAGGTGCTGAACTCCCGCGGCCGCTTCGGGCCGATGATGTGGGCCCCGATCGCCAACAACGTGGTCGCCGTGGTGGTCCTGGCGACCTACCTGCTCACCCTCGGTCCGGCCCGCGGCCCGGAGAAGCAGGGCGGGTTCACCTCGGGCGCCGAGCTGCTGCTGGGCCTCGGCTCGACGCTCGGCATCGTGGTGCAGCTGCTCGTGCTGGTGCCCTACCTGCGCTCGGCCGGCTTCCGGTTCCGCCCGCGGTTCGACTTCCGCGGCACCGGCCTGGGCCACACCCTGCGCCTCGGGGTGTGGACGGTGCTGTTCGTGATCGTCAACCAGGTCGCCTACACCGTGGTCGTGCGGCTCGCCAGCCGCGGCACCGTCGGCGGCGCCGGCGGTAGCGACGTCGACGGCACCGGCTACACGATCTACTCCAACTCGTTCCTGCTCACGATGGTGCCGCACTCCATCGTCACGGTCTCGCTCGCGACAGCGATGCTCCCGCTGCTCTCGAGGTACGCCGCCGAGGGCGACCTCGCCGCCGTCGGTCGGGCCGTGTCCTCGACGATCCGGTCGGCGTACGCCCTGGTCGTGCCGGTCGCCGTGCTGCTCGCGGTGATGTCGCTGGACCTCGCCCACGTGATCTGGGGCTACGGCAGCGCGGCCGCCGACTTCGCCAACTTCGCGCCCACGCTGGCGCTGTTCGGGGTCGGGCTGGTGCTGTTCACCGCGCACTACCTGGTGCTGCGCGGCTTCTACGCCCTCGAGCAGACCCGGCTGGTCTTCTTCGTCCAGTGCGCCATCGCGCTGACCAACATCGTCGCGGCGCTGGCCCTGACCCGCGGGTCGAGCCCGGCCGAGACCGCGCCGCGCCTGGTGATCGCCTACGCCTGCTCCTACGCGGTCGGCGCGGCCACGTCGTACGCCCTGCTCTCGCGCACCGTCGGTGGGCTCGACGGCCGCCGCCTGGTGCGCTTCCTGGTGCGGCTGGTGGTCGCGGTGGGTCTGAGCGGCCTGGTGGCGTGGGCGGTGCGCGAGGGGATGGCCCACCTGGTGCCCGGCACCAGCACGCTGCACGCGCTGCTCGACCTCGTCGTCGTGGGCCTGGCCTACCTCGGGGCGTACGTCGTCCTGGCCCGCCTGCTCAGGATCACCGAGGTCACCGACGTCATGAAGCTCATCACCCGCCGTCTCCGTGGGGGGAGGTGATCGACGCCCGGCGCGTCGAGCCCCCAGGAACCCGGACGAAACGCCCGGAGGCCTGACCCGGGGACCTACGATGGGCCCCGCACCACCGCAGCTGTCCCGGCGCCCTGGGGCAGTCGACACCGCACGCACCGAGGGGGTGAGGCATGAGCAGCGGAGCCATCGGGCCCGGCACCCTCCTCGCCGGCCGCTACCGCCTCGACGACCTGCTCGCCGAGCACGACGGCGCCCGCTTCTGGCGCGCCACCGACCAGGTGCTCGCCCGCAGCGTCGCCATCCACGCGGTCCCGAGCGACGACGAGCGGGCCGCCCACCTGCTCGAGGCCGCCCGCGTCTCGGCCACCGTCACCGACCCGCACCTGCTGCGGGTGCTCGACTGCGACCAGACCGACGGCATCACCTGGGTGGTCAACGAGTGGGGCGACGGCATCTCGCTCGACCTGATGCTCCAGCGCGGCACGCTGCCGCCCTCGCGCGCCGCCTGGCTGACCCGCGAGGTCGCCGACGCCATCGCCGCCGGCCACGCCCGTGGGGTGCCGCACGGCCGGCTCAACCCCGAGGCCGTCCTGGTCACCCACGCCGGCTCGGTGAAGCTGATCGGGTACGTCGTCGACGCCACGCTCGAGCCCACCCGGCCGCCGGACCCGCTGTACGGCGACCTCGACGCCCGCGAGGCCGACGTGATCGACCTGGCCGGGATCCTGTACGCCGCGCTGACCGGTCGCTGGCCCGGGGTCTCGAGCTCCGGCGTACCCCGCGCGCCCCGGGACGGTCGCCGCCCCCTGCGCCCCCGCCAGGTGCGCGCCGGGGTGCCCCGCACGCTGGACGCGATCTGCGACCGGGTGCTGCACAAGGAGGCCTCGCAGCACACGATGCCGATCGAGACCGCCCAGGAGATCGCCGCCGCCCTGGCCGACTACGTGGGTGACGCCACCCAGGCCGCTCCCCTCGACGCCGCCGCCATGCACACCGAGGCGCCGCCCGCCCCGTCCCCCGAGCCCTCCCCGGAGCCGGACCCCTTCTCCGAGGCCACCCGGGCCTGGTCCCCCACGATCGCCGCGACGGCCGCCGTCCCCGCTCCGAACGCTGCCTCTACCTCCACCGCCGCGTCCCCCACCCCGGTCGCCGACGCGGACGCCCACCCGCACGCCGCCGCCGACCCGGGCACGGACGCCCTGGAGTCCACCCAGGTGTCGGCCGCGATCGACCTGGAGGACACCGGCATCCACCGGGAGCCTCTCGAGGGCCCCGACGACCTGTCGCCGCTCGCGGCCCCCCGCGAGAAGTCCCCGCCGCCTCCCCCGTTCGAGGACCCGCCCGAGCGGCCGCTCTTCGCCAGCACCGAGCGCCGCGTCCCGGCCGGGGCGCGCTCCGCCGGCGACGGCACCGGGTCGTGGACCTCCGGCGGCACGGGTGGCTGGTCCGGTGACACCGGCGCCTGGGGCCACACCGGGCCCGGCACCACCGGCGGCGTGCTGCCCGTCGAGGCCACCTCGGGCGGCGGTCGTGACGGCGCGGAGTTCTGGCCGTTCACCGACGAGTCCGCCGCGCACCACGGCGGGCACACCGGCAAGGAGGGCCGCGGCTGGCTGCGCACGGCCGTCGTCGTCGGCGTGCTCCTGGTCCTGGTCGTCGCGATGGCCGTGGCCTTCACCCGCGGCCGGCAGGACGGCACGGGCGGCGCCACCGACGGCGGCAGCGCCAGCAGCGACCCGTCCTCGACCGCCAGCCGCACCGGTCAGGTGCTCAAGATCTCCGGCGTCCGCGACTTCGACCCCCAGGGCGACCCGTCGACGGAGAACCCCGAGACCACCGGCAACGCGATCGACGGCGACCCCGCCACCTCGTGGACCACGCTGACCTACCGCGGCAACCCCGCGCTCGGCGGCCTCAAGGACGGTGTCGGCCTGCTCGTCGACCTCGGCCGCGACGTCGAGGTCGGGTCGGTGCGGGTGCAGCTCAAGGGCGCCCCCACGACCTTCGAGGTGTACACCGCCGCCAAGGACATCAGCCAGTTCCCCACCAGCCTGGACGCGCTGACCAAGGTCGGGGGCGCCACGGCGACCGGTGAGCGCGCCACCGTGACCCTGGACCCCACGCCGACCACCCGCTACGTCCTGGTGTGGCTGACCCGCCTGCCGGCCGCCGACGGCGGCTACCGCGGCGAGGTCACGGACATCACGGTCAGGTCCTGAGCCGCACGTGGCCGCCGACGTGCCCCGCGAGGACCGGGCGCTGCTCGAGGCCCACGCCGCGGGGGACCCCGACGCCTTCGCCGAGCTGTTCACCCGGCACCGCGACCGGCTCTGGGCGGTCGCGCTGCGCACCACCGGCCACCCCGAGGAGGCGGCCGACGCCCTCCAGGACGCGCTGATCTCGGCGTACCGCCGGGCCGACACGTTCCGCGGCGACGCCGCCGTCACCACCTGGCTGCACCGGATCGTCGTCAACGCCTGCCTGGACCGCCTGCGCCGGGCCAAGGTGCGCGCCGCCGACCCCCTCCCCGACGACCTCGAGGAGCGCGCCGCCCGCGGGGCGGTGGTCACCGGATCGACCGACGGTGCCGGTGCCTCGGGCTCGGCGTGGGCCGGGGGCTCGGACTCCGAGCCCGAGGCCCACGTGCTGGCCGCCGACCGCCGCGACCGCGTCCGGGCCGCCCTCGAGCAGCTGCCGCCGGAGCAGCGGGCGGCGCTCGTGCTGGTCGACATGGAGGGCTACCCGGTCGCCGAGGCCGCCGCGATCCTGGAGGTGCCGACCGGCACCGTCAAGAGCCGGTGCTCGCGCGGCCGGGCCCGCCTGGCCGTGCTGCTGGCCGACCTGGGCCTGGCCAGCACCGTCGGGGGGAGCACCGCCGGCACCGAGGACCCCTCGTCGGCCCGCACGGGCACCCACGAGGGAACCGGCCGCGCCCCCCACGCGTCCCATCCCGGTGGACCCGCGCCTCCCCGTGCGGTCCCGGGCGTGGCCGCGCCCGCCCCCACCGACCAGCCGACCAGCACCCCGACGACCCCAGGAGGTGAGCGACCGTGACCGAGGACGACCCCACCCGGGACCCCCACGTGGACCCCGCCGGCGACCCCGCCCTGGACCCCGCGACCGACGCCCACCTGCGCTCCCTGCTCGCCGAGCTCGGCTCCGGCCCCGACGGCGACCCGATGCCCCCCGAGATCGCCGCCCGCCTCGACGCCACCCTGGCCCGCCTGGCCGCCGTCCCCGCCGAGACGGCGCCCGTGTCCGCCGAGACGGCGCCCGTGTCCGGCGAGACGGCGCCCGTGTCCGGCGAGACGGCGCGGGTGTCCGCCGAGACGGCGCGGGTGTCCGAGGAGGCCGGCAGCAACGTCGTCCCCCTGCGCCGTCGCCGCGCCCGGAGGACCTTCGCGGCCGCCGCGGCCGCCGTGGTCCTGCTGGGGGCGGGCGGTGTCGCCGTGTCGCAGCTAGGTGGTCTCGACGGCTCCAGTGGCGGCAGCAGCGCCGACAGCACCACCAGCGGGAGCGCGGGCTCCGACGCCGGCGGCAGCGCGTCGGCGCCCGAGTCGGGCCCCGACGCGACCAAGGGCCAGGACGGGACCCAGGACGGGACCCAGGACGGGGCCCAGGACGACAACCTGCCCGCCGTGCGCCTCGCCACCTTCGACGCCGACGCCACCCGCCTCCTGCGGCGGGCCGCCGCCGACCGCTCGGCGATCCAGGTGCCCAACGGCCGCGCCCTCACCGGCACCTCAGCGACCCCGACGCCGCCGACGCCCGGCTCCCCGGCCACCCCGACCGACCCGTCGGTGAACGACGTCCCCCCGGGTGACGCCGCCGCCGTACGCCGGGCGGGCTGCACCCCGCCGCGGGCCGACGACGGTGCCCTGCCGTCCGCGATCACCCTCGACGGGCGACCCGCGGTGCTCGTCGTGCACCCCGACCGCGACGGCCGCCGGCTGGTGCAGGCGTGGTCGTGCTCGGGCGAGCGTGTCCTCGCCTCGGCCCGGGTCGCTGGCGGCGGCTGACCTCCGTCAGACTGGTGCCATGACCAGTGCCGTCACCCCTCGTGCCGTGTCCTCCTCCGTCGAGCTGGACGTGCGTGAGGAGGCCGAGCTCGTCTGGTCGGTCGCCGTGGCCGACGGCCCCGAGCTGGCCTCGGAGACGCTGAGCATCACCGTCGACGGCGCCGCCATCGAGGTCCGCGAGGTCCGTGTCGCCGACGGTGGCCGCCTGCACGTCTGCACCGCTCCCCCCGGACGCCTGCGCCTGGCCTACGACGCCGAGGTCTCCGGGCGGGCCGCCCCCGCGACCGTCGACCCGGTCGACGACATCGTCTACCGGCGCCCGAGCCGCTACGCGGAGTCCGACGAGCTCGGCCCCACCGCCTGGAGCGAGTTCTCCCAGCTCGAGGGCAAGGCGCTGCTCGACGCCGTCAGCTCCTGGGTCGGCACGCAGCTGTACTACGTCAGCGGCTCCAGCCGGCCCACCGACGGCGCCACCCAGACCCTCCTGGCCCGCCAGGGCGTCTGCCGCGACTTCGCCCACCTCGTGATCGCGATGCTCCGGGCGCGCAACGTGCCGGCGCGGCTGGTCGCGGTCTACGCCCCGGGCCTCTCGCCGATGGACTTCCACGCCGTGGTCGAGGCCGCGATCGACGGCAGCTGGTACGCCGTCGATGCCACCACCCTCGCCCCCCGCGACACCCTGGTCCGGATCGCCACCGGCCGCGACGCCTCGGACACCGCGTTCCTCACGGTGCAGTCCGGCCGCGCCGACCTGGCCACGATGAAGGTCAACGCCACCGCCGGGCACCTGCCGGCCGACGACCTCACCCGCCTCGTCGCCCTCGGCTGACCCTCCCGTGACCCCACGTTCCACGTGGAACCACGTCACACCCCGCGCCGGAATGCCGCGACCCTAGGATCTGTTGAGCCAGCCGTACGACGCACCCCGACGTGATGGAGAACCCGTGACTGAGCAGACCGCCTCGCACTCCGAGGACACCCGCAACGTGATCATCGTGGGCTCCGGTCCTGCCGGCTACACCGCCGCGGTGTACGCCGCCCGCGCGAACCTCGCCCCCCTCGTCTTCGAGGGCTCGGTCACAGCCGGCGGCGCGTTGATGAACACCACCGAGGTGGAGAACTTCCCCGGCTTCCGCGAGGGCATCCAGGGCCCGGCCCTGATGGACGAGATGCGCGCGCAGGCCGTGCGCTTCGGCGCCGAGCTGGTCTCCGACGACGTCATCGAGCTCGACCTGACCGGCGAGACCAAGATCGTCACGACCGCCGAGGGCACCTTCACCGCGCGTTCGGTGATCCTGGCCATGGGCTCGGGCTACCGCAAGCTCGGCCTGGACGACGAGGACCGTCTCTCCGGCCACGGCGTCAGCTGGTGCGCCACCTGCGACGGCTTCTTCTTCCGCGAGCAGCACATCGCCGTGGTCGGCGGTGGCGACTCCGCGATCGAGGAGGCGACGTTCCTGTCCCGCTTCGGCTCCAAGGTCACCCTGATCCACCGTCGCGGCGAGCTCCGCGCCTCCAAGATCATGCAGGAGCGCGCCTACGCCGACCCCAAGATCGAGTTCGCCTGGAACTCCGAGGTCGCGGCGATCCACGGTGACGACAAGGTCACCGGCGTCACGCTGCGCGACACCGAGACCGGGGAGACCCGCGAGCTCGACGCGACCGGCCTGTTCGTGGCCATCGGTCACGACCCCCGCTCCGAGCTGCTGCCCGGCCAGGTGCGCCTGGACGACGAGGGCTACGTCCTGGTCGACGCGCCGTCGACCCGTACCAACGTCTCGGGCGTCTTCGCCTGCGGCGACCTGGTCGACCACCAGTACCGCCAGGCCATCACCGCCGCCGGCACCGGCTGCGCCGCGGCCCTGGACGCCGAGCGCTTCCTGACCGACCTGGACTTCTCCCGCATCACCTCCGCCGGTGCCGCCACCGTCGGCGCCGGCGCCTGAGCCGAGCGCCCACCGAGCGCCCGGGCCGGGCCATGCCCGGAATCAATGTCAGTCCCGGGGTGTTCACTACACCGAACCCCCAATCCTCGAGATGAAGGAACACACATGTCCGACCTGAAGGCCGTCACCGACGACAACTTCGAGACCGAGGTCCTGAAGTCCGAGAAGCCCGTTCTCGTCGACTTCTGGGCCGAGTGGTGTGGCCCGTGCCGCCAGGTGGGCCCGATCCTCGACGAGCTGAACGCCGAGCACGGCGACAAGGTGACGTTCGTGAAGATGAACGTCGACGAGAACCCGGTCACCCCCTCGACCTACCGCGTCAACGGCATCCCCACGCTCAACGTCTACCAGGGCGGCGAGGTCGTGAAGCAGATCGTGGGCGCGCGGCCCAAGGCGGCGCTGCTCAAGGAGCTCGCCGACTTCATCGCCTGAGCGAGCCGCACACCCCCGGACGTTACAGTCGCCTGCGTGAACGCAGTCTTTCGACTCGGTGACTCCGGTCCCGCCGTCGCCCAGATCACCGGCCTGCTCCAGCGGATCGGCGTCCTGGGCGGCGGTGTCGTGCCGCCCCCCGCCGGGCACCACACGCCCGACGCGACGTACGACGAGCACGTCGAGCTCGCGGTCCGCACCTTCCAGCAGCACCGTGGCCTGACCGTCGACGGCATCGTCGGACCGCTGACCTTCCGCCGCCTCGACGAGGCCCGCTGGCGGCTCGGTGACCGGATCCTGACCCACCTGCCCGGCAGCCTGATGGTCGGCGACGACGTCTACGCCCTGCAGGGCCGGCTGCTCGACCTCGGCTTCCCCGTCGGCCGCGTCGACGGCTACTTCGGCCCCGAGACCGAGGGCGGCGTCCGCGAGTTCCAGCGCAACTTCGGGATCCCGCCCGACGGCACCTGCGGCCCGGCCACGCTGAAGGCCCTGACCCGGCTCTCGCCGATGGTCCGCGGCGGCGCCCCGAACACGCTGCGGGCCCAGGAGCGCATCCGTGAGGCCGGCCCCCACCTCGGCGGCAAGATCGTGGTGATCGACGTCGGCCGCGGGCACCACCTGCCGCCCGAGCACGCCGAGGCCAGCGACGCGATCCTGCACGATCTCGCCCAGCGGGTGGAGGGCCGCCTGGTCGCCACCGGCGTGCAGGCCTTCCTGACCACACCCCGGTGGGCAGCTGCCCCGGGTGAGGAGGTCGAGCGGGCCTCGTTCGCCAACCGCACCGGCGCCGACCTGTTCCTGTCGCTGGCGCTCGACGCCTCGGAGAACGTCGACGCGTGCGGTGTGGCGGCGTACTTCTTCGGCGACGCCGACCACGGCACCTGGTCCTCGGTCGGCGAGCGCTTCGCGGGCCTCGTGCAGCGCGAGATCATCGCCCGCAGCGACGTGGTCGACCTGCGCTGGCACCCCAAGACGTGGGACCTGCTGCGGATGACCCGGATGCCCGCGATCCGCCTCGACGCCGGCTACCTCTCCAACGCCGCCGACGCCGCCCGCCTGCGCGACCCCGCCTTCCGCGACCTCGTCGCCGAGGCGATCGTGGTGGCGGTGCAGCGGTTCTACCTCTCCCCCGACATCGACTCCCCCACCGGCGTGCTTGACTTCTCCCAGCTGCGCGACAGCTTCCAGGGCAGCTGATGCCCCAGGTCACCGCGGAGGCCTGGGTCGGCGTACCCCCTTCGACGGCGTTCGCCGTCAGCCAGACCACCGGTGAGCTGCGGCTGCGGTGGGACCCCTTCATCCGGCACCAGCACCTGATCGACGCCGACCGCCCCGCCAAGGGGGTGCGCACCCTGACCAGGGCCCGGGTGGGGCCGACCATGATCAGCCAGTACGTCTCCTACCGGCCCCCGACCTCGGTCGGCATGACGATGGTGCAGGGCCCCTGGTTCTTCGGCTCCTTCGGCGGCGGCTGGAGGTTCGCTCCCGAGGAGCGTGACGGCGTCGCGGGCACGCGCACGGTGTGGAAGTACACCTACGCCGTGCAGCCGACGTTCCTGCGGCCGGTGGCCGAGCCGATCGGCCAGTGGCTGTTGGGCCGCGAGATCCGAGCCCGGATCGCCGCCTTCGCCCAGGCCTGCGCCGACCCCGAGATCCTGGCGGCGGTCGACGGCGAGGCCTGAGGTCAGGCAGGCGCCTGCGGACGGCTCCCGCGCGGGGGACCAGGCCGGCCACCTCGTGGGGCCTCCCGCTGAGCCCTGCGCTGAGCCCTGCGCTGGGCCTCCCGGTGCGGCGAGCGCTGGGGCACGGGTGCCTGCCGCGGGCGCTTGACCGGGGCGAGCAGCCGCTCGAGACCCCGCTCCAGCTCCTCACGCAGGCTCAGCGTCGTGCGCAGGTCCATCCGCATCCGGGGGTTGACCGGGTGCGCGCGGTGGGTGGAGAAGCCGACGGCGAGCAGGAAGTCGGCCGGCACCACGCAGTGCCCGGCGCGACCGCGGGTGTCGCCGAACGCCTCCACCGCCTTCACTCCACCACGCTGGATCAGGTCCTTGGCCATGCCCTGCACCATCATCCGGCCCAGGCCGCCGCGCTGGTGCTCCGGCGCCACGTGGGCGGTCATCAGCACGACGGCGTCGGCGCTGATGGGTGCGGTGGCGAAGCCGTCGGAGGTCGGCACGTGCACCGGCGGGGCCCACAGCAGGTGGCCCACGACCTCGCCGTCGACGAGAGCGACCCGGCCGCACGAGCCCCACTCGCGCAGCACCATCGAGACCCAGGCCGCCTTCTCCTCGGCCTCGTGCCCGCAGACCTGGTCACGGCGTACGGGATCGAGCTCCCAGAAGACGCACTCCGCACACCCACCCGGCAGGTCGGCGAGGTGGTCCAGGGTCAGGCGCTCGACTTTGCGTCCCACCCGGTCAGGGTACGCCGGTGCCTCAGGCGCGCTGGGTGCTCAGGAAGTCGGCGATCCGGCCGATGGCCTCGGTCAGCGTGTCGAGGTCGGGCAGGGTGACCAGGCGGAAGTGGTCGGGCTCGAACCAGTTGAAGCCGGTGCCGTGGGTGACCAGGATCTTCTTGGCCCGCAGCAGGTCGATCACGAACTGCTCGTCGTCCTTGATCGGGTAGACCTCGGGGTCCAGGCGGGGGAAGCAGTAGAGCGCGCCCCGGGGCTCGACGCAGCTGACGCCCGGGATCTCGTTCAGCAGGCGCGACGCGGTCTTGGACTGCTCGTAGAACCTCCCGCCGGGGTGGATGTACTCGTTGATGGACTGGTAGCCGCCCAGCGCCGTCTGGATGGCGTGCTGGGCCGGCACGTTGGCGCACATGCGCATGTTGGCCAGCAAGGTCAGACCCTCGAGGAAGTCCTGGGCCAGGTGCTTGGGGCCCGACACCAGCACCCACCCCGAGCGGTAGCCGCACACGCGGTAGGCCTTGGAGAGGCCGCTGAAGGTCAGGCACAGCACGTCGTCGGCGGCGTACGTCGCGGTGTGGTGGTGGACCGCGTCGTCGAACAGGATCTTCTCGTAGATCTCGTCGGAGAAGACCACGAGCTCGTGCCGCCGGGCGATGTCGACCAGGCCCTTGACGATGTCCTCGCTGTAGACCGCGCCCGTGGGGTTGTTCGGGTTGATGATCACCAGCGCCTTGGTCTGCGGCGTCACCTTGGCCTCGATGTCGGCGAGGTCGGGGTTCCAGCCGTTCTCCTCGTCGCAGCGGTAGTGCACGGGCACGCCGCCGCACAGGGTGACCGCGCCGGTCCACAGCGGGTAGTCCGGCGCCGGCACCAGCACCTCGTTGCCGTCGTCGAGGAACGCCTGCAGCACGAGCGAGATCAGCTCGGAGACGCCGTTGCCGATGAAGACGTCGTCGACGCCGGCGTCCCGCAGCCCCTGCGCCTGGTAGAACTGCGCGACCGCCGTGCGGGCGCTGTAGATGCCGCGGGAGTCGGAGTAGCCCTGGGCCTCGGGCAGGTTGTGCACCATGTCGGCCACGATCGCCTCGGGCGCCTCGAAGCCGAAGGGCGCCGGGTTGCCGATGTTGAGCTTGAGGATCTTGTGGCCCTCGGCCTCCAGGCGCTGGGCCTCGACCAGGATGGGACCGCGGACGTCGTACCGGACGTGCGTGAGCTTGCGACTCTGGACGATGGGGCGCATGCACTCATCCTCTCATCGGGACGTCTCGCAAGGCGGGACCCGACCACCTGACGTCCGCGCAGGGCCGGGTCGTGGCACCATCGGCTCAGCCCATCGCTCACCGGCGTCCGTGCCGGTGCGCTCCGCGAGGACGAGGACGTGCATGCGCGACATCAGCTATCCCCCGATCATCGTGACCGCCAAGACCCTGTTCCGGGTGCTCGGGCTGCGGTTCGAGATGGTGGGCACCGAGCACGTGCCCTCGACCGGCGGCGCCCTGCTGGCGTTCAACCACGTGTCCTACATCGACTTCATCCTCGGCGGGCTCGCCGCGCAGCCCTCGGGCCGCCTGGTCAGGTTCATGGCCAAGCGCGAGGTCTTCGACCACCCCGTCGGTGGCCCGGTGATGCGCTCGATGCACCACATCTCGGTGGACCGGGCCGACGGCGGTGCCTCCATGGAGGAGGCGCTGCGCTACCTCCAGGCCGGTGAGGTCGTCGGGATCTTCCCCGAGGCGACCATCTCGCGCTCCTTCGAGGTCAAGGAGCTCAAGTCGGGGGCGACGCGGATCGCGGCCGAGGCCGGCGTACCCCTGATCCCGGTGGCGCTGTGGGGCACCCAGCGGCTGATGACCAAGGACCATCCGCGCGACTTCTCGCGCGGCAAGACGATCGGCATCCGCGTCGGCGAGCCGATGTTCCCCACCGGCGACGACCCGGTCGCCGAGACCCAGCTGCTGCACGACCGGCTCGAGACGCTCGTGCTCGAGGCCGTCGACGCCTACCCGACCGAGGAGCAGCCGCCCGGGTCCTGGTGGCTGCCGGCCTCCCGGGGCGGCTCGGCCCCCACCCCTGAGCGGGCGGCCGAGCTGGACGCCGAGGAAAAAGCCGCCCGGGCAGCCCGCAAGGCCCAGAAGCGGACGGGCGACCAGGACGCGTCCTGAGGGACCTCCACCCGCTCGTGCCAGCGACGCGGCCTCATCGGCGTACGTCGGGTGGGACGCTCAGATCGGCGCTGGGAGAAGTCTCTTGATGTCGAGGTTTCCCGTGAAACGTCGCTACCTGCACCGACCCGCCGCTGGGTGCACGGAGCTTCACGTCGCCAGCGGCCGTTTCACTAGGGCCCTAGTGAAACTGCGGCCCCTGTTGTCGACAAAGCTATTCGTCGCCTCACCGACAAGTCGCTAGATGGGCCGGTCTTCTCGGTTCCGGGGGTCGATGATCCCCACCAGACGCTCCAGGTCGGTCAGCGAGGCGAACTCGATGGCGATCTTGCCCTTGGAGCGGCCCAGGGTGACCTTGACCCGGGTGTCCAGGCGGTCGCTGAGCCGGTCGTTCAGCTCGGTGAGCCCGGGCGCGGTCGGGCGAGAAGCCCGCACCTTGACGCCGTCGCCGTCGTCGTCCTGACCGTGGTCGCCCACCGCCACGATCTCTTCGAGCGCGCGCACCGAGATGCCCTCGGCGACCACGCGGCTAGCGAGCCGGTCCTGGGAGGCGGCCTCGGTGACACCGAGCAGGGCCCGGGCGTGACCGGCGCTGAGCACCCCGGCGCCGACACGGCGCTGCACGGCCGGGGAGAGGTTGAGCAGACGCAGCGTGTTGCTGATCTGCGGGCGGCTGCGACCGATGCGGCCGGCGAGCTCGTCGTGGGTGCAGCCGAAGTCGTCCAGCAGCTGGCGGTACGCCGCGGCCTCCTCGAGCGGGTTCAGCTGCGACCGGTGCAGGTTTTCCAGCAGCGCGTCGCGCAGCATGTCGTCGTCGCCGGTCTGGCGCACGATCGCCGGGATGACGTCCAGGCCCGCCTCACGGGTGGCACGCCAGCGACGCTCGCCCATGATCAGCTCGTAGGTCGCCTCACCGGTGCGCCGCACCACGATCGGCTGCAGCAGGCCGATCTCCTTGACCGAGTGCACGAGCTCGGCCATCGCGTCGGTGTCGAAGACGTCGCGCGGCTGGCGGGCGTTCGGGACGATCGCGTCCACCGGCAGCTCGGCGAAGTAGGCGCCGGCCACCTCGACGGGCGCCTGGGGCGACGCCGGCTGCCCCGTCGGAGCCGTGTCGCTCGCGCCGGCGTCGGACCGGTGGCTGCCGTAGGAGGAGCCACCATCCTGGGAGACGACCTGGGGGGCGGGTCCGCCCTGGGTCGGGGTCTCGTCACCGTCGTTGCGGGCGGGCGGAGCGGTGGGGATCAGCGATCCCAGACCACGTCCGAGGCCTCGACGCTGGGGCTGCTGGGTCATCGTGCTCCTCCGGAGGTCGGCGCCGCACCCCGGAGGGCGAGCTCACGAGCGGCCTCGAGATAGCTGAGGGCACCCGGCGATCCGGGATCGTACGTCATCACGCTCTGGCCGTAGCTCGGCGCCTCCGAGACCCGCACCGAGCGCGGGATCGCGGTGCGCAGCACCTGCTCGCTGAAGTGCTCGCGCACCTCGGCCGCGACGCCGGCGGCCAGGTTGGTGCGCGAGTCGAACATGGTGATCACGATCGTGCTGACCACGAGGTCCTGGTTGAGGTGGGTGCGCACCATCTCGACGGTCTCGAGCAGCTGGCCGAGCCCCTCGAGGGCGTAGTACTCCGCCTGGATCGGGATCAGCATCTCCTCGCCCGCGACGAGGGCGTTCAGGGTGAGCAGGCCCAGCGACGGCGGGCAGTCGATCAGCACGTAGTCGTAGCGGTCCTCACCCGGCCCGTGCACGAGCGGGTGGGCCGCCAGCGCTCGACGCAGCCGGCTCTCCCGGGCCACGACGCTGACCAGCTCGATCTCGGCGCCGGCGAGGTCGATCGTCGCGGGCACCACGAAGAGGTTCGGCAGGTCCGGGTGCGGCTGCACGACGTCCACCAGGGGTACGCCGTCGACCAGCACGTCGTACGACGACAGCGTGCCGCGGTGGTGGTCCACCGCCAGGGCCGTGGAGGCGTTGCCCTGCGGGTCGAGGTCGATCACCAGGACCCGCAGACCCTGCTGGGCCAGGGCCGCGGCCATGTTGACCGCGGTCGTGGTCTTGCCGACGCCGCCCTTCTGGTTGGCCACCACCATCACGCGGGTGGTGGCGGGGCGCGGAAGCGGGTCGCCGTACCGGCGGCCCTGGCGGACGAACAGCTGGCGCTCGAGGGCGCGGGCCATGGGGGTCGAGTCGTCGTAGCGTGACCCGTGGTCCGCCAGCTCACCCGCGGTGCGCACCGCCGCACGACTCACGGTGCGCACGGCACCCGCCGCAGCCGCCTCGAGCGGGCTGGTCGCAGGGTCAGGGATGTCGCTCGGGTTCGCCATGGTGTCCTCAGGCTCGGTTTCACGTGAAACAGGGGGGATCTGTGGATAACTGGTCTCATTCTGTGGATTCACACGCTCAGCGGGCCATCCAAGACCGGTGGATAACTCTGCGGGCTCACGGGCCAGCGACTCGCTCGGCCACCCGGCGACCACGCCGAGCGGCCCGGCCGACGGCGTGGTCAGGGGCAGAGCGAGCGACCGACACGTCATCGGCGAGCGCCGCCACGACGACGCATCTCCACGACCGTCACCGGGGTCTCGAGCCAGGCGCCACCCACCTCGACCACGCGGGAGCCGGTTCCTCCCAGACGGCGTACGACCGGGGCCGCGGCCTCCAGCTCCTCCTGGGCCGAGGAGCCCTTCATCGCGAGGAACGTGCCGCCCTCACGGACCAGGGGCAGGGACCAACGCGCCAGACGCTCCATCGGAGCCACGGCTCGTGACGTCACCACGTCGTACGTCGCCTCCCCGTGCAGCTCCTCGGCTCGCCCCCGGCGGACGACCACGTTCTTCAGCCCCATTGTCTCCACCAACTCACCCAAAAACGTGGTGCGACGCAGCAGGGGCTCGATCAAAGTCACCTGGAGGTCGGGGCGACGGATCGCCACCACGAGACCGGGCAGGCCAGCGCCGCTGCCGATGTCGGCCACCGTGCTGCCCTCGGGCATCAGCTCGGTGATCACCGCACAGTTCAGGATGTGCCGCTCCCACAGGCGGGGCACCTCGCGTGGACCGATCAGGCCCCGGAGCGTCGCCTGGTGGGTGAGCTGGTCGGCGTACTCGACGGCGAGGGGGAGCCTGGACGCAAACACCCCCTGCGCACTGGTGGGCGCAGGGGGTGTTTCACGTGAAACGTGGTCGTTCATGCGATCCGGCGCGCGTCCGTCACGAGGGCAGGACCACGACGTAGCGACGCGGCTCGGCGCCCTCGGACTCCGAGGACAGGCCCGCCGCGGCGACGACGTCGTGCACGACCTTGCGCTCGAAGGGCGACATCGGGTCGAGGGAGGCCTTCTCGCCGGACTCCTTGACCTGCGCCACGACCTCCTCGGCCTGCTTCTCCAGCGTCGTACGCCGTTCAGCGCGGTGGCCACTGACGTCCAGCATCAGCCGGGAGCGTTCGCCGGTCTCGCGGTAGACCGCCAGCCGGGTCAGCTCCTGCAGCGCCTCGAGCACCTCGCCCTGGTGGCCGATCAACTCGGGCAGGTTGGCCCCGACGATGGAGACGGTGGCGCGGTCGCCCTCGACGTCCATGTCCAGGTCGCCGTCGAGATCGGTGATCTCGAGCAGCTCCTCGAGGTAGTCAGCCGCGATCTCACCCTCCTGCTCCAGGCGCGCGCGGCGCGAGGGGCGGGAGGAGCCGTCGGCGGGGTCCTGCGAGACCTGCTCGTCCGCAGCCGCGTCGGTCGCGTCCTGGGTGGGCAGCGTCAGGTCGGGCTGGGTCACGTCCTGGGTCTGCTCCTGGGTGCCCTCGGCGGTGTCGCCGACGTCGTTCATCTGCTCGCTCATCTACTTCTCTCCCTGATCAGTCTGGGGGTCGTCCAACGGCTGGTCGGTGGGGGAGCCCGGCTGCCCGGGCCGCGCACCCGGGCCGCGCTTGCGCTGCGAGCGGGTCTGCTTCTTCGGCTGCTGACGCTGCACGGGGCGCTCCGGCTCCGCCGGGGCCTCGACCACGGTGGTGGCCGACGCCGCGGGGGCCGGCTCGCCCTTGCGCAGGCGCCGCGCCTCGTCGCGCTTGACCTTGGCGGTGAACGCCTCGGTGTTGGGCGCCGGGTTGTTGCGGATCACGTAGAACTGCTGGCCCATGGTCCACAGGTTCGACGTCGTCCAGTAGAGGAGGACGCCGATCGGGAACGCGATGCCACCGACGGCGAAGACCAGCGGCAGCACGTACAGGAGCAGCTTCTGCTGCTGGGCGTAGGGGCCCGAGAGGGCGTCGGCCGGCATGTTCTTGCTCATCAGCTGACGCTGGGTGAGGAACGTCGTGGCGGTCATGGCCAGCACCAGCACGGCGGCCAGCACCTGCACCGCGACGTGGCCGCCGGCGTTGGTGAAGCTGGAGGAGATCGGCCCGCCGAAGAGCTCGGCCCGCTGGAGCAGCTTGGCGGTCTCGTCGGTGAGCAGCCCGCGGCCCTGACCGTTCTTGGCGGCCTGGTCGATCAGGCGGAACAGCGCGATGAAGATCGGCATCTGGATGACGAGCGGGAGGCAGGAGGCGAAGGGGTTGGTCTTCGTCTCCTTGTAGAGGTTCATCGTCTCCTGAGCGAGACGCTCCCGGTCGTGGCCGTACTTCTTCTGCAGCTCCTTGACCTTGGGCTGCAGCAGCTGCATGTTGCGGCTGGACTTGATCTGCTTGACGAACAGCGGGATCAGCAGGGCCCGGATCACCACGGTGAGACCGATGATCGACAGCGCCCACGCGACGCCGGAGGACTCGCCGAACCACGCGCCGAAGAGCTTGTGCCAGCCGAGCATCACGGCGCTGACGAGGTAGTACAGCGGCTTCATGATGAAACCGCCGAGGTCGACGAAGAAGGACACTCAGACTCCTGAAGTCATCTTGGTGTGCGGGGGAACGGGGTCGTAGCCACCGAGGGCCCAGGGGTGGCACCGCAGCACCCGGCGCGCCGCGAGCCAGCTGCCTCGTGCGCTGCCGTGCACCGTCACCGCCTCCAGCGCGTACGCCGAGCAGGAGGGGTGGTAGCGGCAGACCTGGCCGTAGAGCGGGCTGACCAGCAGGCGGTAGCCACGCAGGAGCCCGATCAGCAGGTACTTCACAGCGAGGCTCTCACGCGGGCGTCGCTCCGTGCGGGACGTCCCGTGCCAGCCGTCTGCACGGCGGCGAGGCAGCGGTCCAGCTCGTCCGCCAGCTCGGCGTACGTCGCCGTGGCCGACGCGGGCAGGGCCCGCACCACCAGCAGCGAGGCGGGGGCCAGCACGTCCAGCCGGCCCCGCACCAGGTGACGCAGCCGGCGCTTGACCAGGTTGCGCGTCACCGCCGGGCCCACGGCCTTGGACACCACGAAGCCGGCCCGGGGCTCGAGGCCCAGGACGGCCGCCGACGCCTGCTGCGCCCGGTCGGAGGACGGGACGAGCAGGTGCACGACCAACAACGGGCCACCACTGCGGCGGCCCCGCCGTACGACCTCGCGGAAGTGTGCGGGTGAGGTCAGGCGATGACTGGAGGAGAGCACGCCCGAATGCGCGTCGCCTCAGGCGGCGAGGCGGTCGCGGCCCTTGCGACGGCGCGAGGACAGGATCGCGCGACCCGCACGGGTGCGCATGCGCAGTCGGAAACCGTGGGTCTTGTGACGACGACGGTTGTTCGGCTGGAAGGTGCGCTTGCTCAAGGTAATTCACTCCACTCAAGGGGGCTGGTAAAAGACTGACCGACACCGGGTCGTCGTGCGAGGCACGCCAGAGGACAGGGTCGTCAACTGGCACCGCTCGTCCACGCGACCACTCGATGGGGTCGAGGGCTGTCATGGACATGCGGCACCGGTCGACACCGGTTTCGACCTGCCAACGGTACGCGTTGCGCGACGACAGGGTCAAACCGAGCGACGGTACGCAGCAGCACCCGATGGCCGGGCTGACGCCAGCGTACGTCGGGGTCGGGAGCCCCAGGTCCACCCACCCCGGGCGGGACCGGGACCGACCTTCGCACCGCCCGGGCGTACGTCGGTCGCCGACACGCCGTGGGTTATCCACAGACGGTGGACAACTGCGTGCCCACCTGTGGATGAACAGTTGATCCGCGTACCCACCGGTTGTTAGCGTCCATGGCTCGGGACACTCCGGGTGACCGTTCACCGGCCCCTCATCGGCCGGATGCACACCCTTCGCACCGTCTGGCAATTCCTCGGATCGCCACAGAGCGGACACTCGGCGCCGAACGGACATGACGTACGACGCAGGGTCGGGCACGCGCGATCGTTCGAAGTTGCACAACCTGTGGAAAAGGTTGTGGACGACGGGCGATCGACTGCGCGCCGAGCAGCCTGGTGACAGGCAAGTGGTGGCAGCCGAGTCCCCGTGACAGAGCAGGAACGGGCCCAACAGTGGGCCGGATCGACCGATGGGAGCGCGACGGCGCGTGGAGTCAACACACGGCACAGGTGGATCCGACGGCGCAGGCGGTCCGGGGGGCGACGGGCGAGGTCACGACGGCCAGGGACGTGACGGGCAGGGACGCGATGCGTCGGCTGCTCCGGCCCCCAACCAGCTCGAGGTGCTCTGGCCCGGCATCGTGGACGGCCTGCCTCCCCACCAGCGGGTGTGGCTCGCCTCCAGCAAGCCGCTGATGCTCGCGGAGAGCACGGCCGTCGTCGCCGTGCCCAACGAGTTCACCCGCACCCAGCTCGAGGGCCGGCTGCGGATCCGCATCGAGGACACCCTCAGCGACCGCCTCGGCAAGCCGATCCGGCTCGCGGTCAGCGTCGACCCCTCCCTGGAGCGCACCGTCCCGGAGGACCACGGCCGCGACGACTCCCGCGACGTGTTCCGCGACGCGGGCCGCACCGGCCCCGACGGACCCCGCGGCGACCGGCCCGGCGACCGGCCCGGACATCGATCGGGCGACGCGCCGTACGACGACTCCCGCGACGGGTACGGCGACGGCTACGCCGACCGGGGCGGCTTCCCGGGCAGCGACCGTGCCGACCGCAACGAGCGGGCCGGTCGGGCCGATGGGGGAGGCACCTTCGACCAGCGCCCGCAGCACGCCTACGACCAGGCCGAGCTGCCCCAGCGGTACGACGAGCGCCGGGTGTCGCCAGGTCGTCATAGCGACATGTCGACAAAGACATCTAGCGCTTCGTTGACGACCGGCATCCCGGACAGCCCGCTGAACCCCCGCTACTCCTTCGAGACCTTCGTCATCGGCTCCTCGAACCGGTTCGCGCACGCTGCGGCGGTCGCCGTCGCCGAGGCTCCCGGCAAGGCCTACAACCCGCTGCTGGTCTACGGCGACTCCGGGCTGGGCAAGACCCACCTCCTGCACGCCATCGGTCACTACGTCCGCAACCTCTGGACGGGCGCCAAGATCCGCTACGTCTCCTCCGAGGCGTTCACCAACGACGTGATCAACGCGATCAAGGACGCGAACACGGCCGCACTTCAGCGGCGCTACCGCGACGTCGACGTCCTCCTGGTCGACGACATCCAGTTCCTCGAGGGCAAGCAGCAGACCCAGGAGGAGTTCTTCCACACCTTCAACACGCTGCACAACGCCAACAAGCAGATCGTGATCTCCTCCGACCGGCCGCCGAAGCGCCTCACCCAGCTCGAGGACCGTCTGCGCAACCGTTTCGAGTGGGGCCTGCTGACCGACGTGCAGCCGCCCGACCTCGAGACCCGCATCGCGATCCTGCGCAAGAAGGCGGCCGCCGACCGACTGTCGGCGCCGGCCGACGTGCTCGAGTTCATCGCCTCGCGCATCCAGACCAACATCCGCGAGCTCGAGGGCGCGCTGATCCGGGTGACCGCTTTCGCGAGCATCAACCAGCAGGAGGTCGACATGACGTTGGCCGAGATCGTGCTGAAGGACCTCATCCCCGAAGGCGGCGAGCCCGAGGTCACCGCCGGGCTGATCATCGCCCAGACCGCGACCTACTTCGGTTTCAGCATCGAGGACCTGTGCGGCCCGAGCCGCACGCGCGCCCTGGTGACCGCGCGGCAGATCTCGATGTACCTCTGCCGCGAGCTGACCGAGCTCTCCCTGCCCAAGATCGGCCAACAGTTCGGCGGTCGCGACCACACCACGGTGATGAACGCCGACCGGCGCATCCGCAAGGACCTCGCCGAGCGTCGCAACGTCTTCCACCAGGTCACCGAGCTCACCACCCGGATCAAGCAGCAGGCCAAGCAGAGCTGACCGCTGGCCCGGCGCGCCGCGGGATGAACTACAGCGACGGAAGATGTGGTTCGACGGCCCGCTTTCGGTGGACGGCCCGTGGACGACGTGTGGACAACCGCTGGGCGCCGCCCACAGGCCGCCGCTCGAACCACAGGAACCTGTCATTCGACCCGCCTCCGTCCACAGGTGGCTCGGCACAAGTTCTGGCACCTGACCTGCACGAACACCGGTTGTCCACAGAATCCACCGGACCTACTACTACGACTGAATTCCCAATTGATTCCTCGCCGCGCAACATTCGGGGGAAGCCCTGGGTGTGGAGAACCACAAGCGTGGCAGGATGCTCAGTCCCGAGACGTGCCCTGCTGGGAACGTCGTCAGAGCCACCTGTCGGGTGACCAGCGCCAGCAGCACCAGATGGAGAGGAACCATCCGTGAAGTTCCGCGTCGAACGTGACGTCCTCGCCGACGCCGTCGCCTGGACGGCACGGGCCCTCCCGGTCCGCCCGAGCGCCCCGGTGCTCGCCGGCCTCCTGATCGAGGCGGGCTCCTTCGACGACCCGTCGGGCAACGGTGCTCCCACCGAGGGTCTGCAGCTGTCCACCTTCGACTACGAGACCTCGGCCCGGGCCACCCTCAACGCCGACGTGTCGGCGGAGGGCAAGGCGCTGGTGTCGGGTCGGCTGCTCGCCGACATCTGTCGCAGCCTTCCCAACAAGCCCGTCGAGATGAGCATCGAGGGCGCCAAGGTCACCCTGACCTGCGGGTCGGCGCGCTTCAGCCTGCAGACGATGCCGGTCGAGGACTACCCGACGCTGCCCACCATGCCCGAGTCGCGCGGCACCGTCCCGAGCTCGGTCTTCGCCCACGCCGTCTCCCAGGCCGTGACCGCGGCCGGGCGCGACGACATGTTGCCGGTGCTGACCGGTGTCCGCGTCGAGCTTGACGGCGACGCGATCGCGATGCTGGCCACCGACCGCTTCCGGCTCTCCCAGCGCGAGCTGACCTGGAACCCCGGCGCGTCCGACATCGACGCCGCTGCCCTGGTGCCGGCCAAGGTCCTCGCCGACACCGCCAAGGCGCTCACCGGCGGCTCCGACATCTCGATCGCGCTGTCCTCGCCCGGCTCGGGCGGCGCCGGCGAGGGCATCATCGGCTTCGAGGGCACCGCCGGCGGCGGGGTCCGGCGTACGACGACGCGGCTGCTGGACGGCGACTTCCCCAAGGTGCGGTCGCTCTTCCCGAGCGAGCACCTGACCGTGGCGCGGGTCAACCGCGCCGAGCTGGTCGACTCGGTCAAGCGGGTCTCCCTCGTCGCCGAGCGCAACACCGCGGTGCAGCTCGCCTTCACCGAGGGGATGCTCACCCTCGACGCCGGCTCCGGCGAGGAGGCGATGGCCAGCGAGTCGATCGAGGCCGGCGTCACCGGCGAGGACATCACGACCGGGTTCAACCCGGCGTACCTCCTCGACGGGCTGACCGCCCTGGAGTCGACGTTCGTCGAGCTGGCCTTCACCCAGGCCAGCAAGCCGGTCGTACTCTGCGGTGTGGACTCCCTCGACGGTGAGGCCGACACCGGCTTCCGCTACCTGCTGATGCCGCGTCGCCTGCTGTCCTGACCCACCCGCTGCACCCCGCACCACGCTGTCGTCACGCACTCTGGGAGGAATCGCATGGACATCGGACTCATCGGCCTGGGGAAGATGGGCGGCAACATGCGTACCCGCATGCGCGACGCCGGCCTCACGGTGGTCGGCTACGACCGCAACCCCGACGTCACCGACGTCGACAGCCTCGAGGCCCTGGTCGAGGCCCTGCCCAGCCCCAAGGTGGTCTGGGTGATGGTGCCGGCCGGTGACGCGACCCGCGAGACCGTCGCGAAGCTCGGCGAGCTGCTGTCCGAGGGCGACCTCGTCGTCGACGGTGGCAACTCCCGCTGGACCGACGACCAGCTGAACAGCGCCGCGCTGTCCGAGAAGGGCATCGGCTTCGTCGACTGCGGCGTCTCGGGCGGTGTCTGGGGCCTGAAGAACGGCTACGCGCTGATGTACGGCGGCCCCGACGAGGAGGTCGCCAAGGTGATGCCGGCGTTCGAGGCGCTCAAGCCCGAGGGCGACTCCGGCATGGTCCACGCGGGCAGGAAGGCCGGCGCCGGCCACTTCGCCAAGATGGTCCACAACGGCATCGAGTACGCCATGATGCAGGCCTACGCCGAGGGCTGGGAGCTCCTGGAGAAGGTCGACGTGGTCGACAACGTCACCGAGGTGTTCGACTCCTGGCGCGAGGGCACGGTGATCCGCTCCTGGCTGCTCGACCTGCTGGTCGTGGCGCTCAAGGACGACACCCACCTCGAGCAGATCCGCGGGTACGCCGAGGACTCGGGCGAGGGTCGTTGGACCGTCGAGGCCGGCATCGACAACGCGGTGCCGATGCACGTCATCGCCGCCTCGCTGTTCGCGCGCTTCACCTCGCGCCAGGACGACAGCCCGGCGATGAAGGCCGTCGCCGCCATGCGCAACCAGTTCGGCGGCCACGCCACGCAGGCCGGTGGGCCGGCGACGAAGAGCGACCTGCCCGACGCCCCGGCCAAGTAGCCCTGACCCCTCGCCGGTGTACGTCGCCCACCTGACCCTGCACGACTTCCGCTCCTACCCGAGCCTCGAGGTCGAGCTCGAGCCCGGCGTGACGGCGTTCGTCGGACGCAACGGTCAGGGCAAGACCAACATCGTCGAGGCCATCGACTACCTCTCCCGGCTCAGCTCGCACCGGGTCGCCTCCGACCTGCCGCTGGTGCGGCAGGGTGCGACCCAGGCGGTGGTGCGCGCTGCCGTGGTGCGCGACGAGCGGCGTGCCGTGCTCGAGGTGGAGATCAACCCCGGCAAGTCGAACCGGGCCCGGGTCAACCGCGGCCAGCTGCCCCGGGCGCGCGAGCTGCTCGGGCTGGTGCGCACCGTGGTCTTCGCCCCCGACGACCTGGCGCTGGTCAAGGGCGACCCGACCGAGCGCCGCCGGTTCGCCGACGACCTGCTGGTGCTGCACGCCGGGGCGCGGTACGCCGGCACGCGCAGCGACTACGACCGGGTGCTCAAGCAGCGCAACTCCTTGCTCAAGACCGCCCGGGTGCGCGGGACCTCGGCCGAGAACGTGCTCTCCACCCTGGAGGTGTGGGACGAGCGCCTGGCTCGCCTCGGCTCCGAGATCATGGTCGCCCGTGCCCGCCTGGTGCACGACCTCGAGCCGCTGCTCGGCAAGGCCTACGAGGCCGTGGCCCGCGGAGCCTCCCGCGACGACGCGAGCCTGACCTACCGCCCCAGCTTCGAGGGGCCTGCTCAGGAGGCCGGCGCGGATGCGGGGCCGTGGACCGTCGAGGCGGTCGAGGAGCTGTTCGTGGCCGAGCTCGCCGCACGCCGCCGCGACGAGCTCGACCGGGGGGTCTCGCTGGTGGGGCCGCACCGCGACGACCTGCTCTGCACGCTGGGCGAGTTCCCGGTCAAGGGGTACGCCAGCCACGGTGAGGGCTGGTCCTTCGCGCTGGCGCTGCGGCTGGCGTCCTACGAGCTGCTGCGCAGCACCGGTGACGACCCCATCCTGGTGCTCGACGACGTCTTCGCCGAGCTCGACGTGGGCCGTCGGGCCCAGCTCGCCGAGCTGGTGGCCGGTGCGGAGCAGGTGCTGGTCACCGCGGCCGTGGCCGACGACATCCCCGAGGGTCTGCGCGGTCGACGCTTCGACGTGGCGGGCGGCCAGGTGACCCTCGTTGGCTGACGAGGGCGAGGTCCCCAGGTCGGAGGAGCCGACCGGCGGCGACCCCTCGCCGGACGGCGTCGAGGCCGAGCCGCACGACGCCTCCGGGCTCGACCTGGCCCGGTCCATCGCCCGCGGGTTGGCCGGCCGCACCGGCCGGGTCACCCCCGCGTCGGCGAGGCACGCGGCGTACCGCCGTCGTGTTCCCCGTGAAACATCCAGCAGCGGCGCCCACCCCGACGACCGCGACCCCCAGGACATGGACACCACGCTCGGTCGGTTCGTCACCGACCAGGGGTGGGAGACCGAGCTGCGGGTGCACGGCGTCTTCGCCCGCTGGGAGGCGATCGTCGGGCGCGACATGGCCGAGCACGCCCGGCCCGAGTCGTTCGCCGACGGCCGGCTGGTCGTGCGCACCGACTCCACGGCGTGGGCGACGCAGGTCACCTGGCTGGCCGCCGACGTCGTACGCCGGCTCAACGACGTGCTGGGCGAGGGCACGGTCCAGGTGATCGACGTGGTCGGCCCCAGGGCGCCGTCGTGGACCAAGGGGCGGCTGCGGGTCAAGGGCCGGGGCCCCCGCGACACCTACGGCTGAGCCAGCCGCGGCCATCGGTCCGGGACCGCACGTGCGGCCCTGAACGGGTCGACGGGCGTACAGGGACCAAGGCGACCCCCTCCTCGCGGCTGTTCGGGGCCCTCCCGGGCCTCTGAGGGGCAGATTTCGAGGCCGATCCCCACATTCGCAAGACGCAGGACGTGATTGTGGGCGCGTGACGGGTAGACTGAGCGATGGTCGCCGACCTTCCGTGAGGCGGCCATTGTCTTGCGCGCACCCCTGTGCGGGACCCGTGGTGGCAGCTCCGTGCCCCACCGCAACCGGTCCCGTCCGCAGAACCGAGAAGATAGGCAGTCCTCGTGGCCGACGAGCCCACCAGCACGACCAGCAGCACCGACAGCACCGACAGCACCGCCCCCGCGACCGACACCGGATCCGCGGCGCAGGCCCAGGACGAGGTCCTGGCCGAGCACCCGGCCGGCCCCGCGGTGGTGCCCGCGAGCATCACCGAGGGTCACTCGGTGCAGGACGGCAACTACGACGCCAGCGCGATCCAGGTGCTCGAGGGTCTCGAGGCGGTGCGCAAGCGGCCGGGCATGTACATCGGCTCCACCGGCGTGCGCGGCCTGCACCACCTGATCTGGGAGATCGTCGACAACGCGGTCGACGAGTCGCTGGCCGGCCACTGCGACCGCATCGTGCTGACGCTGCTCGAGGACGGCGGCGTGCGCGTCGAGGACAACGGTCGCGGCATCCCGACCGACACCGCCCCCGGCCAGGAGGTGCCGGCGCTGACGCTCGCGCTGACCGTCCTGCACGCCGGCGGCAAGTTCGGCGGCGGTGGCTACAAGGTCTCCGGTGGTCTGCACGGCGTCGGCGTCTCGGTCGTGAACGCGCTGTCCAGCCGGGTGATCGCCGAGGTCAAGAACCGCGGCCACCTGTGGCGCCAGTCCTTCGCCATCGGCGTGCCCGAGGGCCCGCTGGAGGAGATCCGCGCGATGGAGCCCGGTGAGAGCACCGGCACGACCATCACCTACTACCCCTCGACCGAGATCTTCGAGACCGTCGTCCACTCGCTGGAGACGATCACCGCCCGGATCCGCGAGTACGCCTTCCTCAACAAGGGCCTCGAGATCGTCGTCCGCGACCAGCGTCCCGCGGCGGCCGAGGTCGTCGACGCGGTGGAGGACGACACCGTCGACCACGAGGTCGACGTCGAGCGTCCTGACGCCATCAAGCGCGGCGAGGGCGGCTCCCTGGAGCAGGTCTTCCGCTACGACCGCGGCCTGGTCGACTTCGTGGAGTACCTCAACCGCCGCAAGACCGTGGCCAACCCCAGCGTGATCGCCTTCGAGGCCGAGACGCCCGAGAGCCACGAGAACCACATGAGCCTCGAGCTCGCGATGCAGTGGAACACCTCCTACAACGAGTCGGTGCACACCTTCGCCAACACCATCAACACCCACGAGGGCGGCACCCACGAGGAGGGCTTCCGCGCCTCGCTCACCACCCTGGTCAACACCTGGGGCGAGGAGTGGGGCCTGATGAAGAAGCCCGAGGACCGCGTCAAGGGCGACGACATCCGCGAGGGGCTGACCGCGATCATCTCGATCAAGCTCGGCGAGCCGCAGTTCGAGGGCCAGACGAAGACCAAGCTCGGCAACACCGAGGCCAAGGGCTTCGTGCAGCGCCTGGTCAACGACCAGCTCGGTGACTGGCTGCAGAAGAACCCGGCCGAGGGCAAGGACATCGTCCGCAAGGCCCAGGCGGCCGCGCAGGCCCGGATCGCCGCGCGCAAGGCCCGCGACCTGGCCCGCAACCGCAAGGGCCTGCTCGGTGGCGGCGGACTCCCGGGCAAGCTCTCGGACTGCCAGTCCACCAACCCCGCCGAGTGCGAGGTCTTCATCGTCGAGGGCGACTCCGCCGGCGGCTCCGCGCGCCAGGGCCGCGACCCGCGCGTCCAGGCGATCCTGCCGATCCGCGGCAAGATCCTGAACGTCGAGAAGGCCCGCCTCGACAAGGTCCTGGGCAACCAGGAGGTGCAGGCGATCATCTCGGCGCTCGGCACGGGCGTGCACGAGGAGTTCGACCTCGACAAGCTGCGCTACCACAAGGTCGTGCTGATGGCCGACGCCGACGTCGACGGCCACCACATCAACACCCTGCTGCTGACGCTGCTGTTCCGGTTCATGAAGCCGCTGATCGAGGGCGGCTACGTCTACATGGCCCAGCCGCCGCTCTACCGCCTGCGGTGGAACAAGCCCGCCGAGCACGAGTTCGTCTACTCCGACTCCGAGCGCGACGCGCTGATGGCCGACGGCATCGCCCAGGGCAAGAAGCTGCCCAAGGAGAACCCCGTCCAGCGCTACAAGGGCCTCGGTGAGATGAACGCCGAGGAGCTGTGGGACACCACGATGAACCCCGACGGCCGGCTGATGCTGCAGGTCACCCTCGACGACGCCGCCCAGGCCGACGAGGTGTTCTCGGTGCTGATGGGCGAGGACGTCGAGCAGCGCCGCTCCTTCATCCAGCGCAATGCTAAAGACGTGAGGTTCTTGGACATCTAGTCCTCGGCACCTGCTCGCTGCGCACCTCCCCCGGACACGAACGAGAGTGAACTTCCATGACTGAGACCCAGAGCAACCTCGGCGGCGACGGGGGCGACGGTGGGGGCGGCGGCCGGATCGAGCCGATCGAGCTGCAGACCTCGATGCAGCGCGCCTACATCGACTACGCGATGGCCGTCATCGTGGGCCGGGCGCTGCCCGACGTGCGTGACGGGCTGAAGCCGGTGCACCGCCGGGTGCTCTACGCGATGTACGACGGGGGCTACCGGCCCGACCGCGGGTTCTCCAAGTGCTCGCGCGTCGTGGGTGACGTCATGGGTCAGTACCACCCGCACGGCGACACCGCGATCTACGACACCTTGGTGCGTCTGGCGCAGCCCTGGGTGATGCGCGCGCCGCTGATCCACGGCCAGGGCAACTTCGGCTCGCCGGGCAACGACGCGGCGGCCGCGATGCGGTACACCGAGTGCCGGATGGCCCCGCTCGCGCTCGAGATGGTGCGCGACATCGACCAGGACACCGTCGACTTCCAGCCCAACTACGACGGCCGCTCCTCCGAGCCCGTCGTGCTGCCGGCGCGCTACCCGAACCTGCTGGTCAACGGCTCGGCCGGCATCGCGGTCGGCATGGCCACCAGCATCCCGCCGCACAACCTGCGCGAGGTCGCCTCCGGCGCACAGTGGGCGCTCGAGCACCCCGACGCGAGCCGCGAGGAGCTGCAGGACGCCCTGATCGAGCGGATCAAGGGCCCCGACTTCCCCAACGGCGCCATGATCGTGGGCCGCGAGGGCATCGAGACGGCGTACCGCACCGGTCGTGGCTCGATCACCCAGCGCGCCGTCATCGAGGTCGACGAGGACAGCCGCGGCCGCACCTGCCTGGTGATCTCCGAGCTGCCCTACATGGTCAACCCCGACAACCTGGCGCTGAAGATCGCCGAGCTCGCCGACGGCGGCAAGGTGCAGGGCATCGCCGACGTCCGCGACGACTCCTCGGGCCGCACCGGCCAGCGCCTGGTGGTCGTGCTCAAGCGCGACGCCGTGGCCCGGGTCGTGCTGAACAACCTGCTCAAGCACACCGAGCTGCAGACCAACTTCAGCGCCAACATGCTGGCGCTGGTCGACGGCGTGCCCCGCACGCTGAGCGTGGACCAGTTCATCAGCAACTGGGTCGCCCACCAGATCGAGGTCATCCAGCGCCGCACGCGCTTCCGCCTCGCCGAGGCCGAGCGCCGCGCCCACATCCTGCGCGGCCTGGCCAAGGCCCTGGACATGCTCGACGAGGTGATCGCGCTGATCCGGCGCTCGCCCGAGGTCGACGACGCCCGGGTGGGCCTGATCGAGCTGCTGGAGATCGACGAGATCCAGGCCAACGCGATCCTGGACATGCAGCTGCGCCGCCTGGCCGCCCTGGAGCGCCAGAAGATCATCGACACGCTGGCCGAGATCGAGCTCGAGATCGCCGACCTCGAGGACATCCTGGCCCGCGAGGAGCGCCAGCGGCAGATCGTCTCCGCCGAGCTCGCCGCGATCGTGGAGAAGTACGGCGACGAGCGCCGCACGCAGATCATCGCGGCCGACGGCGACCTCTCGATGGAGGACCTGATCCCCGACGAGGAGCTCGTCGTGACGATCACCCGGGGCGGCTACGCCAAGCGCACCCGCGCCGACCAGTACCGCACCCAGCGCCGCGGCGGCAAGGGCGTGCGCGGCGCGACCCTGCGCGGCGACGACGTGGTCGAGCACTTCATGGCCACCTCCAACCACCACTGGCTGCTGTTCTTCACCACGGCCGGCCGGGTCTACCGCACCAAGGCCTACAACCTGCCCGAGGCCTCGCGCGACGCCAAGGGCGGTCACGTGGCCGGGCTGCTGTCCTTCCAGCCCGACGAGCAGATCGCGCAGGTGCTGGCGATCCGTGACTACGAGCAGGCGCCGTACCTCGTCCTGGCCACCCGGGCGGGCCTGGTCAAGAAGACCCGCCTGGCCGATTACAACAGCCCCCGCCAGGCCGGCGTGATCGCGATCAACTTCCGCGAGGACGACGACGAGCTGATCGGCGCCGAGCTGGTCGACGGCGGCGACGACATCCTGCTGGTCTCCCGCAAGGGTCAGGCCATCCGGTTCACCGCCGACGACAGCCAGCTGCGCCCGATGGGACGCGCCACCTCGGGTGTCTCGGGGATGAAGTTCCGCGACGGTGACGCGCTGCTGTCGATGTCGGTCATCCGCGCCGAGCAGGTCGCGGCCGAGGCGGCCGCCGAGGGTGACGAGGAGGTCGCCGCCGAGGTGACCGAGCAGTACGTCTTCACCATCACCGACGGCGGCTTCGCCAAGCGCACCCGGATCTCCGACTACCGCACGCAGTCGCGCGGCGGCCTGGGCATCAAGGCGATGTCGTTGGCCAACGAGGACCGCGGCGGCCTGGTCGGCGCCTTCATCGTGGTCGAGGGCGACGAGATCCTCTCGGTCACCTCCGGTGGCCAGGTCGTGCGCAGCCCCATCGACGACCAGTTCCGGCCGACCGGGCGCTCGACCATGGGCGTGAAGTTCGTGACGCCCAAGAAGGGCGACAGCGTCGCGGTCGTGGCCCGCAGCGTGGAGACCGACGCCGAGGTCGAGGAGGCCGTCGAGGAGGCGGTCGCCGAGCAGGCCGACCAGGGCCTCGCGCTGGCCACCGACGGCGAGGTCGACCCGGGTGCCGACACCGACGCCATCACGGCCGGTGTCGCGGGCGATGACGCCCCAGGTGCGACAATCGATGCCGACGACGATGCGCAGGACGCCACCGGAGACGACTCCGGTGACCTTGCGCCCCTGGAGGACTGATGGCTGACGGCCACAACGACGGGTCGATCGCACCCCGTCGGAGCCTGCAGGGCCCGATCCTGCCGCCGGCTCCGCCCGAGATCGCCGACGGCGCCCGCAAGGCGCAGGAGGAGCGAGAGGCCGCTGAGCGGGCCGCTGCTGAGAAGCAGGCGGCCCGGCAGGCGCGCGAGGCCGAGAAGGAGGCCGCCCGGCGCGAGCGGGCCGAGCAGAAGTCGGCCCAGAAGTCGGCCCAGGCGGAGCAGAGGTCGGCCCAGAAGTCAGCCCAGGCAGACCAGCGCGCCCGCGACAAGGCGGCCAAGGAGCAGGCGGCCGCCCAGAAGTCCGCGCAGTCGGCCCAGGCCTCTGCTCGGACGTCGGCTCAGGCAGCACCCCAGGCGACCACCCGGTCCCCCCGCTCCCCGCAGTCGACCGGCTCCACCGCCGCTGTCGCCTCCCAGGGTCCGGGCCAGGATGCGGGCCAGGGACGAGCCGAGTCCGGCCGTCGGCCGCAGGGCGGGGGCGGAAAGCCCGCGAAGGCCGGCAAGAGCGCCCGGCGCACGCGTCGCGCCCAGCTGCGCCTGGTGCAGGTCGACGCCTGGTCGGTGATGAAGACCTCGTTCCTGCTCTCCATCGCCCTCGGCATCGTGCTGGTGGTCGCCGTGGCCATCATCTGGTCGGTGCTCGGCGCGGCCGGGGTCTGGGACTCCATCAACTCGATCGTGCAGCAGGCCGTGGGCAACGACAGCGGCACGCAGTTCGACATCACGAAGTACGTCGGCACCTCGCGGATCCTGGGCTTCACGATGATCGTGGCGGTCATCGACGTCATCCTGATCACCGCGATCGCGACCCTGGGGGCCTTCCTCTACAACCTGTCGGCCGCCCTGCTGGGCGGCATCGAGGTCACCCTGGCCGAGGACAGCTGACCCGGTCGGTGGAGTCCGGCCCGGTGGAGCCCGGCCCTGTCGATGCCGGCCCGGTCGACCCGGCCCCTGACGGGGCGGAGTCGTGGGACCTGGTCGTCGTCGGCGCCGGCCCCGCGGGGTCGACCACGGCCCTGGCGGCGCTGGACGCCGACCCGGGCCTGCGGGTGCTGTTGTTGGACCGCGCCGACTTCCCGCGGGACAAGTCCTGCGGTGACGGCATCGCCCCCCACGTCTTCGCAGCCCTCGCCGAGGTGGGGGTGCACGGCGTCGAGGACGGCTGGGCGCCGATCCCCACCCTCGAGCTCACCCGGGGCGACCAGGTCACCCGGGGGACGATGCAGCGCCCCGCCCGGGTCATCCCCCGTCGCGTCCTCGACGCCCGGCTGGTCGAGCGCGCGGTCGCGGCCGGCGCGGTGCTGCGGCGCCACCGCGTGCGCACGTGCGTGCCCGGCCCCGACGCGGTCGTCCTGGACGGCACGCTGCGTGCACGGGTCGTGGTCGGCGCCGATGGAGCGCACTCGGTGGTGCGGGCCGCCCTGGGCCGGCCCCGCCCGCTGCGCAAGGCGCTGGCGATCCGCGGCTACGCACCCACCCCACCCGGGGCCGCAGGCGTGCAGTCGATCGTCTTCGGCGACCGGCGGCAGCCGTCGTACGCCTGGGCCTTCGACCGCGGCGACGGCACCTCCAACGTGGGGTACGGCGAGCTGGTCACCGACGGTGCCGACCACCCGACCCGCCGGCTGATGCTCGAGGAGCTGGAACGGCTGGTCCCGGGCAGCGCCAGCGGCGGCACCGGCTGGCTGGCGCACCCGCTGCCGCTGTCCGGGCGGCGGCTCGACGTCTCGGACCCGCGCACGCTGCTCGTCGGCGACGCCCGGCACCTGATCAACCCGCTCACCGGTGAGGGCATCTACTACGCCGTCGTGACCGGCATCGCCGCCGGTCGCGCGGCCGCGCACGCCGTACGCTCCGGGGACCCGGCGCTGGCCGGACCCGCCTTCGACCGGGCCGTGGGCGACCACCTGCGGGTGCACCTGCGCCACACCTGGGCGGCCGCCGGCCTGAGCCGAGCCCCCGGCGTGCTCGACGCCGGACTGCGCGCCGCTGCCGCCGATCGGCGCTCCTTCGACGCCCTCGTCGAGCTCGGTCTGGGCTCGGGACGGCTGACCCCACGGCTCGCCGCGGGACTGGCGTCGGGGTGGGCGCGCACGTTGGTCGGGGGCTGATTTTGTCCACGCGATGCCACCCGATAAAGTGACGCGCGCACCACAGCGGGCCTATAGCTCAGACGGTTAGAGCGCTTCCCTGATAAGGAAGAGGTCAGAGGTTCAAGTCCTCTTAGGCCCACCCTCGTCGACGCGGCACCGGACCCTGGTCCGGTGCCGTCTCGCGTTCCGGCAGGCGTCCGCGGCAGGGCCGACCCGGGTTGCTGCCGAGCGGCCGCGGCGCACTACAGTGTGGGCTCGGATCGCAACCGCCCGGAGGGCCCACGAGATGAACAAGATCGTCCTGCTCGCGCTCGCTGCTGCCGGCGCCGTGCTCACGAAGAAGAAGATCGACGACGGCAAGAAGGAGCAAGCCCTCTGGCAGCAGGCCACGGACACCGTCCGCAAGGCCTGAGCTCCACCCGGGGCCTTGGCGCAATTGGTAGCGCACCTGCTTTGCAAGCAGGGGGTTAGGGGTTCGAGTCCCCTAGGCTCCACCCACCACCTCGGACCGCTGTCGCCATCGGTAGCGGCTCTGCCCTCGTCTGCGCTTTGCCAGCAGGGGGTGAGGGGTCCGAGTCCCCTAGGCTCCACCCACACCCATGACGTGGCGATGCCGCGAGACGGGTTCTTCCATGACTGACCTCACCTGGACCGACCTCGGCGTCGAGGACCTCGACGTCCCCCTCCTGTACGCCGTGCTGGCGCTGCGGTCGGCGGTGTTCGTGGTCGAGCAGGAGTGCGCCTACCAGGACCTCGACGGCGCCGACCTCGCACCGGGCACCCGCCACCTGGTGGGGCACGAGGAGGGCGCGTTGTCGGCGTACGCCCGGGTCCTCGCGCCCGACGACGAGCACGCCGTGCCGCGCATCGGCCGGGTGGTCGTGGCGCCGCACGCGCGCGGTGGCCAACGCGGTCGCGCCCTGATGGTGCGGGCGCTCGAGGTCTGCGAGCGGCACTGGCCGGGCGAGGCGGTCGAGCTGGGCGGGCAGGCGCACCTGGTCGGGTTCTACGCCAGCCTCGGCTTCGAGGCGGTCGGCGCGGGCTACGTCGAGGACGGCATCCCGCACCAGTGGATGCGACGTCAGCCACAGCCGGCGCCCGGGAACGACGGGGCCTGAGGCCCCGGCTCGTACCCTGGCGTGGTGCGTGCCCTCCTACGACCCCGCTTCTGGGGCGCGCACCTGCTGGTGGTCGCGGCGCTCGCCGCGGCGATCGCGCTGGGCATCTGGCAGCTGCACGTCTGGCAGGCGGCCCGCGACTCCGAGGCGCTCGACCTGACGAAGGCGGCGCCGTTGCCGCTGACGAAGGTGATGAGCGGCGACGACCCGTTCCCGGGGCAGTACCTCGGGCAGCCGGTGACGCTCGCGGGCCAGTGGCTGCCGCGGGCCACGCTCTACGTCTCCGACCGCGACCACGACGGCCGCAGCGGCTTCTGGGTGATGACGCCGGTGCAGGTGGGGCAGAGCGCGATGCCCGTCGTCCGCGGGTGGTCGTCCCGGGCGGAGGCTCCCGAGCCGAGCGGTGACGTGACCGTCCAGGGGTGGCTGCAGCCCTCGGAGGGCAGCGGAGCGGTGGACGACGACTCCCACGACGACGTCATCCCCGAGGTGCGCATCGCGAGCATGGTCGAGCACGTCGACGCCGACCTCTACAGCGGCTTCGTCGTGGCCCAGCACGCCGCGGGGTCCGCCGGCGCCGCCACGGCGTACGACGGGCTGGCCGCGGTGACCCCGGAGTCCATCCCCGAGGTGTCCAGCACGACCTCGCTGCGCAACCTGCTGTACGCCTTCCAGTGGTGGGTCTTCGGCGGCTTCGCGGTCTACGTCTGGGGGCGCTGGTGCCGCGACACCTGGGAGGAGATGACCGGGGTCGAGCAGGTAGCGTCGCAGGCGTGACCGACCCCGCCCTTCCCCCGCAGATCTCGGGTGCGCTGACCCGCTACCGCGTCATGGCGACCGTCGTCGGCGTCCTGCTGATCGTGCTGATCCTGATCGGTGTGCCGCTCGCGAACTTCGACGGCACCGAGATGTGGGGCGTCTTCGGCTCCACCCCCGAGGTCTTCCCCGTCGGCAGCGAGCTGCACTCGATCGGTGAGTTCATCACCACCGTGCTGGGCATCGCCCACGGCTACCTCTACATGATCTTCCTGGTGATGGCGTTCCTGCTCTCCCGCCGGGCCAAGTGGCCGATCGGCTTCACCCTGGTGACGCTGCTGTGCGGCACCGTGCCGATCCTCAGCTTCTGGGCCGAGCGCCGCGCCACGCGACGGGTGCACGCCGACCACGCGCGCGCACCCGTGACCACCCCGACGGGTCGATGACGCCCGCCCGCACCGCCTTCGTCCTGGGCGGTGGCGGGCTGCTCGGCGCGGTCGAGGTGGGCATGCTGCGTGCCCTGTTCGAGCACGACGTCGTGCCCGACCTGGTGCTCGGCACCTCGGTCGGCGCCCTGAACGGCCTCGCCGTCGCCAGCGACCCCACCCCGGCGGTGGTCGACCGGCTGCTGGAGCTGTGGCGCACGGTCGGCGAGAGCAACACGGTGTACGCCGACGGCCGGCTGCGGCAGGTCCGGCGCGCCGTACGCACCGGGACGCACCTGCACTCCTCGCGCCCCCTGCGCGAGCTGCTGGAGCGGGAGTTCGGCGACGTGGCCTTCGAGGACCTCGCCGTGCCCTTCCAGTGCTGCGCCGCCAGCATCGAGCGGGCCGCGGAGACCTGGTTCGACAGCGGCCCGGTCGTGCCGGCGGTGCTGGCCAGCGCCGCGGTGCCCGGCCTGCTGCCGCCGGCCCGGGTCGGCGAGGAGCACTTCCTCGACGGCGGCATCGTGAACTCCATCCCGCTCGGCCGGGCCGTCGCCCTGGGCGCCACCCGGGTGTTCGTGCTCCAGGTCGGCCGCATCGACCGTCCGCTGGCGCCCCCGCGCCGGCCCTGGGAGGTGGCCCGGGTGTCCTTCGAGATCGCGCGCCGGCACCGGTTCGTGCGCGAGCTCGCCGAACTGCCCGACGGGGTGACCGCCCACGTGCTGCCGGCGGGCGGGTCGAGCAAGGACGACTCGGCGGCGGCGTACCGGGACGCCTCGCTGGTCGCCGGCCGCATCGAGTCGGCGTACGAGCAGAGTCGGGCGTACCTCGAGGAGCACCTGGTGGGGCCCGGCTGATGCCGCGCTGGCTCATGGTCGCGCTGCAGCGGGTCGTGGTCGCGCCGCTCGTGGTGGCGCTCACGGTGCTGATGTGGACGACGCTGCCGCTGTGGCTGCTCGGCGGGTACGTCGTCTCGCCGTTCGTCCCCGGCTGGCTGCGGCCGGTCAGGCTGCTGTGGCTGATGGTGGTGCACCTGACCCTGGAGAGCCTCGCGCTGGTGGAGCTGTTCGGCCTGTGGATCGCCTCGGGGTTCGGGCTGTTCCTGCGACGGCCGTTCTTCGAGCGGATCCACTACGACATCGTGCAGACCTACCTGGTCGTGTTCTTCCGGGAGTCACGCCGGGTGCTGCGGCTGAAGATCGAGACCGTCGGCCCGAGCCCCGATGCGTTCCCGGGCGAGCCGCTGCTGGTCTTCTGCCGACACGCGGGGCCCGGTGACTCGTTCACGCTGATGTACGCCCTGATGCACTGGTACGGCCGCGAGCCGCGGGTCGTGCTCAAGGAGACCCTCGCCTGGGACCCCGCGCTGGGCGTGCTCCTGACGCGCCTGCCGAGCCGCTTCATCTCCAGCCATCCCGCCCCGGGCCACGACCTCGAGGCCGAGGTGGGCGACCTGGCCCGCGACCTCGACGAGAACGACGCGTTCGTGATCTTCCCCGAGGGCGGCAACTTCACCCCGGAGCGGCGGGCACGCTCGATCAGCCGTCTGCGCCGCCTGGGCCTGACCGGGATGGCCGACCGGGCCGAGGCGATGACCCACGTGCTCGCCCCACGCCCCGGGGGCGTGCTGGCGGCGCTCGACGCCGCACCCGCGTACCGACGTGCTGCTGGTCGCCCACACGGGCCTGGACCACGTGGTGACCGTGCGCGACGCCTGGCACTCCCTGCCGATGGACAAGCGGCTGCTGATGGGCTGGTGGCGGATCCCGCACGAGGAGATCCCCACCGACCGCGAGGAGCGCATCGACTGGCTCTTCGCCTGGTGGCGCACCGTCGACGAGTGGGTCGAGGAGCACCGCCCGGTCGACCTCCCCCGCACGTAGCCGACAGGGGGCCAGGTGCACGCCGGCCCTCGCCGACCGGGGGTTTCGAGCACGCCGGGCCTCGCTGACCGGGGGTTTGGTGCACAGGGCTGTGCTCGGATCCCCCGCTCGGCCGTGTGCAGCGTGCTCGGATCCCCCGCTCGGCGATGGGCTGTGTACCTGGATCCCCCTCTCGGCTGTGAGTGCAGAAGGGCCCGCAGACAACCTCGTCTGCGGGCCCTCCTCAGCTGGAGCTGGAGGTCAGGACTTGTCGGGGTCCTTGACCTCGGCGACGTCCACGGTCTCGGCGGGCGAGTCCGGGGTGGTCACCGGGTGGGGGGTCTCGGTGGAGTCGGAGATGACCTCGCCGGGGCTGGCGCCCGCGGGGTCGTCCACGCCGACACGGCCGAGGTCTACCTGCTGGTCGCCGACGTCGCTGCCCGAGGCCGGGGCCGCGGGGGTGACGGGTGCGGCCACCGGGCTGCTCGTGGTGGTCGACGCCGCGCCGGGGGCGGGGGTCGGGGTGTAGGAGGACTGCCAGTTGTCGGCGTCGCTGCCGCTGGTCAGCTTCTTGGCCACGAAGGCGCCGGCGCCGGCGAGGACGGCGACGAGCAGCCACTTGCGCTTGCCGCCCGTCTTCTTGACCGGCTCGCCCTTGAGGGCCGCCGCGGCGAGGCCGCCGCGTCGCTTGGCCTCGTCGGCCTGCTCCCGGGCGCTGTCGCGGACCGACTCCAGGGTCGGGCCGACGGCGTCGACGAGGCGGTCGCGGGCCGAGCCCACGTGCGGGGCCACGGTGTCGCGGGCGTTCTCCAGGTGCGGGGAGACGGCATCGCGGGCGTCGGCCAGCTTGGGGGCGACGACACCGGCAGCCACGGCCAGGCGCGGCGCCATCGCGTCGCGGGCGTCGGAGATGCGCGGGGCGACGGCGTCGCGGGCGTCGGAGAGGCGGGGGGCCATCGTGTCGCGGGCGTCGGCGAGCCGCGGGGCGATCTCGTCGCGTGCCTTCTCGACGTGGGGGGCAATGGCCTCGCTGAGGTCGTGGGCCAGGTCTTGGGCCTGCTCCACGAACTTCTCCTTGCGGCTCTTGGCAAACATAAGTCGGAACGACTCCTTGAAGAGAGGGACGTGAAGGTCGATCATGCCCGCCCGGGAGCAATAGATAAACCCGTGTCAGCCCGTGGGCGATGGGTAGGCGCCGCCCCGGATGGTGCCTGGCCGCCCCATTGGGCCCACGTGGGAAGATCGGCGCGACGCGCTCCGGCGCACCGCATCGAAGAAAGGCACACATGTCCGACCTCAAGGCCACGCTCAAGACCAACCGTGGCGACATCGTCATCGAGCTCTTCCCGAACCACGCCCCCGCGACGGTGGAGAACTTCACCGGCCTCGCCGAGGGCACCAAGGAGTACAAGGACGACGCCGGTCGCTCGGGCGTCCCGTTCTACGACGGCCTCGGCTTCCACCGCGTGATCGAGGGCTTCATGATCCAGGGCGGCTGCCCGCTCGGCACCGGCACCGGCGGCCCCGGCTACAAGTTCAAGGACGAGTTCCACCCCGAGCTCCAGTTCGACCGCCCCTACCTGCTGGCCATGGCCAACGCCGGCCCGGGCACCAACGGCTCGCAGTTCTTCGTCACCGTCGGCCCGACGCCGCACCTGAACCGTCGCCACACCATCTTCGGTGAGGTCGCCGACCAGGCCAGCCGCGACGTCGTCGACGCCATCGCCTCCACCCCCACCGGTCGCGGTGACGTGCCGGTCGAGCCGGTCGTCATCGAGTCGGTGACGGTCGAGCGCGGGTGACCCTGCCGTGACCCAGCCCCCCCAGGGGCCGCCGTACGGCGGGGCCGACGGGCCGACCAGCCCGGCCCAGGCCCCGCCGACGTGCTACCGCCACCCCGACCGGGAGACGTGGATCCGCTGCCAGCGCTGCGAGCGGCCGATCTGCCCGGACTGCATGAACTCCGCCTCCGTCGGGTTCCAGTGCCCCGAGTGCGTCAGGGAGGGGGCCCGCAGCACCCGTCAGGCGCGGACGCCGTACGGCGGGAACCGCACGGGTGACCCGCGGCTGACCAGCTTCGTGCTGATCGGGATCAACGTCGCCGTCTGGCTGGCCATCATGGCCACCGGCGGCAGCCGCAGCCGGCTCGTGGACTTCCTCGCGCTGCTGCCCGACTCCGCCGCCGGCGTGCGCGACGGCCGGGTGGTGGTGATCAACGGGGTCGACGACGGCGCGGTGTGGCAGCTGGTCACCTCGATGTTCACCCACGTGCAGCCGCTGCACATCGGCTTCAACATGCTGGCGCTCTACTTCCTGGGCCCCACGCTGGAGAACGTCCTGGGCCGCACGCGCTTCCTGGCGCTGTACTTCGTCTCGGGCATCGCCGGCTCGGCGGCGGTGATGCTGCTGTCGGCACCCAACGGACAGACCCTCGGCGCCTCGACGGCCATCTTCGGGCTGATGGGGGCGCTGGCCGTCGTCGCCCTGAAGGTGCGCGGTCAGCTGCAGTCGGTGCTGACCTGGATCGGGCTGAACCTGGTGCTCACCTTCACGATCGGCAACATCTCCTGGCAGGGCCACATCGGCGGCCTCGTCGGGGGCGCCGCGATCGGGGCGGCGATGGTCTACGCACCCCGCAAGAACCGCGCGCTGGTCCAGTGGACGGCGACCGGCCTCGTGCTGGTCGTCGCTCTGCTGGCCGTGGCGGCCCGCGTCGTCTCGCTGTCGTCCGGCTGAGCGGGCCGAACCACACGCGCGAAGGGCCCGGTCGGATCACCGACCGGGCCCTTCGAGTTATCCACACCTGGGGACAACCCTGTGGAGAACTACAGCTGTGTCATTCCTGAACCTCACGTCTTGTCGTTCGGGGCTACTCCCACTTGGTGGCGAACGTGAAGCCGACCGCCATGAACCCGATGCCGACCAGCAGGTTGTACTGGTCGAGGTCCTTCATCACCGGGATCGGGCCGTCCTGGCCGGCGAAGTAGAAGAGCACGATCCACGCCAGGCCGATGCCGAAGCACCCGAGCATGCCGATCACGACGCCGCGGCCGCGGCCGAGCGGGGTCAGCTTGTGGGCCGAGACGGTGAGACCGAGGAAGATCAGCCCGAAGCCGATGGCGAAGTTCCACAGCCCGAGGTCGGACATCCAGGGGAGCGGGTCCGACGGCTTCTTGCCGCCGAGGCCGGGGGTGAAGTCGGCGGCGTCCTTGGCGACGTTGACGTAGACCGCGATCCAGGCGATGCCCACGACGGCGAGCAGCACCGCCACGGCGGTGCGCTTGATCGAGGTCTCGTAGCCACTGGCGATCACCGTGGGCTTGCTCGCTGCGGGCTTGGACACTGTTGACTCCTGACAGATCGGGCCGAACTCGTCGGCTAGCGTAGTGGCGCGCACCCGATCCGAGAGGAGGCGCCCCGTGGGCACACCCCTCCTTCGCCGCCTCCGCCCCTGGCGCATGGTCGCGGTCGTGGTGTTCGTGGTCGCCGGCACGCTCTTCGTCACCAGCGGTCTCGCGGCCGGCGGGCTGGACCTCCGGGCGTCCAGCGTGACCGACCTCGACACCGTGGTCCGGCAGCAGCGCGACCGCGCCGACGACCTGCAGGGGCAGGTGGGCGCGCTCACCCGCGAGGTCGACCGCCTCGGCCGCTCGGTCGACGACGCCCAGGTGGCGCGCCTCCAGCGCCAGGTCGAGGCACTCCGGGTGCCGGCCGGCTTCGGCAAGGTGCGTGGGCCGGCCCTGACCGTGGAGCTGCGTGACACCCCCAAGGAGGAGGCGCAGCGCGCGGTCGACTCCGGCGACGTGACCGCCGACCAGCTCGTGGTGCACCAGCAGGACATCCAGGCCGTCGTGAACGCGCTCTGGAGCGGTGGGGCGGAGGCGATGACCCTCCAGGGTCAGCGCGTGATCAGCACGACCGGCATCAAGTGCGTCGGCAACACCGTGGTCCTGCACGGCGTGCCCTACGCCCCGCCCTACTCGATCGCCGCGATCGGTGACGTCACCGCGCTGCAGGCCGCCCTCGACGCGAGCGACTACGTCGCGGGCTACCGGACCTACGTCGACACCTACGACCTGGGCTACCAGGTGAGCACGCAGCGCGAGGTGACGATGCCGGCGTACGACGGCACCAGCGACCTGCGCTACGCGAGGGCCGGCGCGGCCCCCGCCCCCAAGCGCGACTGACGCGCCCAGGTGCCTCAGGGCGTCGGCGGCGCCGTCGGCGGGGCCGTGGTGGCCGGCGCGGTCGGGGTGGGGGTGGGCGTGGGCGTGGGCTTGGGGGTCGGCGTCGGCGACGGGGGCTCGTACGTCGAGACCACGATCACCACCGTGCTGCCCTTGTCGAGCGACTGACCCTTGCCCGGGCTCTGCTGGAGCACCGTGCCCTTCTCGGCCTTGGTGCTGTTGTCGTTGACGACGCTGGGCTTGAAGCCCGCGTCGGTGATCAGCTTCTCGGCGTCGCCCTGCTTCTTGCCCACCACGTCGGGCACCTGCTCGGGACCGTCGGACCAGAACAGCGTGACCCGGGCGCCGTCGACGACCTGGGTGCCGGCCGCGGGCTGCATCGCCACGACCTGGTCGACCGGGTCGTCGGTGTCGCGCTGGCTCAGCACCACGCGCAGGCCCTCGCCGCGCAGCTGGTCGGCCGCGTCGTCCTTGTTCTTGCCGACCACGTCGGGCAGCGCCACCTGGGGCAGGCCGCCGGAGACCACGAAGTCGACCGAGGAGCCGGCGTCGAGGGTGTCGCCGGCCTGGGGACGCTGGGAGATCACCCGGCCCTTGGCGACGTCCTTGCTGGCCGCGACGCTCACGTCGCCGACCTCGAGCCCGCCCTGGCGGATGGTGCGCTCGGCCTGCGCCCGGGTCAGCCCGGTGACCGTGGGCACCTGCTCCTGCTGGGGGCCCGAGTCGAGCAGCCGGGGGCCGAAGACGAGCGCAGCGGCGACGAGGGCGAGGGCGAGCAGCAGGAGGAGGGCGATCAGCCAGCCCCGCTTGCGGCGGCGCGGCGGGGCCTCGTCGTCCTCCTGCACGGTCGTCGTGCGGCTGAGCTGGTCCTGGGTCATGAAGCCGGTGGGGGCCACCACCGCCACGGCGGGCGCCTGCACGGGCCGGCCCTGGAGGTGCCGGTCGATGTCGTCCTTCATCGCGGCGGCGCTGGGGTAGCGCTCGGCGACGTCCTTGGCCAGCGCCTTCATCACGATGGCGTCGATCTCGGGGGTGAGGTCCTCGTCGTGGGCCGACGGCGGCTGGGCCTGCTCGCGCACGTGCTGGTAGGCCACGGCCACGGGGCTGTCGCCCACGAACGGCGGGCGGCCGGTGAGCAGCTCGTAGAGGAGGCAGCCGGTGGAGTAGACGTCGGAGCGGGAGTCGACGGTCTCGCCGCGGGCCTGCTCGGGGGAGAGGTACTGCGCGGTGCCGACCACGGCCGCGGTCTGGGTCATGGTGCTCGAGGCGTCGGAGACGGCGCGGGCGATCCCGAAGTCCATCACCTTGACGTCGCCCGACGGGGTGAGCATCACGTTGCCCGGCTTGATGTCGCGGTGGATGATGCCGGCGCGGTGGCTGTAGTCGAGGGCACCGAGCACGCCGGAGGTGATCTCCAGGGCCCGTTCGGGCAGGATCTTGCGGCCCTCGCGGACGATGTCGCGCAGGGTGCGGCCGGCGACGTACTCCATCACGATGTAGGGCTGGGCGACCTCCGAGCCGTCGGTGGCCGTCTCCTCGCCCGTGTCGTAGACCGAGACGATCGAGGGGTGGTTGAGCGAGGCGGCGGACTGCGCCTCGCGCCGGAACCGGGCCTGGAAGGTGGCGTCGCTGGCGAGGTCGGTGCGCAGGCGCTTGATCGCGACCGTGCGCCCGAGGCGTACGTCGGTGCCCTTGCGGACCTCGGCCATGCCGCCGCGGCCGAGCAGCTCCCCGACCTCGTAGCGGCCACCGATGCGGTGCGGTTCAGTCATCGGCGACTCAGTTTCCCTTCCCGTTGCCCTTGCCGTTGCCGTTGCCCTTGCCGTTGCCGGCGTCGCCCGGCAGGTCGGTCGAGACCGGCGGCGTCGGTGTCTCCACGGGGGCGGGCTCGCCGTAGGCCTGCAGGGTGATCGTGCGGCCCTCCTCCACGGTGCCGGTCGGGCTCAGCGCCGAGACCACGCCTGCCTCCTGGTCACCGGGGTTGTCCACGGTCTGCGTGCTGGTCTTCAGCCCCAGGCCCTCGAGGTCCTTCTCGACGTCCTTGGCCTGCCGCCCGACGTAGTCGTCGGCATTCACGTCGACGGTGGCCGGGGCGGCCTCCTCGGTCGGCTGCTGGGGGGCCGGCTCACTGGGCTGGTCCGTGGGCTGGTCCCTGGGCTGGTCCGTCGCCTTCTCCTGGGGCCGGGCCGACGGCGTCGGGTCGGCCGGCGTCGCGCTCGTGCTCGCGTCGTCCTCCCAGGGCCGGGTCAGCAGCAGCACGACGAGCAGCAGCAGGACCACGGCGGCTGCGGCGTACGCCGGCCAGCGGGAGCGGTCGGGCCGTGCCTCGGCAGCGGCGGGGCGGTCCGAGACGGTGGTGACCCGGGTCGCGGGCGACGGCGCGGCCGCGGCGGCGCCTGCCGCTGCGGCGCCGGCCACCGGCGGCAGCACCCGGGTGTGGTCGTCCTCGACCGGCTGGCCGGTGGGGGGTACGCCGGCCACGGCGCCGTCGCCGTCACGCAGCGCGGTGGCGAGCTGTCCGCCGTCGGCGTAGCGCTGGGCGGGGTCCTTGGCCAGCGCACGGCGCACGACGGCGGCGAGCGGAGCGGGCACGGAGTCGGGCAGCGGGGGCACCTCCTGCTGGAGGTGCGCCAGCGCCGTGGCCACCGGGGTGTCGGCGCTGAAGGGCCGGTGGCCGGCCAGGCACTCGAAGAGCACGACGCCGAGCGCGTAGACGTCGCTGGCCGCGGTCGCGCTGTCGCCGCGCGCCTGCTCGGGGGAGAGGTAGTGCGGCGTGCCGACGATCTGGCCGGTCTGGGTCAGCGGCACCGCGTCGACCGCGCGGGCGATGCCGAAGTCGGTGATCTTGACGCGGCCGTCGGGGGTGACCAGCAGGTTGGCGGGCTTCACGTCGCGGTGCACGACACCGGCGGCGTGGGCGACCGCGAGCGCGTCGGCGGCCTGGGCCACCAGCTGCCGGGCCTGGTCGGGGTCGAAGGGACGGCCCGAGGACAGCAGGTCCGAGAGCGGCTTGCCGTCGACGAGCTCCATCACGAGGTACGGCGCGCCGTTGCTGACGCCGTAGTCGAAGACCGAGGCGATGCCGGGGTGGTGCAGCGCCGCCGCGTGCCGGGCCTCGCCCTCGAAGCGGGTGCGGAAGGTCGCGTCGTCGGCGTACTCCGCCCGCAGCACCTTGACCGCCACCTCGCGCCCCAGCACCCGGTCGCGCGCCCGCCAGACCTCGCCCATGCCGCCGCTGGCGATCCGGCCGAGCCGCTCGTAGCGCTCCTCGGGGTCGGTGCCGCCGGCCGGCGCCTCGGGGGTCACTTGCCGATCACCGCCTCCATGATCGACTTCGCGATCGGGGCGGCGAGGCCGCTGCCGGAGATCTCGCCGCGCGGCACCGAGGGGTCGTCGACGAAGACGGCCACGGCGACGGCGGGGGTGGCCGCGGGGGCGAACGAGGTGAACCAGGCGTACGGCGCCTGGTCGGTGCCGCGCTGGGCGGTGCCGGTCTTGCCGGCGACGTCGACGCCGGGGATCTGGGCGCTCTTGGCGGTGCCGCCCTTCACGACCTGGACCATCATCTCGCGCAGGTTGCGGGCGTTGGCGCTGCTGAGGGCCGGCTGGTCGGGCATCGGCTCGGGGTCGGTCTTGCCGATGTTCTCCAGCTTGGGCGACTTGATCTCGTCGACGAGGTAGGGCTTCATCACGGTGCCGTCGTTGGCGATGCCGGCCGCCACCATCGCCATCTGGAGCGGGGAGGCCTTCACGTCGAACTGCCCGATCGCCGACAGCGCGGTCTGCGGCTTGTCGGGGTCGGCCGGGAAGCTGCTGATCGCCTGCCGGGTCAGCGAGTCGTCGAGGTCGCGGAAGGTGCGCGTGCCGAACCCGAACTTCTCGGCCTGGGTGCGGATCGCGTCGTCGCCGAGCTGCAGCCCGAGGTAGCCGAAGGACACGTTGCACGAGAACATCAGCGCCTCGGTCATCGTGATCCGGTCACCGCAGGGCAGGCCGGCCTCGTTGGGCAGGTCGCGCGAGGTCTGCGGCAGGTCGAGGGTCGGGCCGCCGGGGATCTTCGTGTCGGGCTGGAACCGCCCGCTGGAGAGCGCCGCCGCCGCCGTGACCAGCTTGAAGGTCGACCCAGGGGGGTAGACCTCCTCGATCGCCCGGTTGTCGAGCGGCTTGGCCGAGGACTCGGCCAGGCGCTGCTTGATCTGGCCGACGGCGGAGAAGTCGTGGCTGGCCAGCCGGTTGGGGTTGTACGACGGCGTGGAGACCATCGCCAGGATCTTGCCGGTGCGGGGCTCGATCGCCACGGCGGCCGCGCGGGCGTCGTTGCCCAGCGCCTTGAGCCCGTCGTACGCCGCCTGCTGGGCGTCGGGGTTGATGGTCAGGCTGACGCTGCCGCCCTTGGGGGCCTGGTTGTCGGCCAGGTCGACGACCCGGTTGACGAAGAGCTTGGAGTCGCTGCCCGAGAGGATGGAGTTCTGGGTCGCCTCGACGCCGCCGAGGCCCCAGTCGCGGGAGAAGTAGCCGGTGAGGTGGGCGTAGAGCAGGCCCTGGGGGTAGGTGCGCTGGAACTTGTAGGCGTCGTCGGACTTGTTGCTCTCCGCGACCGCCTTGCCCTTGACCAGGATGGCGCCGCGCTCGCGGGAGAACTCCGCGTCGCGGACCCGCTTGTTGTCGGGGTGCTGGCTCAGCGAGGTGAGGTCGCCGGCCTCCCAGTACTGCACGTAGCTCGCGTTGATCAGCAGCGCGACGAACAGCAGCATGCACCCGACGGCGAGGTTGCGGATGGGCTTGTTCATCGGGGTCCCCGGGGGATCAGGAGCGCAGCGAGTGATTGTTTGGGGTGATTCATCTGATCTTCACGACCTGGGTGGCGTCGGCGTCGTAGTCGTCGTCGGGGGCCAGCAGCTCCGGCGGGGGGCGCCGCGCCTGGTCGGAGATCCGCAGCAGCAGCCCGATGATCGCCCAGTTGGCGACCAGGCTGGACCCGCCGTAGGACAGGAACGGGGTGGTCAGGCCGGTCAGCGGGATCAGCTTGGTGACGCCGCCGACCACGACGAAGACCTGCAGCGCGATCACGACGGCGAGGCCGGTCGCCATCAGCTTGCCGAAGTTGTCGCGGCAGATCAGGGCCGTGCGCAGTCCGCGCTCGACCAGGATGCCGTAGAGCAGGATCACCGCCATCACGCCGGTGAGCCCGAGCTCCTCACCGATCGAGGGCATGATGAAGTCGCTGTAGGAGTACGGCGTGATCTGCGGGTTGCCCTGACCCAGCCCCCGGCCGATGAGCCCGCCCCAGGCCATGCCGTAGAGGCCCTGGACGATCTGGAAGGCGTTGGCGTCGGGGTTGAACGGGTCCAGCCAGGCCTGCACGCGCAGCTGCACGTGGTTCATCGTGAGGTAGCCGAAGTAGGCCCCGACCGCGAACATCGCCCCGCCGACGACCAGCCAGCCCGGCCGCTCGGTGGCGACGTACAGCATCACCAGGAAGAGGCCGAAGAAGAGCAGCGAGGAGCCGAGGTCGCGCTGGAAGACCAGGATGCCGAGCGAGACCAGCCACATGCCGAGGATCGGGCCGAGGTCGCGCCCGCGGGGCAGGTCGACGAACAGCACCCGCCGCCCGGCCAGGGCCAGCGCGTCGCGGTGCAGCACGAAGTAGCCCGCGAAGGCCACCACGAGGAGCACCTTGGCGACCTCGCCCGGCTGGAAGCTCATCGGGCCCAGGTTGATCCAGATGCGGGCGCCGTTGATGCGGCGGCCGATGCCGGGCACCAGCGGCAGCAGGAGCAGCACGATCGCGGCCAGCCCCGAGGTGTAGGTGAAGGCTTGCAGGCGGCGGTGGTCACGCAGGATGACCAGCACGCCGATGAACAGCACCACGCCGATCGTCATCCAGATCAGCTGGGTGCCGGCGAAGGTCTTCACGTCGGCGCTGCGGGCCTGGTTGGCCAGGTCGATGCGGTGGATCATCGCCAGGCCGAGCCCGTTGAGCGCCGAGACGATCGGCAGCAGGATCGGGTCGGCGTACTCCGCGAAGATCCGGATGGTGACGTGGCAGGCGATCACCAGGCCGGCCAGCCAGGCGCCGTAGGTGAACAGGTTGACCGGCGCCTCGCCGTCGACGCCGATGCCGACGGCGGCGTAGGCACCGATGCCGACGACCAGGCTCAGCAGCAGCAGGACCAGCTCGGCACCGCGACGACGCCTGTGCACGAAGCCGCGCAGGCCGCCGGACGGGTCGGCGTAGCGGGCGCTCACGGCGTGCCCGCGCACTCGCTCGGCGTGGGCGACGAGCTGGTCGGGCTGGAAGACGGGCTGGCCGACGGGCTGGCCGACGGCGAGGCGGTGCGGCTGGCGGTCCCACCGGGGGTCCGGCTCGGCGTGGCCGTGGGGTTGGCGGTGGGGTTGGCGGTGGGGTTGGCGGTCGGGTTGGCCGTGGAGGTGGGGGACGGGGTGGTCCCGCCCGTGCTCCCGGTGCCCCCGGTGCCCTCGGTGCACAGCGACAGCCGCTCGAGCCGGCTGACGATGCCCCGGGCGTCGTCGAGGTCGCTGGCGCTGATGCCGTCACGCACCTGGCGCTGGTTGTAGTCCGGCAGCGTGCCGATCTGGAGGCTGCCCGACTCCTCCACGTGGTGCAGCGACAGGCCCGGCACGTCGGCCTCGACGCCCTGGAAGACCGCGACCGTGTCGCCGTCGTCGGCGACGTAGTACTGCGCCTGGCTCCACTTGTACGCCGCGATCCCGATCACCGCGAGCACGGCGAGGACCAGCAGGAGCACCGCCACCCGGCGGGCCCAGGCGTGGCGTCGCGGCGGCCGGGGGGCGTAGCGGGCCTCCTCGGGGTCGAGGTGGTCCTCCCCGCCGTCGGAGGTGTCGCGGACCGGGGCCAGCTCGCCGGTGTCGCCCGTGCGCAGGGCGCGGCCACCGCCGGCGCCGCGCAGCCGGGGCTGGTCGGCCGCGGCGCCCACCAGCATCGGCCCGGTGGAGAGGGCGGCGTGGGTGTCCTCGTCGTCGACGGCGTCGTCACCGACGACGTCGGCCACCACGACCGTCACGTTGTCGGAGCTGCCGGCGTCCAGCGAGGCGCTGACCAGCGCGACCACGGCGGAGTCGGGCGTGCCCTCGGACAGCAGCCGGGCCAGGGCCGGGTCGTCGAGCACCCCGCAGCAGCCGTCGGAGCAGAGCATCAGCCGGTCGCCGGGGGCGAGGTCGAGGGTGAAGACGTCGGGCTCGGGCTCGTGCACCCCGTCGACGGCCCGGAGGATGAGGTTGCGGTGCGGGTGCACGCGCGCCTCCTCCTCGGTGATCCGGCCCTCGTCGATCAGGCTCTGCACGAAGGTGTGGTCGGTGGTCAGCTGCGTGAGCACGCCGTCACGCAGGAGGTAGCCGCGGCTGTCGCCGACGTGACCGACCCCGAGCCGGGCGCCGTCGAAGATCACGGCCGTGACGGTGCTGCTGGTGCCCTCGAGGGCGGGGTCCTCGGTGACCAGGCCGGCGATGCGGTCGTGGCTGCGGTGGATCGCCCCCGCCAGGGCGCTGAGCATGTCCTCGCCCGGCGGGTCGTCGAGCTTGCGGAGGACCTCGACGGTCGCGCTGCTGGCGACGTCGCCGCGGGCGGAGCCGCCCACGCCGTCGGCGACCACGAGCAGGTGCGGGCCGGCGTACCCGGAGTCCTGGTTGTCCTTGCGGACCCGACCGACGTCGGAGAGCGCGGCGTAGCGCAGCCTCATCGTCGGCTCCGACCCGGGCTCACTTGCGCAGCTCCAGGATCGTCTTGCCGATGCGCACCTGGCTGCCGAGCTGGATCGTGGTCGGCTGGGAGATCCGGCTGCTGCCGACGTAGGTGCCGTTGGTGGAGCCGAGGTCCTCGACGTACCACTGGTCGCCCGAGCTGGCGATCCGGGCGTGGCGGGTGGAGGCGTAGTCGTCGTCGAGGCGCACGGCGGCGTCGTTGCCGCGCCCGATCAGGATCGGTGCGTCCTCCAGGGAGACCGCCTCGCCCTTGTTGCCGCCCTCGACGATGACGACCTGCGTGGGGGCGCCCCGACGCGCCTTGGCCGGCTTCTGACGGGTGCGGGCCTTGCGCTCCTGCCGGTTGCTGCGGCCGGGCTCGCGGGCCACCCGGGCGCCGAACATGTCGGACCGGATCACCGAGATGCAGGAGAGGACGAAGATCCACAGGATCGCGAGGTACGCGAACCGGATGAGGACCAGGGTCAGCTCGGACAAGACTCACTCACCCTCGGGGTCAGGCGCCGTGTCTGAGGCGCAGGGACATGGTCGTGTTGCCGATCCTGATGGTGGCACCGTCGGCCAGTGTCGCCTGCTCGACGCGTTTTCCGTTGACCGACATCCCGTTCGTGGACCCCAGGTCGTGCACCGAGATGCGGGGAGCGTCGCCGAGGTCCTGCGGTTCCTCCACGCGGATCTCGATGTGGCGGCGCGAGACACCCGGGTCGTCGATGCGCAGGTCGGCGTCGTTGCCACGCCCGATCACCACGCCCGGGGGTGACAGCGGCACCGACTCGCCGTTGAGCTCGAGGGTGGCCGACGCGCGCCGGACCTGGGTGGCCGTGGGGTCCCCGCCGGCGAGGTGGCTGGTGGACACCGCCTGGCTGCGCACCCGGAACCGGCCCGTGGTGAGGTCGTCGCTGGGCTCCAGGACGATGCTCACCGGGCCGGTGAAGACGTAGGACTGCTCCGCCGCGTGCTCGCGCAGCATCTCGGTCAGCTCGCGCGGCAGCTGGGGGCCGAGGCCGGCCAGCCGCTGGTGGTCGGTCTCGGCGAGCTCGACGTGGAAGGTGTTGGGCACCAGGCGACGGTCGCGGCTGAGGATCTGGGCCGAGTTGTCGACCTCGCGGTTCAGCGCCGAGGAGATCTCCACGGGCTGCACGGCGCTGCGGAAGGTGCGCGCGAAGACACCGGAGATCATCTGCTCGAGCTTGTTCTCGAAGCGCTGCAGTCCGCTCATCACGCCTCCTTCCGCGAGGGTCGACCGACCGGGGCCCCGGCTGGACGTCCCGGCGATCGTAGCGGTCGGTGCTGTCCGCCCGGAGGCCGGTTTGGGCGCCCGCGTCCGGGTGGGTTAACCTTCCGTTGCTTCAAGCGCGAGTGGCGGAATAGGCAGACGCGCACGGTTCAGGTCCGTGTGCCCGAAAGGGCGTGGGGGTTCAACTCCCCCCTCGCGCACCATAGAGCTCCCGGTCAGGTCTCCTGGCCGGGAGCTCTGGCGTTCCGGCCGGCCCGAGCCGCTCGACCAGCAGCGCGACCCCCGGCCCGCGCAACCGGCTCAGCGCGGCCGAGGTGCGTCCGCTCATCAGCAGCGCGAGGTCGCCGGCCGCGCCGGCCACGACGGGGCCCTCGCCCGCGGTCCACAGCAGGTCGGGGCCCGAGTGCGTCCCGGCCTCCAGCCGGACGCCGTGCAGCCGCCGGTCGGCGTGCCAGGGCCAGCCCATGCTCCAGAGCCGCTCGAGGACCGGGCGGGCGGCGTCATCGGGGACGGGACGGTCGAGCCCGAGTGGCACCGCGACGTCCTGCCCGTGGACCACCAGGTCCACGAGGATGTTGTCGGTGACGACGAAGACGGGCTTGGTCCGGGCGTCGGCGAGGTGGCGCAGCGTCGCCACCAGCTCGTGGGGCTCCCGCTGCGCGTGGGCGACCGCCACGTCCCGTGCGGCGTGCCACAGGTGCCCGCGGCACGGACCATCGCCGCCGCCATCGTCCCCGTCGTCGTCAGCCCGCTGGCCGTCATCACCAGGTGGGCGAGCACGTGGTGCACGGTCCACTCCGTGCAGAGCGTGGGGGTGGACCACCGGTCGTCGGGGAGCGCGGCCAGGGTGCGGGCCAGGCTCAGGCGCTCCTCGCGGACCAGGTCCCAGGTCGATGTCGCCATGAGTCTCCTCCAAGTAGTCAAGGTCTTTGACTACTGTGCTCCTGGAGCACCCCCGAGGACAAGAGGACCGTCGTGACGATCATCGAGCCCGAGGACGCGCCCGTCGGTGTGGGCGTCCTCCTCTTCATCCCCTACCGGCACCTCGAGCAGCGGTCCTGGCCGCCGTGGCCGCGGACGGCTTCGACCTGACGCTGGCGCAGGCGCGACTCCTCCAGCGGCTGGACCGGCAGGGATCGCGCCTCACCGCGCTCGCGAGGCGGCCCAGGTGAGCAAGCAGGCCGCCGGCTTCCTGGTCGACGAGCTCGCACGTGGGGGTACGTCGAGCGCGTGGCGGACCCGACCGACGGTCGGGCCCGGTTGATCCGATCGCCGCACGCGGCCGGGCGCCGCGGAGGTGGCCGTGCACTAGCAGCACCCGTTGAGCAGGGAGAGATCCCACGCTGATGGTGCGCGCCGGGCAGTCAGGGTGACCTGACTGCCCGGCCGTGTGTCCCGGGCCCGGACGTGGTCCCTAGGAGTCGCAGGGGTTCGGCTGGGCGCCGTACTCCAGCGGGGCCCCGGTGAGCACCTGCCGCCCGGTGCTCGGGGAGTAGCCGCGCTGCCAGTCGGAGCCCAGCGTCGCCCGGTTCATCTCCTCGGTGCCGCGCCCGACCAGGCTGAGCCGCAGGGTGAGCGGCACCCGGCTGACGGCGGCGGCCGTCCGCACGGTGCCGACGGGGCGACCGGAGTAGAACCAGGTGATGTGACCGGGCTCGACCTCGATGGCGAGCGAGGGGTGTCCGACGGTGCTGGTCAGGGGCCGGGTGGCCGACCAGTCGCGATCACCGTTCTTCACCCCGATGGTCAGTGCGCGGGCGTTCGGGCGCACCTGGCCGATCAGGATGTTGCGCGAGCCGCAGGCGTAGTTCGCCGAGGCCGACGGCACCAGCTCGGCCCGCAGGTCGTAGTCGCGGCCCACGTTCTCGGTGGCCTCGCTCTTGAACCGGACCTCCCAGCGGCCGTAGGCGCGGGCGTTGCCGGTCATCGTCGCCATGGTGGTGCCGAGGTCGCCCGCCGCGACGTTCACCGCACGCTTGGCGTCGAGGCCGAGCATCCCGTTGACCTTGGCCGCGCGGCCCGTGCCGTCGGAGTACTCCACGTAGCCCCCGCGGCCGGTGCCGGGCGCGTCGGTCAGGCTCTGGCCGCGCTCCCAGTCGAAGTCGAACACCTTCCGGCCCCAGCCGTAGGTGGAGAAGGAGGTCGTCATCGTCGGCGTCAGGCTCGCGCCGGAGGCCGCCAGCGGCTGCCAGGCGTCGTACCGCGTCGTGGCCGGTGCCGGCGGCTCCTGGGTGGGTCCGCTGCCTCCGACCACGACGTACGTCGGGTAGCTGGTGCTCCAGCCGACGCGGCTGCCGCTGACCAGGAGCGGCTCCTGGCGGACCCGGTAGACGACCGTCCCGCGAGCCGACTCGGTGAGGCCGGTGAAGTAGCCGTGCCCGTCGGAGGTCTCGGTGGTGCGCGCGAGCGTCGTCCACGACGTGGGGCCGACGCGCTTCTGCAGCGTCAGGCCGCGCCCGCCGAAGACCGGCGTGCCCCAGCCGAACCGGCGGCCCATGATGACCGGGGTGGTGTCCACGGAGACGTCGAACGGCACGCCCGCGCTCGGCGTGCCCGCCTGGTCCGGCGCGTCGCGGTCGGTGCCGCTGACCCAGAGGTCGGCCCCCTGGAGCTTCGACTCCAGGAGCACCGAGGGCGACGCGATCCCCCGGCTGACGACGCGGTAGCGGATGCCCCACATGTCGGGCGCCGGCACGCGCACCCGGAAGCTGCCGTCGGCGGCGGTCCAGCCGGCGTACCCCTTGACGGGGAACCAGATGTCACCGGGACGGCCCATGAACTGCTGCAGGGTGATCGCGCGGCGCCCGCTGACGCCGAGGCGTCCGCTGAAGGTCACCGCCTGGCCGCCGACGTAGTTCGTGGGCGAGACCCCGATCGAGCCGCTGACCCGCGCGGAGATCCCCGCGGTGGTCGTGGACGCCTGGGTCGCCGATGCCTGGGCGGCGGGGGTTCCGCCGGCGGTGCCGGCCAGGACGCACGCGAGGGCACCGGACAGCAGCCCGACGGTGAGCGGGCGGTGAGCGGACCGAGGCATGAGGGCTCCCAACGTGGGCAAGGGACCTCCACTATCGGGCAAGGTGTCCAATTTCGGGGGATATCTCCGGAATCGCGGGTTCCCGCTGGTAGGCAACCGGATCCGCCCCCCACGGCGTCGATAGTGGTGAGGAGCCGGACGAGGGGGGCCAGGGTGCGAGCACCGACCGACGCGGAGTTCACGGCCTTCGTCGAGGAGGCGTGGCCGGGGCTGTACCGCACGGCGTACCTCCTGGTCGGTGACCGCGGCCTGGCCGAGGACCTCGTGCAGACCTCCCTGGCCAAGACCTACGTCGCGTGGGGCCGGGTCCGGGAGCGGTACGCCGCCCGGGCCTACGCCCGCACCGTGCTGGTCAACACCGCCACCTCGTGGTTCCGCCGCCGCGCCTGGCGCGCCGAGGTGGCCTCGCCGCAGGTCGACGGGAGCCACGGAGGGCCGCCCACGGTGGGTCGCAGCGTCGAGGGCGACGGCACCGACCGGGTGGTGCTGGCCCAGGCGCTCGCGCAGCTGCCGCCCCGCCAGCGGGCGGTCGTGGTGCTGCGGTTCTACGACGACCTCAGCGTCGAGCAGACGGCCGAGGTGCTCGGCTGCGCCCCCGGCACCGTCAAGAGCCAGACCTCGCACGCGCTCGGCAAGCTGCGCTCCGCCCTCGGCGAGAGCTTCCTGACCACCACCGGAGGAGCCCACCATGACTGACCGCCTCGCCCTCCTGCTGCACGAGCAGGCCGAGAGCCTGCTCGTGCCCGCGCCCGACACCGCCGCCGTGCTGCGTGGGGGGCAGCGACGGCGGCGGCGTCGGCACCTCGGGCAGACCGTGGGCGTGGTCGCGCTCGTGGTGGCCGTCCTCGGGGTCGGGGTCGCCCTGCGACCCTCCGGTGGCCGGGCGACGCTGACGCCCCAGGAGCAGTTCGACGCGGCGTCGCCGGGGGCGGCGTACACGAGGTACGGCGCGTTCTCCGCCGGCAGCGTCGTCTACATCGGCAACCACCGGGTGCGCTTCGAGGACAAGATCAAGGCCCTCTACTACACCTCCGCGGGTGTGCTGGTCCGCGCCGGCCGCTCCGGCTACACCGACTCGGCCGGCCCGTCGCGCTACACCCTGATCGCCCCGGACGGCAGCGTGACGACGGTCCCCCTGCGCATGGGCGACCGGGTGCCGGGCACCGACATCGACAGCCCCGACGTGGCCTACGCAGCGCCCACCGGCGACCCCGGCCGGTGGTCCTACGTGGTCGTCGACGTCACCACGGGTCGCGAGGTGGCGCGCACCGACATCCCCGGCCGGTTCACCTGGGGCGGCTGGGAGGCGCCGCCCGTGTCGATGACCGGCACCCGGATGTGGGCGCACTTCGACGACGGCTGGACCGAGTGGGACTGGAGCACCGGCCGCACCCGCCAGGTGCCCGACAGCAACCGCGCCTCCGAGACCGCCCACGGCCGGTTCGTGGTGCAGAACACCCGTTCGTGGGTGGTCCGCGACTTCACCACCGACACCACGGTGAGCGAGCTGGCCGCGGCTCGCGACGACTACGCCTTCATGTCGCCGGACGGGCGGTCCCTGCGCGTCTTCGACCAGATGGCCGTCGTCGGCGAGGGCGAGAAGGCGCCGCAACCCCGGTTCTACGACGTGGACGCCGGCACGTCGCACACGCTCTCGCGTCGCGACGACGCCTTCGGCTGGACCCCCGACGGCCGGGTGCTGATGGTCGACGCGAGGAAGGACACGATCACGACCTGCGACGCCGCGACCGGCACCTGCCAGGTCGTCGAGCGGTCGATCGACGACGCGCCGGTCAAGCTCGGCGGGGAGTCCTACGAGAGCTGAGCGGGCCGGTCCGCCGTACGATCGCCGGGTGCGCAAGCTGACGATCCTCGAGCCCTACAGCGACGAGGACGGGAACGAGGTCGTCACGTCCGCGGCGTACGAGAAGAACATCGCGATCACCTTCCGCGGCCGGAACAACCGGGTCGTGATCGCCGAGGGCTGCCGCATCGAGAAGCTGTCGGTGGTCTTCGACTGCGACAACGGCACCCTCACGATCGGCCACAACCGGCGGGTCAAGGGCGGGCTGTGGGGGATCCGCGTCGGCCAGGACGCCACGGTGTCCATCGGCGACAACGTGTCGAGCACCGGGGTCTGCATCGTCTCGGCCGTCGAGGGCGTGACGGTGCGCATCGGCAACGACGTGATGATCGCCAGCCAGAACCAGATCCGCGCCGACGACGGCCACCCGATCTTCGACGTGCACACCGGCCTGCGGGTGAACCCGGCCGAGGACATCACCATCGGCAACCACGTCTGGCTGGCGCTGGGCTCGATCGTGCTGGCCGGCGGCCGCGTGGGCGACGGCACCGTGATCGGGCTGAACTCCCTGGTCACCGGCAAGGTCCCGAACAACTGCATCGCCGTCGGCTCGCCGGCCCGCGTCGTACGCCGTGACATCGCCTGGGAGCGCCCGCACCTGTCCTACGTCGAGCCGTTCTACAAACCCGATGCCTCGACGGTCCGCACGAGCGAGCGCTACTGGAACCCGACCGTCGAGGACACCCCGGTCGTGACCACGCGCCCGGGCGGCCGCGCCCGACGGGTGGCCCGCCGCCTGGGGCACGGTGCCCGGCGACGGCTCCGACGTGACTGACCTGCGGCGATCGGGCCCCGGGGCTTTGTAGGGTCGAGCGGTGCGTCGCGAGATCCAGGGGCTGCGGGCGGTGGCCGTGCTCATGGTGGTGCTCTTCCACCTGTGGCCGAACCGGCTGCCCGGCGGCTACGTCGGGGTCGACGTCTTCTTCGTGATCTCCGGCTTCCTGATCACCTCGCACCTCCTGCGCGAGCTCGACCGCACCGGCTCGGTCAGCCTGCTGCAGTTCTGGGCCCGCCGGATCCGCCGCCTGCTGCCCGCGTCGTACGTCGTGCTCGTGGTCTCGGCCGTGGGCGTCCTCGTCTGGGTGCCGCGGCTGGTGTGGCAGCAGTTCTTCGGCGAGATCCTGGCCGCCGCGCTGTACGTCGAGAACTGGGCGCTCGCCCTCGGCGCGGTCGACTACCTGGCGGCCGACAACCAGCCGTCGCCGGCCCAGCACTACTGGACGCTGTCGGCGGAGGAGCAGTTCTACCTGGTCTGGCCGCTGCTCGTGCTGCTCGGGGTGTGGCTCGCCACCCGCCGCTCCCGGCGCCGTCCGGACGGCGCCGCCGCGGGTCTGGGAGGTCGCCGCGGCGTGCTGCTGGTGATGGCCGTGGTGACCGCGGTGAGCCTGGCCTACTCGCTGTGGATCACGGCCCAGGACCCGGCCTGGGCCTACTTCGTCACCCCGGCGCGGGCGTGGGAGTTCGGTGCGGGCGCGCTGCTCGCCTTCGCCCCCGACGTGCGTGGACGCCACCTCGGGCGGGCCCTGCTCGGCTGGGCGGCGCTGGTCACCCTCGGGTCCTGCTCGCTGGTGCTGGACAAGGACACCCCGATGCCGGGCACGGCGGCGATCGTCGTCGTGGGGGCCACGCTGGCGCTGATCTGGGTGGCCGCGCCCGACCCCGACTGGTCGCACGGCCGGCTGCTCACCTGGCGCCCGGCCGAGTGGATCGGCGACATCTCCTACTCGATCTACCTCTGGCACTGGCCGCTGGTGATCCTGCTGCCCTACGCGACCGGCCACCCGCTGACCACCGTCGACAAGGTCTCGATCCTGCTGGCCACGATCGGGCTGGCCGCGCTGACCAAGAGGTACGTCGAGGACCCGGTGCGGACCACCCGCCGGCTCGGGCTGCCCCGACCGCGCACCACCTTCGCCTACGCAGCCCTGGGCGCCGTCGTGCTCACGGTCGTCTGCGTCGGCCCCCGGGTCGCGGTGGCGCGGGAGAACGCCGCCGCCGAGCAGGCGGCCGCGCGGATCGCGAAGGACGCCCCGCCGTGCTTCGGGGCTGCGGCCATGGCCCCCGGGGCTCCCGGCTGCCCCAACCCCGCGCTCGAGGGCACCCTGGTCCCGACGCCGGCGGCCGCGGCGAAGGACTGGCCGCAGTACGAGCGCTGCAACGCCCCGCTGCTGGGCGACCCGGTCGAGCCGTGCCGCTTCGGCACCGACGACGGGCGCAAGCCGCACATCGCGGTGGTCGGCGACTCCCACGCCCGGGTGCTGATGAGCATGGTCGAGAAGATGGTCGACACCGGTCTGGTCAGCGCCGACATGCTGGTGCTCGGCGGCTGCCCCTGGTCGACCACGACGCCCCAGGACGACGAGGCCGGCCGCCGCTGCTCGACCTTCCGCGAGCAGCTGGGGCCGCTGCTGCAGCGCACGGCCAAGGGGTACGACGCGATCCTGACCACCGCCCGGGTCAGCACGCTGCGGGGCTCCCGCGAGCAGCGGGTGCGGGGGTTCGCCCAGGCCTGGCGCCCGGTCACCCGGCTCGGTGTCCCCGTCGTGGTCGTGCGCGACAACCCCGGCGGCACCACCGCGGCGGAGAACCCCAACCTGTGCCTGTCCCGCGAGGGCGTCGCGGGGGCCGACCGCTGCGCCTTCGACCGCGGCCCCGACCTCGACCGCCGCTTCGACGCGCTCTCCGCGGCCGCCCGGCGTACCCCCGGGACGACGGTGGCCGACCTGACCGACTTCTACTGCCGCGGCCAGGTCTGCCCGGTGGTGATCGGCGGGGTCGACGTCTACGTCGACAGCAACCACGTCTCGGTCACCTACGCCCGCACGTTGGCGCCGTACCTCTTCCGCCGGCTGGTCGACGACGGGGTGCTCACCCCGGGTTGAGGCCTCAGGCCCGGCTGCCCAGGTAGTACTCGCCGATCAGGTCGCCGAGCAGGGCTCCGGCCTCGATGTCGCTCGGCACGTGGCCGGCCATGTAGACGCGGGAGTAGTCGATCTCGGCCTGGGTCCAGGCGTAGTCCGCGACCCGGTGCGGGTCCAGGCCGCCGAGGTAGGTCGAGGCGGCGGCCCCGGCGGCGGCGTGCCGCGAGGGGTAGGAGCAGGGGCAGACCTGCCCCTTGGTGACGGTGTGGTCCGGGCGCAGCGACGGCTGCAGGACGTACGGCGCGGACTGCTGGTACTTCGTGCCGAGGGTGTCGGCGATGGCTCTTGGAGAGCTTCAGCATCGCCTTGACGTCGGCCTTGCGGGCGTCACCGGTCTTGCCGGGCAGCAGCTCGGCCTGGTCGTGGGCGTAGAGCTTCCACAGGTCCTTCTTGCCGTAGGCCTCCAGCCAGGTGGCGGCCTGCACGCCGGCGGCCGTGCGGGCGGGCGCGATCTTGGCCACCGCAGCCACCTCGGCCGTACGCCGGGCGGCCGACGGCGGGGCGGGCAGCACCCGCTCGGCCCAGGCGGTGAAGGCCGCGTCGTCGCGCTGGTGGCCGTGGCTCGCCCACCAGGCCTGCATCAGCCGCTGGGCGCGGGCGGCCTGGGCCGCGACCTCACGCCCGGTCGGAGCGACTGCGGCGTCGCTGAACAGCGTGGGCGGCGGGTCGGCCTTGATGCGGTCCTTGGCCGAGAGGTTCTGGCCGCCGCCCCCCAGCGCCGAGGCGCCGAAGGCAGCGACGAGGACGGCGACCACCGCCACGACGGCGAGGAGCAGGTAGCGCAGGGGGATCCGGCGACGGCGGGGGCCGCCGGTGGGCGAGGAGGTGGTGCTCATGCGGTGAGGCTCCTGGGGTGGGGGGAGGCGGGTCGGCCGGACGCGGATCGGCCGGGGTCGGCTGTGCCGTGGTGCAGGACGGTGCCGCGCAGCCGGCGTACGTCGTTGTCGGCGACGGCGGGGTGCAGCAGGCCGGCTGCGGCGGCGTACTTGCTGAAGGAGCGCGGGCGGATGCCGAGCCCGGCGAGCAGCCGGTCGGCGTCGCCGGCCCGGAGGTCGCCCTTGGTCTCGAGCAGCACGTGGTCGTGGTCGAGGCGGACCTGCTGGCCGCCGAGCACGCAGCGCATGCCCCAGTCGACGGTCAGCCGGGCCGGGTGCTCGTCGACGCGGGCCAGCGTCAGCCGCTCGTAGGCGATCTCCATCGAGGGGGCCAGGCGGGAGGTGTCCACGGTGATCGCGTGGCCGGCCAGCGTGCCGGTGAGGAAGGCGAGGTCGTCGTCGGTGAGCCGGCCGTACGCCGCCGGGCTGGACGCGGTCACCGTCTTCACCGTGCGACCCCGGCCGTCCTTGGCCTTGACCTCGGTGCGGCACAGCCCGTCCTCGACGTACAGCCGGCTGCGCGCCTTCCACCGGCGCCGGCGGCCCTGCACGTGGGCGCGGGCGGTGGCGAGGTCGGGGCTGTCGAAGTAGGTGCTGCGGTAGTGCGTCGTACGCCGGCCACCGGCCAGGCCGCCGTCACCACGACCGTCGGCGGGCCCGCCCGGCAGCGTCAGCACGCCCCAGGCGGGGTCGAGCCGGGCCAGCACGTCGCGGGCGACGGTGACCGGCACGAGGTACTTGCGGTCCACCCGCGTCATCGCGGGCGCGGCGGCGACCACCTCGTGCAGGGGGAGGGCCCGGCGGTCGTCGAGGTCGAGGAGGTCAGCGAGCATCGAGCAGCCCCGTCGTCGGTCCGGGCATCTCGCCGGCGCCGGTGGCAGCGTCGGGACCCGGGGCGTCGGCCGGCCGCCAGGAGCCGGCCGGGGCGGCGAAGCGGACGGCGACCCGGGTGGTCTCCCGGACGAGGTCGACGTCCTCGACGACGACGTCGAGGGGCACGATCGCCAGCCGCAGCGCGACCGCGTCTCCCGCCTCCTCGAGGCTGCTGACGGCGTGGTCGAGCGTCACCCGCAGCACCCGGGTCACCGGCTGCCGCGAGCGGGTCTCGTCGACCAGCCACAGCGCGGTCAGCAGCACGACGTCGAGGATGACCACCAGGGCCAGGTCGCGCCCGGGGAGGCCGTTGACCAGGGCCAGCACGAGCGCGACGAACGTGTAGGCGACGTCCTTGAGGGTGAACGCGGTGCTGCGCAGCCGCACCAGGCTGAGCAGCCCGAAGAGGCCGAAGCCGACCCCGGTCGGGAAGTGGCCCGACCCGATCGAGGACACCGCGGCGAAGAGGCCGATGTTGAGCGCGGTGAAGACCAGCGTCATCTCGGGGGCGGCGAGGCGGCGGCGGTAGAGCCAGCCCACCAGGAGCAGCATCGCGATGACGTCGAGGCCCAGGCGGCCGGCGAAGTCGAGCAGGTCGGTGACGTTCATGCGGGGGACGCTAGAGAACCGAACGTGACGGGAAGATGAATGTTCCGGACATCTCGGCCGCCTACCATCGAGACGTGCACGTGGTGGTGGTCGACGACGAGGTCCGGATGGTCGAGCTCGTCACGAGCTACCTCCGCGAGGCCGGCTTCGAGGCGACCGGGTGCCACGACGGGCCCTCGGCGCTGGAGGCGGGGCGCTCGGCCGACGCCGACGTGATGGTGCTCGACCTGATGCTGCCGGGGATGTCGGGCCTGGAGGTCTGCCGCACCCTGCGGGCCGAGGGCAACGACCTGCCGGTGCTGATGCTGACCGCGCGCGGCGCGGTGCCGGAGCGGGTGGCCGGCTTCGAGGCCGGCGCCGACGACTACGTCGTCAAGCCGTTCGCCCTGGAGGAGCTGGTCGCCCGGGTGCGGGCGATCGGCCGGCGGCGCGAGGCGGCGTACGGCGACCGGCGGCTCGCCGTCGGCGACCTGGTGCTGGACCCCGACGAGCAGCGGGTCTGGATCGGCGGGCGCGAGACGACGTTCTCGCGCCGGGAGTTCACGATGCTGGCCGAGCTGATGCGGGTGCCCGGCCACGTGGTCTCGCGGCAGCGGCTCTTCGACGCGATGTGGGACGGCGAGGTCGACATCCGCAGCAACGCGATCGAGGTGCACATGTCGCGGCTGCGCAACCGGCTCGAGGCCTCGGTCGACGTGGTGGTCACGACCCTGCGGGGCAGCGGCTACCGCATCGAGACCCGGACTCCGGAGGCACCGCCCGCCGGGTCGGGGCCGTGAGGGTGGGCCGCCTGGCCGGGCTCGTGGGTCGGCTCGGGGGTCGGCTCGTGGGTCGGCGACCGATCGTCACGCGGCTGGTGCTCGCCGTCGCCGTCGCGATGACGGCGATCCTGCTGCTCTCGTCGGGGTTCGTGTTCTGGCGGGTGGAGTACGCCTTGGACCGCCAGCTCGACCAGGACCTCGCCGCCTGGCGCAGCGTGGTGCTGCCGGCCGCCCGCGAGGGTCGTCCGCCGCCGACCGACACCCCCGGGCTGACCTACCAGCTGTACGCCGCGGCCCCGTCCCGCGGCGCGGCGACGGTGCTCGGCGGGAACACCACGGTCGCCCCGCTGCTGACGCCCGCGCAGGTCGCCGAGGTCGCCGCCGGCACCGACCTGGACCTCGACACCGGCCGGGTGTTCCCGCCCCCCTCGACGCGGGGCTACCGCGTCCGCGCCGACCTGGTGGAGACGCCGTTCGGCCAGCGGGTGGTGGCGACCGCGATCAGCCGCAGCAAGCACGACGAGGCCCTGCGCGAGCTCCTGCTGCAGCTGTTCCTCGCCGGGCTGGTCACCCTGCTGGGCGCCTCCCTCGTGGGCTACCGCACGGCCCGGGCCGCCCTGGGGCCGGTGGAGAGGTACCGCCGGGCCGCGGCCCGCTCCGGCGACGAGGAGCTCGGCCGGCTGCCGGTCGCCGAGGACCGCGACGACGAGCTGACCCGCCTGGGCCACACCTTCAACGACCTGCTCGCCCGCATCGAGGCCGGCTCCGCCCGCGAGCGGCAGCTCCTCGCCGACGCCTCCCACGAGCTGCGCACGCCGCTGGCCCTGATGAGCACCGAGCTGGAGTGGGTCCGGCACCGCTCACGCAGCCCCGCCGAGCTGGAGGAGGTGCTGACCTCGCTGCAGCGCCAGGTGGCCCGGCTGGTCGGGCTGAGCGACACCCTGCTCGAGCTGGAGGAGATCCGGGCCGGTGGTCCGCTCCCGCGGGAGCCCGTGCGGTTGCGGGACCTGGCCGCCGACGTCGTGCGCGACGGGGTACCCCGGGGGACGGCGGTGGAGGTCGACGTCCCCGACGTCGTCGTGATGGTCGACCGGCACCGCCTCTCGACCGCCCTGGTGAACCTGCTCGGCAACGCGGTCCGGCACGGGCAGGAGCCGATCCGCCTGGAGGCGACGTACGACGACCTACGGCTGCGGCTGGTCGTCCGCGACGCCGGACCGGGGTTCCCCGCCGAGTTCCGCGAGGTCGCCTTCGACCGCTTCCGCCGGGCCGAGCAGAGCCGCACGACCCCGGGCTCGGGCCTCGGGCTGCACCTCGTGCGCAGCGTCGCCCAGGCGCACGGCGGGACCGCCGAGATCCTCGACGGCCCAGGTGCGGTGGTGGCCCTCGACCTGCCCGCGCCCGGGGTTGTAGGCCTCCAGCCAGGTGGCGGCCTGCACGCCGGCGGCCGTGCGGGCGGGCGCGATCTTGGCCACCGCAGCCACCTCGGCCGTACGCCGGGCGGCCGACGGCGGGGCGGGCAGCACCCGCTCGGCCCAGGCGGTGAAGGCCGCGTCGTCGCGCTGGTGGCCGTGGCTCGCCCACCAGGCCTGCATCAGCCGCTGCGCGCGGGCGGCCTGGGCCGCGACCTCACGCCCGGTCGGAGCGACTGCGGCGTCGCTGAACAGCGTGGGCGGCGGGTCGGCCTTGATGCGGTCCTTGGCCGAGAGGTTCTGGCCGCCGCCCCCCAGCGCCGAGGCGCCGAAGGCAGCGACGAGGACGGCGACCACCGCCACGACGGCGAGGAGCAGGTAGCGCAGGGGGATCCGGCGACGGCGGGGGCCGCCGGTGGGCGAGGAGGTGGTGCTCATGCGGTGAGGCTCCTGGGGTGGGGGGAGGCCGGTCGGCCGGACGCGGGTCGGCCGGAGGCGGGTCGGCCGGACGCGGGTCGGCCGGCCGAGGCGTCGCCGTGGTGCAGGACGGTGCCGCGCAGCCGGCGTACGTCGTTGTCGGCGACGGCGGGGTGCAGCAGGCCGGCTGCGGCGGCGTACTTGCTGAAGGAGCGCGGCCGGATGCCGAGCCCGGCGAGCAGGCGGTCGGCGTCGCCGGCCCGCAGGTCGCCCTTGGTCTCGAGCAGCACGTGGTCGTGGTCGAGGCGGACCTGCTGGCCGCCGAGCACGCAGCGCATGCCCCAGTCGACGGTCAGCCGGGCCGGGTGCTCGTCGACGCGGGCCAGCGTCAGCCGCTCGTAGGTGATCTCCATCGAGGGGGCCAGGCGGGCGGCGTCCACGGTGATCGCGTGGCCGGCGAGCGTGCCGGTGAGGAAGGCGAGGTCGTCGTCGGTGAGCCGGCCGTACGCCGCCGGGCTGGACGTGGTCACCGTCTTCACCGTGCGACCGCGGCCGTCCTTGGCCTTGACCTCGGTGCGGCACAGCCCGTCCTCGACGTACAGCCGGCTGCGCGCCTTCCACCGGCGCCGGCGGTTCTGCACGTGGGCGCGGGCGGTCGCGAGGTCGGGGCTGTCGAAGTAGGTGCTGCGGTAGTGCGTCGTACGCCGGCCACCGTCCAGGCCGCCGTCACCACGACCGTCGGCGGGCCCGCTCGGCAGCGTCAGCACGCCCCAGGCGGGGTCGAGCCGGGCCAGCACGTCGCGGGCGACGGTGACCGGCACGAGGTACTTGCGGTCCACCCGGGTCATCGCGGGCGCGGCGTCGACCACCTCGTGCAGGGGGAGGGCCCGCCGGTCGTCGAGGTCGAGGAGGTCAGCGAGCATCGAGCAGCCCCGTCGTCGGCCCGGGCATCTCGCCGGCGCCGGTGGCAGCGTCGGGACC
>CAVVQW010000011.1:0-144587 GCA_963750435.1 uncultured Actinomycetota bacterium | reverse complement strand
TCGTCACCGCCCTGGCCGCCGCCGGCCGCGACGACGAGGGCAACGTCGTGGTCGACCGGGTGGTCGGCATGGAGGCGCGCGGATTCATCCTCGCTGCCCCGGTCGCCCTGTGCGCTCGGCGTCGGGTTCGTGCCGGTGCGCAAGCCCGGCAAGCTGCCCTGGGAGACCCGCGCGTGGGCTACGAGCTGGAGTACGGCCACGAGACGCTCGAGATGCACACCGACGCGATCGGGCAGGGCGACCGCGTGCTGGTCGTCGACGACGTGCTCGCGACCGGTGGCACCGCCCAGGCGACCCGTCAGCTGGTGGAGCAGGGCGGGGGCGTCGTGCACGGCCTCGCGATGCTGATGGAGCTGAGCTTCCTGCCGGGACGGGCCGCGGTGGGCGACCTCCCGCTGACGGTCCTGCACACCGTCTAGCACCGCAGCCGCCCCGACGGTCCGGCGCCTTGCGCCACCGGGCCTGACTCGTCCGAGGAGCCAACGATGCGTGGAGGGGAGGGGTCGTGGCCGAGGACCGCCTGGTGAGCGACTCCGCGCTGGAGCTGCCCGAGACGACGCCCGGCCCGTCCCGGAACGGGTCCGAGGACGGCGTCTCCAGCGGCGACTCGCGCAGCCGCGCCGACGCACCCCGACGTGCGGCCGCCACCCGTGCCGCCCTCGACGCGGCCGCGACCGCGCCCGGCGTACGCCCCGACAACGCGCCGCTCGGCGAGCCCGGCGTGATGCCCGAGCGTCCGACCGTCACCGGCCGTGGCGTCCGCGCCCGCCTCGCCCGCATCGGCACCGGCAAGCAGGCCGGCAACCCGGTGCTGGAGCCGCTGTTCCGCACCGTGCGCGCCAACCACCCCAAGGCCGACCTGGCCCTGCTCGAGCGGGCCTACGACACCGCCGAGCGGTTCCACCGCGGGCAGATGCGCAAGAGCGGCGACCCCTACATCACCCACCCGCTCGCGGTCACCACGATCCTGGCCGACATCGGCATGACCGAGCCGACCCTGGTGGCGGCGCTGCTGCACGACACGGTCGAGGACACGCCGTACACCCTGGAGGAGCTGCGCCGCGACTTCGGCGACGAGGTCGCCCTGCTCGTCGACGGCGTCACCAAGCTCGACAAGGTGAAGTACGGCGACTCCGCGCAGGCCGAGACGATCCGCAAGATGATCGTCGCGATGAGCAAGGACATCCGGGTCCTGGTCATCAAGCTGGCCGACCGGCTGCACAACATGCGCACGCTGCGCTACGTCAAGCAGGAGACCCAGGAGCGCAAGTCCCGCGAGACGCTCGAGATCTACGCACCCGCTGGCCCACCGCCTGGGCATGAACACCCTCAAGTGGGAGCTCGAGGACCTCGCCTTCGCGACGATGCACCCCAAGATCTACGACGAGATCGTGCGGCTCGTCGCCGAGCGGGCGCCCTCGCGCGACCAGTTCCTGGCCGAGGTGATCAACCAGGTCGAGCGCGACCTGCGCACCTCACGCATCAACGCGCGGGTCACCGGGCGACCCAAGCACTACTACTCGATCTACCAGAAGATGATCCACGGGGGCCGCGAGTTCTCCGACATCTACGACCTGGTCGGCATCCGGATCCTGGTCGACAGCGACCCGGAGTGCTACGGCGTCCTCGGGGTGCTGCACAACCGCTGGAACCCCCTGCCGGGGCGGTTCAAGGACTACGTCGCGATGCCGAAGTTCAACATGTACCAGTCGCTGCACACGACGGTCATCGGCCCTTCCGGCAAGCCCGTCGAGATGCAGATCCGCACCTTCGGGATGCACCGCCGGGCGGAGTACGGCGTCGCCGCGCACTGGAAGTACAAGGAAGAGGTGCGCACCGGCACCGACAACAAGGCGAACGACGCCGCCGACAACGACATGCAGTGGCTGCGCCAGCTGCTCGACTGGCAGAACGAGGTCGAGGACCCGGGCGAGTTCCTGGACTCGCTGCGGTTCGAGATCAACAGCGCCGAGGTCTTCGTCTTCACCCCGCGCGGGGACGTGATCGGCCTGCCCATCGGCTCCACGCCCGTCGACTTCGCCTACGCGATCCACACCGAGGTGGGGCACCACACGATCGGTGCCCGGGTCAACGGCCGCCTGGTGCCGTTGGAGTCGGTGCTCGAGCACGGCGACGTCGTGGAGGTCTTCACCTCCAAGTCGCCCAACGCGGGCCCGACCCGCGACTGGCTGACGTTCGTGAAGTCGCCGCGCGCCCGCAGCAAGATCCGGCACTGGTTCACCAAGGAGCGGCGCGAGGAGGCCATCGAGCACGGCAAGGAGCAGATCGGCCGCCTGCTGCGCAAGGAGGGCCTGCCCCTCAAGCGCGTGATGACGCACGAGTCGCTGACCCAGGTCGCCAACGAGCTGCGCGTGCCCGACGTGTCCGCGCTGTACGCCGCCGTGGGCGAGGGCAACCTCGGCGCCCAGACGGTGGTGCGCAAGGTGGTGGAGGTCTCGGGCGGCAGCGACGGTGCCGCCGAGGACCTCGCCGAGGCCGTCACCATCACCCGTCCGCGCCGCCGCGGTGCCGCCGGGCAGGACGCCGGCGTCGTGGTCAAGGGCGCCACCGACGTGCTGGTCAAGCTCGCTCGCTGCTGCACCCCGGTGCCCGGCGACGACATCCTCGGCTTCGTCACCCGCGGCGACGGCATCTCGGTGCACCGTCGTGACTGCACCAATGCCACCTCGCTGCTCGGTCAGCCCGAGCGGCTCGCCGAGGTCGAGTGGGCCCCCAGCTCGCAGTCGACGTTCCTGGTGCAGATCATGGTCGAGGCCCTCGACCGGGCGCGCCTGCTCTCCGACATCACGATGGTGCTCTCGGACCAGCACGTGAACATCCTGTCCGCGAGCCTGACCACCAGCCGCGACCGCGTCGCCAAGAGCCGCTTCGCCTTCGAGATGGGCGACCCCAAGCACCTCGGCGCCCTCTTGAAGTCCGTCCGCCAGGTCGACGGCGTCTTCGACGCCTACCGCGTCACCCACTGACCCGGGGGGCAGGCCCATGGGGCAGGCCCAGGGGAGGGGCCCAGGGGGCAGGCCCAGGGGAGGGGCTCAGGGGAGGGGCAGAGGTCACGCCCTTGCCGAGAGGGGGTTCCACGCACGGCGTACGCCGGTGACCGGGGGATCCACGCACGGCCGACGTCGGTGACCGGGGATCCACGCACGGGGCCCATGTGCATCGAACCCCCGGTCAGCGCTGCTCGGAGTACACGGAACCCCCGGTCAGCGCTGCTCGCCGTGCACGGAACCCCCGGTGGGCGATGTGCGGCGTGCTTCTAGCCCCCGGTCGGCGGGGTTCAGCTGAAGTCGGACGCCGCGCGGCGGGCCATCTCGAGGAACTGCTGGCGCGAGGACAGGTTGTCCTCCAGCTCCCGGACCCGCTTGTCGTCGCCCTGCGCCCTGGCCTTGACCAGGTCGGCCTCGATGCCGGCGATGGCCTTCTCGAGCTGGCCCAGCATGTCGTCGGCACGGGCCGACTTCTCGGGGTCGCTGCGCTTCCACTGGTCGTCCTCCAGCGAGCGGATCGCCGTCTCGACCTTGCGGATGCGCGCCTCGAGCGGCTTGATCTGGTCACGGGGGACCTTGCCGGCCGCGTCCCAGCGGTCGGCGATGTCGCGGAAGGCCCGCTTGGCGGCGTCGAGGTCCTTGACCGGCAGGAGCGCCTCGGCGTCGACGAGGATCTCCTTCTTCTTCTCGGCGTTGGCCTCGAACTCCTTGTCCTGCTCGGCGTTGGCCGCGTCGCGGGCGCCGAAGAACACGTCCTGCGCGGTGCGGAACCGCTGCCACAGCGACTCCTCGACCTCGCGGGGAGCGGCGCCGGCGGACTTCCAGTCCTGCATCAGCGAGCGGTAGCGGGTCGAGGTCGGGCCCCAGTCGGTCGAGGTGCTCAGCGCCTCGGCCTCCTCGAGCAGCTTCTCCTTGATCACGCGGGCGCCCTCGCGCTGCTCGTTGAGCTCGGAGAAGTGCGCCTTGCGTCGACGGGTGTACGCCGTGCGCGCGCTGGAGAAGCGGTGCCACAGCTCGTCGTCGGCCTTCTTCTCCAACCGCGGGAGGCCCTTCCACTCCTCGAGCAGGTCGCGCAGCCGGTTGACCCCGTTGCGCCAGTCCTTGCCCTGGGAGATCTTCTCGGCCTCGGCCACGATCTCCTGCTTGCGACCGCGGGACTCCTCCAGGCGCTTGGCCTTGTCCTCGCGGCGCTTGCCGCGCTGGACGCCGATCAGCGGCGCGAGCGCGTCCAGGCGGGCCGACAGGCCGACCACGTCACCGACGGCGTGCGGCTCGACCAGCTGGGCCGCCACCTTCTTGACCGAGTCGGCGGCCTCGTCGGGGCTCAGCGCCCCGGCGCGCACGCGCTGCTCGAGCAGCTGCACCTCGAAGGCCAGCGCGTCGAAGCGCCGCGTGAAGAACGCCAGCGCCTCCTCCGGCGTGCCCTCGGGGTACTGGCCGACTGCACGCTCGCCGTCGGCGGTGCGGGCGTAGACGGTGCCGTCCTCGGCCACCCGGCCCCACTCGCTGGTCGCCGGGGCGGAGCCCTCGACCGGAGCAGGCGCCGATGCCGGCTCGGGCGCCGAGGCGGAGCCAGGCTCATCAGCGGGAGCCGGAGCCGCCGGAGCCGCCGCCGGAGCCGCGGGCGGTGCCGGCCTCGGGGCCGTGGGGACCGGCCGGGGGGTGGAGCGGGGCGGCGTCGGGACCGGACGGCTCACCGAGGGGGCCTCGGTGGCTTCCGGGCTGACGCTCTCAGACGGGTCAGGCCCGTCGGCGGGGGAGTTTCCCTGCGCGGTCACGTTGCTACACCTGCTTCTGCGTCGAGGGTGGTGCGGTCCAACCGGGCTTCATCGTAGCCATGCCGGGCCACCCGTCCCGGGCCAGTAGGCTTGCTCAGTCCTCCATCCCCGATCCAGGAGACGAACAGGTGCTCATCGCAGGCTTCCCGGCCGGACCCTGGGGGACGAACTGCTACGTCGCCGCGACCGGCCCCGGCACCGAGTGCGTGGTGATCGACCCCGGCAAGGACGCGGCCGACGGCGTGGCCCAGGTGGTGCGCGAGCACCGGCTCAAGCCCGTCGCCGTCCTGGTCACCCACGGCCACGTCGACCACATGTGGTGCGTGGCCCCGGTGGCCGGCACCTACGACGCCACCGCCTGGATCCACCCGCGCGACCGGCACCTCCTCGCCAACCCCATGGCCGGCATGTCGGCGGAGACCACCTCGATGCTGCTCGGCGGGAAGTACGAGTTCGCCGAGCCCGACCGGGTCGAGGAGCTGACCGACGCCCAGACCCTCGAGCTGGCGGGCCTGAGCTTCGTGGTCGACCACACCCCGGGGCACACCGAGGGCTCGGTCACCTTCCGCACGCCGTACGACGAGGCCGACGTCGCCGAGCTGATGTTCTCCGGCGACCTGCTCTTCGCCGGCTCCATCGGACGCACCGACCTGCCGGGCGGTGACCACCCGACCATGCTGCGCAGCCTGCGCGAGAAGGTGCTCACCCTGCGCGACGACATCGTCGTCCTGCCCGGCCACGGGGAGCAGACCAGCATCGGCCGCGAGCGCGCGACCAACCCGTTCCTGCTGGACCTGGTCGAGGACCCGTCCTCCGGCAACGACCCGACCAACCCCGTCACCCGAGGTCTCTGACAGATGGCCAAGCCCACCCCGCTCAGCGGGTTCCCCGAGCTGCTGCCCGCCCAGCGGTACGTCGAGCAGCAGGTCGTCGACCGGCTGTCCCGCACCTTCGAGCTGCACGGCTTCTCCGGTGTCGAGACCCGGGCCGTCGAGCCGCTCGACCAGCTGCTGCGCAAGGGCGAGACCTCCAAGGAGGTCTACGTCCTGCGCCGCATCCACGACACCGAGGGCGACGCCGGCCTCGGCCTGCACTTCGACCTCACCGTGCCCTTCGCCCGCTACGTGCTGGAGAACGCCGGCAAGCTGGAGTTCCCCTTCCGCCGCTACCAGGTCCAGAAGGTGTGGCGCGGCGAGCGGCCCCAGGAGGGCCGGTTCCGGGAGTTCACGCAGGCCGACATCGACGTGATCGGTCGCGACACCCTGGCCTTCCACCACGACGTGGAGGTCGCCCGCGTGATGCTGGCGGCCCTGACCTCGCTCGACTTCCTGCCCGGGTTCCGGCTCCAGGTGAACAACCGCAAGCTGATCCAGGGCTTCTACACCGGCCTCGGCGCCCCCGACGTCGACTCCGTGATGCGCGTCGTGGACAAGCTCGACAAGCTGCCGCGCGAGCAGGTGCATGCCCAGCTCGTCGCCGAGGCCGGGCTGAGCGCCGAGCAGGCCGACCGCTGCCTGGCGCTGGCCGACATCTGCACCACCGACGGCTCCTTCGTCGAGCAGGTCCGCGCGCTGGGGGTCGAGCACGAGCTGCTCGACGAGGGCCTCACCGAGCTGGCAGCGGTCGTCGAGGGCTGCGCCTCGCTGGTCACCGACCGGGTCGAGATCGTCGCCGACCTCAAGATCGCCCGCGGGCTCGACTACTACACCGGCACCGTCTTCGAGACCCGGCTGCACGGGCACGAGTCCCTCGGGTCGATCTGCTCCGGTGGCCGCTACGACGCCCTGGCCAGCGACGGTCGTACGACGTACCCCGGGGTCGGCATCTCCCTCGGCGTCAGCCGCGTCCTCGTGCCCCTGCTGAACAAGGGGGTCCTCGGGGCCGACCGGTCGGTGCCCAGCGCCGTGCTGGTGGCCGTCGTCGACGAAGGGTCACGCCCCGCCAGTGACGCCGCCGCCGACCAGCTGCGCCGCAACGGCGTACCGTGCGAGGTGGCCGCCTCGGCCCAGAAGTTCGGCAAGCAGATCCGGTACGCCGAGCGTCGCGGCATCCCCTACGTGCTCTTCCCCGGCGAGGCACCGGCCGACGGCGAGGCCGGCGGGCCGGAGGTCAAGGACATCCGCAGCGGCCACCAGCAGGTGGTCGACCTCGCGACCTGGACGCCCCCGGTCGAGGACCTGCACCCGCAGGTGCGCCTCGGCTCCGGCTGAGCCCCACCCCCGACCCCACGACACCCGCACCGCAACCGCGAAGGAAACCCCACCGTGATCCGCACCCATGACGCCGGCACCCTGCGTGCCGAGCACGTCGACACCGTCGTCACCCTGGCCGGCTGGGTGGCCCGCCGCCGCGACCACGGCGGCGTGGCCTTCATCGACCTGCGCGAGGCCAGCGGCGTCGTGCAGGTCGTCATCCGCGACGAGGCCGTGGCCTCCCAGCTGCGCAGCGAGTACTGCCTCAAGGTCACCGGCACGGTGGCCCTGCGACCCTCGGGCAACCAGAACCCGCAGCTGCCCAGCGGTGACGTCGAGGTGATCGCCACCGACGTCGAGGTGCTCAGCGAGTCCGCGCCGCTGCCGTTCCCGATCGACGACGGGGCCGCCTCGGGCGGTGCCGTGGGGGAGGAGGCGCGCCTCAAGCACCGCTACCTCGACCTGCGCCGCAGCGGCCCCAACGGCGCCCTGCGCCTGCGCAGCAAGGTCAACAAGGCCGCGCGCGACGTCCTGGACCGGCACGACTTCGTCGAGGTCGAGACCCCGACCCTGACCCGGTCCACCCCCGAGGGTGCCCGCGACTTCCTGGTGCCCGCGCGACTGCGCCCGGGCAGCTGGTACGCCCTGCCGCAGAGCCCGCAGCTGTTCAAGCAGCTGCTGATGGTGGCCGGCATGGAGCGCTACTACCAGATCGCCCGCTGCTACCGCGACGAGGACTTCCGGGCCGACCGCCAGCCCGAGTTCACCCAGCTCGACGTCGAGATGAGCTTCGTGGAGCAGGACGACGTGCTCGCCCTGTCCGAGGAGATCCTCACCGCACTGTGGGCCCTGATCGGGGTCGAGGTCCCGACCCCCCTGCCCCGGCTGACGTACGCCGAGGCGATGCGCCGCTTCGGCTCCGACAAGCCCGACCTGAGGATGGGCCTCGAGCTGGTCGAGTGCACCGACTTCTTCGCGGGCACGCCGTTCCGCGTCTTCCAGGCGGAGTACGTCGGCGCCGTGGTCATGCCCGGCGGCGCCGGCCAGCCCCGCAAGCAGCTCGACGCCTGGCAGGAGTGGGCCAAGCAGCGCGGCGCGCGCGGCCTGGCGTACCTCCTGGTCAAGGAGGACGGCGAGCTGACCGGCCCGGTGGCCAAGAACATCTCCGAGGAGGAGCGGGCCGGCATCGCCGCCCACGTCGGCGCCCAGCCCGGCGACTGCATCTTCTTCGGGGCCGGCGCGACCAAGACGAGCCGCGCCCTGCTCGGGGCCGCCCGGCTCGAGATCGGCCGTCGGGGCGGGCTGATCGACGAGAGCGCGTGGAGCTTCCTCTGGGTCGTCGACGCGCCGTTGTTCGAGCCCGCGGCCGACGCGACCGCTGCCGGTGACGTGGCGGTGGGCGGCGGCCAGTGGACCTCGGTGCACCACGCGTTCACCAGCCCCAAGGACCTCGACACCTTCGACCAGGACCCCGGCCAGGCGCTGGCCTGGGCCTACGACATCGTCTGCAACGGCAACGAGATCGGTGGCGGCTCCATCCGGATCCACCGCTCCGACGTGCAGAAGCGGGTGTTCGCGCTGATGGGCCTCGACGAGGCCTCGGCCCAGGAGAAGTTCGGGTTCCTGCTCGACGCCTTCGCCTTCGGCGCCCCGCCGCACGGCGGCATCGCCTTCGGGTGGGACCGGATCTGCGCCCTGCTCAGCGACGTGGACTCCATCCGCGAGGTGATCGCCTTCCCGAAGTCGGGCGGGGGGTACGACCCGCTGACGGCCGCTCCTGCACCGATCTCGCCCGAGCAGCGCAAGGAAGCCGGTGTGGACGCGAAGCCGACGAAGGACGTCCCGCCCCGGGACCCCTCCGCCGAATAGTCGCGCCTTGGTAACGATCGGGACTACTTGGGGCGTCGGGGGTTAACCGGACTGGCCCGATGTGCCTAGGGTCGCGTAGTTCAGTCGGGTCCCTGACTGGTGAGTCTGGCCGGTCCCGCGGGTTCGTGGGGTCGCTCCGAGGAGGAAATACGTGACAAGCAAGCGCATGTTCGCGGTAGGGGCGGTGATCGCCACCCTGGGGCTGGCGGGCACGGCCTGCTCCGCCACGCCCAGTGCCGATGACGGCTCGTCCAGCAAGAGCAACCAGAAGACGTCGCTGAACCTGGGGTGGAACCAGCCGTTCTACTCCTACAACGAGAACACCTCGAACGGCAACGCGACCGCCAACACGAACATCAAGTACCTCATGAACGGCTCGTTCTGGTACGTCAACGCCCCCGGCGAGCTCCAGGCCGACAAGTCGTTCGGCACCTACGAGAAGGTCAGCGACAACCCGCTCACCGTCAAGTACACCGTCGCCGACGACACCACGTGGTCCGACGGCACGCCGGTCGACGCCGCCGACATGCTGATGGACTGGGCGGCCCAGAGCGGCAACCTGAACACCATCGCGGCCGACAAGGTCAAGACCGACGACGCGACCGGGCTGCCCAAGAACACCAAGGGCAAGGTCTACTTCGACAGCTCCTCGATCGGCCTGAGCCTGGTCAAGGACACCCCGGAGATCGGTGACGGCGGCAAGTCGCTGACCCTCGTCTACACCAAGCCGTTCGCGGACTGGCAGTACGACATGAGCGTCAACCTCCCGGCGCACGTCGTGGCCGAGAAGGCCCTCGGCATCTCCGACCCGCAGAAGGCCAAGGACGCCCTGATCAAGGCGGTCCAGGACAAGGACGACGCGGCGCTCACCAAGATCTCGTCGTTCTGGAACACCGGCTTCGACTACACCAAGCTGCCGACCGACAAGTCCCTCGCGCTGTCCAGCGGCGCCTACGTGATGAAGGACTTCAAGGAAAACCAGTACATGACGCTGGAGAAGAACCCGAAGTACAAGGGTGACCGCCCGGCAGGCATCGACACCCTGACCGTGCGCTGGAACGAGGACCCCCTCGCCCAGGTGCAGGCGCTCGAGAACGGCGAGCTGGACATGTTCAACCCGCAGGTGACCACCGACGTCGTCAAGGCCGCTCAGAAGGTCAAGAACGTCGACATCAAGACCTCGCTCGATGGCACCTACGAGCACATGGACCTCGTGCAGAACAACAAGGGCCCGTTCGACGCCGCCGCCTACGGCGGCAACGCCCAGAAGGCGCTGCTCGTCCGTCAGGCCTTCCTGCACGGCGTGCCGCGCCAGGAGATCGTGGACAAGCTGATCAAGCCCAGCAACCCCGACGCCGAGGTGCGGAACTCCTTCGTCAAGACCCAGGGCACGCCCGGGTACGACGAGATCGTCGCCCAGAACGGCAGCTCGGACTACAGCCAGGTCGACCCGGCCCAGTCGCAGAAGCTGCTCAAGCAGGCCGGTGTGAAGACCCCGATCGACGTGCGGGTCCTCTACGCCAAGGGCAACGCCCGACGCGAGAGCGAGTTCCAGCTCTACAAGCCGGCGCTGGCCAAGGCCGGGTTCAACCTGATCGACAAGGGTGACCCCGAGTGGAGCGCCAAGCTGGGTGACGGCACCTACGACGCGGTCTTCTTCGGCTGGCAGTCCACCACTCCCGCCGTGAGCTCGGACCGCGAGATCTTCGGTACCGGTGGCATCAACAACCTGATCGGCTACAGCAACAAGTCGGTCGACGGCCTCTTCGACCAGCTGGTGGTCACCACCGACCAGGCCGAGCAGGTCAAGCTCCAGACCCAGATCGAGCAGCAGCTGTACAAGGACGCCATCGGGATCACGATCTTCCAGTTCCCGGGCGCGAACATCAGCAACAAGACGCGCGTGACCGGGCTCGACCCGGCCATCCTCTCGCCGACGATGTTCTACAACTACTGGAACTGGAAGGCTCCCTCGGCCAAGTGAGCCGGAGCGGGCTCCTCTGGAGCCCGCTCGAGGTGGTGGGTACTGTCGCGTGTCGGCAGTACCCACCACGAACGTCCAGCCCGTTCGCTGTCGTCCGCCCATCCTCGTCAGTCAGGTCGGTGCCCCCGCATGGTTGTCTTCTTCGTCAAGCGCTTGGTCTCGTCCCTGCTCGTCGTGCTGCTCTCGACCCTGATCATGTACGTGCTGGTCGACATCTCCATCGACCCGCTGCAGGACCTGCGCACGAGCACGGCGCCCAACAAGGCCCAGCAGATCGCCAATCGGATCGCCGAGCTGAAGCTCGACCAGTCGGTGTTCATCCGCTACCTCGACTGGCTCAAGGGCGCGTCGGGTTGTCTGTACGGCAGCTGCGACCTCAACGAGAACTGGCTGACGAACCAGAAGGTCACCTCGCTGCTGAGCGGTGCGGTGGTCACCACGATCCAGCTGGTCAGCATCGCCACGGTGCTGGCGATCGTGCTCGGCGTCCTGGTCGGCATCGTCAGCGCACTGCGCCAGTACTCCGGCTTCGACTACTCGATCACGTTCCTGTCCTTCCTGCTCTACTCCCTGCCCGTGTTCTGGGTGGCGGTGCTGGCCAAGGTGTTCCTGGCCATCGACTTCAACAACTTCCTGGCCGATCCCCACATCTCGATCCCGGTCGTGGTGGTGGGCTCCCTCTTCGCAGGACTGGTGGTCTCGGCCGCCCTCGGGGGCGACCGCGCCCGGCGGCTCCGCAGCTTCGGGATCGCGGCCGCGGTGACGCTGCTCCTCTTCGCCTACCTGCTCGTCACCGACTGGTTCGCCAAGCCCAGCGTCGGGATCGGCCTGATCGTCCTGAGCTCGGTCGCCTGGGCCTTCGTGGTGACGATCCTCAGCACGGGCCTGCGCAACCGGCGGGCGCTGTACTCCGCCCTGTCGGTCGCCGCGCTCGGCTCGGTGCTCTGGCTCCCGCTGCTCTTCGTGTGGCAGGCCGCGCGCAGCGCCGGGATCCTCGGCTGGCCGTTCGTGCTCGCCCTGTTCGTGGTCGGCCTGGTCGTCAGCGCCGGCATCGGGCTGGCCTGGGGCGGCCCCGACCGCACCCGGTCGGCTCGCACCGCGGCCCTGACGGCGATCCCGGTCTCCATGACCATCTTCGTCGACCGCCTGCTGCAGAGCTGGTCGTCGTACAACAACAACAACGCGATCAAGGGCCGTCCGATCGCGACCCTGGGCCGGTCCACGCCCAACCTCGGCGGCGACTTCTGGGTGCAGACGCTGGACAACTTCACCCACCTCATGCTGCCGACGGCCACGCTGATCCTGATCTCGTTCGCGTCCTACACCCGCTACTCGCGGGCCTCGATGCTCGAGGTGATGAACCAGGACTACATCCGGACCGCCCGGTCCAAGGGCCTCACGGAGCGCACGGTGGTGATGCGCCACGCGTTCCGCAACGCCTTGCTCCCGCTGGCCTCGATCGTGCCGATCGACATCATCACCCTGCTCGGTGGTGCGGTGCTGACCGAGACGGTCTTCGGCTGGTTCGGCATGGGGCGGCTCTTCGTGGTGTCGCTCGGTACCAACCAGCAGTACCCCGTGATGGCCTACATCACGATCGTGGGCATCTTGGCGGTGATCGCGAACTTCGTCGCCGACCTGATCTACGCGGTGCTCGACCCACGCATCCGGGTGGCAGCGTGAGCACGCCCACGAGGACCACGAACCCGACGCAGGAAGGAGGCAGGGCATGAGCACTCCCCTGGAGCCGACCGGCCCCCTCGCCCCGCGGGACGAGGTGAACGAGAACGCGATCGAGCTCAAGGAGGTCGAGGGCCTCTCGCAGGGCCAGATCGTCCGCCGACGGTTCCTGGCCCACCGCGGCGCGCTGGTCGGCCTGACGGCGCTCGCCCTGACCATGCTCCTGGCCTACACCTCGATCGGCGCCTTCGGCATCCCCGGCTGGTGGAAGTACAACCACTACACCCCAGGGGCGGTCCAGAACGGCGGGTCCCCGTCGCTGCACCTCCCCGGCTTCCTCGGGGGGACCGGCTTCACCGTGGGCGAGCACCCGTTCGGCCAGGACGAGATCGGCCGCGACATCTTCGCCCGGGTCATGAAGGGCACCCAGACCTCCATCGACGTGATGGTGGTGATCAGCCTGGTCGCGGCCCTGGTCGGCATGGCCGTGGGCGCTGTCGCCGGCTACTTCCGTGGTGCCATCGACCAGCTGCTGATGCGGCTGACCGACCTCTTCATCACCTTCCCGGTCATCGTCATCGGGGCGGTGCTCGGCAACATCGTCGGTCAGCGTGGTCCGTTCTTCCTCTCGCTGGCCCTGGGGGCGATCCTCTGGACCACTCTCGCGCGGCTGGTCCGTGGAGAGTTCCTGAGCCTGCGCGAGCGTGAGTTCGTCGATGCCGCCAAGGTGGCCGGTGCCAGCAGCTTCCGGATCATCCGCAAGCACATGATCCCCAACGCGATGGGCGTGATCATCGTGAACACGACCCTGCTCGCGTCGCAGGCGGTCCTCCTCGAGGCGGCACTGTCGTTCCTCGGGTTCGGCGTGAAGTCCCCGGACGTCTCCCTGGGCACGATGATCTCGGAGTACCAGTCGGCCTTCTCGACGCGACCGTGGCTGTTCTGGTGGCCCGGTCTGTTCATCATCATCATCGCGCTGTCGGTGAACTTCATCGGTGACGGCCTCCGCGACGCCTTCGACCCGCGGCAGAAGCGGATCCCCTCGGAGCGCAAGATGGCCAAGGCGGCCCGCGCCGCCGACGAGGAGAAGTCCGGGGCGACGGCGTGAGGCGTTCCTCAGCGCAGCAGCGGCGTGACCAGGCTGAGCGCGGCCAGCACGCCGAAGGTCGCGATCACGCGGCGGTGCCACTGGGTCTGGAGCGCCGGCCGCTCCAGGCGTCGATCGTCGAGGAAGCCCGCTCCGCGCAGCTCACCGAGACGCTGCTCGACCGCCGTGGCGGCCGAGCTCGAGCTGCCGCTGGCGCGCCCGCGCCCGCTGGGAGCACTGGCGGCCCACGCCGTCACCCGGCCGTACGCCGTGGCGAGACGCAGTCCGTAGCGTCCGTCCACGGCGTCGATCGCCGGCCACGGCACGCGGACGGTGCGCAGCGTGTTCACCACCTCGACCGCCCCGTCGGTGACCTCCACGTAGGGGCGGCAGAACGAGGCCCATCCCCAGAACCCGAACAGGGCCAGGACCGGCACGTAGGACAGGCCCCTGGTGGGGGAGTCCACGAGGACGGCCGCGGCCAGCACCAGAGCCACCGCGACCGTGGTGAGGCCGAGACCTCGGGCCGCGCGGGACTGCACACGCACGGTCTCACCCATGGCGACACCCTGACAGACGTCGACGACGCATCGAAAGGCACCTCGTGAGCACCCCTCCCAGCTCTGGCCCGGGCGGCTACCAGGACCCGGTCGCCGACGCGGACTCCCCGATCCTCGAGGTCACCGACCTCAGCGTCTCGTTCTACGTGGACGGCGAGTGGTTCCCGGCGGCGATCGACGTGAGCTACCACGTCGACGCGGGCGAGGTGCTCGCCATCGTCGGCGAGTCCGGGTCGGGCAAGACCCAGTCCTCGATGTCCCTGCTCGGCCTGCTGCCGGCCAACGGTCGGTCCAGCGGCAGCGCCAAGCTCAAGGGCAAGGAGCTCGTCGGACTGAACGCAGCCGGGATGCGCAAGGTCCGGGGGCGTGAGATCGCGGTCATCTTCCAGGAGCCCATGACGGCGATGAACCCCGTCTACACGATCGGCTTCCAGATCGTGGAGACCATCCGCTCGCACTTCGACATGTCACCCAAGGAGGCCCGTGACCGGGCCATCGAGCTGCTGACGCTGGTCGAGATCCCCGAGCCCGAGCGGCGCTTCGACGCCTTCCCGCACCAGCTGTCCGGTGGCCAGCGCCAGCGCGCGATGATCGCCCAGGCTCTGGCCTGCGAGCCGCAGCTGCTGGTCGCCGACGAGCCCACCACCGCGCTCGACGTCACCGTGCAGGCCGAGATCCTCAAGCTGATGACCGACCTGCGCGAGCGGGTCAACGCCGGCATCGTGCTGATCACGCACGACATGGGCGTCGTCGCCGACATGGCCGACCGCATCGTGGTGATGCAGCAGGGCCGCATCGTCGAGTCCGGCACGACCGACGAGATCTTCAACCGGCCGCAGCACCCCTACACCCAGCAGCTGCTCGCTGCGGTGCCGCACTTCGGCTCGATCAGCGCCGCCGACGCCGAGGTGCGCGCCGAGAGCGACCGGCAGGCCGCCGCGGAGGTCCGCGAGCCGATCTTCGTGGCCGAGAACCTCGTGCTGGAGTACCCCAAGCGCGGCAACCAGCCGGTCTTCCGCGCCGTCGACGACGTCTCCCTGACCATCGGCCGCGGCGAGGTCGTCGGGCTGGTGGGGGAGTCGGGCTCGGGCAAGACCACCATCGGTCGCGCCGCCCTGGGCCTGCTGCCGGTCGCCGGAGGGAGCCTGGAGATCGCCGGGGTCCAGATGAAGGGCGCCGGACGCAAGGAGCACCGTCCGCTGCGCGAACGGGTCGGCATCGTGTTCCAGGACCCGGGCTCCTCGTTGAACCCCCGCCTGCCGATCGGTGAGTCGATCGGCGAGCCGCTGCTGCTGCACCGCAAGCTCAAGGGCAAGTCGCTCAGCACCGAGGTCGAGCGGCTGCTCGACGACGTGCAGCTGGCTCGCGGGTTCCGCAACCGCTACCCCCACGAGCTCTCCGGCGGTCAGCGTCAGCGCGTCGGCATCGCCCGGGCCCTGGCCCTGGAGCCCGACCTGCTGGTCGCGGACGAGCCCACGTCGGCGCTCGACGTGTCGGTGCAGGCCAAGGTGCTCGAGCTGTTCCAGGAGCTGCAGCGCGAACAGGGCTTCGGCTGCCTGTTCATCAGCCACGACCTCGGCGTCGTGGAGATCCTCGCGTCGCGGATCGCGGTGATGTACATGGGCAAGATCGTCGAGCTCGGCGACCGCGACCAGATCGTGCGCCGCCCGCAGCACGAGTACACCCGTCGCCTGGTCGCGGCCGTACCCGTGCCCGACCCGGCCGAGCAGCGCCGGCGCCGTGAGGAGCGCGACCTGCTGATCGCCCACAACATCGAGGAGTCCGGCGTCTCCTAGCCCGGCTAGGCTCTGCGGCGATGGACGGCCTCTTCACCTTCGACGAGCCCGGTGCGCCGCGGTCCGGTGACCCGGGCCCGGGCGGCGGCACCCTGGTCGGCAACACCCACGACTCGGCCCCGCTGGCCGTGAGGATGCGGCCCCGCACGCTCGATGAGCTGGTCGGCCAGCAGCACCTGCTCGCCCCGGGCGCTCCGCTGCGCCGCCTCGTCGAGGGCGACCAGCCGATGTCGCTGCTGCTGTGGGGGCCGCCGGGCACCGGCAAGACCACGATCGCCTCGATCGTCTCGGGCCAGACCAACCGCCACTTCGTGGAGGTCTCGGCGGTCTCGGCCGGCATCAAGGAGGTGCGGGCCTCGATCGACACCGCCCGCAACCGGCTCGTGCGCAGCGGTCAGGAGACGGTGCTCTTCGTCGACGAGGTCCACCGGTTCTCCAAGGCCCAGCAGGACGCGCTCCTCCCCGGCGTGGAGAACCGCTGGGTGACGCTGGTGGCCGCGACCACGGAGAACCCGTTCTTCTCGGTGATCTCCCCGCTGCTGTCCCGGTCGCTGCTGCTGACCCTCGAGCCGCTGACCGACGACGACGTGCGCGGCGTGATCGAGCGCGCGCTGGCCGACGAGCGCGGCCTGGGCGGGAAGGTGACCTTGACCGAGGAGGCGCTGGCGCACCTGGTGCGGCTCGCCGGGGGCGACGCCAGGCGGTCGCTGACCTACCTGGAGGCTGCGGCGGGGGCGGTGGTCTCGACAGGCTCGACCAGCGGCGGGGGCTCGACCAGCGGCGGGGGCTCGACCGTCTCGGCCAGCTCGGCCGCAGACGGCGCCGAGGACGAGGGCGAGGACGTCGAGCCGCTGGTCGTCGACCTGGAGGCGACCGAGCGGGCGGTGGACCGCGCGGCGGTGCGCTACGACCGGCAGGGCGACCAGCACTACGACGTGATCAGCGCCTTCATCAAGTCGATCCGGGGGTCCGACGCCGACGCGGCCCTGCACTACCTGGCCCGGATGACCGAGGCGGGGGAGGACCCGCGCTTCATCGCCCGCCGGCTGGTCGTGCTGGCCAGCGAGGACATCGGCCTGGCCGACCCCACCGCGCTGACCACCGCCGTCGCGGCCGCCCAGGCGGTGCAGCTGATCGGGATGCCCGAGGCCCGGCTGAACCTGGCCCAGGCGGTGATCGCGCTGGCGCTGGCGCCGAAGTCGAACGCGGTGATCAAGGCGATCGACGCCGCGAGCGCCGACGTGCGCGCCGGCAAGATCGGTGCGGTGCCACCGCACCTGCGCGACGCGCACTACGGCGGGTCGAAGAAGCTCGGCCACGGCCAGGGCTACCAGTACTCCCACGACGCGCCGTTCGGGATCGCCGAGCAGCAGTACGCCCCCGACGTGGTGGCCGACGCGACCTACTACCAGCCCACGCAGCTCGGCGCCGAGGGCCCGCTCCGCGAGCGGTGGGAGCGCGTCCGCCGGATCATCCGGGGCAGGTAGGGTCGGGCCCCATGGGACCCGCGACTCTCGCTGCCGGCGCCGTGGTGGCGCTGCTGCTGCTCGGGCTGCTGGTGGTGCTCCTGCGCAGCCGCGCCGAGACCCGTCGACGGCTCGCGGCCGCCCAGGACGAGACCGCCGCCCTGCGGCACCGGCTGGACGAGCTGGCCGCCCGGCTGGAGCAGCCGGCCCCCGTCGCCGCGCCTGCCGCGAGCGACACGGCGTACGTCATCACCGACGCGGGCACGACCTCCGTCGAGCCCGTGGTCACCGATCGGCTGCTGCTGGGCCCGACGGTCAGTGCGACCGTGGGCGAGCCGCTGGTCAAGGCGCTCGCGCTCGGTCACGGCGTACGCCGGGCACTGTCGGCCGAGTCCCGCCACAAGATCCGCTTCGAGATGCGTCGGGAGTCCCGCCGCACCCGCAAGGGCCGGCGTCGGGAGATGAAGGACGCCTGGCGTCGCGAGCGGGCCCGCGAGGCTTCCCGGAGCACGGCCGAGGGCACGGCCGACGGCACCGCGGCCCCGTCGGCGGACGCCGCATGAGCCGAGCCGTCTGGTTCGTCGCAGGCGCCGGTGCCGGCGTCTACGCGATGGCCAAGGCCAAGCGCGCCGCCGAGGCCCTCACCCCCGACGGGCTGCGCGACCGGCTCGCCGGGCTGAGCCTCGGCGTGCAGCTCTTCGGCGAGGAGGTGCGGGCCGGCCGGACGGAGAAGGAGTCCGAGCTGCGCGAGCGGCTCGGCCTGGTCCCCGACGCCGGCCCCCGCTCGCTCGCCCCCGCACCACCGACCGAACCGCCCCACCTGGAGGACACGAACTGATGGACACCGCCGACATCCGCCGCCGCTTCCTGGCGCACTTCGAGGCGGCCGGTCACCAGGCTGTGCCCTCGGCGTCGCTGCTGGTGCCCGACCCCAACCTGTTGTTCGTGAACGCGGGCATGGTGCCGTTCAAGCCCTACTTCCTGGGCGAGGAGGCGCCGCCGTGGCCGCGCGCGACCAGCGTGCAGAAGTGCATCCGCACGCCCGACATCGAGGACGTCGGCAAGACGACGCGGCACGGCACCTTCTTCGAGATGTGCGGCAACTTCAGCTTCGGCGACTACTTCAAGGCCGGCGCGATCGAGCTGGCCTGGGACCTGGTCACCAAGCCGCTGGCCGACGGCGGCTGGGGCCTGGAGGAGTCCAAGCTCTACCCCAGCGTCTACGAGGACGACCCGGAGGCGGTGGCGCTGTGGAAGCAGGTCACGGGCCTGCCCGACGAGCGCATCGTGCGGCTGGGACGCAAGGAGAACTACTGGTCGATGGGCGTCCCGGGCCCCGGGGGCCCCTGCTCGGAGATCCTCTACGACCGCGGCCCGGCGTACGGCCCCGAGGCGGACTTCAGCGCGCTCGGCCCCGACATGCCGACCGCGCTCGAGGACCGCTACCTCGAGATCTGGAACCTGGTCTTCATGCAGGACGAGCTCAGCGCCGTGCGCAGCAAGTCCGACTTCGACATCGCCGGCGCCCTGCCGAAGCAGAACATCGACACCGGCATGGGCCTGGAGCGGGTCGCGTTCCTGCTGCAGGGCAAGCAGAACATGTACGAGATCGACGTGATGTACCCCGTCATCGAGATGGCCGAGCAGCTCACCGGCCGCCGCTACGGCGCCGGTGGCGACCAGGGCCACGAGGACGACGTGCGGTTCCGCGTCGTCGCCGACCACGTGCGCAGCTCGATGATGCTGATCGGCGACGGGGTCACCCCCGGCAACGAGGGCCGCGGCTACGTCCTGCGACGCCTGCTCCGGCGCGCCGTACGGTCGATGCGGCTGCTGGGCTACGAGGACCGCGCGCTGCCCGAGCTGATGCCGGTCAGCCGCGACAAGATGGGCGAGACGTACGCCGAGCTGGTCACCGACTGGGAGCGCATCGCCAGCGTGGCCTACGCCGAGGAGGACGCCTTCCGGCAGACCCTGCGCACCGGCACCACGATCTTCGACACCGCCGCGGCGGGCGTGAAGTCCTCCGGGCGCGACCGTGCTGCCGGGCGACCAGGCGTTCGCGCTGCACGACACCTACGGCTTCCCGATCGACCTCACCCTGGAGATGGCCTCCGAGAAGGGCCTCTCGGTCGACGAGGACGGCTTCCGCCGCCTGATGACCGAGCAGCGCGACCGCGCGCGCGCCGACGCCCGCTCCAAGAAGGGTGGCCACGCCAACGCCGGGTCCTACCGCGCCATCGCCGACGACCTGGGCCGCAGCGTGGAGTTCACCGGCTACACCGAGGTCGTCAGCGAGGCCGCCGTGCGCGGGCTCGTCCGCGACGGCCAGACGCTGCAGACGGCCGCCGAGGGCCAGGACGTCGAGCTGGTGCTGGACCGCACGCCGTTCTACGCCGAGGGCGGTGGCCAGCTCGCCGACCAGGGCGTGATCGAGCTCGACAACGGCGCCCGTCTCGAGGTCTACGACGTGCAGACGCCGGTCAAGGGCCTGGTCGTGCACAAGGCCAAGGTGCTCAGCGGCGAGGTGTCGGTGGGCGGGCACGCCCAGGCGCTCGTCGACACCGAGCGGCGACGCTCGATCAGCCGCTCGCACACGGCCACCCACATGGTGCACAAGGCGTTCCGCGAGGCGCTCGGCGAGACCGCGACCCAGGCCGGGTCGGAGAACTCGCCCGGCCGCTTCCGCTTCGACTTCTCCGCCACCGGCGCGGTCCCGGCCTCGGCCATGGCCGACGTCGAGGCCCGGGTGAACGCGCTGGTCCTCGACGACCTGGCGGTGCACGCCGAGCTGATGAGCCAGGAGGAGGCCGTGAGGTCCGGCGCCATGGCCCTGTTCGGCGAGAAGTACGGCGACCAGGTGCGCGTGATCTCCGTGGGCGACTGGGCCCGCGAGCTCTGCGGCGGCACCCACGCCCAGCGCTCGGGACAGCTCGGCGTGGTCAAGCTGCTCGGCGAGAGCTCGATCGGCTCCGGCGTACGCCGGGTGGAGGCGCTGGTGGGCGGCGACGCCTACCGCTTCCTGGCCCGCGAGCACGTGCTGGTCGCCCAGCTGAGCGAGACCCTCAAGGTGCGCCCCGAGCAGCTGCCCGAGCGGGTCGACGACATCGTGGAGCGGCTGCGCACGGCGGAGAAGGAGATCGAGAAGGTCCGGCTCCAGCAGCTGCTGGCCGCCGCCGGTGAGCTGGCCGCGGGTGCCGACGACGTCGACGGCACCTCGTTCGTGGGCCACGAGGCGCCCGGGGCCGGTGGTGGCGACGTCCGCACGCTCGCCCTCGACATCCGCAGCCGGATGCCCGGCGACCGGCCGGGCGTGGCTGCGATCGTGGGCTCGGCCAACGGCAAGCCCTCGGTCGTCGTGGCCGTCAACGACGCCGGCCGCGCGGCCGGTGTCTCGGCCAACACCCTGGTGCGGCTGGCCTCGGAGGTGCTCGGCGGCAAGGGCGGTGGCAAGGACGACGTGGCCCAGGGCGGCGGCGCCGACGCCACCCGCTCCGGCGAGGCGCTGGCCGCCGTACGCCGTGCGTTGGCCGAGGGTCGGGCGGGCCGCTGAGCGTGGAGCGGGACCTGTTCGGCGTACGCCTCGGCCTGGACCCGGGCGACGCCCGCATCGGGGTCGCGAGCAGTGATCCCTCGGGCATCCTCGCGACCCCGGTCGAGACCGTGGCCCGGGGCCGGGGAGACCTCGACCGGCTGCAGGCACTGGCCGAGGAGCTCGGCGCGGTGCGGATCTACGTCGGCCTGCCGCGTTCGATGTCCGGGGGTGAGGGACCCTCGGCCGGTAAGGTGCGAGCGTTCGTGCGTGACCTGGCGGTGCGGGTGCATCCCCTGCCGGTGCGGTTGTGCGACGAGCGCCTGAGCACCGTGACCGCCGAGGGGCAGCTGCGGGACCAGGGTCGCAAGGGCAAGAAGCGTCGTGCGGTGGTCGACCAGGCCGCCGCGGTCGTGATCCTGCAAGCAGCCCTCGAGCGGGAACGGCAGTCCGGTGAGTTCGCCGGCGAGCCGGTGCCGGTCGGGGACACGGACCAGTAGGGACGCACGCGTGAGCCAGATCGGCTTCGGACCGGACGAGGACCCCGAGGAGTACGACGAGCCCGCCCGCGGCGAGGTCGCCTCCGAGGAGTCCTACGACGAGGGCCCCTACGACGAGGACGAGGTGCCGGCCCGTCGGCGCCGCCGCTTCGGTGGCTGCCTCCCGGTGCTCGTGGTGCTCGTGGTCCTGCTGGCCGGGGCCTGGTTCGGCGGCCGCTACGCCTACGACCAGATCAGCGCGAAGTTCGCCGACGCCCCCGACTACGCCGGTCCCGGCACGGGTCAGGTGCTCTACCAGGTCAAGGCCGGCTCGACCTCGACCCAGATCGCCCGCGACCTGAAGGCGAAAGGCGTGGTCGCCAGCGTCGACGCCTTCACCGCGGCGGCCGCCGGCAACGAGAAGTCGCGCAACATCCAGGTCGGCTACTACGAGCTGAAGCAGAAGATGTCGGCCACCCAGGCGCTCGACGTGCTCGTCGACCCGGCCAGCCTGGTGCAGAGCCTGGTCACGATCCCCGAGGGCGCGCGGGTGAAGAGCATCGTGGCCACGATCGTGAAGAAGACCGACCTCACCCGACGGGCGGTGACCCGCGCGCTGGCCAGCCCGAGCGCGATCGGCCTGCCCGCCGCGGCCAAGGGCAACCCGGAGGGCTATCTGTTCCCCGCGACGTACACCGTCCCGCCCCGGATGACCGCGGTGCAGCTGATCCAGCAGATGGTGGCCAAGACCGTGGCCACGGAGAAGTCGCTGGACATCGCCGCGAAGGCCCAGAAGCTGGGGCTGACCAGCCAGCAGGTGCTGACGGTCGCGAGCATCCTGGAGTACGAAGCCAGCCGCGACTCCGACTACCCCAAGGTGGCGCGCGCGATCTACAACCGGCTCGACCAGAAGATGCCGCTGCAGTCCGACGCCACGGTCGCCTACGCCAACCAGTCCAGCGGCACGATCTACACCACCGAGCAGGAGCGGAAGCTGGACTCGCGCTACAACACCTACCGCTACCCCGGGCTGCCGCCGGGCCCGATCGGGTCGCCGGGCGAGAAGACGATCGAGGCCGCGCTGAACCCGTCGTCGGGCCAGCAGCTGTTCTGGGTCGTGGTCAACCTGCGCACGGGCGAGACGCTGTACGCCGACGACTACGCCGCGCACCTGAAGAACGTCGACAAGTTCCGGGCGTACTGCCAGACCTCCGACGCCTGCTGACCCGTGCGCTGCGCCGTCGTCGGGTCACCGATCCACCACTCGCTCTCTCCTGCCATGCACCGGGCGGCGTACGCCGACCTCGGGCTGGACTGGACCTACGACGCCGTCGAGCTCTCGCCCGAGGGCCTGACCGGGTTCGTCGAGGGCCTGGATCGCACCTGGCGCGGGCTGTCGTTGACGATGCCGCTCAAGCGCACGATCGTGCCGATGGTCGACACCTTCGACGACTGGGCCCGGCTGTCCGGCGTCGTCAACACGCTGCTGCTCGGTGACCGCCGACGGCTGGGCTTCAACACCGACATCCCCGGGGCGATGGCCGCGATCGTCGAGCGGCTGCACGACCCCGTGCGCACCGCCGTCGTGCTCGGCGGCGGCGCCACCGCGACGTCGGTGCTGCTCGCGCTGGGGGAGCTGGGCTGCGAGCGCGCCGAGATCCTGGTGCGCGACCCCGCCCGGGCCGCCGAGACCGTCGCCGCCCTGGAGTCCCACCCCCGCAGCCCACGGGTCACCGTCGGTCGGCTCGACGAGGCCGAGGGGCTGTCCGCCGACCTCGTCGTCTCGACGATCCCCGCCACGGCCCAGACCCCGGCCCTGCTCGCCGCGTGCGCCGGCGTACCCGCGGTGTTCGAGGTGGTCTACGACCCCTGGCTGACCCCGCTCCTGCGCTCCGCCCGCGACTCGGGCCGCCCGTCGGTCGGCGGCCTCGACCTGCTCGGCCACCAGGCCGTGCTCCAGGTCGAGGTGATGACCGGCCGCTCCGTCAGCGTCGACCTGCTCCGCGCCGCCGCCCGCACCGAGCTCGCCCGCCGGGGGTAGGGAGTCCTTCTCGCAGGCTGCCGAGACGGCGCGTGTGTCCGGCGAGAGGGCGCGTGTGTCCGGCGAGACGGCGCGTGTGTCCGGCGAGAGGGCGCGTGTGTCCGGCGAGAGGGCGCGTGTGTCCGGCGAGACGGCGCGTGTGTCCGGCGAGACGACCCGGGCCGCGCCGTACGTCGGCCGGCGGTGCCTGTGGGGATGGCCGGGCCTTGTGTCGCGGATCGGAGTCACCAGATGGCTCGGTTCCGCGACGATGGGTCGAGGCCGCCGTCGGCGACGGACCCTGGCCTTGCTCGACCGACGAGGAGGACTGCCGTGTCGGCGTACACACGCGCCGTCTCGGCGTGCACGAGCGCCGTGTCGGCGTACACACGCGCCGTCTCGGCGAGCACGAGCGCCGTGTGGGCGTGCACGAGCGCCGTGTGGGCGTGCACACGCGCCGTGTGGGTGTGCACACGCGCCGTGTCGGCGTGCACGAGCGCCGTGTCGGCGTGCACACGCGCCGTGTCGACGGGCACACGCGCCGTGTCGACGGGTGGGGTGTGGAGAACGGCGGCCCGGGGGAGCTGGATCGCCTAACCTCGGCGCATGGGGTGGCTGGGACCGGCGCTGGTGGGGCTCGTCGTGAGCGGGCTCCTCGGGCTGCTGGCGCCGCGGCTGATCGCCCGCCTGCCCGAGCCCGCACCTGAGCCCGCACCCGAGACGGGGCCCGGAGCCGGTGTCGTGGCGGAAGAGGCCGCCGCGGCCGTCCCGGCCCCCCGTCGTACGCCGGTGCTGGCGCCACCGCCGCCCAAGGAGCCGTACGCCGAGATGGCGGCGCTGCCGGGCCTGGGCCTCGAGCTCGCGGGGGCGGCCGCGCTGGTCGGCGCGGCGTTCGGCGGCGTGCTCGGGTGGACCGGCGCGCTGGTCTACCTGCTGCCGCTGGTGCCCGTCGGGGTGGTGCTGCTCGTCATCGACTGGCGCACGACGCTGCTGCCGACCAGCCTCATCCACCCGACGTACGCCGCCCTCGCGGTGCTCGTCCCCGCGGCCGCCCTGATCGACCAGGACCTCACGTCGCTCTACCGCGCCGGCTGGGGCTGGCTCGTCATCGGCGGCTGGTTCTGGGTCTTCTGGGCGGTCCTGCGCGCCTGGGGGTTCGGTGACGTGCGGCTGGCGCGCGTGCTGGGCCCGGCGCTGGGCTACCTCGGGTGGTCCCAGATGCTCACCGGCCTGGCTCTGATGGTGCTGCTCGGTGGCCTGGGGGGTGCCGTCCTGGGGCTGCGCGACCGCAGCCTGCGCAAGCGCTTCCCCTACGGCCCGTTCATGCTCGTGGGTGCCGCGACGGCCGGGCTGGCCGGTCCGTGGATCGCCCGCGGTCTCGGCTACTGACGCCGTCGTCCGGGGTGCCCACCCCAGCGTGGAAGACTGGCCCCATGCTGCGCTGGCTCACGGCCGGGGAGTCCCACGGTCCCTCGCTCACCGCGATCCTGGAAGGTCTGCCTGCCCACGTGCAGGTGACCTCCGACGACATCTCCGACGCCCTGGCGCGTCGCCGCCTCGGCTACGGCCGTGGTGCGCGGATGAAGTTCGAGCAGGACCAGGTCCGGGTGACCGGCGGGGTCCGGCACGGCGAGACCCAGGGCGGCCCGATCTCCATCGAGGTCGGCAACACCGAGTGGCCCAAGTGGGAGAAGGTGATGTCGGCCGACCCGGTCGACGCCGACGAGCTCGCCGCCCTGGCCCGCAACGCCCCGCTGACCCGGCCGCGCCCGGGCCACGCCGACCTGGTGGGCATGCAGAAGTACGACTTCGACGACTCCCGCCCGATCCTCGAGCGGGCCTCGGCCCGCGAGACCGCGGCCCGTGTGGCCCTCGGCCGGGTGGCGAGCGCGTTCGTCGAGCAGGCGACCGGCGCCCGGATGGTCTCCCACGTCGTCGAGCTGGGGGGCGTCCGCGCCCCCGCCGGCTCGGTCCCCGGGCCCGACGACGTCGCCCACCTCGATGACGACCCGGTGCGCTGCCTGGACGGCGACGCCTCGAAGGCGATGGTCGAGCGCATCGACCAGGCCCACAAGGACGGCGACACCCTCGGCGGCGTCGTCGAGGTCGTGGTGCACGGGCTGCCCCCGGGCCTGGGCTCGCACGTGCACTGGGACCGTCGCCTCGACGCGCGCCTGGCCGGCGCGCTGATGGGCATCCAGGCGATCAAGGGCGTCGAGGTCGGTGACGGGTTCGAGCTCGCCGCCACCCCCGGCTCGCTGGCGCACGACGAGATCGTGCACGAGGACGGCGTCATCCGGCGTACGTCGGGACGGTCCGGCGGCACCGAGGGCGGCATGACGACCGGCGAGGTGCTGCGCGTGCGCGCGGCGATGAAGCCGATCGCCACCGTCCCGCGCGCCCTGCGCACCATCGACGTCGCCACGGGCGAGGCCGCCGTCGCCAACCACCAGCGCTCCGACGTCTGCGCCGTGCCCGCGGCCGGCATCGTCGCCGAGGCGATGGTGGCGCTGGTGCTGGCCGACGCGGTGCTGGAGAAGTTCGGCGGCGACTCAGTCGGCGAGACCCGGCGCAACGTGCAGTCCTACCTGGACGCCCTGAGGTTCTCCTGATGGCTCCCCGCGTCGTCCTGGTCGGCACGATGGGTGCCGGCAAGACCACCGTCGGACGTCGCCTGGCCGAGCGCTGGGAGGTCGGCTTCCGCGACAGCGACCTCGACGTCGAGGCGGCCGAGGGACGCAGCGTCTCCGACATCTTCGTCGACTCCGGCGAGGCGCACTTCCGCGGCCTGGAGCGCGCCGCGGTCCTGGCCGCCCTCACCTCCCACGACGGGGTGCTGGCCCTCGGCGGCGGCGCCGTCGTGGACACCGAGGTGCGCGAGGCGCTCGCCGACCACCGCGTCGTCTTCCTGCGGGTCGGCCTCTCCGACGCCGCCTCACGTGTCGGTCTGGGGGTCTCGCGCCCGCTGCTGCTGGGCAACGTCCGTGGCCGGATCAAGGCCCTGATCGACGAACGAACGCCCGTCTACGAGTCGGTCGCGACCCACGTCGTCGACACCGACGGGCTCGGCATCGACGAGGTCGTCGCCCAGGTGGTCGCGACCGTCCAGGACGGCACCCGTGCCTGAGGGGCCCACGAAGCTGCACGTCGGCGGCGCCTCGCCGTACGACGTCGTCATCGGCCACGGCGTGCTCGACGTCCTGCCCACCATGCTCGGCGACGGCGTACGCCGGGTCGCGGTGTGCCACGACGGCGCCCTGACCGCGCTGGCCGACGCCGTCGTCGACCGGCTGGCCGGCCTCGAGGTCCTGCGGATCGCCCTGCCGAGCGGTGAGCAGGCCAAGACCGTGACGACCGCGGCCCAGGCGTGGGAGGCGCTCGGCGGGGCCGGGTTCACCCGCTCCGACGCCGTGGTCACCGTCGGCGGGGGAGCCACCACCGACATGGGCGGCTTCATCGCCGCGACCTGGCTGCGCGGCGTCCGCGTCGTGCACGTGCCGACCACCCTGCTCGCCATGGTCGACGCGGCCGTCGGCGGCAAGACCGGGCTGAACACCGGGGCCGGCAAGAACCTCGTCGGCTCCTTCCACGAGCCCGCCGGGGTGGTCTGCGACCTCGACGTGCTGACGACGCTGCCGCGGGCCGAGCTGGTCGCCGGGATGGGGGAGGTCGTCAAGTGCGGCTTCATCGCCGACGGGCGGATCCTGGAGCTGGTCGAGGCCGAGGGCGACGCGCTCCTCGACCCCGCCTCGCCGCACCTGCGCGAGCTGGTGGAGCGGGCCGTGCGGGTCAAGGTCGACGTGGTCGTCGAGGACCTCCGCGAGCTCGGCGGCCGCGACGGCCACCCCGGCCGCGAGGCCCTCAACTACGGCCACACCCTGGCGCACGCGGTCGAGAAGGGCACCGGCTACGCCGTGCGGCACGGCGAGGCGGTCGCGCTCGGGATGGTCTACGTCGCCGAGGTCGCCCGGCTCACGGGGCACCTGTCGGCGGCGGACGCCGACGAGCACACCACGCTCCTGCGCAGCGTCGGCCTGCCGACCCGACTCGCGGACCTGCCGGTCGAGGTGCCGCCGTTCGAGGACCTCCTGGCCACGATGCGGGTCGACAAGAAGTCCCGCGGCGACCGGCTGCGGTTCGTCGTGCTCGACGGCCCGGGTCGACCCACGATCCTGACCGGGCCCGACGAGCAGGTGCTGCGGTCGGCGTACGCCCACCTGGAGAGGAGCGAGCCGTGAAGGTCCTCGTGCTGAACGGACCCAACCTCGGCCGGCTCGGGCGCCGGCAGCCCGAGATCTACGGCCACACGACGTACGCCGACCTCGTCGGCCTCTGCGAGGGGTGGGGCCGCGACCTGGGCCTCGAGGTCGAGGTGCGCCAGACCAACCACGAGGGCGTGCTGCTCGACTGGCTGAACGACGCGGCCGACGAGCAGACCCCGGTGGTGCTGAACGCCGCCGCCTGGACGCACTACTCGCTGGCGGTCTACGACGCCTGCGCCCAGCTGACCGCCCCGCTGGTCGAGCTGCACATCAGCGACCCGAAGGCGCGGCCCGAAGAGTTCCGGCACACGTCCTACGTCACGCCCCACGCCGTGGCCGAGGTCGTCGGGCAGGGCATCGACGGCTACCGCCAGGCCCTGGAGCTGCTGGCGGCGCAGCGACGGTGAGGCGGCTCAGCGCTCCAGCACGGTGCGGGTCTCGTCGGGCAGGAACCCGTTGCGGGTCGCCCACAGCACCGCCTGGGTGCGGCGCTCGACCCCGATCTTGCGGTAGGCCGTGCGCACGTAGGTCTTGACCGAGTTGATCGACAGGTAGGCGCGCGCCGCGACCTCCTGGTTGCTCAGGCCCTGGGCGATCAGGGCCAGGATCTCGGACTCGCGCACGGTCAGGCCGACCGCCCGCCCGGGCCAGTCACCGCCGACCAGCACGGGCTCGGGCCCGGGCTCGGGGCTGACCACGACGGAGCCCCCGGCGATCTTCTCCAGCGCCTCGACGAGGTCGGGCGCGTCCAGGGTCTTGGACAGGCAGCCGCTGACCCCCTTGGCGAGGGCGTCGCGCACGACGTCGGGATCGAGGTGCCAGGTGTAGAGCACGACCGCCGCGTCGGTGCCTGGCAGCTCCTCGCTCACGGGGCCGGTCAGGCGCTCACGGCTGAAGGCGTCGTAGAGCACCACGTCGACGTCGCTCTCCAGCGGCAGCCCGCTGACCAGCTCGACGACCTGCACCCGATCGGGGAACTGCTCCAGCATCCGGTGCAGGCCGAGCACGACGACCTCGTAGTCGTTCATCAGGGCGACGCGCACGGGACCGGTCGCACGGGCGGAGGCAGCGAGGTCGACCATGGGCACAAGATAGCCGTTGCGACCGACGACGGCCCCCTCGATCCTGGGCGTTCACCCCTTCGGGGGTCCCGTGCTCAGGTGGCGGCTGCCAGGGTGGTGGGGTCTGGTGCGCCCACCGCCGTGGAGGGCGCCCGCCGACCGACCGAGAGGAAGCCCGGGTGCCGGCTGGCGTGGTGCGGCTGGACACGCGTCCTGGGGCCGGGTCGGACGCGGCCGAGCTGCTCGACCGGCTCCACGAGCGCGCGTCGCGAGCGGCCACCTACGCCGATCCCGTGGGCGAGGCGCTGGTCCTGGCGGTCGACGCAGGCCCCGACCTGCCGCTCCCCGGCGAGGGACGCACCGCCCTGCTCTGGGAGGCGCTGGCCACGCTGGGGGCCGCCGACCTCACCGTCGCGCGCGCCCTGGAGCCGCACGTCGACGCGCTCGCCGTGCTGGCGCAGGCCGGGCTGGCCGCCCCGGGGGGCGCCACCTTCGGGGTGTACGCCGCCGAGGGTCCCGGCACGCGCCTGGAGGCCGAGCGGCGTGACGACGGGGTCGTCCTGACCGGTCGCAAGCCCTGGTGCTCCCTGGGCGACCGGGTCAGCCACGCGCTGGTCACGGCGTGGGTCGACGCGTCGTGCCGGGGGCTGTTCCTCGTGGACCTCGGCGGGCCCGGCGTACGCCCCGATCCGGCGTCGGCCCCCTGGGTCGCCCGTGGCCTGGCCGCGGTCACCAGCGGCGGCCTCGAGCTCACCGAGGTGCCGGCCGAGCCGGTCGGAGGGCCGGGGTGGTACCTCGAGCGTCCCGGCTTCGCCTGGGGCGGCATCGGCGTGGCCGCGGTCTGGTTCGGCGGGGCGGTCGGGGTCGCCCGCCGGGTGCACGCCGCGCTGCTGCGGCGCGAGCCCGACCAGCTCGGCCTGGCCCACCTCGGCGCGCTCGACGTGGCGCTGTCCTCGGCGCGGGCGTCGTTGGCCGACGCCGCGGCCGTGGTCGACGCGGGGCAGGCCTCGGGCGAGGCCGGGGAGCTGCTGGCCCTGCGCGTGCGCACCGTCGTCGCCGGGTGCGTCGAGCAGGTGCTGCGGGTCGCCGACCACGCCCTCGGACCGGCCCCCCTCGCCCTCGAGGAGGAGCACGCCCGCCGGGTCGACGACCTCCGCCTCTACGTCCGCCAGCACCACGCCGAGCGCGACGAGGCGACCCTGGGGCGGGCCGTGCTGGGGCAGGACGCCTCCGGGGCCGGGTGGTCCTGGTGGTGAACCACGACCAGCCCTCCTTCACGCACGCGGGCGTCGGTACGCCGGCCTCGGCCTGGCGCGCGCACCCGGGCTGGCACGACGGCGAGCCGCTCACCCTCGACGGCGTACGCCGGCTGGTGGTCGTGGCCGCGCACCCCGACGACGAGAGCCTCGGCGCCGGCGGGCTGGTCGCCTCCGCCGTCGCGGTGGGGATCCCCGTGCACCTCGTGGTCGCCACGGCCGGCGAGGGCAGCCACCCCGACTCCCCGACGCACCGGCCCGCCGACCTCGCCCAGCGGCGCACCGCCGAGGCGGCGGCGGCCACGGCCGCCCTCGGTCTAGACCCGACCACCCACCTGCGGCTCCTCGACCTGCCCGACGGCGGCGTGGCCGAGCACGTCACCGACCTGACCACCGCGGTCGTCGACGCGACCGGCGACGGCCGCGGCACGGTCGTGGTCGCGCCGTGGCGACAGGACGGCCACCCCGACCACGAGGCGGCCGGTGTGGCGGCGGCTGCTGCGGCCCGTCGCACCGGCGCCGACCTGTGGGAGTTCCCGGTGTGGTTCTGGCACTGGTCGGACCCGTCCGAGGCGCCGTGGCCGGTGCTCCGGCCCTACGCCCTCGAGGCCTCCGCCGCGGAGCGCAAGCGGGCCGCGATCGCCACCCATGCCAGCCAGGTGGCGCCGCTGTCGCCCGAGCCGGGCGACCAGCCCGTACTGCCGCCGTCCCTGCTCGCTCACTTCAGCGGTCACCGGGAGACCTTCCTCCGCACGCCCTCGCGCGACTGCCCCGACGATGCCCTCGACCGGCTGCACCAGGACAGCGACGACCCGTGGGGCACCGAGGTCCGGTGGTACGAGCGCCGCAAGCGCGACCTCGTGCTCTCGATGCTGCCCTGGGTGCGCTTCGAGCGCGCCCTCGAGCTCGGCTGCTCCGCCGGCGCGCTGGCCGAGGCCCTGGCTCGCCGCTGCCGCCAGGTCGTGGCCGTCGACAGCTCCCCGGCGGCCCTGGCCCTGGCGCGGGAGCGCTTCGCCGACGTCGCCCACGTCTCGGTGCGGGGTCACGACGTGCCCTGGGAGTGGCCCGACGCCGAGCCGGGGGGCTTCGACCTGGTCGTGGTCTCCGAGGTCGGCTACTTCCTCAGCCCGGCCGCGCTCGACGCCCTCGTGGACCGGGTGCGCGATGCGCTGACCGACGAGGGCGTGCTGGTCCTGTGCCACTGGCGCCACCCCGTCGAGGGCTGGGTGCTGGACGCCCAGGACGTGCACGACCGGTTCGCCGCCGCGAGCGGACGCCCGGTGGCGGCGACGTACCGCGACCGTGACGTCGAGGTGCACGTGCTGTGCGCGCCCACGTCGTGGCCCGACCCGTCCGGCGGCTTCGGGGAGTGACCCGCGGCCGCTTCGACCGGGTGCACGTGGTGGTCCCGGCCCGTGACGAGGAGGACCACCTGGGCGCCTGCCTGGACTCGGTGCTCGCGGCCGCCCACGTCGTACGCCGGGACTGGCGCTGCGAGGTCGCCGTCACCGTCGTCCTGGACGCCTGCGTCGACGCGTCCGCCGACGTGGCGCAGCGTCGGCCCGGGGTCGAGGTGCTGCCGAGCGCGGCGGGCCTGGTCGGCGCGGCCCGGCGTCTCGGGGTGGCGCACGCCCTGGCCCGCGCCCGTCGCCCCGCGCGCACGTGGATCGCCTGCACCGACGCCGACACCGTGGTGCCGACGGACTGGCTGTCGGGCCAGCTCGAGCTGGCCCGAGAGGGCTACGACCTCGTCGTGGGCACGGTCGCCCCCGACCCGGACGACCTCGCGCCGGGCGCGCTGCGGGCCTGGTGGGACGAGCACCGGCTCACCGAGGGGCACGACCACGTCCACGGCGCCAACCTCGGGTTCGCCCTGCACGCCTACGAGGCGGTCGGCGGGTTCGCCCGCGTCGCTACGGGCGAGGACGTCGACCTGGTGCGGCGCCTGCGCGCGTCCGGCGTGCGGTGGCGGGCCACCGACCGCACCCGGGTGCTCACCTCGGGGCGGCACCGCGGGCGGGTGGAGGACGGCTTCGCCGGCTTCCTGAGGGAGCTGCAGGGCGCGCGTGGTCTCGACGAGCTCGACCGACGAGCCGAGCTCGACCGGCGGGCGGCCGGCTGAGGGTCGCCTACGCCTCGACCAGCTTCTCGGTGAAGAACGCGAGCACGCGGTCGACACCCTCCTGCTGGCGGTGGGCGGTCAGGGTGGCGTGCTTGCGGCCCTCGAACTCCACCCGGATGAAGGCGTCGCCGAGCTCCTCGGTGAGGGTCTCGAAGCGCTTCCCGACGGCGGGGTCCTGGCGGTAGCGCAGGCCCAGCACCTGGCACCCGCCGGCCGCACGCTCCTTGACCGTGGCGAGGTCCTGCGGGCTGAGGTTGAGGTCGCGCGAGCGGTCGGCCGCCGATCGCGAAGGGCGCCGACGGCTGCGCCACGACCGGGGCGACCACCGAGGTGTCGACCATCATCGCGAGCGCGAAGCCGCCGGTGAAGCACATCCCGAGGGCGCCGACGCCGGGCCCACCCAGCTCGTCGTGCAGCTCGCGGGCGAGGCTGCGCAGCCACCCGGCGACCGGCGTGGTCACCCCGGTGGCGAGCTTGGTGAACTCGTTGCTGACGCAGACCCGGCGCACGGTGTCCAGCGCGTAGCCGACCCCCGCGGGGCGCTCGGGCGTGCCGAACAGGTGGGGCAGCACGACGGTGAACCCGGCCGCCACGACCTCGTCGGCGAAGGCGATCACCTCGGGCGTCAGGCCGGGGATCTCGTGGATCACCACGACCCCCGGTCCGGTGCCCTTGCGGTAGGTCGGGTGGGTGACGCCGGAGGAGGTGTGCGCGCCCTCGGTCCAGCTGGTCAGGAGGCTCATGGGCCGATCCTGCCACCACCCGACCGGGTGGTCCGGCGGCGTACGCCCTGTGGCAGGCTCCCGCCGGTGAAAGCCTTCCGCTGCCGGGCGTGCGACAAGCCGCTGCACTTCGAGAACTCCGTCTGCGTCAGCTGCGGCACCCGCCTGGGCTTCTCCCGCGACGAGCGCGCGATCGTGCCGGTCGACGACGAGGGCAGGTACGTCGCGCCCGACGGCAGCGCGTGGTGGGTCTGCCGCAACCTTCGCCTCTCGGGCTGCACCTGGCTGGCCTCCACCGACGGCGGCCAGTGCTTCAGCTGCGACCTGACCCGCACCCGCCCCAACGATGCCGACGCCGTCGGGATGCGTCAGTTCTGGGACGCCGAGCGGGCCAAGCGCCACCTGGTCCTCGAGCTCGACACCCTGGGGTTCCCGGTCGTCGGCAAGCACACCGACCCCGAGAACGGCCTGGCCTTCGACCTGCTCAGCAGCGTGGACACCAGCGTCACCATCGGCCACGCCGACGGCCTGATCACCATCGACCTCGCCGAGACCGAGGCCTCGCACCGCGAGAAGCTGCGCGAGAAGCTCGACGAGCCCTACCGCACGATGCTCGGCCACTTCCGCCACGAGTCCGGGCACTACTACGAGTGGCAGCTGGTGCGCGGCGAGGAGCGCTTCGCCCGCTGCCGCGAGCTCTTCGGCGACGAGAGCGTCGGACTACCAGGGCGAGATCGACCGGCACTACGCCGAGGGCCCGCCCGAGGGCTGGGAGGCGTCGTACATCTCCAGCTACGCCACCATGCACCCGTTCGAGGACTTCGCCGAGACCTGGGCGCACTACCTGCACATCTGCGACACCATCGAGACCGCCTCGCAGTACGGCCTGGCCACGGTCGGCACGCTCACGACCTTCACGCACTTCCGCGACGTCGTGCTCGGCATCTGGGTGCCGCTGAGCGTCGCGCTGAACATGATCAACCGCAGCATGGGGCAGGACGACCTCTACCCCTTCGTGATCCCCTCCCCGGTGCTGGACAAGCTCGACTTCGTGGCCACCCTCGCCCGCCCGGCCTGACCGGGCTGGCAGCATGGGTCCGGTGAACGCCGACGACGCTCCCGGGGACCCCGAGGCCCCCGGACAGGGCCCGCACGGGTCGTGGCCCAGCCGTGAGCTGATCGACTCCTACCTCGGCACCGGCGACGACTTCGAGCTGCTCCTGGGGGAGGAGACCCCGATCGCCGTCGACGACCCCGACGCCGCCTACCGAGCGCGGCGGTTCCGCGACGTGCTGGGCGTGTTCGCGACCGGCGTCACGGTGGTCACCTCGATGGCGGGCGACGAGCCCGTCGGCATGACCTGCCAGTCGTTCTCCAGCGTCTCCCTCGACCCGCCCCTGGTGATGTTCTGCCCGGCGCGCACGTCGCGGGCCTGGCCGCCGATGCGCGAGGCCGGCTTCTTCTGCGTGAACTTCCTGGCCGCCGGCCAGCAGCACCTCTCCCACGGCATGGCCACCCGCGGCCCCGAGAAGTTCGAGGGCGTCGGCTGGAAGCCCGCCCCGGTGACCGGCGCCCCGCTGATCGACGGCGTGCTGGGCTGGGTCGACTGCCGTGTCGAGCAGGTGCACGAGGCCGGTGACCACTTCATCGTCGTGGGTCGGGTGCAGGACCTCGACTTCGGCGACGGCACCCGCGAGAGCCCCGAGTCGGGGGAGCCGCTGCTGTTCCACCGCGGCTCCTACACCCAGCCGGGTGAGCGCACGCCACCCTCCAGCAGGCCGTAGGCCGGGGGCCTGTGGACGGTCGTTCGACGGATCGCCCCGCACGGCCGAGGGTGTGGGCATGGACGACGCACTGACCCTGGACCCCCTCCACGCGCGGCTGCCGCTCGACGGTCCCTTCACCCGCGCGACGGCGTACGCCGCGGGGGTCGGGCGGCCGGGCATCGAGCGGATGCTGCGGCAGGGCACGGTGCGCCGGCTGCTGCGCGGGGTCTACGTCGTCTCCACGGTGCCGGACTCCCGCGGGCTGCGGGCCTCGGCCGTCAGCCTCGTCGCCCTGGGGCGCGGGATCGTGGTGGACCGCACGGCCGCCTTCGTGCACGGCCTCGACGCCGAGGTGCTGACCGGTGAGGCGCACGGCGTCGTGCCGCTCGACCTCGTACCCCGGCGGCGCGGGCACGGCACGCGCCACGGCACGGCGCACCTGCTCGTGGGGCACGACGTCGCCTCGCTCGGCGGTCTGCACCTGACCACCCCGCTGCGCACGGCCCTGGACCTCGGCCGCCTGCTGCCGCCCGGCCGAGCCCTCGCCGCCATGGACGCGCTCGTCGTCGTGGGTGGGCTCACCCACGCCCAGCTGCTCGCCGAGCTGCCCCGGATGGCGGGGTCGCCCGGCATCGGCCAGCTGCGCGAGCTGGCGGTGCAGGTCGACGGTCGTGCCCGCGGCACGGCCGAGTCGGTGCTGCGCCTGCACTGGCACTCCGCGCGGCTGCCGACCCCGGTGCCGGGGCTGGTCGTCGCGGCGGGTGGGCGGGCGGTGCGGCTCGCGCTGGCGGTCGAGCGGCGCCAGTTCGCCGCGGTCGTCTCGGGGCAGCTGCAACGGGGAGAGGTGACGGCCGAGGACCTCGCCGCCCTCGAGCGTGACGGCTGGCGGGTGGTGGTCCTGACCGACGACCGCCTGCTGCGCACCGACCCCGAGGTCTGGGTGCGCCACCTCGTGCGCGAGTTCCACCAGCAGCTGGTCGCCCAGACGTGAGGACCAGACGGGATGACCTGACCTGAGGTGGCGTTCACGACGGACGGGTGGACTTCCCGTGCCTTCGACCAGGGCCGGTGGACGTCATACGTCCTCGTCGCCATGGCGACCACCTCGTATGACCTCGCGCGGGACGTCATGCGTCCTCGTCGCCATGGCGACCACTTCGTACGACGTCCCGCAGACTCCGCAGCCGCCGCCTCGGCGCCCCGTTGCTGGTCTGCTCAGGCCTCGAGCGCCTGGATCGCCTCGTGCATGGTCAGCGTGCGCTGGGCCGACTCGACGTGCAGGTTCTCGATCATCCGGCCGCGGTAGGTGACCACGCCGGAGCCCTGGCCGTCCTCCCAGGCCTGCGAGGACGCCGCGGGCGTCCTCGACGGCCTGCTCGCCGGGGGCGAAGGCCTCGTTGGCGCCGGCGACCTGGCCGGGGTGGATCAGCGTCTTGCCGTCGAAGCCCATCTCGCGGCCCTGCCGGCACTCGGCCAGGAAGCCCTCGGTGTCCTTCACGTCGTTGTAGACGCCGTCGAGGATCGCCTTGCCGGTGGCCCGGGCGGCCAGCAGCGCCAGCGACGAGGCCGGTGAGCAGCGGGTGCCGGCCGGGCACGTGCTCGGCGTACAGCTCCTTGGCGAGGTCGTTGGTGCCCATCACCAGCACGGTCAGCCGGTCCGAGGCGGCGGCGATCTCCTCGGCGTGCAGCATCGCGTACCGGCGTCTCGACCATCGCCCAGAGCCAGGTGTGCGTCGGGGGCGCCGTGGCGCTCCATCGCGGCTCGACCAGCGTGCGCACCGCGTCGGCGGAGTCGACCTTGGGCACCACGATCGCGTCCGGGCCGGCCGCGCAGGCGGCGGCGAGGTCGTCGTCGTGCCACTCGGTGCCGGCGGCGTTGACGCGGATCGTGACCTCGCGGCGCGCCGTACTCACCCGAGGCGGCGGCGGCGCAGGCGGCCGTCGCGGGCGGTCGGCCTTGGCGTCGGGGGCGACGGCGTCCTCGAGGTCGAGGATCAGGCCGTCGCACGGGATCGACTTCGCCTTCTCCAGCGCGCGCTCGTTGGAGGAGGGCATGTAGAGCACCGACCGGCGGGGGCGGAAGCTCGGCGGCGTCGGTCATGCGCCGGCCTCCTCGATGGCGTCGTACTGCTGCTTCAGCTCGGGGTCGATCGCGGCCAGCTCCTCGGCCAGCTCGACCATCACCAGGCACTGCTTGAGCGAGGCGTCGTCCTCCATCTTGCCGTCGAGCATCACCGCGCCGGTGCCGTCGCCCATGGCGGCGACGACCCGGCGGGCGTGGGCGACGTCCTCGACGCGGGGGAGAAGACCTTGTTGGCGATGGCGATCTGCTTCGGGTGCAGGGACCAGGTGCCGACGCAGCCGAGCAGGAAGGCGTTGCGGAACTGGTCCTCGCACGCCACCACGTCGGCGATGTCGCCGAACGGGCCGTAGTAGGGGTAGATGCCGTGCATCGCGCAGGCGTCGACCATCCGGGCGATCGTGTAGTGCCACAGGTCCTGCTGGTACGTCGGCCGCGCGGCCGTCGATCTCGCCGTCGACGGGGTCCTGGCGGACCAGGTAGCCGGGGTGGCCGCCACCGACGCGGGTGGTCTTCATCCGGCGGTCGGCGGCCAGGTCGGCCGGCCCGAGCGAGAGCCCCTGCATGCGCGGGGAGGCGCCGCAGATCTCCTCGACGTTGGCCACGCCGCGGGCGGTCTCGAGGATCGCGTGCACGAGGATCGGGCGGTCAGGCCGGCCTTGGCCTCGAGCTGGGCCAGCAGCCGGTCGACGTAGTGGATGTCCTCGGCGCCCTGCACCTTCGGCACCATGATGACGTCGAGCCGGTCGCCGATCTCGGCGACCAGGGTGGTCAGGTCGTCGAGGCCCCAGGGCCAGTCGAGCGCGTTGACCCGGGTCCACAGCTGGGTGGGCCGCTGCCGCCACCGAGGTCGGCGTTCGCCTTGGCGATGTCGACCAGGCCCTGGCGGGCGGCCACCTTGTTGTCGGCCTTGACGGCGTCCTCGAGGTTGCCCAGCAGCACGTCGACGGTGCCGACCATGGCCGGGATCTTGGCGGCCATCTTCGCGTTGCTGGGGTCGAAGAAGTGGATCGCCCGGCTGGGGCGGGCGGGGATCTCGCGGACGGGCTCGGGGGCACCGACGGCGAGCGGGGCGAAGAAGTCCTTGGCGCTGCGCATGGGCCGGACGCTAGCAGCGCTCGCGCGGGGTGGGGATATGAGGAATCCCACCCCGTCGTGAGACGGACCGCCTGCCGCGCGGCGCACGGCGTGGCTAGGGTCGCCGACATGGACACCATCGGGTTCGAGAGCCACGGCGTGCGCTGCGAGGCGTGGCACCTGACCGCGCAGGACGACGCGCTCACCACCTCGGCGGGACGCCCGTGCGTGGTGATGGCGCACGGCTTCGGCGCCACCCGCGACGCCGGCCTGCTGCCGTTCGCCGAGCGGTTCGCCGCGGCGGGCTGCGACGTGCTGGTCTTCGACTACCGCGGTTTCGGCGGTTCCGCGGGGTCGCTGCGCCAGGACGTGGACCACCGGCGTCACCGCGAGGACTACCACGCGGCCCTCGCTGCGGCGCGCGCGCTCGACGGGGTCGACCCCGACCGGATCGTGCTGTGGGGCAGCTCCTACTCCGGCGGGCACGTCGTCGTGGTGGCCGCCGCCGACCAGCGGGTCGCCGGGCTGATCAGCCAGGGTGCCGCGATGGACGGGCTCGCGGCGCTCCTCGGCGTACGCGCGGGGGAGGGGAACGGCAAGACCGCCGCGCTCACCGGCGCCGCGCTGGCCGACGCGGCCGGCGCCGTCGTACGCCGACGGCCGCGGATGCTGCCGGTCGTGGGCGAGCCGGGCTCGACCGCCGTGATCTCGGCCCCGGGCGCGCTGGCCGGTACGGCCACATCATGGGCCCGACTTCCGCAACGAGATGTGCGCCCGCGGCGTGCTGCGCATCGGCCTCAACCGCCCCGTGCGGCACGCGTCGAAGGTGACCTGCCCGGCCTTCCTGGTGATCGCCGAGCAGGACAACATCGCTCCGGTCGCGGCCGTGCGCGAGGTGGCGGAGCTGCTCGGCGACCGCGCCGAGAGCTGTCGTTCGACTGCGGCCACTTCGACATCTACGTCGACGAGGTCTTCGAGCAGTCCGTCACCGCCCAGGTGGCGTTCCTGCGCCGGGTGCTGGCGCCCGCCGCCTGAGGAGTCCGGGTGGTGGACCGGTGGACCGCCGCCCGTCGTGCTGGTCGAGGGCGTCAGCGACCGAGTGGCCGTGCTGACGCTCGCCCGGCGCCTGGGGCGCGACCTCACCGCCGAGGGGACCGACGTCGTCGACCTCGGCGGGGCCACCAACGTCGGCCGGTGGCTGGGTGAGCTGGTCGCCGGCGCCGACCACGGGCGGGGCGTACGCCTGACGGGGCTGTACGACGTCGCCGAGGAGCGCTTCTTCCGCCGCGGCCTCGAGCGGGCCGGTCTCGGCGTCGTGCCGGATCGGGAGACGCTGGAGCAGCGAGGCTTCTTCGGCTGCGTCGAGGACCTCGAGGACGGCTGGTCCGCGCCCTCGGCGTGCGCCGGGTGGAGGCGGTGGTCGAGGCGCAGGGTGAGCTGGCGTCCCTGCACCTCCTCCAGCGCCAACCCGCCCAGCGCGACCGCGAGCCCCACCAGCAGCTGCGCCGGTTCCTGGGCACGCGGTCGGGCCGGAAGGCGATGTACGCCGAGGCGCTGGTGGAGGCCCTGGACCTCGCGCGGGTGCCGGCGCCGTTGGCGGGTCTGCTGGCCCGGGTCTGAGCGCGCTCAGGGGACGACTTCGTCCGGTCGTGACAGCCGGCTGCTCCGGCGGTGTCGCCACCGGGAGCAGCCGTCGGGCACTCAGACGAGCGAACCGGCGAAGATCTGCCAGGCCAGCGCAGACTTGGCGACGAGGCTGAGGACCAGGTAGCTCCGCTCGCCGAAGGCGTAGCTGCGCCACGGTCCGACCTCGCGGTACTGCAGCCACTGGTTGAGCGCGAAGCTCATGAAGAAGATGAACAGCGACACGAAGATCCCGAACACGAACCCGGGCACGTCCTCCCGGGCCGCTACGAGGTTCCAGGTGATCGCCACCCACGGCGCGGCGCCGGCGACGCAGCCGAACCAGAACGGAAGCATGGTCGTGACGTCCGTCCGGGCGGGTTCATCAGCTCCTGCAGCCACCCGAAGAGGATCATGGCGACATTGGCGCCGATGACGCCGAAGACCGCCGATATCTCGATGATGCCGTTGTAGAAGGCGATGAGCACGATCATGATCGTGGCGCTGAAGGAGTACTCGACCCACCGGAACGCGTTGTGCCCGCGGCGCAGGTCCGCCTCGTACCGACGGCGACCGACGGTCGCCGTCACGAAGTGGTCGATGGCGGCGAGGGTCAGGAAGGCGGCGATCGCCCACCCGATGTTCACCTCGAGCACCGGTTCGGGGTCCGCAAGATCGGAACCGGGAGGGCCTTGGGCGTAGGAGGCGATGATCGTGATCGCGAAGCTGCTGGCCAGGAGGAGCACGGCGATGGCCTGGACCGCGTGCAGGACCGCCAAGCCGATGTTCCATCGGCGGAGCCCGAGCAGAGCGGAGTCGTCGACGCCGGTGGCGGTGGTAGGTGTGGGCATGGTGATCAGGCTACGCGCGGTCCCGGGGCAGCGGCCCGAGCGAGGCGATCGGCCTCCACCCCACGGGCCGCTCGAGGCAAGCGCCTTGGCTTCCGTGGCACGCTCGGGTGTGAGGGAGCATCGCGTCAACCCCGTCGACGCCATCTGGATGAACATGGACCGGGTCCAGAACCTGATGGTCATCGAGTGCGTCATGTTCCTCGACGGACCGATCGACCGGACCAGGTTCGACCGAGTCGTGCAACGCCGCCTGATCGACGCCTATCCCGTCTTCTCGCGCCGGCCCACCGTATCCGGGCGCCGCGGGGCCAAGCACCGCTGGCGCGATGTAGCCGGCTTCGACTTCAGGGAGCACGTGCGCGAGGTCCGAATCCCGGCGCCTGGGGACGACGCCGCCCTGCAGGAGTACGTCGGCCGCTTCCTGGCCACACCGCTGCCTCGTGACCGTCCGCTGTGGGACATCCACCTCATCGACGGGCTCCGAGACGGGTCGGCGATCTACGTCCGGCTGCACCACGCGCTCGCCGACGGCATCGCGCTCACCCAGGTCCTGCTGTCGCTGACCGATGCCACGGCCGAGGCCGCCGACGGCTCGACGGCGGTGAGGTCGACACCACGGTGTGGGCGACCTCGTCGAAGCAGCACGCCGTGCCGCCCCGGAGGTGACCCACGCGCTGCGCCCGGCTCGCCTGGTGGCCGCGCTGTCGGCGGCGACCCGAACCGGGCTACGAGGAGCCGGCGTGCTCGCGAAGCTGCTGTCGACCCGCAACCCCGAGTCGGCCGTGGCCGGCGCGGCGGGGACGCACAAGCGGGCAGTGTGGTCCGACCCGATCGATCTGCAGCTGATCAAGGACATCGCCAAGAACGCCGATGCCACCGTGAACGACGTGCTGGTCTCGGCGCTCGGGGCGCACTCGGGCGGTACCAGCTGGAGCACGCCCGGCTCCACGGTCGACATCCCGACGATGATCCCGGTGAACCTGCGCCCGATGCACCTGCCGCTGCCGCGCGAGCTCGGCAACCGCTTCGCGCTCGTGCTGCTGTCGCTGCCCTCGGGGGAGAGGCACCGCGACGGAGCGGCTGACGAGAGACGAAGCGCCGGATGGACCAGATCAAGCGCTCCCCGGAGCCGGTCATCACCTTCGCGCTGATCCAGGCGATCGGCCGGCTGGGCAGACGGCTGAGCCGGGTCCTGGTGACGTACTTCGCCGGCAAGGCGAGCGGCGTCACCACCAACGTTCCGGGCCCGCGTGAGACCCGCTACCTGGCGGGGACCCGCATCACCAGCCTGCTCGGCTGGGTGCCCGGATCGGGAGACCAGACCCTCGGCACCTGCATCTTCTCCTACGCCGGAACCGTGCGGGTCGGGTTCAAGACCGACACCGCCGTCATCCCGGACCCCGACCGGATCCTCGGTGCGTTCCACGAGGAGATCGAGGACCTCGTCCACGGGTCGAAGTGACCTGGCGCCGAGAGCTCAGATCGCCCGCAGACCCGCGGTGACGAGGACCGCCACGACCACGCACAGCACCAGCGGCAGCGTCGCCAGAGCATCACCGCGGCCACGGCGACGCCGACGGTGTGGGCACCCACCGACCACGACCGACCGCTGGCGAACACCGAGGTCACGACCAGGGCGCACAGCAGGGTCGGCGCCATCAGCACGATCACGCGGGTGAACCACTGCGGCATCTCCCGGCCGCCGAGGAGCACCGGGCCGAACGCCTTGATCAGCGCGGTCAGCACGGCGCAGCCGAGGATCAGGACCCAGACCTGGGTGTAGGACAGCGTCACGCCGACCTCCGCGCCAGGCCGAGGAGCGCGACGGTGCTCGCGGCCAGGATGGGGATGCCCGGGGGACTGATCGGCACCAGGGCGAGGGCGACCAGGCCACCGCCGACCGCGGCCCAGCGGGAGGTCGGGTCCCGGAGCTCCGTGATCAGGAGCGAGAGGAAGAACACCGGTAGATCGCGTCGAGTCCGAGCCGGTGGGTGTCGCCGAGGGCGTCGCCGAAGAACGCGCCCACGACCGACCCGAGCGTCCAGGTGACGTACTGCGGCAGCGTCGTGCCGAACAGCAGCCACCGGTCGAAGGTGCCGTCGCCGCGGTTGGCGAGCGCCCACGAGGCGTCGACGACCGTCTGCCCCTGGGCCGCCCGCTTCAACGGGCCGCCGGGCAACGAGGGGCCAGCGCCACCCCCATGGCCAGGAACCGCGCGTTCATCAGGCTCGCCGCGGTCAGCGCGGCGGGGATGCCGCCGCCGACGGTGACCACCGACAGCATGGCGAACTGCGCCGACCCGGCGAAGACGATCACCGAGGTGACGATGGCCTGCGCGACGCTGAACCCTGCCTGCCGGGCCAGGACGCCGAAGGAGGGCTCAGCAGGGCCGACCATCGCGAAGGCACGCTCAGCCGCAGGCCGCGCCGGAACGCTGCCCGCGCGCCCTCGTCCCCCGTCGCTGCCACCGCTGCAGTCTAGGAACCCACCTGCGCCGCTGCCGTACTCCCGGCGCGCCGGGCCTGTTCCGGGCAGAGGCCCCGCTAGCGTCGGGGGGTGACCAGCCCCCGCCGATCCGGCGCTCGTCGACGCAGAGGGTCTCCCGCCGCAGCGGCACGCGACAGGCAGCGCGACCGTTGCCGGCCGCCGGGCCGGGGGAGCGGCTGTGGGTGCTCGACGTGCCCTACGGGACCCAGGTCGACGGCGCCACCTGGCACCCGGCCGTCAGGACCCACCTGTACGTCGGGCGCGCCCTGCCCGCGCACCTCGCGCCGTACGCCCCGGGTCCGCACACGCTCGGCCGGTTCATCGAGAACACCCTGAACCCCGACGACCCCACGCCCGGCCCCGAGCCGACCGACGCGCTCGAGCCCCGGAGGATCCAGTTCGAGGCGGCCGACGCGATCGCGGCGCGCGCCGAGGCGGGCGGACGGCAGTTCCTGCTGGCCGACGAGCCCGGCGTCGGCAAGACGATCTCCGCGGTCCTCGGGGCGACGGCGGTGGGCGACCTCCGCGGTGCGCGACGGGTGCTCGTCGTCGCCGACCGGCCCGCCGCGATCACGATCGGCCACTGGTGCCGCACCATCACCGCGCTGGGCGACGGCGGTCTCGAGTGGGTCGTGATCACCTGGGACCGGCTGGAGAAGGTCAAGGACCACACGTGGGACGTGATCATCGCCGACGAGGCCCACGCGCTGCGGCGTACGACGACGAAGCGGTGGAAGCACTGGGCGCGGATCTCGGGACACGGGCAGCCCCACGACAAGGCGCCGTTCGTGATCGCGACGACCGCCACGCCCGGGCACACGCCGCTCGAGCTGCCCTACCTCGCTCCGGCCTACGCGCAGGTGCTCGGCGAGCCGATGAAGCAGTGGACCTCGGCCGCGCAACCCGGGGCCGCGTTCGCCACCGCGCTCGAGCGCCACGGCGTGGGGGTGGAGCAGGGACGCTACGGCGCGACGTGGACCACCGACCCGGCCCGGCGCGCCGCGGACCTCAAGCTGGTGCGCGGCTGGCTCGACGAGGAGCGACCTCCCGGCGATGCTGCACCGCGCCGCCCCGTGGGGGCCGGTGCAGATCTCCGGCATGCCGGTGACGCTCACCCCGGCGGAGCGCACGGCGTACGACGCCGAGTGGGGGGAGTTCTGCCGCGAGATGGACATCGCCCGGCGCGGCCGCAACACCGCCAAGGGACGCGCCGCGCTCCTGCGCTTCCGGCAGAAGGCCGGCCTGATCCGCGTCGACTCGACCGTCGACTGGATCGCCCAGCAGGTGCAGGCGGAGCGTCAGGTGCGTGCTCGGTCGAGTTCGTCGTCACCGCGGCCGATCCCATCGCCGACCGGTTGCGTGACTCCGGCATCGAGGTCGCCACCATCTACGGGCGCGGTCGGTTCGACCCCGAGGCCGAGCGGCTCCGGTTCCAGACCGGGCAGGCGAGGGTGTGCGTGTTCACCACGGTCGCCTCGATCAGCCTGCACGCCGGAGAGACCCTCACCGACGGGCTCCGGGCGAGCTCCGAACCCCGGGTGGGCGTCTTCCACCAGGCCCGGTTCTCGGGCATCGCCGGGCGGCAGGTGACCGGCCGCACCCACCGTGACCACCAGGTCTCGCCGTGGCACATCGCCTACGCCGAGGGCACCGTCGAGGAGCAGGTCAGCAAGGTCATGGTGGAACGCATCGCCGCCGCCTCCGACACCGTCGGCGGCGACACCACCGGGCTCGACACCGTCGCCCGGCTCCTCGGGGCCGACTGGCTGCCGTCGATGACGCTGACCGAGGACGACGCCTGACCGCTCGGCCCGTCGGAGCAACGGCGGCCCCTGGGAGCTTTTGACCCACGCGTCGGGGTGGTTCATACCACGAGACGCGTCAGGCTCGACCGTGGTTCTGCGCCGCGGACGTGCCGATTGTGGTGGAGTGGCATAGCACGCTTCCCTTCCAGGTGAAGGGGTTCGAGGTTCAAATGCCTCCGTCAGACGGTGGGGATCCCCGGTCAGTGCTTCCCCAGCTCCTCGGCGAGCATCAGCGTCGCTCCTCGCGTGCCGCGCCCAGCACGGTCAGCGGCGTGACCGCCGGTTATACGAGCCCTTGAGCGGCTGGGCCTTCTCGGTGATGGCTGCGCCGCCCCGCGGGGAGCGACCGTGGTGGGCGGGACGCCTCCGTGGCCCCGTCGAGGTCGAGCCGGTAACGTCCTGGATAGGCCTCCACGGACACGGCGACGCAGCGGTGGTAGCAGCCGTCGCTCGGCAGCGATGCTCGAGCCGGCCGCGTCGACCGAGTCGGCGACCGGTGAAGTCGACTCCGTGCAGGCCCGGTTCGTTGGTCTCCCGGGTTGTGGTCGTCGAACAGCTCCAGGCCCCGGTGCCGTCAGCGCCAGACCTGCCGTCTGCGTCTGGAGCATGGCGATGTCGGCGTGTCTTCCTGGTCGAGGCCGACGGCGGTGTCGGTCCACTCGCCACTGACCGTGTCGCGGCCGAGGACAGGGTCAGGCCGAGGTCGACGAAGAAGGCGATCGCCGACTCGAGGTCGCCGCACGGCGATGCCGATGTTCTTCCAGCTCGATGACCATGCCGCGCACGACCAGTGCGCGGCGCGCTCTGTCACCCTTCGCAGGGCAGTTCTCCTGACCGATGGCCCCCTGCTGCGAGACCGTTGCTGCGGCCCTCGCTGCAGTGCGCGCCGACTGGTCCTCACTCGCGCCGGTGGAACGCAACCTTGCCGCTGACCAGCCGCGTCACGGCGTACGCCGGGTCGTGGACGCGGCGGTGGTGGTGCGGGCAGAGCAGCCGGCCGGTGGCGACGCCGGTGCCACCGCCCCGCGACCAGGGCTGGTCGTGGTGGGCGTGGCACAGGCCCGGCGGGGCTTCGCAACCCTGGGCGGTGCAGCCGCCGTCGCGGACGGCCATCGCGAGTCGCATCGCCTCGGTGTGCAGGCGGCGCCTGCGGCCGACGTCGAGTACCTGGCCCCGGCCGCCCAGCACCATCGGGATGATGCCGGCCGTGCAGGCCAGGCGGCGGGCCTCGGCGGCTGAGATCCGGCCACCGGTGTCGAGGGTGCACACGCCGGCCTCGTCGAGCCGGGCCATCAGCTGGTCGAGCGTCATCGTCACCACGACGGTCGCCCCGCAGCCGCCGGCCCGGGGGAGGGCGGCCGCGGGCATGGCCTCGATCAGCTGGGTGAGGGCGATGCCGTGGCGCACCGGGGTGGGCAGGTCGGGGTCGATGCCGGTGTCGGGACGCACGCCGGGGCCGGTCGGTGATGCCAGGGCGAGGATCATCTTGGTCAGCATCTGGCCGTGCGTCGCCGGCATCCGGAACCGTCCGTGGCAGGTGCCCTCGTCGTCCTCCCACACCGTCAACGTCGTACGCCGGAGAGCCTCGGCCTCCTCCCGCTCCAAGGCCCGTCCCTCGCAGCGCTCGGCCAGCTCGGGAGCGACCACCTCGAGGATTCGCCGGCCCAGCACCCGCAGTGCCCGGGCGTCGTGATCGGCAGCGGCGGCGACCAGATGGGCCTCGGCCAGGGACCGCTGGCCCTGGTCGACCGCGAACTCGCCCCGCCGCGGGAGCCGATCCAGCGCGCTCACGATCGCGCGGGCCTGGGCGAGGTTGGCGCCTCCGGCCGACATCGCGGACGCCAGGAGGGGGTGGTCGTCCAGACCGAGGGCCAGGCGCAGGTCGGACCGGGCCTCGCGGCGCACCTGCCGGGTCTGCACCGCCAGCCAGTCGGCTGCGCTGCCTGCGCCGGCGTCGACCGTGGCCTCGGACCGTTCGGCATCGGCGAGCAGCCGCAGCTGGAGCGCGTCGAGCTGGGCGGCGCCCTGGGACACGATGACCAGGGCCTCGCGCTTCTCGGCCGGGCTCATCGACGAGGTCGACACCGACGTCAACGCGTCGAGCCGCGCGACCAGCCGCTGGGCGAACTCGACCACGGGGTGCGAGTGCTCGATCGGCTGGTGCTCCATGACTCCAGTCAAGCACCGACCACTGACAGAAAACGGCCTCTGACCTGGACTTTCGTCCATCCCGGCAGACACGTTCGGGGGCAGGTCTCGGGCCGTCGGTTCCGCAGCGGCGCGGTGAGGGCCGCGTCGCCAACCGTCGCGCCAGCCTCGCACCATGCTGCCGCGCGCGTGAGGTTGCCTGCGCTCCCCGAAGGTCGTGGTTCCCTGGCCGGTTCGTGCGCCGTCCTGGTGCTGAGCGGGCGGGTCAGCCCTTCGTCGAGCGCCTCGGCGAGCATCACGATGATGCCGCTGGGCCGCGGACGTAGGTGAGCCTGTAGACGTCCTCGTAGGTCGCCACGCCGCGCAGCGGGTGGCAGCCGTGCCTGCGCGGCGATCTCGAGGGCCTCGTCGAGGTCGTCGACCGAGAAGGCGACGCGGTGCATGCCGATCTCGTTGGGCCGGGTGGGCTCCGTCTCGATCGCGTCGGGGTGGATGTACTCGAACAGCTCGAGGCGGCCGTTGCCGTCCGGCGTCTGGAGCATGGCGATGTTGGCGTGGTTGCCGTCGAGGCCGACGGCGGTGTCCGTCCACTCTCCGCTGACCGTGTCGCGGCCGAGGACGTCAGCCCGAGGTCGGTGAAGAAGGCCATCGCCGTCGAGATCCGGACGGCGTGCCGACGTTCTCGAGCTTGATGGCCACGGCTCGTAGCCCACTCAGCGCCCGATGGCCGCCAAGGTCTCCCGGGCCATGGCGGCCTCACCGGCGGCGTTGGGGTGCACCGGGAAGGCGTTGACGGGCCCGACCAGGGGCTCCATCCAGCGGGTGCCCGCCCCGGAGCAGGCGTCGCGGCCGGCCGAGGGGGTGTAGGTGTCGACGAAGCGGGCGCCGGTCCGGTGGGCCGCCCGGCGTACGACCTCGTTGGCCAGCTTGGCCTGCTTCACCAGCCACGGGACGTCGCCGGTCGAGATGCCCGTGACGGCGTAGCACGCCAGCGAGCCCGTGGGCGGGAGGATCTGCGGGTAGCCGAGGATGACGACGGTGGCGCGCGGCGCCTTGTGGCGCACGGCGGTGAGGGCCTTGACCAGGTTCGGGTAGGTCTGGTTCCTGATCGCGTCGGCGAAGGTGTCGCCGTACTTCTGCTCGCACGGGTTGCCCGTGGGCTGGCCGGCGTCGACGGTCGCGCAGCCGAAGAACGAGCTCGTGAAGACGTCTCCGTCGTTGCCACCGATCGTCATCGTGACCAGCCGGGTCTTCTTGGTGACGGCGTCCAGCTGGGGCGGCACCCCGGCGGCCTGGGAGGAGAAGAAGTCGGAGGTCTTGGCGCCGCTGCAGGTCACGTCGGTGAAGGACTTCGGACGGGTGACCCGCGCGATGTCCTCCGCGAAGTTCAGCTGCGAGCGGCTGCACGTGGCCGGGGCGCCGACGACCTGCGGGTTGATCCCGGCGCCGGAGGAGTAGCTGTCGCCGAGCGCGACGTAGGGCGAGGTCTTGATCGACGCGTGCGACGCGTGGGGCGGTGTCGACTTCGCGTCAGCGCTGGTCGTGCCGGTGAGGACACCGACGCCGATCAGGGTGGCACAGGCGACGAACGAGGTGAGGGGGCGCACGGGTCCTCCGGGGTTGAGGGCTGGGCTTGGACGCCCGGCCACGGTGTGACCCACGTAACGTACCCGTGACCGAGCAGTCGAACTCACGCATGGTCGCGCGGGCGGACCGCCGCGCCCGATCAGCCCCGGTCGACGATGGCGAACACCCGCGCCGGGAACCCCGAACCCTCACGCGGCTTGGGCCACGTCGCCACGACCAGCGCACCGGTGGCCGGCACCTGGTCGAGGCCGGCGAGCATCTCGATCTGCCACTTGTCGGCGGCGAGGATGTAGGTCTCGGCGGGAGCGGAGCCGCCGCCCACCACGACCCCCGGGTCGGTGTCGGTGGTGTCGTGGCCGACGGCGGTCACGTCGCGCTGCTCGACCAGGAAGGTGAGGGCGTCGACGCCCCAGCCGGGGTAGTGCGCCGTGCCCGCCGCGTCGCGGTTGGCCATCGCGTCGCCGTCGGGCCAGCGGTCGGCCCACCCGGTGAGGAGCGCGACGAAGGCTCCGGAGGGGATCGGGCCGTGCTCGGCCTCGTGGACCTCCAGGTCGGCCACCGTGACGGTGTGGTCGACGTCGGCGGCGACCTGGCGGCGTACGTCGACGACCACGAGCGGCAGGATCATGTCGGTCACCGGGAGCTCGTCGAGGAAGCGGCCGCCGCGGGCGAAGTGGGCGGGCGGGTCGACGTGGGTGCCCCACTGGCCGATGTGGGTGAAGCGGTGCGCCAGGAACCCGGTGCCGGTCGAGCCGACCCCCTCGTCGAAGTGGAACAGCGTCTCGCGCTCCTCGTCGGGGAAGGCGAAGTAGTGCGGGATGCCCGGCCCGAAGGCATGGGTCAGGTCGATCCACTCGCACGAGCGGAGGCGGATGAGGACGTCGGTGAGCGAGAGGGGGTTGGCCACGGCACCAACGTAGGGGGAACGCGAGCGCAGCCACGCCGTACGACGCTGATCTGGAATGATTCCATTGTGCGTGACGGGGTATGACTGGAGGGACACATCCAGACTCCGAGAGGACCCTCGTGCCCGACATCAGCTACACCGTCCCCGGCCTCACCGACGAGCAGAGCAGCCGCACGATCGAGCTGCTCCAGCACCGGCTGGCGGCGTACAACGACCTCCACCTGACGCTCAAGCACGTGCACTGGAACGTCGTCGGCCCCAACTTCATCGCCGTCCACGAGATGCTGGACCCGCAGGTCGACCTCGTCCGCGGGTACGCCGACGCCGTCGCCGAGCGGATCGCCACCATGGGCGGCTCGCCGCAGGGCACCACGGCCGCCATCGCCGCGATCCGCGACTGGGACGACTACAGCATCGGCCGCGACTCGGTCGGCGCCCACCTGGCGGCGCTCGACCTCGTCTACCGCGGCATCGTCACCTCCAACCGTGAGGGCATCGAGGAGCTCGGGTCGCTCGACCCGGTCACCGAGGACGTGCTGATCGGCCAGACCGCCGAGCTGGAGAAGTTCCAGTGGTTCGTCCGTGCCCACCTCGAGAACAGCGCCGGCGAGATCACCACCGGCGGCGCCGCCACGGAGGACGAGGCCGCCGACGCCGGTCGCTGACCCTGCGTCCCGGAGTCCGTTTTGGAGGGATTTCAGGACTCGGCCCCTGCGTGGCGCCTGCCGGGATAGGTTCACCGTCCAGGAGGCGTCATGCAGGGATCACGGACCGCAGGCCGGTCGACCGCTCGTCGCCGGTCGCTCGCGATCGGCGTCGTGCTGGGTGGGCTGCTCGTCGGGCTGCTGCTGCCGGGCGCGGCAGCCTCGGAGGCCGCGAGCACGGCCACGGTGAGCAAGGACCGCGCCACCTGGGTGTGGACCCGCCCCGCCCCGGCCACGCTGGTCGACTGGGCGTCCACCCACGCGGTGCGCGAGCTCTTCGTCGCGGTGCCGCCGGCCCTCGGCACCAGCTCGGTCCTGCCGTGGGTCACGAAGGTCGCCACGTCGGCGCACGCCGCCGGCATCCGGGTCTCGGCGCTCGGCGGCGACCCGGGGTGGATCGACCAGCCGGCCGCCGCGCTGGCCTGGCAGCGTTCCGCCGTGGCCACCGGCCTCTTCGACGGCGTCCACGTCGACGTCGAGCCGTGGGTGCGCGACGACTGGGGGTCGCGGCGCGCCGAGGTGGTCGCGGGCTACCTCGACCTCCTGCGACAGCTCGGCACCGCCACGACGCTCCCGCTCGAGGCCGACATCGCCTTCTGGCTGCACACCGTCCCCACCGCCGACGGCACGCCGCTCGACGAGGCGCTGATGCGGCACGTCGACGCGGTCACGGTGATGAGCTACCGCCGCACGGCCACCGGCGCCGACAGCATCACCGACCTCGGCGCCCACGAGCTGGCCACGGCCGCCGAACGCGGCATCCCGTGCCGCCTGGCCGTCGAGACCAACGACCTGCGCCCCGACCCGGACTGGCGCAAGCAGACCTTCTTCGCGATGAGCCGCACGGTGATGTACGACGTGCTGGCCGCGGTCGACCGGGCCTCGGCCGACGACCCGGCGTACGCCGGCATCTCGATCGAGGACTACGCCGGCTGGCGGGCGATGAAGCCCTGAGGCCCTGACCCTCGGGACAGGACCCTCGGGTCAGGACGCTCGACAGCCGCCGCACCTCGCCTTGTTCAGCACGTGCAGCTCGAGCCGGGCGACCTCGCCGGGGTCCACGTGCCCGCTCAGCCGGTCCACAGCACGATCGGCACGTCGTCGCCCTCGGCCCGTCGCGCGGCCGCGACCTCCATCCCGCTGCCCGGGGGCATGTCCTGGTCGAGGACCAGGGCGTCGAAGGCTCGTGCACCAGGACCTCGATCGCGGCTCGCGCGTTGTCGGCGGTGGTGACCTCCCACCCGGCGCGGCCGAGCAGCTGGGCGGTGACGTCGCGGATGTCCTCGTCGTCGTCGGCGAGCAGGATCCTCATGACCGGCCATCCTCCAGCGGCAGCCACAGCAGGAAGACCGACCCGGCCGAGGAGCTGGACTCCAGTGACAGGTCGCCACCCTGCGCCCGGGCCGCGGCCCGGGAGATGTGCAGCCCCAGGCCGTTGCCGGTGGTCGACGACGAGGGACCGAACGCCTCGAAGAGGCGCTCCCGGGCCTCCGGCGGGACGCCGCTGCCGTCGTCGCTCACCCGCACCAGCACCCGGTCGTCGTCCAGGGTGAGCTCGACGCCGACCGTGGACCGGGCGAAGCGAGCGGCGTTGTCGACCAGGTTGTGCAGGATCTGCTGGGTGCGACGGGGGTCGCAGAAGACGACCACGTCGCGGTCGGGCCCGGTGACGGCGGCCTGCTCGTGGTGTGCGACCACGTCGCCGGCCAGCGACCTGAGCTCGGTCGCCTCCTTCAGGATCGGCAGTGGCTGGTTCATGGTCAGGCGCGACCAGTCGAGGAACTGGGTGACCAGGCTGGTCAGCTGCCGGGCGCGCGCCTGCGCGCGGTCCGACATCCGGCGCACGTCCTCCGCAGGGATCTCACCGCCCGCCAGCAGCTCGAGGGTGGAGGTGATCACGGCCAGCGGCGTCTGCATGTCGTGGCTCACCCCAGCCAGCAGGGTGCTGCGCACCGCGCTGGCGGCGGCGTCGGCGCGCGACCCGGCCAGGCTCAAGGTGGTGCGGCACCGCGCCAGCAGCTCGGCGGAGGTGAACGGCTTGACCACGTAGTCGTCGGCCCCGCTCTCGACCGCGCCGGTCGCGGCCTCGGCGCCCGCCCGCGCGGAGAGCAGGATCACCGGCACGAAGCCCAGGTCGTCGTCGGCGCGGATCTCCTTCAGCAGCCCCAGGCCGTCGAGGTGCGGCATCATCACGTCGGTCACCACCAGGTCGACGCGTCGGCTGCGCAGGACCCGCAGCGCCTCGAGGCCGTCGGCCGCGGTCACCACCTCGCCGAGCTCGGCGAGCACCCGCGCGACGCGCGCACGCAGGGCGGCGTTGTCCTCGACGACCAGGACGACGCGGCCCCCCGCTGCGGGGACCGGGGCCGGTCCGACCTCCACGGGCGACGGCACGAGCTCCTCCGCCCAGGCCCGCCCGTTCGCCGTGGGGCGTGCCGGCTCGCCCGACTCGTGGCGGCCGGTCAGGTCCGGCAGCGGCAGCCTGACCTCGAACACGGAGCCCGCGCCCTCCTCGGAGGTGACCGACGCGGTGCCCCCGGTCGCCCGGGCCGCCTCCGCGACCAGCGACAGCCCGATGCCGGTGCCCTCCACGTTCTTCCCGCCGTGCGCGGCGACCCGGTGGAAGCGCTCGAAGACGTGCGCGAGCTCCTCGGCCGGGATGCCGATGCCGGTGTCGCTCACCCGCGCGACGACCTCGTCGCGCGCTCGGGTCAGCGTCAGGTCGACCCGGCCCGTCGGGGGTGAACTTCACGGCGTTGGCCACGAGGTTCAGCACGATCGTCTCCCAGAGCCGGGGATCCACGCTGACCAGTCCGAGGTCGTCGGCCAGCGAGCACCTCGAGCTCCAGCCCGGCCCGGTCGGCCGCCGCCTGGAAGGGCTCGGTCAGGTCGCGGGTGAGCTCGGCCAGGTCGACCACCTCCGGCTCGGGCACCAGCCCGTCGGCCTCGATCCGAGCGACGTCGAGCAGGGCGTTGACCATCCGGAGCAGACGGTGGGCGCTGCGGTGCATCACCTCGACGTCGTCACCGGTCAGGGCCGGGGCGCGGCCGTTCAGCACGTCCTCCAGCGGGCCGAGCACCAGCGTGAGCGGCGTACGGAACTCGTGGCTGATGCTGGAGATGAACGCGGTCTTGGCGGCGTCGATCGCGGCCAGCGCCTGCAGGTGGGCCTGCTCCTGCGCGCGCTCGGTCGCGCTGCCGACACTCTGCTCGATGCGGTCGGCCAGGAGCCGGACGAAGCGGCGGTGATCCTCGTCGAAGGGCCGCAGCGGGTGGGGCAGCAGGGCCAGGACCAGGTCGGCGCCGTCCGACCTGTGGCGCACGGGCACAGCGGCGACCACATGCCCTCCCGAGGCGTACGCCGAGCAGCCGTCGTGCCGTGCGTGAGCGAGGCCGCGCTGATCCAGGCAGCGCCCGACGACGTGTCGCTCGTCCTCGACGACGACCGGGAGCGCTTGGTCGCAGACCGGCCCCACGGTCGCCGACCTGACCAGCGACGTGTCGGCGCCGGACCGGCGGTAGAGCGCCGCGCCGAGCACGTCGCGGTCGGCCCCGCCGAGCACCCCGAGGGCCGCGGCGAGCGCCTCGTCGGGGTCGTGCGACCTGACCGTCGCCCCGGCGAGGTCGTTCAGCAGCGCCAGGCGGCGGGCCGCGACCACCTTGTCGGTGGTGACGGACAACGTGGCCAGCACTCCGCCGGTGCCGTGCTCGTCGGGGACGTGGGAGTAGGAGAAGGTGAAGAAGGTCTCCTCGGGGCCGGTGCCGCGCTCGATGGTGAGCCGGAGGTCCTCGTCCCAGGTCGAGGGGCCTCCGGCCAGGACCGAGCGCTGCATCGGCCCCACGGCGTCCCAGACCTCGGCGAACTGCCGCTCCAGCCGGTCGCCGAGGGCGCTGGGGTGCTTGGTGCCCAGCGTCGGCACGAAGGCGTCGTTGTAGAGCATCGCCAGGTCCTCGCCCCACGACAGCAGCATGGGGTGACGGCTGCGCAGCAGGATCGACACGGCGGTGCGCAGCGTCGGCGACCACCCGGACGGGCAGCCCAGAGGAGACGAGGCCCAGTCGTGCGTCGACATCCGACGCGCCATCTCGCCGTCGCAGGCGAACAGGGGATCCTGGGCCACCATCAACCGAGAGTAGACCCGTCCGCGTCGGTTGTGACCGACCCGAACGGGCTACTCGTCAGGTGCGAGGACGCTCAGGCGTCGACCTCGGAGCGGTCGCCGGCCCACAGGGTGTGGAAGGTGCCCTCGCGGTCGGTGCGCTGGTAGGTGTGCGCGCCGAAGTTGTCGCGCAGCCCCTGGATCAGGCTGGCGGGCAGGCGGTCGCGACGCAGCGCGTCGAAGTAGGACAGCGACGACCCGAACGCCGGGATCGGGATGCCGGCGCCGGTCGCGGTCGCGACCACCCGGCGCCACCCGGCCTCGCCGTCCTTCAGCGCCTGGGCGAAGTACTCCTGCGTCATCAGCGTGGTCAGGTCGGGCTCGGCCTCGTAGGCCTCGCGGATGCGGTCGAGGAACTTGGCGCGGATGATGCAGCCGCCGCGCCAGATGGTGGCCATGTCGCCGGGGGAGACGTCCCACCCGTGCTCGTCGCTGCCGGCCACGATCTGGTCGAACCCCTGCGCGTAGGCCACGATCTTGGCGGCGTACAGCGCGGAGCGGACGTCCTCGACGAAGCCCTCCTCGTCGTCGATCGCGGGGGTGTCGCTGGTCTGGGAGAACACGGCGCGGGCGGCCTCGCGCTGCGCGGTGTGGCCCGACACGCTGCGCGCGAACGTCGCCTCGGCGATGCCGGTGACGGGCACACCGAGGTCGAGGGCGCTCTGCACGGTCCAGCGGCCGGTGCCCTTCTGCTCGGCCGCGTCCAGCACGACGTCGACGAACGGCTTTCCGGAGGCGTCGACGTGGGAGAGCACCTCGGCGGTCATCTCGATCAGGAACGAGTCGAGGTCGCCCTCGTTCCACTCCTCGAAGATCCGCGCGATGTCGGCGGGCTCCTTGGCCAGCACGTTGCGGAGCACGTCGTAGGCCTCGGCGATCAGCTGCATGTCGGCGTACTCGATGCCGTTGTGCACCATCTTCACGAAGTGGCCGGCGCCGTCGGGGCCGACGTGGGTCGCGCACGGCGTGCCGTCGACCTGGGCGGCGATGTCCTCGGCGATCGGGCCCAGGGTCTCGTAGGCGTGCTTCGAGCCGCCGACCATGATCGAGGGGCCCTCGAGGGCGCCGACCTCGCCGCCGGAGACGCCCATCCCGACGAAGTGCAGGCCCTTCTCCTCCAGCGCCTGCTGGCGGCGCAAGGTGTCCTCGAAGTGCGCGTTGCCGGCGTCGACGACGATGTCGCCCTCGTCGAGCAGGGGCGTCAGCTCCTCGATCACGGCGTCGGTCGCCTCGCCGGCCTTGACCATGATGATCACGGCGCGGGGCTGCTTGATGCTCGCCACGAAGTCGGTCATCGACTCCGACCCGACGAACTCCCCGTCGCTGCCGTGCTCGTCGAGGAAGGTGGTCATCTTGGCGGTCGTGCGGTTGTGCACCGCGACGGTGTGCCCGTGGCGGGCCATGTTGCGGGCGAGGTTGCTGCCCATCACGGCCAGGCCGGTGAGGCCGATGTCGGCGGTCGCATGCTCAGAAGTCATGCTTCCGACCCTAGGGCCGCGGCCTAAATCGTTCGACAGGTGTCCCGGTCGGGGGCAGCCTGGAGCGATGCCCCTCGAGCGGTACGACGCGGACGACGCGGCCTCGGTGCAGGCCGCGGTGACCGTGCTGGACGCCGTACGCCGGGAGGAGACGCCGTGGCTGCCGCCCGTCACGGCGTACAGGCAGGAGATGCGGGTGCGGCACAGCTGGGACGGCACGCCGGTGCGCCACTTCCTGCTCCGCGAGCACGGCGACCCGGTCGCGGTGGCCCAGCTCGAGCTGCCCACCTGGGACAACCAGGACTTCGCCTGGTCCTACGTCGACGTCCACCCCGCCCACCGGCGTCGCGGGCACGGTCGCCGCGTGCTGGCTCACCTCGAGGAGCTCGCCGTCGAGGCCGGCTGCTCCAAGATCGGCTCCGCCGGGTGGGACCTCCCCACGACCCGGGCGTACGCCGCCGCGCTGGGTTTCGTGCGCGGCTCCGAGGAGGTCTACCGCGTGCAGCGCCCGCAGGAGCTGCCCGCCGGTCTGGCCGAGGACGCGGTGGCCGAGGCCTCGGCCGCGACGGCGGACTACGAGCTGCTGCGCTGGGCCGGACGCACCCCGCCCGAGCTGGTGGACCAGGTGGTCACCCTGGCCGAGGCGATCAACGACGCCCCGATGGGCGACCTGGAGGTCGAGGACGAGGTCTTCGACCCCGAGCGGATCGCGGCGTACGAGACCAGCACGCTCGACTCCGGCCACCGGCTCTACCGGGTGATGGCGCGGCACCGCGCCACCGGCGAGCCGGCCGGGCACACGGTGGTCGCCGTGGACACCGACCGGCCCGAGCTGGCCCACCAGCACGACACCTCGGTGGTGCGCTCCCACCGGGGCCACCGCCTCGGCCTGCTGCTGAAGGCCGAGATGATGCGGTGGCTGGCCGTCGAGGAGCCGGCGATCGAGCAGCTGGACACCTGGAACGCCGAGGCCAACGACCACATGATCGCGGTCAACGAGCGCCTCGGCTACCGCGCCCTGGGGCGCGAGCTGGAGTTCCAGAAGCGGTTCGTCGAAGCCGGGTAGTCCGAGACGTCCGGCCCCTTGCTGGTCAGTAGGAGGGTCCGAACGTCTCGGACCATCCCCTGGAGCGCGACACTGCATCAACCAGCAGACCCCGACGCCGCAGCACCGGCTTGACGCCCTCGGCGAACCAGTAGGCCTCCTCCACGTGCGGGTAGCCCGACAGCACGAACTCGTCGATGCCGAGGGCGGCGTACTCCGCGATCGAGGACGGCGACCTCCTCGTGGCTGCCGACCAGCGCCGTGCCGGCCCCTCCGCGCACCAGGCCCACGCCCGCCCACAGGCCCGGGGTGCACCTCGAGCTCGTGCGCGTCGGCGTACGACGTGCCGCCGTGCAGCGAGCGCATCCGCTGCTGGCCCACCGACTGGCTGGCGGCCAGGGCTGCCTGGGCCTTGCGTCGATGTCGGCCGGGTCGAGCTCGTCCAGCATCTGCTGGGCCACCGCCCACGCGGCCTCGCTGGTGTCGCGGGTGATCACGTGCAGGCGGATGCCGAAGCGCAGGCTGCGGCCCTGCTCCTTGGCGAGGTGCCGCATCCGGTCCAGCTTCTCGGCGACGTCCGACGGCGGCTCGCCCCAGGTGAGGTAGACGTCGACGTGCTTGGCCGCGACCGGTCCGGCCGGCGCCGGACGAGCCGCCGAAGTACAGCTGGCGGCAACGGGTCGGGCACGTCGCGCACCCGGGCGTCGGTGACGTCGTAGAAGTCACCCTCGAAGTCGAAGCCGGCGGGGTCCCACGAGCCGCGGAGCACGCTCGAGGAACTCGTCGGTGCGGGCGTACCGCTCCGCCGAGCCGTACGACGCGGGGTCGCCGAAGCGGCGCTGCTCGGCCGGCTCGCCGCCGCTGACGATGTTCAGCAGCAGGCGGCCGTCGGAGATCCGCTGGTAGGTCGAGGCCATCTGCGCCGCCAGCGTCGGGTGGATCGAGCCCGGGCCGGAAGGCGACCAGGAACTTCAGCCGGTCGGTCTCGCGGATCAGCGCCGCGGTGGTCAGCCAGGCGTCCTCGCACCAGGTGCCGGTCGGCGTCAGCGCGCCGGTGAACCCGAGCAGCTCGGCGGTGCGGGCCACCTGGGCCAGGTAGTCGATGGTCGGGGGCCGGAACTGCGAGGCCGAGCCGACCCCGCCGGAGCTCTGGCCGATGCCGCGGGGCACCGAGTGACCGCCGCCGACCAGGGACCGGCTGTCGCCGGTGGTGGGCAGGAACCAGTGGAACTCGAGGCTCATGCGGACTCCTTCGCGGCCTTGGCGGCCGCCTTGGTGATGACGTCGTTGAAGTCGGTGACGAACCAGTCCTCCAGGGTGGGGTCGGCGCTGACCTGCTTCTGGCCCTTGAAGGCGTCCCACATCTCCTGCTCCGAGGCGATCACCTGCGTCGTCGATCGGGACGGGGGAGTAGGCGCGTCGCGCCACGGCCTTGTCGGTCACGGCCGGCTCCAGCCCGGTCTCCTTCGACCAGGTCGCCGACCATGCCTGCTTGTTCTTCGCGGCCCACACCTGCGCCGCGGCGAGGCGGCCCAGGAAGTCCTTGAGCGCGGCCTTGGTCGCCTTGTCCTCCAGGGCGTCGTCACCGGCGACCTGGAAGGCCAGGCCGTTGACCAGGCCCTTGCCGTCGGCGATCACCTTCGCGCCGGTGTCGATCTCGGCCTGGGAGGTGAACGGGTCCCAGATCGTCCAGGCGTCGACGGAGCCGCCCTTGAAGGCGGCCAGGGCCTCGGCGGGCTGGAGGTAGACCGGGGTGATGTCGCCGAAGCTTCAGGCCGGCGTCGTCGAGCTGGGCGAGCAGGCTGTAGTTCGCCGAGCTGCCCTTGGCCACGGCGACCTTCTTGCCCTTCGAGCCCGGCCACGTCGGTGATCGTCGAGCCCTTGGGCACCACGATGGCGTCGCCGGTGGCGCCCTGGGAGTACGCCGAGACGACCTTCAGCTTCTTGCCCTGGTCGATCGCGAACAGCGGGGGCGTGTTGCCCACGCCGCCGACGTCGACCGCGCCGCTGCTGATCGCGTCGAGCATCGGCGGGCCGGAGGTGAACGGCTTCCAGTCGATCTTGTACGGCAGCCCCTTCAGGTCGCCGGCCGCGCTGCAGCAGGGCCTGCGAGCCGCCCTTCTGGTCGCCCACCACCAGGGTGACCTTGGACAGGTCGACGCTGCCGTCGTCGCGCACGGCCGCCGCGTTGCCGCCGGAGCCGCAGGCGCTCAGGGCGAGGGCGGCGCTGGCCAGGACGGCGGCGAGCGCGAGCGGGCGGGAGCGGGTGGGACGGGTCACGATGCTTTCTCCTTCGAGGGGTGCGGGCGGGACGTGCGGGTGGACTGGTGCTCGTGCACGCCGAGGACCTCGAGCAGCTCGCCGCGCAGGTCGGCGACGTCGGCGGGGGTCCGCGGGCGCTCACGGCGTACGACGCTCTCGTGGCGGATCCGGCCGCCGTCGACGACGAGCACCCGGTCGGCGAGCTTGAGCGGCCTCGTCGACGTCGTGGGTGACCAGCAGCACGGCGGGGCGGTGCTCGCGCCACAGGTCGAGGACGAGGTCGTGCATCTCCAGGCGGGTCAGCGCGTCGAGCGCGCTGAACGGCTCGTCGAGCAGCAGCAGCCCGGGGGCGTTGACCAGCGCGCGGGCCAGCGAGGCCCGCTGGGCCTGGCCGCCGGAGAGCGTCACCGGCCAGACGTCGTGCTTGTCACCGAGGCCGACCTCGTCGAGCACCGCCCGCGCCCGGGCCTGCCGCTCGGCACGGGTGCCCTCGTGCAGTGCCAGCGCCACGTTGTCGGCGACCCGCTTCCACGGCAGCAGCCGAGGCTCCTGGAAGGCGACCGACGACGGTGCCCTCGATGGTCGCGGTGCCGTGCTCGACCGGGTCGAGGCCGGCGAGCGTGCGCAGCAGGGTGGACTTGCCCGAGCCGCTGCGGCCCAGCAGGGCGACCAGCTCGCCGGGAGCGATCGTCGAGGTCGAGGTCGTCGAGGACGACGTGGGCGCCGAAGGCGCGGCGCAGTCCGCTCGACCGTCACGGTCGGGTGGCCGCGGTCGAGCGTCGGTGCCCGTGCGGGTGGATCAGCCGTGTCGCCATGCCAGGGCCTTCCTTTCGATGGAGCGGACGAGGGCGTCGGTCGCCAGCCCGAGCAGGCTGTAGACGACCAGGCCGCCGACGACGACGTCGGTGCGGCCGAAGGAGGCGGCGTCGGAGACCAGGTAGCCGATGCCGCTCGTGGCGTTGATCTGCTCGGCCACGATCAGCGACAGCCAGGCGACGCCGAGGCTGAGCCGCAGCCCGACCAGGGCCGACGGCAGCGCGCCCGGGAGCGATGACGTGGCGGATCCGGCCCCACCACGACAGCCGCAGCGCCCGGGCGGCGTCGAGGAACTTCGGGTCGACGCCCCGGATGCCGGCGACGGTGTTGACGTAGAGCGGGAACGCGACGCCGAGCGCGATCAGCGCGATCTTCGGCGCCTCGTCGATGCCCAGCCAGAGCACCAGCAGCGGCAGCAGCCCGAAGTGCGGGACCGTGCGCAGCATCTGCATCGGCGGGTCGACGGCGTCCTCGCCGAGCCGGGAGAGGCCGGCGACCGCCGGCCAGCACCAGCGCCACGGTGGCGCCGAGCGCGAACCCGACGCCACCCGCTGCAGCGAGATCCCGGTGGCGGCCTGCAGGGTGCCCTTCTGCCACTCACCGGCCATCGCGTCCAGGATCTGCAGGGGCGGGGCGAGGCGGTCCTCGGGCAGCACGCCGGTGGCCGAGGCCACCTGCCACAGGGCCAGCAGGACGAGCGGGCTGACCGCCCGGCGCAGCGCCGCGCTACCGCGCCGGGGGCGGCGACGGGCCGTGGGCGGGGTCACCCCGACGGTGGGTGCGGTGGACGTCATGCCCCTAGCCTGCCGCATAGTCATGTAAAAACAGTAATTCACTAGACTATGAGACAAGGTGTGTCGCGCGGCTCCGGTCGTGCTACCGCGCGGGACTCCGGCCGGATCAGGTCGTCGGTTCAGGCGGAGACGAGCCGCCGCAGGGCGAGCCGGGCCAGCGGGGCGTACGGCGCGACGACCGGCAGTGGGCCGCTCACGCGCAGCCAGGTGCTGCTCCCGGCGTCCTCGGCGACGACGCCGTGGTCCAGCAACATCGACACCGGCCCGACGTGCGCCCGCCAGGTCCACTCGCGACGGGCCTCGTCGACGGCGAGCACCTCGAACCGCACGGGCAGGGTGGGACGCGGCAGCAGGCCGGCGCGCACCGTGCCGCTCAGGCCCGCCCGCAAGCGCTCGGAGTCGGCGTCGACGCGCTGGATCTGCGGGGCCCACGTCGACCAGAGGGCGAGGTCGGCGTACCGCTCCCAAGCCGTGTCGACGTCGGCGTCGCCGTGCACCTGCAGCGTGAGGGAGGTCATGTCCGCGACGGTAGCCCGGGGCCGTTCAGGTGCGGATGTCCCCGATAGGTTGGCGGGACGCCGGCGGAGAGCCGGGAGCCAGAGGAGACCGATGACCCGCTTCAGCGCGAGCAACCAGTCCACCGCCACCTTGAAGTCCTCGCGGGCCGACGTCTGGACCGCGTTGACCGACGCGGAGCTGCTGCCGAGGTTGACGCCGTACCTCCAGCGCATCGACGTCGACGGCGACCGGTGGACCTGGCAGATGACGAGGATCCCGATCCTCGGCAAGTCGATCGGCTCCACCTTCACCGAGGTGATGACCTTCGACGAGCCCAAGCGCATCGGCTTCGAGCACGACGACAGCCTGACCGACCAGACCACCTGGGTGCAGGGTGAGTACCAGCTGGAGGACGCCGGCTCCGGCTGCCGGGTCTCCATCGACCTCGGCGTCACCGTCGAGCTCCCGTTCCCCCGGGCGATGCGTCGCCCCGTCGAGGGCGCGATGGGCACCGTGATGGCCGGCATGGGCAAGGTCTTCTCCCGCAACCTGCTGCGCCACCTGGGGGAGAAGTGAGGATCCTGGTCCTCGGTGCCACCGGCTACGTCGGCTCTCGCCTCGTCCCCGCGCTGATCGCGGCCGGCCACGACGTGGTCGCGGCCTCCTCCTCGCCCCCCGCGCCGGCCCGCTTCGCCTGGGGCGACGACGTCGACTGGGTGCGCTGCGACGTCACCGACCCCGACGCGGTGGCAGAGGCGCTGGTCGACGTCGAGGGTGTCTGCTACCTCGTGCACTCGCTCAACATCCGGGCCTTCGAGGACCGCGACCGGCTGGGCGCCGAGGTCGTGCGAGACGCGATCCCCGGCACCGGCGTACGCCGGGTGGTCTACCTCTCCGGCCTGGTCCCCGACGCTCCCGACGAGGAGCTGTCGAAGCACATCCACTCGCGGCTCGAGGTCGAGCAGGTCCTCGAGCAGGCGGCCTCCGGCGAGGTCTCCGTGCTCTCGCTGCGCGCCGGCGTGGTGATCGGTGCCGGCTCGACGTCCTTCGAGGTGATCCGCCAGCTCGCCACCCTGCTGCTCGTGCAGCCGGTGCCGAGCTGGCTGGAGCACCAGGTGCAGCCGATCGCGGTCAGCGACGTGCAGCGCGCCATGGTCGAGGCGTTCGCCTCCGACGACCTGACCGGGGCGCTCGACATCGGCGGGCCGAACAGCGTGCCCTACGCCCGGCTCCTGGCCGAGTGCTCGCGGGCCGCGGGCCTGCTCCGTGTGCGGATCCCCACGGTGGCAGTGCCGTCCGCGATCGTCAGCCTCGGCGCCGCGGCGCTGGTCGCGGCCCCGTTCTGGACCGTGGCCTCCCTGGTGGAGAGCCTGCGCCACGACATGGTCTGCCGTCCCGGCGAGACCTGGGTGCCGCGCGACGGCCAGCCGCTGCTCGGGATCCGCGAGGCGATGTCGCGCTGCTTCACCGAGCCCGGGGCGACGCCCGAGGCGCCGCTGGCCAGCGACCCGGCGTGGACCCGCATGCGGGCGCCGGTGCTCGACGAGCTGCACGCCCCCGCCACCGTCCGGGCCGGCGCCAGCCTGGCGCTGCACCGGGTGCGGTCGCTGCTGCCCTTCCGCGGCTGAGGCGGCAGGGCCTCGGGGCAGGGCGCCGGGTCAGGCCGTGGGGCCCTGCTCGCGCACCCGCTGCACGCTGGTCATCGCGTCGCGCAGCTGCTCCAGCCAGTCCTCGGTGTGCTGGCCCACCAGGCGCACGCACCAGGCCAGGGCGTCGGCCCGGCTGCGGGCGACCCCGGCCTCGACCAGGGTGTCCAGGGTGCGCCGCTCCGGCTGGCGCAGTCGCGTCATCACCGGCACGGCGAGGTGGGTGAAGAGGGTCTCCTCCGAGCCGCACTCCGCCCCCCAGGCCACCTTGCGGCCGAAGCGGTGCTCGGCCTCGCGGGCGATCCCGATGCGCTGCTCCCGGGTGTCCTCGCGGAAGCGGGACAGCCGGCCGCGGGCGGCCTCCGTCGCGGCCGCGTCGTCGCCCTCGACGCCCTCGGGTGTCGCGAGCGTGCCCACGACGATGATCTCCTCACGGTCGACCGTGACCCGGGCCGGGCCGGTGAACCAGTCGTCCGGCAGCCGTCCGTGCACCCAGCCGGCGACCTGTCCTGCGGTGTCCTCGCTCATGTCCACTCCCTCGTTGTAATGAAGTAATCATCGCGCTGTGAGCGGGACTTCGCAACGGTCTCTGCCGCAGGCAGAACTGCCCGGGGCAGAACCGCTGGAAGCCCGCGAGCGGCCGCGTCACGGTGGAGGGACCCACCACAGGAGGTCCCGTGACCACACCACCGTTCACCGCCGGCTCGCTCGACGACCAGCTGACCGCGCGCCTGCTGCACCAGCGCATCGTCGTGCTCGGCAAGGAGGTCGACGACGTCGTCGCCCAGCGGCTCTGCTCGTCGCTGCTCCTGCTGTCCGCCGAGGACCCGCGCCGCGACATCAGCCTCTACATCAACTCACCGGGCGGCTCGGTCACGGCCGGGCTGGCGATCTACGACACCATGCGGCTGATCCCCAACGACGTCAGCACGCTGGCGCTGGGGCTGGCCGCGAGCATGGGTCAGTTCCTGCTCTCGGCCGGCACCCCGGGCAAGCGCTTCGCGCTGCCGCACTCCCGGGTGCTGATGCACCAGGGCTCGGCCGGGATCGGCGGCACCGCCGTCGACATCGAGATCCAGGCCGAGAACCTGGAGCACACCAAGTCGGTGCTGATGCGGCTGATCGCCGAGCACACCGGCCAGCCGGTCGAGCGGGTCGAGCAGGACGCGCTGCGCGACCGGTGGTTCACCGCCGAGCAGGCACGGGACTACGGCTTCGTCGACGAGGTCCTGCGCGACCTGGCGGTGGTCACCCCGACCGCCCCGGTCCGGACCGTCGGGCTGGGGGTGCGGGCATGAGCTCCTACACGATCCCCAGCGTCGTGGAGCGCACGCGGCACGGTGAGCGCGCGGTCGACATCTACAGCCGGCTGCTCTCGGACCGCATCGTGTACGTCGGCACCGAGGTCGACGACGGCATCGCCAACGTGGTGATCGCGCAGCTGCTGCACCTGGAGTCCGAGAGCCCCGAGACGCCGATCAGCCTCTACCTGAACTCACCCGGCGGCTCGGTGACCGCGGCGCTCGCGATCTACGACACCATGCAGTTCGTCCGCTCGCCGGTGGCCACCACCTGCGTGGGCCAGGCCGCCTCCAGCGCGGCCCTGCTGCTCGCGGGCGGGGCGCCGGGCCGGCGCACGGTCCTGCCGCACGCCCGGGTGGTCCTGCACCAGCCGTCGACCGGCGGCCAGGGCACGCTGCCCGACCTGGCCCTGCAGGCGAAGGAGATCGTGCGCCTGCGGGCCGAGATGGAGTCGATCCTGGCGCGGCACACCGGCCAGACCGTCGAGCGGCTGCGGGTCGACACCGACCGCGACCTCGTGCTGGACGCGACGGCGGCGATCGCCTACGGCGTGGTCGACGGCGTCCTGGACCAGCGCGACGCCGCGCCCTGAGCGGCCGCCCGGGGGCCGGGCGGTCGCCGGTCGGGTCGGGCGGGCCTGGTCAGGCGGCGAGGGCGAGCGGCCCGGTCACCCGGGTCGGGGCCGCTGCGAGCTCGCGGGTGACCCGCGCGGTCAGGTCGACCAGGCGCAGGCCGAGGGCGCCGGCCACCGCGCCGAGGACCTCCGAGCTGGGCTCCTTCAGGCCCCGCTCGACCTCCGAGACGTAGGGCAGGGAGACCCCCGACCGCTCGGCGACGTCGGCCAGGGTGCGGCCCTGCCGCCCCCGCTCCTCGCGCAGGGTGCGCCCGACGACCTCGCGCCACAGGGGCTCGGGGGCGGCGGGCCGGGGTGAGGCGGGCTCGGAACGGGTGCGCATGGCGATCAGGTCTCCCATGCCTCGACGCTAGGTCGCCGGCGGCGTCCGGCCCAGGGCCGTTCGCCGCCGGCGTAACCCACTCGATCGGCCGGGTCTCATCGGCGGGGTCTGCTCGGCCGCGTCTACTCGGCCGGCCCGCCGACGTCCGCGAGCGCGGTGCCGGTGTCGGCCAGCCGGTCGGCGTCGACGTGCTGCCCGACGAGGCGGCGTACGTCGTCGATCGCGTCCCAGTCGTTGACGTGCATGCCGGCCACGACCTCGTCGCCGCGCAGCCACCAGGCCGTGAAGTCGAGCGCGGTCGTGTCGCCCCGCACCACCACCCGGTCGAAGGCGTCGGGGCCGGGGCTGCCGACGTACTCCATGCCGAGGTCGTACTGGTCGGTGAAGAAGTACGGCAGCGCCGTGTGCTCCTCCTCGCCGCCCGCGAGGTTGTGCGCCGCGACCTTGCCGTGCTGCTGGGCGGTGTCCCAGTGCTCCACCCGCACCGGCCGGCCGAGCACGGGGTGGTCGGCGTTCGCCACGTCGCCGGCGGCGTACACCCGGTCGTCGCTGGTGCGCAGCCGGGCGTCGGTGCGGATGCCGTCGTCCACGGTGAGCCCGGCCGCCTCGGCCAGCTCCACGACGGGCTCGACGCCGACCCCGACGACCAGCAGGTCGCACTCGACCGGGTCGCCCTCCTCGAGCCGCAGCAGGGCGCCGTCGCCCGCGGGCTCGATGCCGGTCAGGCGGGCGCCCGTGCGCACGTCGACGCCGTGGGAGCGGTGCAGCTCGGCGAACACCGCGGCGACCTCGTCGCCCAGCACGCCCAGGAGCGGCTGCGCCGCCGACTCCAGGACCGTCACCTCGGCGCCGTGGTGGCGCGCCGCGGCCGCGACCTCCAGGCCGATCCAGCCACCACCGACGATCGCGACCCGGGTGCCCTCGGTGAGCCGGTCCTTGAGGCGGAGCGCGTCGTCGAGGGTGCGCAGGTAGGCGACCGGCACGCCGCTGTCGTCGGCCATCGGGAGCGTGCGGGGCCGCGAGCCGGTGGCCAGCAGCAGCCGCTCGTAGCGCAGCGGCTGGTCGGCGACCGTCACCGTGCGGTTCGCGAGGTCCAGGACGGTGACGGGGGCGCCTAGGCGCAGCTCGACGTCGTGCTCGGCGTACCACTCCTCGGCGTGGACCAGGGTGTCGGCGGCCTCGCCGGTGCCCAGCAACAGGTCCTTCGACAGCGGGGGACGCTCGTACGGCGGGTGCTCCTCCTCGCTGACCAGCACCAGCGGGCCGTCGTACCCGGACTCCCGCAGCTCGGTGACGGCGGTGCCGGCGGCGAGCCCGCCTCCCACGACGACGATCGGATCGGCCACGACGTACTCCTTCGGCGGGCCGCCCTTCGGCCCTCGGGGCGACCGTAGCCCCCGACCGCACACCCGGCCATGATGGAGCCATGGCGAGCGACGACGTACGGGTGCGGCCCCTGGAGGCCGGTGACCACGAGGTGTGGCGGGAGCTCTTCGCGGGCTACCGCGAGTTCTACGAGATCGACCCCGACGACGACGCCGAGGAGCGGGTCTGGGGCTGGCTGCAGGACGACGCCCACGAGGTCGGGGGACTCGTCGCCGAGGTCGACGGCACCGTGGTCGGGTTCGCGCACCACCGGCTCTACAGCCGTCCGTCCGAGGGCGGGCGGGGGCTCTACCTCGACGACCTGTTCGCCCGGCCCGACGTGCGTGGCCGGGGCGTGGGGCGGGCCCTGATCGAGCGGCTGGCCGAGATCGCCCGTGACCACGGCTGCGCCAAGGTGCGGTGGATGACGGCCGAGGACAACCACGTCGCCCAGCGGCTCTACGACTCGATGGCGCAGCGCACGACCTGGGTGACCTACGACCTGCCCGTCTAGCGCCGTCCCCGTGTCACCGTCCTCTGGCAGGGTGGCCCCATGAGACTGGGACTGCAGCTGGGCTACTGGGGCGCGCAGCCCCCGCAGGGGGTGGCCGAGCTCGTCGCGGCCGCCGAGGACGCGGGCTTCGACGCCCTCTTCACCGCCGAGGCCTACGGCTCCGACGCGTTCACGCCGCTGGCCTGGTGGGGCCGCGAGACCAGCCGGCTGCGCTTGGGCACCTCGATCGTGCAGATGTCGGGCCGCACGCCGACCAGCATCGCCATGCACGCGCTCACCCTCGACCACCTCTCCGGCGGCCGGGTGATCCTGGGCATGGGCGTCAGCGGTCCGCAAGTCGTCGAGGGCTGGTACGGCGCCCCGTTCTCCAAGCCGCTGGCCCGCACCCGCGAGGTGATCGACATCGTCCGCCAGGTGCTGGCCCGCGAGGCGCCGGTCACCAGCGACGGCCCGCACCACCCCCTGCCGTACGCCGGGGAGGGGGCCGTCGGCCTGGGCAAGCCGCTGCGCTCGATCGTGCACCCGCTGCGCGCCGACATCCCGATCTGGCTGGGCGCCGAGGGTCCCAAGAACGTCGCGCAGACCGCCGAGATCGCCGACGGCTGGATCCCGCTGTTCTACTCACCCGCCTCCGCGGAGATGTACCAGCCCTGGCTCGACGAGGGCTTCGCCCGCCCCGGGGCCCGGCGCACGCGGGAGGAGTTCGAGATCGCGGCCACCTGCCACCTCGAGGTCACCGACGACCCCGCCGGCGTGCTCGCCGCGCTCAAGCCCTCCATCGCGCTCTACATGGGCGGCATGGGCGCCAAGGAGCAGAACTTCCACAACGCCGTCTTCGTGCGCATGGGGTACGCCGACCTGGCCGAGCAGGTGCAGACGCTCTACCTCGAGGGACGCAAGGACGAGGCGGCCGCGCTGGTGCCCGACGAGCTCGTCGACCAGCTGCACATCGTGGGCGACGCGGCCCACGTGCGCGCGCGGGTCGCGGAGTGGGAGGAGTCCGGCGTGACGACCCTGCTGCTGAGCCTGCGCTCGGCCGACGAGGTGCGCCTGATCGCCGACGTGCTCGGCTAGACCGACGGGGCGCCCCTGGTTGCCGCGTCGTCCCGAGGGGGTCAGGATCGGGGGATGGCAGAGGTGAGGCAGGGTCGCTGGGCCGCGCGGATCGAGGGCGACTTCGTGGTGTTCGTGATCGGCACGCGGGTCGACCTGCGGCACCCCCTGCGCTGGTTCCTCGACGTCGGCGGCACGAAGGGCATGCCGCACATGCTCAAGGACCTGAGCCAGCACCCGGAGAAGGGCCTGCTCGGCTACCAGAGCTTCGGGCTGGTCAACATCCAGTACTGGCGCTCCTTCGAGCACCTCGAGGCCTTCTCCGCCGACCCCGGTCAGTCGCACCGCCCCGCGTGGCAGAGGTACTGGAAGCGGGTCGGTCGCAACGCCCGCTCCGGCATCTGGCACGAGACCTACCTGGTCCGGGCGGGGGAGTACGAAGCGGTCTACGGCAACATGCCGCCGACCGGCCTCGGCGCCGCCCACCAGGTCGACCTGGTGCCGGTCGCCGAGGACTCCACCGCCCGCGGCCGGCTGAAGCGCGCCACGCGGGCCTGAGGCGCTTTCGCCGGTCGAGCGGGTCGAGACCCCTCAGGCGCGAGCGAGGACCAGGACCGCGCCCAGCAGCCCGGCTCGGGTCGCCGCGACGTTGTGGCCGACCCGCTCGGCGAAGACCCGGCCGAACACCGCCACGGGAGACAGCGGCCCGGCCGGGGGAGGGCCCAGCGTCGAGGCCGTGCGGTCCTCCACGGCGTCGATCGTGAAGCCCGCGGCCTCGAGGGCCGCGACGTACTCCTCACTGCTCTCCACGAACGAGGACCGCTCGTCCTCGGCCCACGGCATCGGATAGGTCAGGTCGCCGGGGGCCGCCCGCATCTGCTCGTAGAGGCCGAACGGGGCGCCGGGCGCGAGCACCCGGCGTACCTCGGTGAAGACGGCGTGCTTGTCGGGCACGTTCATGCCGACGTGCACCATCATCGCGGCGCCGAAGCTGTCGTCGTCGAGCGGCATCGCCTCGCCCGGTGTCGTGGCGTACGTCGTCCGGTCGCCCAGGCCGACCCGCTCCGACAGCTCGGTCGCGGCCTGCACGAACTCGGGGGTCAGGTCGATGCCCACGACCTGTGCGCCGGCCTCGGCGGCCAGGCGCGCGGGGCCGCCGATGCCGCAGCCGACGTCGAGCAGCCGGGTGCCGGGCGCGAGGTCGAGCCGCTCCACGAGGTACGCCGTCGCGGGCGCGCCGCCCGCGTGCAGCTGGTCGACCGGGTAGAGGTCGCGGGGGCCCAGGTGCTCGACGTCGGTGCCGGCGTCGCGCAGGGCGGCGACCACCGCGTCCCCCAACGAGACCGAGCCGTAGTGGTCCCTGACCAGGTCGCGCACGTCCACGGGCACGACGCTAGACCTCCGGGGCCTCCCGGGCACCTGCCTGACGGCCCGGGGTAGACCAGCGGCTCAGGTCAGTCGCCGTGGCTGCTGGTCCAGAGCCGGAACGGTGCGGTCGGGTCGTCGGTCGCGATGTGCGTCGAGGGCAGCCGCTGGTCGGCCGAGGGGGCGGCGACCTCGTCGTAGAACGTCGCGAGGGTCATGTAGCGACCACCGTCCTCGTAGTGCTCGCCCTCCTGCTCCCGGCTGGCGGCGAAGAACACCTGCTCGGGCGCCGCGTAGTAGAGCGCCCCCAGACACATCGGGCAGGGGTAGGCCGTGACGTAGACGTCGCAGCCCTCCAGGCTGGTGCGCCCCGCGGCGGCGAGCTCGCGGATCGCGGTGATCTCGGCGTGCGCGGTGACGTCGCCGGTCTGCGCGACCTGGTTCGTGGCCTCGCGCAGCACCTCGCCCGACGCGTGGTCGACGACCAGGCACCCGAACGGCTTGCCGCCCTCCCCGACGTTGGCCAGGGCCAGGTCGACCGCCCGCTGGGTGTACGCCGTGGTCGTGGTGCTCTCGCTCATGCGGCCTCGCGATCGGTGGTGCGGCTGAGGGACTCCCCGAGTATGCCGCCCGTACGGTGAGGTGCCGTAGGTCGTGCGGGGCGGCGAGGCACGTTGGTCGAGCCGGCCACTCCGCGCCCGTCGTCGGAACCAGAGCTGGGTCAGGCGGCGATGTGCCGCGGAGCGGGCTCGACGACGTAGGTGTGCCCTGTGGGGCTGACCCACCGGTGTCGTCCGTCGGGGAGGCGCTCGTAGGTCCACGAGGTGAAGGTCTTGATCCGGTGGTGGAGCCGGCACAGGGGCGCGAGGTTGGAGAGGTTGGTCTGGCCGGGTGGCCCGCCTTCATCGGGTGGGATCCAGGGGTCGATGTGGTCGAGGTCGCAGCCGCGGGAGTCGTGTCGGCAGCCGGGGAACACACAGGTGGCGTCGCGCAGGCAGATCACCTCGCGCATCGAGGCGCTGGGGTCGTGGCCGTCGCGCGGTGCCAGTGGCCCGGTGGGGGTGATGCGGGTGCCGGGACCCGCGAAGAGGCGGGGGCCTGAGACGGTGCCGGAGTCGGGGCCGCAGACGTGGGGCAGGTCCAGGACCGGGCGCACGGTGAAGGTGCGTCCCGCCAACCACGTCTCGACGAGCTCGAGGCTGGTGGCGCCGATGCGTTCGACGACCGCGGTGCCGGTGCCGGCCTCGAGGTGCTCGGCCAGGTCGTCGGGGGTCAGGTGCAGGTAGAGGACCGCTGTTCCGCCACCGGTGGGGCCAGTGCCGTCGACGGCACCGCTGTAGGTCTTCGGTCCGACCCCGGTGAGGGCCTCGCGGGCCGCGGTGAACGGGTCGCTGCGGTCGGGGACCTCGCGGGCGAGGAGGTCGAGGGTGTGCTGGGGGTCGGCGAGGATTCCGACCGCGCGTGCCCGTCGGAGGTCGAGCCCGTCGTTGTCGCCCAGGGCCGAGAGCTTGGCGGCGATGGTGGCGATCGTGTGGTCGAAGCGTTGGGCGTCGGCCCGGTCGAGCATCAGGTGGATCCACTGCGTGGCCGGGCACTTGGACCGGGACAGGGTCACGTGCCGTTCGGCCAGCGCCTGGCGCTCGTCCTCCTGGGCGCGGTCGGGATCGTGATAGAGCCGGGCCTCGTCGATCAGCCGACGTGCTCGGACCTGCCCGATCTTGCCGGGGACCGCGCAGATCAATCGGTCGGCGTGGGCGACGGCGATCTCGGAGAGGTCGTGGGTCTCCCGGGCGATGGACCGGCCCAGCCAGACCGGGACCTTGCCGGCATGGACCAGTGACCACAGGGTCGGCAGCCGGTAGGTCAGCTCCAACGCATCGGCCAGCAGCTGGCGCCCGGCGTGGAACGAGACGCCCAAGGCTGCAGCGAGGTCAGCGGGCGCGAACTCCGCCACCAGCGGAGCGCCCGGTCCCGCCAGAGGAGTGACCTGCTCGTGGAACAGCCGGCCCTCGCCCCACGAGGCGGGAGTCGCGTCCTCGGGGCACGGGTGCAGCAGGGCCCAGTCGACGGCGAGCTCGATCTCGCGGACCTCGGCCCGGTGCGCGGCCGTGCGCTGCCGGTGGAGCTCGTCGATGACCTGGTCCGGGCTGAGTTGGTCAGGGCTGGGCAGCAGCTGCGGTGTCACCGCGGGGGTGGAGGCTGCTGGGCGCCGGCTCATGAGCCGAGTCTATCACTACTATGGCCTCTAAACGAACATGCATTCGATTGAAGTCAGCGTCGCCAAGCCAGGGTGCATCGGCCCACCGGGACCAGACACACCAGTCCGCCTCCTCACACACGACGTGACGTGTGCAGAGAGCTAAGACGGGTTCATCACCTGGGAAACCGGACCCCCGGATCAGCCCGTCAGTCCAGGCAGAACTCGTTGCCCTCGACGTCTTGCATCACCAGGCACGACTCGTTCTCCTCGTCGGCGACCAGCAGCTGGTAGCGGGTGGCGCCGAGGGGGAGCAGGCGGGCGCACTCGGCCTCCAGGGCGGCGAGGCGCTCCTCGCCGACGAGGCCGGTGCCGACGCGCACGTCGAGGTGCAGCCGGTTCTTGACCGCCTTGCCCTCCGGGACGCGCTGGAAGTACAGGCGCGGCCCCACCCCGGTGGGGTCCACAGCGGCGCCCCAGGAGCCGCGGTCGGCCTCGGGCAGGGTGAGCTCGTACGCCGACCAGGAGTCGAAGCCGTCCGGCACCGGGGGAGCGACGTACCCGAGCACCTCGCACCAGAAGGCGGCGACGCGCTGGGGCTCGGCGCAGTCGAAGGTGACCTGGAACTCGCGGAGCGTCGTCATGCGCACCACGGTAGGGCCTCAGAGGCGGGAGACGCCCTCCCAGCCGGTCGACGGGGCCTTCAGCCCGTAGTAGGCGCCCAGGGTGGGGGCGACGTCCATCGTGTGCGCCCGGTCCGACCGGGCCACGCCCTTCGCCACGGCCGGCGAGCCGCCGCCGAGGAAGAACGGGATCGGCTCGGTGGCGGGGTGGCCGTGGTTGCCGGGGATGGGGTTGCTGGTGGGCTGCGGGTCGCTGAACCGCCAGCCGGCCTTGCAGTAGACGAGCAGGTCGCCCGCCTTGGCGTCCAGCCGCAGGCTCGGCGTCTGGTCGATGACGTGCGCCTGGAACACCCCGGGGGTCGCCAGGGCCAGGGTGCGCATCTTCCCCAGGGCCGCTGCCCGGGCCGAGCCGGAGCCGGTCCAGTAGACGAGGTCGGCGCCGCCGTTCTGGGCGATCTCGAAGTGACCGGTCAGGTCGGTCGCCTGGTCGAAGGCGGCCTTCAGGCTCACCGTCTGCTGGGGCAGCGACCAGTCCATCGAGTGGTCGGCCAGCACGACCACGAGCGAGGACTCCCAGCGGCCCGGCACCTGCTTCAGGTGGTCCAGGAACCGCGTGACCTGCACGTTGGTGTCGGCCAGGGCGGTCTCGCGGGCCACCTTGAGGGTGGTGCCCGTGACGTCGGAGTGGCCGAGGCGGTCGACGTCGCCGAGGTTGAGGAACATCATGTCGGGGTCGAACTCGTCGACCATCGCGATCGCCGCGTCGACGGTGAAGACGTCGGGGGCGTGCCCCGAGACCGGGATCACCGGTGCGGGCTCCCATCGGTGCGTCGCGCGCGTGCCGAAGACGGAGTACAGGTAGCTCTTGGACAGCACCGTGCCCGTCGTGCGCCCGGAGGCGTTCAGCTGGTCGATGATCGTCGTGACCCGGATGTCGGTCGGCCGGCTGCAGTCGCGGACCGCGGCGTCCGTGCGGTCGTAGATGCTGTTGGCCGGTACGCCGTTCCGCGCGGGTCGGCAGCCGGTCATCATCATCACGTGGTTGGGGATGGTCTCCATCACCGGCAGCGAGCGGGCGGCGGGGTACCACGTGCCCCCGTCGCGCAGCGCCTGCAACGTGGGCATCTGGTCGATCTCGCCGGGGCGGCAGCCGTCCACGACGATCACGTAGGCGCGCTTGCGAGCGGTCGCGGCCGACGCGGGCAGGGCCCCGACGGCCGAGGAGAACAGGAGCGCGGCGCCGGAGGCACCCGCCACCTTGAGGAACGTACGCCGGTCGGTGCCGGCCACGCGGGGGCCGGAGGTGGGGTGCGTCATCGGGTCACCGGCCCGTCGACCTGGTGCACGGTCTGGCTGCCGGCGGTGGTCGCCCAGGACGTGCTCCACGTCGCGGCCGTCGTGCGGTCGGCGCGGTCACCGAGGATGTACCAGTCCATCTGGGCTCGTTTCGGGGTGATGTCGAGGACCGAGAAGCCGTGGTCGTCGAAGTCGATGTACTTGATGTGCGGGTTGTTGGCCTTCAAGGCCTCCTCCACCGCGATGCTCGTGGTGCGGGCCGGCGTGCCGGTGATGTCCTTCAGGTTGTTCGAGGTCACCGAGGTCGCCACGAACTCGACGCCGACGGAGTTGCGGGTACCGGCGTAGGTGACCTTGTCGGCGGGCAGGTCGCACACCCAGGCCGAGTGGATGTCGCCGGTCACGAAGAGAGCGTCGGTGACGCCGTTGTCGCGCAGGTGCTCGAACACCTCGCGGCGGTCCTCGGTGTAGCCGTCCCACTGGTCGACGTTGTAGGGCACGCCGTCGGGCGGGAGCAGGCCGGTGGTGTCCTGGACGGCGGGGATCACGTCGCGGGGCACGCCGGCGAAGGTCACCGGCGCGATCATCACCGGGTTGCCGACCAGCTTCCACTGCGTGGCCTGGCGGGTCAGGGACTCCTTGAGCCACCGCATCTGGCCGTTGCCGGTGATCGTCCGGGCGGGGTCGGCCGAGGCGGGGTCGACGTTGCGGGCCAGCTGCTGGTCGCGGTAGGTGCGCAGGTCGAGCATGCTGATCTCGACCAGGGTGCCGTACTGCAGGCGGCGGTAGAGGTAGTCGCCGTCGCCGACCGCGGCCGTGCCGCCCATCCGCACCGGCATCCACTCGTCGTAGGCCCGGTGGCTGGCGGCCCGTCGCGCGGTCCACGTGCCCTCGCCGGCCTTGTGGTTCTCCGCGCCGCCCTTCCAGGCGTCGTTGGCCGACTCGTGGTCGTCCCACGTCGCGATGAACGGGACCTTGGCGTGCAGGCGCTGCAGGTCGACATCGGTCTTGTACTGCGCGTGCCGCTGGCGGTAGTCGGCCAGCGTGGTGATCTCGTGGGCGGGCTGGTGCACGCGGATGTCGCGGTCGCCCTGCCCGTAGCCGTACTGGCCGGGCCCGTACTCGTAGATGTAGTCGCCCAGGTGCAGCACCGCGTGCAGGTCGTCGCGGTCGGCCAGGTGCCGGTAGGAGCTGAACCAGCCGGCCTGCAGGTTGGCGCACGAGACCACGCCCAGCCGCACGTTGCGGGGGTGGGAGGTCGTCGCGGGGGCCGTGCGGGTGCGGCCGGTGGCGCTGCGGTGGCTGCCCCAGACGAACCGGTAGTAGTAGGTGTGGCCGGGCTGGAGCCCGGTCACGTCGACCTTGACCGTGTGGTCGCGGGCGCGGCCGGTCGTGAGCCGCCCGCTGCGCACGACCCGGGCGAAGGTCGTGCTGGTCGAGACCTGCCAGGTCACGACCGCGTCGGCGCCGACGCCCGAGCCGGGGCTCGCCGCCGTCGTCGGGGTCACGCGGGTCCAGATGACCACCGAGGTCGGCGTGGGGTCACCGGAGGCGATCCCGTGGGCGAAGTGGGCGTTGGGCATGCCTCATCCAACGACACCCGGGGGGCGGCGTCATGGGCAACGACGGAGTTGTCCACGCGTCGGATCAGGTGTTCACCCGGGGTTCACCCGAGCGCCGAGGGACCCGCCCCACGCCGGCGCTCGCGCCGCTGCCGTGCCTCGAGCCGCCGGGCCTCGCGCCGCACCAGCCGCTGCTCGATCCCGGCGACCGCGTCGCGGCGGCCGACCACCAGCTGGCCGTAGCGGACGCCGGTGCCGAGCGTCACGAAGACCGGCCACGGGAATTCAGGACCGTGGGCCCCCACGAGCACCAGGAACCAGACCACCCAGCAGATCAGGGTCGGGGTGAGGAACGCCAGCAGGGCCTGGCGGCGCTGCTGGCGGTAGCGGCGCTCGGCCTCCGCGTGCAGGTCGCCGGGCACGGCGTGGGTCGCCGCCGCGGCCGCCGCCCCCGCTGTCGGCACGAGGTCGCGCAGGAGGGGGGCCAGCTGGCCCAGGGTCTTGGCGCCGGTGACCGCCTCGGTGCGCTCGTCGAGCTCGTCGCGGTCGAGGCGGCCCTCGGCGTACGCCGTCGAGAGCTGCTCGCGCACCACGTCGCGGTCGCGGTCCGACGCCCTCAGGTGCGCGTGCTGCTCCAGCCGCGGGTCACGCGTGAACTGCTCCCAGACCGGTGTCGTGGACATGCGACGAGCCTAGACAGCCGTCGCCGGGGCCGGGGATGTCATCTGTCACGGCCCGGGTCGGCACGGCCGAGCAGCACCAGCACCGCGAGCGCCAGCAGCCCGACCAGGGCGGCGAAGAGCACGCCCGCGGTGACCAGCCCGGCCGTCGTGGCCAGCAGGCCGACGCCGACGACGGGGACCGAGATGCCGATGTAGAGGACGACGAAGAACGCCGAGGAGATGGCGCCGCGCTGGTCGGCGGGGCTGGCCTCGCCGACCGAGCCCAGCCCGGCGCGGAAGGTGAGTCCCTGGCCGATCCCGGCCACGAGGCCGCACAGCGCCAGGAGCGCGAGCGAGGCGAGCAGCAGGCTCAGCACCAGCACCCCCATCGCGAGGAGCAGCGCGACGCAGCCCGTCCGGAGGCCCTGGGCCGTGCGGAGCCGCAGCGAGAGCACCTGGCCCGCGATCGACGCCACGAAGAGCACCACGACGACCAGGCCGACCACGGCGGGCGAGGTGACGCCGAGCACCTGGCCCATGAAGGCGGGGGAGACCGCGGTGAACAGGCCCAGCACCGAGAAGCCCGCGAAGCCCGCGATGGCGGCGCGCACGAAGACCGGTCGCACCTCGGTCGGCACGTGCACCTTCTGCGGCCTCAGGCGCGCGCCGTGCTGGCGGCGCACCGTCTCGGGCGCGGCCAGCACGCAGGCGACGGCCACGGCGACCAGGCCGAGGTCGACGACGAACGGCACCACCAGCGGGTGCGGGGCCCACTCGGCGAGCAGGCCGGCGAGCACCGGTCCGGCGCCCAGCCCGCCCATGTTGACCGCGGCGGCCACGAGCCCGGCCCGCTGGGTGCCGCCCTCGTCGGCCAGGTCCACGATCGCGGCGGTCGCCGTGCCGGTGAAGATCCCGGCGGAGAAGCCCGAGACCAGCCGGGCGGCGTACACCCAGCCCATCGAGGGGGGCAGCAGGAACAGCGCGGCGGACAGCGCCGAGAACGCCAGGCCCGCGAGGAGCATCGGCCGGCGTCCGACGAGGTCGGACCAGTGCCCGGAGACCAGGAGCGCGGCCGCGACGCCGACGGGGTAGACCGCGAAGACGATCGTCGTGGTCAGCTCGGCGAAGCCGAAGCGCTGCTCCAGGAACGGGTAGAGCGGGGTCGGCAGGGTCGTGCCGAGCATCGCGACCGCGAAGGCGAGGCCCACCAGCGCGGTGGCGGACGCGCCCCCGGGGCGACGGGTCCCGGTCGTGCTCATGCGTCGGCGAGCCCGAGGCGGTGCCGCTGGGCGAGGTCGCGGTAGACCTGCGGGTTGTGGTCGACCCAGAACTCCGCGCCGGTCCCGGCGATCGGGCCCTTGACCTTCGCCGGCGACCCGGTGACGAGCAGCTCGTCGCCGAACTCGGTGCCGCCCAGCACCAGCGAGGACGCGGCGACCAGGGTGCGCCGGCCGATCCGGGCGCCGTCCAGGACCGTGGCGTGGTTGCCGATCAGGGCCTGCTCGCCGATCGTCGCGCTGTGCACCAGGCACAGGTGCGCGATCGTGGCGCCGGCCCCGATCTCGCAGGGCATGTCGACGCCGGAGTGCAGCACCGACCCGTCCTGGATGTTGGCGCCCGCCCGCACGAAGATCGGGGAGTAGTCGGCGCGCAGGACCGCGCCGTACCAGACCGAGGCGCCGGGCTCGACGTGCACGTCGCCGACGAGGGTGGCCGTGGGGGCGATGAAGGCGTCGTCCGCGATGGTGGGGGAGACGCCGTCGAGGGAGAAGAGCGGCATGCGCGTCACCCTAGGCCCGGCGGCGGCGACCGACCGGATCGGCCTGGGGGCTCACCAGCCCCGTGCGCGCCACTCGTCGAGGTGCGGGCGCTCGCGCCCGAGCACGGAGTCGTTGCCGTGGCCGGGGTAGAACCAGGTCTCGTCGGGCAGCCGGTCGAAGACCTTGGTGCTGACCTGGTCGACCAGGGTGGTGAAGGCGTCCGCGTCGCCGAAGGTGTTGCCGACGCCGCCGGGGAAGAGCGAGTCGCCGGTCCACAGGTGCGGCGAGCCGTCGGGGTCGTCGTACAGCAGCGCGATCGAGCCGGGGGTGTGCCCGACGAGGTGGATCACCTCGAGCCGCACGTCGCCGAACTCGACGGTGTCGCCGTGCTGCACGGAGTCGTCGACGGCCACTCCGGTCTGCTCGGTGATGGCGGCGGCGTCCTCGGCGCCCGCGACGACCACGGCCCCGGTGGCCCTGACGACGTCGGCGAGCGCGCGGTGGTGGTCCCAGTGCCGGTGGGTGGTGATCACCCGGGTGATGCCGGTGCTGCCGATCAGGTCCAGCAGCCGCGGAGCGTCGGCCGCGGCGTCGACCAGCACCTGCTCGTCGGTGCGCCGGCAGCGCAGGAGGTAGCAGTTGTTGGAGGTCTCGGGGTCGACGGCCAGCTTGGTGACCACGAGGCCCGCCAGCTCGCGGGTGTCCGGTGACCCGCCCGGGGACACCTCTCCGGAGTAGGGCCCGCCGTCACCGATGCTCGTCGCCATGGGGCCAGCGTACGGCGAGCGGTCAGCACTGCCCGTCGTCGGTGATCGGCAGGAACACCGACTGCATCCGACGGCGCGGGGGAGCGACGGCGTCGGGGCCGAAGACCCGCGACCGCATCGGCGCGGTGAGCACGCCCAGGGGCGCCGTGGCGAGGTAGGCGCAGGCCACCACGAGCACGGTGACCGAGGCGTCGGCGACGAGCCCGACGACCAGGGCCGTCGCGAGCACGGCGGTGGTGGTGCGGGCGGCGGGCGTCCGGGGGGACAGCAGGCCGCGGAACGAGCGGAACCGGATGCTGGTGACCATCAGCAGCGCGGGGACCACGCTGACCGCGACCGGCACCAGCACCGACGGGCCGTGGTCGGGCCGGTCGAGGGCGAAGATCGTGGCGATCACCACCATCGTGGCGCCGGGCGACGGGAGGCCCACGAAGTACTTCTTGTCGGCCAGCGGGTCGACGGTCACGTTGAAGCGCGCCAGCCGGAACGCGGCGCAGGCCAGCCAGAAGAAGGCCGAGATCCAGGCCAGGACGGGGTTCTCCGGCAGCGCCCAGGTGTGCACGAGCACGGCCGGGGCGAGCCCGAAGGAGACCAGGTCGGCGAGGGAGTCCAGCTGGACGCCGAAGGGGGAGGTGGCGCCGACCAGCCGGGCGACCGCACCGTCGGCGATGTCGAGCAGGATCGAGACGAACAGCAGCACCGCCGCCCAGCGGAACTCGCCGCCGAAGGCGAGCAGGATCGCGGAGAAGCCGCACGCCATGTTGCCGGTCGTGAACATGCTCGGGGCCGTGACCCGCAGCCGTTCCCGGGTGGTGAGCTGCCGCAGCGAGACGACCGCGGCCCCCGAGGGGGACCGCAGCCGCCAGCGGTCGAGCAGCCGGCGGTTGCCGGTCTCGGGCCCGGTCTCGGGTCCGACCTCGGGGGCGGTCCCGGCGGGGGCGTTCACGCGGGGCCCGCGACCCTGGGCCAGCGCGCGATGACGGTCTCGCCGGCCACCGTGCGCGATCCCTCGACCGCCAGCAGCTCGACGTGCGGCGGCACGAAGACGTCCATCCGCGACCCGAACTTCATCACGCCGATGCGCTGGCCGGTGCGCAGCACGTCGCCCGGGGCGACGCGGGTGACCACCCGGCGGGCGACCAGCCCGACGATCTGACGGAACACGACGCGGCGCACCTCGCCGTCCACGGTGTCGGCCACGGTGATCTGGCTGCGCTCGTTCTCGAAGGCGCTCTCGAAGCGGTACGCCGCGTGCCACGTGCCGGGGCGGTAGGTGACCTCCTCGACGGTGCCGGAGGACGGGGTCCGGTTGACGTGGACGTCGAAGAGGGACAGGAAGATGCTGACCTGCTGCCAGTCGCCGGGAGGAGAGACCTCCGGCTGCGCGGGGCCGACGTACATCAGCTTGCCGTCGGCGGGGGCCAGGACGTCGTCGCGGTCGGCCTGTCGGTGGTCCGGCGTACGGTCTGGATCGCGGAAGAAGGAGGCCACGGCGACCGGGAGGGCGAGCAGCGACATGGCGAGTCGAGGGCGGCGCGAGAGCCCGGCGAGCACAGCGGGGGCCGCCGCGACGGCGGCCGCGGGCACGGCCGCCGGGTCGAGGCGCCCGAGAGGACCGAGGGTGAGTGTGGACACGATGGAACAGGGTACGTCGCCGGGACGTTGCAGATCGGGTGGTGCGCCCGCGCGGCGCCCGACCGACCTCCCCGGGTCCGACCGGGTTAGGATGACGAACACGTGTTCGAACCTGACCGGGACCCGTCCACCCACCAAGCGCAGGGGCTTCATCCGTGGCTGATCAGCTCGTCATCCGAGGTGCGCGCGAGCACAACCTCAAGGACATCTCGCTCGACCTCCCCCGTGACTCCCTCATCGTGTTCACCGGGTTGTCCGGGTCCGGCAAGTCGAGCCTGGCCTTCGACACGATCTTCGCCGAGGGCCAGCGTCGCTACGTCGAGTCGCTCTCGGCGTACGCCCGCCAGTTCCTCGGGCAGATGGACAAGCCCGACGTCGACTTCATCGAGGGCCTGAGCCCCGCGGTCTCGATCGACCAGAAGTCGACCTCGAAGAACCCCCGCTCGACCGTCGGCACGATCACCGAGGTCTACGACTACCTCCGCCTGCTCTACGCCCGCGCAGGTCGCCCGCACTGCCCCGAGTGCGGGGCGCCGATCGAGCGCCAGACGCCCCAGCAGATCGTCGACCGGGTGCTCCAGCTCGAGGAGGGCACCCGCTTCCAGGTGCTGGCCCCGGTGATCCGCGGTCGCAAGGGGGAGTACCTCGAGCTCTTCCGCAGCCTGCAGTCCCAGGGCTTCAGCCGCGCCCGGGTCAACGGCGAGACCATCCAGCTCGCCGACCCGCCCAAGCTGGAGAAGCAGCGCAAGCAGACGATCGAGGTCGTGGTCGACCGGCTCTCGGCCAAGGAGTCCAGCAAGCGACGCCTGACCGACTCGGTGGAGACCGCGCTCAACCTCGCCGGCGGCCTGGTGCTGTTCGACCTGGTCGACCTCGACGACAAGGACCCCCGCAAGGAGCTGCGCTTCTCGGAGAAGATGTCGTGCCCCAACGAGCACGACATCGAGACCGACGAGCTCGAGCCGCGGTCGTTCTCCTTCAACTCCCCGTTCGGCGCCTGCCCGGCCTGCCACGGCCTCGGCACCCGGATGGAGGTCGACCCCGAGCTGGTGGTGGCGGACCCGGGCGCCACGTTGGGCGAGGGCGTCATCCAGCCGTGGTCGGGCGCCCACGTCGCCGACTACTTCACCCGGCTGCTCGGCGCCCTGGGCGACGAGCTGGGCTTCGACCTGAACACCCCGTGGGAGAAGCTCCCCGCCAAGGGCCGCAAGGCCATCCTCGAGGGCCACTCGACCAAGGTCCACGTGCGGCACACCAACCGCTACGGCCGGGCGCGGTCCTACTACACCGCCTTCGAGGGCGTGCGGCCCTACATCGAGCGTCGTCACCGCGAGGCCGAGAGCGACACCAGCCGCGAGCGCTTCGAGGGCTTCATGCGTGAGGTGAACTGCCCCGCCTGCCAGGGCACGCGGCTCAAGCCCGTGGTCACCTCGGTCACCCTGGGTGGCGAGCTGGACGACGGCGGCAAGAGCATCGCCGAGGTCTGCGCGCTGCCGCTCAACGAGGCCGCCGAGTGGCTGGGCGCGCTCGAGCTGACCGCGCGCGAGCGTCAGATCGCCGAGCAGGTGCTCAAGGAGATCCAGGAGCGGCTCCGCTTCCTGCTCGACGTCGGCCTGGACTACCTCTCCCTCGACCGGCCCTCGGCCACCCTCTCCGGCGGTGAGGCCCAGCGGATCCGCCTGGCCACGCAGATCGGCGCCGGCCTCGTCGGCGTGCTCTACGTCCTGGACGAGCCGAGCATCGGCCTGCACCAGCGCGACAACAAGCGTCTGATCGAGACCCTGATCCGGCTCAAGGACCTCGGCAACACCCTGATCGTGGTCGAGCACGACGAGGACACCATCAAGGTCGCCGACTGGGTGGTCGACATCGGGCCCGGCGCCGGCGAGCACGGCGGCCAGGTCGTGCACTCGGGCACGGTGCAGGGGCTGCTCGAGCACCGCGACTCCGAGACCGGCCTCTACCTCTCGGGCCGCAAGTCGATCCCGGTGCCCACCAAGCGCCGCCGCCCCACCAAGGGACGTGCCCTGACGGTGCACGGCGCGCACGAGAACAACCTGAAGAACGTCGACGTCAGCTTCCCGCTCGGCTGCTTCGTCTCGGTGACCGGCGTCTCCGGCTCGGGCAAGTCCACGCTGGTCAACGACATCCTCTACACCTCGCTGGCCAAGCAGATCTACAACGCCCGCACGGTGCCGGGCCGGCACCGCAAGATCACCGGCACCGAGCACGTCGACAAGGTGATCCACGTCGACCAGTCGCCGATCGGCCGCACCCCGCGGTCCAACCCGGCGACCTACACCGGCGTCTTCGACCACGTCCGCAAGCTCTTCGCCTCGACCCCCGAGGCCAAGATGCGGGGCTACCTCCAGGGCCGGTTCTCCTTCAACGTCAAGGGCGGCCGCTGCGAGGCGTGCTCCGGCGACGGCACCCTGAAGATCGAGATGAACTTCCTGCCCGACGTCTACGTGCCGTGCGAGGTCTGCCACGGCGCGCGCTACAACCGCGAGACGCTCGAGGTGCACTTCAAGGGCAAGACGATCGCCGACGTGCTCGACATGCCGATCGAGGAGGCGGTGGACTTCTTCGCCGCCATCCCTGCGATCTCCCGCCACCTGACCACGCTGGTCGAGGTCGGGCTCGGCTACGTCCGTCTGGGGCAGCCCGCCACGACGCTGTCGGGCGGCGAGGCCCAGCGGGTGAAGCTGGCCAGCGAGCTGCAGAAGCGCAACACCGGCAGCACCGTCTACGTCCTCGACGAGCCGACCACCGGTCTGCACTTCGAGGACATCCGCAAGCTGCTCACGGTGCTCTCCAGCCTGGTCGACAAGGGCAACACGGTGCTGGTGATCGAGCACAACCTCGACGTCATCAAGACCTCCGACTGGATCATCGACATGGGTCCGGCCGGCGGCAACCGCGGTGGCACCGTGGTCGCGACCGGCACCCCGGAGCAGGTGGCCGAGGCCGAGGGCAGCTTCACCGGCGAGTACCTCAAGCCCCTCCTGACCCGCTGACGCGACCAGTCCGGGCGGTCGGTACTACGACCATCGGACGGGTGCGCGCGTCAGGAGCGGCTCAGTACCGTGACGCGTGGACAGCCAACGACCCGAGGAGATCCCCATGACGGACCACTCGTCAGTGCCCGAGAGCGCGACCAGCTCGCGCCGCAGCCTGATCGGGGGCGTGCTCGGCGCCGGGGTGGCGCTGCCGCTCCTGGCCGCCTGCGGCAGCTCGTCGGACAGCTCCGGCAGCAGCAGCGGTGCGGGCTCCACGGCGTCGAAGGGACCCATCGGCCCCACCTCCGACGTCCCCGTCGGCGGCGCCAAGATCTTCACGGCCGAGAAGGTCGTGGTCACCCAGCCGACGGCGGGCGACTTCAAGGGGTTCAGCGCCGTCTGCACCCACCAGGGCTGCCCGGTCTCCAAGATCGAGGGCGAGGACATCGTCTGCACCTGCCACGGCAGCAAGTTCTCGATCAAGGACGGCTCGGTCGTCAACGGACCGGCCACGAAGTCGCTCTCGGCGGTCAAGGTGACCGTCAGCGGTTCCGACCTCTCGATCAGCTGACGACAGGGCCCGAGCCCTCGTCGCTCAGGCCTTGACGGCGAGCACCGGGCAGGCGGCGTCGAGCAGGATCTGCTGGGCGGTGCTGCCCGTGATCAGCTTGCCCGCAGGGCTGCGGCGGCGCAGGCCGATGACGATCAGGTCCGCCGACTCGGCGGTGGCCGTGGCCAGGATGGCCTCGGCCGCGCCCTTGCCGTCGGTGGGCTGCAGCACGGCGTGGTCGACGCCGGACTCGCGGAGCTCGGCGTCGATGGCGTCGATGTCCTGCGCGGTCGCGAAGTTGGCGTGCGAGTAGTCGCCGTTGCGACCGGTGTTGAGGACCACGAGCCGGGCCGATGACGCGACCGCCCACTTCTTGGCCTGCTGGAACGCGGCGAGTCCCTCGTCGGTCGGGAGGTATCCGACGACGATCGTGCCCAGGTCGTTGCTCATTGCTCGCTCCTCGCGTGTGCGCGTCACCGCCCCTCGACGGCGGTTCAGGTGTAGTCCCCCGCGCGGGCTCACCGCAAGTCCGCCCGCGCGTCCGACCGCGAGTCGGTACGCCGTCCCTCCGCACGCCCGGACGGCGTACCGACCTGTCGGGACTGTCGGAGGGCCCTCGTAGGCTTGGACCGTGGCCGACCCTTCGACGTACCGCCCCCAGCCCGGGTCGATCCCCACCCAGCCGGGTGTCTACCGCTTCCGCGACAAGTCCGGCCGGGTCGTCTACGTCGGCAAGGCCAAGAGCCTGCGCCCGCGGTTGTCGTCGTACTTCCAGGACATCGGCAACCTGCACCCCCGCACGGCCACGATGGTGACCACCGCGGCGTCGGTCGAGTGGACGGTGGTGGCCACCGAGGTCGAGGCCCTGCAGCTGGAGTACTCCTGGATCAAGGAGTTCGACCCGCGCTTCAACGTCAAGTACCGCGACGACAAGTCCTACCCCTGGCTCGCGATCACCATGAACGAGGAGTTCCCGCGGGTGATGGTCGGCCGCGGCGCCAAGCGCAAGGGCGTGAAGTACTTCGGCCCCTACAGCCACGCTTGGGCGATCCGCGAGACCGTCGACCTGCTGCTGCGCGTCTTCCCGATGCGGTCGTGCAGCAACGGCGTGTTCACGCGGTCCCAGCAGATCGGACGCCCCTGCCTGCTCGGCTACATCGACAAGTGCGCCGCCCCGTGCGTCGCGCGCGTCGACGCCGACGAGCACCGCCGCATCGCCGACGACTTCGCCGAGTTCATGGGCGGCAAGACCGACGCCTTCGTCAAGCGCGTCCAGCAGCAGATGTACGCCGCCTCGGAGGGCCAGGACTACGAGCGTGCGGCCCGCCTGCGCGACGACCTCGGGGCGCTGAACAAGGCGCTGGAGAAGCAGGCCGTGGTCTTCGGCGACGGCACCGACGCCGACGTGATCGCGCTGGCGGAGGACCCGCTCGAGGTGGCGGTGCAGATCTTCCACGTGCGCTCGGGCCGCATCCGCGGCCAGCGCGGGTGGGTCGCCGACCGCGTCGACGACCTCGACACCGCGGGCCTGGTCGGGGAGTTCCTGCTCCAGCTGTACGCCGGGGAGGACGGCGAGTCCATCCCGCGGGAGATCCTGGTGCCGGCGATGCCGGAGGACGTCGACACCTTCGAGGAGCTGCTGACCGAGAGCCGGGGCAGCCGGGTGCGCGTGCGGGTGCCGCAGCGGGGCGACAAGCGGACGCTGCAGGAGACCGTGGCGAAGAACGCCCAGCAGTCGCTGGCGCTGCACAAGACCAAGCGGGCCAGCGACCTGACCGTGCGCAACCAGGCGCTGGAGGAGATCCAGCAGGCGCTCGAGCTGCCCGACGCGCCGCTGCGCATCGAGTGCTACGACATCTCCCACCACCAGGGGAGCGAGACGGTGGGCTCGATGGTCGTCTTCGAGGACGGACTGGCCCGCAAGGGGGAGTACCGCCGGTTCGTGATCCGGAGCGTCGAGGGGTCCAACGACGTCGCCTCGATGCACGAGGTGATCACCCGGCGCTTCCGCCGGCTGCTCGACGAGCGCATCGAGCACGGTGACCTCGGCGGCGGCGAGGTCGATCCCGCCTCGGGCCCGATGCTGATCGACCCCGACACCGGTCGCCCGCGCAAGTTCGCCTACGTCCCCGGCCTGGTGGTCGTCGACGGCGGTCCGCCGCAGGTGGCCGCCGCCCAGCGGGCCCTCGACGAGCTCGGCATCGACGACGTCCCGCTGTGCGGCCTGGCCAAGCGGCTGGAGGAGGTCTGGCTGCCCGGCGAGGCCGACCCCGTGATCCTGCCGCGCAGCAGCGAGGGGCTCTACCTCCTGCAGCGCATCCGCGACGAGGCCCACCGCTTCGCCATCAACCACCACCGCTCGCGCCGGTCCAAGACCATGGTCGAGAGCACCCTCGACGACGTGCCCGGGCTGGGGGAGGTGCGGCGCAAGACGCTGATCAAGCACTTCGGGTCGCTGAAGAAGCTGCGGGCTGCGACCATCGAGCAGATCGCCGAGGTGCCGGGCATCGGCACCCGCACCGCCACCGCGATCGCGCAGGCCGTGGCCACGGCGCCGCGACCGGCCGGTGTGAACACCGCCACCGGCGAGATCGAGGAGGGCTGATGAGCGAGGTCCAGCAGGGTGAGCTCGTGGTGGTGACCGGCATGACCGGGGCCGGCCGCAGCACGGCGGCCAAGGAGCTCGAGGACCTCGGCTACTTCGTCGTGGACAACCTGCCGCCCGAGCTGGTCGGCGACGTGGTCCGGCTCGTCGACGAGCGCCAGGGCATCGACCAGCCGGTCGCCGCCGTGGTCGACGTGAGAGCCGGGGTGTTCTTCGACGCCCTGCGCGCGCAGCTGGCCGAGAGGTTCCCGACCCGGCGCCGCACGCTGCTGTTCCTCGAGGCCGACGACGGCATCCTGGTCCGCCGCCAGGAGGCGGCACGCCGTCCGCACCCGCTGCAGGGCACCGGCCGGCTGCTCGAGGGCATCGCCCGCGAGCGGGTGGTGATGGCCACCCTGCGGGGCGACGCCGACCTCGTCATCGACACCACGCCCCTGAACGTGCACCAGCTCAAGGACAAGGTCGCCCAGGCCTTCGGCACGCCCAGCACCGTCGGGCTGCAGGTCACGGTGGTCAGCTTCGGCTTCAAGTACGGCGTCCCCGTCGACGCCGACCTGATGGCCGACATGCGGTTCCTGCCGAACCCGTTCTGGGTGCCCGAGCTGCGGCCGCGCACCGGCCAGGACGACGACGTGGCGACGTACGTCAAGGACCGCCCCGACGCCCAGGAGTTCCTCGAGCGCTACGTGCCGGTGATCGAGACGGTGGGGGAGGGTTACCTCCGCGAGGGCAAGCGGTTCATGACCGTCGCCATCGGCTGCACGGGTGGCAAGCACCGCAGCGTCGCGATGTCGGAGGAGATCGTGCAGCGGCTGCGCCGGCTCGGGCTCGAGGCACAGGCCACCCACCGCGACCTCGGCCGCGAGTAGGGCAGGATCAGCCGGTGCCCTGGTCGACGGAACCCAAGGTGGTCGCCCTCGGTGGCGGCCACGGCCTCGCTGCCACCCTGATGGCGCTGCGCAGCCTGACCACCGAGCTGACCGCCGTCGTGACGGTGGCCGACAACGGCGGCTCCTCGGGCCGGCTGCGCGAGGAGTTCGGCGTCCTGCCTCCGGGCGACCTGCGGATGGCTCTGGCCGCGCTCTGCGGCGACGACCGCTGGGGCCAGACCTGGGCGCGGGTGCTGCAGCACCGGTTCGAGTCCGAGGGCGAGATGAACGGCCACTCCTTGGGCAACCTGCTGATCGTCACCCTGTGGGAGCTGCTGCACGACCACGTGGACGGCCTCGACTGGGTGGCGGGCCTGCTGGGGGCCCGCGGTCGGGTGCTGCCGATGGCGCTGACCCCCCTCGACATCACCGCCGAGGTGCGGGGTGGCGGCGACGACCCCACGGCCGTCTCGGTCGTGCGCGGGCAGGTCGAGGTCGCGACCACGCCGGGCGAGGTGCTCTCGGTCAGCCTGGACCCCGCCGACGCGCGAGCCTGCCCCGAGGCGTTGGTCGCGATCGAGGACGCCGACTGGGTCGTGATCGGACCGGGGTCGTGGTACTCCAGCGTGCTGCCGCACCTGCTGGTCCCCGGTCTGCGCGACGCCCTGTGCCGTACTTCCGCCGGCGTGGTGGTCTCGATGAACCTCGAGGCCAACACCGAGGAGACCCGCGGCCTCGACCTCGCCGGCCACCTCGGCGTCCTGCAGCGGCACGCCCCCGACCTGCGTGTGCACACGGTGCTGGTCGACTCCGCCGCCGCCGCGGAGAACGCGCGGCTCGAGGAGGCGGCCGCCTCCCTCGGCGCCCGGCTCGTGGTGGCGGATCTGGCCTCCGACGAGCCCGGGGTCCACGATGCGCACAAACTGGGCGCCGCTTACGCAGGGTTCATGGGGGCGAACTAAGGTGACGACATGGCGATGACGGCACAGGTGAAGGCAGAGCTGGCCAGCACGACCGTGACGAAGACCTGTTGCCGCAAGGCCGAGGTCTCCTCCATGCTCCGCTTCGCCGATGCGCTGCACCTCGTCAACGGGGGCATCGTGGTCGAGGCCGAGCTCGACACCGGCGCAGCGGCCCGGCGCATGCGCAAGGACATCGCCGAGGTCTTCGGCCACCAGCCCGAGGTGGTGCTGCTCAAGGGCAGCGGCATCCGGCGTGGTTCGCGCTACATCGTCCGGGTTGCCCGCGACGGTGAGTCGCTCGCCCGGCAGACCGGCCTGATCGACCAGCGCAACCGGCCCGTCCGCGGCCTGCCGCCCGTCGTCGTCAACGGCTCCGGCTGCGACGCCGTCGCCGCCTGGCGCGGGGCCTTCCTGGCCCACGGCTCGCTGACCGAGCCCGGCCGCTCGAGCTCGCTCGAGGTCACCTGCCCCGGCCCCGAGGCCGCGCTGGCGCTGGTCGGGTCGGCCCGCCGGCTCGGCATCTCCGCCAAGGCCCGTGAGGTGCGCGGCGTGGACCGCGTGGTCATCCGCGACGGCGACGCGATCGGCCAGCTGCTCACCCGGCTCGGCGCCCACGAGTCCCTGCTCGCCTGGGAGGAGCGCCGCATGCGGCGCGAGGTCCGCGCCACGGCCAACCGTCTCGCCAACTTCGACGACGCCAACCTGCGCCGCTCGGCGCGCGCCGCCGTCGCCGCGGGTGCCCGCGTGGAGCGCGCCCTGGAGATCCTCGGCGACGAGATCCCCGACCACCTGCAGCAGGCCGGTCGGCTGCGCCTGGAGCACAAGCAGGCGTCGTTGGAGGAGCTCGGTCAGCTCAGCGAGCCGGTGCTCACCAAGGACGCCATCGCGGGGCGCATCCGCCGCCTCCTGGCGATGGCGGACAAGAAGGCCGAGGAGCTCGGCATTCCCGACACCGAGTCCTCCCTCACCCCCGAGATGCTGGCCGAGGAAGCCTGACACCCGGCCCCCGGGGTTACCGGCACGTACGCCGGCGGGTCTTCTGGAACGTTCCAACAGCGCGATAGGGTCGAGCTTCTGACCCAGATCGCTGACCCAGGAGAACTCGCTGTGACTGTCCGCGTTGGTATCAACGGCTTCGGCCGCATCGGCCGCAACTTCTTCCGCGCGGTGCGCGCGTCGGGAGCCGACATCGAGATCGTGGGGGTCAACGACCTCACCGACAACCAGAGCCTCGCCCACCTGCTCAAGTTCGACTCCATCCTCGGCCGGCTCGACGCCGACGTGAGCGCGACGGAGACCTCGATCCGGGTCGGCGACCAGGAGATCACCGCCTTCGCCGAGCGCGACCCGGCCGCCCTGACGTGGGGCGACATCGGCGCCGACGTGGTCGTGGAGTCCACCGGCTTCTTCACCGACGCCACGAAGGCCAAGGCGCACATCGCCGGCGGCGCCAAGAAGGTCATCATCTCGGCCCCCGCGACCAACGACGACTTCACCGTCGTCATGGGCGTCAACCACGAGGACTACGACCCGGCCTCGCACCACGTCATCTCGAACGCCTCGTGCACCACGAACTGCCTGGCTCCGATGGCCAAGGCGCTCAACGACGAGTTCGGCATCGTCAAGGGCCTGATGACCACCATCCACGCCTACACCGCCGACCAGAACCTGCAGGACAACATCCACAAGGACCCCCGTCGCGCCCGCGCCGCCGCGATCAACCTGGTCCCGACCTCGACCGGTGCCGCGAAGGCCATCGGCCTGGTCCTGCCCGAGCTCAAGGGCAAGCTCGACGGCTACGCCATCCGCGTGCCCGTCCCCACGGGCTCGGCCACCGACCTCACCTTCGAGGCCGGTCGCGAGACCTCGGTCGAGGAGGTCAACGCCGCGGTCGAGAAGGCCGCCGACGGTCGCTACCTCCGCTACTCCACCGACCCGCTGGTCTCCACCGACATCGTCACCGACCCGGCGTCGTGCATCTTCGACGCGCCGTTGACCAAGGTCATCGGCAACCAGGTCAAGGTCGTCGGCTGGTACGACAACGAGTGGGGCTACTCCAACCGCCTCGCCGACCTGATCACCCACATCGGCGCGACCCTGTGAACACCCCAACAAAACACTCGCTTCGCTCCTGTTTCGCCGGGGACCCCGCGTAGTGGCCGACTACGCAGCGCTGGGCGACGTCTCCGGCAAGCGGGTCCTCGTGCGCTCGGACCTCAACGTCCCGCTCGAGGGCACTCGCATCAGCGACGACGGCCGCATCCGCGCCAGCGTCCCCACGATCCGCGCCCTGGCCGACGCCGGGGCGCGGGTGGTGGTGATGGCGCACCTGGGCCGACCCAAGGGCGCACCGGACCCGGCGTACTCCCTCGAGCCGGTGGCCGCGCGCCTCGGTGAGCTCCTCGGTGCCGAGGTGGCCTTCGCCTCCGACACGGTGGGGGAGTCCGCTCGCGCGGTCGTCGACGGGCTGGCCGACGGCCAGGTCGCCGTGCTGGAGAACGTGCGCTTCAACGCGGGCGAGACCAGCAAGGACGACGCCGAGCGCGGCGCCTTCGCCGACGAGCTGGCGGCGCTCGGCGAGGCCTTCGTCAGCGACGGCTTCGGCGTGGTGCACCGCAAGCAGGCCAGCGTGTACGACGTCGCGCAGCGGCTCCCGCACGCCATGGGTGGGCTGGTGAGCAACGAGATCGAGGTGCTCCGCCGCCTGACCGAGGAGCCCGAGCACCCGTACGTCGTGGTGCTGGGCGGTTCGAAGGTCAGCGACAAGCTGGCCGTCATCGACAACCTGCTCGGCAAGGCCGACAAGCTGCTGATCGGCGGCGGCATGGTCTTCACGTTCCTGGCGGCGCAGGGCCACGAGGTCGGCCAGAGCCTGCTGGAGCAGGACCAGGTCGAGGTCTGCCGCGACTACCTCCACCGCTCGGCCGAGTCGGGCGTGGAGATCCTGCTGCCCACCGACGTCGTGGTGGCACCGGAGTTCAAGGCCGACGCCACCCCCACGGTCGTGCCCGTCGACGCGATCCCGGCGAACCAGATCGGCCTCGACATCGGGCCCGACTCGGGCGCCGCCTTCGCGGCCGAGATCGCCGCGGCCCGCACGGTCTTCTGGAACGGCCCCATGGGGGTCTTCGAGTTCGAGGCGTTCTCCGCCGGCACCCGGGCCGTCGCCCAGGCGCTGACCGAGGTCGACGGGCTCTCCGTCGTCGGTGGCGGCGACTCCGCGGCCGCCGTGCGCCAGCTGGGGTTCGCCGAGGACGCCTTCGGGCACATCTCCACCGGTGGTGGCGCCAGCCTGGAGTACCTCGAGGGCAAGGACCTGCCCGGCATCGACGTCCTGTCCTGATCCCGCACCGCGACCACGAACGGAACGCACCCATGGCCACGAGCACGAGCACGCGCACGCCCCTGATGGCGGGCAACTGGAAGATGAACCTCAACCACCAGGAAGCGGTGGTCCTCGTCCAGAAGCTCGCCTGGACGTTGTCGGACAAGAAGCACGACTACGCCAAGGTCGAGGTGGTCGTCGTGCCGCCGTTCACCGACCTGCGCAGCGTGCAGACGCTGGTCGACGGCGACCGGCTGAAGATCCGCTACGGCGCCCAGGACCTGTCGGTGCACGAGAGCGGCGCCTACACCGGTGAGATCTCGGCCGCCATGCTGGCCAAGCTGGGTTGCTCGTACGCCGTCGTGGGCCACAGCGAGAGGCGCGAGCACCACGCCGAGGACGACGCGCTGGTCAACGCCAAGGCACACGCCGCCCTGGCGGCCGGGATGACCCCGATCGTGTGCGTGGGCGAGGGCCTCGAGGTCCGGCAGGCCGGTCGCCAGGTCGAGCACACGCTCGCGCAGGTCGACGGCTCGCTGGCCGGGTTCACCCCGGAGCAGGTGGCCGGTCTGGTCGTGGCCTACGAGCCCGTCTGGGCGATCGGCACCGGCGAGGTGGCCACCCCCCAGGACGCCCAGGAGGTCTGCGCGGCGATCCGAGCGCGCATCGCCGAGACCGCGGGCGACGCGGCCGCGGCCGGCGTACGCGTGCTGTACGGCGGCTCGGTCAAGGCGGCCAACGTGGGCGGCATCATGGAGCAGACCGACGTCGACGGCTGCCTCGTGGGCGGGGCCAGCCTGCAGCCCGAGGAGTTCGGCGGCGTCTGCCGGTTCTACGACATGCCGCGCCTGGGATGACCGCTGTCTGACCGGCGCGCCACGGCTTGTTAGGCTCCCCCCGTGGTTATCGTCTTCGAGGTCTTGCTCATCATCTCGAGCTTGCTCATGATCCTGCTGGTGCTCCTCCACAAGGGGCGTGGCGGTGGGCTCTCCGACATGTTCGGAGGAGGTGTCTCGAGCGGCCTGGGCGGATCGTCCGTGGCCGAGCGCAACCTCGACCGCATCACGATCGGCATCGGTCTGGTGTGGATCGCGACTGTGGTCGGTCTGGGCCTGCTGCTCAAGACCGGCAACTGATCCCCTCAACGATCTCTCGAAGGAGACCACCGTGGCAGGCGCAGGAAACGCCATCCGGGGCAGCCGAGTCGGCGCCGGACCCATGGGCGAGGCCGAGCGCGGCGACGCCGCACCGCGCCAGAACATCACGTACTTCTGCTCCCACGCGCACCGCACGCTGATCGCCTTCGCGGTCGAGGCGGTCGTCCCCGAGACTTGGGACTGCCCCCGCTGCGGTCTGCCGGCGAGCATGGACTCCGAGAACCCGCCCCCGGCGCCGAAGATCGAGCCCTACAAGACCCACCTGGCCTACGTGAAGGAGCGCCGCTCCGAGACCGAGGCCAAGGACATCCTCGAAGAGGCCATCGCCACCCTGCGCAAGCGCCGCAAGAGCGGCGACGTCGTCTTCTAGCTCGCCGACAGGGGGATCCACGCACGCCCCGCCTCGTCGAGCGGGGAATCCGTGCACGCCCCACCGTGCCGAGCGGGGCTTCGGCGTACGCGGCCGGGGACCCCTGTGGATGACGAAAGCGTGATCGACGCGATCGGGTGATCCTCTCGGGATGAACCCCGACTGGCTGGACCCACGCGGCTCCCTGCTCGGCGAGGGCTGCCCGCTCCCGCTGGCCGACCCCTTCACCACCAGTCAGGCACACCGCCTCGGCGTGTCCCGGCGTACGTTCCAGACGATGGTGGCCCTCGGCCTCGTGCGCCCGGTCGTGCGAGGTGTGTACGCCGTGGCGCAGGCGCCCGACGACGTCGTCATGCGTGCCTCCGCGATCGGGTTGGTGCTCCCGCCGACCGCGGTCGTGTGTGACCGCACGGCCGCCTGGCTGCACGGGGTCGACGTGCTGCCGCGCACCGCGCGGACCGTCGCGCCGCCCCTCGACGTGGTTCATTCCACCGACACCCGGATGGATCGTCCCGGCGTCGACGGCCGCAGACGGGGGCTCCTCGCCCGCGACGTCACCGAGGTCAACGGCATCCGGGTCACGACGCCGCTCCGCACGGCTCTCGACCTCGGGCGATTGCTCTGGCGGTACGACGCCCTGGCCGCGCTCGATGCCTTCGTGCGCGCCGGTGTCCTGAAGAGCGCCCTGCTTCTGGAGACCGGGCGGTTCAGGGGTTACCGGGGCGTCGTCCAGCTCCGCGCGCTCGGCCCGATCGCGAACGGCGGGGCCGAGTCGTTGCCCGAGTCGGGTCTGCGGTTGCACTGGCTCGAGGCCGGCCTGCCGCAGCCCGAGGTGCAGTGGTGGGTGTACGACGACGACGGCACGGCCCTGTTCCGATTCGACCTCGCCGACCCCGACGCGGGGTTCGCGGCGGAGTACGACGGCGAGGAGCTCCACACTGAGGAGGGGGACCGCGAGCACGACCTCGCCCGCCGGGCATGGCTGGAGGACCGCGGGTGGACCATCGAGGTGTTCACCAAGGCTGATCTCTACGGCCGGGGTGCCTCGCCGGCGGGCCGTCTCCAGGCCGGCCACGCCAGGGCCCGGCGTACGCCGCCGCCGTGGTCGCCGGGCCGCAGGCTCACGGGTTCCTGACCCCCGGTGGGTGGCTCACAGCGTGCAGGAACCCCCCGGTCGGCGACGTGGCGCGTGCAGGAACCCCCCGGTCGGCGACGCGGCGAGGGCGGGGAAGCCCCCTCTTGGTGGGGCGGGGGAGCCCCCTCTGGGGGGAGCCCTCTCTGGGGGGAGCCCCCCTGGGGGAGCCCCCCGGCAGGGGCTACAGGCTGCTCGCGGCGTCCTGGTCCAGGAACCAGGTGGCGTTCTCGACGGTGATGCCGCGGGCCGGGGTCTCCTCGACGGTGCCCTCGTCGGCCAGGGCGCGGGCGACGGCGCCGGCCTTGCCCTCGCCGGAGACCAGGAACCACACCTCGCGGGTGCGGTTCAGGGCGCTGAAGGTCAGGGTGATCCGCTCCGGGGGCGGCTTGGGGGAGTCGGTCACCGGGAGGGCGATGTCGTCGAGCATCGCCAGCTGCGGAAAGCCTGGGAACAGCGAGGCGACGTGGCCGTCGGGGCCCAGGCCCAGCAGCACGAGGTCGAAGGCGCCCGAGCCGGTGGTCCGCACGAGCTGGGCGTACGCCGCTGCGGCCGCGTCGAGGTCGGGGTGCGCCTCGTCGAGGGCCGGCATCGCGTGCACCCGGGCGGCGTCGACGCCGACCTTGTCGAGCAGGTCGAGCCCGACGGAGCGGTCGTTGCGGTCGCTGGAGTCGGCGGCGACGTAGCGCTCGTCGCCCCAGTAGAAGTCGACCTGCGCCCAGTCGAGGTCACCGGCCGGCAGGTCGGCGACCTTCTGGTAGATCGCGTCGGCGATGGTGCCACCGGTGAGGGCGACCGACGGGACCCGCCCGTCGCGCTGCACCTCCGCGAGCCGCTCGACGAGCCGCGACGCGACGGTGCCGGCCAGGATGTCGGCGTCGGGCAGGACGGTGATCTGCGGCATCAGGACTCCAGCTTGACGAGGCGGCGGGCCGTGGCGGCGTAGATGTCGTCCTCGTCGAGTCGGCGCAGCTCCTCCGCCAGCAGCTCGGGGACGTCGCGGCGCTTCAGCGCCACGGGACGGTCGGGCTGACCGGGGGAGACGAACGACGCGAGCTTGCCGTCGGGGCGGCTGATGCTGATGTCGCCGCCCTTGGTGGCCATCACCACCTCGGTGATCCCCGGACCCTGCGAGCTCCGGCGCTCCACCGGCACCTTGAGGCGGTCGGTGAGCCACGCGACGAGCAGGTCGGCGCTGGGGCTGACCTTCTCGGCGGTCACCGAGGCGCTCGACACCTTCTGGGGGTGCTGGTCGAGCGCGGCGGCGAGCAGCGCCCGCCACGGGGTGATCCGGGTCCAGGCGAGGTCGGTGTTGCCCTTGGCGTACGCCGCGGCCTGCTGGTGGATGGCCCTCGACTTCGCCCGGGTGGCGGCGGCGGCATCGGTGATCCGCCTCTGCGCGAGGGCACCGAGGGTGTCGGCGGCGGGGTCGGCGGGCGCCTGCGAGGGCCACCACACGGCGACGGGGGAGTCGGGCAGCAGCAGCGGCAGCACGACCGACTCGGCGTGCTTGACCACCTCGCCGGTGAGCCGGATGAGTGCGGTCTCGCCGCTCCAGCCCTGGCCGGTGCCGACCTGGGCGTTGATGTGAGGGCGACCACGGCCGTCGCCCAGGATCACCCCCAGCACCCGGGCGGGGTGCTCCTGGGAGGCGGCCCGGGCGCAGGCCATCGCCTGGGCCGACTCGTCCTCGTCGACGATGACGACCAGGGTCATCACCATTCCCATGGCGGGCGAGCCGGCCTTGCGGCGGGCGTTCATCAGCGCGGCGGCGATGCCCGCGGAGTTGGTCTCGGTCAGCTCGATCACGGCGTGCTCCTCCACGGGGACGGGCGGGTGGTGCTCACGGTCGGCGCCAGACGCGGCCGTCGCGGGCCAGCATGGCGTGGGCCGACTCGGGGCCCCAGTTGCCCGGGGTGTACTGCTCGACCGAGCTCTTGCCGGACGCGTCCTGCTTGGCCCAGTGCTGGAGCACGGGGTCGAGGATCTTCCAGGACAGCTCGACCTCCTGCTGCTGCGGGAACAGCGGGGGGTCGCCGAGCAGCACGTCGAGGATGAGCCGCTCGTAGGCCTCCGGGCTGGCCTCGGTGAAGCTGCCGCCGTAGGCGAAGTCCATGTTGACGTCGCGGATCTCCATCGCGGTGCCGGGCACCTTGGAGCCGAAGCGCATCGTGATGCCCTCGTCGGGCTGGATCCGGAAGACCACGGCGTTGTGGGTGAGGTCCTCGGTCGCGGTCTCGCTGAACGGCAGGTGCGGGGCCCGCTTGAAGACCAGCGCGACCTCGGTGACGCGTCGCCCGAGGCGCTTGCCGGTGCGCAGGTAGAACGGCACGCCGGCCCAGCGACGGGTCTCGACGTCGACGCGGATCGCGGCGAAGGTCTCGGTGGTCGACGAGGCGGAGATGTCGTCCTCGTCGAGGTAGCCGATGCTCTCCTCGCCGCCCGCCCAGCCGGCGGCGTACTGCCCGCGGGCGGTGGTGAGGTCGAGCCGGCGCGGCAGGGTCACCGACGAGAGGATCTTCTGCTTCTCCACCCGCAGGCTCTCGGCGTCGAACGCGACCGGCTCCTCCATGGCGACCAGCGCCATCAGCTGCAGCAGGTGGTTCTGGATGACGTCGCGGGCGGCGCCGATGCCGTCGTAGTAGCCGGCGCGGCCGCCGATGCCGATGTCCTCGGCCATGGTGATCTGCACGTGGTCGACGTAGTTCGCGTTCCAGATCGGCTCGAACAGGTTGTTCGCGAACCGCATCGCCAGGATGTTCTGGACCGTCTCCTTGCCGAGGTAGTGGTCGATCCGGAAGACCGCCTCGGGCGGGAAGACGCTGTTGATCACGGCGTTCAGCTCTTGCGCCGACTCCAGGTCGTGGCCGAACGGCTTCTCCACGACCACGCGACGCCAGGCGCCGTCGCCGCCCTCGGTCAGGCCGTGCTCCTGCAGCTGCCCGATGACGTTGCCGAAGAACTTCGGCGGGATCGAGAGGTAGAACGCGTGGTTGCCGCCGGTGCCGCGCACCCGGTCGAGATCCTCGATGGTGCGGCGCAGGTTGTCGAACTGCACGTCGTCGTCGAAGTCGCCCTGCACGAACCGGATGCCCTCGGAGAGCTGCTGCCAGACCTCCTCGCGGAACTCGGTGCGCGAGTGCTCGCGGACCGAGTCGTGCACGATCTGCGCGAAGTCCTGGTCGGCCCAGTCGCGGCGGGCGTAGCCGACGAGGCTGAAGCCGGGCGGCAGCAGACCCCGGTTGGCGAGGTCGTAGATCGCCGGCATCACCTTCTTGCGAGCCAGGTCGCCCGTCACCCCGAACAGCACCATCCCGCACGGGCCCGCGATCCGCGGCATCCGACGGTCGTCCGGGTCGCGCAGGGGGTTCGTCCAGGAGCCCGCAGAGGCGCCCACCGAGGCGCTCACGTCGTGCGGTGCGTGCGGTAGTAGTCGATCAGGGCGCGCGTGGAGGCGTCCTGCTTCGCCAGCGCGTCGGCGTCGCCGTCGATCGCCGGCCCGACCTCCTGGGCGAGCTTCTTGCCCAGCTCGACGCCCCACTGGTCGAAGCTGTCGATGCCCCAGACCACGCCCTGGACGAAGGTGATGTGCTCGTAGAGCGCCACCAGCTGGCCCAGCACCGAGGGACTGAGCTCGGCGGCGATGATCGAGGCGGTCGGCCGGTTGCCGGTGAACACCCGCGCGGGGACGATCTCCTCCGCGGTGCCCTCGGCCCGGACCTCCTCGGCGGTCTTGCCGAAGGCCAGTGCGCGGGTCTGGGCCAGGAAGTTGGCCAGGAACAGCTCGTGCACGTCGACGTCGCCGTCGGTCAGGGCGTACGCCGGGTTGGCGAAGGCGATGAAGTCGGCCGGCACGAGCCGGGTGCCCTGGTGGATCAGCTGGTAGAACGCGTGCTGCCCGTTGGTGCCGGGCTCGCCCCAGAAGATCTCGCCGGTGTCGGTGGTGACCGGGCTGCCGTCCCACCGGACGCCCTTGCCGTTGGACTCCATCGTCAGCTGCTGGAGGTACGCCGGGAACCGGTGCAGCAGCTGCGAGTAGGGGAGCACGGCGTGGCTCTCGGCACCGAGGAAGTTGGTGTACCAGACGTTCAGCAGGCCCATCAGCAGCGGCACGTTGCGGGCGGGCTCGGTGGTCCGGAAGTGCTCGTCCAGGGTGTGGAAGCCGGCCAGGAACTCCGCGAACCGCTCGGGACCCACAGCCACCACCAGCGAGGTGCCGATGGCCGAGTCGAGGGAGTAGCGCCCGCCGACCCAGTCCCAGAACCCGAAGGCGTTGTCGGGGTCGATGCCGAAGTCGGCGACCTTGTCGAGCGCGGTCGAGACGGCGACGAAGTGCCGCTTGACGGCCTCCTCGGAGTCATCGCCGATCGCGTCGGAGGAGCGCAGCCCGTCGAGCAGCCAGGCCTTGCACAGCCGGGCGTTGGTCAGGGTCTCGAGGGTGCCGAAGGTCTTGCTGGAGACGATGAACAGCGTCGAGGCCGGGTCGAGCCCGGCCAGGGTCGTGGCCGCGTCGGTCGGGTCGATGTTGCTGATGAAGCGGCACTCCAGACCCTCCTGGCGGTACGCCGCGAGGGCCTCGTAGGCCATCACCGGGCCCAGGTCGGACCCCCCGATGCCGATGTTGACGACCGTGCGGATGCGCTCGCCGGTGACGCCGGTCCACGACCCGTCGCGGACCTCCCGGGCGAAGGCGTAGACCCGCTCGAGCACCTCGTGGACGTCGGCGGCGACGTCCTGGCCGTCGACCTCGACGCCCGAGGTGGCCGGCAGCCGCAGCGCGGTGTGCAGCACGGCGCGGTCCTCGGTGACGTTGATGTGCTGCCCGGCGAACATCGCGTCGCGCCGCCCGGTGACCCCGACCTCGTCGGCCAGCGCCAGCAGGGCGGGGAGCACGTCACCGTCGACCAGGGACTTCGACAGGTCGACGGTGAGGTCGCCCGCCTCGAAGGTCAGCCGCGGCACCCGGTCGGGGTCGGACTCGAACCAGGAGCGCAGGTCGGGCGCGAAGCCCTCGGCGAGGGCGCCCAACCGCGACCAGGCAGCAGTCGTGGTCGGGTCGACGGGAGCGTCGGTCACGCCTGCTCCGCCGCGTCCAGCTGGCCCTTGACGGTCTCGAGCAGGTCGCCCCAGGCGGCCTCGAACTTCTCGACGCCCTCCCGCTCGACGGTGGCGATGACGTCGTCGTAGTCGACGCCGGCGGCCGCGAGGGCGTCCATCACCTGGCGCGCGTCGTCGTAGAACGGGCGCACCCGGTCGCCCACGATCTCGCCGTGGTCCTTGGTCGCCTCGAGCGTCTTGCCCGGCATCGTGTTGACGGTGTTGTCGACGCACAGCTCGGTGACGTACATCGTGTCGGGGAGCTCGGGGTTCTTGACCCCCGTCGAGGCCCACAGGGGGCGCTGCTTGCGGGCACCGGCGGCCTCCAGGGCCTCCCAGCGCTCACCGGTGAAGAACTGCTCGTAGGCCTGGTAGGCCAGGCGGGCGTTGGCGACGCCGGCCTTGCTCAGCAGGTCGGTGTCGGCGCCGGACTTGTTGATCCGGTTGTCGATCTCGGTGTCGACGCGCGAGACGAAGAAGCTCGCGACCGAGTGGATCTTGGACAGGTCGTGCCCGTTGGCCTGCGCCTTCTCCAGACCGGTGACGTAGGCGTCCATCACCGACTGGTAGCGGTCGAGGCCGAAGATCAGGGTCACGTTGACGCTGATGCCCTCACCCAGGGTGTCGGAGATGGCCGGAGCGCCCTCGGTGGTGGCCGGGATCTTGATCAGGAGGTTCTCGCGGTCGATCTCGGCCCACAGCTCCTTGGCCGAGGCGAAGGTGGCGGCCTGGTCGTGGGCCAGCAGCGGCGAGACCTCGATCGAGACGCGGCCGTCGACGCCGTTGGTGGCCTCGGAGACCGGCTTGAGGACGTCGCAGGCGTTGCGCACGTCGGTCGTGGTGATCGCGAAGACGGTCTTGTCGACGTCGGCGCCCTGGGCGGCGAGCTCGCGCACCTGGGCGTCGTACTTCTCGCCCTTGGCCAGCGCCGCGGCGAAGATCGAGGGGTTGGTGGTGACACCGACGACGTGGTCCTCGTCGATCAGGCGCTTGAGCTCGCCGCTGTCGATGAGCTCACGCGAGAGGTCGTCGAGCCAGATGGAGACTCCGGCGTCGGACAGGTCCTTGAGGTGGTCGGTCATGAGTGGGGTCCTCCCGGTTGGGTGGCCCCGCGGACGAGGCCGGTGGTAGGTGGTGGTGGGTGCGGCCGGTGGCCCGGCGCCACGGGTAGCGGCGCCGGGCTCCCGGTCAGCCGGTGGCGACGCGGATGCTGTCCTCCGCGGCGGCGGCGACGGCCTCGGCGGTGATGCCGAACTCGCGGTAGATGCGCTCGAAGTCGGCCGAGGCGCCGTAGTGCTCCAACGACACGATCCTGCCGTGGTCGCCGACGATCTCGCGCCAGCCCTGGGCCACGCCGGCCTCGACGGCCACGCGGGCCTTCAGGGTCGGCGGGATGACGGTCTCGCGGTAGGCCGGCTCCTGCTCGTCGAACCACTCGCGGCACGGCATCGAGACCACGCGCGCCTTGACGCCGCGCTCGGCCAGCAGCTCGCGGGCCTGGACGGCCAGCTGCAGCTCCGAGCCGGTGCCGACGAGCACCACGTCGGGGGTGCCGTCCTCGGCGTCGATCAGGACGTAGCCGCCCTTGGCGACGTCGTCGAGGCCGGCGTACCCCTCGGTGCCGCGGGGGTACGTCGGCACGTTCTGGCGGGTCAGGATGATGCCTGCGGGCCGGTCGTGGTGCTCGATGATCGCCTTCCAGCAGGCGGCGGTCTCGTTGGCGTCACCGGGACGGACGACGTCCAGGCCCGGGATCGCCCGCAGGGCCGCGAGGTGCTCGATCGGCTGGTGCGTGGGGCCGTCCTCGCCGAGGCCGATGGAGTCGTGGGTCCACACGTAGGTGACCGGCAGCTTCATCAGGGCGGCGAGGCGCACGGCGCCGCGCATGTAGTCGGAGAACGTCAGGAACGTGCCGCCGAAGACGCGGGTGTCGCCGTGGGCGGCGATGCCGTTCATGATCGCGCCCATGCCGTGCTCGCGGATGCCGAAGTGGAGCACGCGGCCGGCGTACGGGTCGGCCTTCCACATCTTGGTGGCGCGCTCCTCGGGGATGAAGGAGGCGGCGCCCTCGATCGTGGTGTTGTTGGACTCCGCCAGGTCGGCCGAGCCGCCCCAGAACTCGGGGAGCTTGGCGGCGATCGCCTGGATCACGGCGCCCGACGCCTTGCGGGTGGCGACGCCCTTCGGGTCGGCGTCGAACGTCGGGAGGTCGGCGTGCCAGCCGTCGGGCAGGGTGCGGCTCTTCATCCGGTGGAGCAGCTCGGCGCGGTCGGGGTGCTTCTTGGACCACGCGGCGTACTTCTCGTCCCACTCGTTGCCCCAGCTGACGCCGCGGTCGCGCAGCGCGCGGGTGTGCGCGATGACGTCGGCCGGGACCTCGAAGGTCTGCTCGGGGTCGAAGCCCATCAGCTTCTTGGTGGCTGCCACCTCGTCGGCGCCGAGGGCCGAGCCGTGGGCCTTGCCGGTGCCCTGCAGGTTCGGGGCGGGCCAGGCGATGATCGTCTTCAGCCGGATGAAGCTGGGCCGGTCGGTGACCTCGCGGGCCGCGACGATGGCGTCGTGGAGGGCGTGGACGTCCTCCTTGTACTCCTTGCCGCCGTTGGTCCAGTCGACGGTCTGCACGTGCCAGCCGTAGGCCTCGTAGCGCGCGGCGACGTCCTCGGTGAAGGCGATGTTGGTGTCGTCCTCGATCGAGATCTGGTTGTCGTCGTAGATCAGGGTGAGGTTGCCCAGCTTCTGGGTGCCGGCGATCGAGGAGGCCTCGGCGCTGACGCCCTCCTCCAGGTCGCCGTCGGAGCACAGCGCGTAGATGTGCTGGTCGAACGGCGAGTCGCCGCGCTTGGACTCCGGGTCGAACATGCCGCGCTGGCGGCGGGCGGCCATCGCGAAGCCGACCGCGTTGCCGACGCCCTGGCCCAGGGGACCGGTCGTGGTCTCGACGCCGGCGGTGTGGCCGTACTCCGGGTGGCCCGGGGTCTTGGAGCCCCAGGTGCGCAGCGACTTCAGGTCCTCGAGCTCGAGGCCCCAGCCGCCGAGGAACAGCTGGACGTACAGCGTGAGGCTGGAGTGGCCGCAGGAGAGCACGAAGCGGTCGCGCGAGACCCAGTCGGGGTCCGCGGGGTCGTGCCGCATGACCTTCTGGAACAGGAGGTACGCCGCGGGGGCGAGGCTCATGGCCGTGCCGGGGTGGCCGTTCCCGACCTTCTGCACGGCGTCCATGGCGAGGACACGCACGGTGTCCACCGCCTTGTCGTCGAGCTCGCTCCAGTCGAGGTTGGACTTCCTGGTCGCCACGTTGCTCGGGTCCTTCCCTAGGGTCATGCGTACGGTGTCGAGCCTAGTGCGCAAGTAAGGCGCAGGTCACGCCCGGCTGGTGCGTCGTCTGCCCACCCCCGGCGATAGACTCATCTGGTTGCGTACCCCCGTTCACGTCCCACGATCCTTCGCAGCCCGGAGGATCTGAAGGTGAGGCCCGAGTGACCGCCCTCGACTCCGAGGTGTCCGTCAACGGACGTCCCTCGGACCGGGCGTCGTTGCGCGACGTGGTCGGCGCCTACGTCGGCCTGACCAAGCCCCGCGTCATCGAGCTGCTCCTGCTCACCACGGTGCCGGTGATGTTCTTCGCCCAGCGTGGGGTGCCGTCGCTGTGGCTCGTGGTCGCGACCGTCGTCGGGGGCACGCTCTCGGCCGGCAGCGCCAACGCCCTGAACTGCGTCTACGACCGCGACATCGACGAGCAGATGCGCCGCACCCGTCGCCGCGCCCTGCCCCGCCACATCGTCACGCCCCGGTCGGCCCTGGTCTTCGGGCTCACCCTGGTCGTGGTCTCCACCCTGGTGCTGGGCTTCTTCGTCAACTGGCTCTCGGCCGGACTGGCGCTGGTGGCGAGTGCGTTCTACCTCTTCGGCTACACGATGATCCTGAAGCGGCGCACCACCCAGAACATCGTGTGGGGCGGCCTCGCCGGCTGCTTCCCCACGCTGATCGGGTGGACGGCCGTCACCAACGAGCTCGCGTGGCCCCCGGTCGTGCTGTTCCTCGTCGTCTTCTTCTGGACGCCGCCCCACACCTGGGCGCTGGCGATGCGCTACCGCGAGGACTACGCCCGCGTCGACGTGCCGATGCTGCCCGTCGTCAAGGACGCCGAGGGCGTGGCCAAGCGCATCGTGGCCTACTCCTGGGTGATGGTCGCGACCTCGCTCGTGCTCTGGCCGGTGGCCGACACCCACGTGCTCTACCCGATCGCCGCGGCCGTCCTCGGCGCGGGGTTCCTGGTGGAGGCCCACCTGATGTGGCGCCGCGCCCGCACGAGCAACGAGCTGGCCGACGTGCGGCCGATGCGTCTGTTCCACTGGTCGAACATGTACCTCTCGCTGCTGTTCGTCGCCGTCGCGCTCGACCCGCTGCTCAGCCGGTGACCGACCGGCGACCGCCCCGCGTGTCGCGCCGGAGGTAGTCGGCCAGGCTGGCGGCGACCGTGAGGCCGACCAGAAGCACGCTCGTGCCAGCGGGCAGCCCGAGCGACCCGACGACCAGCAGCACCGCCACGACGACCAGGGCCGGCACCGCCAGGGCCAGCGAGCCGTGCGCCAGGCTGTGCACCCCGGCGATCGACAGCAGGTAGACCGAGACGCCCCCGACCAGCAGCAGGACGGCCGGGCGAGACCCGACGTGCGCCTCGTGGTCGACGACCTCGACCAGCACCGCCAGGCCGGCCCCGACCGCCGCGGCCGAGGCGAAGACCAGGTAGTGGGCGTAGCCGAAGGCGTAGGACGTGCGTGCGTCGAGCGAGTCCACCATCGGACGCTTGAAGTAGACCCACCACATCGAGAACACCAGCAGCAGCGCGCCCAGCACGAGCAGCATCAGCTGGGGGTCGGTGTCGAGGCCGTCGACGGTGCCGGCCATGGCGTCGGTGCTGGCCAGGATCACCTCGCCGAGGACGATGATCGTGAACAGCTCGTAGCGCTCGGCGATGTGGTGGCGGTGCCACGGGGTGGCCGAGGCGGTCCGTTCGGCGACGTACGGCGTGGCCATCTCGAGCACGGCCAGCACCAGGAACGAGACGTAGCCGGGCGTGCCGTGGGCGAGGAACAGCGTGCGCAGGATCCAGAGCAGCTGGATCACCGCGATCGCCCCGGCGTAGCGCAGGGCGGTGCTGTGCGACCCCGGGTGCTCGCGCGCGACGCGGAGCCACAGGGGGATCATCGCCAGGCGCATGATCACGTAGCCGACGACCACCAGCCCGAAGTCGTGGGTGCCCCCGGCCGCGAGCGGCGTGCCCGCGGCGAGGACCAGCACGCCGGTCATCACCACGAACGTCAGCAGCCGGAAGACGATGTCGCCGGTGTCGTAGGCGCTGGCGAACCACGAGTAGTTCACCCAGGCCCACCAGATGGCGAAGAAGACCATCGCGTAGCCGGCCAGCCCGGACCAGTGCCCCTCGGCGAGGTCGTGGTGCAGGGTCGCGGCGGCTGCCGCCACCGCCACCACGAAGCAGAGGTCGAAGAACAGCTCGAGCGGTGTCGAGGCACGGTGGTCCTCGTGCGGGTCGCGGCCGGTCATCGGGCGCCGCCAGGGGATCGACGACGAGGTCGACGTGGGGGTCGCCGGCGGGATCGACGGGGTGCTCATCGGGCCAGTCTGGCGGATCGGGCGGGGGTGGGTCAGGAGCCCGTGGTCAGCGCCGCGAGCACGCCCTCGAGCATCGCGCGCCCGCGGGACAGGGCCGCGGCGGCGTCGCTGGACTCGGCGTCGTAGCGCACGGTGACGACCTGCTGGCCGGCGACCGCGGCCATCGTGGCCGACCCGCCACGAGCGGACGTGCCCGACGCCGCGCACGCCTCGTCGGCGCCCGTGGCACGGAACCCGGACTCGTTGCGCAGCGTGGCCAGGTCGAAGGAGCGGCACTGGCTGGCCAGCACGTCATCGGCGTAGTACTCGTCGTCGACCTGCAGCCAGGTGATCACGGCCCGCACCGGCTTCGCGGAGCCGACCGGCGAACGCAGGGAGCACGCCGCCGTCGGGTTGCCGGTCTCGTCGGTGGTGGTGTCGCTGACCAGGCCGGTGCGGAGCGCCTTGGGAACGGTCGCGCACAGGTCGGCGGGGACCGTCTGCGGCAGGGGCTCCAGGGCCGCCGGCTCGGCGGAGCCGCAGGCGGACAGGAGCAGGAGGGGGACGACGCACCAGAGGCGTCGGGCGGCCACGTGGCGGGGCATCCGGTCTCCTCCTCGGGGGCGACACGGTGGCGCCCGGCCACATTGCACCACAGCGACGCGCCCGGCGGTGGGTGAACCGCGGGCCCTCCCGACCGGCGGTCGGGCGTGCCGGTCAGGCGTGGGTGGCCTCGCCCTCGCGCACCTCGATGACCACCCAGGTGACGGCGGCCGAGATCAGGGACGCGCCGAGCAGGTGGATCGCGACGAGCACGACGGGCAGGTCGGTGAAGTACTGCACGAAGCCCACGAGTCCCTGGGCCAGCTCGACCACGAGCAGGGTCAGCACCGCGCGCTTCTGCGCGGCCTGGGCGTTGGTCGCGTGCAGGGCCAGCAGCAGGCCGACGGTCAGGCCGACGAACAGGAAGACGACGTCGGCGTGCAGCTGCGAGAGCTGCAGCGGGTCCAGGCCGTTGCGGGGCGCCTTCAGGTCACCGGCGTGCGGCCCCGACCCCGTGACGACGGTGCCGAGGTAGAGCACGACCCAGGCCGCGGCGTACGTCGTCCACGCGAGGGCGGTGAGCCCACGGGGCCCGGGGGAGCGGCCGGGGGCCGGGTGGTCGACGCGGCGGAGGAACAGCACGGCCAGGCTGATGATGGCCATCGAGACCAGCAGGTGGAAGGAGACCACCCAGGGGTTCAGGTCGGTCAGCACCGTGATGCCGCCGATCACCGCCTGCGCCGGGATCCCCAGCGCCAGGAGCAGCGCGAGCAGGCGCAGGTCGCGGCGCCCGGAGCGCCACGCGCTGACGAAGGTGGCGACCGCCACCGCGGTGAGGAGGAACGTCAGCGTGCGGTTGCCGAACTCGATCGCGGAGTGGAAGTTCAGCGCGCCGTGCGGGGTGAAGGAGGCGTCGGTGCAGCGGGGCCACGTGGGGCAGCCGAGGCCCGAGGCGGTGAGCCGCACCGCGCCGCCGGTGAGCACGATCAGCACGTTGGCGACCAGGCTGGCCCAGCCCCAGCGGCGCAGCCAGGTGACGCCGCCGAACCCGCTGGTCGGCTGGCTCACTCCTACTCCCACGTGAACGTCCGGGCCGTCAGCACGGTCCCGAGGACCGTCCACACGAGCAGCACCAGCATCGAGGACCACGCGACGTCTCCAGACCAGAAGGAGTGACGCAGCGCGTCACCGAGGGCGCCCGAGGGCAGGAAGGTGGTGACGCCGCCGAACGCGCCGTACGCCGTGGAGGGCAGCACGACGGCGCCGCCGGCCATCAGCAGCAGGTAGACCAGGTTGGCGGCCGCCAGCGTCGCCTCGGCCCGCAGCACCCCGGCGACGAACAGCCCGAGCGAGGCGAAGGCGGCCGTGCCGAGCACGACGGCCAGGGCGGCGGCCAGGAGCGACGGGTGCGGCTGCCAGCCCAGGGCCAGGGCCACCGCGGAGATCACCAGGATCTGCAGCACCTCGACCAGCAGCAGGGCCCCGACCTTGCCCAGCAGGAGCCCCGAGCGGGGCAGCGGTGAGGAGCCGAGCCGCTTGATCACGCCGTAGCGGCGCTCGAACCCGGTCGCGATCGCCAGCGAGGTGAACGCGGTCGACATCACCGCCAGGGCGAGCACGCCCGGGGCGAAGACGTCGATCGGCGACCGGCTGAAGTCGATGCCGAGCCGCTTCGTGCCCTCGACCCCGCCGATCAGGACGATCACCGGGATCACGACGGCCAGCAGGAGCTGCTCGCCGTTGCGCAGCATCAGCCGCGACTCCATGGAGGCCTGCGCCAGCACCTGCCGCAGCAGCGGGGCGCCACCGGGCCGGGGGCTGAAGGTGCCGTCGGTGGTGGGGCCGGTGCCTGGGGTGGGGGAGGCGGTGGGAGTGGTCACGGGGCGAGCTCCCGCCCGGTGAGCTCGAGGAAGGCGTCCTCGAGGGTGCGCTGGCCGAGGTGCAGCGACTCCGGCAGCACGCCCTGCGTCTCGCACCAGGCCGAGACGACCGCGAGCGTGGTGCTGTCGGCGGCGCCGGTGATCAGCAGGCTGACGTCGCTGATCGTGCGGACGTCGAGGCGACGGCCCAGGGACTCCTGCAGCGAGGCGGGGGAGCCCTCGGGGAACGGCTTGGTGACCACGAGCCGGATCGTCGAGGTGCCGCCGCGGGTCAGCTCCAGCGGGGAGCCCGAGGCGATCAGCGTGCCCCGGTCGATGACGTGCACCCGGTCGGCGAGGCGCTCGGCCTCGTCCATGTGGTGCGTGGTCAGCACGACCGTGACGCCGTCGTGGCGCAGCTCCTCCAGCAGCTCCCACGTCGTGCGCCGGGCGGCGGGGTCCATGCCGGCCGTCGGCTCGTCGACGAAGACCAGCTCGGGCCGGCCGACCAGGGCCATCGCGAGCTTGAGCCGCTGCTGCTGGCCGCCGGAGAGCCGGCGGTAGGGGGTGCGCCCGCAGTCCCCGAGCCCCACCCGCTCACCGAGCACGTCGACGTCGAGCGGCTCGGCGTGCAGCCGGGCGACGTGGCGCAGCATCTCCATGGCGCGCACGCCCGACCACGCGCCGCCGTCCTGCAGCATCACCCCGATCCGGGGGAGCAGGTCGCGCCGGTCGCGCTGGGGGTCCAGTCCGAGCACGCGCACGGTGCCCTCCTGGGCCCGGCGGTAGCCCTCGCAGGTCTCCAGCGTCGTGGTCTTGCCCGCGCCGTTGGGCCCGAGCACCGCGGTGATCGAGTGCCGCTCGACGGTCAGCGAGAGGTGGTCGACCGCGACCTTGTCGGCGTACCTCATCACCAGCCCGGAGACCTCGACCGCGGGGGTCGAGGCGGGTGTCGACGACGACGTCGGCACGGGGGAGGCGGGCACGCCCCGATCCTACGGAGCGCCACCGCCAGGTCGGCCCACGGGCCGGACCCGGGCCGGCCTCGTGGGTCAGCCCGCGGCCAGCAGACCCTTGACGTACGCCGCCTGGCCGAGGTGCTGGAGGCAGTCGCCGATCACGCTGACCAGTCGCACGCCGGCCGTCACGGGCGGGTCCCACTGCTCGTCGACGACCCGGTCGAGCTCGTCGGCGTCCACGCGGGCCAGGTAGTCGAGGGTGAGCGCGTGCACGGCCCGGTGGTAGTCCACGAGCAGGTCGAGGTCGTCGACCCGGACGCTGTCGACCTGCTCGGAGGTGTGGCCGTAGCCGATGTCGGCGGTGTCCAGGGGCAGCCCGAACCGGGCCTCCCACCCGACCCAGGCCTGGTCGGTCCCGGCGAGGCCGGCGACGTGGTCGTCCTGCACGCGGGCGGTGTGCCACAGCAGCCAGACGATCGGGTTGCCGCCACGCCCGGAGGATCCTTCGGCGGTGGGCCGCTGGTGGGCGGTCGCCAGGTCGAGGTCGGCACGGGCGGCGGCGTACAGCTCCCGGACGCGCTCGGCGTGGTCGGTCAGCAGCTCACGGGTGTCCATGGCCCCGAACCTACGACGCGGCCGCGCGCCGGCGGCCGCAGGCCGGAGGGAGGCGTAGGGGAGGTTAGGCCAGCCTTATTTGAAACGCCCCGATCAATAAGGGCACACTGATGTTGTGGAAATGATGACCGACCAGGGCACCGGGGCTCCCGGGCACGACCCCTCGACGCGTGAGCGCGTCGTGAGGTCCGTCCTGGTCAACGGTCCCTCCACCGCCGCGGCGCTCGCGGCCCGGCTCCAGCTCACCCCCGCCGCCGTGCGCCGCCACCTCGACCAGATGCTCGAGGAGGGCCACGTCGAGGCCCGCGAGCCGCGCGTCAGCAGCACCCGAGGCCGAGGTCGGCCCGCCAAGGTGTTCGCCCTGACCGAGGCCGGCCGCGACCGGCTCGACCAGGCCTACGACGACCTCGCCGTCCAGGCGATCCGGTTCCTCGCCGAGACCGGCGGCCACGAGGCGGTCCGGCAGTTCGCCGACCGTCGCGCCGCCAAGATCGAGCAGCGCTTCGACGACCTCGTCGAGGCCCGTCCCGACCTCGCCCCGGCGCACGCGCTGGCGCAGGTCTTCACCGACGAGGGGTACGCCGCCGCAGTGCGCGACGTCCCCGTGGGGGAGCAGCTGTGCCAGCAGCACTGCCCCGTCTCGCACGTCGCCCACGAGTTCCCCGAGCTGTGCGAGGCCGAGACGGCCGCCATCAGTCGGATGCTGGGGCGCCACGTGCAACGACTGGCCACCATCGCCCACGGCGACGGCGTCTGCACCACCTGCATCCCCGACATCAGCTCAACCACCGCCCCCCGGGGCAAGGAGAGGGTCACACGATGACGTCCATCGAAGAGCTCAACCCGAGCATCAAGGACATCGGCCGCTACGAGTTCGGCTGGTCGGACAAGAACGACGTCGGCGCCGACGCCAAGCGCGGCCTCAGCGAGGACGTCGTCCGCAACATCTCCTCGCTCAAGAGCGAGCCGCAGTGGATGCTCGACCTGCGACTCAAGGGCCTCAAGCTGTTCGGCCGCAAGCCGATGCCGACCTGGGGCTCCGACCTCGACGGCATCGACTTCGACAACATCAAGTACTTCGTGCGGTCGACCGAGAAGCAGGCCCAGACCTGGGACGACCTGCCCGCCGACATCAAGAACACCTACGACAAGCTCGGCATCCCCGAGGCCGAGAAGGCGCGCCTGGTCTCCGGCGTCGCGGCTCAGTACGAGTCCGAGGTCGTCTACCACGCCATCAACGAGGAGCTCGAGGCCCAGGGCGTGCTGTTCCTGGACACCGACACCGCGCTGAAGGAGCACCCCGAGCTGTTCGCCGAGTACTTCGGCACCGTCATCCCCGTCGGTGACAACAAGTTCTCCGCGCTGAACTCCGCGGTCTGGTCAGGCGGCTCGTTCATCTACGTGCCCAAGGGTGTCCACGTCGAGATCCCGCTGCAGGCCTACTTCCGGATCAACACCGAGAACATGGGCCAGTTCGAGCGCACGCTGATCATCGCCGACGAGGGCTCCTACGTGCACTACGTCGAGGGCTGCACCGCGCCGATCTACTCCTCGGACTCGCTGCACTCCGCGGTCGTGGAGATCATCGTCAAGAAGAACGCCCGGGTGCGCTACACGACCATCCAGAACTGGTCGAACAACGTGTACAACCTGGTCACCAAGCGCGCGACCTGCGAGGCCGGCGCCACGATGGAGTGGGTCGACGGCAACATCGGCTCCAAGGTGACGATGAAGTACCCGGCGGTCTACCTGATGGGCGAGCACGCCAAGGGCGAGACGCTGTCCATCGCCTTCGCGGGCGAGGGCCAGCACCAGGACGCCGGCGCCAAGATGGTGCACGCCGCCCCGAACACCTCCAGCTCGATCCTGAGCAAGTCGGTGGCCCGCGGTGGTGGCCGCACGTCCTACCGCGGCCTGATCCAGATCAACGAGGGCGCCCACGGCTCCAAGAGCAACGTGCTGTGCGACGCGCTCCTGGTCGACCAGATCAGCCGCTCCGACACCTACCCCTACGTCGACATCCGCGAGGACGACGTCTCGATGGGCCACGAGGCCAGCGTCTCCAAGGTCTCCGACGACCAGCTCTTCTACCTGATGTCGCGCGGCATGGAGCAGGACGAGGCCATGGCGATGATCGTGCGCGGCTTCGTCGAGCCGATCGCCAAGGAGCTCCCGATGGAGTACGCCCTCGAGCTGAACCGGCTGATCGAGCTGCAGATGGAGGGAGCAGTCGGCTAAGCGCGAAGCGCTTTGCCGACTGGTCGGCCCTCGCCCTCGCTAGCGCTCGGGCTCGTTGTGGTCGACGTCCCTCGGGTCTCACCGTTCCCACTTGTTCTTGATGGAGAAAATTCTGTGACTGTGACCGATGTCGTGCGCGACGCGCTCGAGATGCCGCGCGAGAAGGTGCTGAGCCACCTGCACCCCGAGGGGTCCTTCGACGTCGACGCCCACGTGGTGCCGACGGGGCGCGAGGAGGTGTGGCGGTTCACGCCGCTGAAGCGGATGCGGGGCATCCACGCCGACGCGCCGCTGGACGGGCACTCCTACGTGGTCGACGTGCGCGCCGCCGCGGGCGTCTCCGCGGGGGCCGTGGCGATCGACCACGAGTCCCGGGGCACCTCCGGGCTGGTCCCGCCCGACCGGGTCAGTGCCCGGGCCTGGGAGGCCGCCGACTCCGTGTTCCTCGTCGACGTCCCGAAGGAGCACGTCCCGGACGCCGCCGACGCGGCGACGCTGGTGACCGTGCGCGGCACCGGCACCGAGGTCGCCTCGGCCGGACACCTCGTGATCCGCGCCGGTGCGTTCTCCCGCTCGACGGTCGTCCTGCGCTTCGAGGGCAGCGCCACCCTGGTGGAGAACGTCGAGATCGTGGTCGGCGACAGCGCCGAGCTGACCGTCGTCACGGTGCAGGACTGGGCCGACGACGCCGTCCACCACTCCACCCAGCACGCCATGATCGGTCGTGACGCCACGCTGCGCCACGTGGCCGTGTCCTTCGGCGGCGACCTCGTGCGCCACGACGCCACCGCGGAGTACTCCGGTCCCGGAGGCTCGGTGGAGATGCTCGGGATGTACTTCGCCGACGAGGGCCAGCACATCGAGCACCGCCTTTTCGTCGACCACAACCAGCCCCGCACCCGCAGCAACGTCGTCTACAAGGGCGCGCTGCAGGGCGAGGGCGCGCACGCCGTCTGGATCGGCAACGTGCTGATCCGCCAGGCCGCCGAGGGCATCTCGACCTACGAGGAGAACCGCAACCTGGTCCTCACCGACGGCTGCCAGGCCGACTCCGTGCCCAACCTGGAGATCGAGACCGGCGAGATCGAGGGGGCCGGGCACGCCTCGGCCACCGGCCGCTTCGACGACAACCAGCTGTTCTACCTGCGCTCGCGCGGCATCGAGGAGTCCGAGGCCCGCCGCCTGGTGGTGCACGGCTTCTTCAACGACCTGATCCGCAAGATCGGCGTGCCCGAGCTCGAGGAGCAGCTCGTGACCACCGTCGAGGCGGAGCTCGAGAAGAACGTGCACAGGATCCTCTGACATGGGCTTCCAGCGCGCGTGCTCCCTCGGCGACCTCGTCGACAGCACCCCCTTCAAGGTGGACCTCGACGGCCTCGACGTGGCCGTGGTCAAGCACGGCGACGAGGTCTTCGCCATCGAGGACGAGTGCAGCCACGCCGCCGTCGCGCTCTCGGAGGGCGACGTCGAGGACTGCACCATCGAGTGCTGGCTGCACGGCTCGCGCTTCGACCTGCGCAGCGGCAAGCCCACCGGCCTCCCGGCCACCGAACCCGTTCCCGTCTTCCCCGTCCAGATCGACGGCGACGACGTACTCGTAGACCTAGGAGAGAACTGACATGGCAACGCTTGAGATCAAGGACCTGCACGTCTCGGTCGCCGCATCCGACGAGGACGGTGGCACCGAGGGGTTCAAGCAGATCCTCAAGGGTGTCGACCTGACCATCAAGGACGGCGAGACCCACGCGATCATGGGCCCCAACGGCTCGGGCAAGTCGACCCTGGCCTACTCCATCGCCGGGCACCCGAAGTACACCGTCACCCAGGGCTCGGTGACCCTCGACGGCGTCGACGTCCTCGCGATGAGTGTCGACGAGCGTGCTCGCGCCGGCCTCTTCCTGGCCATGCAGTACCCCGTCGAGGTGCCCGGCGTCTCGGTGGCGAACTTCCTGCGCACCGCCAAGACCGCCATCGACGGCGAGGCCCCCAAGCTGCGCACGTGGGTCAAGGACGTCAACACGGCCATGGAGAAGGTCAAGATGGACACCGCCTTCTCGCAGCGCTCGGTCAACGAGGGCTTCTCCGGTGGCGAGAAGAAGCGCCACGAGATCGTCCAGCTCGAGCTGCTGCAGCCCAAGGTCGCGGTGCTCGACGAGACCGACTCCGGCCTGGACATCGACGCCCTCAAGATCGTCAGCGAGGGCGTCAACCGGTTCAAGGCGAACGGCGACAAGGGTGTCCTGCTGATCACCCACTACACCCGCATCTTGCGCTACATCACCCCCGACTTCGTGCACGTGTTCGTCAACGGCCGCATGGTCGAGCAGGGCGGCCCCGAGCTGGCCGACAAGCTCGAGGCCAACGGCTACGACGAGTACGTGACGGCCACGGTCTGATCATGGACGGCCTGCTGCCCCAGCTCGAGGTGATCCGCAAGGACTTCCCGATCCTCGAGCGTCGCCTCGCGGACGACCTGCCCCTGGTCTACCTGGACAGCGCGAACACCTCGCAGAAGCCGCAGGTGGTGATCGACTCGATGGTCGACCACCTCGAGCGGCACAACGCGAACGTGGCGCGGGCGATGCACCAGCTGGGCGCGGAGTCGTCGGCGGCGTTCGAGGAGGCACGCGACAAGGTCGCCCGCTTCCTGAACGCGCCCTCGCGCGACGAGGTGATCTTCACCAAGAACGCCTCGGAGGCTCTCAACCTGGTCGCCAACACCCTCGCGTGGGCCACCGGCCCGCTCGGCATCGGGGAGGGCGACCGGGTCGTCATCACCGAGATGGAGCACCACTCCAACATCGTGCCGTGGCAGCTGCTGACCGAGCGCAAGGGCGCCGAGCTGCGCTGGTTCGGGCTGACCGACGACGGCCAGCTCGACCTGTCGAACATCGACGAGCTGATCACCGAGCGCACCAAGGTGGTCTCGCTGACCTGGGTCTCGAACATGCTCGGCACGATCAACCCGGTCGCCGAGATCGCCCGCCGGGCCCACGAGGTCGGCGCGCTCGTCGTCGTCGACGCCTCGCAGGCGGCACCGCAGCTGCCGGTCGACGTCCAGGCCGTCGACGCCGACTTCCTGGCCTTCACCGGCCACAAGGTGACCGGCCCCACCGGCATCGGCGTGCTCTGGGGCAAGGCCGAGATCCTCGGCCAGCTGCCCCCGTTCATGGGCGGCGGCGAGATGATCGAGACCGTCACCATGGAGCGGTCGACGTACGCCGGGATCCCGCACCGGTTCGAGGCCGGCACCCCGCCGATCGTCGAGGCCGTCGGGCTCGGCACGGCCGTGGACTACCTGACCGAGATCGGCCTGGACCACATCCACCGCCACGAGCAGGCGGTCACCGCCTACCTGCTCGACGGTCTCGCCTCGATCGGCGGCGTCCGCGTGATGGGCCCGCTGGACCCGGCGCTGCGCGGGGGAGCGGTCTCCTTCGAGGTCGACGGGGTCCACCCGCACGACGTCGCCCAGCTGCTCGACAGCCGCGGCATCGCCGTGCGCGCCGGTCACCACTGCGCCAAGCCGGCGCACAAGCGGTTCGGCGTGCAGAGCTCGACCCGCGCGTCGTCGTACCTCTACACGACCCCGGCCGAGATCGACGCGCTGGTCGAGGGAATCAAGTACACCCAGAACTACTTCAAGGTGGGGTGAGCATGGATCTGGACAGCCTCTACCAGGAGATCATCCTGGACCATTACCGCACCCCCCACAACGCGGGACTCCGCGAGCCCTTCGAGGCCGAGGTGCACCACGTCAACCCGACCTGCGGCGACGAGATCACGCTGCGGGTGCACGTGGAGGGCGGGTTCGACGACGCCGTCGTGACCGACGTGTCCTACGACGCCGAGGGCTGCTCGATCAGCCAGGCGGCCGCCTCGGTGATGACCGACCTGGTGATCGGCCAGCCGGTCGCTAAGGCCTTCGCCGCGCACGAGGCGTTCCTGGAGCTGATGCAGGGACGCGGCGCGGTCGAGCCCGACGAGGAGGTCCTCGAGGACGGCATCGCCTTCGCGGGGGTCTCGAAGTTCCCCGCCCGCATCAAGTGCGCCCTGCTCGGTTGGATGGCGTTCAAGGACGCCACGTCCACCGTCCTGGCCGAGAAGCAGCAGTCCACGACCATCGAGGAGAAGTCATGAGCACCGACCACAGCGACCTGCCCGAGGTGCCCGAGGCCGGCGGCGCCACCGCGCTGGCGACCAAGGACGACGTCGTCGAGGCGATGAAGGACGTCGTCGACCCCGAGCTCGGGATCAACGTGGTCGACCTCGGCCTGGTCTACGACGTGCACATCGACGGCCACTCCAACGCCGTGCTGGACATGACGCTGACCTCGGCGGCCTGCCCGCTGACCGACGTGATCCAGGACCAGACCAACCAGGCCCTCGAGGGCCTCGTCGGCGACGTCACGATCAACTGGGTCTGGATGCCGCCGTGGGGCCCCGACAAGATCACCCCCGACGGCCGCGAGCAGCTGCGCGCGCTCGGCTTCAACGTCTGAGGGTCGGTCGCGTCACCTGCACATTGGTGTAGGTCGGGTGCCATCCCTGGCTGGTCCGGTCGCTCCACTACACGAATGTGTCGTGCACAGACCCCCGGCCGGTAGGTTGACCCGGGTGGACCGCCAGGTGGTGCTCGTGCCCACCCCGCGGCTGCCGCGCTGGGTGCAGAACTTCGGCGCCCGCCACGGCGAGACCTCGCTGAGCTGCGCCGAGGGAGCCCTCGTCGGGTCCGCCGCCGACGGCTCGACGTTCGCGCTGCGGCCACCGCTCGGCACGGCGTACGCCGGTGAGACCGACGTGCCCGCCTTCGTCGAGGCCTGCTCCCCGCCGCCCGCGTGGGGTGTGCTGCTCGTGCGCAAGGGCGGGTTCGCCGTCGCGCGGCTCGAGGGCGAACGCACGGTGGAGTCCAAGACCGGCCAGCGGCACGTGCAGGGCCGCACCAAGGCCGGGGGGCAGAGCCAGCAGCGCTTCGCCCGGCGGCGCGACAACCAGGCGCGCGCGGCGTACGACGCGGCCGCCGACCACGCCGCCCGCATCCTGGGCGGCACCCGCCTCGTCGTGACCGGCGGCGACCACGACGCGGTCGAGGCCGTGCTGGCCGACCGACGGCTCGGCCGCGTCGAGCCGGTGGGACCGTGGCTGCCCGTGCCGGACCCGCGCCGCGCGGTGCTGGAGCAGGCCGTCGCCGACGCCCTGTCGGTGCAGGTCGAGGTCGTCAACGCCGGCTGAGGGCGCAGGAGTGCGGTGGGTCAGACGCTGATCCGCTGGTCGCCCTCCAGCAGCGCCGGCACCGGTGCGCCGACGGTGTCGCCGAGCAGGGTGGCGCGCACGAAGTCGGCGGCCAGCCGCTCGAACACACCGCCGCGCCGCAGCATCGCGTGCTTCGCGCCCTCGACGTCGACCACGCCGACCGAGGTCGCCGTGCGGGTCAGGGCCTCGGCCACCGCGCGGGCGCGTCCCGGTGCAGCGATCCGGTCCTCGGTGCCGTGGGCCACGAGCACGCGCCGACCGGTGAGGTCGACGGTGTCGCTGGGGTAGACCCAGGGGTTCAGCGCCACGACGCTCTGCACGCCGTCGGCGTCACCGGCGAGGATCGCTGCCCGTCCGCCCAGCGAGTGGCCGACCAGCGCGGTCGGCAGGCGTCGTCCGAGGCGCTCCTCGATCCGGTCGAGCGCCCACCGGGCGTCGTCCACGGGCGTGTGGCTGGCGTCCCACCCCCGGGTGGAGTTCAGCAGCCGGAAGACCGCGAGGCGTCCGTGGCCGGCCCGTGACAGGCGTGTCGCCACCGGCAGCATCCGCAGCACCGAGAGCTGCGTGGGGCTGACCGCCGCCCCCTGCTCGCGGGAGGCGCCGCCGTGCAGGACGAGGGCGACGGCCTCGGCTCGGCGGGGGACACGGGTGGCGACGAGGCGGGGTGCGGGCACCCCTTCAGGATGACGGACGGGTGTCTGCGGGCTGCTCGCGTCTCGCGGCGGGGTCCACGGACCCGCCGCGGGCCCGGGTGACGAAGTAGAGCCCCACGACGACGGCCCACGAGAGCAGGCTCAGCAGCAGCTGGGAGCGGGTGTCGTCGGTGAGGAACATCTGGACCAGCACGGCCAGGATGCCCACGATGGCGGCGATGGTCAGACCGGGGAACAGCCACATCCGGACCACGAGGTCCTCGTCGGGCGTACGGCGACGCAGCACGAGCTGGGAGATGGCGATCAGCAGGTAGACGAACAAGATGACGGCGCCCGAGGAGTTCAGCAGGAAGAGGAACACGGTGTCGGGGGAGACGTAGGCCGCGATCACGCTCAGGAACCCGATCACGGTCGAGAACAGGATCGCCCACACCGGCACGCCCCGACCGTTGACCGAGACCAGCTTCTGGGGCGCCTCACGCCGGGCGGAGAGCACGAACAGCATCCGCGAGGCGGTGTAGAGCCCGGAGTTCAGGCACGACAGCACGGCCGTCAGGACGACCGCGTTCATGATCTGGTCGGCGTACGGGATCCCCATCTGCTCGAACGCCGCGACGTACGGCGAGGCCCCGAGGTCGTTGTCGTTCCAGGGGACGATGATCACCAGCAGGATCATCGAGCCGACGAAGAAGGTCGCGACCCGGAAGATCACCGACTGGGTGGCCTTGCTGATCGCCCGTTCGGGGTCGCTGGACTCGGCGGCCGCCACGGTCGCGATCTCGGCGCCCACCATCGAGAACACCACGACCACGATGCTGGAGAAGATCGCGCTCACCCCGTTGGGCAGGAACCCGCCGTGGCTCGTCATGTTGCTGACGTCGAAGGAGTGGTCGGGCCAGACGCCGAGGACGTAGCAGGTGCCGAGCACCAGGAAGGCGATGATCGCGGCCACCTTGATGCCGGCGAACCAGTACTCGAACTCGCCGTAGGAGCCGACCGAGACCAGGTTGGTGGCGGTCATCAGGATCATCAGACCCAGCGAGAGCAGCCACAGCGGGGCGTCGAACCAGAAGGTGAGGATCTTGGCGCCGGCGACGGCCTCGAAGCCGACGACGATCACCCAGAAGTACCAGTAGAGCCAGGCCACGGAGAACCCGGCCCAGCCGCCGAGGGCGCGCCTGGAGTAGTCCGCGAACGAGCCGGTCGACGGGTTGGCGGTGGCCATCTCGCCGAGCATCCGCATCACCAGGATGATCAGCACACCGGTGATGAGATAGCTCAGGAACGCCGCCGGACCGGTCTGGTTGATCACCACGCCGGAGCCGACGAACAGGCCGGCCCCGATGACGCCGCCGATGGCGATCATCGTGAGGTGGCGTTGCTTGAGGCCCTTCTTCAGCTCGGAGGGTGGTGCCGGGGGTGCATCGGTGGGTGCGGTCATCGTGCTCACGCCTGTCGTCTCGCTGCGGCGTACCCGAGTGGTAGCAGCCTGATCACCCTCGCACATCGGCGCCCCGGTGGGGTGTCGTCGCGACCACGGATCCGGTGACCGGTCTGCCAGGATGAGCCGCATGTGGGAACCCGACCCCTCGTGGCGGCGCCTTCCCGCGGGCGGGCCCGCCAGCCAGGGCCTGTGGCTGGCCGACCGTGACGGGTGCACGTGGGTCGTCAAGCGGCTGGCCCATCCCGAGGACTCGGTGCCGGAGCTGGCCCGACCTGCGCACGCGGGCTACTGGCGCCGCGAGGCGGAGGTGGCCCTGCATCCCGCGGTCACCAGCGGGCCCGGCCTCGTGGCACCGGCGTTCGGGGCCGTCGAGGAGGACGACGAGGGCGTCACGGTGTGGTGCCGGCAGGCGGTGGGTGAGCCGCCCCCGGGGCTGTTCGTGGCCAGGGCGCTCGGCCGCTTCGCCGTGTCCGGCGGGCCGGTCCCGACCTGGGCCGCGCGCCGGCACCTGGCCGACCGGCTCTCCCTCACCGAGAGCCGTGGCGGCTGGCGGACGCTGGCGCGCACGACGCTGGCCGACGTCGCCGACCGGCTCTGGACGCGCCGCGGGCACTGGCTGACGGTCTGCGACGCGGGCCCGGCAGGACGGGTGCACGGCGACGCCGTGCCGGCGCACTTCCTGGCCTCCCGTGACGAGGACGTCGTGACCGTCGACTGGCAGTGCTTCGGCACCGGCCCGGTGGGCAGCGACCTCGGCTACTACGCCCTCTCCAGCCGTGAGGAGTTCGAGGTGCTCCTGGAGGCCTTCGTCGCCGGTGCCCGCGAGGCCGGGTCATCGGACCTGGACGTCGACGCCGTGGCCACCGCCGCCCGGGTGACGGCGGTCTACAGCGTGCTCACGCGGGCCGAGTGGGCGCTGGCGAGGGCGGCCGCGGGGGAGGGCGCCCTCGCGGGCAAGTTCCGGCACCCGGCGGTGGCGCCGTACCTCCGGGCCCTGCAGCGGCAGTTCCCCCAGATCGAGCGCCTGCTGGGCTGAGGCCAACCCTCCAGATGACTCCTCCACGGGAGCACCGGTCAAGAGCGCAGAGGGACCATTGACCGGGGCGCGAGCCGCGCGGACCGTCGGGAGATGAGTCCTCACTCCTTCGTCGCGGCGCTGTCCCTGGTGACGGCGCTCCTGCTGGCGGGGTGCGGATCCACGAAGCCCTCGGGTCAGGCGGCAGAGGATCCCTCCCCCAGATCGACCGCGTCGGCCTCCGCCGACCCGGGTCGCGGGTCCGAAGGGGCCGATCCGACCTCGTCCCCCCAGCCGTCGGCGACCGTCGAGGCGGCGTACCTCGTGCGCGCCGACACGGCGAAGATCAACCGGGTCGCCCGGGTGGCGCAGGACGCCGGCAAGCGGGCCGGCACCGAGCGCGTCACGGCGCGGTGCAACCGGTTCGACGCCTACCCGGCGTGGCGGGCCTGCTGGCACGACGTCCTGGACCCCTACCGCACGTCCCTGGCGGCACTCGGCACCACGATGACGGCCCTCGAGGACCGTGGGTTCACCGAGGACTGCGTCACCGAGCTGCGGCGGGCCGGGGCGACGTACGCCGGGCTGTCGGGGCAGGTGGGCGGCCTCCTGCGCGGCATCGACTCACCGTCGCGGGCCGCGCAGACGAAGGCGATCAGGGGCTACTGGCGCACGCTGGGCCGGGTGGGGCGCGGCTTCTCCGCGCCGTTCCGACCCGTGACCCAGGTCTGCTACTCGCCCCGGGACCTCGCGAGCATCAACGCCAGCCCCACTCCCGGCGCCAGCGCATCAGCCACGCCGTGACCGGGCCTCCTGGCCCTGGGCGGACGGCTCGCGACGGGCGATGATGGACCGATGGCGACCACCCCGGCACCGCCGGTCATCGAGGTCCGCTCGCTGGTGAAGACCTTCGGGCGGGTCCGCGCCCTGGACGGGCTGGACCTCGAGGTGGCCGCGGGGGAGGTGCACGGCTTCCTCGGTCCCAACGGGGCGGGCAAGTCCACCACGCTGCGCGCGCTGCTCGGGCTGCTCCGCGTCGACTCCGGTCGGGCGACGGTCCTCGGCCTGGACCCGTGGCGGGAGGCGGTGGCGATCCACCGGCGACTGGCCTACGTGCCGGGTGACGTCGCCCTGTGGCCCAACCTCTCCGGCGGCGAGACCGTCGACCTGCTGCTCCGGATGCACGGGGCCGACCCCACGACCGAGCCGGTGCGGGGGCGTCGCGCGGCGCTCCTGGAGTGCTTCGGGCTGGACCCCGGCCGGTCGGGTCGTGCCTACTCCAAGGGCAACCGCCAGAAGGTCGCGCTGGTGGCCGCGTTCGCGACCGGGGCCGAGCTGCTGGTGCTGGACGAGCCCACCACCGGGCTGGACCCGTTGATGGAGGAGGTCTTCGACGAGCAGGTCGCCGCGGCCACCGACCGGGGCGCCACCGTGCTGCTCTCCAGCCACCTGCTCGGCGAGGTGGAGCGGCTGGCGCACCGGGTCACGATCATCCGCGAGGGCCGGACGGTCCGCACCGGCACGCTGGCCGACCTGCGGCACCTGCGCCGGGACCGGGTGCGCGCCGAGCTGGCGGGAGCCGTCCCCGGCCTGACGCGCCTGCCGGGCGTGCACGACCTGGTCGTGCGCGGGCAGGTGGTCGAGTGCACGGTGGACCCCGAGGGGTACGACGGGCTGCTCGCGGCCCTGGCCGGCTCCGGCGTACGCCGGCTGACCAGCGCTGCGCCGACGCTGGAGGAGCTGTTCCTGGACGCCTACCGGACGCCGTCGCCGTGAGCCCGGTCGCCCGGCTGGTGCTCCTGGCCGCCCGCCGCGACCGGGTGCTGGTGCCGGCCTGGACGCTGGTGCTGGTGGGGGTGGTCTACGCCTCGGCCGCCGCGACGGACTCGCTCTACCCGCACGTGGCCGACCGGGTGGCGGCCGCCCGCGCGATCGACGCCAGCCCGGCGGTGGTCGCGCTCTACGGACCGGTCCTCGACGTGACGAGCGCGGGCGAGCTGGCGATGACCAAGACCACCGTGCTGTACGCCGTGCTGGTCGCCTTCCTGCTGCTCCTCGTCGTACGCCGGCACACCCGCGCGGAGGAGGAGAGCGGGCGCGCGGAGCTGCTCGGGGGCACGGGGGTGGGCCGTCGTGCCCTGCTGACGTCGGCCGTGGCGTACGCCGTGGCGCTGAGCCTCGTGATCGGTCTGCTGGCCTCCGTGGCCTGCGTCGCCGGTGGCCTGCCGGTGGCGGGGTCGGTGCTCTTCGGTGCCTCCTGGGCCGGGGTGGGGCTGGTCGCCACCGGGATCTCGGCGGTCGCCTGCCAGCTCTCGGCGAGCGCGCGCACCTGCGCGGCGGTGGCCGGCGGGGCCGTGGGTGGGCTGTTCCTCCTGCGGGCGGTCGGTGACGTCTCGGCGGGCTGGCTGTCCTGGCTCTCGCCGTTCGGCTGGTCCACGCGGCTGCGCGCCTGGTCGGACCCGCGGTGGTGGGTGCTGCTGCTCGACGTGGCCACCGCCGTCGTCCTGGTGGCCGTGGCCCGGGTGCTCGGTGACCGCCGCGACCTCGGGGCCGGGCTGATGGCCGCCCGACCGGGGCCGACGTCCGGGTCGCAGCACCTCGCCGGGCCGGTCTCGCTCACGGTGAGGCTGCACGCCACCTCCCTCGCGGCCTGGACGGCCGCCACCACGGTGCTCGGGGTGGTGCTGGGCGCCGTCACCCCCGGCATCGGCTCGCTCCTGGGGTCCCCGGCCGCCCGGGCCGCCGTGCAGCGGCTGGGTGGTGCGGGCGCGCTCGAGGACTCCCTGGTGGTCGCCGAGGCGTCGGTGGTCGGGGTGATGGTCACCTGCTTCGCCGTGGGGGTGCTGGCGCACGCGGGCGCCGAGGAGCGCGCCGGCCGCACCGAGCTCGTCCTCGTGGGCGTCGCTCCCCGCACGGCCGTCCTCCGGGCCGCGCTGGGGGTGGCCGTCGCCGGTGGCACCTGGCTGCTGCTCGTGGCCGGCCTCGGTGCCTCCGCCGGCTATGCGATCGCCGGCGGGTCGGGCTCCGCGCTCCGGCTGCTGGGTGCGGCGCTCGCCCAGGCCCCGGCCGTGTGGGTGGTCGCGGCCCTGGCCGGCGCGGCGTACGCCGTGGGGAGCCGGTGGGCCGCGGGCGGCTGGGTGCTGCTCGCCGCCTTCGTCACGATGGGCCAGGTCGGTGAGCTCCTGCGCCTCCCGTCCTGGGTGGTCGGGCTGTCGCCGTACGCCCACGTGCCGCGGGTGCCGGTCGAGGCCCTCGACCCCCTCCCGCCACTGACGCTGACCTCCGTAGCGGGCCTGGTGGCCGGGGCGGCGCTGCTGCGCTTCCGCTCCCGGGACGTGGGCTGAGGGGTCCTGTGCGGGTCCTAGGGTGGGCTGCGTGACCCGCTCCGCCCTGGCCGACCCCACCGACCTGCTGGGCCGCTGGCGGCTGGACCGCGACATCGACGACCGCGCGGCCGGCGGACGGCACCGGGTCGACGGGGTGCTGACCCTCGAGCTCGTGGCTCCGGGCCGGGTGCGGTGGGCCGAGGCTGGGCGCTGGCACCACCCCACCGGCGACGTCGACGTACGCCGCGAGCTGTGGCTGGCGCTCGACGACGAGGCGTGCTGGTGGGTGCGGTTCGACGACGGACGCGACTTCCACCCCTGGAGCCCGGGGGAGGAGGTCGTCCACCCGTGCGCGCCCGACACCTACCGGGGTCTGGTCACGGGCACCGCCCAGGCGTGGCAGGTGCGGTGGGAGGTCAGCGGACCCCGCAAGGACTACACGATGACGACGCGACTCACCCGGCCCGCGGACTGAACCACGAGCCGGGTGAGGGTGCTGCGGGTGGAGCCGGACGGCTCCGGGGCTCAGCCCCGGTCGCGGTGCAGGCGGTCCACGAGGCGCCAGGCGATCGGCAGGGCGCCGGCGGCCAGGGCGATCTTGAGGGCGTCGCCCAGCAGGTAGTTGCGCATGCCGATGTCGAAGGCGGCGCCGAGGTCGATGCCGAGCGAGGCGGCGAGGTAGGGCACGCCGATCGCGTAGACCACCGCGTTGCCCAGGACCATCGTCCCGATCGTGGCCAGGGGCGAGCGGTCGCCGCCGCGGCTGGCGAGGGCGCCCACGATGCCGGCCGCCAGCACGAAGCCGATGACGTAGCCGAGGGAGGGGATGTTCACGCCGGAGGACTGCCCGGCGTACCACGGCATCCCGGCCATGCCGGCGACGAGGTAGAGCGCGAGAGCGGCGGCTCCGCGGCGCCAGCCGAGGGCCGCACCGACGGTGAGGGCGCCGAAGGTCTGTCCGGTCACGGGCACCGGCGAGCCGGCCACCGGGATCGCGATCTGCGCGAGCAGACCGGTCAGGGCGGCACCACCCACGACGAGCAGCACGTCACGCACGACCGTGCCGGGCACGAGGTCGGCGAGGACCAGAGGACGCCGCTGGTGCAGCGGTGCGGACAGGGCGGGGCTGGACATGATGACCTCCGGGGGAGACGGGCCGCGATGGGGGACTGTCTACCAGAGTGGGGACCCGTCGGGACCCGACGGTGCACTACTGGACGGTCACATCCCGGGCACGCCGCCCGGCCCTCACAGGTCGTCGGTCGCGAAGGTGTCGCAGGCGCGGATGGTGCCCTTGGTCAGGCCGGTGTTGAACCAGCGCGTGCGCTGGGCCGCCGAGCCGTGGGTGAAGGAGTCGGTGTCGACCCGGCCCGAGGACCGCTTCTGGATGCGGTCGTCGCCGACGGCCTGCGCCGCGTCGATCGCCCGGGCGATGTCGTCCTGGTTCAGGTCGGAGATGATCGCCTGGCCGCTGGCGTCCTTGGTCGTCTGCGCGCCCTTGGCCCAGGCCCCGGCGAGGCAGTCGGCCATCAGCTCGACGCGCACCGAGTCGCTCTTGGGGCCCTTGGTCGTGCGGATCTTGCCCAGGATGCCGAGCTGGTCCTCGACGTGATGGCCGTACTCGTGCGCGATCACGTAGCCGATCGCGAACGGGCCGCCCTTGGCGCCGAGCTGGCCGCTGAGCATGTCGTCGAAGAACGTGGTGTCGAGGTAGACCATCTGGTCGTTGGGGCAGTAGAACGGCCCCATCTCCGAGCTGGCCTGGCCGCACGCCGAAGGGGTGCTGCCCTGGAACCGCACGGTCTTGATCTGCTGGTAGTCGCCCTTGACCTGCTGGGGGTACGCCGTGGACCAGTAGTCCTGCACCGAGTTGGTGAACAGGTCGATGGCGCAGGCCTCCGAGGCGTTGGCGTCGGCGCCGGTGCGGCAGTCGTTCGCGCTCTGCTGGTCGCCGCCGCCGCCACCGGACGAGGTGCTCCCGCCGCCCGGCAGGCCGACGCCCGTGCACTGGCTGAGCACGACGAAGACGATCACGACCAGGATCGTCCCGAGGCCGATCTTGCCGCCGCCACCGCCCCCGCCACCGGGGATCGGCAGGCGCATCCCGCCCCCGCCACCACCGCCGCTGCGGGTCTCGATCTGGCTCCGGTCGATGCTCGCCTTCGGGTTGAAGCGCATGCGTGTCCCTTTCGGCGCGACGGTGTTCGTAGACTAGGCCCCACCGGCCGCATCTCGGCGTCCGAGTACCCCGCCGGCCACGCCCCATGAGGCGAGCCGCCACCCGTCTTTCGAAAGCATGTCGTGATCACTGTCTCCAAGCTCGAGGTGCGCGCTGGCGCGCGCCTGCTGATGGACGACGTCTCGTTCCGGATCGGGGCCGGCGACCGCATCGGCCTGGTCGGGCGCAACGGCGCCGGCAAGACCACCCTGACCAAGATCCTGGCCGGTGACACCCAGCCCGCGGCCGGGAGCGTCACCAACTCGGGGTCGATCGGCTACCTGCCGCAGGACCCACGCACCGGCGATCCCGAGGTCCTGGTGCGTGACCGGATCCTGAGCGCCCGCGGCCTGGACACCGTCGTGCGCCGCATGCGCGAGGCCGAGGCCGACATGGGCAGCGACGACGAGCACGTGCGCGACCGCGCGATGAGCCGCTACGAGAAGGCCGACTCGGCCCTCCACGCCGCCGGTGGGTACGCCGCCGAGGCGGAGGCCGCGCAGATCGCCTCCTCGATCGGCATCGCCGACCGGCTGATGGAGCAGCCGCTGCGCACGCTCTCCGGCGGGCAGCGCCGCCGGGTCGAGCTGGCCAGGATCCTGTTCTCCGGCGCCGAGACGCTCCTGCTGGACGAGCCCACCAACCACCTGGACGCCGACTCGATCGTCTGGCTGCGTGACTACCTGCGCAACCACAAGGGCGGCCTCGTGGTGATCTCCCACGACGTCGGCCTGCTCGAGGCGTGCGTGAACAAGGTGCTGCACCTGGACGCCAACCGGGCGGTCATCGACGTCTACAACATCGGCTGGAAGGCCTACCTGGCCCAGCGCGAGACCGACGAGAAGCGGCGCAAGCGCGAGCGCACCAACGCCGAGAGCAAGGCCAAGACCCTCACCGACCAGGCCAACAAGATGCGGGCCAAGGCGACCAAGGCCCAGGCGGCCCAGTCGATGCTCAAGCGCGCCGAGAAGCTGATGGCGGGGGTCGAGGGCGAGCGTCAGGCCGACCGCGTGGCCAAGATCAAGTTCCCCGAGCCCGCACCCTGCGGCAAGACGCCGCTCACCGCCAAGGAGCTGTCGAAGACCTACGGCTCCCTCGAGGTCTTCACCGACGTCGACCTCGCGGTCGACCGGGGCAGCCGCGTCGTCGTCCTGGGCCTCAACGGTGCCGGCAAGACCACCCTGATGCGGATCCTGGCCGGCGTCGACTCCTCCGACACGGGAGGCGTGGTCCCGGGCCACGGCCTGAAGATCGGCTACTACGCCCAGGAGCACGAGACCCTCGACTCCTCGCGCACGGTGCTGCAGAACCTGCAGTCGGCCGCCCAGCAGCTGACCGACACCGAGGCCCGCTCCGTGCTCGGCTCGTTCCTGTTCTCCGGCGACGACGCCAACAAGCCGGCCTCGGTGCTCTCGGGCGGTGAGAAGACCCGGCTGGCCCTGGCCATCCTGGTCGTCTCCAGCGCCAACGTGCTGCTGCTCGACGAGCCCACCAACAACCTGGACCCCGCGTCCCGCGAGGAGGTCCTCGCGGCGATCCGGACCTACGCCGGTGCGATCGTGCTGATCACCCACGACGAGGGCGCCGTGCACGCGCTCGAGCCCGACCGGGTGCTGATCCTGCCGGACGGCGTCGAGGACCTGTGGACGCCCGACTACGCGGACCTGGTCTCGCTCGCCTGACCCGTCCCGGCCGGCACCTAGAGTGCGCGCATGACCTTTCCCTCCACCGAGGAGCTCCGTGAGGCGCGCCTGCGGCTCGCGCACGACGGCGCCGTCCTGACCATCACCCTCGACCTGCCCGAGCGCCGCAACAGCCAGACGCCGCGCCTGTGGCACACCCTGGACGCCATCGGCCAGGCCGTGCCCGACGAGGTCCGGGTGGTGGTCGTGCGCGGGGCGGGCGACTGCTTCTCCGCCGGCATCGACACCCATCTGCTGGGTCCCGAGGGCATCGAGGGCGAGGAGTCGGTGCACGACCTGATGCGGGCCAGCGACGAGCACGTGCTGGCCACGATCCACGGCTACCAGCGTGGGTTCACCTGGCTGGCGGACCCGCGGTTCGTCTCCGTGGCGGTGGTGCACGGGTTCGCCATCGGCGCGGGCTTCCAGCTGGCCCTGGCCTGCGACCTGCGCGTGGTGGCCGACGACGCCCGCTTCTGCATGAAGGAGCCCGCGCTCGGCCTGGTGCCGGACCTCGCGGGAACAAAACCCCTCGTGGACTGTGTTGGCTATTCGCGGGCGCTGGAGATCTGCGCCACCGCGAGGTTCGTCGGCGCCGACGAGGCCGGCAGGCTCGGCATCGCCACCGTCGTCACACCCCGCGAGCAGCTCGACGAGACGACGTCCGACCTGGTCGGTGCCCTGCTCGCCAGCAGCGAGGGAGCGGTCCGGGAGACCAAGGCCCTCCTGCAGCAGGCAGGCGCGCACGACCTCGAGGGACAGTGCCTGGCCGAGCGCCAGGCGCAGGTACGCCGGTTCCGCGCCCTTGTCAGAGGAGCCTGAGAGGCTCCGCACACCACGCAGCACCAGTCAGGAAGGGGCAGCCCATGAGTGGGATGAACCCCGGCACGTTGATGCGCTCGCTGCGACGTGACCCCACGGTCGTCGAGCAGAAGCTCACCCGCGACACCGTGCGCCGCGTCGCCGGCTTCGCGGTGCCCCACCGCGCCCTGATCGCCGGCTTCCTGGTCTTCGTCGTGCTCGACGCGGCCCTGGTCGTCGTCAACCCCCTGCTGGTCAAGCACCTGCTCGACGACGGCGTGCTGGGCAAGGACGCCGGCCTCGTGCTGTGGCTGGCGCTGGCGATGGCGCTGACCTCGGTCCTCGACGCGATCCTGGGCGTCGGGTCCGGCTTCCTGTCCTCCCGCATCGGCGAGAGCCTGATCTTCGACCTGCGCACGCAGGTCTTCTCCCACGTGCAGCGGATGTCGCTGGCCTTCTTCACCCGCACCCAGACCGGTGCCCTGGTCTCACGGCTGAACAACGACGTGATCGGGGCGCAGCGCGCCTTCACCTCCACGCTGTCCAGCACGGTGTCGAACTCCATCAGCGTGGTCGTCGTCGGCATCACGATGCTGGCGCTCAGCTGGCAGGTCACGCTGGCCTGCCTGCTGCTCTTCCCGCTGCTGCTCCTGGCCTCCCGCTGGGTGGGGCGGCAGATCAGCGGCCTGACCCGGCGCCAGATGGACGGCAACGCCGACCTCGGCAACATGATGACCGAGCGCTTCAACGTCGGCGGCGCCCTGCTCCTCAAGCTGTTCGGCCGTCGTGACGAGGAGGACGCGAAGTACTCCGAGAAGGCCGGCCTCGTGCGCGACCTGGGTGTGCGGATCTCCCTGGTCACCCGGGTCTTCATGGCCGTGATGATGCTGATCCCGGCGCTGGCGACCGCCCTGGTCTACGGCATCGGCGGCTCGCTCGCGATCTCCGGTGCGCTCACCATCGGCACGCTGACCGCCCTCGCGACCCTGCTGCTCCGCCTGCTCGGCCCCCTCCAGGGGCTCTCCAACGTGCGGGTCGACGTGATGACCGCGCTGGTCAGCTTCGACCGCGTCTTCGAGGTCCTCGACCTGCCCTCGACCGTGCAGGAGCGGCCCGACGCGGTCGTCCTGCCGGCCGGCGCCTCGCGGGTGGAGTTCGACCACGTGGCGTTCACCTACCCCCGGGCCGACGAGGTGTCCCTGGCGAGCCTGGAGACGGTCTCGCGGGCGACGCCCAGCCACGAGAACGGCCAGGTGCTGCACGACATCGACTTCGTGGCCGAGCCCGGCCAGATGATCGCGCTGGTCGGTCCCTCCGGGGCGGGCAAGACCACCATCACCCACCTGGTGGCCCGTCTCTACGACGTGCAGGACGGCGCGGTGCGCGTCGGTGGCACCGACGTGCGCGACACGACGCTGCAGTCCCTCGAGGACTCCGTCGGCTACGTCACCCAGGACGCCCACATGTTCCACGACACGATCCGCGAGAACCTCCGCTACGCCGCCCCCGACGCCACCGACGAGCAGATCTGGGCCGCTCTCGACGCGGCCCGCATCAGCGGCCTGGTGCGCTCGATGGCCGACGGTCTCGACACGGTCGTGGGCGACCGCGGCTACCGCCTCTCCGGCGGCGAGCGGCAGCGGCTGGCGATCGCGCGGCTGCTGCTCAAGGCGCCGCCCATCGTGGTCCTCGACGAGGCCACGGCCCACCTCGACTCCGAGTCGGAGTTCGCCGTGCAGCAGGCCCTCGACCGGGCGCTGGAGGGTCGCACCTCCCTGGTGATCGCCCACCGGCTCTCCACCGTGCGGAACGCCGACCTGATCCTGGTCGTCGAGGACGGCCGCATCGTCCAGCGGGGCACCCACGGCGAGCTGCTGGCCCAGGGCGGCACCTACGCCCTGCTCTACCGCACCCAGTTCGAGGAGGACGCCCACCCGGCCGACGACCTCGACGACCGGGTCGACGGCCACCAGCAGTCGGAACCGGTGCCCTCGTCGTAGGTTGGGGCCCATGGACCTCGGACTCACCGACCTCGTCTTCGTCGTCACCGGCGGGGGCCGCGGCCTCGGTCGCGCCACGGCCGACCTGCTGGTCGCCGAGGGCGCCCGGGTGGTGCTGTCCGGCCGCAGCGCCGACACCCTCGACCAAGCGGTGGCGGAGCTCGGCGACCGGGCCGTGGCCGTGGTGGGCGACAACGCCGACCCGACCACGGCCGACCGCGTCGTGCAGGCGGCGAAGGGCACCTGGGGCCGTCTCGACGGCGCCCTGGTCTCGGTGGGCGGGCCGCCTCCCGGCTCGGTGATGGAGACCCCCGACGAGGTCTGGACCGCGGCCTTCGAGTCCGTCTTCGTCGGCGGGCTGCGCGTGGCCCGCGCCGTCGCCCGGGCCGTCGAGGGCCCCGGCTCGATCGCCTTCGTGCTGTCCAGCTCGGTGCGCGCCCCGATCCCCGGCCTGGCGGTCAGCAACGGCCTGCGGCCCGGCCTGGCCATGGCGGCCAAGACGATGGCCGACGAGCTGGGCCCCCGCGGCGTGCGCGTGAACGGGCTGCTGCCCGGGCGGGTCGGCACCGACCGGGTGGCCGAGCTCGACGCGGCCACCGGCGACGCCGAGGAGGCCCGACGTCGAGCCACCGCCGCGATCCCGCTGCGGCGCTACGGCCGGCCGGAGGAGTTCGCGGCCGCGGCGGCCTTCCTGCTCAGCCCCGCCTCATCGTTCGTCACCGGGACCATGCTGCCCGTGGACGGCGGCATGCTCCGCACGCTGTGACGGGCCCGCGGCCCGGGCCCTGCGACGCTGCCTGACCTCGTCGAGGGCGAGGTAGCAGAAGCCGAAGACGGCCAGGGCCCCGAAGAACCACCACTGGAGCCCGTAGAAGAAGTGCGGACCGTCGCTGGTGTCGTCGGGGAGCTCCACGGCCGCGAGGTGACGGCCCGGGCGGGGGCTCTCCTGCGCGAGGTCGACGAACCCGCGGTAGAGCACGTAGGGCACGACCTTCGCGACCGCGGCCGAGGAGACGGCACGCGTCGAGAGGTCGCTGACGCGGGTGGCACCGCCGGTGGCGTCGCGGCGTACCCAGCCCGTGACGGTGACCTCGCCGTCGGTGACGGGGGGCAGGGTGGGGCGGGTCGCGCCGGAGTTGCCGGTCGCCATCCAGCCACGGTCGACGAGCACGGCGGAGCCGTCGGCGGTGACCAGCGGCGTGACGACGTCGACCCCGGAGCCGGCGTCGCGGGTCTGGTACTTCAGCACCACGCTGTGGGCGTCGTCCCACTGGCCGTGCACGGTCACGCGTCGCCACTCGGACTCGGCCGTGGGGGCCCGGTCGGTCGACAGCACGCGGTCGACCGGCAGCGGGGTCGCCTTCAGGTTGGTGGCCGTGATCGTGTTGGTCGAGCGGCGGTCGTCGAGGCGGTGGAACTGCCACTGCCCGAGCTGCAGGGCCAGCCACGCGAGGCCGACCACGATGGCCCCGAACAGCAGCCAGCGACGGGTCAGCAGGAATCTCACGCGGCGAGACTATGTCGCCCGTCCCAGCCCTCGCGGAGGGCGGTCCTAGACTGTGGCGGTGACCTCATCGACGCAGACCGACCCGACCGGCCTGGTCGACACCTACGGGCGGGTGGCGACCGACCTGCGGGTCTCCCTGACCGACCGCTGCAACCTGCGCTGCAACTACTGCATGCCGGCCGAGGGCCTCGACTGGCTGCCCACCGACCAGACCCTCGACGACGACGAGGTGGTCCGCCTGGTCCGGATCGGGGTGGAGCACCTCGGCATCCGCGAGGTGCGGTTCACCGGCGGCGAGCCGCTGCTGCGCCGCGGCCTGCCCTCGATCGTGGCGCGGACCAAGGCGCTCAGCCCCACCCCCGAGGTCTCGCTGACCACGAACGCCCTCGGCCTCTCCCGCACCGCGCGGGCGCTGGCTGACGCCGGCCTGGACCGCGTGAACGTCAGCCTGGACACCACCGACCGGGAGACCTTCCACCGGATCACCCGTCGCGACCGGCTGGACGACGTGCTCGCCGGGCTGCAGGCGGCCAAGGACGCCGGTCTGGGGCCGGTCAAGGTCAACGCCGTGCTCCTGCGGGGGGTCAACGACACCCACGGACCGGAGCTGCTGCGCTGGTGCGTGGAGCAGGGGTTCCAGCTGCGGATCATCGAGCAGATGCCGCTCGACGCCCAGCACGGCTGGTCGCGCGAGGGGATGATCACCGCCGAGGAGATCTTCGCCTCGCTGGAGTCGGAGTTCACCCTGACCCCCGACCCCGAGCACCGGGGGAGCGCCCCGGCGGAGACCTTCCTGGTCGACGGCGGTCCGGCCAAGGTCGGCGTGATCGCCTCGGTCACCCGGCCGTTCTGCGGCGACTGCGACCGGGTCCGGCTCACCGCCGACGGCCAGGTCCGCAACTGCCTGTTCGCCCGCGAGGAGTCCGACCTGCGGGAGGCCCTGCGCGGCTCGGCCACCGACGAGGAGATCGCCGACCAGTGGCGCCTCGCGATGATCACCAAGCGTCCGGGCCACGGCATCGACGACGACCTGTTCCTCCAGCCCACCCGACCGATGTCGGCCATCGGCGGTTGAGGCGGGCCGACCCGGCCGGTCGACGGCTGGGTCGCGGCGGGGGACCGGTCGGTCAGGAGCCGACGGGGGCGACCTCGCGCAGGAACGCGCGGGCGGAGAGGAACTGCGAGAGGCTCTCGCGGTGGTCCTCGCACGCCAGCCAGACCTTGCGGCGGTCCGGCGTGTGCAGCTTGGGGTTGTTCCAGCGCAGCTCGTGCACGGCGTCCGCGGTGCAGCCCCTGGCCGAGCAGGTGGTCGTCGACGGCCCGTCCGGGACGGTGCTCACGACTCCAGCTCGCGGTAGCGCTGCTCCGGCGAGACCAGCTCGGTGCCGGGGATGCGGGGGGCCGCGCTGTTGGCCATCACGACGGCGACGTACGGCAGGATCAGCGCGCCGAAGAGGAAGACCCAGAGGAAGGGCCCGGAGCCCACGACGACGGCGCCCACGAAGCAGAGCGAGCGGATGCTCATCGAGAGCAGGTAGCGCCGCCGGCGCCGGTTGAGGTCGTCACGACGGTTGCTGGGTGCGTTGGTGATGCGCACGGGCTCGGCCTCGGTGCGCGATCTGCGTGCTTGAGCCACGTTCGTCAGCCTACGTCGCGGGTGCGACGCACCCCAGGGGACGTGGCATTCTTGGCGGGTCCACCCCACGTGAGCCTCGCCACCCCAGGAGTACACCGATGTCCAACCGCACCTACCGCGTCACCGAGATCGTCGGCACCTCGCCCGACGGCATCGACCAGGCGGTCCGCAACGGTGTCGAGCGCGCCGCCCAGACGCTGCGCCACGTCGACTGGTTCGAGGTCACCCAGGTGCGGGGCCAGGTCAAGGACGGCACGGTCGAGCACTTCCAGGTGGGGATCAAGGTCGGCTTCCGCCTCGAGGACGACTGAGCCGACGTGACCAGCCTCGTCGAGCTGAGGGTCCTGGAGGGCCCCAACCTCTACTTCCCCCGGGCTGCGATCAAGCTCACGCTCGACGTCGGGGCCCTGGCGCAGGCGCCCGAGTCCGACGTACGCCGGCTGGCCGAGCGCCTCGGGCTGCGCTCGATCCGGGCCGGGGCCCCCGTCAGCGGGTTCCGGCAGCGATCGATCGCCCGTCTCGTCACCCTGCTCGTACGCCGGATCGCGGCCGACGCGGGGACCACCCGGCTCGGCATCCGGGTGCGCCCGACCAACGAGGCCGAGCGCATCGTGGTGGCCTACCCGTGGCGTGACCGCTCCCGGGCCCAGGCCCTCGGCGAGGCCGTCGCCGGGGTGATCGACGGCCTGGCCGGCGCGGCGGCAGGTGCCGACGGCCAGGTCGACGTCTCGGCGCTGGTCGAGACTGCCGTGGCGCACGTCGCCGGGGCCGAGCGCGGGCCCGGCCCGACCACGATCCGCCCCCGCGTGCCCGTGGTGGCCGTCACGGGCACCAACGGCAAGACCACGACGTCGCGGATGATCGCGCACATCGGCCGCGAGGCCGGCCACCTCGTCGGGTGGTCCAACACCGACGGCATCTACATCGACGGCGAGCTGGTGGAGGAGGGCGACTACTCCGGCCCCTCCGGCGCGGGCCGCGTGCTGGCGCACCGGCAGGTGAACTTCGCCGTCACCGAGACCGCCCGCGGCGGCATCCTCCTCAAGGGCATCGGGCTGGCCTCCAACGACGTCTCGGTGGTCACCAACGTCACCGCGGACCACCTCGGGATGCAGGGCATCGACACCGTCGACCAGCTGGCCGAGGTCAAGGGCGTGGTGCCGCGCATCACCCGCAAGAACGGTTGGGCGGTGCTGAACGCCGACGACCCCCGGGTCTTCGCGATGCGCCTGAGCACCCCGGCCCGGCCGTGGGTGTTCTCCCGCGACCCCGACTCGCCGGCCCTGCGCGAGGTGCTGGCGGCCCGGGGCCGGGCCACCACGGTCATCGACGGCTGGATCACGGTGCTCGACGGCAACGGCGTCGACCCGCTGGTCGAGGTGGTCGACGTGCCGATGACGCTGAGCGGGCTGTCGCGGTTCAACGTGGAGAACGCGCTGGCCGCCGCCTCGGCGGCCCTGGCCGCGGGCATCGACCGGGAGCACGTCGTCCGTGGGCTGTGCTCCTTCCGGCCCGACGCCGAGCACAACCCCGGCCGGATGAACTTCTTCACCCTGGGCGAGATCTCGGTGGTGATGGACCTCGCGCACAACGAGGCCGGCCTCGAGGCGATGGTGGAGATCATGCGGGGCGTGCGCGCCCCCGGTCGACGCCTCCTGCTGGGCCTCGGGGCCGTCGGCGACCGCACCGACGACCTGATCGAGATGCTGGGTGAGATCGCGGCGCGCGACGCCGACCTCGTGGCCATCGGGCACAAGGCGAAGTACCTCCGCGACCGCACCGTCGAGGAGATCGACGGTCTGCTGCGCACCGGTGCCGAGCGCGTGGGGGTCAGCGACATCGAGACCTACCCGACCGAGCTGGCCTCGCTGGAGGCCCTGGTCGCGGTCGCCGACCCCGGTGACGTGGTGGGCCTGATGTGCCACGCCGAGCGCCGGGAGGTCTACGACTGGCTCGAGGCGCAGGGAGCCACCCCGGACTCGCCCGAGCAGCTGCAGGCCAAGGTCGCACGTGCCGTCGCCGGGGTCTGAGCCCCCTGACGACCAGCGGCCGGACGACCGGCTGCTCGACCGACGCTCCCGGCGCGCCCGGATCACCCTCGCGACCGTCACGCTCGGCTCGGGCGTGGCCATGCTCGACGGCACCGTGGTCAACATCGCGCTGCGCCGCATCGGCACCGACCTCGACGCCTCCCTGGCAGAGCTGCAGTGGATCAGCAACGGCTACCTGCTCAGCCTGGCCTCCCTGATCCTGGTCGGCGGCGCGCTGGGCGACCGGCTCGGACGCCGCCGTACCTACCTGGTGGGCATCGTGGGCTTCGCCCTGGGCAGCGCGCTGTGCGCCTTCGCCCAGTCGCCCACCCAGCTGGTGGTCTTCCGGATGCTGCAGGGCGTCGCCGCGGCGCTCGTGGTGCCCGGGGCCCTGGCGATCATCCAGGGCACCTTCCGCAGGGAGGACCGGGCCGCGGCCATCGGCACCTGGGCCGGCGTCGCCGGCGTGGCCACGGCCGTCGGCCCCTTCCTGGGCGGCTTCCTGGTCGAGCACGCGGGCTGGCGCTGGATCTTCGCCATCAACCTTCCGCTGTGCGCCCTGGTCGTGCTGATGGGGCTGCACGTGCCGGAGTCGCGCGACGAGGAGGCCAGCGGCCGGTTCGACGTGCCCGGCGCGGTGGTCGCCGTCGCGGCGCTGGGCAGCACGACCTACCTCCTGACCTCCTGGCGTGCCCTCTCGGCCCCCGTGCTGGTCGTCGGGACGCTGGTGGCCCTGGCCCTCGTGGTCGGCTTCGTGCTGCTCGAGCGTCGGCCGCACGCGATGGCCCCGGTGTCGCTGTTCTCCTCGCGGGTGTTCACCGCGGCGAACGTGATGTCGTTCCTGGTGTACGGCGCACTCGGCACCGTGCTGTTCTTCCTGGTGCTCCAGCTGCAGGTCACCCTCGGCTACAGCCCGATCCAGGCCGGCATCTCGACGCTGCCGATCACCGTGGTGATGCTGCTGCTGTCCTCACGGCTGTCGGTGCTGGCCGCCCGCACGGGCCCCCGCGTCCCGTTGACCGTCGGGCCGCTCGTGTGCGGCACCGGCACCCTGCTGCTCAGCCGCGCCGACGCCGGGTCGGCGTACCTCACCGGCATCTTCCCGGGGATCACGCTGTTCGCCTTCGGCCTGGCCTCGCTGGTCTCGCCGCTGACGGTCGCGGTGCTCGCCGCCGTCCCGGACAGCCACGCCGGGGTGGCCAGCGGCATCAACAACGCCGTCGCCCGTGCCGGGTCGCTGCTGGCCGTGGCCGCGCTGCCGGCCGTCGTGGGCCTCACCGGGGCGGAGTACGCCGACCCCGCGGCGCTGTCGGCGGGCTTCCGGCACGCCCTGGAGATCGCGGCTGCGATGCTGGTCGTCGGCGGGACCGTGTCATGGTTCGGACTGCACGAGGCCGGTCGCCTGAGCGAGACCCCCCGCCACCTTCGAAGGAGAGCCCCATGAGTGACGAGCAGATCCGGCTCGCCGTCCTGATCGACGCCGACAACACCTCGCCCAAGCGCACGCAGGAGATGTTCGACGAGCTCGCGCGCTTCGGTCCGCTCACGGTCAAGCGCGCCTACGGCGACTGGACCGGCCAGCGGTTGGCCGGTTGGAAGGACCAGCTGCTCGCCCACGCGATCTCGCCGATGCAGCAGTTCGCCTACACGACCGGCAAGAACTCCACCGACTCGGCGCTGATCATCGACGCCATGGACCTGCTGTACGCCGGCAACGTCGAGGGCTTCGTGATCGTCTCCAGCGACAGCGACTTCACCCGGCTCGCCACCCGGCTGCGCGAGTCCGGCAAGACCGTCTACGGCGTGGGCCAGCGCAAGACGCCGCGGCCGTTCCAGGACGCCTGCGACCAGTTCATCTTCCTCGAGCTGCTCGGCACCGAGCCGCCCCAGGCGACCGACGCCCGGCCCGAGGACGAGCCGGAGGACGACGCCGAGGACTTCGAGCCGCCGGCCCAGGAGATCCTGGCCAACCTGCAGAGCATGCTCACCAAGGCGCTGAACAAGACCGGTGACGACGACGGTTGGTCACGGGTGAGCTCGATCGGCAGCCACCTGACCCGCACCAGCCCGTCCTTCGACTCCCGCGCCTACGGCTTCGCCAAGCTCGGCGACCTGGTCCAGGACCAGCCCTACCTCGAGACCCGCACGACCACCACGTCGGCCGGCGGTGACCAGCTCTGGGCCCGGCTGAAGGGCCACCGGCCCGCCCGGCAGGAGCCGGCCAAGAAGGCCGGCGCCCGCAAGGCGACCGCGCGCAAGTCGACGCGGAAGGCGACTCAGGACTCCGACGGCGGGGTGTAGTCCGGGTCGGCCAGCGGGAACTCGTCGCTGGCCGTCGCGCCCGCCTGGGCGTGCGGCGACCAGTTCTCCAGCTCCGACATCACCTGCGGGTGCTTGTCGACGCAGACGACCAGCAGGTCGCCGCGGTTGGCGCGCGACATGGCGTGGTGGACGGCCTCGATCTCGTCGTGGATCACCTCCAGCTGCTTGCAGCGGCTGCCGGCCTCCATAGCCCGGCGTACGCCCTCGGCGACCAGGGTGGCGGTCTCGCCGCGCTCACGCTTGCGCAGCGCGACGTCCTCGCGCACGACGACGACGTCGAAGTGCTGCGCCGCGACCTCGCCGAGCTCGCGCATGTCCTCGTCGCGCCGGTCGCCGGCGGTGGCGATCACGCCGATGCGCGAGGGCTTGCCGAGCTCGCTGCCCGAGTCCAGTCCCTCGCCGATGCGGTCGACGAAGTCGCCGAGCGCCCGCATGCCCGGGGCGTTGTGGCAGTAGTCGACGATCACGTGGACCCCGTTGACCTCGATCTCGTTGAGGCGGCCGGGGGAGAGGTAGTAGTTGGTCGAGAACGTGCGCAGGCCCTGACGGATGTCGTGCAGGGGCGCCCCGACCGCGAAGGCGGCCGCAGCGGCGGCGAGGGAGTTCTGCACGTTCATCCGCGCCCGGCCGGAGAAGGTCGCGGGCAGCAGGTGGGTGAAGGCGAGCTGCATGTCGCGGGCCCCGTGGCGCACGACGATCATCTCGCCGCGCTCGGTCGGCTGGAGCACGAGCGCCTTGCCACCGCGGCGGCAGTGCGCGTCGATCATGTCGCGCTCCTCGCTGCCGGGCTCGGCCATCGAGAACCAGACGACCTGGCCCGAGCAGCGCCGACGCATCTGGCGCACCAGCGGGTCGTCGGCGTTGAGCACGGCGTGGCCGTCGCGGGGGACCGCCTCGACCAGGACGGCCTTGACGTCGGCGAGCTGCTCCACGGTGTCGATGCCGCGCAGGCCGAGGTGGTCGGGCTGCACGTTGAGCACGACGGCGACGTCGTTGCGCTCGTAGCCGAGACCCTCGCGCAGGATGCCGCCACGGGCGACCTCGAAGACGGCGAAGTCGACGCGCGGGTTCTGCAGCACCATCCGGGCGCTGCGCGGGCCGGAGGCATCGGCCCGGATCAGCAGCCGCTCGTCGATGACCACGCCGTCGGTCGAGGTCATGCCGACCTTGCGGCCCATGCCCTTGAAGATGTGGCTGATCATCCGGCTGGTGGTGGTCTTGCCGTTGGTGCCGGTCACGGCCACGATCGGGATCCGGCTCGGGGCGCCGGGCGGGAAGAGCATGTCGACCACGGGCTTGGAGATGAACTGCGGCTCGCCGATGGTCGGGTGGGTGTGCATCCGGAACCCGGGCGCGGCGTTGACCTCGCAGATCGCGCCGCCGGTCTCGCGGACCGGCTGGGTGATGTCGGGGCAGATGAAGTCGATGCCGGCGATGTCGAGGCCGACCATGCGGGCGGCCTCCTCCGCGATCTCTGCGTTCTCCGGGTGCGCCTCGAAGGTGCGGTCGATCGAGATGCCGCCCGTCGACATGTTGCCGGTGAGCGCGAGCTTGACCATCTCGCCCTCGGCGGGCACCGACTCGAGGGTGTGGCCCTGGTCGGCGAGCACGTCCTCGGCGGCCGCGTCGACCTTGATCCGGGTCAGGATCTTCTCGTGGCCCACGCCGCGGCGCGGGTCGGCGTTGGTCAGGTCGACCAGGGAGCGCACGGTGCTGGAGCCGTCACCGATGACGTGGGCGGGGACGCGCTCGGCGATCGCGGCGACCCGGCCGTCGATGATCAGGCAGCGGTAGTCCTTGCCGGTGATGAAGGACTCGACGATCACCCAGCCGCGGCGCGACTGGTCCTTCGCGGTCGGGAAGGCGTCGATGACGTCCTGCTCGTTCTGCAGGTCGAGGCACACGCCGCGGCCGTGGTTGCCGTCGAGCGGCTTGATCACCACGGGGAAGCCGATCCGGCGGGCGACGGTCGCGGCCTGCTCCGCGGTGCGGACCGACTCCTGCTTGGGCACCGGCAGGCCGGCCGCGCCGAGCAGGCGGGTGGTGAGGTCCTTGTCGGAGGCGATGTCGACCGCGATCGAGCTGGTCTCCGACGTCATCGTGGCCCGGATGCGCTTGGCGTGCACGCCCTGGCCGAGCTGCACCAGCGAGTGCTTGTTCAGGCGGATCCACGGGATGTCGCGCGAGACCGCCTCGTCGATGATCGCCTGGGTGGAGGGCCCGAAGGCGGTGCGCTGGGCGCGCAGGATGAAGGCGTCGAGCTCGGCCTCGAAGTCGAAGCCCGGGTCGGCCTCGACGAGGTGGTTGACGAGCCGGGTCGCCAAGCGGCCGGCCTCGAGGCCGACCTGCTCGTCGACGTACCCGTAGATGATGTTGTAGCGGCCCTCCTGGCCCTTGACCTGCCGGGTCTTGCCGCGACGGATGTCGTGGCCGACCACCTGCTGGAGCGACAGCGCGACGTGCTCGGCGACGTGACCGAGCCAGGTGCCCTCGTGCAGGCGCTCCACGAAGCCGCCGCGACGCCCGCGCGAGCAGGAGTGCTCCCGCAGGCCGGGGAGGGACTCGAGCAGGTGCTCGGTGAAGCCGGGCAGGGTGTTGGTCGGGAAGTCCTCGAGGACCCCGAGGTCGACGACGAGGTGGATCGCCTTGTCGTAGGACCACACGTTGGCGCCGCGGTAGACGCGGGTCTCGATGATCGCGAGGTCGGCGCTCGGACGGCCGCCGGAGCTGACGGTCGTGGTCCGGTCGGACCTCTGCTCGTGCGCGTGGTCGGTCACGTGGCTGCTCCTCTGCTTCGTCGGGCGATGCGGCGGCGCAGCACCGAGGGTGAGACGTCGCCGGCCGCGATGTCGCGTGTCATCTTGCGCAGATCACGGTTGGCCGTGGCTAATTCGTCGGCGTCCTCCTGCGTGACCTCCTGCGTGGAGGGGAGCAGCGTGCGGCTGCCGAGGTCGAACTGCGACCCCGCCGGGAGCACGTGCAGGACGACGCCGGAGGCCAGGATCGGACGGCGCTCCTTGGCCTCGTGGGCGTTGGTGACCATGTGGGTGCCGTCGAAGATGGTCACCGACCCCCGCCCGGCCACGCGGAGCAGCTCGCGGCCGTCGGCCTCGGTGGTGATCACGGCGGCGGTGTCCTCGTCGATGCCCAGCCCGAGCAGCTGCGGGCTCTGCGAGACGATCATCAGCAGCCGGCCGTAGCGGTTGCGCTGGGCGAAGTGCTGGTCGATCACGCAGTTGTCCACCAGCCCCAGGCCCGCGGCGACCTGGGTCATCCGCTGCTTGGGGGTGGAGCCGCCGGGGCCGAAGGCCACCATGTGCGAGGACTGGATGCTGGCGCCGGCCGAGGTGCCGCCGATCGTGGTGCCGCGCTCGCGGGCGTCCAGGATCGCCTGGCCGAACGGCGTGCCGGCGACCACGGTGGAGAGCTTGAGCTGGTTGCCCCCGGTCATGAAGATGCCGGTGGCGCGCTCGAGGTCGGCGACCAGTGCCGGGTCGGAGGCCTGCTCACGGTCCTGCGGGCGGACGCCGTACACCTCGCCGGCACCCAGCTTCTCGAACAGCGCGGTGTAGACGTCGACGATCTCGTCGCCCAGTGACGACGCCGTCGGGACGACCGCGATCCGGGCCTGCTCACCCCCCGAGCGGCGGACGAACTCGGAGAGGATGGTGCGCTTGCCGAGCTTGTCCTCGGCCCCTCCGATGACGATCAGGTCGCCGCGGGAGGCAACCTGTGCGGGCATGGCACCGAATGGCATGACAGGAAGGCTAAGGGATGCACAATTGCCGGTGTGAGCCCCTCTTCCCCCACAGATCGTCCGGCGCCACGCCGCGTCCTCGTGCTGATGCGCCACGGGAAGGCCGAGCCGTACGCCGACGAGGACCACGCGCGGCGGCTCACCGAGCGGGGCCGGCGCGAGGCGCACGCCGCGGGGGAGTGGCTGGCGGCGGGCGACCTGCTCCCGACGTACGCCTTCGTCTCCAGCGCGGCCCGCACCCAGGACACCTGGGCGGGTGTCGTCGAGGGCAGCGGCAGCACGCTGCGGCCCCACCTCTCCGACGCGGTGTACGCCGCCGACGCCGACTCCGCGGTCGACGTCATCCGCACCGCGCCGGCCGACGCCGAGGTGGTGCTCTACCTCGGGCACAACCCGACGGTGGCCTCGCTGGCGGTGCTGCTCGACGCCGGCGACCCCGATCCCGACGCCTTCCGCACCGTCGGCGCCGGCTTCCCCACCTCGGCCATGGCGGTGCTCGACGTCGCCGTGCCCTGGAGCGACCTCGACACCGCGTCGGCGCGACTGGTCGGCTTCCACTCCACGCTCGGAGGAGGCCACTGACCTACACCGAGGGGGGCGCCACCCGGTCCCCGGAGTCGATGCCGCGCTCGGCCCACCGGTTCGCCGTACGGCAGCAGACCGGTCCGGCCGACGTGTTCGCAGCCGCGGCGGCGTGCGTCCTCACCTTCGGGATGCAGCGCGGCGCAGGCCTCACCGTGTCGACCGACTCCCCGCGCGCGGTCGAGGGCCTCGAGCTGACCCTCCGCGGTGGTTCGGCCCGGTGCGGATGACGGCTCCGACCCGCGTCGTCTACGTGGTCGACGAACCGATCGGCAGGGCTTCGCCTACGGCACCCTGCCCGGGCACCCCGAGCGCGGCGAGGAGCTCTTCCTCGTCGAGCGGGTCGGCGACCAGACGTGGGCCGAGGTCCGCGCCTTCTCCTGGCCGGGTCGTTGGTACACCCGTCTCGGCGGTCCCGTCGTACGCCGGATCCAGCATCGGGCCACCCTGCGCTACGTCGAGGCCGTGCGGCGCGCAGTCGCCTGAGGGCCCGGTTCCGGACATGCGAATGTGTCGCGAGGGTGGCGGGGCGGACCCAGTCAGGCCGTCGGGGCGTGGCGCCGTCCCGGGTGCGTAGTCTGAGCGCGCGGCGCATCGCCGGACAGCTTCCGGTGACGGACCCGCTGACGCAGGTGGGGGAGCAGGTCAAGCTCCGCCTCAAGGTGTCGTGAGAGCACTGCAGGTCGTCACGGGAGGACAGATGGACGTCGGGCGCGACGTGACGCTGCTGGAGGCCGTCCGCGCTGCCATGGTCGAGGCCATGGAGGAGGACGACCGGGTGGTCCTCCTCGGGCAGGACGTGGGCCGGCTGGGCGGGGTCTTCCGGGCCACCGAGGGGTTCCTGGAGCGTTTCCCCGGCCGGGTCTTCGACACCCCGCTGGCCGAAGGCGGCATCGTCGGCGCCTCGGTCGGGCTGGCGATCGGCGGAGCTGGTGCCGATCGCGGAGATCCAGTTCGCCGGGTTCCTGCACCAGGCCTTCCACCAGGTCGCCCAGCAGCTGGCCAGGTACCGATACCGATCCCGCGGGCGCTTCCACCTGCCCGTCACCATCCGCGCGCCGTACGGCGGCGGGCTGCGGATGCCCGAGTTCCATCCCGACTCGCTCGAGGGCCAGCTCGCGAACATCCCCGGGCTGAAGGTGTTCGCCCCGGCCTTCCCCGACGACGCCCACAGCCTGCTCCGGGAGGCGATCCGGGACCCCGACCCCGTGGTGTTCCTGGAGCCGCAGCGGCTCTACCGCTCCGCTACGTGGGCCGCTGTCTGTCGCGAGCGACGGCGAGCACCGGGTCCGGCGCACGGCTCCGCCGCGAGGGGGACGACGTCCTCCTGGTCAGCTGGGGGCCGAGCGGTCCACACCTGTCTCGCGGCTGCCGCCGAGCTCGAGGACGCGCACGACGTCGAGGCCGCCGTGCTCGACCTGCGGCGGTTGAGCCCCATCGACGACGAGGGTCTGTTCCGGGCGGCGGCATCGCGCAGGAGGGTGGTGGTCGTGCACGAAGGCGTGCGTACGGCGGGGCTCGGGGCCGAGATCGTCGCCCGCCTCCAGGAGTCGTTGTCCGAGACGATCTCGCTGCCGATCCGGCGCGTCGCGGCGCCGGACGCGCCCTATCCGCCGGGACGCCTCGAGGACCACTTCCTGCCCTCCGCGGACGACGTCGTGGCGGCCGCGTTGAAGGCGGTGCAGAGGTCATGACCGAGCACCCACGACTGGGCCCGTGAGTGGGCAGCCGGCGACGGGCAGCCGATCCAGCTGCTGGGCCAGGACGGACAGCTGGTCCGTCCGGACGTCGCCCATCTCTCGGACGACCTGGTGCGCGAGGGGCTGCGACTGATGCTGCTGTCGCGAGCGATCGACGAGAGGTGCACCAACCTCCAACGGCAAGGACGGCTCGGGCTGTACGCGCCGGTCCTGGGGCAGGAAGCGGCGGTCGTGGGCTCGCACCTGGCCATCGACCCGGCGGTGGACTGGCTGGTGCCGGCCTCGCGTGAGCAACCCGCGATGCTGCGGCACGGCTGGCCCCTCGACCGGATGCTGGCGTTGATGCTCGGGCAGGTTCGAGGCCGCCCGCATCGCTGACGACGTCCGGATGCTGCCGCGACAGCAGTCGATCGGCACCCAGCTGCCGCATGCCGTGGGCATCGCGTGGTCGGCGTCCATCCAGGGACGCGACGACGTCACCCTCGCCTACTGCGGGGACGGCGCCACCTCGGAGGGTGACTTCCACGAGGCCTGCAACCTCGCCGGCGTGATGCAGGTGCCGCTCGTCCTGGTCATCATCAACAACCAGTACGCGATCTCGACGCCCGTCGACCGGCAGACCCGAGCGGCTCGCCTGGCTGATCGCGCTCGTGGCTACGGCTTCCCGGGGGTGGCGGTGGACGGGAACGACCTCCTCGCCGTGCACGAGGTCACCCGTCAGGCGGTCGAGCGTGCCCGCGCTGGTGAGGGACCGACCATGATCGAGGCAGTGACCTACCGGCTCAGCTTCCACAACACCTCCGACAACCCTGCGCTGTACCGGGACCGGCCGAGGTCGCCCGGGCCGAGGGGCGGATCCGGTGGCTCGCATCGTGGCGTACGCCGAGGCCCGGGGGATCGTGGACGCTGCCGGCCTCGAGGCACACAGGCCGAAGTTCGCGACGAGGTCGCGGCCGCGCTCGACCGCGCTCTCTCCTACCCCGCTACCCGGTGCGGAGGACGTCCTGCGGCACGTCCGGGCCGAGGGGAGCCAGCGCACGTCAGAGTGAGAGCTCGCGCGCCGTCTGGCGGATCGCCGCCAGCATCGGCTCTGCCAGCGGCAGGTGGTTCACGTTCTGCGCGGTGACGGCGTACAGACCTCGGGCGGGCTCGCCCGTGATCCGGTAGTGGCGTACGCCGGACAGCGCCAGCCGCGCGGTCGCCGGAGACCGCGACCGCCACTCCCGCCGAGACGAGCGCCTGGGCGACCTGGAACGACTCGGTCTGAAGGTGACCCGGGGGACGAAGCCGAATCCGGCGGCCAGCACGTCGAGCTGCACCCGGTGACGGCGGCCGGGCGCTCCGCTCACCCAGGCGTCGTGCTCCGGCTCGCGGAGGTCGACGGTGTCGTGCTCGGAGGTCACCAGCGCGTGGTCATCAGGTACGACGAGCAGCAGTCGTCGACCAGGACCTCGCGGATGGCCAGCCCCTCGTGGAAGGGCGAGGTGCCGTAGCCCGCCACCAGGGCCAGGTCCAGGCTGCCCTCGGCGACCAGGTCGACGCCGGTGTCGGACCCGACCTCCACCACCGAGAGCTCGCTGTCGGGGTAGCGCAGCCGGATGGTGGCCAGCGCGTCGGCAAGGATCGGTGCACGGTCGAGGCGACGGCGCCCACGGCGCGAGTCGCCGCGTGTGCCGGCCGAGGACCCGGTCCGCGCTCGCGGCGGCCGCCTTGCGCTTGCCGGTGATCGCCCGGCCGTGCAGCGCCAGCGCCGCCCCCAGATCGGTGAGGGACACCCCGCGGGAGCCGCGCGTGACCACCGAGGCGCCGAGGTCGGCCTCGACCCGGGCCACCTGCTGGGAGACGGCCGGTGGGCTGACGCCGAGTGTCCTCGCGGCGCCGGCGAGGCTGCCCGCCCGTTGCACCTCACCGAGGAGCTGGAGGTGGAACGCGCTCAGAGGCATGAAGCGGACCTTATCGCTCCGCTCGGGATCGGTCGGTTCCCTATCCGCCGTGCAGCCGGGATCCTGACAGGACCCGAGCGACGAGGACGTGGGAATGAGCACTGGACGCACTGGCGCCGCCCTGGCAGGACGCCGTCTTCCGGGTCTTGAAGAAGGCGGG
>CAVVQW010000010.1:0-856932 GCA_963750435.1 uncultured Actinomycetota bacterium | reverse complement strand
TTCGAGCCTCGGATCGAGCCCTCCGGACGCATCAGCTTCCATCGAAGGACCTAGACCGGCCCTCCAGAGTCGACCAGCTCGGGTCCCCCGGACGGCTCGGCGGTCCGGCGACGCTCCGTGGCTCTCACCCGGGGTGAGGGACTTCCGTGGCTACCCTCGTCGGGAGCCACCCGAAGACAGCCCCGAGACCCAGCCGTCCGACATCCTGATCGCCGCTCAGCGAGCTGATGGGCACACCAAGGCTGGGGAGACCTCCCACGTGTGGCGCCACCGTGCCCGTGGAGGACCTGGTCGGCTTCGTGGTCGGCACCCACCCCGACGTACTGGCGCTGTCCGCGACGATGCCCGGGCACCTGCTGCGACCGCCGACGACTCCCCCGGCGTACCCGCCTTCGAGGACCCCTCCCCGACCAGGCCGGTGGCTCAGCGCTGCTCGGGCGGGACCGCCTCGTGGTGGCGCTCGCCGTGCGTGCGGTGCGCCTCCTTCATCTCCGCCTCGAGCAGGTGCCGTCGCCCACCGACGAGCTCGTCCCGGGCAGCCTGCTCGAGCTCGCGCCACTTCGACATGTAGTCCTCGTCGTACTGCTCGATGATCTGGAAGGTCCAGCGGCCCTCGATCACGTTGCGCCCCACCAGCTCGTGCTCGACGCGGTCGGCGAGGCTCGCGTGGCCGGCGTCGCGCAGCTGCCGCACCGACTCGCGCAGCTGGGTGTCCCCCGTGCCCGTCAGGCGGTGGAACTGCAGCAGGTGGCCGCGGGCCACCTCGATGGTCTCCAGGGCCCGTGTGAAGGTGTCCACCGCCTCGACGGTCGCGTCGCCGACACCCTCGGGGCGCTGGTGCTCCTGGTTCTGGCCGTTCATGACACTCCTCGACTCGGCTCGCCCGGCGGGCGAGGTCCCCCACGTCGTACCCGAGGAGGCCTCCGGCAACCACCCCCACGCAGACGCCTGGTGGCCACCGGTGCGCGAGCAACCGTGAGCAGGGGCTCAGCGCCCCAGGACCCGCAGGCGGACCTCCTCGGCCACGACCTCAGGCACCTCGTCGGGCGACCAGTGGCTGACGCCGGGCAGGCGCACGAAGCGGTAGTCGGCCTGCACGTGCTGCGCGCACCGGGACGCGGCCGCCTCGCTGGTGGCCCGGTCCTGCTCGCCCCAGACGAAGGTCGTCGGCACGCGCACGGGCGGCAGCTCGGCGAGGTCGCGGCGCATGGCGCGGTACCACCCCAGGGCCGGGCCGAGCGCCCCGTCGCGCATCACGGCGACGTAGCGGTCGACGTCGTCGGGTGCCACCACCCCGTCGTAGATCTCCCGCAGCGCGGCGGCGTCGTCGGCCAGCATCACCTCGTCGTGCCCGGGGCGGCGGAAGTCCGAGAGGTACGCCGAGAGCCGCTGCTGCTCGGCGTCGTGCGCCACCGCCCACCCGAAGGCCGCGAGGTGAGGCACCGACAGCGCGGTCAGGCTGCGGACGCGCTCGGGGTGGTGGGCCGCGACCTGCCAGGCGACCGAGGCTCCCCAGTCGTGGCCGACCAGGTGCACGGTGTCGTGCCCCAGCGCAGCGGCGACGGCGAGCGCGTCGGCGGCCAGCACCTCCCCGGCGTACGCCGAGTCCTGGGGCGGACGGGCACCGGGTGAGTAGCCCCGCTGGTCGGGGGCCAGGAACCGGCAGCCGGTGTCCTCGAGCTGGTCGAGCACCCGGATCCAGGAGCGCGAGGTCTGCGGGAAGCCGTGCAGGAGCAGCACCGGCGTGCCGTCCTCGGGCCCCGCCACCCGCACGTCGAAGGTCAGCCCGTCGTGCTCGACGGTGGTGGTGACGACGTCTCCGCGGCCCATCAGCGGCCCTGGAACGACGGGGTGCGCTTCTCACGACGGGCCGCGGCCGCCTCGGCGACGTCGTCGCTGGCCCAGCAGCGCGCGAAGGACGCCTCGACGGCGTCGTCGTCGGCCCCGCTCAGCACGCCCTTGTTGTGCGCCAGCGAGAGCGGCGCGAGGGCCGCGATCTCGTGCGCCCACGCCAGGGCCACCTCGAGGCCACCCACCCGGTCGACCAGGCCGCAGTGCACGGCCGCGTCGCGGTCGAGGGTCTCGGCGGCGAGCATCAGCCGGCGCGCGACCCCACCACCGGCGACGGCGGCCAGGGTGCGGATCGTCCAGGCGTCGACGGCCATCCCGTTGCGGGCGGTCGGCACGGCGAACCGGGCGGTCTCGTCGGCGACGCGCAGGTCGCAGGCCAGCGCGAGCTGGGTGCCGGCGCCGATCGCCGGTCCGTTGACGGCGGCCACCACGGGCACCGGCAGCCGGGTCAGGCCGTGCAGCATGCCGTAGAGCGCCTCCAGGAAATCCTCGCCGTAGACCCCGTCCAGGTCGGCCCCCGAGCAGAACGAGGAGCCGCGACCGGTCACCACCAGCACCCGGGCGCCCGCCTCGACCTCCGCCCGGGCCCCGTCGAGGAGCTCGCGGCACAGGCCGACGTCGAGGGCGTTGCGACGCTCCTCCCGCCGAAGCTCCAGCACCGACACCGTCTGCTCGCGCGTTGTTCCCAGCACGGGCCGCAGCCTACGGAGGCCCTCCTGGGGCGACCGACCGGGTCAGCCCAGGAGCTCGTCGCGCAGCCGCGACCAGTGCGCGCGCAGGCCCGGGTGCAGGGAGTACGACGGCACCCGGTCGAGGTCGACCCACGTCGTGCGGTCGGCCTCCCAGCTGGTGGACCCCGCCACCGCGAGCTCGGGGTGCTCGGGCCGCTCGCCCTCGGCGACCACGTAGGTGTAGGACCAGTCGCCGTGGTCGGTGCCGACCAGCGTCGAGGTCACCCGCAGCGTGCGCGGGTCGAGCCCGGCCTCCTCGTGCGCCTCCCGCAGGGCCGCCTCGCGGGGCGACTCCCCGCGCTCGATCGCGCCGCCGGGGACGCTCCAGGTGCCTCCGTTGTGCACGTGCACCGACCGCTTCTGCAGCAGCACCGCGGTGCGCGCGGGGTCGGTCAGCAGCAGGCCGGCCGCGCCGTACCTGCCCCAGTGCCGCTCGCCGCACGAGCACCTCAACCACACGTGTCGATCCTCTCAGGGCCGCGGTCGCCGCGCGCACGGCCGGGGCCGCCCGACTCCCCTAGGCTGGGGGCACGGATGCCCGCCCCGCGGCGGGGTACGCCTCAGGCGAGTCCGACTTCCCCAGCACCCGAGCACGCAGGAGCCCCCGTGAGCACCGACCAGCCCACTCCCCCCGTCAACGAGCCGTCCTCCGGCGCCCCTGCGGACAGCACCCCCACGGGCGGCCGCAAGGGCCGGGGCGGGGCGAGCGACAGCCCGCTGCGCGGCTCGCGCACCAGCGGCACCTGGATCGCCGTGCTCGTCCTCGTCGTGGTGCTGATCCTGCTGGCCGTCTTCATCCTGCAGAACACCCAGAAGGCCGAGGTCTCCTTCCTCGGCTGGACCGGCCAGGCGCCGCTGTCGGCCACCCTGCTGATCGCCGCCGCTGGAGGCGCGCTGCTGGTGGGTGCCGCCGGCGCCCTGCGCATCCTGCAGCTGCGCCGGCGGATGAAGCGCGAGATCAAGTCGCGCTGAGCCCCTCGGACGGCCCCGGACCCTCCGTCGTGTCGAGCCCGGCCATCCCGGCGAGGTCGTGCCACCACGCCAGCCGGTGGGGCCGCCCGTCGTAGTCGTGGCGCCGGTTGGCGCCGCTCGGGCCCGGGAGCACGAACACCTGGGCGCCGCCGAGGTACCAGTCGGTCGGACCCAGCAGCCGCGGCGGCCGCCGGCCCAGCGCCCGGGCGGCGGTCCGGGCGGTGCCCTTGCCGACGAAGGCCAACCACTCCGGCCGCCAGCGCTCGACCTTGGCGACCAGCGCGTCGACCTCGACCCAGCGGGGGTCCCAGTGGCCGACGAGGTCCGTCGTGCCCAGGCCGTACGCCGGGAGCCGGTGCTCCTCGTCGGGGCGCAGGCGCTCGGGGGTCATCCCGCTGTCGTGCAGCAGCTCGTAGAACGCGTTGCCGGGCGTCTCGTAGCGGTGCTCGCGGCTCTTCGTGCTCTCGGCACCGGCCTCACCGCAGAAGACCACGACCGGGTCGTCACCGACGACGTCGGGCAGCACCCACACCGCTCAGGACCGGTCGGTGGTCGCGCCGCCCGACGCGTGCCCGTCGGCGACCAGCCGCTCGACCAACGCCTCGCCCAGTCGGGTGCCCGAGAGCCAGGCGCCCTCGACCTTGGAGGCCGGCCCCCAGCCGTCGCCGCAGACGCCGAGCAGGCCCCCGCCGGGCGTCGTGCCCAGGTGGTGGGTCGCCTCGCGCTCGCCGGTCGGCTTGGCCAGCGACCAGCGCTGCACGTGGGTCTCGACCGGCTCCTGGCCCACGTCGAGCAGCCTGACCAGCGCCGCCACGAGCGCGTCGCCCGCGGCCTGCGGGTCCTCGAGGCGCGGAGCCGCGAAGGCGCCGGTCGAGTGACCCACGAGCACGGGGGCGTCGTCGCCGCGGCGGCGTCCGTCGTCCGCGATCCAGGCCAGCACGTCGTCGTCGTTGACGAAGGCGCCGTGGAACGGCTCGGGATCGCTCACACGGTCCCACGTGCGGCGTGCGAAGGCCGCCGTCACCGCCAGCACCGGCTCGGACCCGCGATCGAGCACGGCGACGGTCGGCTCCAGACCCTCGCCCGATCCCTCGCCGGACCCGTCGACGAGCAGCCGGCGGGCCTGCGCGTCGGGCATGGCCAGGACCACCGCGGGCGTCGCGCGGCCGTCGACGGCGAGGCCCTCGGGCTCCGACGTCACCCGCAGCACCTCGTGGCGGCGTACGTCGAGACCGGCGGCGAGGTCCTCGACCAGGGTGCGGATGCCGCCGGGGGTGCCCCAGCGCATCGGCCCCGACTTCGAGGCGGGGGCCTCGTCGGCCGAGAGCACCGTGAAGGTCTGCGTCCACTCCCGGGCCAGGCCGCGCGAATGCCAGTCGTGGACGACAGCCGCGAAGGCGTCGTCGCCGACGGTCAGGTAGGAGGCCCCGGTGTCGACCGGGCGACCACCGACCGTCCGGGTGGCCATCCGGCCCCCGAGGCGGTGACCACGGTCCTCCACGACGACGGGGATGCCCGCACCCTGCAACACGCGGGCGCAGGCGATGCCCGAGATGCCCGCGCCGACGACGATGACCGGTTCCATGGCCCCAGCCTGTCAGTGCCGACCTGAGCCGGCCCCGTCGTCCTCGTGGGGCGTCGACCCGTCCGCCGGGGCCTCGTGGTCCTCGGCGATCGCGGCCGCGCCCTCACCTGCGGGCTCGGTGCCGACCCCGGGCGCCGCCTCGATCGGTGAGGGCCGGCCGGGCGTGGTGCGGGCCTCGACCACCTCGTCGAGGTAGCGCAGCACCACGGCGGCCACGGCGGTGACCGGCACGGCGAGGAAGGCGCCGGTGATGCCGAACAGCGTCGACCCCAGGGCGACGCCGAGAAGCACCACGGCGGGCTGCAGGTTCATCGACTTCGACTGCAGCCAGGGGGAGAGCACGTTGCCCTCGAGCTGCTGCACCGCCACGATGATGGCCAGCACGATCAGGGCGCCGGTCGGGCCGTTGGAGACCAGGGCGATCAGGACCGCGATGGTGCCGGCGACGAAGGCACCGACGATCGGCACGAAACCGGCGAAGAAGGTCAGCACGGCCAGCGGGATGGCCAGCGGCACGCCGACGACCAGCAGCCCGCCACCGATCAGCACCGCGTCGATGAGCGAGACCAGCGCCTGGGTGCGGATGAAGCCACCCAGGGTGTCCCAGGCCCGTGCCCCCACCTCGGCCAGGTGGACACCGGCGCTCCGACCCGCCAGGCGGCGCACCCACGGCAGGAACTTGGCGCCGTCCTTGAGGAACAGGAACGTCAGGATCAGCGTGATCACCAGGGTGACCAGGCTGTTGGTCACGACCGAGACGCCGGTCAGCACACCCGAGGCGATGCTGCCGGCCGAGCCGGTCAGCTTCTCCTGCAGACCCTGCAGGCCGGCGTCGATCTGGTCGGTGGTGATGAAGTCGGTCCTCTGCACCCAGTCCTGGACCTGCTGGATGCCCTGGTTGGCGCTGTCGACGAGGTCGCCGCTCTGGCCCGAGACCGAGGGTGCGATCGCGAAGCCGGCCCCGATCACGACCGCCAGCGACCCGAGCAGGGCCACCACCGCCGCGAGGGCGCCTGGCAGCTTGGCGCGGGTGCGGAGCAGCGCCGCCACGGGGGCGAGCACGGTGCACAGGATCAGCGCGAGCACGACCGGGAAGATGACGTACCACCCGACCTTGACCAGCAGGCCGAGCAGCACCGCCCCGAGGGCGATGGCGACCGCACGGAGGCTCCACCGGGCCAGCCAGGCGACCCCCTCACCGATCGTCTGCTCGCGCGTGGGCAGGCCGTGGGAGGCACCGGCGTCGGACGGTGTCGTGGTGGTCGGCTCGTCGGCCGCTGCGTGCTCCATCCGCACAGCCTGTCACCGTCCGTCGCTCAGCGGCGAACCGACGGGGCCGACGGGGCCGGGAACGCGACCGGAGCGGTCAGGAGGAGCGTCGGGCCGGTGTCCAGCGAGCGGTCGGACGAGGGCTGGACGGAGGGCTGGGCAGCGACCGCCCGACGCGAGAGGATCCAGCGGACCGCCGGCGGGGTGGCCGACCAGGTGACCGGGGGCGTGATGGCGCAGGACCGTGGGCAGGACCGTGGGCGGGGACGCTCCCTGGTGCGGGTGGTCGGGGCCCTCGGTGTCGTCTTCGGCGACATCGGCACGAGCCCGCTCTACGCGCTGCGCACGGTCCTCGGCGAGACCGGCCCGCTGGAGCGCGAGACCGTGCTGGGGATGACCTCCACCGTGATCTGGGCGATGGTCGTGGTCGTCACGGTGCTGTACGTCGGCCTCCTGCTGCGCGTCGACAACGAGGGCGAGGGCGGTCTGCTGGCCCTCGTCGCGCTCGTGCGCCGCTCCAGCAGCAGCGCCCGCACGGTCGCCCTGGTCACCGTGCTCGGGATGGTCGGCGCCGCCATGTTCCTCGGCGACTGCGTCATCACCCCCGCCATTTCCGTGCTCTCGGCCGCCGAGGGCCTCGAGGTGGCCAGCCCGTCGCTGGAGGTCGCCGTGCTGCCGATCGCCGTCGTCCTGCTCGCCGGGGTGTTCGTGCTGCAGCGCATCGGCACCGGCGTCATCGGACGCTTCTACGGTCCCGTGATGGTGGTGTGGTTCGCGCTGCTGGTGGTGACGGGCGTCGCCTCCCTGGCCCAGGACCCCGGCGTGCTCGTCGCCCTCTCGCCGCACGTCGCCGTCGGGTTCTTCCTCGACGACCCCCTGACGGCCTTCCTGGCCCTCGGGGCCGTGGTCCTGACGGTCACCGGGGCCGAGGCGCTGTACGCCGACCTGGGCCACTTCGGCCGCCGCGCCATCGCCTCGGCCTGGTTGTACGTCGTGCTGCCCGCCCTGGTGGTGGCCTACCTGGGCGAGGCCGCGGCCGTGCTGCGCGACCCCTCGACCGCCGCCGACCCGTTCTACGCCGTGGTCCCGTCGTGGGCGACGGTCCCGGTGCTGGTCGTGGCGACGATGGCCACCGTGATCGCCTCCGAGGCCGTCATCGCCGGTGCGTTCACCGTGCTGCACCAGGCCGCCGGACTCGGGCTCTTCCCGTTCCTGCGCACCGAGCACACCTCCCGCAGCCACGCGGGCCAGATCTACCTCCCGGCCGCCAACTGGGCGCTGGCCGTCGTCGTGCTGGGGGTGGTGGCGGTGTTCCGGGACTCCGCGCGCCTCTCCGCGGCGTACGGCGTCGCCGTGAGCTCGACGGTCCTGGTCACCGCCACGCTGTACCTCGCGCTCGACCGGGTGCGGCACCGGCGCGTCACCGCGCGCCGCGTCGTGGCGGCGGGCTGCCTCGTGGTCGTGGTGCTGATCTTCGCCGCGACCCTGCCCAAGCTGCTCGACGGCGGCTGGGCGCCCGTGGGGCTGGGCGCCGTGCTGCTCGTGGTGATGTCGACCTGGCGCAGCGGCCAGCGCCGCCTCGCCGAGGCCCGCAGGGAGGTCGAGACCTCGCCCGAGGACGTGCTCGCCGACCTCACCGGCGACGGTGCGCCCGCCCGCCGGGTGCCGGGCAGCGCGGTGTTCCTCACCCCCGACGCACGGGTGGCACCGGTGTCCCTGCGCACGGTGGTCGACGCGGGCTACGGCCTGGCCGAGCGGGTGGTGCTGCTCAGCTGGGAGCTGGCGGACAAGCCGACGGCCTCACCGACCGAGACCGTGGTGGAGGTCGAGACCTACGGCGACCGCTACGACGGGATCACCTCGGTGTCGGTGACCCTGGGCTACCGCGAGCGGCTCAACGTCGGCCACGTGCTGGCCGTCGCCTGCCGTCAGGAGCCCGAGGCCCTGGGCGGGGTGGACCCGGACGACGCGTGGTACTTCGTCTCCGACCCGATCCCGCGGCTCAACCGCGAGAACGGCATGGCCGTGTGGCGCCAACGCGTGTTCCTGGTGATCGACCGGCTCGCCACCGACCGGATCGAGCAGCTCTCGCTGCCGGCGGCGCGCACGATCGTGATCGGACGCGAGTTCGACCTCTGACCGGTGGGGCGCGGACGTGCTCAGGCGGGGGTGCGGGCCCGGCCCGCAGAGGCGGACCCGTCCGGCTCGCGCAGCTTGACGAAGCTGTAGACGAGCAGGCCACCGGCCACGAGGCCGGAGAAGATCAGGGTGGAGCCCGTGCCCCAGCCGCCGACCAGCCACCACTTGTCGGCGATCGGCCACCAGCCCGGCGACTCGGGACGGATGCCCCAGTAGATGCCGAGGCCGATCAGCCAGACCACGCCCAGCACCGAGACCAGGACCCGCGGCCAGGTGCGCACGCTGTCGGCGGCACCCTTCATCGCCCAGGCCTTGACGCCCTCGAGCCTGCGGTCGGCCCATTCGTACTGCGTGGCCAGGACGAACATCGCCGCCAGGATGATCATGGCGCCCGGACCGGGCAGCGGCAGCGCCGCGATGCCCACCACGAGCAGCACCCAGCCCAGGATCGTGAGACCCCACTTCTTCGCCGCGTTCTTCACGCGGCTCATCGTACGAGACGACGCGAAGCCGGGGCGGCGTACGACGCTCAGTCGTCCTCGTCGGACCCGGTCTCGTTGTGCGTGCCGGGGCGCGGCGCCCACGGAAGCTCGCGTGCGGGCCGCACGACGATCAGCTCGTCGCCGCGGGCCAGCAGGGTCACCGTGGGGTCGAAGTAGCGGTAGACCTTCTCGTCACGCACCACCGCGATCACCTGGTCCGGCAGCGACTGGGGCGCCTTGCCGACCTCGTTGACCAGCAGGTCGCGCTGGGCGACCTCGAGGCCCTCTCCGTAGGTCAGCAGGTCCTCCATCACCGAGCCGAGGTTGGGCGAGAACGACGCCAGGCCGAGCAGCCGGCCCACGGCGTCGGAGGAGGTGATCACCGAGTCGGCCCCGCTCTGCCGCACCAGCTGCACGTTGTCCTGCTCGCGCACCGCGGCGACGATGTAGGCGTCGGGGTTGAGCTGGCGCACCGTGAGCGTCGCGAGCACGGTGGTGTCGTCGCGCGCGGTCGTGATGATCACCTGGTGGGCCCGCTCGACGCCTGCGCGGCGCAGCACCTCGCGTCGCGTCGCGTCACCGGTCACGACGGCCAGGCCGTCGGCGTGCGCCTCCTCCTGGGCGACCGACCCGGGGTCCACCACCACGACGGAGTCGCGCGAGGTCCCGTTGCTGACCAGGGTGTCCACGGCGCTGCGGCCCTTGGTGCCGTAGCCGATGACGACGACGTGCTTGTCCATGTTCTTCCTCCACCGGGCGACCCGGAACATCTCGCGCCCCTGCGAGGCGAGCACCTCGAGGGTGGTCCCGATCAGCAGCACCAGGAAGGCGATGCGGAGCGGCGTGATCACGAACGCGTTGATCAGGCGGGCGTGCGGGGCCAGGGGGGCGATGTCGCCGTAGCCGGTCGTGCTCAGGGTGACGGTCGTGTAGTAGATCGCGTCGACGAGGTCGACGGTGCCGTCGGGGAAGCCGGGCCGGATGTCGCCGCCGTCGCGGTAGCCGCGGCGGTCGAACCACACCAGGAGCACCGTGAAGACCAGGATGGCGACGGCCATCAGGATCCGGCGCACCAGCTCCCACCAGGGGGACCGCGTGCTCGCCGGCAGCTTCAGCAGCCCCGGCATCCTCGCGGTCGTCGAGTCGTCGGCCACGCGGGGCCTCAGCCCACCACGTCGCCGTAGATGACGACCTGCTGCTGCCGCTTGCCGTCGTCCTCACCGGGCTGGGAGACCGAGACGAAGCGGAACTTCTCGCCCTTGCGGGGCACCTGGGCGTCGGACGTGCGGCGCAGGGTGCCGCAGAGCTCGCCGTCGGCGTCGACGCCGTCCTGGCCGTCGATGGCGTCACCGGTCAGGCAGAGCCGGGACTGCGCGCTGTCGAAGCTGACCACGGTGGCGGTGCTGCGCTCGGGGGCGCTCGGTGAGGCGACGCTGCCGATGAGGTAGCCGGCCAGCAGGCTCAGGGCGCCACCGGCCACGAACACCGGAGTCGGCAGGGTCACGTTTCCCACGGGGGAAGCATGGCACGCGGGTCACCCCGGCCCGGTCAGCGACCCTCGACGGTCACCGGGCCGTCGCGCCACCGGCGTACGCGCACCCACTCGCCGGGCTCGGGCAGCGCCCGCCGGTCGCGGGCCGCGGTCTCGAGCAGCCGGGCGCCGTACGTCGCCCGGACGGTGCCCCGGTCGGTGAGCACGACCACCACGCCGATCTCGCGGGCGATCACCAGGCCCACCTCGGGGCGCCAGGCCGGGGCGTGCGTGACCGGTGCCACGGCCTCCGCACGACCTGTCGTCATCCCAGAGAACCTACGTCGCTCCTCCGACACCTGCACCGGGATTTCGCGGCGCTCGGGCCACCCGGGCGGGCGGGGGCGACGGCTCCTGCTCGACTGCGGCCACCTCGGGGCGGGCGTCCTCGCGGTCGGCGCCGTCAGGGCCGCCGTCCTCTGCGGCTCGCGCGTCGGCGTCCTGCGTCGGCGTCCTCTGCGTCGGCGTCCTCTGCGTCGGCGTCCTCTGCGTCGGCGTCCTCGGGGTCGGCGGCAGGGTCGTTGGCCCTCGCCGACCGGGCCTCCTCCTCGGCGCCGCGCTCGAGGGACGCGCGCCACGGCAGCACGTTGTCGAGCTTCAGTCGCCGCAGCCGCTCCAGCCGGGCGGTGGTCAGCTCCTTCTGCGGCCAGATCTGGTCGGAGGCGGCGTTCAGCGCAGCGCCGATCAGCACCGCGATCGAGAGCAGGTAGAGCCACAGCAGCACCGCGATGGGGGCCGCCAGCGGACCGTAGATCGAGGTCGAGCCGCTGGCCGTCGCGACCAGGATCCAGCGGAGCAGCGCCGATCCGAAGACCCAGCAGAACATCGTGAAGACGGCGCCGGGCAGGTTGTAGCGCCACGACGTCCGGACCGGCACCGACACGTGGTAGAGCAGCGCCAGGAACAAGATGCCCAGGGCCAGGACGGTGGGCCAGTAGAGCGTGTTCAGGAAGTCGAACCGGTCGGGCAGCCAGCGCGCGATCATCGTCGGGCCGACCACGACCAGGGGCACGACGACGACGCCGACGACCATGCCGAGCACGTAGAGCAGGAACGACAGCGCCCGGGTGCGGACGATGCCCCGGTGGCCGCCGAGGCCGTACATGATCGTGATCGTGTCGACGAACACGTTCAGGGCCCGCGAGCCCGACCACAGCGCCAGGATGAAGCCGATCGAGACCACGTCGTAGCGACCGCCGCCGAGCACCTCGTTCAGCGTCGGCTCGATGATGCTGTTCACCGTCTGCGGGGTCAGGGCCTGCCCGGCGATGCTCAGCACGGTGTTGCGCACCTCGGTGATCTGGCTGTCGCTGAACTGGGCGAAGATGTAGCCGATCGACCCCGCCAGGGCGAAGATCAACGGCGGCAGCGACAGCACCGCGAAGAAGGCGGCCTCCGCCGCCAGCCCGGTCACGCGGTTGCGCATGCAGGTGCCCACGGTCGAGACGATCAGCCGCCACACGGCGCTCAGCAGGGTCTCCCACGTCAGCGTCCGCGCACGCTGCCGCAGAGAGCTGTCGAGGGCCATGACAACTACGGTAAGGCCATGACGACGGACAACCGGGTAGCCCGCAACCAGGCACCCCCACTGGTGGGTCACAACGTGGTCACCTCCGACCACGCGCTGACCGAGGCCGTCCTGCGGCACTCCTCGCAGGAGGTGCTGGCGACGCTGGAGCCCCTCGGGGCCGAGGCCGGCACCGCCGAGGCCCGTGAGCACGGCGTCCTCGCCAACGAGCACCACCCCGAGCTGGTGCCCTTCGACCGCTACGGCAACCGGGTCGACGAGGTGCGGTTCCACCCGTCGTGGCACTGGCTGATGGAGCGCGGCGTGGGCCACGGGCTGCAGGCCGCGGCGTGGGAGTCCGACTCACCGCACGCGCACGTACGCCGCGCCGCGGGGTTCCTGGCCTGGTCGCAGACCGAGCCCGGCCACGGCTGCCCGCTGTCGATGACCTACGCCGCCGTCCCCGCATTGCGGGTCGACGACGCGATCGCCAAGGAGTGGACGCCCAAGCTCGCAGCGCCGGCGTACGACCCGGGCGTGCGGGTGCTCGCGGAGAAGACCGGCGCGCTGGCGGGCATGGGGATGACCGAGAAGCAGGGCGGCTCCGACGTGCGCGCCAACGAGACGCAGGCGCGCCCCACCTCGGTCGACGGGGAGTACACCCTGCACGGCCACAAGTGGTTCACCTCCGCCCCGATGAACGACGTCTTCCTCGTGCTGGCCCAGGCGCCCGGCGGGCTGACCTGCTTCCTGCTCCCCCGCGTGCTGCCCTCCGGCGAGCGCAACCGGCTGGACGTCGTACGGCTGAAGGACAAGCTGGGCAACCGCTCCAACGCCTCCTCCGAGCTGGAGTTCGACGGCACCTGGGTGCAGCGCCTGGGCGACGAGGGCCGCGGGGTGCGCACCATCATCGAGATGGTCGCCGCGACCCGCCTGGACTGCGTGCTCGGGTCGGCCTCGCTGATGCGCAAGGCGCTGGCCGAGGCGTCGTGGCACGTCGCCCACCGCTCGGCCTTCGGCGGTCTGCTCGCCGACAAGCCGCTGATGCAGAACGTCGTCTCGGACCTCGCCGTGGAGTCCGAGGCAGCGACCGCCCTGGCGATGCGGCTGGCCTCGGCCGTCGACCGTCGCGACGACGCCCACGAGGCCGCGCTGCGCCGCATCGCGCTTCCGCTTGCGAAGTTCTGGGTGTGCAAGCGCACGCCGATGATGGTCGCCGAGGCGTTGGAGTGCCTGGGCGGCAACGGCTACGTCGAGGAGTCCGGGCTGCCGCTGCTGTTCCGCGAGTCGCCGCTGAACTCGGTCTGGGAGGGCTCGGGCAACGTCAACGCGCTCGACGTGCTGCGTGCCCTGGGTCGCGAGCCCGAGGTGCTCGAGGCCTGGCTGACCGAGGTCGGTCTCGCCCGTGGGGAGGACCCGCGCCTGGACCGCGCCATCGCCGGCGTGCTCACCCTGCTCGGCGACGCCGAGACCCTCGAGGTCTCGGCCCGCCGCCTCGCCGGCCAGATGGCCGCCTGCCTGCAGGCCTCGCTGCTGATCCGGTTCGCTCCCCCGGCGATCGCCGACGCCTTCTGCGCCACCCGTCTCGGCGGCGACTACAACGGCACCCTCGGCACCCTCCCCGTCGGCACCGACCTCCGCTCGATCGTCACCCGCACCACCCCCACGAACTAGAGGCCCCGGCAGGGGAAGGTCCGGACCCGCCGACCGGGGGTTTGACGCACGCTCCACGTCGCCGACCGGGGGTTCGACGCACGCTCCATGTCGCCGACCGGGGATTTGGCGCACGTCGGGACCGGCCGAGCGGGGGCTAGGTGCACGCTGCGGACACTCATCCCGTGCACGGATCCCCCGGTCAGCGGCCTACTGCGTGCACGGATCCCCCGGTGGGCGTCGTACGGCGTGCGCTGATCCCCCTGTGGGCGGGCCCTGGCGTGCGCTGATCCCCCGGTCGACGAGGGTGGGGGTTCGGTCAGCCTCCCAAGGCCGCCGTCACTACCTCGCGGGCCTCCTCCTGGACGCGGGCGAGGTGGTCGGGGCCCTGGAAGGACTCGGCGTAGATCTTGTAGACGTCCTCGGTGCCGCTGGGGCGGGCGGCGAACCAGGCCGACTCGGTGGTGACCTTGAGGCCGCCGATGGCGGCGTGGTTGCCGGGGGCCTCGGTCAGCTTGGCGGTGATCTCCTCACCGGCCAGCGTGGTCGCGGCGACGTCGTCGGGCGAGAGCGCCGCCAGCTTGGCCTTCTGCTCGCGGTCGGCAGGCGCGTCGATCCGGGCGTACGCCGGGTCGCCGTGCGCCGCGACCAGCTCGGCGTACCGCTGGCTGGGGCTCTGGCCCGTGACGGCCAGGATCTCCGAGGCGAGCAGGGCCAGGATCAGGCCGTCCTTGTCGGTCGTCCACACCCGGCCGTCGCGGCGCAGGAACGACGCGCCGGCCGACTCCTCGCCGCCGAAGCCGAAGGAGCCGTCGATCAGGCCCGGGACGAACCACTTGAACCCGACCGGCACCTCGACCATCGGCTTGCCGAGCGACGTGGCCACCCGGTCGATCATCGAGGAGGAGACCAGCGTCTTGCCGATCTGCGCCGAGGCCGGCCAGTCGGGGCGCGCGCCACCGAAGAGGTAGTCGATCGCGACGGCCAGGAAGTGGTTGGGGTTCATCAGCCCGTGGTCGGGGGTGACGATCCCGTGCCGGTCGGAGTCGGCGTCGTTGCCGGTGGCGATGTCGTACTCGTCCTTGCGCCGGATCAGCGAGGCCATCGCCGACGGCGACGAGCAGTCCATCCGGATCTTGCCGTCCCAGTCGAGCGTCATGAACCGCCACGTCGCGTCGACCAGCGGGTTCACGACGGTCAGGTCGAGGTGGTGCCGGTCGGCGATCTCGCCCCAGTAGTGCACGGCCGCGCCACCGAGCGGGTCGGCACCGATGCGGATGCCGGCCTCACGCACCCGGTCGAGGTCGAGCACCGAGGGCAGGTCGTCGACGTAGGTGCCGAGGAAGTCGTAGCCCGAGACCTGGGCGCGGGCCCGCGTGAACGGGATCCGGCGTACCTCGGACAGACCGCCGGTGATCAGCTCGTTGGCCCGCGCGGCGATGACCTTGGTGGCGTCGGAGTCGGCGGGCCCGCCGTGGGGCGGGTTGTACTTGAAGCCGCCGTCGGTGGGCGGGTTGTGCGAGGGCGTGACCACGATGCCGTCGGCCAGCCCGGCGCCCGTCGTGCGACCGGCGTTGGCGCGCAGGATCGCGTGCGAGACCGCCGGGGTCGGGGTGTAGCCGTCGCGGTCGTCGACCAGCACGGTGACGTCGTTGGCGACCAGCACCTCGAGCGCGGTCGCCCAGGCCGGCTCCGAGAGGCCGTGGGTGTCGCGGCCGATGAACAGCGGGCCGTCGTACCCCTGGTCCTTGCGGTAGTCGCAGATCGCCTGGGTGGTGGCCAGGATGTGCGCCTCGTTGAACGACGTCTTCAGCGAGGAGCCCCGGTGGCCGCTGGTGCCGAAGGCGACCTGCTGGTCGACGTCGGCAGGGTCCGGCTGCCTGGTGTAGTACGCCGTGACGAGGTGCGCGACGTCGACGAGGTCCTGCGGCTCGGCCTGCTGGCCGGCACGGGGGTCCGTCACAGCTCCACCTCCTGGCCCTTGGCCAGCACCGTCAGGCCGTCCTCGACGACGAACCCACGGGCCTTGTCGACCTCGGGGTCGACGCCGATCTGCGCGCCCGGCGGGACGACGACGTTCTTGTCCAGGATCGCGTTCCGCACGACGGCACCGGCCCCGACCGTCACGCCGGACAGCAGCACGGAGTCCGACACCTCGGCCCCGGTCTCGACGCGGCAGGCGGGCGAGAGCACCGACTTGCTGACCGACCCGCCGGTGACCACGACACCGGGCGAGAGGATCGAGTTGAACGTGCGCACGGGGACGCCTCCGTCGCCCTCGACCAGCTTGGCCGGCGGCTGCGGGCCGTAGCTGGTGTAGATCGGCCACTGGGAGTTGTAGAGGTTGAACACCGGCAGCGGCGCGACCAGGTCCATGTGCGCGGCGTAGTAGGAGCCCATCGTCCCCACGTCGCGCCAGTAGCCCCGGTCGCGGTCGTTGGAGCCCGGCACGACGTTGTCCTTGTAGTCGTAGACGCCGGCCTCGCCACGCTCGACGAACGCCGGGATGATGTCGCCGCCCATGTCGTGCTTGGAGTCCTCGAGGTCGGCGTCGCGGGTGACGGCCTCGCGCAGCGCGTCGGCGTCGAAGACGTAGTTGCCCATCGAGGCCAGCACCTCGTCGGGCGAGTCGGGCAGGCCGGTCGGGTTCTTCGGCTTCTCCAGGAAGGCCCGGATGCGGTCGGGCTGGGCGGGGTCGATGTCGATCACGCCGAACTGGTCGGCCAGCGAGATCGGCTGGCGGATCGCGGCGACGGTCGCGCCGGCGCCGCTGGCGACGTGGGCGTCGACCATCTGGGCGAAGTCCATCCGGTAGACGTGGTCGGCCCCGACCACGACCACGATGTCGGGCTTCTCGTCGTCGAGCAGGTTCATCGACTGGAAGATCGCGTCGGCGCTGCCGAGGTACCAGCGCTTGCCGACCCGCTGCTGCGCCGGCACGGGGGTCACGTAGTTGCCGAGCAGCGTCGACATCCGCCAGGTGGTCGTGACGTGGCGGTCCAGGCTGTGCGACTTGTACTGCGTGAGCACGACGACCTGGAGGTAGCCGGAGTTCACGACGTTGGAGAGCGCGAAGTCGATCAAGCGGTAGATGCCGCCGAAGGGCACGGCGGGCTTGGCCCGGTCGGCGGTGAGCGGCATCAGGCGCTTGCCCTCGCCCCCGGCGAGGACGATGGCGAGGACCTTCTTGCGGCGCGAAGAGGCAGTCATGCCTCGAACGTAGTGGTGACCGGGGTCACTGCGCGAGCGTTAGGTTGTCCCTCATGCGGATCGACGTGCTGTCCAAGGAGTACCCACCCGAGATCTACGGCGGTGCCGGCGTCCACGTCGCCGAGCTCGTCCGGGCGCTGCGAGCCGTCGACGGCGTCGACACCCGCGTGCACGCCTTCGGCTCCGAGCGCGACGAGCCCGGCACCACCGGGTACGCCGACCCGCCCGGCCTGGCCCCGTCGACCGGCGCCAACGCCGCGATCCGCACCCTGGGCGTCGACCTGGAGATGGTCGCCGGGTGCGCCGGCACCGACCTGGTGCACTCCCACACGTGGTACGCCAACATGGCCGGCCACCTCGCCAAGCTGCTCCATGGCGTGCCGCACGTGGTCTCGGCGCACAGCCTGGAGCCCATGCGGCCGTGGAAGGCCGAGCAGCTGGGCGGCGGGTACGCCGTGTCGAGCTGGGTGGAGAAGACGGCCTACGAGGCCGCCGACGCGGTGATCGCGGTCAGCGCGGCCATGCGCGACGACGTCCTGCGCAGCTACCCCGACGTCGACCCCGAGCGCGTGCACGTCGTGCACAACGGCATCGACACCGACGACTGGGCGCCCGTGCAGAACCCCGACCGTGTGCGCGAGCTCGGGCTGGACCCCGACCGCCCGAGCGTGATCTTCGTGGGCCGGATCACCCGGCAGAAGGGCCTGCCGCTGTTCCTGCGCGCCGCCGCCCAGCTGCCGCCCGAGGTGCAGCTCATCCTGTGCGCAGGCGCCCCCGACACCCCGGAGATCGAGGCCGAGGTGCGCGGCCTGGTCGACGGCCTGGCCCAGGAGCGCGACGGCGTCGTGTGGATCGCCGAGATGCTCCCCCGCCAGGACGTCACCGCCCTGCTGACGGCCGCCACGGTCTTCGCCTGCCCCTCGATCTACGAGCCGCTCGGCATCGTCAACCTCGAGGCGATGGCCTGCGAGACCGCCGTGGTCGCCACCGCGACCGGCGGCATCCCCGAGGTCGTCGTGCACGGCGAGACCGGCTGGCTGGTGCCGATCGACCAGGCCACCGACGGCACCGGAACCCCGCTGGACCCCGAGAAGTACGTCGCGGACCTCGCGGCCGCGCTCGTCGACGCCGTCTCGGACCCCGCCCGCGCCCGCGAGCGGGGCGTCGCGGGTCGGGTGCGTGCCCAGGAGTCGTTCAGCTGGCCCGCCATCGCGGAGCGCACGATGGAGATCTACCGCTCCCTGACCTGAGCCGGGGAATGCTCACGTGCCGGGGTCGTTGAACCTTGCATGAGAGCTATCGGAATCAACCAGTTCGGCGGACCTGACGCGCTGGAGGTCCTCGACCTCCCCGAGCCGCACGCCGGAGCCGGTGAGGTGCGCCTGCGCGTGCACGCCGCCACGGTCAACCCGACCGACACCGGGCTGCGCGCGGGTCTGTACGGCGACCGCCCCGGTGACCACGACGCCCCCTGGGTGCCCGGGATGGACGCCGCGGGCGAGATCGACGAGGTCGGCGACGGCGTCGAGGGGTGGCAGGTCGGCGACGCGGTCGTCGCGCTGGTGGTCCCGACCGGCCCGCACGGAGGGGCGTACGCCGACCAGGTCGTCGTCCCCGCGGCCTCCGTGGTCGCGCGTCCCCGCGGTGCCGACCACGTCGCCGCGTCCACCCTGCTGATGAACGCGATGACCGCCCGGCTCGCGCTGGAGGCCTTCGACCTCGCGCCCGGCGCCACGATCGCGGTCACCGGTGCCGCAGGCTCCTTCGGCGGGTACGTCGTGCAGCTGGCCAAGGCGGCCGGCCTGCGCGTCATCGCCGACGCGGCCGAGAAGGACGTGCCGCTCGTCCGCGACCTCGGGGCCGACGAGATCCTCCCCCGTGGCGACGACATCGCCGCCCGCATCCGCGAGATCGCACCCGACGGCGTGGACGCCCTGGCCGACGGCGCCGTGATGGACGCCCTGGTGCTGCCCGCGATCCGCGACGGCGGCGCCCTGGCCACCGTGCGCGGCTGGGACGGTCCCTCCGAGCGCGGCATCGAGGTGCACCCGGTGATGGTCTTCGGTGCCGCCCAGCGCACCGACGAGCTGCAGGCGCTCGCCGACGCCGCCTCCGAGGGGGTGCTGACCCTGCGGGTCGCCGAGACGTTCCCCGCCGAGGAGGCGCCCGCCGCCCACCGGATGCTCGAGGCCGGAGGGGTGCGCGGTCGGATCGTGCTCGACTTCAGCTGACACCGGCTACCGCTGCCGCCGGGATAGACCGGCGGCAGCGGTGCGGCTCGCGGGCGCCTAACGTCAGGGACGTCCCGCACGTCGGATCGAGCCGCCCATGTCCCTGACCAGCCCCCTCGGCGCCGCCGCGGTCGACGACGCCCACCTGACCGTCCTGGTGGCGGACCTGCTGGGCGTCGAGGCCGCGACGACCACGCTGCACGACGTGCGCGTCGAGCAGGTCGACTACGCCCTGCCGGCGATCACCACCGCGGGCCGCCACTGGGTCCGGGGGCGGGCCTCCTCGCCCGACGGCGAGCGCGACTGGTCGCTGTTCGTCAAGCACGTGCAGTGCTGGAGCCGGCACCCGTTCTTCGCCTGGGTGCCGGAGGAGATGCGCGAGCGGGCGATGGCCGGCGTGCCCTGGCGCGCCGAGCCGGCGGCGTACCGCTCGGACCTGCGCAGCCGCCTGCCCGAGGGCCTGACCATGCTGCGGGCGGTCGAGGTGGTGGACCTCGACGAGCTCTCGGCCGCCATCTGGCTGCCGGAGGTCGCCGTCGACCCCAGCCCGTGGACCCTCGAGCGCTACCGCCGGGCCGCTGGGCTGCTGGGGCGGATGGCGGCCAGCGCCGCGGTGCGCGAGGTGGCCTCGCTTGCCGGCGAGCACACCCCGACGGTGACCGACTACGTCTTCGGCCGGCTCGCCACCCAGGTGCTGCCGACGCTGCGCGACGAGACGGTCTGGACGCACCCCGTGGTGGCCGGGGCCTTCGACGCCGACCTGCGTGACGGGCTGCTCGCGGCCGCCGACCGGGTCGAGGAGCTCACCGCCGAGCTGGCTGCGTTGCCGGTGATGGCCGCCCACGGCGACACCTGCCCGGCCAACCTGCTGGTCTCGCCCGGCACCGACGGCTTCGTGCTGATCGACTTCGGCTTCTTCTGCCCCCAGCCCGTCGGCTTCGACCTCGCGCAGCTGCTGGTCGGCGAGGTGCAGACCGGCCGGGTCTCGGGCGAGGACCTCGCCGAGCGCGACGAGGCCTGCACCGCGGCGTACGTCGAGGGGCTGCGGGCCGAGGGCGACCACACCCCCGCCGACGTCGTACGCCGGGCCCACGCGCTGAAGCTGATGCTGTACGCCGGACTCTCGTCGCTGCCCGTTGAGCTGCTCGACCAGGAGCCCACCCCGGAGCACCACGAGGTGGCGGCCGGTCGGGCCAGGATCGCCCGCCACAGCCTCCACCTCGTCGCGCAGACGGAGCCGGGCCCTCCCGGGGTCGCGCCCTAGGGGGTCGAGGTCTCCTGGGCCCGCGCCCGGTCGGCCCCTGCGTCGGTCTCGGTGGGCTCGTCGTCGTCGAGCATCGTCTGCTCGTCGAACCGGTCCTGGCCGGCCAGCACCCGGTCGAGCCGGGGCCGGTCGAGGGTGCCGGTCCAGTGGCCGACGAGCACGGTGGCCACGCCGTTGCCGGCGAAGTTGGTCAGCGCCCGGGCCTCGGACATGAAGCGGTCGATGCCGACGATCAGGCCGACGCCGTCGAGCAGCTCGGGACGGTGCGAGGACAGGCCGCCCGCGAGGGTGGCGAGGCCGGCGCCGGAGACACCGGCGGCACCCTTGGACGCGATCACCATGAACACCAGCAGCGAGATCTGCTCACCGATCGACAGCGGCTTGCCGAGCGCGTCGGCGATGAAGATCGAGGCCATCGTCAGGTAGATCGCGGTGCCGTCGAGGTTGAACGAGTAGCCGGTCGGCACGACGACGCCCACGGTCGTCTTGTCGATGCCTGCGTGCTCCATCTTGGCGATCACCCGCGGCAGCGCCGACTCCGACGACGAGGTCGACAGGATCAGCAGGAACTCGCGGCCGAGGTACTTGAACAGGCTGAAGATGTTGACGCCGGTGACCACCTTCAGCAGCGTGCCGAGCACGCCGAAGACGAAGATGAAGCAGGTCAGGTAGAACGCGAGCATCAGGACGGCAAGGCTCTTCAGGGCCTCGATGCCGGTCTCGCCGACGACCGCGGCGATGGCCCCGAACGCGCCGATCGGGGCGGCCCACATCACCATCGAGAGCACCCGGAAGACCAGGCGCTGCAGGTGGCCGATGCCGGTCAGGATGGGCACCCCCTTGGCGCCCATGGCCTGCAGCGCGAAGCCGACGAGCAGCGCCACGAACAGGGTCTGCAGCACCTCGCCGGAGGTCAGCGAGGAGAACAGCGAGTCGGGCACGATGCCGGTGATGAACTCGGTCGTCGAACCTGCTCCCTTTGCCTGCTCGGCCCCGACGCCGGCGGTCTCGTCGGTCAGGTTCAGGCCCTTGCCCGGGTCGATCAGGTTGCCGACGACCAGGCCGATGGCCAGGGCGACCGTCGACATCGACAGGAAGTAGGCGAGCGCGAGGCCGCCGACCTTGCCGACGCTGGCGGCGCTGCGCACCGAGCCGACCCCGATCACCAGGGTGCAGAAGATCACCGGCTGGATCATCATCTTCACCAGCGCCACGAAGGTCTCGCCGATCCACTTCAGCTTCACGGCGAAGTCGGGGGCCACGAAGCCGGTGATCACGCCGAGGACCACCGCCACGATCACGGCGATGTAGAGGAAGTGCGTCCGGTCGCGCTTGACCGGGGCCTCCTTGGTCTGTGTGGTGCTCATGTGTCCTCCGGGTCTGCGGGTGGTGCCGGCGATCTGGTCGGGCGGGTGTGCCCTGCACCACACCCTGCGTCGTCCTGTGACTCCCGTCACCCTTTCGTTCGTTGTGTTCGCTCGCCCGGCGCCACGCCGCGGGTGGGGCACAATGCGCTCATGACGGGCCGACCATGACGGGCCAACCATGACGGGCCGGCCATGACACGGCGGTCGGGCCGCGCGGAGAGCCCCGTGGCCCGACAGATCCTGCTGCTCCAGGTGCTCGTCGTGCTCGTCCTGGTGCTCACCGCGGTGGGTCTGGCGACGGTCGACGCGCGTCGCGACACCCGTGCGAGCGCCCGCGACGAGGCGGTCTCGGTGGCCCTGTCGGTGGCCGACTCCCCCGCCGTCCGCCAGGCGCTGGGGGCCTCCGACCCGAGCACCGTCCTCCAGCCGTACGCCGAGCAGGTGCGCGCCGACACCGACGTCGACTTCGTGGTGGTGATGGACCTCGACCGGCGCCGCTTCACCCACCCCAACCCGGCGCGCATCGGCGAGCGCTTCGTCGGTGACGTGGGCGGGGCGCCGCAGGGGCGTGTGTTCGCCCAGGAGTACCCCGGCACCCTGGGCCGCTCGATCCGGTCGGTCGTGCCCGTGCGCGACGGCGGCCGGGTGGTCGCCCTGGTCTCGGTCGGCATCAGGCTGACCCGCGTCGACCAGCAGCTGCGCCGCGACCTGCCGGCGATCGTGCTGGCCGGCCTCGGCGCGCTGCTGGTCGGCCTGGCGGGTGCGGTGCTGATCAGCCGCCGGCTGAGACGCCAGACCCACGGGCTCGGCGAGCGCGAGATCACCCGGATGTACGAGTACTACCGCGCCGTCCTCGGCGCCGTGCGCGAAGGTCTGCTGCTCGTGGACTCCGAGGGTCGCGTGCAGCTGGTCAACGACGAGGCGCGCCGCCTGCTGTCGCTGCCCGACGACGTCGTCGGGCGCTCGCTGGCCGACCTCGGCCTGCCGCCCGGGCTGGTCACGGCGGCCTCCGGCGACACCGCGGAGCCGGACACGATCTACGTGCTCGGCGAGCACGTGCTCGTCGTCAGCTCCGCCCCCGCGCTCTGGGAGGGCACCGAGGTCGGCGCCGTGGTCACGCTGCGCGACCGCACCGAGCTGCAGGCGGTCACCGGCGAGCTCGACGTGGTGCGCGGCCTGACCGAGTCGCTGCGCGCGCAGACCCACGAGGCCGCCAACCGGCTGCACGCCGTGGTCTCCCTGATCGAGATGGGGCGTCCCGACCGGGCCGTCGACTTCGCGACCGAGGAGCTCCGTGTCGCCCAGGACCTGACCGACCGCGTGATGTCGGCGGTGCAGGAGCCGGTGCTCGCCGCGCTGCTGCTCGGCAAGACGGCCGACGCCTCCGAGCGCGGCATCGACCTCACCGTCGACGGCGAGGTCGTCACCGACGAGCTCCCCGTGCGCCCCCGCGAGCTGGTCACCGTCGTGGGCAACCTGGTCGACAACGCCCTCGACGCCGTCTCCGGGCTGCCCGAGGGCGCCGTGCGCCGGGTGGCCGTGCGGGTCGAGGGCGACGAGGAGCACGTGCGGGTGGTCGTCGAGGACAGCGGACCCGGCGTACCCCCGGCCGATGCGGAGCGCGTGCTCGAGCGCGGCTGGTCGACCAAGGCCGCGGGCGGCCGGGGCATCGGCCTGGCGCTCGTGGGGCAGGTCGCCCGGCTGCACCACGGCACGGTCGAGGTCGCCGGCTCCGACCTCGGCGGCGCCCGCTTCACGGTTGTGCTGGAGGCGAGGTCGTGAGCGTGCGCGTGCTCGTCGTCGAGGACGAGGAGCTCGCGGCCGAGGCCCACGCGGCGTACGTCGGGCGGGTGGGGGGCTTCGAGCTGGCCGCGGTCGCGCGCTCGGCCGGCGAGGCGCTGCGGGTGCTCTCCTCGGGCACCGGGGTCGACCTGGTGCTGCTCGACATGCACCTGCCCGACGGCCACGGCCTCGGCCTGCTGCAGCGCATCCGCGCCGCGGGCCACCTCTGCGACGTGATCGCGGTGACCTCGGCGCGCGACACCGAGGTCGTGCGCCGGGCGGTGTCGCAGGGAGTGGTGCTCTACCTGCTCAAGCCGTTCTCCTTCGCGGCGTTCCGCACCAAGCTCGAGCAGTACGCCGCCTACCGCGCCCAGCTCGAGGGCACCGCGCAGGACGTCGTGCAGGACGACGTCGACCAGCTCTTCGGCGCGCTGCGCGCCCGCGGCACCGGGGCCGGCCTGCCCAAGGGGATGAGCCTGGACTCCCTGCGGCAGGTCACCGAGGCCCTGCGCGCCGCCTCCGACCCGATGTCGGCCACCGAGGTCGCCGAGGCCATCGGCGCGTCCCGGGTCACCGCCCGCCGCTACCTCGAGCACCTCGCCGACGACGGCTCCGTCGACCGCGCTCCCCGCTACGGCGGCACCGGCCGCCCCGAGGTGGCCTACGCCTGGCGCCGCTGACGCCGAGAGGGGGTTCCCAGCACGCCCACCCCCGCCGAGAGGGGGTTCCCAGCACGCCCACCCCCGCCGAGAGGGGGTTACCAGCACGCCCACCCCCGCCGACCGGGGTCTACGTGCACGCCAGGCACGGCCGAGCGGGGGATCGCTGCACAGGTCGTGGGCACCGATTCCCCGGTCACCGTCGATGCACGTGCACGGATCCCCCGGTCGGCGTCCACGGGCGGGCAGGGATCCCCCGCTCGCCATTGGCACTGGTCCTGGCTCTCTTGCCTGCCCTGCCCTGCCCTGCCCTGCCCTGCCCTGGCTCTTTTGCCCTGGCTCTCTTGCCCTGTCCTGCTGTCCTGCCCAGGAAGGGTGCGGGGGTCAGCTGAGGACGAGGCCCGGGTAGAGCGGGTGCCGGTCGAGGATCTCGGCGGAGCGGTCCTTGACGCGGGCGGCGACGCCGTCCTCGGTGACGTAGGTCGCCTTGGAGGGGGCGCCGGCCTTGTTGGTGCCGGCCTGGGTCTTCGACAGCACGTCGACGACGAGGTCGGCGACGGTGTCGAACTCACTCGAACCGAAGCCGCGGGTGGTCAGGGCCGGGGTGCCGAAGCGGATGCCGGAGGTGTACCACGCACCGTTGGGGTCGCCAGGCACCGAGTTGCGGTTGGTGACGACGCCGGCGTCGAGCAGCGCCGACTCGGCCTGGCGCCCGGTCAGGCCGAAGCCGGAGACGTCGAGCAGGACGATGTGGTTGTCGGTGCCCCCGGTGACCAGCGTGGCGCCGCGGCTCAGGAAGCCCTCGGCCAGTGACTTCGCGTTGTCGGCGATGTTCTGGGCGTAGGTCTGGAACGCGGGCTGGCGTGCCTCGGCCAGCGCGACGGCCTTGGCCGCCATCACGTGCGACAGCGGACCACCGAGCACCATCGGGCAGCCGCGGTCGACGTCGGCCGCGAACTCCTCCTGGGCCAGGACCAGGCCGCCGCGCGGGCCGCGCAGCGACTTGTGGGTCGTGGTGGTGACGATCTGGGCGTGCGGGACGGGGTCCTCGTCGCCGGTGAAGACCTTGCCGGCGACCAGCCCGGCGAAGTGCGCCATGTCGACCATCAGCACGGCGCCCACCTCGTCGGCGATCTCGCGCATCTTGGCGAAGTTCACGCGGCGGGGGTACGCCGAGTAGCCGGCGACGAGCACGAGCGGCTTGAACTCCTTGGCCTTGGCGCGCACGACGTCGTAGTCGAGCAGCCCGGTCTCGGGGTCGGTGCCGTACTGCTGCTGGTGGAACATCTTGCCGCTGATGTTGGGCCGGAACCCGTGGGTGAGGTGGCCGCCGGCGTCGAGCGACATCCCGAGCAGCCGCTGGTTGCCGAACTCGTGGCGCAGCTGCTCCCAGTCGGCCTCGGAGAGCTCGTTCACTCCTCTGGCGCCCAGCCTGGCCAAGGCCGGGGTCTCCACCCGGTTGGCCAGGATCGACCAGAACGCCACCAGGTTGGCGTCGATGCCGGAGTGCGGCTGGGCGTAGGCGTAGGGGGCGCCGAAGAGCTCGCGGGCGTGCTCGGCGGCGAGGGACTCCACGGTGTCGACGTTCTGGCAGGCCGCGTAGAAGCGGTGCCCGACGGTGCCCTCGGCGTACTTGTCGCTGAACCAGGTGCCCATGGTCAGCAGCGTCGCGGGCGAGGCGTAGTTCTCCGAGGCGATCAGCTTCAGCGAGCCGCGCTGGTCGGCGAGCTCCTGGCGTGTGGCCTGCGCCACACGGGGCTCGACCGCGGCGATCACCTCCAGGGCGGCGTCATAGGCGGTCGAGGCGGTCTTGGCAAGGGCCTCGGCGTTGCCGCCGGAGGCCTGCTCCCCGCCTGAACGGGCCGGATCGGTGCTCGTCACGTCGCTCATGACAGCCAGCCTAGGTGAGGCCGCCGACACCCGACAGGCACGCCAGGGCCAATCCAACATCCGGACAGGTGTCTCACGACATGAGATTCGCGTTTGTGGTCCGTCCGTCCGAGGGCTGAGACTCGGGTCCATGATCGCCGCTGACACCTCGACCTGGCTCGTGGTCCGACGCCACGTCGACCTGGGTCGCACGCGCAGCAGCATGTGTCCTCACGTCGCGTGATGCCCGGACCGCTCCGACGGCCCACCCCGACACCAGGACGAGATCCCAGATGACCAGCACGCCCTCCACGACCACCGACGCCGCGGCCGACTCAGCTACCGCCGGCCGCCTCGGCCGCTCCGGCCGGGCCCGCCCCAAGCGCGGCGAGGGCCAGTGGGCCCTGGGCTACAGCGAGCCCCTGAACAAGAACGAGCAGTCCAAGAAGGACGACAACCCGCTCAACGTGCGGGCACGCATCCTGAACATCTACTCCAAGCGCGGGTTCGCCTCGATCGACCCGGCCGACCTGCGCGGTCGCTTCCGCTGGATGGGTCTCTATACCCAGCGCGCCCCCGGCTTCGACGGCGGCAAGACCGCGACGCTCGAGGAGGAGGAGCTGGACGACTCGTTCTTCATGCTCCGTGTCCGCAGCGACGGCGCCCTGCTCGACGCCGAGAAGCTGCGCACCCTGGGCGGCATCTCCACCGACTTCGCCCGCGGCACCGCCGACGTCACCGACCGCCAGAACATCCAGTACCACTGGATCGAGGTGGAGTCGGTCCCCGAGATCTGGGAGCGGCTCGACGCCTGCGGCATGACCAGCCTCGAGGCCTGCGGCGACTCGCCGCGACCGTTCCTCGGCTCGCCCGTGGCCGGTGTCGCCGCCGACGAGATCATCGACGCCACCCCCGCCCTGGAGGAGATCAAGCGCCGCTTCATCGGCGACCCGGCGTACTCCAACCTCCCGCGCAAGTTCAAGACCTCCGCCAGCGGCCACCCCAGCCACGACTGCGTCCCGTCCGTCAACGACGTCTCCTTCGTCGGCACCGTCCACCCCGAGCACGGCCCCGGCTTCGACCTGTGGGTCGGCGGCGGGCTGTCCACGAACCCGATGCTGGCCCAGAAGCTCGGCGTCTGGATCCCCCTCGAGGACGTCGCCGACACCTGGGAGGCCGTCGTGTCGGTCTTCCGCGACTACGGCTACCGCCGGCTGCGCTCGCGGGCGCGGCTGAAGTTCCTCGTCGCCGACTGGGGCGTGGAGAAGTTCCGCCAGGTCCTGCAGGACGAGTACCTCGAGCGTGAGCTCGTGGCGAACCCCTCCCCCGAGCCCAGCGGCGAGGCCGGCGACCACGTCGGCGTGCACCCGCAGAAGGACGGCAAGTTCTACCTCGGTGTCGCCCCGGTGGTCGGCCGCATCAACGGCGCGACCCTGACCTCGCTAGGCGACCTGGTGGAGAAGTACGCCGCCGCAGGCGCGCGCCTCACCGCCCACCAGAAGATCGTGGTGCTGGGCGTCGAGGAGGCCGACGTCGAGGCGTTCGTGACCGACCTCGCGGCGATCGGCCTGGAGGCCCGTCCGTCGAACTGGCGCCGGTCCACGATGGCCTGCACCGGCATCGAGTTCTGCAAGCTCGCGATCGTCGACACCAAGCAGCGCGCCAGCGACCTGGTCACCGAGCTCGAGCAGCGGTTCCCCGACCTGGACACCCCGATCACGGTCAACGTCAACGGCTGCCCCAACGCCTGCGCCCGCACCCAGGTCGCCGACATCGGCCTCAAGGGGATGCTGGTGCTCGACGACGACGGCCAGCAGGTCGAGGGCTTCCAGGTGCACCTGGGCGGTGGGCTCGGCCTGACCTCGGCCTTCGGCAAGAAGCTACGCGCCCACAAGATCACCAGCGCCGGGCTCGACGACTACGTCACCGTCGTGGTCGGGAACTACCTCGAGGACCGCGAGAGCGGCGAGGCCTTCGCGCAGTGGGCCGTGCGCGCCGACGAGGTCCTGTTGCGCGGCGACAAGGCCCTGGCCGAGGGCGCCGCGTGAGCGCCGGCTCGGCCCGCGCCGTGCCCTTCCACTGCGCCTACTGCGGCGACGAGAACCTGTTCCCGCACGAGGCGGAGGACGGTCCGGGCCACGGCCAGTGGGAATGCAGGTCGTGCCTGCGGGTGTTCAAGATCAACATGATCGGACAGCTGCCCCGCCCCGCCTCCGCGAACTCCCCGGCCCACTCCACAGCCAGCTCCGCGGGGGGCGCGCGATGACGATCCCCACCACGCTGGCCGCCCGCGACTTCCGGGGCTCGATCACCGAGGGCCGCAGCACCGAGGAGCTCAAGGAGATCGTGTTCCACGTCGGCGCCGAGCTCGAGCTCGCGCCCGCCGAGGACATCATCGAGTGGGCCGTGGCCACCTTCGGCGACCGGTTCTGCGTCACCTCCTCGATGAGCGACGCCGTGCTCTCCCACCTCGCCGCCAAGGTGCACCCCGGCGTCGACGTGGTCTTCCTCGACACCGGCTACCACTTCGCCGAGACCATCGGCACCCGTGACGCCGTCGAGGCGACGATGCCCGTCAACCTGATCAGCATCACGCCCGTGCAGTCGGTGGCCGAGCAGGACGCGACGTACGGCAAGGACCTGTTCAAGACCGACCCCGACCTGTGCTGCAAGCTCCGCAAGGTGCAGCCGCTGGCCGAGGGCCTCTCGACGTACGACGCCTGGGCCACGGGCCTGCGTCGCGCCGAGACCCACAACCGGGTGATCGCCCCGGTCGTCGGCTGGGACGAGAAGAAGCAGAAGGTCAAGGTCTCCCCGCTGGCGCGCTGGTCCGACGACGACGTCGACCGCTACATCCAGGAGAACGGGATCCTGGTCAACCCGCTGCAGTACGACGGGTACCCCTCGATCGGCTGCTGGCCCTGCACCCAGCGCGTCGCCCCGGGCGAGGACGCCCGCAGCGGCCGGTGGGCCGGCCAGAGCAAGACCGAGTGCGGCATCCACCAGTAGCCCTCCCCCGTGCGCCGCACGGGGACCGCAGCACCCCCCACACCGCCGGTGACAACGGAGTCCGACGCACGAGCTCGAAGGGAACGGATCGACGATGACCGCTCCAGCCCTGATCACCTTGGCCCACGGCAGCCGCGACCCCCGCTCGGCCGCCACGGTGGAGGCCCTCGTCGGCGAGACCCGGCGGATGCGCCCCGACCTGCGCATCGAGCCCGCCTTCCTCGAGCTGTCGCGCCCGGCCTTCGGCAAGGTCGTCGACAAGCTGGTGCGGGCCGGGTACGACGAGATCGTGCTCGTGCCGCTGCTGCTCAACGACGCCTACCACGCCAAGATCGACGTGCCCCGCGCCGTGGCCGAGGCCACCGAGCGCCACCCCGGCCTGCAGATCCGGGTCACCCGCATCCTGGGCCTCGAGCCCAGCTTCCTCGACGTGCTCGACCGGCGGCTCCGCGAAGCGTTGAGCCAGGCACGGGTGCGCGAGCTCGACGCGCTCGTGCTGGCCGCCGCCGGCTCCTCCGACGCGCTGGCCAACCAGGCAGTCGGCCGCCTCGCCCGCGTCTGGGGCGCCCGGCACCACCTGCCGGTCACGGCGGCGTTCGCCTCGGCCGCTCCCCCGGCCACCGGCGAGGCGGTGCGCGCCTTCCGCGCCGAGGGCCGCCGCCACGTCGCCGTCGCCTCGATGTTCCTCGCCCCGGGCTTCCTGCCCGACCGGGCCGCCGAGCTCGCCCTCGAGGCCGGCGCCGTCGCCGTCTCGGCCCCGCTCGGCTCCGACCCCGAGCTGGCCCGCACCATCCTGGCCCGCTACGCCGTGGGGGCCGTCGAGCTCGTCCCCGTCTGAGGGGCCACCTGGGGGCCGGCAGTTTCCCAGGTGATGAACCCAGGTTGCCTCTTCACACACGACGCACGGTGTGCGAAGAGGCGGTTCGGGTTCATCACCTGGGAAACCGGACCACCCCGGACCACCCGGCCGACCTACCCGACGTACGCCGCCACGAGCCGCCCGAGCTCGGCGGCGGGGTCCTCGGTGAGGCCGCCGTGCACAGGTCCTGGTTGCACGACGGTGCTGCGCGGGGCGCGCAGCAGGCCGAAGCGGGTGCTGAGGGTGTCCGCAGCCTCCCGGGTGCCGTACGCCGTGGCGCGCGACCCCACGGCCAGGTCGAGCCGGCCGGCGCCGGAGCAGACCTCCTGCACGCCGCGCAGGGCCCGGCGCACGGCGTCGAGGTCGAGGCCGGGGTCGAGCGCGGCGAGCCGCTCGGCGTCGAGGTGGGAGTCGCTGCCGAGGAAGTCCAGGGCATGGCAGAAGAGCACGACGCCGACGTTGACGAACTCCTCGCGCTCGACACGGGGGACGCAGCGCAGCACGACGTACTGGTAGCCGATCACGCCTCCTCGCCCCCGCGGGTGGGCAGCCACGGGCGCGGGCCCGAGACCCGGGCGAGCAGGAAGTCGACGTAGCGCGCCCGCACCGCGTCGGGGGTCTCGGCGCCGGGCACCGGCTCGAGCCACTCGTCGGGAACCTCGGCGAGCACCGCTCGCAGGGCCTCGGGGGTCACCCGGGCGGCCAGCGCCTCGTCCTGGGCGCGGGCCTGGTCGGCGAAGCGGCGCATGATGTGCTCGCCCGCGTCGTAGGCCTGGCCGGCGAACTTCTCCGGGCTGCCACCGCCGCCGGGCCAGGAGTAGTGGAAGTACAGCGCCGCGCCGTGGTCGATCGCCCACAGGGCCCCGCTCCACAGCAGCAGGTTGGGGTTGCGCCAGGACCGGTCGACGTTGGCGCACAGCGCGTCGAGCCACAGGATCCGGCCCGCGAGGTCGGGGTCGGGCTCGTAGGACGCGTCGTACCCGAAGGCGCGGTGGAGCAGGTCGATGCCCAGGTTGAGCCCCAGGCTCGCGGTGAGCAGGTCCTGGACCTCCTCGTCGGCCTCGTAGCGGGCGATCTCGGCCGCCAGGTCGATCGTCACCAGCTCGGGCACGGGCACGTCGACCAGCGCGGCCACGCCGGCGACGACCACCTCGGCCACCAGGACGCGCACGCCCTGGCCGGCCCCGCGGAACTTGCAGACGTAGGTGCCGAGGTCGTCGCCCTCGACGACCCCGGGCATGGAGCCACCCTCCCGCAACGGCGTGACGTAGCGGGTGGCGCGGACGTGCCTCACGAGCCCTGCTTCTCCTCGTCCTCGGAGGTCAGCCGCGCGCGCTGCTCGGCGACGTCGTAGTCGGCGGCGGGCCACTCCAGCCGCATGCCCTGGAGGGCCTCCAGGAGGAGCTGTCCGACCGCCCAGTTGCGGTACCACTTGTGGTCGGCCGGCACGACGTACCACGGCGCCACCTCGGTGCCGCAGCGCTCCAGCGCGGCCTCGTAGGCCTTCTGGTAGTCACGCCAGTGCGCGCGCTCGTCGACGTCGCCCGGCTTGAACTTCCACTGCTTGTCGGGGTCGTCGAGGCGGGCGAGCAGCCGCTCCTTCTGCATCTCGGGCGACACGTTCAGCATGCACTTGATGATCACGGTGCCGTCGTCGACCAGGGCCTTCTCCCAGTCGTTGATCGCGGCGTAGCGCCGGTCGAGCTCGGCCTGGTCGAGGAACCCGTGCACCTTGCCCACCAGCACGTCCTCGTAGTGCGAGCGGTCGAAGACGCCGACCATGCCGGGCAGCGGCAGGGCCTTGTCGATGCGCCACAGGAAGTCGTGGGACGCCTCCTCCTCGGTGGGCTTCTTGAAGGAGGTGAGCCGGAAGCCGTTGGGGCTGAGCAGGCCCAGCGCCTTGTCGACGACCCCGCCCTTGCCCGAGGTGTCCATGCCCTGCAGCACGACCAGCACCCGGCGACGCCCGCCGACGTAGGCGTCGGCGTACATCCGCTCCTGCAGGTCGGCGAGCTCCTCGCCCAGGTCGGCCAGGGCGCGCTGGCCGTCCTTCTTGGAGCCCTCGAAGCCGGAGGTGTCGGCCGGGTCGAGGTCGGCGAGGGACACCGGGCCGGGCCCGAGGCGGAGGAGGTCGGTGATCGCGTAGGACATGGGCCGAGTATGGCGCACCGGACGGGCCCTGGGCCGGTGTCGGGAGGGACGACTACCGTCGTGCTGTGGACCTCCCCGTGATGCCGCCCGTGCGGCCGATGCTGGCCAAGTCGGTCAAGGGCATCCCCGACCCCGCGAAGCATGCCGACGGCCTGTCCTTCGAGCCCAAGTGGGACGGCTTCCGCTGCCTGGTCTTCAAGGACGGCGACGAGGTCGAGCTGACCTCGCGCAACACCAAGCCGCTGACGCGCTACTTCCCCGAGGTCGTGGAGGCGATGCGCGAGACCCTGCCCCAGCGGTGCGTGCTCGACGGCGAGCTGTTCGTCGCGATCGGGCCGCGGCTCGAGTTCGAGGTGCTCCAGGAGCGCATCCACCCGGCGGCGTCCCGGATCGCGATGCTGGCCGAGAAGACCCCCGCCGCCTTCGTGGCCTTCGACGCCCTGGCCCTGGGCGACGACTCGCTGGTCGACCAGCCCTTCTCCGTGCGACGGGACCGCCTCGAGGAGGCCCTGGGCCACCTGCACGGCCCCACGACGTACCTCACCCGCACCACGACCGACGCCGCGGAGGCCGAGGCGTGGTTCGAGCAGTTCGAGGGCGCCGGGCTCGACGGGGTGGTCGCCAAGCCGCTGGGGTCGGCGTACGCCGAGAACGCGCGCACGATGCTGAAGATCAAGCACGCCCGCACCGCCGACGTGGTCGTCGCCGGCTACCGGCTGCACAAGAACTCCACCGAGCAGCGACCCCTGCTCGGCTCCCTCCTCCTCGGCCTGCACGCCGACGGCTCCCTGCAGCACGTCGGCGTCGCGGCCTCCTTCACCGAGACCCGGCGCGCCGAGCTGATCGAGGAGCTGCGGCCGCTGGAGTGCTCGATCGAGGAGCACCCGTGGAGCGCGTGGGCGGGCGACGCCATCGCCAACCCGGACCGCGTGCCCGGCACCCAGAGCCGCTGGAGCGCCGGCAAGGACCTCTCCTTCACCCCGCTGCGACCCGAGCGGGTGCTCGAGGTCGGCTACGAGCACATGGAGGGCCGTCGCTTCCGCCACACCGCCCAGTTCAAGCGCTGGCGCCCCGACCGCGACCCCGAGTCCTGCGGCTACGAGCAGCTCGAGGAGCCGGCGAGCTACGACCTCACTAGGATCTTGAGCATCGACGCTCCAGGCACGAACCCAGTCACCAGCCCAGGCACCAATCCCAGCGACATCCCCGGAGGTGGGTCATGAACGACTACGACGTGGTCCTGCTCGTGGAGCAGCCCTTCACCACGACCGACGCCACCAACCTGCGTGGTCTGCACGAGGACATCGAGGACCCCGTGCTCTACCACGTGCTGCTGCCCGTCGAGGACGCCTCTGCCCGGGTCGAGGGCGCCATGGGCACCCTGGCCACCGGCGAGGTGCTGGCGACGCCTCCCGCGGCGATCGAGCGCGAGGACCTCGAGGGCCTGCGCCACGAGCTGCTCGACACCTGCCGCGCGGGCGTGGAGGCCACCATCGCCGAGATCGAGAAGGTCGGCGGCCGCGCGGTCGGCGAGCCGGTCACCAACGACCCGATCAGCGCGCTCACGGCCAAGGTGAAGGCCGTGGACGCCCGCGAGGTGATCATCCTGACCCGCCCCCACGTGATCAGCGAGTTCTTCCACGTCGACTGGACCTCGAAGGCCCGGCGCAAGCTCGGCGTCCCGGTGCTGCACCTGCTCGAGCACGAGAACTTCGACGAGCAGGCCGGCGAGGGCGAAGGCATCAGCGGTTTCTAGTGGCCCTCTTCCGACGTACGCCGGAGTCCCCCGGGCCCGCCGCCGGCGCAGGCACCGCCGCGTTCTGGCAGTGGTGGACCGCCGAGGGGCGTGCCGCCGCCGAGCGCAGCATCGAGGGTGACCTGGCGCCCGCGGACTTCGCCTCGACCATGGCCGAGCACCTCGACCCGGTGGGTCCCCTGGCCTGGGAGCTCACCACCGGCGACGTGTCTCAGCACGTGCTGGTCGTGAGCGCCGAGAGCGACCCCGAGCGGCGCGCGCTGGCCCGACGCGTCGTCCTGGCCGCCCCGGACGCCGACGCGACCTGGTCCTACGTCGACACCCGGCCCCCGGCCGCCGACCCCGAGGGCATCGTCCTCGGCTCCGACGGCGAGCTCATCGACTTCGACCGGGTGCGGGTCTCGGCCCGCCTGCACGGCGAGCAGTTCGACGTCGCGGTCCACCACCCGGCGTACACCCAGCTGCCGGCGGAGGCCCGCGAGCGGATCACCGTGCTGGCCCTGGACGCCGCGCTGGGCGAGTCCGGCACGGAGCTGTGGATCGGCGAGGTCACCGCCTCCGAGGTCTCCCCCGTCGACGCGTTCGGACTCTCGGCCCTGCGGGCCGTCGTCCACGACCTCGAGCGCCAGCACGTCGACGCCGACGGTCGGCCGCGCTGGCTGGTGCTGCAGGGTCATGGCCCCGGCGGCCCCCTGGTCGCCATGGTGCGCCGGCTGCTGCGCCCCTCGACGGCCCCGCACCTGGACACCTACGTCTCCGTCGCCCTGCCCTACCGCGGTCGCGACGCCCAGGGCCTGCCCGACGAGTCCTCGGTGGCCGCCCTGGAGGAGGTGCAGCAGCGGCTGGCCGACGCTCTCGGCACCTCCGGCGAGATCGTCGCCCACCTGAGCACGGGCGGGGTCCGCACCGTGCACCTGTACGCCGACTCGACCGCGGCGCCCGTGCCGGCGCTGAAGCAGGTGGCCAAGACGTGGGGCGAGGGCCGGGCGGCCGTGCACGAGATGCACGACCCCGGCTGGGACGCCGTCGCCCACCTGCGTCAGTAGGCCCCGACGGCGTTGTCGCGGCCAGCTCAGTCGTCGACGCGCTCGCCGTGCTCGTCCCAGTGCGCAGCGACCTTCTTCGAGGGCTGCACGCGCGGCGGCTCCCCCGGCATCTTGGGGTAGTCGGGCGGGTAGTTCGCCTCCCCCTCCCCGGACTCCTCGTAGAGCCGCAGCAGGGGCTCCAGGGAGTGCTGCACCTCGTCGATGCCGGCCCACGGGTCGCCGTCGGCGAGCCGCTCGGGCACGGTGAAGAGGTTGAAGTCGCGCGGGTCGGTGACGCCGGCGAGCTCCTCCCACGTCATCGGGGTCGAGACCGGCGCGCCGGGCAGCGGCCGCAGGGAGTACGCCGAGGCGATGGTGCGGTCGCGGGCGTTCTGGTTGAAGTCGACGAAGATCCGCTCGCCGCGCTCCTCCTTCCACCACTTGGTGGTGACGCCGGGGTCGCGCTTCTCCAGCTCGCGCCCGAAGCCGATGGCCGCGTGCCGCACGTCGACGAAGTCCCACCGCGGCTCGAGCCGGACGTAGACGTGCACGCCACGGTTGCCGCTGGTCTTGGGGTAGGCCGTGATCCCGAGCTCCTCGAACAGCTCGCGGGCGACGCCGGCGACCCGCACGGCGTCGGCGAGGGTGGTGCCGGGCTGGGGGTCGAGGTCGATCCGCAGCTCGTCGGGGTGGTCGTTGTCGCCGCTGCGCGTCGGCCAGGGGTGGAAGGTGATCGTGCCCATCTGGGCGCACCACGCCACCGTGGCCAGCTTGTCGACGCAGACCTCGTCGGCGGGCCGGCCGCTCGGGAAGGCGACCCGGGCCGTGCTGACGTAGTCGGGGGCGCCCTTGGGCACGCGCTTGGAGTAGAACGCGTCGCTCTTGTCGCCCCGCCCGGTGGCCAGGGTGATGCCCGGGTGCACCCCGGTCGTCCAGCGCTCGAGGGCGACCGGTCGGTCGCGCAGCGCGCGCATGATCCCGTCGCCGACGGCGACGTAGTACTCCGCCACGGCGAGCTTGGTCACCTCGGGCGTGGCATCGGTGGCGGGATAGATCAGGCGGTCCGGGCTCGAGACCCGGACCGCCTGTCCACCTGCGTCTATCTCGACGGCGCGGGTCGGCATGGTGCCAATCTACGCAGCCGCACCGACACGTCGTCCTGCACGAGGACCCCCGGGGTCACGCCCGGGCGATGTCGGTGACGCCGGCGGCGCCCGACGTCTCCTGCTCGAGCACGGAGTTCGGGCTGAACACCGGCCGCCGGTCGGTCGCGTCGTGCGTGGCCCGGACGAACTCGAACCCCGAGGTGGTCACCATGACCCACCGCTGCGGCGGCGTCGGGTGACCCAGGGCCGCGTTCCACGACTGGCCCCAGTGCCGCAGCGCGTGCTCGGCGCACGCCCGGTGGGTCGGGGGGAAGTGGAACGCGTTGGCCGCGGCCTCCTCGGCGCTGCCGAGGAAGACCACGGGCCGGTCCAGGGTCTGCGCGCAGACCCCGCAGATCCGGCTGAGCGCGCACTGCGTCACCCGCATCTTGTCCAGCCCGAGGTCGCCCTTGCTGGCGAACGGGACGTCCCCGATGCCGATGGAGGGTTGGTCGATCATGCAGAGGCTCGGGAGGTCCAGGTGCCCGTCTCGGCGCGACGCGTCGGGCGCTCCTCGGTGCGACGACGCCCACGGGGGACGTCGGGGCCGGCCGGGCCGTCGTGACGGTCGGGCTGGGTGAACCTGTTGGGAGCGACAGCTTGGTGATCGTGCGCAGCGCCTGGCCGTACTGCTGCGTACAGCGGCCCCGTGGTGTAGGGGATGCCGTTCTGCTCGAGCAGGGGACGCACGCGGTCGCTGATCTCGGCGTACCGGTTGCTCGGCAGGTCGGGGAACAGGTGGTGCTCGATCTGGTAGCCCAGGTTGCCCGACATCACGTGCAGCAGCTTGCCGCCCTCGAAGTTCGCGGAGCCCAGCGCCTGGCGGAGGTACCACTCGGCGCGGGTCTCGTCCTCGATCTCCTCCTCGGTGAAGTGCAGCGCACCGTCGGGGAAGTGACCGCAGAAGATGATCATGTAGGACCACAGGTTGCGGCTCAGGTTGGCGATCGCGTTGGCCTTGGCCGTCTCGATGGCCGCCGGCCCCGTCAGCAGCGGGAACAGGATGTAGTCCTTGCCGATCTGCCGGCGGATCTTCACCCCGATCTGCTTGAGCTGCTTCATCATCACCTTGGGGTCCTTCTCGCGCTTGCGGATGGCCTCCAGGTCGAGGTCGTGCAGCGAGACGCCCCACTGGAACAGCAGCGCGAGGGCGGCGTTGTAGACCGGCTGCCCCAGGTTGATCGGGTGCCACTTCTGCTCGCGGGCCATCCGCAGGATGCCGTACCCCACGTCGTTGTCGTGCCCGAGCACGTTGGTGAACTGGTGGTGCACGTAGTTGTGGCTGTGCTTCCACTGCTCGGCCGGCTGGGCGGTGTCCCACTCCCAGGTGCTGGAGTGGATCTCGGGGTCGTTCATCCAGTCCCACTGGCCGTGCATGACGTTGTGGCCGATCTCCATGTTCTCCAGGATCTTGGCCGCGCCGAGCATGGCGGCGCCGGCGAAGAAGGCCGGCTTCCACTTGCTGGCGAACAGGGTGATCCGGCCGGCGGCCGCGAGGCGGCGCTGGATGGTGATCATCCGGTTGATGTACGCCGCGTCGTCGGCGCCGCGGGACTCCTCGATGTCGGCCCTGATCTGGTCGAACTGGCGACCCAGCTCCTCCACCTCCTCGGGCGAGAGGTGGGTGTACTCCTTGACGTCGGCGATGGCCATGCGCAGCTCCTTCGGTGGTGGGTTCGGTGGTCGAGCCTGTCGAGGCTCAGATGTCGAGCGTGCAGTCGCCCGCGAGAGCGGTGACGCAGGTCTGGATGGGCTCGTTGGGCCCGGAGTACTCGTCGCCGCTGCGCAGGTCGCGCACCGTGCCCTCGACGAGGGTGATCGTGCAGGTGTGGCAGATGCCCATGCGGCAGCCGTAGGGCATGCCGACGCCGGCCTGCTCGCCGGCCTCCAGGACGGTGGTGGCCCCGTCGGCCTCGACGGACTTGTTCGAGTTGTTGAAGGTGAGCGTGCCGCCCTCACCGCCCTCGCCCCCGAGCTCGAGGCTGAACCGCTCGAGGTGCAGCTGGTCCTCGATGCCGGCCTGCTCCCAGTGCTCCTCGCAGGCGTCCAGCATCGGGGTCGGACCGCAGGCGTAGGTCTCGCGCTCCTGCCAGTCGGGGCAGACGCGGTCGAGGTCCTTCATCTCCAGCATGCCGTCGGAGTCGGTGTGCTGCTCGTGCAGCCGCAGGCCCTCGTGCTTCTCGGACAGGGCGACCAGCTCGTCGCGGAAGATCATCCGGTCCTGGGTGGGCGAGCTGTAGGCCAGCACCACGTCGGGCATGGAGTCACGCCGGTCGAGCGTGCGCAGCATCGCCATCACCGGGGTGATGCCGCTGCCACCGACGAGGAAGAACAGCTTCGCGGGCGGCGGGTCGGGCAGCACGAAGTCGCCGTTGGGGGCCGCGAGACGCAGGATCGTGCCGGGCTCGAGGCCGGAGACCAGGTGCTCGGACAAGAACCCCTCGGGCATGGCCCGCACGGTGATCGCGATGGTGCGCCCCGTCCGCTTGGGCGGCGAGGAGACCGAGTAGGAGCGCCAGTGGAACTTGCCCTCGACCTGGATGCCGATGCCGACGTACTGGCCGGGGTGGTGGTCGTAGCGCCAGCCCCAGCCGGGACGGATCACGATCGTCGCGGCGTCGTCGGTCTCGGGGATGACCTGCTCGATGCGCCCGCGCAGCTCGCGCGAGGTCCAGAGCGGGTTGATCAGGGACAGGTAGTCGTCCGGCGACAGGGGCGTGGTCAGGCGCGCCCCCACCTTGCGGACGTCAGCCCACGAGACCTTCTCAGCGACCATGCGTGCAGTACCTCCTGGTTGGGACGACAGTCTGTCAGTGAACATGTGTCCACTGACCCGCGTCAAGGGGCTGGGTGACGGATCTCACCGTCGCGCGAAGTCTGCCCCAGGTCGGCCTCGCCCTTGGGTCGTTTCGTATTCTGGGGAGATGAGCTACGAGGTGAGCAAGACCGACGAGCAGTGGCGCGAGGAGCTGTCGGCACAGGAGTTCCAGGTGCTGCGCCAGGCCGGCACCGAGGCGCCGTACGTCGGGGAGTACACCGACACCAAGACCGTCGGCACCTACCGCTGCCGGGCGTGCCAGGCCGAGCTGTTCACCTCGGAGACCAAGTTCGACTCCCACTGCGGCTGGCCGTCCTTCTACGCCCCGCTCGCGGGCGACTCGGTGGAGTACGTCGAGGACCGGTCCTTCGGCAGCGTCCGCACCGAGGTCCGCTGCGCCAGCTGCGGCTCGCACCTGGGTCACGTCTTCGAGGGCGAGGGCTACGGCACCCCGACCGACCAGCGCTACTGCATCAACTCGATCAGCATGACCCTGGAGCCGGCCACCGGCCCCGAGGGCGCCTGACCGACACCTCACCCGGGTCTGGGGTCAGCCCAGCCCGTCGATGATCGTGGCCACCCGTCGTCGGCGGGTGGCCTCGGCCTTGGCCTCGAGGACCTGCCGCACGTGCTCGTTGCGCGCCGACGGCGCGAGCGCGTCGAACCGGTCACGTGCACCGGCGGCGTCCAGCGCCGACGCCAGGTCGGGCGGCACCTCGACGGTGCGCGGGGCGTCGTCCACCTCGAGCGTCACCTCGTGCACCTCTCCCCCGGCCACCCCCGCCGCGGCGCGGACGGCGGCGCTGACGCCGACCAGCGTGCGGCCGGCCATGACCGCCGTGGTCGAGCGGTAGGTGTGGCCGTGGAGGGTGACCGTGACCGGCACCCGCTTGCCCCGCCCGAAGGACGCGAGCACGTCGTCGGGCACCTCGATGCCGACGGTGTTGCCACCGGTGGTGAGCAGGGTGGTGGTGAAGGTCGGCACGGCTAGCGCGCGCTCACGGCAGGGCGGTGAGCAGCTCGGTCGGCGTACGCCGGCGCCCGGTGTAGAAGGGCACCTCCTCGCGGACGTGGCGGCGGGCGGTGGAGCCGCGCAGGTGGCGCATCAGGTCGACGATGCGGTGCAGCTCGTCGGACTCGAAGGCCAGCATCCACTCGTAGTCACCGAGCGCGAAGCTGGCGACGGTGTTGGCGCGCACGTCCTTGTAGTCGCGGGCCATCTGGCCGTGCTCGGCGAGCATGGCGCGGCGCTCGGCGTCGTCGAGGAGGTACCACTCGTAGGACCGCACGAAGGGGTAGACGCAGACGTAGTCGTGCGCCTCCTCGCCGGCCAGGAACGCCGGGATGTGGCTCTTGTTGAACTCCGCGGGACGGTGCAGGGCGACCTGCGACCAGACCGGGTCGAGGCGCCGCCCGAACGCCGTGCGACGCAGGCGGTGGTAGGCGTCCTGCAGCTCCTCGACGGTCTCGGCGTGCCACCAGACCATCAGGTCGGCGTCGGCGCGCAGGCCGCTGAGGTCGTAGATGCCGCGCACGACGACGTCGGCCGCCTGCAGCTTCGCCAGCAGGTCGTCGACCTCGCGCGCCTGGGCCTCGCGATCACTCTCGCCGAGGACCTCGCGCAGGCTGAACACCGACCACATCGTGTAGCGGATCGTGTCGTTGAGCTCGCGTGCCTTCTTGCCGGTGGAGGTCATGCGTCCATTGTCGCAAGGTCCTGGGCGACCTCGGCGACGGCCCGGTGCGCCGAGGCGATGCAGGCCGGGATGCCGACCCCGTCGTACGTCGAGCCGCACACCGCGAGGCCGGGGAGGCCCTCCAGCTCACGGCGTACGTCGGCGACCCGGGCCAGGTGTCCGACGGCGTACTGCGGGAGCGCGCCGCCCCACCGCTGCACGTGGGTGTCCACCGGTCGCACCGAGAGCCCGACGGCGTCGGTCAGGTCCTCGAGGGCGAGCTCGACCAGCTCCTCGTCGGTGCGCTGCAGCGTCGCCTCCTCGCGGTGACGCCCCAGCGAGCAGCGCACCACCAGCACGGGGTCGGGGCCCGACGCCCCCGCCTCGCGCACCCAGTCCCACTTGGCGAAGGAGAAGGTGGCCGCCTTGATCCTGCGCCCCTCGACGGGCGGGACCAGGAACCCCGACCCGGTGACCTCGGGGAACGCCCGCGCCGAGAACGCCAGGGTGACCACCGCCATCGAGGCCGACTCGACGCGCGCGAGCGTCAGGGCCGCCGTGGGCGCGACGTCGCTGAGCAGCCGGGCGCCCGCCCGGGCGGGCGTGGCCAGGACGACCGCGTCGGCCTGCACCACCTCGGGGTCGTGGGTGGAGCCGACGACGAGGTTCCAGCCGCCGTCGGGCCGACGGGCCAGGTCGCGGACGGTCGCGCCGGTGCGCACCTCGACGCCGGGGGTCGCCGCCAGCACGGCCGGGAGGCGTCCGACACCGCCCCGCACGCCGGCGAAGATCGGTGCTGCCGTCGCGGGGTCGAGCGGAGGGGTGGCCGCCGCCGCGGCGCGGGACAGGGAGCGGTCGCGCTCGAGCAGCGCGACCAGCTGGGGCACCGCGGCCCGGGCGGACAGCTCGCGGGAGTGGCCGGCGTACACCCCACCGAGGAGGGGCTCCACCAGCCGGTCGACGACCTCCTTGCCGAGGCGCTCCTCGACCAGGTCGCCGACGCTGACGTCGCGGTCGCCCAGCTCGGTGGCGGGGAGCACGGCGTCCAGGCGCGCCCGGGCCAGCCCCTTGGCCGAGATCACGCCGTCGAGCGACCGGAGGTCGAGCGGGACGCCCATCAGCGTGCGTGGCATCCGCACCAGCCGGCCCCGGTTCCACAGGTTCGCGGTCGTCGTGGCGGGGTGCACGAGGTCGCCCGCGAGGGCGGTCTCCCGCACCAGGGCGACACCCTCGGGGCGGCGGTTGAGCATCGCCTCGGCCCCGACGTCGACGCTGACCCCGGCGACCTCGGCGGTGCGCAGGCTGCCCCCCACGCGTGGTGACGCCTCCAGGACCGTCACGCGGGCTCCGGGCAGCTCCTGCACCAGACGGCGGGCAGCCGCGAGACCCGAGACGCCGGCGCCGACCACGACGACGTGCAGCGGAGCAGGCGGAGCGTTCACGCCTCCCAGCGTCGCACAGCGCGCACGGACGGCTCCACGCGAGGCCGGGCGGGGCCGCGCCCGACGACGGTCGACGACGGACGGCCGACACCTCGTCGACGGCACCGGGAACCGGCGGCCTGTCGCCCGCGTCACACCCCCATGACCACGGCGACCCGTCACCTGCGCACCACACCGGCCCTGCTCCTGCTGCTGCTCCTGGCGCTCGCCGGCTGCGGCGGTGGCGGTGGCGGGGGCTCCTCCTCTTCCTCCGGCGTCGCGGACGCCGCCTCGGGCTCGTCCTCGAGCGCGACCGGCGGGTCCACCGGGGCCGAGGCCCCCTCCGACGCCGGAGGGGCCCGCTCGCTCGACACCACGGCGTCGGGCGACACGTCGTCCGCGAAGGCGGCCGCCCCGTTGTCGCGGGCCGTCGTCTCCACGGGCCAGCTGACCCTGCACGCCCCCCAGGTCGCGACGGCGCGGGCCGAGGTGGTGCGGCTGACCACCGCCTGGGGCGGCACGGTCGCCGACGAGCAGACCACCGGCGACGACCACGGCCGGCTCGTGGACTCCACGATGACCCTGCGGGTGCCGACGGCCCGGTTCTCGGTGGCCATGGACGCCCTCGCGCGCGTCGGCGACGTCGAGCAGCAGAGCCGCACCTCGCAGGACGTGACCACCAAGGTCGTCGACAACGACGCCCGGGTGCGGGCGGCCGGGCGCAGCATCCGGCAGATCGAGCTGCTGCTGGGCAGGGCCACCAAGATCGCCGACATCATCGCGATCGAGTCCGACCTCGCGCGGAGGCAGGCCGACCTCGACTCCCTGAGCTCGCAGCAGGCCTACCTCGCCGACCAGACCTCGCTGAGCACCATCACCGTCTACCTGAGCCGCAGCATGCCCAAGGCCGCGACGCCCCGGGACGCCGGTGGCTTCCTGACCGGTCTCGGGAACGGCTGGGACGCGCTCACCGGCGCGACGGTGGTGCTGCTGACCGCGGTGGGTGCCGTGCTCCCCTTCGCCCTGGTGCTGGGCCTGCTCGGGGTGCCGATCTGGCTGGTGCTGCGTCGTCGCCGGGCGCTGGCTCCGGCCCCCGCGCCGACGCCCACGGAGGCATGAGGCTCGGCACCACGGGCTCGCCGGCCCGGAGACCTGGGCCGGCATGCCGGGTGCCGGAGGCGCATCAGCGCGCGGAGTGCTCCTGCACGAAGGCGGTGAGCCGGGCCAGCTGGTCGGGGTCGGTCGAGGGGATCACGCCGTGGCCGAGGTTGAAGACGTGGCCGGGGGCGGCCCGCCCCGCGTCGAGGATCTCGGCGGCGCGGGCGAGCATCACCTCGGTGGGCGCGAAGACCAGCGTCGGGTCGAGGTTGCCCTGCACCGCGCGGCCGGAGGCGCGCTCGATGCCGGCCTCGAGCGGCACCCGCCAGTCGACCCCGACGACGTCGGCGCCCGCTGCGCCCATCAGGTCGAGGATCTCGCCGGTGCCGACCCCGAAGTGGATGCGCGGCACGCCGGTGCGCCCGATGCGGTCGAGGACCTGGGCCGACCACGGCATCACGTGGTGCTGGTAGTCGACGCGGCTGACCGCGCCCGCCCAGGAGTCGAACAGCTGCACCGCGGAGGCGCCGGCGTCGACCTGCACCTGCAGGTAGTCCGCGGCGATGCCCGAGATCTTGCGCATCAGCGCCTCCCAGATCTCGGGGGCGCCGAACATCATCGCCTTGGTGCGGGCGTGCTCCTTCGAGGGGCCGCCCTCCACGAGGTACGACGCGACCGTGAACGGCGCGCCGGCGAAGCCGATCAGCGGGGTGTCGCCGAGCTCGCCCACCAGGCCCTGCACCGCCTCGGTGATGAACGGCACGTGCTCGGGGGTGAGGTCGGGGATCGCCTCGACGTCGGCGAGGGTGCGCACGGGGTGCTCGACGACGGGGCCCACGCCCGGCTTGATGTCGAGGTCGACACCGACCGCCTTCAACGGCAGCACGATGTCGGAGAAGAAGATCGCGGCGTCGACGCCGTAGCGGCGTACCGGCTGCATCGTGATCTCGACGACCATCTCGGGACGCATGCAGGAGTCGAGCATGGTGACGCCCTCGCGCAGCGCGAGGTACTCCGGCAGCGACCGCCCGGCCTGGCGCATGAACCACACCGGGGTGTGCGGACCGGGCTCGCCACGGGCCGCCCGCAGGAAGGCCGAGTCGTGCAGCGCGGGGTTCGTCGTGGAGGCGGCGGGCATGGCTCGATCTTCGCAGGTCAGGCGGCGAGTCGAGTCCCCGGCACCTGCGCCGCGGCCTAACCTGTGTGACATGGCGGCCCCCGAACAACCGCGCATCGAGCCCCCCACGGCTCCCCCCGAGTTCCGGGCTGCCGTGGCACAGATGCGCCGTGCCAAGTTCCGCAGCGAGCTCTTCGTCGAGGAGATGCCCGCTCCCCAGCGCATCGCCCCCTTCGCCTCCGCCCTCTCCGCCGACGTCACCGTCGACGGCGACGACACCGGCAGCGGCCGGATCGTGCTGCTGCACGACCCCGCCGGGAACGACGCCTGGAACGGCACCTTCCGCTGCGTGGCCTACGCCCGGGCCGAGATCGACCCCGAGCTGGTCAGCGACCCCATGCTGGCCGGCGTGGGCTGGAGCTGGCTCACCGAGGCGCTCGAGGCCCACGGCGCGGAGTACGACGCCCCCTCCGGCAGCGTCACCTGCGTCAGCTCCGAGAGCTTCGGCGGCATGGCCGAGGAGCCGGCGACGGCCCAGCTCGAGATCCGGGCGTCCTGGTCGCCCGCCGGCGACCTGGCGGCCCACGTCGAGGCCTGGGGCGAGCTGCTGTGCACCGCGGTGGGTCTCCCCCCGGTGCCCGAGGGCGTGGCCACCATGCCCTCACGTCGTGGACAACGTGGCACGGACTGATGCGGCCGGACACCACCCACCAGGCCGACTCCCCCGGGCCCCTGTCGTCCTCCGGCGAGGCCTCCCCCACCGACGACCCGCCGCCCCCGCCTCCTGCTCCCCTGCTGACGCTGCGTGACGGTCTGCCGCCGATCACCGACCGCGTCGACCAGCTGGCCGACGTCGTCGACCGCGTCGCCGCCGGCACCGGCCCGATCGCGCTCGACGCCGAGCGCGCCTCGGGCTACCGCTACTCCCCCCGCGCCTACCTGATCCAGCTGCGCCGCGAGGGGTCGGGCACGGCCCTCGTCGACCCGATCGCCTACGACGACCTCACCTCGCTGAACGAGTCGTTCGGCGGCGCCGAGTGGATCCTGCACGCGGCCAGCCAGGACCTGCCGTGCCTGCGCGAGGTCGGCCTGCACCCGACGAGCCTGTTCGACACCGAGCTGGCCGCCCGCCTGCTGGGCTACCCGCGCGTCGGGCTGGCGACGCTGGTCGAGGTGATCATGGGCCGGGTCATGCGCAAGGAGCACTCGGCCGTCGACTGGTCCAAGCGCCCGCTCCCCGTCCCGTGGCTGGAGTACGCCGCCCTCGACGTCGAGGTGCTGGTCGAGCTGCGCGACGTGATCGCCGCCGAGCTCGTCGAGCAGGACAAGCAGGAGTGGGCCCGCCAGGAGTTCCAGCACCTGATCGACCACGTGCCCCCGCCGCGCACCGACCCGTGGCGCCGCACCTCCGGGATCCACAAGGCCAAGGGTCGCCGCGCCCTCGCCGCCGTGCGCGAGCTGTGGACCGTCCGCGACGAGATCGCCCAGCAGCGCGACAGCACCCCGAGCCGACTGGTCCCCGACTCGGCGATGATCAGCGCCGCCAACGCCATGCCCACCAGCACCTCCGGCCTGCTCGACACCGCGGGCTTCCACGGCCGCGGAGCGCGCCGGTACGCCGACCGCTGGCTCGCCGCGCTCGAGGCCGCGCGCACCATGCCCGACAGCGAGCTCCCGCCCCTGACCGTGCGCTCCGACGGTCCGCCCGCGCCGCGGGTCTGGGCCGAGCGCGACCCGGTGGCGGCCGCCCGGCTGAGCACCGCGCGCGCCACGGTGTCGGCGTACGCCGAGGAGCGCCAGGTGCCGATCGAGAACCTGCTGACGCCCGACTACCTGCGCCGCGTGCTGTGGAAGCCGCCGAGCGCCGACGGCACCGACATGGAGACCGCCGTCGGTCAGGAGCTGGCCCGTCTCGGTGCCCGTCAGTGGCAGATCGACATCACCGCGCCGCTGCTCGCCGAGGCCATCGAGCACCCCGTCCTCGCCACCGAGCAGGCGCCCGCGCCCGAGCCGACGTCCGACTGACCGGTCCCCTCGCGCACGGTCCGCCCGTGACGCCCCCTCAGGGGGTCGAGGTCGCGGTGGGGCTGCTGCTCGGGTCGGGCGTCGGGCTGGGTGAGGCGGTCTTCGTGGGATCGAACACCGGCACCGACGCCGCGTCGATCGCCTCGAGGCGGTCCTGCAACGGCAGGATCACGGGCTGGTAGAAGAGCTGGGTCAGCTGGCGTGCCGCGGAGCGCTCCACGAGCGGCCAGCGCGGCACGTCGGGCAGCATGTTGACGTCGCGCATCTCGCGCGCGAAGACGTCGGAGTGGAGCGGACGCTGCCCCGTCTGCAGGAACACGTCGTCGTTGACCACGTCGAGGTTGGCCGGCATCACGTACCCCGTGGCCGCCAGCGCCGAGGCCGACTTGTCGGAGATCAGCGCGGTCAGCAGGTCGGCCGCCGCGTCGGTCTGCTTCGACCCCGACGACAGGCACAGGCCCGACACTTGGCCGATCGTCTCGGTGCTGCCCACGACGGGCATCGGCATCACGTCGAAGGTGAGGCTGGGCTGGGCCCGCAGCACCGGCGTGAGGTCGCGGTAGCCCAGGATCATGCCGAGCTTGCCGGCCTTGAAGCGCTCCAGGGCCGACGACCTCCGCAGCGCCGCCTGGTTGAACGTGCGGCCCGGGTCGCGCAGCAGCACGAGCAGCTTCTCCAGGGCCGTGGCCGAGGAGTCGTCCGAGAGCGTCAGCGTCGTGGGCTGGTCGGCGTCGTCGACCACCTGACCCCCACCGGACAGCACGAACGGCGCGAGCTGCTCGAGGTCGGGGGCGACGTAGAGCCCGCGCACGCCGGGTGCCCGGGGCTGCAGGGCGGCGGTGGCGAAGTCGTCCAGCGACCAGCCGCCCTCCTGGGTGACCGGGGCGCGGCCCACCTCGCGGATCTGGTCGAGCTCGATCAGGCGCGGGTTGTAGTAGACGACCAGCGGCGAGACGGCCGTCGGCATGCACTGCAGGGCGGCGTCGGAGCTGAACGCCTCGAGGCCACTGCGGGAGTAGCCGTCGCCGAAGTCGACCTGCCGCTCGGCCAGGAGGTCGTCGACCCGGCGCACGGCCTTGTCCTGCGCGAGCTCACCGAGGTCGCCGCGGTCGGCGAGGAACAGGTCGGGCGGGTCACCTGCGGCCTGCGCCTTGCGCAGGGCGGCCGTCGCGGCCGCGTGGGTGGGGTAGCCCTGCACGTCGACCTGGGTGTCGGGGTGGGCGGCGGTGTACGCCGCGGCGAGGGCGTCGTAGACCTTCAGCACGGGGGCGGGACCGTAGACGGCGAGGGTCAGGGTGTCGGAGGTGCTGGTCGCCGACGGGCTCGGGGACGGCTTCGGGGGCTCCTTCTCCGACGAGGAGCAGCCTGCGGCAGCGGCCGTCACCGCCACGAGCAACGCCACACCCGCAGCGCCGCGACGCACCGACGACCTGACCACCATCTGCTCCGACACGACCTTCCGTGGCACCTCGACCGCAGCGACCGCGCACCCCTGGCGGCTCGCCCTCCGGCGCCGCCACGATAGCGGGACACGCCACGGCCCCGTCGGCGGCATCGACGGCGGGTGGCGACCTCTACGCTGGCGCCATGCCACGGACCCGTCCCCGCCCGGCCGACGCCCTGCTCCCGGGCCTGACCTCCGGCCTCGCGGTGCTCGCGCTGCTCGGCGGGGCCGCGCTGTCCGGGTGCTCGGTCAGCCGTGACGACACGCCCTCGTCCTCCGGCGGCACGTCCACCTCGAGCGAGCCCAGCCCGAGCGAGGCGCCCAGCCCGTCGCCCACGCCGACCCCCACGGCGACCCCCACCGCCACCGCGTCGGCGACCCCCACCGCCACCGCCACGCCCTCGGCGACTCCCACGCCGGCGACCACCCCGGCAGCCGCGCTGCTCTCGGCCGCCGAGCTCCCCCAGCTGAACCCGACCTCGCGCTGGACCCAGCGCAGGAGCGGCGACGCCGGCACCCGGCCGTTCGGTCTGTGCCAGAAGTTCGACCTGCTCTCCATCGGGGCCCTCACCGCGGTGGAGCGCACGTTCGCCAGCGGGCAGGACACCGCCGGCCAGCAGGTCGCCGAGTTCCCCGACGCGCAGAACACCGCGCGCGCCGCCAAGGTCGTGCAGGCGTGGCACGACGACTGCCGCAGCCGGGTGCGGGGCAGCGACGTGCAGGTCCGTCCGTTCCAGGACGTCACCGTGGCCGCGGGTCGCGGCTCGCACTACCTGGTCAGCTACGAGGTCGGCGGCGAGGGTCACTTCCACGCCCTCGGCCTGGTCGTCTCGGGCACCCGGCTGACGCTGCTGAAGATGGACCACACGGGCCAGGACCACAACTACGGTCCGGGTCGCGACCCGATGGAGCTCGCCGTCAAGGCGGCCGCCACCAAGCTGGGCTGAGCCGGTGACCGACCACCCCCGCGACCGGCCGCACCACCGGCCCACGATGCCCGGGGCCCGTCACTTCGAGGCGATCGAGGGCGCGACCGACCCCGCCGTCCTCAGCGAGGCGGCCGACCGCGCGGCCCACGCCCTCGTGCGCGGCTCCCGCGGGCAGGCCGACGACGCGCTCGTGGCCCGCGTCGTGCACCTCGCTGAGAGCGAGGGCCTGGAGACGCTGGCCGAGCTGTGGGCCGGGGCTCCCGCCGAGTCACTGGCGGGCGCGCTGTGGCGGCTCTACCTCCTCCGCTCCTGGGTGTACGCCGACCCGGCCACCGCCGCCCGGGAGTTCGAGCGCGGCCGTCCGCACGTGCCCGTGGGCGAGGTCGTCTCGGGCGTGGTCGACCCGCCCGGACCCGCCGAGGTCCAGCAGCTCGTCGACGAGGTGCTCTCCGGCGTCGTCGCCGGCGACTTCGCCGACACCCTCTTCCGCGCCGCGGCCTTCGCCCGCGTCGCGGCGGCCGGCCGGGTGCGGGGCGAGGCGGGGGCCGCGAGCGGCTCGTCGTACGCCAGCGACGTCTCGGCCTCCCGGCTGACCACGCTGGCCGACCAGCTCGAGCGGGCGGCCCACCTGGAGCTCACCACCTCGCTGGGCTGAGGGGCTGGGCTGAGAACGGGCCGTCGTGTTCCCGGCGTGGTTGTGAAGGTCGCCACGCCGGTTCTGCCTTGAGTGCGGCCCCGCCGCTTGTAGAGTGTGGGAGGCGCCGGGCCGCGGCAGCCCCGGGTCCCACAGATAGCCGCTTCGAGCGGCCACGCGCCGTGAGGCGCTCCCGGTCCGGCGCCCCTCAATTCCGTGGAGGTCCGATGAGGATCACGCTCCCCCAGGTCAGGGCCGGCCTCCGTGCCGTCACCCCGCTGCTCCCCCGCGGCGTCCTGCGCCAGATCGCGACCGCGGCCGGGTCGGGGTCGACCTCCACCCGGCGTTCCCGCACGTCGGGCTCCACGCCCCGCCGTCGCCCCGCGGCCTCCCGCGGGACCGGCTCGTCGGACCGGGTGATCGGCTGGGACGCCCGGGCCGACGGCCGGCCCGACCCGGGCGAGGTGTGCTGGGCCTGGGTGGCCTACGAGGAGGACGCCAGCCAGGGCAAGGACCGCCCGGTGCTGGTGATCGGCACCGAGGGCGACGACCTGCTCGCCCTGCAGCTGACCTCGAAGGACCACGACCGCGACGCCGACCAGGAGCGCCGTTCCGGGCGCGAGTGGATGGACGTCGGCACCGGCGCCTGGGACGCCCAGCGTCGCCCCAGCGAGGTGCGGCTGAACCGGCTGCTCCACCTCGACCCGGCCGGCGTACGCCGTGAGGGGGCGGCGCTGGACCGCGCCGTCTTCGACGCGGTCATCGCGGCCGCCCGCCCCTGGCTCTGACCCGGCGGGCGCGCTCGGCCGACCGCGACACCCAGGCCTAGACCCACGTTCAGGCTCAGGCGTCCAGCGCCTTGCGGATCCGGGCGTCGGAGACCGCTTGGGCGGTGCCGAGCTGCTGGGCCCAGAGCGACACCCTGTACTCCTCCAGCATCCAGCGCACCCGGCGCAGCTCGCCGGTCGGCGGGACACCGTCGGGGAGCGCGGCCAGGCGGTGCGCCCAGGCCTGCTGCAGCGGCGCGACCTGGTCCATCAGCTGGCGATCGCGGGTGAGGTCGCCCAGCCGCGCGACCCGCTGCTCCATCGCCTGCAGGTAGCGCGGGTGGTGCCGCAGCGCGTCGGCCCCGGCGTCGCCGACGAAGCCGGGCCGGATCAGCCGCTCGAGCTGGGCCCGCAGGTCGTTCATGGCCGGCAGCGCCGCCATCTCGACCCGGCCGCGCAGCGCCTTGTCGACCGGGCGCCAGGCCCCGAGCACGCGCAGGGTCTGGTGCAGCAGGGCGGCCGCCCGCTCGGGCAGCTCGGTGCGCGCCCGCGCCACCAGGCCGTCGAAGGCGGCCTCGTCGCGCACCGGCGGTGACAGGTCGACCAGGTCGCCGGCGGCGGCGACCACGCAGTCGTCGATGACCGCGCGGGCGTTGGGGTACGGCGAGGCCGCGAGGCCCAGCTTGGCGGTGTTGTCGAGGCCGTCGACGAGCGACGAGGCGGGTGACGGCACCGCGAGCAGCAGCAGCCGGCGTACGCCGAGCCGGTGGTGGGCCTCCTGCTCCTTCTCCGACGCGGCGACGGCCAGCCCGACGGCGGACCCCTCGTCGACCAGAGTCGGGTAGACCCGCACCTCGTGGCCGGCGCGCGACCGCGAGAACGACGGCTCGATCACGCCGAAGGTCCAGGCGCGCTGACCGGTCGCGCCGACCCCGGAGTCGGAGGCGACCTGCCGCACGGCCGCGTCGAACGACGGGCGCAGCGGGGTCTTCAGCGCCTCGAGGTCCTTGCCGACGGCGACCTCGTGGTCGGTCTCGTCGAGCACGCGGAAGGTGGGCCGCAGGTGGGCCGGGACCTTGGCGAGGTCCCACGCGTCGGGCGGCACGTGCACCCCCGTCATCGCGCGCAGGTGCCGCGACAGCGACGCCAGCAGCTCCTCCTCGCCGGGCGGCGCCACCTCGAGGAAGCGGCGCGCGAAGTCGGGCGCGGGCACGAAGTTGACGCGCAGCGGTTTGGGCAGCGACCGGATCAGCGCGGTCACCAGCTCGTGGCGCAGGCCGGGCACGTTCCAGGTGAAGGGGGCCGGGCCGACGGCGTTGAGGGTCGCCAGCGGCACGTCGACGGTGACGCCGTCGTCGTCGGAGCCCGGCTCGAAGTGGTAGCTCAGCGAGAAGGTCAGCGGCCCCTCCTGCCACGCGTCGGGGAAGGCCTGGTCGGTGACCTCCCCGGCGGCCTCGTTGACCAGCATCGAGGGGTCGAAGGTGAGCAGGTCGGGCCGCCGGCGGCGCTCCTGCTTCCACCAGGTGTCGAAGTGGGCGCCGGAGACGACCTCGGCGCCGATGCGGGCGTCGTAGAAGTCGAACAGCGTCTCCTCGTCGACCACGATGTCGCGGCGCCGGGCACGGTTCTCCAGCTCGGCGGCCTCGTCGAGCAGCTGCCGGTTGGTGTCGAAGAACTTGTGGCGGGCCCGCCACTCCCCCTGCACCAGCGCGTGCCGGACGAACAGCTCGCGGGCCACGTCGGGCTGCCGCTTGCCCAGCGCCACGACGCGGTCGGCGACCAGGGGCACGCCGTACAGGGTGACGCGCTCGTGGGCCAGCGCCGACTCGCGCTTCTTCGACCAGTGCGGCTCGGAGAGCTGGCGCGAGACCAGGTCGCCGGCCAGCCGCTCGGCCCACTCGGGGTCGATCGCGGCGTTCTGCCGGGCGTAGAGCCGCGAGGTCTCGACCAGCTCGCCGGCCATCACCAGGTCGGGCTGCTTCTTGAACAGACCACTGCCGGGGAAGATCGAGAACCGGGTGCCGCGGGCGCCGAGGTAGTCGCGCTTCTCGCTGTCGCGCAGGCCGATGTGGGACAGCAGCCCGGACAGCAGCGCCTGGTGGACCGCGTCGCCGTCGACCTGGTCGTCGGCACCGGCCGCGCGCCCGGGCGTCAGCCCGACCTGCTTGGCGACCTGGCGCAGCTGGGACTCGAAGTCCTGCCACTCCCGGATGCGCAGGTAGTTCAGGTGCTCCTCGCGGCAGCGCCTGCGGAAGGCGCTGGACCCGAGCTCGGACTGCAGGCCCTTGAGGTGGCGCCAGAGGTTCAGCCAGGTCAGGAAGTCCGACCGCGGGTCGCGGAACCGGGCGTGCAGCTGGTCGGCGTGGGCGCGGTTCTCCAGCGGCCGCTCGCGGGGGTCCTGGATGGACAGCGCGGCCGTGATCACCAGCACCTCGCGCACGCAGTCGAGCCGGTCGGCCTCGAGGATCATCCGGGCCAGCCGGGGGTCGATGGGCAGCCGGGCCAGGGACCGGCCCGTCTTGGTCAGCCGGGGTCCCCGGCTCCGCTGCCCGCGACCGGCCCGGTCGTCGGTCGGGACGGGGGCGACCTCGAGGGCCCCGAGCTCCTCCAGCAGCTGTACGCCGGCGCGCACCGCGCGCTGGTCGGGCGGCTCGACGAACGGGAACCGCTCGACCTGCCCGAGGCCGAGCGAGGTCATCTGCAGGATCACGCTGGCCAGGCTGGTGCGCAGGATCTCCGGCTCGGTGAACTCCGGGCGGCCCTCGAAGTCCTCCTCGCTGTAGAGCCGGATCGCGATGCCGGCCTCGATGCGGCCGCACCGGCCCGAGCGCTGCCGGGCGCTGGCCTGGCTGATCGCCTCGATGGGCAGCCGCTGCACCTTGGTGCGGGCCGACCAGCGGCTGATCCGCGCCAGGCCGGTGTCGATGACGGCGCTGATCCCGGGCACGGTGAGCGAGGTCTCGGCCACGTTGGTCGCGAGCACGACCCGGCGACGGCTGTGGCGATCGAAGACGCGGTGCTGCTCGGCCGCCGAGAGCCGGGAGTAGAGCGGCACGACGTCGAAGCCACCCACCCCGTGGCCGCGACCGTCGGCCAGGCCCTTGAGGGCGTCCTCGGTGTCGCGGATCTCGCGCTCGCCGGGCAGGAAGACCAGGATGTCGCCGGCGGTGTCGACCAGCAGCTCGCGCACCGCCGCCTCGACGGCCTCGGTCTGGTCGCGCTGCACCGGCTCGCCCTCGTCGTCGTCGAAGGACTCCTCGAGCAGCGGGCGGTAGCGCACCTCGACCGGGAACGTGCGCCCGGACACCTCGATGATCGGCGCCGGGTTCCCCCGGGCGTCGGCGAAGTGCTGGGCGAAGCGCTCCGGGTCGATGGTCGCCGAGGTGATCACGAGCTTGAGGTCGGGGCGACGCGGCAGCAGCCGCTTGAGGTAGCCCAGGATGAAGTCGATGTTGAGGCTGCGCTCGTGGGCCTCGTCGATGATCAGGGTGTCGTAGCGCTCGAGGTCGCGGTCGTGCTGCAGCTCGGCGAGCAGGATGCCGTCGGTCATCACCTTGAGCCGGCCCTGCTTCGACGTCCGGTCGGTGAACCGCACCTGGTAGCCGACCGTCCCGCCCAGCTCGCCGCCGAGCTCCTCGGCGATCCGCTCCGCGACGCTGCGGGCCGCGATCCGCCGCGGCTGGGTGTGCCCGATCAGCTTGCCGCCGGCGGCGACCCCCTCGCCGCGGCCCAGCAGCATCGCGATCTTGGGCAGCTGGGTGGTCTTGCCCGACCCGGTCTCGCCCGCGACGATCACGACCTGGTGGTCGCGGATCGCCTCGGCGATGTCGTCACGACGGGCCGAGACCGGCAGGTCGGGTGGGAAGTGGATGCGCACAGCCCACCCATTCTCTGCGACGGGTGGTCACACCGCCACACGGGGAGGCCCCGGACCACGCGCGGGGTGACGCGTGCCCTGGGACCTCGCCGGGTCCGAGGGGGCCTGGCGGGCCCTGGTGGCGCAAGGGACGGCGCAAGGGGGCCTAGGGGTTGGTGGGCGCCTGGCGCTGCTGACCGGGCTGGCCCTGCTGGCCGAACCCGCCGCCGCGCCGGCCCTGCTGACCGGGGTTGAAGCCGCCGGGACCGCCACGCTGGAACCGGCCCTGTCCGGGACCGCCACGACCGTCGCGGTCGCCGTCCTGGCCGACCGAGGCGAGGGCGGCGCCGCCGAGACCGCCGAGGATCACCGAGGCGAGCGCGACGGCGATCAGGGCCCGCAGGCCCCACAGCCGGTCGCGCAGGCCCTGCTTGCCGGCCGCCGGCGTCACCGGCGGCTGCGGCTCCGCCGCCTGGGTCGGCAGCGACTGCGTGTGCTCGATGTCGCCGGGCTGGTTCACGGGCTGGTTCACGGGCTGGTTGACGGGTGGTGTGGGGGGCGGGGTCTGCCCGCCGGGGGGTACGTCGTTCATGAGGTGCAGCGTGCCCGGTCAACCTGTGCTGACCCTGTGGTCGGAGGTGCTCACAGGAAGCTCACAGCGAACTCATGGACGACGCTGGGTCCGGGCGTCCAGGGTGGTGCCATGAAGAACAGCGGCCCCGAGCTCACCCGCCCCGACGGCACCCCCCTGCGCGTGCTGGTCGTCGACGACGAGGAGAACATCGCCGAGCTCCTGCGGATGGCGCTGCGCTACGAGGGCTGGGACGTCGAGGTCGCCCTCAACGGCGCCAAGGCGGTCGCCACGGCCAAGCGCCAGCGTCCCGACGCGGTCGTGCTCGACATGATGCTCCCCGACTGGGACGGCATGGAGGTGCTGCGCCGCATGCGCACCGACCAGCCCGACGTACCCGTCCTGTTCCTCACCGCTCGCGACTCCGTCGAGGACCGGGTCGCCGGCCTGACCGCGGGCGGCGACGACTACGTCACCAAGCCGTTCTCGCTGGAGGAGGTCGTGGCCCGGCTGCGCGCCCTGATGCGTCGGTCCGGGGCCCAGCAGGCCACCGCCACCTCGGTGCTCACCGTCGGCGACCTGGTCGTCGACGAGGACAGCCACGAGGTCCGTCGCGGCGACGACGAGATCAGCCTGACCGCCACCGAGTTCGAGCTGCTGCGGTTCCTGATGCGCAACCCGCGCCGGGTGCTGAGCAAGGCGCAGATCCTCGACCGCGTCTGGAACTACGACTTCGGCGGCCAGGCCAACGTGGTCGAGCTCTACATCTCCTACCTGCGCAAGAAGATCGACGCGGGCAGGGAGCCCATGATCCACACCATGCGCGGCGCGGGCTACGTCCTCAAGCCCGCCCAGGAGGCGGACCAGTCCGCGAGCGTCGGCTGAGATGCGTGCTCCGCGGACCCTCACCGCCCGCCTCGTCGCCACCGTCGTCCTCCTCGTCGCCATCGTCTCGGCGCTGATCGCCGGCATCACCGCCTTCGCGGTCCACCAGCAGCAGCTGCAGTCGCTGGACGAGAAGGTGCTCTCCTCGGTCAAGCGCGCCGGCGACGGCGACCGCGACAACCGGCCGGCACCGGGTCGGCAGCCTCCGGGGGGCTTCGCCAACCAGGGCCCCGGCACCCTGCTGGCCATCATCGAGCCCTCGGGGAGCAGCGAGAGCACCCGCGGCGGCGTGCTGACCGAGCGCTCCAACCAGGCGCGGCAGCTGTCCACCACCGACCTCTCGCGGCTGGCCGACGTGCCGATCGACGGGGCCGTGCACACCGTCCACCTGCCCGCCTTCGGGGAGTACAGGGTCACCGCCGTCACCGGGATCAGCGGCAGCCGCCTCGTGAGCGGGCTGCCGACCCGCGACGCCGACAAGACCGTCACCTCGCTGGTCGGCTACGAGGCCCTGCTGATCACCCTGGGCCTCCTGGTCGCCGCCGGCCTCGGCACCCTCGTCGTACGCCGCCAGCTGCGGCCGCTCAAGGAGGTCGCGGCCACCGCCCACTCCGTGGCCGGCAAGGAGCTGGCGTCCGGCTCGATCGACCTCGCCGAGCGCGTGCCCGAGCGGCTGACCGACGAGCGCACGGAGGTCGGCCAGATGGGCTCGGCGCTGAACCGCCTGCTCGCCCAGGTCGAGACCGCGCTCACCGAGCGCCACCGCAGCGAGCAGCAGGTGCGCCAGTTCGTGGCCGACGCCTCCCACGAGCTGCGCACGCCGCTGGCCACGATCCACGGGTACGCCGAGCTGTCCCGGCGTACGCCCGACGACGCGGCCGCGCTCTCCGGCGCCCTGGCCAAGGTCGAGACCGAGACCGACCGGATGGCCACGCTGGTGGAGGACCTGCTGCTCCTCGCCCGCCTCGACAGCGGGCGCCCGCTCGAGCGCGAGGAGGTGGACGTGACGATGCTGCTGCTGGAGTCGGTCGCCGACGCACGGGTGCTCTCCCCCGCCCACCAGTGGCGGCTGAACCTGCCCGAGGAGCCGGTCAGCGTGACCGGCGACGAGCAACGGCTGCACCAGGTCGTCCGCAACCTGCTCGGCAACGCCCGGGCCCACACCCCGCCGGGCACGACGGTGACGGTCTCCACCGCCGCCGACCGCGACGGCGCCCGGATCACCGTGCACGACGACGGCCCCGGCCTGCCCGCCGGGCTCGCCGACCACGCCTTCGAGCGGTTCACCCGCGGCGACTCCTCCCGCACCCGCGCCTCGGGCGGCGCCGGCCTCGGCCTCTCCCTGGTCGCGGCCATCACCGCGGCCCACGGCGGCACCGCCACCGTGGTCTCCTCCCCCGGCGACACCACCTTCACCCTCACGCTGCCCCACTGAGCGGCGTACGGCCGCCGGGGGTCGCAGTTTCACTAGGGCCCTAGTGGTTCTGCCACTTCCGACGCGAAACTTCGTGCAGGTCGTGGCAGTTTCACTAGGGCCCTAGTGAAACCACCACCCACCTGACTCCCACCTGACTGGTCACAGGCGGCGCACAGATCGAGCACACCGGACGCGCAGGACCGCGGACCACTGTGGCGTCATGGACACCACGAGCACCCTGCCGCTGCCGACCGGACCCTCCGGTGCGGCACCCGCAGCCCGCGACAGCAGCGCCCCGTCCGCTGCCGCCCCCGGCCCCACCACCCGGTCCCCCCGGGCCGCCTCCGGCGGCGCCCGCCTCGGTCGGCTGTGGCGCGGCCGCGACGACGACCCGGCCTGGGCCCGCCCGGCCCTGCTGGGCCTCCTCGGCCTGACCGCCCTGCTCTACCTCTGGGGCCTCGGCGCCAGCGGCTGGGCCAACTCCTTCTACTCCGCGGCCGTGCAGGCCGGGTCGGAGTCGTGGAAGGCGTTCTTCTTCGGCTCCAGCGACGCCGCCAGCTCGATCACCGTCGACAAGCCCCCGCTCTCGCTGTGGCCGATGGCGCTGTCCGTGCGCCTGTTCGGGCTCTCCAGCTGGAGCATCCTGGTGCCCCAGGCCCTGATGGGCGTGGCCACCGTGGGGCTGCTGCACCACGTCGTCCGGCGTACGACGGGCTCCGCCGCCGCCGGCCTGCTGGCCGGACTGGTGATGGCGCTGACGCCCGTGGCCGTCCTGATGTTCCGCTTCGACAACCCCGACGCCCTGCTGGTGCTGCTCATGGTCGGCTCGGCCGCAGCGACGCTGCGCGGCATCGAGTCCTCGGCCCTGCCGCAGGGCGTCGGGCACCCGGTGCGCTGGCTGGCCCTCGGCGGCGCCCTCGTCGGGCTCGCGTTCCTGACCAAGATGCTGCAGGCCTTCCTGGTGCTGCCCGCCCTGGCCCTGGCGTACCTCCTGTTCGCGCAGACCTCCTGGGGCAAGCGCCTCGGCCACCTGCTGGTCGCCTTCGGCTCGATGCTGCTGGCCGGCGGCTGGTGGATCGCGATCGTCGAGCTGTGGCCCGCCTCCAGCCGCCCCTACATCGGCGGCTCGCAGGACAACTCGATCCTCGAGCTGACCCTCGGCTACAACGGCCTCGGTCGCCTCAGCGGCAACGAGACCGGCTCGGTCGGCGGCGGCACCGGTGGCGGCGGCAACTGGGGCAGCACCGGCATCCTGCGCCTGTTCGACTCCGAGATCGGCGGCCAGATCGCCTGGCTGCTGCCGGCCGCGCTCGTGCTCGGCGCCGTCACGCTCTGGTTCGGTCGTCGGCGCGTCGAGCTCGAGGCCGGTCTCGTCCTGTGGCTGACCTGGCTGGTCGTCACGGCCGGCACCTTCAGCTTCATGGCCGGCATCTTCCACGCCTACTACACCGTCGCCCTGGCCCCGGCCGTGGCCGCGCTCGTCGGCACCGGCTCGTGGGTGCTGTGGCGCCACCGCAGCTCGCTGCTCGCCACGAGCGTGCTCTCCTTCTCCGTCGCGCTGACCTCGGTGCTCGGCTGGTTCCTGCTCGACCGCACCACCGACTTCCTGCCCTGGCTGAAGTGGTGCGTGGTCGTCGTCGGCCTGGTCTCCGCCCTCGCCGTCGCCGCGATCGGGCACCTCCCGAAGCGGTTCGCCCTGGCCGCGGCCGGGCTGGCCGTCGTCGCCTCGCTCGCGGGCCCCGCGGCGTACGCCGTGCAGACCGCGGCCACCCCGCACACCGGCTCCATCCCCACGGCCGGCCCCAGCTCGGGCACCGGCCCCGGCGGCGGGATGCCGGGAGGCGGACGGACGGGCACCCCGCCGACCGGCGCCCCCACGCAGAACGGCACCGGCACGGGCACGGGTACCGGCACCGGCACCCAGACCGGCACCCGCACCGCGGGTGGCATGGGCGGCCTGCTGAACGGCAGCACCCCCAGCACCGCGCTGACCACGCTGCTGCAGACCGACGCCGACTCCTACACCTGGGTCGCGGCGATCATCGGCGCCAACAACGCCTCCGGCTACCAGCTCGCGACGCAGGACCCGGTGATGCCGATCGGCGGCTTCAACGGCAGCGACCCGAGCCCGACCCTGGCGCAGTTCCAGGAGTACGTCGCCAACGGCCAGATCCACTACTTCATCGCCTCCGGCGGCATGGGTGGCGGCCAGTCGGGCAGCAACGCGATCACGACCTGGGTCGAGGCGCACTTCACGGCCACCACCGTCGGCGGCACCACCGTCTACGACCTCTCGGCCGGTGTGAGGTGAGCGCCCTGGTCGAGCCGGCCGAGTCGGGCCGCACGTGCCGCAGCACCCCGACCTCGGTCCTGGACGTGGTGATCCCGGTCTACGACGAGGAGGCCCAGCTCGCGGAGTCCGTACGCCGGGTGCTCGCCCACCTGCACACGATGCCGTGGAGCTTCCGGGTGACGATCGCCGACAACGCCAGCACCGACCAGACGGCGCTGATCGCCCGACGACTGGCGCACACCCACGCCGAGGTCGAGGTCGTCCACCTGGCCGAGAAGGGCCGCGGCCGGGCCCTGAAGCGGGTGTGGAGCGCCTCCGACAGCGACGTGCTGGTCTACATGGACGTCGACCTCTCCACCGACCTCGCGGCGCTGCTGCCGCTGGTCGCCCCGCTGGTCAGCGGCCACTCCGACCTCGCGATCGGCTCGCGTCTCGCCCCGTCGTCGCGGGTCGAGCGCGGGGCGAAGCGCGAGTTCATCTCCCGCAGCTACAACCTGATCCTCCGGCGGGCGCTGCGGGCCCGGTTCAGCGACGCCCAGTGCGGGTTCAAGGCGATCCGCCGCGACGCGGCGCGCGAGCTGCTGCCGGTGGTGCAGGACGACGAGTGGTTCTTCGACACCGAGCTGCTCGTGGTCGCCGAGCGTGCGGGGCTGCGGATCCACGAGGTGCCGGTCGACTGGACCGACGACCCCGACAGCTCGGTCGACCTGGTCCGCACCGCCTTGGACGACCTCAAGGGGGTCGCCCGGCTGGGGCGCGCGCTGGTCCGGGGCACGCTGCCCCTGCGCGAGATCGGCGAGCGGCTCGGCCGCACCAGCGCCGAGGCCGGTCGTGGCCGGCTGGGCATGCAGCTGGGCATCTTCGTGGTGATCGGGATCTGCTCGACCCTGGCCTACGCCCTGCTCTTCCTGGTGCTGCGCACGACGGTCTCGCCGTGGTGGGCCAACTTCGGTGCCCTGCTGGTGACGGCGGTGGCCAACACCGCGGCCAACCGGCGCTTCACCTTCGGCGTCCGAGGCCCCGAGGGGGCACTGCGCCAGCAGGTGCAGGGCCTGGTGATCTTCGTGGCCGGCCTGGCCGCGACCTCCGGCGCACTGGTCGCGGTGAACTCCCTCGGTCGGCCGCACCCCGTGGTCGAGGTGGTGGTGCTGACCGCGGCCAACCTGGGGGTGACGGTGCTCCGGTTCGTGGCGATGAAGCTGTGGGTCTTCTCCGGCGGCGGAACCGACGCGGTCAGCCGGCCGACGGGTCCGGGCGCAGGGGCGACAGGATCCCCGGCAGCGACGCCGCGAGGGTCAGCAGCAGCTCGTCGCGACTGATCGGTCCGGGATCGCGGGCCCACTCGAGGACCACGTCCTCGACGAAGGCCGCCCACCCGTGCACCAGCAGCCGCACGACGGGGGTGTCGGTCAGCCCGAGGGCCAGCGCCTCCTCGGCGGCCGGCCCGTCGAAGAGGCGTCCGGTGAGGGCCGCCCGGGACTCCTCGTAGATCGCCCGGAGGTCCTCGTGGCCTCCGGCGGCCCCCCGGACGAGGGAGAGGTACCCCTGGTAGTTGTGCGTGACGTAGTCGACGTAGCGCTCCAGCGACCCGGCGAGCTGCTCCAGCACCGGGCCCTCTCCCGAGGGGGCGGTGACCGCGAACAGCTCGTCGGCCGCCCGCTGCACGATGGCGGTGTGGAACTCCTGCTTGCCCCCGAAGTAGTGGTACAGCAGGCCGCGCGAGATGCCGGCCTGCTCGGCGAGCAGGTCGATCGACAGCTCGTCGACCGAGCGCGTGGCCAGGAGACGCACGCCGAGGTCGAGCAGCTGCTCGCGACGTACCCCCGGACTCAGCCGGACCCGTGGACTGCTCATGTGGGCCATCTTACTGAACTTGTTTCAACAACGCTATTGACGGTTGTTCAATACTTTGTAGGGTGGGAGCCATGACGTCGACAACGACCCTCCCCGCCCGCGTCCAGGTGCTCGTCGTGGGTGCCGGGTTCGCCGGCCTCGGCACCGCGATCAAGCTCGACGAGCACGGCTTCGCCGACTTCCTCGTGCTCGACAAGGGCGACTCGGTCGGCGGCACCTGGCGCGACAACACCTACCCCGGCGCGGCCTGCGACGTGCCCAGCCAGCTCTACTCCTTCAGCTTCGCACGCAACCCCGACTGGTCGCGCAGCTTCTCCCCGCAGCCGGAGATCCACGCCTACCTGCGCCGCACGGCCGAGGAGTCCGGGGTGCTGGACCGCTTCCGCTTCGGCGTCACCGTCGAGGACATCGCCTTCGACGAGGACGACGCGACCTGGACCGTCAGCACCAGCGTGGGCACCGTGGTCGCCGACGTCGTCGTCACCGGCTCGGGCGGGCTCTCCGAGCCGCGCCTGCCCGACATCGAGGGCCTCGACTCCTTCGAGGGTGAGGTCTTCCACAGCGCCCGCTGGAACCACGACTACGACCTCACCGGCAAGCGCGTGGCCGTCATCGGCACCGGCGCCTCGTCGATCCAGATCGTGCCCGCCATCGCGGAGCAGGTCGGCCACCTCGACGTCTACCAGCGCACCGCCCCGTGGGTGACCCCGCGCAACGACCGGCCCTACACCCGGGTGGAGAAGCTGGCGTTCCGGTTCCTGCCCGTCGTGCAGAAGGCCTACCGCACGGGCATCTACTGGGGTCGTGAGGCGCTGGTGCCGGGGTTCACCTGGAACCCGAAGCTGTCGGCCCCCGCCCAGAAGCTGGCCCAGAAGAACATCGCCCTCGGCATCACGGACCCGGCCCTCCGCGAGGCGGTCACCCCCGACTTCCGCATCGGGTGCAAGCGGATCCTGATCTCGAACACCTACTACCCGGCGCTGGACCGCGACGACGTGGACCTGGTCACCGACGGCATCGCCGAGGTGCGCCCCGAGGGCATCGTCACCCGCGACGGCACACTGCGCGAGGTGGACGCGATCATCGTCGCCACCGGCTTCCACACCACCGAGCAGCCGATCGCCGAGCACGTCAAGGGCCGTGAGGGCCGCACGCTCGCCGACACCTGGCGCGAGACCGGCATGATGGCCTACAAGGGCACCACCATCGCCGGCTTCCCCAACCTGTTCCAGATCGTCGGCCCCAACACCGGGCTGGGGCACTCCTCGATGGTGTTCATCATCGAGAGCCAGATCGCCTACATCGTCTCGGCGCTGCAGACCCTCGGCGAGCAGCGGCTGCGCACCGTGGAGCCGCGCCGGGCCGAGCAGGACCGCTGGAACACCGACCTGCACCACCGGATGGAGCGCACCGTGTGGAGCACCGGCGGCTGCGCCAGCTGGTACCTCGACGCCCACGGTCGCAACACCACCCTGTGGCCCCGCACGACCTACAAGTTCCGTGAGCTGCTCAGCACGTTCGACGTCGAGAAGTACGACGTCACCCGTCAGGACGACCACCGCCCCCAGGACCCGCGCACCGCGGGCACGAAGGAGAACGCAGCATGAAGAACCTCGACAACGCCGTCGTCGTCATCACCGGGGCCGGGGGTGGCATGGGGCGCGAGATGTCCCTGATCGCCGCCCGCCAGGGCGCGCTGCTGGCGATCTCCGACTGGAACGAGCAGGCCCTCGCCGAGACCGTCGACCTGGTCAAGGCCGCCGGTGCCCGTGAGCTGCGCAGCGACGTCGTCGACGTCTCCGAGCGAGAGGACGTCGCCACCTGGGCCGCCGCCGTGGCCGAGCAGTTCGGCCGGGTGAACATGCTGGTCAACAACGCCGGCGTCAGCATGAGCGGCGACTTCGAGGACATGAGCTACGACGAGTTCGACTGGATCGTCGGGGTCAACTTCGACGGCGTCGTCAACGGCACCAAGGAGTTCCTCCCCCACCTGATCGCCTCCGGCGACGCCCACCTGGTCAACATCTCCAGCCTCTTCGGGCTGATCTCGATGCCCGGCCAGGCGGCGTACAACGCCACGAAGTACGCCGTGCGCGGCCTCACCGAGGCCCTGCGCGAGGAGATGCTGATCAACGGCCACAACGTCGCCGTCACCTGCGTGCACCCCGGCGGCATCAAGACCGGCATCAGCCGCAACGGCCGCAAGACGAAGTCGCAGGACGCCGACGCGCTGGACAAGCTGTTCGACGAGAAGCTGGCCAAGATGCCGGCCGAGAAGGCCGCGCAGATCATCATCAGCAGCGCCCTCAAGCGCCGTGCCCGCGTGCTCGTGGGCCTCGACGCCCACGCGCTGCACACGTTCGCGAAGTTCGCCGGGTCGCGCTACCAGGACGTCGTCGCGCGCGCCTACCCCAAGGTGACGTCGCGCCGCTGAGCCCAGGCCCAGATCGGGTCGTGCCTCCGGCCTCGCCGCTCAGGCGAGGTCGGAGGGGTCGGCGTTGCCGCCGCAGACGATGACGCAGACCCGCTCGCCTGCCTGCGGGCGCAGGGCGCCGGTCAGCAGCGGCACCAGGGCGGCCGCCCCGGCGGGCTCGGCCGCCACCCGGGTGTGCTGCCAGAGCCAGCGACGGGCCGCGGTGATGTCGTCGTCGGCGACCAGCAGGGACTCCACCGCCTGCGACCGGGCCACCTCGAAGGCGAGGTCGCCGACCACGGAGGCGCCGAGGGCGTCCGCGGCGACGCCGCCGACCTCGACGCGGGTCGGTGCCCCCTGGGCCAGGGCCGTGTGCAGGGTCGGGCAGGTCGCGGGCTCCACCGCGACCACGCGCGCGTCGGGCCGGGCACCGCTCAGCCCCAGGGTGACCCCGGCCAAGAGCCCGCCGCCACCGACCGCGACCAGCACGGTGTCGACGTCGGCCACCTGCTCGGCGATCTCGAGGCCGACGGTGCCCTGCCCCGCGACCGTCCCGGGCGCGTCGTAGGCGTGCAGCGCGAGCACGCCGTCCTCGCCGGCCGCAGCGCGGCTGGCCTCCAGCGCCTCGGCGTACGTCGTGCCGACCTGGTGCACCTCGGCGCCCAGCCGGTCGATCGCCCGCACCTTGACCGCGGGGGCCGAGGCCGGCACGAAGACCCGCGTCGGCAGGTCCAGCCGCTGGCCGGCGTAGGCCACGGCCATCCCGTGGTTGCCGCCCGACGCGGCCACGAGCCCGGTCGGCCGCTCCGCCGCGGAGAGCACGCTGGTGAACGCACCCCGCACCTTGAACGACGCCGTGTGCTGGAGCAGCTCGAGCTTCAGCGTGACCGGGACGCCGTCGACCTCCACCTCCAGCACCGGCGTACGCCGCACCCAGGGGCGGACCAGCTCGGCGGCACGGCGTACGTCGTCGTAGGTCAGCACCGCGCCAACGTATCCTCGCCGTCATGCCCAGCGACCCCACCACCCCCGGCAGCACGCGCACCCGCCGTCCCGTGCGGGTCGAGTGCCGCAAGTGGCCCGACTCGCCGCACTGGGAGTTCGACGCCGTGCGCCTCGGCGTCGACGCCCACGGCACCTGGGTCGGCATCACCCGGGGCACCCTCCTGGCCAGCCCGACCCGGGCCTTCAACGCGGTCGCCGACCACGTGACCCTGGTGCCGCACGACGACTGGTGGCTGGCCACGTTCTACGGCGACGACAGCCGGCGGCCCTTCGACACCTACGTCGACGTCGCCACCCCCGCGGTCTGGCACTCCGAGGAGCTGGTGCGCGCGGTCGACCTCGACCTCGACGTCATCAAGGGCACCACCGGGCGCGTGTGGGTCGACGACGAGGACGAGTTCGCCGACCACCGGGTAGCCCTGGGCTACCCCGACGACGTGATCGAGCAGGCGGTCGGCAGCGCCCAGACCCTGCTCGCCGCGGTCAACGAGCGCCGCGCCCCGTTCGACGGCACCCACCTGGCCTGGCTGGACCGCCTGCGCCAGGGGTGAGCGCCCGTCGAGCGTGGCCGCAGCAGCAGGGGCCGCGACGTGGAACGATGAGCCGGTGCCCCTCGACTTCCATGACTCCCCCGCCCCCACGCTCGGGGTGGAGTGGGAGTTCGGCCTCGTCGACCGCACGACCCGCGACCTGGTCAACGCCGCGTCGGAGCTGTTCGACCTGGTCGAGCAGCGGCACGGCCCGCAGCCGCGCATCCACAAGGAGCTGCTGCGCAACACCGTCGAGCTGACCACGGGCATCTGCCGGACCACCGGCGAGGCCGTCGAGCAGCTCTCCGGGCTGATCGACCTCGTGCGGCCGCTCGCCCACGAGCTCGGCGTCGACCTCTACTCCGCCGGCACCCACCCGTTCGCCGAGTGGTCGCTGCAGCTGCTCACCGAGGGCCACCGCTACGAGGAGCTGATCGCGCGCACCCAGTGGTGGGGCCGGCAGATGCTGATCTGGGGCGTCCACGTGCACGTCGGCGTACGCCGGGAGCACGCGATGCCGATCGTCTCGGCGCTGCTGAAGTGGTACCCCCACCTCCAGGCGCTCTCGGCCTCCTCGCCCATCTGGGCCGGCCACGACACCGGCTACGCCAGCAACCGGGCGATGATGTTCCAGCAGCTCCCCACCGCCGGGCTGCCGTTCCAGTTCGAGACCTGGGAGGCGTTCGAGGCCTACGCCGAGGACCTGCTGACCACCGGGGTGATCGAGGAGATCAACGAGATCCGGTGGGACGTCCGCCCGGCCCCCCACCTGGGCACCGTGGAGGTCCGCATCTGCGACGGGGTCTCGACGCTGACCGAGATGCGGGCGCTGGTCGCGCTGACCCACTGCCTGGTCGTCGACCTCACCGAGCGCCTCGACCGGGGCGAGACCCTGCCGACCATGCCCCCGTGGCACGTGCAGGAGAACAAGTGGCGCGCGGCCCGCTACGGCCTCGAGGCCTGGATCATCCTCGACGAGCACTCCAACGAGCGTCTGCTGCGCGACGACCTCGCCGACCTGCTGGTGCACCTCGCTCCCGTGGCCGAGCGGGTGGGCTGCGCCGAGGACCTCGCGCTGGTCCGGCAGATCCCCCTGGCGGGGGCGTCGTACGAGCGGCAGCGGGCGGTCGCCACCCGCACCGGCAACGACCTGGTCGCCGTGGTCGACTCCGTCGTGCGGGAGCTCTGAGCAGCCTGCGCGTCGCGGTCCTGTCCGACACCCACTCCCCGCGCCACTGGAAGGGCTGCCCCGACGAGGTGGCCCGCCGTCTCGAGGGCGTCGACCTGATCCTGCACGCCGGCGACGTCTGCCGGCGCGAGACGCTGGAGGAGCTCGAGCGGTTCGCCCCCGTGCGGGCCGTGCTCGGCAACAACGACGGCCCCGACGTGGCGGCCTGGGGCGCTCCCGAGGTGCTCGAGCTCGACCTCGACGGGCTGGCGGTGGCGATGCTGCACGACAGCGGCGCGGCCACCGGGCGCGGACGCCGCCTGCGCCGCCGCTTCCCCGACGCCGACCTCGTCGTCTTCGGCCACTCCCACATCCCGTGGGACGAGGTCACCGAGGGCCAGCGGGCCTTCAACCCCGGCTCCCCCACCGACAAGCGGCGCCAGCCCCACGGCACCATGGGCGAGCTCGTGGTCGAGGGCGGCGTACTGGTCACCCTGCGCCTCCACCAGCTGTAACGCGTGGTTCATGTCACCGAGGCCCCTGCCGGGAGGGGCCTCAGTGACGTGAACCCCGCGTTACAGCGCTTGCCCGGAAGCCTCAGAGGGGCGGGATCTGGTCGGTCGCGACCAGGGGGTCCATGCCGGTGACGGCGAGCAGGTCGGCGACCAACGACCTGCCCTGGGCGAGGATCACCTCCGCCGACAGGTCGGTGCTGCGCTCGAGGCGCGAGGTCTCCTGCCCCAGGGACACGAGGCGGTCGCGCACCCCGGTGGCCTGGCGACCGGCGGCGAGCTCGACCGCGATCGCGTCGGCGCAGACGGCGAGGTCGTCCAGCATGGCGGCGTACGCCGGGGGGATCGGCTCGTGGCGGTACGCCGCGACGGCGACCCGCCGCACCAGCACCCGGGTGTTGCGCAGCGCGAAGTCGAGCGGCTCGACGAGGTCGCTCATGGCCCGCACCGGGCCGCGGTGGCGGCGCCGGAAGGGCGAGGACCGCACGACCTCCAGGCCCTCGTCGGCCGCGGCCCGGAGCTCGCGCACGAGCTCGTCGGTCGAGCGGGCGTCCTTCAGGGAGTCCAGCGAGCGGTCGACGTCGCCGTCCAGGATGCTCTCGGCCGCGCTGCGCAGCAGCTGGGAGATCTTGCGGACGATCACCGCCGCCTGCTCGCGGGGCCGCCGCAGGGGCGCACGCGGCACGGCGGCAGCGGCGACCAGGGCCACGGAGCCGCCGATCAGGGCGTCGGTCCACCGCAGGAAGGCAGCCCCCGGGGGCGCCACGAGCGCGCTGACCACGATGGCCTGCACGGCGGCCTGGTTGACCAGCAGCACGCCCTGGCCGGCCAGGAGCGCGGTGGTCATCGCCAGCGCCACGATCAGGGCCATCTGCCAGCCGCCCGACCCCAGCCAGTGGGTGAGGGCGTCGCCGACCAGCACGCCGATGGCGACGCCGAGCGCGACCTCGGCCACGCGGCGCAGGCGCTGGCCGTAGCTCGTGCCGAGGCTGACCACGGCGGCCACGGGCGCGAAGAACGGGGTCGTGTGCCCGAAGACGTCGGCGGCCAGCACCCAGGCCACCCCGGCGGCGAGCGCGCACTGGCCGATCTGCCAGGTCTTCGATCGCAGCCGGGCGCGCCGCTGACGCAGTGACGTGCGTCCGCGCGAGACCGCGAGCCCCATCTGCGGCACCGCCGCCGAGCCCGCGCGCGCGAGGTGGGCGCGCGGGCTACTCCGCGGGCGAGGATCCACGACCGTGCAGCATCCGGACGATCCGGGTCAGGCGCTTGTCGGTGCCGCTCGTGCGGCGGAAGGTGGTCAACGCCATCGCCGGCTTGTACTTCTGGCGCGCGATGGCCTTGGCGTAGGTGAACTCCTTGAGCCCGTCCTCGCCGTGGATGCGACCGAAGCCGCTGTCGCCGACACCGCCGAAGGGCAGCGACGGGATCGCCGCGAACGAGATCACCGAGTTCACCGAGGTCATCCCCGAGCGGATGCGCGAGGCGATGTCCATCGCGTCAGCGTCGGCGAAGACCGTGGCCCCGAGGCCGTAGCGGGTGCCGTTGGCCAGGCGCACGGCCTCGTCCATGTCGCCGACGCGGGTCACGGTCAGGGTGGGCCCGAAGGTCTCCTCCTGCACCGCGAGCGAGTCCTCGGGCACGTCGACCAGCACGGTGGGCTGCACGAACCGCTCGCCGACCGCCTCGGGCCCGCCGAGCACCGCGCGGCCGCCCCGGGCGAGGGCGTCCTCGACGTGCGAGCGGATCACCCCGAGCTGGGAAGGCATCGTGATCGGCCCGATCTTCGAGCGCGGCGAGTCACTGCCCTCGACCGTGCGTGCCTGCTCGAGCAGGCGGGCCAGGAACTCGTCGTAGACCTGCTCGTGCACGTAGGCCCGCTCCACCCCGATGCAGGTCTGGCCCGCGTTGGAGCACGCCCCCCACAGCGCGGCGTCGGCCGCGGCCGCGACGTCGGCGTCGGCGTCCACGAGCAGCGCGTCCTTGCCGCCGGCCTCGATCAGGACGGGCGTGAGGGTCTCGGCGCACGCGGCCATCACCTTCTTGCCCGTCGCCGTCGAGCCGGTGAAGGCGAGCTTCTGCACCCCCGCACGGCACAGCGCGGCCCCGGTCTCGCCCAGGCCGGTGACCACGGTCAGGACCGGGTGGTCGGGCACGGCCTCGTTGAAGGTGTCGGCCAGCCACTGGCCCACGCCCGGGGTCAGCTCGCTGGGCTTGAAGACCACCGCGTTGCCGGCGGCGAGGGCGTAGGCGATCGAGCCCATCGGCGTGAAGACCGGGTAGTTCCACGGGCCGATCACCCCGACGACGCCGAGGGGGAGGTACTCCACCGTGGCGGCGACGTTGGCCATCACCAGGCCCGAAGCGCGCTTGCGGCGGCCGAGCACCTTGCCCGCGTTCTTGGCCGCCCAGGCGACGTGGTCGACGGCCAACGCGATCTCCAGCTGGGCGTCGCTGCGGGGCTTGCCGTTCTCGCGGTGGACCACGGCAGCCAGCTCCGGCATCCGCCGGGCCAGGAGGCGCCGCCAGGCGGCCAGCTGCTCGCCCCGCTCGGCGTACGACAGGGCGGCCCAGGCGGGCGCGGCCCGTCGGGCAGCCGCGACGGCCGCGTCGACCTCGGCGGCCGAGCGCACGGGCCAGCTGGCGACGACCTCGCCGGTGGCGGGGTCGAGGGAGTCGAAGGTCTCGGGGGCGGCGGGGGCGCCGGCCGGTCGGTCCTCGGTGGTGGTCATCGCGAGCTCCTGGTGGTCCGGGCCGCGGTCGGACGACCGCCGCGCAGGGCCGAACCTATACCGCCCTGCTCAGGCCATCAGCCCCAGCGGGCGGTAGGTGAGGCCGGGGAAGACCTCGTTCAGCGGCCGGTCGGGGAAGCGCGACCCGACGACCTCGCCGAGCACGTTGCGGTAGTCGGTGGTCACCTGGAGGTCGCCGGCCACGAGCTTGCCGTCGGCGAGGCCGGGCCAGGTGCCGTAGTACTGGCCGCCCTTCACCCCGGCGCCCATCACCAGCATCATGTTGCCCCAGCCGTGGTCCAGGCCCCGGTTGCCGTTCGGGGCGACGCGGCGGCCGAACTCCGAGATCGTCGCCAGCGTGACCCGGTCGCCGTAGGAGCCCAGGTCCTTGAAGAAGGCCGCGACCGAGGCCGCGAAGCCGCCCACCATGGCCTGCATCAGGCCGGCGCCCTGGTTGCCGTAGTCGGCGTGCATGTCCCAGGAGCCGAAGTCGATGCTGATCACCGAGGTGCCGACGTTGGTCTTGATCACCCGTGCCGCGTCCTTGAGGGCGGCACAGAGGTCCTTGGACGGGTAGACGTCGGGGTAGCGCGCACCGTTGGCCGGGCGGTAGGTGCCCGACATCTTGGTCGCCAGGCCCTTGCTGATCGTGAGGGCGTCCCGCGCCGCCTGGCCGACCGGGCCGTCAACACCGGCCCAGACCCGCGACTGCGCGGAGTAGCGGCGCCACCCGCGGCTGGCGCTGAGGCCGGGGATCTGCAGGCTGGAGAACCCGTCGGTCGCCAGCGTCGGGGAGGGCCCCGACATCATCGTCGGTGTCAGCGGGGAGCTCAGGTGCATCGCCTCGGTGGGCCCGACGATGCCGCCGGCACCGATCATCCGGTTCACCCACCCACGTCGCTCGCTGGAGCCGGGCCTGGAGTCCTCGATCAGCTCGATCGCCTTGAAGTGCGAGCGGTTCGGCACCTCCATGCCCACCGCGTGCACGGCCGCCATCTTCTTGGCGTCCCACATCGGCACCAGGGGCGCCATCGCGGGGTGCAGGCCGAACAGCGCGTCACCCGCGAGCACCGAGGACTTCGCGACCGCCAGCGAGGACCGCGCTCGGGCGTAGTCGGGGTCGCCGTGGGGGACGACCATCCCGAGGCCGTCGATGCCGCCACGGAAGCTGAGCACGACCAGGACGTTGGACCCGGTCGTGGCCCCGAAGCTGGTCTCCACCAGGGCGTCGCCGAAGAGCTGGGTGGTGACCAGGGCGCCCGTGGTCGCCGCCATCCCCTGCACGAAACCCCGTCGGCTCACCCGGCTCGCCCGCTCGAACTCCTCGCACCCGTGGCCGGCGTGGGCCGCCGATCGCGGTCGCTCGGTCGTCGTGGTCGTCTCGGTGGTCTCGTCGCTCATGGGAGGTCCCTGGTCTCTGTCTTGCGGGTGCGGGGGTGCGGGGGTGCAGGAGGGAGTCGTGAGCCGGGGCTCAGCGGGTCATGTGCTCGGGTGAGTCCAGGAGCACCGAGGTCAGGTGCGGGAACATCCACCCGGCAACGGCGTGGGTCCGGGTGACCACCGTGCGCGGCGTGAGCCCGGTGGCGACGCAGGCGGCCTCCAGCGACCGGGCCGTGGAGGGCCGCCCGAGCAGGTAGCGCGACAGGTGGTCGACGTACAGGTCGAAGGTGATCCGGGTCCGGGGGACGCGGTAGCGCGCCGGCACGAAGCTGACGTCGTACCTCGGGTAGTAGCCGCCGGCCAGCTGCCAGTGGAAGCGGTAGGAGCGCAGCATCCGCACCCCCGAGGTCCACTCCGAGTTGGTCTCCGGGGCACCGTCCGGGCGCGGCCAGCTGAACAGCCGCAGGCCGCCGTGGGCGTAGTTGGCGGCGGTCGCGAACGACGCCGACGCGCCGTGCGCCGGCCGCCGGGCGCGTACGCCGAGGACGCGCGAGGTCGCGACGAAGTCGTCCACCGGGGTGCTCATCTTGGCCCCGGCCGAGGCCCGGAACTCCGGGTGGGCCACCAGGGCGCGCAGGGTGGCCCTGATGTCGGTGCCGGAGTCGAGGAAGACCTGGGTCAGCTGGTCCACCAGCCCCGGTGAGGGGGCGTCGCCGACGAACCGCACCGCCATCCGCTGGGCCACGTTGCGCGCGGTCGCGGGGTGGTGGGCGAGGTAGCGCAGGTAGGCCAGCGTGGCCTCGCGCCCGTCGGCGGAGCCGTTCGCGTGGGTGAAGTCCAGGACGCGCACCGGGCCGGTGGTGTGGGCGCCGGTGTCGTAGACCGGCTCGTAGTCGCCGCCCCAGTTCACCGACCAGCCCGACAGCAGCTTCGCCGAGTCCTTGACCATGTCCTCGGAGTAGCCGGTGCCGGTGCCGACCGTGTGCAGCTCGAGCAGCTCGCGGCCCTGGTTCTCGTTCGCGGCGTTGCGCACGGAGCGGAAGTTGTCGAGGTAGACCAGCATCGCCGGGTGCAGCGCGGCCGAGACCAGGAGATCCTCGAAGGTGCCGAGCGCCTTCTCGCGGATCATCTGGTTGTAGGCGTAGTGGTGGGTGAAGACCTTGTCGTCGGAGGTCGAGACGTGGAGGTGGTTGCTCCAGAAGTCGACCATCGTCTCCTGCACGGTGCGGAAGGAGTAGATCCGCCGCATCACGTTCCAGTTCATCAGGTCCAGGCCGTACTGCCAGGCGTACTTCGAGCCGCTCTTGTTGGTCGCGGCCTTCTGGGCCGGCGTGCGCCGCAGGTCGGGGAACCACGCGTCGACCTCGGCCATGATCGCCGGCTGGGCCACCGACGAGGGGTCCAGCTGCTGCTCGAGCCACTGGTCGACGCCCCCGGCCCGGCGTACGGCGCCCAGGGTCGCGCGGGAGAAGCCGCAGCCCAGGCGCTTCATCACGTGCAGCTCGTAGGCCGACGGGACGGTCGTGGCCGTGTAGGCGCGGGGCGTGTACGCCGCTGCCGTCGCCACTGCTGCCACTGCTGCCGCTGCCGTCATCGTCCGGACTCCACACCCGGCCACTTGGGAGGTGGCCGCTTATATCCGATTTAAGGTCATTCGAGACTGGGGCGCAGCCGAACGGCCCAACCGGTCGCCCGAGCGGTCCGCAGCCGGCGTCGCGGGCGGAGTGCGAGTGTCGTGGACACCAGTGGTCAACGTCACCCAAACACGCGAGGATCACCTGACTCACCCCCAGAGAGGCACATCTTCGTGGCCCAGCCGATCGACCCGACCTCGGCAGCGTTCCTGTACGCCGAGAACCGCCAGATGCCGATGCACGTCGGCGGGCTCCAGCTCTTCGAGAAGCCCGAGGGGTCGCCGCGGGACTACACGCGGAAGATCTTCGAGCAGATGAGCCAGGACCACGAGATCTCGCCGCTGTTCCTCAAGCGCCCCACGCGCGGGCTCACCACCGCCGGCCAGTGGGTGTGGACCCAGGACGACCACTTCGACCTCGAGTACCACTTCCGGCACAGCGCGCTGCCCAAGCCCGGCCGCGTGCGCGAGCTGCTGGAGCTGACCTCGCGGCTGCACAGCACCCGGCTGGCCCGCGAGCGCCCGCTGTGGGAGGCGCACCTGATCGAGGGCCTCCGCGACGGCCGGGTCGCGCTCTACACCAAGCTGCACCACTCCCTGGTCGACGGCATCTCGGCCATGCGCCTGATGCAGAGCGTGATGTCGGAGGACCCCGCCACCCGCGACATGGCGCCGCTGTGGGCCGCCCGTCCGGGCCGGAAGTCCCAGCGCGCGGAGTCCGAGGCCGAGAGCAGCCTCGCCGCCGTGCCGCTCGAGGCGATGCGCACCGCCCTCGGCATCACCGCCGACGCCGCCGGCATGCCCGCGGCGCTGATCAAGACCCTCAAGCACGGGCTGAAGAACGAGACCTCGGCGCTCTCGCTCTACGCCCCCCGCACGATGTTCAACACCACGATCACCGGGTCCCGTCGCTTCGCCGCCCAGGACTGGCCGCTGGAGCGGCTCAAGGCCATCGGCAAGGCCAGCGGCACCACCCTGAACGACGTCGTGCTGGCGATGTGCTCCGGCGCGATCCGCACCTACCTGATCGAGCACCAGGCCCTGCCCGACGCTCCCCTGGTCTCGATGGTGCCGGTCGGGCTGGACGCCAAGCGGTCCGGCTCGGGCTCCGGCGACGGCGGCAACGCCGTCGGCGCGGTGATGGTGCGCCTCGGCACCGACCTCGACGACCCCGCCGACCGGCTCGCCTCGATCCACGACTCCATGCAGACCGGCAAGGAGGCGCTGGGCTCGATGAGCCAGATGCAGATCATGGCGATGAGCGCCCTGGGGATGGCGCCCTCGATCGTCACCCCGATGCTGCGGCTGCACGGCATCGTCCGGCCCCCGTTCAACCTGATCATCAGCAACGTGCCGGGGCCGAAGAAGACGATGTACCTCAACGGCGCGAAGATGACCGGCAGCTACCCGCTGTCGATCCCGATCAACGGCATGGCCCTGAACATCACCTGCAACAGCTACGCCGACGACATGGACTTCGGGCTGACCGGCTGCCGTCGCAGCGTGCCTCACCTGCAGCGCCTGCTCGGGCACCTCGACGACGAGCTGGCCGCGCTGGAGAAGGCCGCGGGCGTCGCCTGAGGCCGTCGTCCCGGGCGGGCGCCCGGCGGCTCGGCTAGGGTGCGGCGCGTGGGGGACGAACTGCGGGTGATGGTGGTCGACGACCACCCGATGTGGCGCGAGGGGGTCGCGCGCGACCTCACCGAGGCGGGCATGGAGGTCGTGGCGACGGCGTCCAACGGCAGCGAGGCGCTGAGCCGCTTCCCGGCCGCCAAGGCCCAGGTGCTGGTGCTCGACCTGCAGATCCCCGAGCCCAACGGGGTCGAGGTGACCGCCGCCGTGGTGAAGCTCGACCCGGCCGTGCGGGTGCTGATCCTCTCCGCCAGCGGCGAGCAGCAGGACGTCCTCGAGGCGGTCAAGGCCGGCGCGACCGGCTACCTCGTCAAGTCCGCCTCGCGCGCCGAGCTGGTCGACGCCGTACGCCGGGTGGCGCAGGGCGACACCGTCTTCACCCCGGGTCTCGCCGGCCTCGTCCTCGGGGAGTACCGCCGCCTCTCCGACACCCCGGCCACCGGTCGCGACGACGCCCCCCGGTTGACCGAGCGCGAGACCGAGGTGCTGCGCCTGGTGGCCAAGGGCCTGTCCTACAAGGAGATCGCGGAGCGGCTGTTCCTGTCGCACCGCACCGTGCAGAACCACGTGCAGAACACCCTGCGCAAGCTGCAGCTGCACAACCGGGTGCAGCTGGTGCGCTACGCGATCGAGCAGGGCCTCGACGACGAGGACACGCCCTGATCGCGGACTCCCCCACGGGAAGAACCACGGGTTGGGTAGCGTTGTGCAGCAGACGCCGGGAGAAGGAGCACCACATGGGTCAAGGGACGCTGTTGTTCCGCGCATCGCTCGGTGACGTGCTGCGGGCCGAGCGGATGCGCCAGGGGATGACCCTGCGCGAGCTGTCGTCGTCGGCCCTGGTCAGCCTCGGCTACATCAGCGAGATCGAGCGCGGCCAGAAGGAGGCCTCCTCCGAGCTCCTGGCGGCCCTCTGCGAGGCGCTGGACATGCCGCTGTCGGGCGTGCTGCGCCAGGTCAGCGACCACGTCGAGGCCGAGGAGATCGCGCTCGCCGTGCTCCGGGCCCCCGAGGCGCCCCGCGGCGTCGTCGCCTCCGCCGCCTGACCGACGACCCGTCGCCGGTCCGACCCACCTGCCGGCCACTCGCGCGGCCCGGACCCGCTAGGGCCGCACGTACCTCCCCCGACGGTGCTGCAACGGCGCGGTCTCCTCGCCGACCACGACGTCGACGAGCCGCACGACCAGCAGCGTCGACCAGCCGGCGTCCTGCGCCGACTCCAGCTCGCCCACGGCGTACGTCGGGGCCGAGCGCAGGCGCGGCCCGTGGTCCAGCTGCTCCCACTCCCCCAGCGTGAACGGCCCGCCGGGGGCCGGCAGCTGCCCCGCGAACGCCTCCGCCAGGTCGCGGTGCTGCCACTCGAGCAGGGCGACCACGCACCGTCCGGTGTCCTGCACGTCGGCGGCGAGGTCGGAGTCGGGGTCGACCAGCCCGAGCACCCGGGCGGGCTCGCCCGCGGCGACCATCAGCGACGAGACCGTCAGCCCCGACCGGTCGGTCGCGCTGCCGGTGGTCCACAGCGACACCGCGCCCCCCAGGCGACCGCGGAAGCGGCGCGCGGGATCGGGGTGGGGGTCGGCGAAGGGGTGCTCGCTGTGGATCGTCACGCGCGGCCCGCCGGGCTCGAGCGGGGCACGGTGAGCTCCCACTCGGTGCCGCGGCCCGGGGCCGGAGTGCACCGTCGCGGTGCCGCCGAGGTCGACGAGCCGGCCGACGATGGACTGCGCCACGCCCAGGCGTCCCTCGGACGCCGAGGCCTCCAGCCGACCCTCGGGGATGCCCGGGCCGCCGTCGCGCACCGAGACCACCCACCGGTCGCCGAGGTCCTCCAGCAGCACCCACGCCTCGGCGTCGCGGCCGACGTGGTGGCGCACGTTGCTCAGGCAGGACTCGACGGCGCTGACCAGCTCGCCGGCCCGCTCGGCCGGCATCAGCACCGCCTGGCCCGGGACGGCGACGTGCACCTGCGGCGACTCCAGGGCGTTCAGCATCCGCACCAGGTCGAGGTCGCCCAGCGGCGCGACCAGGTCGCGGGAGTCCTGCTGCACCAGCCCTCGCAGCCGCACCTCCTGCTCGCCGGCCAACCGGCCGAGCTCGAGCCCGTCGCGGCCGAGCTCGGGCGCCCGGCGCTGCACCAGCGCGAGGGCCTGCAGGACGCCGTCGTGGACGACCCGCGCGAGCCGCTGCCGCTCCTCGGCGGCCGCCGCGGCCCGCTCGGCCCGGTCGCGCTGCGCGGCCATCTGCTGGAGCAGCCCCGAGAGGAAGCCGACGATGGCGCCGCCGAGGATGAGCAGGAAGATGTTGCCGTAGGCCTTCTGGGTGAAGTCCTCGCGGATGCTGACGTCGGCGACCGACACGCACAGCGCCGCCGTGAGGCCACCGGCCCAGCGCCAGAGCACCGCCCAGGCGAGCACGACCCCCATCACCCAGAAGCCGGGGATGGTCGCGTCCAACCCCGGGCCCTTGACGTACGGCGAGCAGGCGATCGCTGCGACCGCCACCGCGAGGTCGGCGACCAGCAACCACGGCGTACGCCGCGAGGGACGGTCGTAGGCCCAGACCACCAGCGCGGTCCAGACGGCCAGCAGCAGGATCACCACACCGCCGGTGACGGGGTGGTCGTAGTCGTCCCGGTGGACGAGGTAGACGCCGAGGGCGTTCAGCAGCACGACCACCCGCAGCACCGCGAGGGCGCGCAGCATGGTGTCCTGCACCGGGCCGTGCGGCTCGGGGCCGGCCCACTGCGCCCGGGTGTCGCTCACGGGCCTAGGAGGCCTTCGTGTCCGGCTGCTCCGCGGCCAGGGCCGCGCTGGCCTTCTTCGACTCGTCCTTGGCGACCGAGGCGTAGGTGTCGACGTACTCCTGGCCCGAGAGCCGCATGATCTCGTACATGATCTCGTCGGTGATCGACCGCAGGATGTAGCGGTCGTTCTCCATGCCCTCGTAGCGGGAGAAGTCGAGCGGGCGGCCGAAGCGCACCATCGGACGGGTGAACGACCCGAACTTCTTGCCGGGGGGCGCCACGACGTCGGTGCCGACGACCGCCACCGGGATCACCGGCACGCCGGTCTCCAGGGCGAGGCGGGCGACGCCGGTCTTGCCGCGGTAGAGCCGACCGTCGTGGGAGCGGGTGCCCTCGGGGTAGATCCCGAACAGGTCGCCCTCGTCCAGGACCTTCTTGGCCGCGGACAGCGCGCCCTCGGCGGCGGAGGCCCCCGAGCGGTCGATCGGCACCTGCCCGGCGCCGGAGAAGAACCGCTTCTGGAACCAGCCCTTGATGCCGGGGCTGTTGAAGTACTCCGCCTTGGCCACGAAGGTCACCTTGCGCGGCAGGGTGAGCGGCATGAACAACCAGTCGGCGTAGGAGAGGTGGTTGCTGGCGAGGATGGCGGGGCCGTCGGTCGGTACCTGCTCGGAGCCCGTGACCCGGGGGCGGAAGACCGCCCGCAGGAGCGGACCGAGTGCGATCCACCTCAAGAACCAGTAGAACAAGCTGGCCACCTACCTCTCCTCGTGATGACAGTAGGGCACGAGGGTCGAGACCGACGACCCGAGAACCACCGCGGCGTCCCCTCGGCGCACCTAGCCGCCCCATGCAGCGCGTGGCACGATGGCGGCGCCACCTCTCGCACGCCCGGACAGCCCCCGGGGCAGACCCAGGAGCCCGCACGTGACCGTCGATCCGACCGCCGAACCGTTCCTCGCGACCGGCGATCCCGGCTCACCACACGGCCGCACCGGCGTCCTGCTGAGCCACGGCTTCACCGGCTCCCCCGCCTCGATGCGTCCGTGGGCCGAGCACCTCGCCGCCGAGGGGTACGCCGTGTCGGTGCCGCTGCTGCCGGGCCACGGCACCCGGTGGCAGGACCTGAACACCCGCTCCTGGGGTGACTGGGTCGCCGAGCTCGAGCGCGCGCTCGACGAGCTGGCCGCGCAGGTCGACACCGTCGTCGTGGGCGGGCTGTCGATGGGCGGGGGGCTCGCCCTTCGCCTGGCCGCCGACCACCCCGACCGCGTGGCCGGCCTGGTGCTGGTCAACCCGGCCGTCAACAGCGACCGGTTCGACGTCAAGCTGCTCCCGGTCGTGAAGTGGCTGGTGCCCTCGTTCCCCGGCATCGCCAACGACATCAAGCGCCCCGGCGTCGAGGAGCACGGCTACACCCGCACCCCGTTGAAGGCGGCCGCCTCGATGTTCGGCGGCTTCAAGGCGCTGCGCCGCGACCTCGGGCACGTGCGCTGCCCGGTGCTGCTGTTCCACTCGGCGGAGGACCACGTCGTCGACCCCTCGTCGGCGCGGATCATCCTGGCCGGCGTCTCCTCGACCGACACCCACGAGGAGACCCTCCACGAGAGCTACCACGTCGCCACGCTGGACCACGACGCCCCCACGATCTTCGAGGGCTCGGCCGCGTTCGTGGAGCGCGTGGTCACCGGCGTGCCGGGAGCCTGAGCGACCATGAGCACCCCTCCTGATCCCCCGGACCCCCAGGACCCGCGTGAGCCCGGTGACGCCACCGACCCGCGCGGGGACGCCGACCACGACGCGCTGTGGCGCTCCATCGTGGACAACTACGGCGAGCGGCACCAGCTCGACGACGCCGTGCCCGAGCCTCCCGTCACCCCGCCTCCGCCGGCCCACCTCGAGATCCAGGTCCCGCCCTCGCTGCGCGACCTCGACGGGCCGCGCGAGCGCGTGCGGGAGGACGCCGAGGACCACTTCGTCCCGCCGCCCCCACCGGCCCTGCCCCGCGCCACCCCGGCCCGCACGCTGGCCTGGCTCGGCCTGTTCGGCGTGCCGCTGCTCGTCTTGGTGGCGGTGGTGACCAGACTGACGCTGCCGTCGTGGATGGGCCTGCTGCTCATGGCATGGTTCGTCGGTGGCTTCGTCTTCCTGGTCGCCTCGATGCGGCCGGGTCCGCCCGAGGACCACGACGACGGCGCGGTGCTCTGAGCCCTGCGCCGCCCACCCTGACCCACCCCGCCCGTGACGAGGAGAACCCAGCCGTGACCCACAGCGAGGTCGTCGAGATCAGGGGCCACCTGATCGACACCGCATCCCTGTCCAAGGTGCTCAACGACATCAACGAGTACGGCGGCGACTACGTCGTGGACCACTTCGACATCGGTCACGGCACCGACGACCCGTCGTACGCCCGGATCAGCGTGACCGACGAGGACGAGGACAACCTGCAGCGCATCCTGATGCGGCTGCAGATCCACGGCGTCAACCAGGTCGACCCCGGCGAGGCCGCGGTCAGCGAGGCCGAGCAGGACGGCGTCTTCCCCGACGGCTTCTACTCCAGCACCAACCTGGAGACCCAGGTGCGGCTCGAGGGCCACTGGGCCCCGGTGCAGAACCCCGAGATGGACTGCGGCCTGGTCGTCGACGGCCAGGGCACCGACCTCGTCGTGCGCACCCTGCCGATGGCCGACGTGCGCGCCGGCATGCGCGTGGTCTGCGGCGCCTCCGGCATCAAGGTCATCGCTCCCGTCGTGGCCAAGGAGGGTGGCTCCTTCGGCTTCATGGAGTCCGACGTCTCCAGCGAGAAGCCGCAGGCGGTGCTCGTGCGCCAGGTGGCCGACGGCATGCGCGAGGCCAAGGCCGCGGGCAAGAAGGTGCTGTGGGTCGGGGGCCCCGGGGTCGTGCACACCGGCGCGGCGCCCGCGATGGTGGCGCTGGTCGAGGCCGGCTTCGTCGACGTCCTCTTCGCCGGCAACGCCCTGGCCACCCACGACATCGAGTCGGCGCTCTACGGCACCTCCCTCGGCGTCGACCTGGCCCGCGGGCAGGGCGTCGAGCACGGCCACGAGCACCACATCCGGGCCATCAACACCATCCGCAAGGCCGGCTCGATCCGAGAGGCGGTCGCGCAGGGCGTGCTCACCAGCGGGATCATGCACGCGCTGGTCACCCACGACAAGGAGTTCGTGCTGGTCGGCTCGGTCCGCGACGACGGCCCGCTGCCCGACGTGCACACCGACGTCATCGACGGTCAGCGCGCGATGCGGGCCAAGCTCACCGACGCCGGCTTCTGCCTGATGGTCGCGACCATGCTGCACTCCGTGGCCACCGGCAACATCCTGCCGGCCTCGGTGCCGCTGGTCTGCGTGGACATCAACCCGGCCACCGTCACCAAGCTGGCCGACCGCGGGTCCTCACAGGCCCGCGGCATCGTCACCGACGTCGGGCTCTTCCTCGAGCAACTCGCGATGGAGCTCGCCCCCACCTACCGACGCGGCTAGGCCGGGAGGCCACCCGCGCGAGGTCGGCCGCGCCGACCACGCCGGCCAGGGGCCCCAGGACGGCGCCCGCGACCTCGGGCAGGTCGCGGTGACCGGCGCCGACCAGGCTCTCGGCCAGCGCCGCCCGCGCGGGGGCCAGGAGCAGCTCGCCCGCCGAGGACACGCCTCCCCCGACGACGATCAGGGGCGGGTCCAGGGCGGCCGCCAGGTTGGCCATGCCCAGGCCCAGCCACCGCCCCACCTCGGCGTACGCCGCGGAGGCCGCCGGGTCGCCCTCGCGGGCCGCGGTGGTCAGGGCGGGCCCGACGAGGTCGGAGCCGTGCTCGGCGGCGGCCCGGATCAGCGCCCGGCCCGAGCAGTACTGCTCCCAGCAGCCGCGCCGGCCGCACTCGCACTGCAGCCCGCCGGGGACGACCTGCATGTGGCCGAACTCGCCGGCCATGCCGTTGGTGCCGCGCAGCATCATGCCGCGACCGACCAGGGCACCACCGATGCCGGTGCCGAGGGTGATCATCACGGCGTCCATCGACTCCTGGGCCGCTCCGAAGCGGGCCTCGGCCCACAGGGCGGCGTTGGCGTCGTTGTCCACGAGCACGCGCCCCAGCGCGCGGTGGCCGAGCCGCTTGCCGAGCCGCTCGGCCAGCGGCTCGTCGCGCCACGGCAGGTGGGGGGCGAAGCGCACGCGCTCGCCGTCGCGGGCCACGAAGCCCGCGGCCGCGACCCCGACGGTGAGCCGGCCGTACTGCTTGATCAGGCGCTCGACGACCTCGACCAGGGCGTCCTCGACCTCCTCGACGGTGGCGTTGTCCACCCCGGAGCCAGGCCCCGGGGTCGCCGTGGCCTCGGTGTCGAGCACGCGACCGAACCCGTCGACGACGGCCGCGAGCACCTTGGTGCCGCCGATGTCGACGCCGATGGAGGGCTGCATCAGCGCCTCCTGGCGAGGTCGGCCACGCCGACCATGCCCGCGTTGGACAGCTGGGCCCGGCGTACCTCCAGCATCGGGCGGTGGCCCCGGGCGGTGACGTGCCGGGCGAAGCTGTCGCGCACCGGGTCGAGGAGCAGGTCGCCCGCCTCGGCCACGCCGCCACCGATCACCACGACGTTCGGGTCCAGGACGGCGGTGAGCGTGGCGATGCCCCGGCCGACCCACTCACCCATCTCCTCGAGGCGCTCCACGGCGAAGGGGTCCCCCGCTCGCGCCGCCTCGGTGATCATCGGTCCGTCGATCCTCTGCGGGTCGCCGCCGGCGCGCTCGACCAGCCCGGCGGCGGGCCCGGCCGAGGCGGCGGCCGCCTCGCGGGTCATCCGCACCAGGGCCGACCCCGAGGCGTAGGACTCCAGGCAGCCGAGGTTGCCGCACCCGCACCGGACGCCGTCCGGCACCAGGGTGATGTGGCCGACCTCGGCGGCCATGCCGAAGCCGCCGCGCACCAGCTCGCCGTCCAGGACGATGCCGCCCCCGACGCCGGTGCCCAGGGTCAGCAGCAGCAGGTTGTCGATGTCGGCGCCGGCGCCGAAGGTGAACTCGCCCCAGGCGGCGGCGTTGGCGTCGTTCTCGACGACCACCGGCAGGCCGAGCTCCTTCTCGAGGTGGCTCTTCAACGGCTCGTCGCGCCACGCCAGGTTGGGGGCGAAGACCAGCGTGGCCCGCTGCTTGTCCACGAACCCCGCCGCGGAGGCACCGACGGCCTCGACCACCTGGTCGTCGCCGAGGGGGTCGGTCAGGCGGCGCACCAGCTCGCCGATGGTGCGCACGATCTCGGCGGGCTGCGTCGCGGGCGACACGGCTCGCTCGTGCGCGAGCACCTGCCCCTGCTCGTCCACGAGCCCGGCGGCGATCTTGGTGCCACCGATGTCCACGCCCACCGTCACGCTCATTGGTCCTCGTCCCAGTCGGAGTCGTCGTCGAGGTCGATCTTCTCCACCCCGGCACCCGCGCGCGCCCCCGGGTGCCCCGGACGGGTGGCCAGCAGCCCGGATGCGGCCTGCATCAGCGAGCTGGCGGCCTGGGCCAGGTGGGCCCGCACCTCGGGGCTGGTCTGCCGCACGACGTGGATGGCCTGGCAGACGGGGCAGTAGCGGCAGTCCTCGCCGCCGGTGGCGACGTGCTCGCCGACGCCACCCACCGCCTCCGCGAGGTGCTGGGCGGCCCCGGCGGCGCCGCCGAGGGTCTCGGTGCCCTGCTCGCGGGCCCAGTCCGACAGCGCGCCGAAGAGCTTCGCGGCCTCCTCGCCCACGCTGCCCACGGGCTCGCCGGTCGTCCCGGGAGGACCGTCGGCACCCCCGGGGCGCACCTGCGGGTCGTCGGCATCGGTCACGGCTGCTGCTCCTCCTGGTCGAACCGGAACCGTACCTGGAGCGACCCCTCCTCCACGCGGGCGGCGGCCACCGTCAGCCGGCTCAGAGCGGCGGGCAGCGCCAGCAGCCGGCGGTAGGACCCCACCGTCACCACCAACTCGTCGCCGTGCCGCGCCAGGTCGACGTCCTGCTTCTGCGCGAACGGCAACGCGATCCGCAGCACGGCCCCGCTGTCGTTGCGGGTGATCGTCATGGGTCCCTCACCGGTCGGGACGGCCAGCGGGTCCTCACCGGCGTACGCCGCCTCTGCGAACGCCGCCAGCCCCTCGATCCCCACCGGCTCGCCAGGGCTGTAGCCGGAGACCCACACCGGGAGCTCGGCGAACGACTGCCGGACCTCGCCGAGCACCTGCTGCTGGGCGGTGACCCAGCCCTCGCGCCACGGGTCGCCACCCCCCTCGGGGAAGACCCGGTTCGCGATCACCCCGTCGACCCGGTAGCCGTACAGCGACAGGGTGGTCAGCGACCGACGGGCCTCGGCCACCACGACGGTCTCCGGGGTCAGCACCAGCCGCACCGTCGCGTCGGGCCCGGTGAGCAGGCGCTGCACGTCCTCCAGGTCGCGGTGCAGGCGCTCGATCGCCTCGAAGACCTCGTCCTCGGGCATCGGCACCCCGGCGGCGCGGGTGAGCACCGGGCGCAGGGCGCGCACGACCCGACGCTGCACCCCGAACACCCGGGTCATGTACCACCCCAGCGCCTCGGGCAGCGCGAGCAGACGGAGGGTCTCGGCCGTCGGGGCGCAGTCGACGACCACGACGTCCCAGGCCCCGTCGACCACGTGCCGGCGCAGCTCGAGGAGGGCCAGCACCTCCTCGGCACCCGGGATCACGGTCAGCTCCTCGGCGGTGATCGGGTCGACACCGGCGGCGTCGAGCACCGACCTCAGGTAGCCCTGGATCTCGCCCCAGGACCGCTCGAACCGGCGTTGGGTGTCGACCTGGTGCACCCACAGCAGGGGCTCGACCTCGACCGGCTCGGAGCCCACGGGGATCCCGTAGGCGTCGCCGAGGGAGTGCGCCGCGTCGGTGGACAGCACCAGGGTGCGCCGACCGGCCCGCGCGGAGAGCACGGCCGTCCCGGCCGCGCTGGTGGTCTTGCCGACCCCGCCCTTGCCGGTGAACAGGACGACGCGCACGCCCACGGGCCGGTCTGCTGCTGCGTCCACGGGGAGGTGTCCCTCAGGCGAGGGACTCGACGCGCTTCTTCAGGCCCTTCAGCGCCGTGTCGATGATGACCTTCTCGGCCTTGCGGCGCAGCATCCCGATCATCGGGATGCTCAGGTCGACGACCAGGCGGTAGGTCACCTCGGTGCCGGTGCCGGCGGTGCGCAGCTCGTAGGCGCCCGACATGTCCTTCAGCATCTTGCCCTCGACGAGGTCCCAGGTGACCGCGGAGTCGCCGTGCCAGACGTAGCCCAGGGTGTAGGAGTCCTTGATCGGCGTCGCCTCGAGCTCGAAGTGGACCTGCGTGGCCCGCCCGTCCGGACCGGGCTCGAGCACGGTGGCCTGCTTCATCCCCTGCGCCCACGCGGGGTAGGACTCGAAGTCGGCGATCACGGCCATCACCTGGGCCGGGGTCGCGTCGATCACGATGCTGGAGGTGGTCTGCTCGGGCATGGGGGCAGGCTATCGGACCAGCTGCCCGTCGACGGTCCGGACTCCTGCGGCCCCGCGCGGGGTGACGGACGAGTAACGTGCCGTCCGGCCCGGCAGGCGTCCTGCCGCCCCGTATCGGCGAAGCAGACAAGAGGTGCAGCGTGCGCGAGTACTCCACGGCCCAGCAGGTGTCGGTCCCCTCGTCGGGCAACCTCACCGACGACGTCGTGGTCAACGGCACCGAGCACCCCGACACCGTCGTCCTCGCCCGTCGCGGCGGTGACGCCTGGGCCGACGTGACCGCCCGGGAGTTCCTCGCCGACGTCCGGTCGGTGGCCAAGGGGCTGGTGGCCGCCGGCATCGAGGCCGGCGACCGGGTCGCGCTGATCTCGCGCACCCGCTACGAGTGGACGCTGCTGGACTACGCCATCTGGTTCGCCGGCGCCGCCACCGTCCCCGTCTACGAGACCTCCAGCGCCGAGCAGGTCGAGTGGATCCTCACCGACTCCGGGGCCCGGGCCGTGATCACCGAGACCCCCGAGCACAGTGCCCGGGTGCGCCAGGTGCGCGGCCGCCTCGACGAGCTGCACCACGTGTGGTCGATCGAGGGTCGCGGGCTCGACGTGCTGCGCACGCTCGGCGAGGACGTCGGCGACGACGCGCTCGAGGCCCGGCGCACGACCGCCGGACCCGCCGACCTGGCCACGCTGATCTACACCTCCGGCACCACGGGGCGACCCAAGGGCTGCATGCTCACCCACGGCAACTTCATGTTCGAGCTCACGGTGACCACCGAGGAGCTCGACGAGCTCTTCCGCCCCGGCGCCGGAGCAGACGGGGAGGAGGGCGCGTCTTCCGACGACGGCGAGGGTCCCTCCACGCTGCTCTTCCTGCCGCTCGCGCACGTCTTCGCCCGGATCATCCAGATCGGCTGCATCAAGACCCGGGTGAAGATGGGCCACTCCTCCGACATCAAGCACCTGCTGGACGACTTCGCCGAGTTCCGCCCCACCTTCATCCTGGCGGTGCCTCGGGTCTTCGAGAAGGTGTTCAACACCGCCTCCCAGCGGGCCGTCGCCGACGGCCGCGGCAAGATCTTCGACCGCGCCGCCGACGTGGCCATCGCCTGGTCGCGTGCGCAGGAGTCGGGCCGGGTCGGACTGGTCACCCGCGCCCAGCACCGGCTCTTCGACCGGCTCGTCTACGGCCGCCTGCGCGCCGCTCTCGGCGGCCGTTGCGCGTACGCCGTCTCCGGCGGCGCGCCGCTGGGCGACCGGCTCGGTCACTTCTACCGCGGCATCGGGGTCACCGTGCTCGAGGGCTACGGGCTCACCGAGACGACCGCCGCCCTGACCGCCAACCTGCCCGACGCGATCAAGGTGGGCACGGTCGGGCGCCCCCTCCAGGGCACCAGCGTCCGGGTGGCCGACGACGGCGAGCTGCTCTTCAAGGGCGGCCAGGTCTTCGCCGGCTACTGGCACGACGACGCCGCCACCGCCGAGGCGAGCGACACCCACGGCTGGTTCCACACCGGCGACGTGGGCGAGATCGACGACGAGGGCTTCGTGCGGATCACCGGTCGGAAGAAGGAGATCCTGGTGACCGCCGGCGGCAAGAACGTCGCCCCCGCCGTGCTCGAGGACCGGCTGCGGGCCCATGTGCTCGTCGACCAGTGCCTCGTGGTCGGTGACGGCCAGCCCTTCATCGGCGCCCTGGTGACCCTCGACCCCGAGACCCTGCCGACCTGGGCCGAGGCCCACGGCAAGAGCAGCGACCCCCGCGACCTGGTCGACGACGCCGACCTGCGCGCCGAGCTCTCGACGGCGGTGGAGGAAGCCAACAAGGCCGTCTCCAAGGCCGAGTCGATCCGCAAGTTCGCGGTCCTGCCCGACGCGTGGACCGAGGAGGGCGGTCAGCTGACCCCCAGCCTGAAGCTCAAGCGGGGCGTCGTGATGCGTGAGCACCGCGACGACGTGGACGCCCTCTACGTCCGGTGATCTAGACAGGTTCCGCCCGCCGGAGGGGGGCGGAACATGAGTTCTGTCGGTTCTCCTGCAATCGACGTACAAAACGGACTCATCTGGGGCAATCTGTCTCATGTCGGCGGAACTACGCGTCGACACGAGACCTGGAGCCGACCGGTACCCCTGGTCACTCCCCCGCACCAGAGAAGGCCAACAGCTCATGGATCGCAGGAAAGTGCTGCTCGTCGTCGCCGCCGTCATCGCGGCTCTCGGGACCTTGCTCGTGTTCTTGTACGTCCGCGGCGCCGACAACCGCGCCGACGCCCGCTTCGACGCCGTCACCGTGCTGCGTGCCACCAAGGCCATCGCGGCCGGCGAGACGGTGGAGGCCGCCCAGGCGGCCGGCAAGATCGGCAGCAGCGCGGTGAGCCGCCAGGACGTGATTCCCGGCGCGCTGACCGCCTTGGACGGGATCCAGGGCCAGGTGGCCACCGCCCCGATCTACCCGGGCGAGCAGCTGATCGGCTCCAAGTTCGGTGCCACCGGTGCCGCGACCAGCGGGCTGACGATCCCCAAGGGCAACATCGCCATCTCGGTGGACGTCCCCGACCCCGCCCTCGCGGCCGGCTTCCTCAACCCGGGCGACAAGGTCGCGATCTTCATGAACAAGGGCGACAGCTTCACCCGGCTCCTGCTGCCGAACGTCCAGGTCATCGGGGTCGGGGCCACCACGACCGCATCGGCGGCGGCGACCGACTCGACCGGCGCCCCCGCCGCGCCCGCGCCGTCGAGCACGCTGACGCTCGCCGTCTCCCAGCCGCAGGCCGAGCGGGTGCTCTTCGCCAAGGCCAACGGCACGTTGTCCTTCGGACTGCTCAACAACGACTCGCAGGTCGCCGCGTCGGGCGGCGTCGCCACCGACAACCTCTTCCGCTGAGCCCACGAAAGGATCCCGATGCCCATCCTCGTCGAAGCCGACACCACCACGGCCACCGTCCTGGCAGCCACGCTGCCTGCGGGGTCCCGGGTGCTCGTCCGGGAGGACGACACGCTCCGCCGGCTCGAGACCCACCCGGACTACGCCGTGGTGATCGGCCCCACCCTGGACCTGGGGCGCGCCTCCGCCGTAGCCGAGCGGGTGCGTTCCCAGCACCCCGCCACCGCCGTCATCCTGCTGCGCCACGAGCTGGCACCCGAGGTCTACGCCCACGCCATGGAGTTCGGCATCGGCGCGGTCGTGCGCGCTGACGACCCGAGTTCCCTCACCGCGGCGCTGGCACGGGCGAAGCGCGCCTGGGACGCGCTGTACGGCACGGCCGGGGCCGAGGTGGAGGGACGGGTCTTCACCGTGTTCTCGCCCAAGGGCGGCGTCGGCAAGACCACGATGTCGGTCAACCTGGGTCTGGCGCTCTCGCAGGGCGGTGCCCGCGTGTGCGTCGTGGACCTCGACCTCGCCTTCGGAGATGTCGCCATCACCCTGCAGCTCATCCCTGGCCACACGATCTCCGATGCGGCAGGGTCCGAGGAGGACCTGGACGACTCCCTGCTGCAGCAGCTCCTCACCACCCACGACAGCGGCATGACCATCCTCGCCGCGCCCACCCACCCGGAGGGACGCGACCGCGTACCGGCCTCGCTGGTCCGTCGGGTGGTGCAGATCCTCCGCAAGCGGTTCGACTTCGTCGTCATCGACACCCCACCCGGTTTCGACGACCAGGTGCTCGGCGCCTTCGACGAGACCGACGAAGTCGTCATCGTGGTGACCCTCGACGTGCCGACGGTCAAGAACACCAAGGTCGCGATCGAGACCCTGGACCTGCTCCACCTGCTCGAGGGCCACCGGCACCTGGTGCTGAACCGGGCCGACGAGGAGGTGGGGCTGTCCCCCGCGAACGTCGAGGGCATCCTCGGCATGCGGGTCGCCATCGCCATGCCCAGCGCCACCGCGGTGGCCAGCGCCACCAACCACGGTCAACCGATCGTCGTGTCCAGGCCGGACCACCCGGTCTCCAAGGCCATCTGCTCGCTGGCGCAGGAGCTGGTGGGTTCCGCCCCCGCCACCGAGGAGCCGACCGCCAAGCGCGGCCTCTTCGGTCGCTCGAGGAAGAAGCAGGTCGCACAATGAGCAGTCTCTCCGACCGACTCGCCGCGCTCGGCCGCACCGGTGAGGACGCGCCGGCGGCGGGCAGCGGCCAGGCCTCCCACGCAGTGGTCGTGCACGGCGCCCCGGTCGGCGTGGATGCGACCGACATGCCTTCCTCGCCCACCACCAGCTCCACAGGGTCGGCCTCCCCGTCGGGCCCGGCGAACGGCACGCGGCCGGCCGGGGCCACCGGGGCGACGCCCCCCTCCGGACCGGCCTCCGGCTCCCAGCGCGCCGACGTGGCCAAGGACCGCTTCGAGGACCTCAAGCAGAGCGTGCACACCGAGCTCCTGCAGCAGCTCGGGCCCCAGCTCTACGACGCCAACCTCGAGCCCGAGGAGCTGGAGTCCAAGGTGCGGGCCGTGCTCAGCGACGTGCTCGCCGGCAGCAACCGGCCGCTGACGCGGGTCGACCGCGAGCGGATCACCCAGGACATCTCCGACGACATCCTGGGCTACGGCCCCATCGAGCCCTACCTGCGCGACGAGGACGTCGCCGAGGTCATGGTCAACGGACCCTTCAGCATCTGGCTCGAGCGCAAGGGCAAGCTCACCAAGGTCGACGGGACGTTCAAGGACGAGGCCCACCTGCGCCGCACGATCGACAAGATCGTCTCCCGCATCGGCCGCCGCGTGGACGAGTCCTCCCCCATGGTCGACGCCCGCCTGCCCGACGGCAGCCGGGTCAACGCCGTGGTGCCGCCGCTGGCGATCGACGGCAGCACGCTGACCATCCGCAAGTTCGCCAAGGACCCGCTGACGGTGCGCGACCTGATCCGCTTCGGCTCGCTGAGCGAGAGCACCGCCGACTTCCTCGACGCCTGCATCCGCGGGCGGCTGAACGTCGTCGTCTCGGGCGGCACCGGCGCCGGCAAGACGACCACGCTGAACGTGCTGTCGTCCTTCATCCCCTCGGACGAGCGGATCGTCACGATCGAGGACGCGGCCGAGCTCCAGCTCAAGCAGGACCACGTCGTGCGCCTGGAGTCGCGCCCAGCCAACATCGAGGGCAAGGGCGCCATCACCATCCGCGACCTGGTCCGCAACTCCCTGCGCATGCGGCCCGATCGCATCGTCGTCGGCGAGGTCCGTGACTCCTCCGCCCTGGACATGCTCCAGGCCATGAACACCGGTCACGACGGCTCCATCTGCACCGTCCACTCCAATGGCCCGCGCGACACCTGCTCGCGGCTGGAGACGCTCGTGCTGATGGCGGGCATGGACCTGCCGATCCGCGCGATCCGTGAGCAGGTCGCCTCCGCGGTCGACCTGATCGTGCACCAGCAGCGGCTCAAGGACGGCACCCGCCGGATCACCCACGTCACCGAGGTGGAGCGGATGGAGGGCGACATCATCACGCTCCAGGACATCTTCCTGTTCGACAACTCCGCCGGCTTCGACGCCGACGGCAAGTCGATGGGCTCGCTCCGCGCCACGGGGCTCCGGCCCAAGTTCCTGGAGAAGATGGCGCACAACAACGTGGCCGTCGACCCGCGCGTGTTCTCCACGCGGGACCACCGATGAGGGCTGCACGGGCGCTGGTCCCGGCCGCGCTCCTCCTCGCACTCTCGGCCGTGACGGGCCTCGCCGCAGGAGTCGCCGCACCCGCGATGGCGGCCTCCGACGCGGCTGCTCCGCCCACGTCGAGCATCGACCACGCCCAGCCCCTGGACGGCAAGGTGCGGCTGCTGGTGTCGCTGCCGGACGGCGAGGTCGACCTGTCCGGCGTCACCGTCCGGGTCGCAGGGACCAAGGTGCCCGCGACCGCTGCCCCCGCCTCCACGAGCAACGACGTGCGCCGCACCTCGATCCTGGCCATCGACACCAGCGACAGCATGCGTGGCGAGCGCATCGCCGCCGCCAAGCGGGCGGCACTGACCTACCTCTCCACCGTGCCCGCCAACGTGCGCATCGGCGTCCTGACCTTCGACGACACCGTCAAGACCCTGGTCAAGCCCACGATCGACCGGGGGCGTGCCAGGTCCGCGATCGACGGGCTGACCCTGACACGCAACACGGCGCTGTACGACGGCGTGCTGGGAGCTCTCAAGGCGGCCGGACCGGCCGGAGCCAGTGCCGGACAGCGTCGGGTGCTGCTCCTCACCGACGGTGACGACACGACGACGACGTCCCTCATCGACGTCGTGGACCAGGTCAAGGCCTCCGGCGTCACCCTGGACGCGATCGCCTTCCAGAAGAAGAACGCACAAGCCAACCCGGACCTGGGCATCCTCGCCCAGGCGGGCAAGGGCTCCCTCGTGAACGCCCTGGACGCCCGGGCCCTGTCCGCGGCCTTCGCCGACGAGGCGGACGCCCTCGCCCGTCAGATCGTCGTCACCGCCACCATCCCCGCCGGCTCGCCGCGCAATGCCGACGTCGACGTGACCACCCCACTGTCCAGCGGCGCGGTCAGCACCTCGGCGTACCTGGCCCTGCGCCCGGCCGCCAAGAAGGCCGCAGCCCCGTCCGACGCCGGTCCCACCGACGTGGCGTCCTCACCCCTCACCGTCTCGGGCACCGTCGTGCTCGCGGGTGTCGGAGCCATCGGGGTGGGGCTCCTGGGCCTGATCCTCGTGCTCGCCTTCAGCGGGCCGAAGGTGTCCAAGGAGGACCAGCTGGCCGAGCAGATGAAGGCCTACGGCGTCTACTCCACCAACGACGGCGCCGCAAGTCGGCAGGACAGGTCGGGGTCCATCGCGGACCAGGCGCGTGACGCCGCCTCCAAGGCACTCGCCAACAACGCGGGTCTCGAGGCCCGCATCGCCGTTCGCCTCGAGGGCGCGGGCATGGACCTGAAGCCCGCCGAGTGGCTGCTCCTGCACAGTGGCGTGGTCGTGGCGGCGGGGCTCCTCGGGCTCGGCCTCGGACGCGGCAGCATCGTGATGGCCCTGGTGTTCATGGCCGCAGGCGCCGTCGGAGCCTGGCTCTTCCTGGGCATCAAGAGGAAACGGCGTCTCAAGGCGTTCGGCTCGGCCCTGGCCGACACCCTGCAGCTGATGTCCGGCAGCCTCTCGGCCGGCCTGTCCCTTGCCCAGTCCATCGACACCATCGTCAAGGAAGGAAGCGAGCCGATCACCAGCGAGTTCAAGCGCGTCATCGTCGAGAGCCGCCTCGGGGTCCCCCTCGAGGACTCGATGGAGGGCGTTGCGCAGCGGATGGAGAGCCGGGACTTCGGCTGGGTCGTCATGGCCATCAAGATCCAACGGGAGGTGGGCGGCAACCTCGCCGAGCTCCTGCTGACGGTCGCCGCCACGCTCCGTGAGCGGGAGTACCTCCGTCGACACGTGAAGGCGCTGTCCGCGGAGGGTCGCCTGTCGGCGTACATCCTCGGCGGGCTGCCCCCGGTGTTCCTGCTCTACCTCACCCTGACCAAGCCGGACTACACCGCCCCGATGTACTCCACCCCCGTCGGCTGGATCCTCTGCGCGGGGATGGCCGTGCTGCTGGGCGTCGGCGTGCTGTGGATGAGCAAGGTCGCGACGGTGGACGTCTGATGGTCACCCTCGTCCCGATCCTGGGGATCGGCCTCATCTTCGCGGGTCTCTTCGTCGCTGTGTCTCTCGTCGGGGGGCTCACCAAGGAGCAGTCCGGGGTCAACCGCTCGCTCGCCGTGCTGGATGCCCTGACGACTGCCCCCGACGAGATGAAGGAAGAGCTCGACGCGCCCTTCGCGGACCGGGTCATCTTCCCGCTCCTCACCCGTTGGCACGGGCTCGGCCGACGGCTGACGCCCACGGACGCCAACGAGCGACTCCGGGAGAAGCTCGAGACGGCCGGAAACCCACCGGGTTGGACGGTGGAGCGGGTGATGGCGGGCAAGGTGGCCGGGTTCGTCGGCGCCCTCGTGATGTCCCTGGTGGTCGCCCTGGTCATGAGCCTGTCCTTCCCGATCACCATGGTGTTCGTCGTCGGCGCCTCACTGGCGGGGTACAACGCGCCCAACATGTACCTGTACCAGCGCGCGCACGACCGGTCCGAGGTCCTGCAGCGCGCGCTCCCCGACGCCATCGACCTGCTGACCATCTCGGTGGAGTCCGGCCTCGGCTTCGACGCCGCCGTGGCGCAGGTGGCGCGCAACACCGACGGCCCGCTGGCCGAGGAGTTCGCCCGCATGCTCCAGGAGATGCAGATCGGCCGCGGACGGGCCGAGGCGCTGCGATCGCTCGCGGACCGGACCGACCTGCCCGACCTGCGTGCCTTCGTCAGCTCCATGGTCCAGGCGGACGCCTTCGGCATCCCGGTGGGACAGGTGCTGCGCGTGCAGTCGAACGAGATCCGTACCAAGAGGCGTCAGTGGGCCGAGGAGATGGCGCAGAAGGTGCCGGTCAAGATCCTGGTCCCGCTGATCTTCTGCATCCTGCCGTGCCTGTTCATCGCCGTGCTCGGCCCGGCGGGCATCTCGATCATGGGCTCGTTCTCGGGCAAGATCTAGATGTGATCGACATCGGCCGCGTGGCCCTCGCCGCGCGGGTCTTCACCCTCGCCGCCCTGACCTCCCTGGCAGCACTCGCCGGGTCCCAGCACCTGGGTGGCACCTTGTTGGTCGTCGCCACGGCCGTGGGCGCCATGGCCCTCTCGGTCCTCACGCCCCTCCGCCAGGCGACGGTCGCCTCGGCCGAGGGGGTCGTCGTCGCTCTTGCGGCGGTGCTCAGCCACCCGTACGAGTCCACGGTGACGCCCTACCTCGTCATCCCGGCCCTCATCGGCGCGCTCGACCACGGCCGCCGTGGGTTGCTCCAGGTGACGGTCCTGGAGTTCGGCACGCTCGCCGTCGCCTGGACGGTCGCGGAGGAGCACCTGGACCGGAGCATGGCCTCCTCCGGCTTCACCTGGTTGGCCACGGCTGTCGGGCTGGGCCTGATGGGGCTGGTCGTGCGCAGGCCCGGACCGCCCGTGGAGTCCGAGGCCTCCTACCGGAGTGCTGTGGCCCTGATCCGGCGGCTGGAGGCCCTCTCGGGCCGGCTCAGCGGTGGCCTCGACTCGATCAGCATCGCCGAGCAGGTGATGGCCGAGGCCGAGGAGCTGATCCCGACACGAGCCGCCGGGGTGTTCATCCGGTCACCGGACGGAGCGATGGCTCCGCTCCGGTACGCCGCCGGAACGGTGGCCGGCGCGATGGCCTGGGCCGGGGAGCTCTCCGCGCGCTGCTGGGAGTACGAAGCGATGATGCTCCGCGACCAGCGGGTGGCGATCCCACTGGCCGCCAACGACGAGATGATCGCGGTGCTCGTCCTGGAGACGCTCACCCCCGTCGACTCCGCGATCGCCGTCGAGCTGCGGGCGAGGTTGAGTCTCCACGCCGTGCAGCTGCAGGCAGCATTGCTCTTCGGCCGGGTGCGCGACACCGCGATGAGCCAGGAGCGCCAGCGCATCGCCCGCGAGGTGCACGACGGCATCGCCCAGGACGTGGCCTCGCTGGGATACCTCGTCGACAACCTCGCGGCGGGGGCGGGCGACGAGGCCCAGCGCGAGCAGATCCACGTGCTGCGTCGCGAGCTCACCCGCATGGTGGCGGAGCTGCGGCACTCCATCTTCGACCTGCGGCACGAGATCGCCGCCGGGTCGGGCCTCGGCGAGAGCCTCTCGGCGTACGCCAACCAGCTCAGCACCACCTCGTCCATGACCGTGCACGTCACCCTGGACGAGGACGGTCCCAGGCTGCCGCGCGACGTGGAGTTCGAGCTGCTGCGCATCGCTCAGGAGGCGATGAGCAACGCGCGCAAGCACTCGGGCGGGGAGAACCTGTGGCTCCGGTGCCTGGTGCGCTCGCCGTACGCCGAGATCGAGGTGCGGGACGACGGCACCCACGTCCACGCCCCCCGGGCGGACTCCCAGGGCCTGAAGATCATGCGCGAGCGCTCCCGCAGCGTGGGGGCCGAGCTGCTCGTCGACGAGCCCGGTCCGGACCGACCCGGTACGCGCGTCCTGGTGAAGGTCGGGGTGGGCAGCCGTTAGCCTGCCCCTGGAGGCCGGGCTCCCCTGCCCGTGACGCGTCATGACCACTGTCCTGCTGATCGACGACCACGAGCTGATCCGTCAGGGGCTCGCCGGGGCCTTCGCGCAGGCCGACGGCTTCGAGGTCGTCGGGCAGGCAGCTTCGGTCGAGGACGGCCTGGCCCGGGCCAGGACTCTGACCCCCGACGTCGTGGTGACCGACGTCCGTCTTCCCGACGGCTCCGGTCTGGACGTGGTCCGGGCCCTCCGCAAGGAAGACAAGCGCGTCGGCCTGGTCGTGCTCACGATGTACGCCGGTGACGAGCAGCTGTTCGCGGCGATGGACGCCGGCGCCTCGGGCTTCGTCGGCAAGGACTCTCCCACCGCGACGGTGCTGAGCGCAGCCAGGCAGGCGGTCGTCTCCCCCCTGACCTTCACCTGCAGCGGCCTCACCGAGGCCATGCTGCGACGCATGACGTCCGGCGCCCCCCGCCTCTCCGACCGCGAGCGCCAGGTGCTCGAGCTGCTGGCCGAGGGCCTCGGGGTGACGGCGATCTCGAGTCGCCTCTTCGTGAGCGAGTCGACGGCGAAGAGCCACATCGGCCGCATCTACGACAAGCTCGGCGCCGCCAACCGCGCCCAGGCCCTGGTCGCGGCGATGCGCCTCGGCCTGATCAGCGACACCCCTGAGCTCTGAAGGGGCAAATCACCCCATAAGGGATAGTCCACTCGGACTAGGTCATCAACCACCCTTTCGGACTATAAGGATAAGACCGGATGACCGATGCCCCGGTCTGTCCGTTTTTGCCATACTTTCTTCACCGAGCCGATCAGGGTCGGCCGGAACACACACCAACTCCATGCTCCACCACCGAAGGGAAACACCTCATGCTCGAGTTCTTCCGCAACGTCACCTCCCGCCGCGACGAGAACGGCGCCTCCGCCGTCGAGTACGGCCTGCTCGTCGCCGGCATCGCCGCGCTGATCGTCGCCGTCGTCTTCCTCTTCGGCGGCATCATCAAGAGCTCGTTCTCGAGCACCTGCAACCGCGTCGCGCAGGGCTCGTCCTCGACGGCCAGCACCACCTGCAACTGATCGCGGCTGCTGCCCGGTCGGGGTCCTGAGGATCCCCACCGGGCAGCAGTCACGTCCCCCCAACTCCTGCGCGACCACGTGCGCAGGCCGGACGACGGTTCCTCGGCCGCTGCGGCCGAGCAACGCAGCGGCATGCACCGGGGGGTGGTGAGCCGTCGTCCCTCGCGCCCGGTTCCGACACCTTCACGGTGACGGGACCGGGCGCGTTTGCTTTCCCCGGCTCGACCTGCTTTCAGCGGTCGACCCGCTCCACCCCGCGGGCGAGACCGATCCGCTGCAGCGTGGTCGGGTGCGAGCCGAACCAGAGCTGGCTCCAGGCCGGCGGCTCGGGATCGCTGAGCGACCGCGTCGACAGCTCCTCCTGCAACCGCTCGAACCCCACCTCGTCGTGCGTCGCCGCGAGCGACTCCCGGTCGGCGCGCGCCTCGATGGCCCGGCTGACGGTGTTCTGCACCGGGCTGGCCACCAGCGTCGCGACCGCCACGAGGGCGAGCAGCAACGGCACCACCTCGGGATCTCCGGCGCCGAGGACCCCCGACCGGGCGAGCAGGCGTCGACGACGCAGCACCAGACCCAGCAGACCGCTGGCGAGCAGCACCCCGGCCGCCCCGAGCGAGGTCCCGAGAGCGACGTCGTGGTTCTTGGCGTGACCGAGCTCGTGCGCCACCACGACCAGCGTCTCCCGCTGGGGGACGTCGCGGACCAGGTTGTCGTAGAGCACCACCCGGCGGGTGCTGCCCAGGCCGGAGACGTAGGCGTTCAGGGTCGTCGTACGCCGCGACGCGTCGGCCACGAGCACGTCGGAGACCGGCACCCCCTCCTCCCGGGCGAGCGTCGAGGATCTTGGTGCGGAGCTCGCCCTGGGGCAGCGAGGTGAAGGTGTTGAACAGCGGCTCGACCACGACCGGGTAGACCCACGAGCCGAGCACCGTGAGCACGACCCCCGCCAGACCGGTCCACAGTGGCCACCGCCGCGGCGAGCGACGAGCCGTGCCGACGACGAGCAGCGCGATCCCGGAGGTGAGCACCCAGGAGACCAGGAGCGAGGTGGCCTGGTCACGCAGCCACCCGTCGAGCGCCTGCCGGGTGAGCCCGAAGTCCAGCGCGTGCTGGCGCGACCGCAACGCGAAGGGCAGCGTCGCGAGCTCGCCGACCACGAGCAGCGCCAGCGTGCCGAGCAGCAGGCGCACCCACCACGGTCCGGGCAGGAACCTCACGACCCGAGCGCCGGTGCGCGGTCAGCCCGAGCGCGAGACCCACGACCAGCGAGACCGCGAGACTCGCCCAGCCCAGGTGGCGTTGGAGCGACGAGTAGGTCTCCCCGCGCCTGATCTGCTCGGTGCTGAAGACGTCGCTCGGTGCCACCGGCACCACGTGACCACCCGGCACCCACGCCCAGGGCACGAGCAGCAGGCCCAGGACGACCAGGACCAGGGCACCGGCCCCCACCAGGGCCAGGCAGAGCCGGCGGTCGGGGAGCACCGGGACGGGGGTGAGGTCACGGCCGGGTCCGACGGAGAGCTGCGTGGGCACTCCTTCAGCGTGCCACGCGCGCCAGGGCGGCGGTGTCGGCCCGCCAGCGGGCCACGAACCGGCGTTGCGTCGTGCCGAGCACGTCCCGGAAGGACTGCTCGGTTCCGGCTCCCCCGCTGACCGCGTCGTAGAACCGCACGAGTCGGGCCGCGCCCTCCTCCTGGGCCAGGAAGCGGCACGCCAGCCAGGCCTCCTCGTAGGTCGCCCCCAGGCCGTCGGCGGTGGGGTCGAGGTCCTGGCTGGTCGGCAGCCCGTCCGGGGGCCCGTCGGTGCGCACCCGCTTCAGGATCTGGGCGGCGGCGGTGCGCACGGGAATCCCCGTGTCGCGCAGCGCGACGAAGTCGGCGAAGCCCTCGAGCAGCCACGTCGGCATCGTGACGTTGGTCGCACCGGTCGCCACGTGGGTGGTCTCGTGGCTCATCACCACCTGGGCGCCGCGCTCCTGCAGGCCGTCGAAGACCTCGGGGTTGACGAACACCCGCACCGGTGCGCCCGGGGTGACCGTCCCGTCGGCCGTGGTGGTGACGGCCGCGATGTTGTCGTACTCCGAGCCGTGGGAGTCCAGGGCGCTGTCGAGCTGCGCCCGCGTGCGGGGCACCTCGACGACCAGGGGCCCGTCCCAGGTGGGCAGGGTGCGCCGCACCTGCCGCACGGCCCGCTCGACGAGCCGGGGGTAGCGGCCGGCTCCGCGGCCGGCCACCATCAGCAGCGTGCGCCCGGTGCGCACGACGCTGAGGCGGTCCTCGAGCCACAGGGGCGTGCGCACGTCGTCAGCGCCGAACCCGGCGATGCGGGCGGCGCCACCGGCGCCGGGCACGAAGGCGATGGTGGTGTCCGTGCGGGCGACCGCGGTGTCGAAACCGCCGAGGCGGTAGGTCACCGTGACGGTCCCCTGCCACGCCTCGGACCCCAGGCGGGCCTGCTCCGACTCCGAGGGTGGGCCCGCGTCGTCGACGTAGCGCAGCGACACGTCCTGCAGGCGCAGGGCGCGGCCGTTCTCGACCACGTGGGTGAGGAGCGGGCGGGCACCGGGTCCGGCCAGGCGCGCCACGGCGGTCGTCGTTCCGGCCTCGAGGGCGTCCACCAGCCCGTCCAGGGCGCGCTGGGCCGAGCCGGAGTGGTCGGTGTCCGCCGGGCGATCGGCCCGCGGAGGCGCGATGTCCACCTCGCGCGAGCACGCCCCGACGACAGCGAGGACCAGGCACCCGACGAGCAGCTGAGCCAGGACGCGCACGAGCCCCGGTGCGCGTCGTCGACGCTCACCAGGGCTCGGGTTCGGGCGAGGGCCGACGCCCGCCCCCCGCTGGGGACGGGCGCCGGCACGGGGACGCTCAGCCGGGGCGGACCGCACCGACGTACGGCATGTCGTGCAGGCCGGAGACCTTCACGCCGGAGCCGGGGTTCAGCGCGTTCACGATCGTTGCCGCCGCCGATGTACATGCCCACGTGGCTGATCGGGCTGTAGTAGAACACCAGGTCACCGGGCTGCAGCTCGCTCTCCGAAACGTGCGGGCCGCTAGTGTACTGCGCCGAGGAGCTGTGGGGCAGCGAGACGCCGGCCTGGGACCAGGCTGCGAGGGTCAGGCCGGAGCAGTCGAAGGAGCTCGGTCCGGCCGCACCCCAGACGTAGGCCTTGCCGACCTGCGCCATGGCGTAGGCGACGGCGGGGCCGACCCGCTGCTCGTAGGCCTTCTGGCGGGCCTCCTCGGCCTGCTTCTGCAGCGAGGCGACCTTGGCGGTGGCAGCAGCGGCGGTGCTCTCCGCACCGTCGGCCCGCTTCTGCAGCACGCGCTCGCGCGAGGCGAGCACGCCGACCTGGCGCTGGGCGACGACGCGTCGCGCGGCGAGCCGGGTGACCGTCTCGCTGGTGGCGGCCAGGCGCTCGGCCCGACCGTCGGTGTCCTCGGTGACGACGGTGATGTTGGCCAGGAGGGCCTCGGAGTCCTTGGTCAGCGGGGTGGCCGGCGCGGACGTGCCGCCGGTGGCGTCGTAGGAGTCCACCGCGAGGCTGGCCATCTGGGTCTGCAGCCGGCTCGCGAGCCGGCGCTGGGTGGCGATCTGGGTGGAGAGACCGGTCAGGCGCGTGCGCGCCTTGGCCAGCGTCTTCTCCGCCGTGTCGTGGCGGCCCGCGACGGCGTCGGCCTTCTGGGACAGGTCGTCGGCGCGTGCCTGGGCGGCGCCGATGGAGTGGGTGTCGGGAGCAGCAGAGGCCGGGCTCGCGGTGGCGAAGGTGAGGCCACCCAGGGCGAGGGTCGTGGCGATTCCTGCTGTCGTTCGGGCAAATGGGCGTGTTCTGACGGCGCGCAAGAGCGAGCGGTCTCCTCTTTGTCTCGACGCCTACCAGGTCAGCTGACGGATTCGGGCCCAAAGAACGCCCTACCGGTCCTCGTCGTCACGTGGTGACGGGGTCGGACCGGATTCACCCCGATGAAGACGTGGGTCCCCGGCTCTCGACGGATGCCTCCCCGCGGGCATCCGACACAGATTCGGCGCTGCCTCCGTGCGCACCCTGTGGCGACGCTGGACCGGAGGTCACTAGCCAGACACCCTAGGCCGCCTCGCAGCGAGGGCCAAAACCTCGCCTGCGGATCATGCGTGTGTTTCGTGCCACACCCCCGTGCGCTCAGGCCGACTCCACGGCCGGGCCCGAGACCGGTGTCACCATCCTCAGCGGAGGCACCAGGCCCGAGTCGGCGAGGACCGACAGGGCGTGCTCCTCCTCGGCGTCGAAGCCCAGCTCGGGCGGCGGACCGAGCAGGACGGTGACCACGCAGTCGTGGCAGGACAGGCCTCGGACCAGGCAGCTGTCACAGTCGATGCGGACGCTCATCGCGGGGTCTCCTCGCGTTGTGGGGAAGCGGATGAGGTGACTCCAGCAGGCACCACCGACAGACCCGTCCCGGCACGTTCCCGGCCGAGCGGTCCCGGAGCCGCGCCGACGCGCCTGCCGGGGTTTGTCGGTGCTGCTGCCTAGCGTCGTCCCCATGAGCAGGTGGTCCGCGCAGATGAGCTTCGACGAGCTGGGCCGCGCCCTGCGCGACGTCACCTTCTGCGTGGTCGACCTCGAGACCACCGGCGCCTCGGTGCAGGCCGGGTGCATGATCACCGAGATCGGCGCGGTCAAGGTGCGCGGCGGGGAGGTCCTCGGCGAGTTCCAGACGCTGGTCAACCCGCACAGCGCGATCCCCCCGTTCATCGCCGTGCTCACCGGGATCACCAACTCGATGGTCTCCTCGGCGCCCCCGATCACCTCCGCGCTGCCGGCCTTCCTGGAGTTCGCCCGTGGCTGCGTGCTCGTGGCCCACAACGCCCCGTTCGACATCGGCTTCCTCAAGCACTTCGCCGCCGACCAGGGCCGTCCCTGGCCCGCCTTCGAGGTGGTCGACACCGCTCGCCTGGCCCGCCGGGTGGTCACCCGCGACGACGCCCCGAACTGCAAGCTCAGCTCGCTCGCCGTCGCCTTCGGGTCCACGACCACCCCCGACCACCGGGCGCTGTCCGACGCCCGCGCGACCGTCGACGTGCTGCACGGCCTGATGGAGCGCCTGGGTGGGCTCGGGGTGCACACCCTCGAGGAGCTCCAGACCTTCACCTCCCGGGTCTCTCCCACGGTCCGACGCAAGCGTCACCTCGCCGAGCACCTGCCGCACTCCCCCGGGGTCTACCTGTTCCGGGACGAGCAGCAGCGCGTCCTCTACATCGGCACTTCCCGCGACCTGCGCACCCGGGTCCGCACCTACTTCACCGCCTCGGAGACCCGGTCGCGGATGGGCGAGATGGTCAACCTCGCGACCTCGGTGACCGGGATCGAGTGCGCGACCCCGCTCGAGGCCCGGGTGCGCGAGCTGCGCCTGATCGCCGCCCACAAGCCGCGCTACAACCGCCGCAGCCGGCACCCCGAGAAGGTGCACTGGCTCAAGCTCACCGTCGAACCCTGGCCACGCCTGTCCCTGGTGCGCAAGATCGCCGACGACGGGGCCGACTACCTAGGGCCGTTCGCCTCCCGGCGCACCGCCGAGAAGTGCGTGGCGGCGCTGCACGAGGCGTTCCCGATCCGGCAGTGCAGCGACCGGCTGCCGATCGTCCCCGCCCGCAGCGCGTGCGTGCTGGCCGAGATGGGTCGGTGCCTGTCCCCCTGCGACGGGTCCTCCACGGTCGACGACTACGCCGACCTCGTGGCGCGCGTGCGCGAGAGCCTGGTGCGGCGCGCCGACGACGTCGTCGACGCGCTCACCGCACGGATGGCCCGCCTCGCCGACGACGAGCGCTACGAGGAGGCCGGGGTGCACCGCGACCGGCTCGCCTCCTTCGTCCGGGCGGCCGCCCGCACGCAGCGTCTGGGCTCGCTGGCCGCCTGCAGCGAGCTCGTCGCCGCCCGACGCGAGGACGACCGCCGGTGGGCCGTGCACGTGGTGCGCCACGGCCGTCTCGCGGCCGCCGGCGTCATCCCCGCCGACGCCCATGCCGGCGTCTGGGTCCGTCAGCTGCGCGACTCCGCCGAGACGGTGGCCGGGGGGCCGGGCCCCACCCCGGCCGCGACCGCCGAGGAGTCCGAGCAGATCCTGCGCTGGCTCGAGCAGCCGGGCGTGCGCCTGGTGCACGTCGACGGAGAGTGGACCTGCCCGGTGCGAGGGGCCACCCGTCACCTCGCCGTGCACGACGCGGTGGAGCAGTCGCGGGTCTCCCTGGCTCCGTTCGACGAGCGTCGTCCGCTCGCGACGGCGCAGCGGCCCTGAGCCCGCCGCCCCGTCGCCGGGGGTACCTTGAGCCCCATGATCACCGCCATCTCCTTCGTCAAGGCCGACGTCGCGCGCATCCCCGAGGTCGCCGAGGCCATCGCGGCTCTCGAGGGGGTCAGCGAGGTCTACAGCGTGACCGGCCAGATCGACCTGATCGCGATGGTGCGGGTCAGCAACCACGAGGACGTGGCCCGCGTCGTGGCCGACAGCATCAACAAGGTCAGCGGCGTGCTGGAGACCGAGACCCACATCGCGTTCCGCACCTACTCCCAGCACGACCTCGAGTCCGCGTTCTCCCTCGGGCTCGACTAGTCAATACGGACAAAAACTGCCATTCCCGCCCCAGAAACCCCCTCGTCGTAGCAGTCTTGGCTCCAGCAAGGACGTGACGAGGGAAGGACCGGGACCATGGACGATGTCTGCGTCGTGGTGCCGGCGTTCAACGAGGCCGGGTCGATCACCGAGGTCGTGACCTCGCTGCGCGCCCACTTCCCGCACGTCGTGTGCGTCGACGACGGCAGCACCGACGAGACCTCCCTGCTGGCCCGTGCGGCCGGCGCCACCGTGCTGCGGCACGTGGTGAACCGCGGGCAGGGTGCCGCCCTGCAGACCGGCTTCGACCACGTGGCGCGCAGCACCGACGCGGCGTACGTCGTCACCTTCGACGCCGACGGCCAGCACCTGGTCACCGACGCCGTCGCGATGGTCACGAGCGCCCGCGAGCGCTCCCTCGACGTGGTCCTCGCCTCCCGCTTCCTGGGCCGCTGCGAGTCGATGCCGCTGTCGAGGCGGGTCCTGCTCCGGCTGGCGATCCACTTCTCCCGGCGTACGACGGGACTGCCTCTCACCGACACCCACAACGGCCTGCGCGTGCTCAGCCGTACCGCCCTGCGGGCCGTGCGCCTGGAGTTCCCCGGCATGGCCTACGCCAGCGAGCTCGAGTCGGCGGTGGCCCGGGCCGGCCTGCCCTGGGCCGAGGTGCCCACCACCGTCGTCTACACCGACTACTCCCGCGCCAAGGGGCAGCGCAACAGCAACGCGATCAACATCGTCTTCGACCTCGCGGTCCAGCGGCTGAGGTACGCCCGGTGAACCCGATCCAGGTCATCCTCGTGCTGGCCACGGTCGCCCTCGGAGCCGTCGTGCTGCGGGGCGGGGCGACCAACCGTCACCTCGCCACCCGCCGGCTGCTGTGCTGCGGACTGGTGCTCGGCGGGCTCGTCAGCGTCGTCTGGCCCGACTCGCTGAGCTGGGCCGCCGACCAGGTCGGGGTGGCCCGCGGTGCGGACCTCTTCCTCTACGTGATGGTGATGGTCTTCCTGTTCACCACCGTCTCGCTGTACCAGCGGGTGCACGACCTCGACTCCCGGATCACGGTGCTGGTGCGCGAGCTCGCCCTGCGCTCCCCGGAGCGACTGGACTCCCCCGAGCAGCAGGACCGCACGGAGGTCGACGACCCGCTGGGCACCATCGTGGGGACGGTCCGGTGAGCCGCGCCGCACGCACCTTCTGGGTGATGGCGGCCGCCACGCTGCTGCTCCAGCTGGCCTGGTCCTTCGCCCTGCCCACCTTCCGCGGGCCCGACGAGATCGACCACACGTTCCGGGCCAGCTCGCTGGTGCACGGACAGCTGCTCAGCAGGGAGAAGCCGGAGGACGGGCGCGGAGTCCTGGTGAGCGTCCCCGACGACCTGGTCCAGGCGGCCCAGGGCACCTGCCTGGCCTACTGGTACAGCCGGCCCGACAACTGCGTGCCGGTCAGCAGCACGGCGGACGGGCGCAGCTCCATCGCCACCGCCGCCGGCTCCTACAACCCGCTCTGGTACGCCGTGGCCGGCACCGTGGCCGCGCCCTTCCGAGGGGAACGCGGCCGACTTCGCCATGCGGGCCGTCTGCGGCATCGGGCTCGCCCTGCTCCTCGGCTGGGCGGCCAGCCTGACCACTCGGTGGGACCGGACCGGCTGGTCCCTGCTCGCACTGGTCGTCACCGTCACCCCGATCGTGGGCTTCAGCGCCGCCACGGCCGCGCCCAACGGCATCACGATCGGCGCCGGGCTGCTGCTGTGGTGCGCCGGGCTCCTGCTCGTGGAACGTCCCGACACGCCACCCTTGGCGGCACTCGTCGTCGGCGCCCGTCCTGCTCGTCAACACCCACACCACGGGCATGATCTGGGCCGCTGTCGCCCTCTTCGCCGTGTTCCTGCTGCGTCCCCTCGGCTGGTGGAGCGCCGTGGCTCCGGGCCGACCTGCTCCGGCGCGGGGCCTGCCTCTCGGCCGTCGCGCTCTCGGTCGTCGCGGAGCTCGCCTGGGTGCGTTGGGCCGACACCAACGCACTGAGCGAGAAGGTCCCGGGGGTGGGGCTCCCGAGCGTGGGCGAGGTCCTGACCCAGCAGCTGGTGTGGCTGTTCCAGACGGTGGGCGCCTTCCCGAACCGCGACCGGCCCGGTCCCCTCGTCGATCTACCCGTTGTTCCTGCTGCCGCTCGCCGCGCTCCTGGTCCTCGGGCCTCAGGAGTGCCGACCGCCGCACCCGTCTCGGGATGGCGGTCGTCGCCGCGGCGTGGATCGTGGTGCCCCTCACGCTGACGCTGATCGCCTACCGCTCCGAGGGTTTCGCCTGGCAGGGGCGCTACGCCCTGCCCCTGTTCGCCGGCCTCGCCCTCCTGGCCGCACGGTCGCTGGCCCTGAAGGGCCGGCCGCTCGGACTTCTTCTCGCCCTGGTCGTCGTGGGCACGGCCGTCGGGCACGCCTGCTCGGTCGCCAGCGTCTCCTTGAAGACCGTGGAGCGACGTGGTTCCTTCGCCCTGGCGGAGCACCTGCCCTGGGCGTGGCTCCTGCTCGCGGCTGTGGCGCTGGCTCGGAGGCCTGCTCCCGCTGCTGCTGGTCCGCCGTCGCCACCCCTCCGAGCCGCCGCGGGCCGTACGGCGTCGCCGACCCGTCGACGTGGCGGTGCCGGCGTGATCGACGTGCTGCTCCCCTACCGGGGCGACGCGCAGCTCATGCGCGACGCCGTGGCGAGCGTCCGTGCCCAGACCTCCCCCGACTGGCGCCTGCACGTCCTGGACGACGCCGACCCGGACCCCTCGGTCACCGACTGGCTGCAGGGCCTGGACGACCCCCGGGTGCAGGTGGTCCGCAACGAGCGGAACCTCGGGGTGAACGGCGCCTTCCGCCGCTGCCTGGAGTTCGGCCAGGCCGACTGGGTCACGTTCATGGGCTGCGACGACCTGATGCACCCCGACCACCTGGCCCACCTCGAGCGGCTCGTGCAGGAGCACCCCGGCGCGGCGATGTACCAACCGGGTGTGCGCGTCATCGACGAGGCCGGCCGGGAGTACCACCCGCTCGCCGACCGGGTGAAGGCCACGCTCGCCCCGCGCCGCGGCACGCACCGCCTCGAGGGTCAGCACGCGGTGCGCAGCCTGATGCGGGGCAACTGGCTCTACTTCCCCTCGGTGCTGTGGCGGCGTACGGCCCTGGAGGAGCACCCCTTTCGGCCCGGCCTGGAGACCGCGCTCGACCTGCGCCTGGTGATGGATCTGCTGCTGGCCGGCGAGACGCTCGTGGTGGACGACGCGACCACCTTCGACTACCGGCGTCACGCGCGCAGCGCGTCCGCCACGACGGCCCGCACGGCGGAGCGCTTCGCGGAGGAGACCCGCATCTCGCGCGAGGTCGCCGAGGAGTGCGACCGCGCCGGCTGGCCACGGGCCGCGCGCGCGGCCCGCGCCCGGCCGACCGTCCGCCTCCACGCGGCCGTGCTCGCGGTCGCCCGCGCCCGGGCCGGTGACGTCCGAGGTGGGGTCCGGATGCTCGGCGGAGCCCTCGGCTAGCGACTAGCCTCGCCCCATGTCCTGGCTCGACGTCATCGGCTGGTGCGGGTCGGCGCTGCTCGTCTTCTCGCTGCTGCAGGCGCGCGTGCTGCGCTTCCGCGTCCTCAACCTGCTGGCGTGCGTGGTGCTGACCGGCTTCAACGCCGCCCTCGCCATCTGGCCGATGGTGGCGATGAACGTGGTGCTCTGTGCGATCAACCTCTGGCACATCCGACGGCTGGCCGGCAGCCGGCACGACGAGGCGGCGTACGACGTGCTCGAGGTCGGGCCCGACGACGAGTACCTCCGCCACGTGCTGCGGCTGCACGGCTCCGACATCCTGCGCTTCCAGCCCGACCTGGTCTGGGACGGCGCGGCGCCCGGCCGCACGGCGTACCTCGTGCAGCGCGGTGACGAGACCGTCGGCGTGGTCCTCGTGCGCGACGACGGCGACGGGGTGGCCCGCGTGCAGCTCGACTACGTCACGCCCCGCTTCCGGGACTTCTCCCCCGGCGAGTTCGTCTGGCGGCGCAGCGGGGTGCTGCGCGACCACGGCTTCACCAGCGTGCAGACGCCGGCCCACATGGTCGGCGCCTACTACGAGCGCCTCGGGTTCCGACTCCGACCCGGCGACCGGGGGCTGGACGCTCACGCTCTGAGCCCGCCGGAGCCACGGCTCAGCGGGTCGCGGCCACCCAGCGGTCCAGGACCTCGCGTGCCCGGCCGGAGTCGACGGCCTCGGTGGCCCGCTGCAGGCCCGCTGCCAGTCGCTCCTCCACGCCGCCCGGCGCCGCCTCGTGGACCGCCAGGGCCGCGCCGGCGTTGAGCAGCACGGCGTCGCGCACCTGGCCGGTCTCGCCGTCGAGCACGCGGCGCACCACCCCCGCGTTGTACGCCGCGTCCTGGCCGCGCAGTCCTTCGGCGGTGCCGCGCGGCACGTCGAGGTCGAGGGGGTCCAGCACGTGCTCGGTGACCTCGCCGCCGGTCACCGCCCAGATGCGTGACGTGGTCGTCGTGGTCAGCTCGTCCAGCCCGTCGTCGCCCCGGAAAACCCAGGCGTCGACCCCGCGACGGGCGAAGACGCCCGCCATGACCGGGGCCATCCGCACGTCGGCGCAGCCGATGGCCTGCGCCTCGGGCCGGGCCGGGTTGGCGATCGGGCCGAGGAAGTTGAAGGTCGTGCCGACGCCGAGCTCGCGGCGCGCGGTCGCGGCGTGCCGCAGGGCGGGGTGGAAGGCCGCTGCGAAGCAGAAGGTGATGCCCACCTCCGCGCCGACCCGGGCGACCTCGTCCGAGGGCAGGTCCAGCCGGATCCCGAGCTCCTCGAGCACGTCGGCGCTGCCGGCCTTGCTGGAGGCCGACCGGTTGCCGTGCTTGACCACGGGGGCGCCCGCGCCGGCCGCCACGATCGCGGCCATCGTGGAGATGTTCACCGAGAAGGAGCGGTCGCCACCGGTGCCGACGACGTCGAGCACCCTCCCCGGCACCGACAGCGGCCGGGCGTGGGCGTACATCGCGTCGACGAGCCCCTGCAGCTCGGCCACCGTCTCGCCCTTGGCGCGCAGCGCGACGGCGAAGCCGGCGACCTGGCTGGAGGTCGCGGTGCCCGAGAGGATCTCGCCCATCGCCCAGGCGGACTGCTCGGCGGTGAGGTCGGTGCCCGCGATCAGGGGGCCGAGGACGTCGGGCCAGGTCAGGCTCATCGTCCGGGCGCTCAGGCCGGGGCCTGCACCCGCGGTCGCAGGAGCCGGATGACGGCCTCGGCGAGCTCGATCGGGTCCAGCGGGTGCGAGACGGCGCCGTCGGCACGCGACCAGGTCGCCAGCCAGTTGTCCTGGACGCGGCCGGTCAGCACCAGCAGCGGGGGGCAGCGGTAGATCTCGTCCTTGAGCTGCTTGGCGATGCCCATCCCGCCGGCGGGCACGGCCTCGCCGTCGAGGATCGCGAGGTCGATCACGCCGGAGTCCATCTGCTGGATCACGACGGGCTCGGTGGCGACCTCGACGTACTCCAGCTCCGGGAAGTCCGGGTGCGGGCGCTTGCCGAGGGCCAGGATGACCTGCTGACGGGTGTCCACGTCGTCGCTGTAGACGAGCACCTTGAGGGGGGCGGTCTCACTCACCCGGCCGATGCTACCGGTTGGCGGCCTGCTGCTCGGCGGCGCGCTCGAGGCGGTCCAGACGACGGTCCTCGCGCACCGCCTCCTTCATCGACGACCGCACCCACTGCACGAACAGCACCGAGAACAGCAGCAGGCCCACGAGGTCGCCGGTGCCCCACAGGATCCCGCCCGCGAGGTGCTGGTCGACCCGGGCGTCGGGCAGCCACGGCATCGCGGCGTGCAGGGACGGGTAGTAGCCGCCACCGATCAGCTCCTCCTGGCCCATGATCGTGACGCCCAGGAAGGCGTGGAACGGCAGCGTCATCACCAGCAGCAGCATCCGGAACGGGTAGCTCACCCGCCCGGGGACGGGGTCCACGCCCAGGATCGGTGTGAAGAACAACGCACCGACGAGCACCAGGTGGACGTGCATCAGCTCGTGCAGGGCGTCCGAGCGCAGGGTGGCGTCGTACCAACCGGTGAAGTAGAGCGCCCAGGGGCTGAGCACGTAGAGCGCGAAGGCGAGCGGCGCGAAGCTCAGCACCCGCGCGACGCGGGAGTGCAGCACCGCGAGCAGCCACCCCCGGGGACGCCGGGGCAGCGTGCGCAGGGCCAGGGTCACCGGCGCCCCGAGGGCGCAGAACAGCGGCACCACCATCGACAGGATCATGTGCTGCACCATGTGCGCGCTCAGCAGCGTCGTGTCGTACGCCGCGAGCCCGCTGCTGGTCGCGAAGTAGAACGACCCCATCCCCCCGACGACGAAGGCCAGGGTGCGTCCGAGCGGCCACCGGTCGCCGCGCTGGCGCAACCGCCACACGGCGTACAGGTAGAGGCCGCAGACCCACACGACCAGCACGAAGAGGACGGGCGACATCCCCCACTGGGTGAGGACCGCGGACGGCGAGAAGGGCGGCACCCCTCCAGATTAGGTGGCCTTTCTCAGCAAAACACCGGGGGTAGCGATGGTCGCTACACAGGGTGGGGCAATAATGTCCACGTGGCGACTGCAACGGCTATCCCGGCATCCCGGCTCCACGGGCAGCACGACCGACCCAGCATGGTCAGCGTGGGCACGATCGTGTGGCTCTCCAGCGAGCTGATGTTCTTCGCGGCCCTCTTCGCCGCCTACTTCACGATCCGCTCGGTGAGCCCGGAGCTCTGGGCCCAGAACACCGAGAAGCTCAACGTCCCCTTCTCCTCGGTCAACACCCTGATCCTGGTGCTGTCCTCGCTCACCTGCCAGCTGGGTGTGTTCAAGGCCGAGGACGGCGTCGTCGGGCGCACCGGCAAGATCTACCAGTTCCGTCAGTGGGGCCTGCGTGAGTGGTTCTCGCTGACCTACGTCATGGGTGCGATCTTCATCGGTGGCCAGGCCTTCGAGTACTCCGAGCTCGTCCACGAGGGCGTGACCCTCTCCTCCTCCGCCTACGGCACGGTCTTCTACCTCGCCACGGGCTTCCACGGCCTCCACGTGACGGGCGGGCTGATCGCCTTCCTGCTCGTGCTCGGCCGCACCCTCATCGCGCGCAAGTTCACGCACGAGCAAGCCGTGACCGCCATCGTGGTTTCCTATTACTGGCACTTCGTCGACGTGGTCTGGATCGGCCTGTTCGCGACCGTTTACCTGATCAAGTAGCACTGACCCGTAAGGACGCACTGGTGCGCATCCCCCGCACGATCTCCCACCGGATCTCCGGTCGCCTCTCCGCACGACGCCGCAGCCGCATGGCCGCCCCTCTCGTGCTGCTCCTGGCCCTGCTCTCCGTCGGGGGCCTCTACTCGGCCTTCAACCCCGCCAACGCGGCCCAGTCCAAGGCCAACGACGCCGACCTGGTGGCGAAGGGCAAGGCCCTGTTCCTCGTGGGCTGCTCGTCGTGCCACGGCAAGAACGCCGAAGGCATCCAGACCGTCAAGGGCAACCAGTACGGCCCCTCGCTGATCGGCGTCGGCGCCGCGGCCGTCGACTTCCAGGTCGGCACCGGTCGGATGCCGATGGCCCAGCCCGGCACCCAGGCGCTGCGCAAGCCCCCGGTCTACGACGCCAGCGAGATCGAGGCCCTGGCGGCGTACGTCGCCTCGACCGGCCCCGGGCCCTCGGTGCCCAGCACGTCGGAGTATTCCTCCAAGGACGCCACCAACGAGGACATCGTCCGCGGCGGTGAGTTCTTCCGCACCAACTGCACCGCGTGCCACAACTTCGCCGGCAACGGCGGGGCCCTGCCGCGCGGCCGCTTCGCCCCCAGCCTCAAGGGCGTCTCCGAGAAGCACATCTACGAGGCCATGCTCACCGGCCCCCAGCAGATGCCGGTCTTCGCCGACAAGGTGCTGACCCCCCAGGACAAGCGTCAGATCATCTCCTACCTGAAGAAGAACGAGGAGACGCCCAACTACGGCGGCTTCACGCTCGGCTCGCTGGGCCCGGTCTCGGAGGGCCTGTTCGCCTGGCTCATCGGCATCGGCGGCCTGGTCGGCGCGGCAGTGTGGATCGCGGCGCACTCCACCCGTTCCAGCAGGAAGAAGTCGCAGGCATGACCGAGCACAAGGACCTCTCCACCACCTCCCCGGCCGACCCGATGGTCGACCCCGGTCTGCCCGAGCACCTGCCGCGGCCGACCGACCTGGACGAGAAGGCCGAGAAGCGCGCCGAGAAGCAGGTCGCGACCCTCTTCGGGCTCTCGACGGTCTTCACGCTGCTGTTCGTCGTGTGCTACTTCGTCTTCAAGGTCGGCGACGACCCGAGCGTGATCCTGGGCTTCGGGGCCTCCAACGTCACGCTGGGACTGACCCTGGGCGTGGCCCTGCTGTGCATCGGCATCGGCACCATCCAGTGGGCCCGCAAGCTGATGGGCGACCACGAGATCGTCGAGTACCGCCACCCGGCCGCGTCCTCCCCGGAGGATCGCGAGGAGGCCCTGGCCGCCCTGGCGCTCGGCACCGAGGAGTCGGGCATCGCCCGGCGCCCCCTCATCCGCAACTCGCTCCTCGGCGCCGTCGGCGCCCTGGGGCTGGTCGCGATCATCCCGCTGCGCGACCTCGGTCCGCTGCCGGGCGACAAGCTCACCCGCACCGTGTGGAAGAAGGGGATGCGCGTCGTGCAGGACGTCGACGGCTCCCCCATCAAGCCCGGTGACATGGAGGTGGGCCAGCTCGTGAACGGCGAGCCCGGCCTGTTCTTCGAGAAGAACGCCGAGGGCGACCCGGTCGTCGAAGGCGTCGAGCTCCAGGTCGAGAAGGCCAAGGCGGCGGTGATCATCGTGCGCATGCAGCCCGACGACATCAAGGCTGCGAAGGGCCGCGAGAACTGGGGCGTCGACGGCATCTTGTGCTACTCCAAGATCTGCACCCACGTCGGGTGCCCGATCTCCCTGTGGGAACAGCAGACGCACCACCTGCTGTGCCCCTGCCACCAGTCAACCTTCGACCTCGCCGACAACGGCAAGGTCATCTTCGGCCCGGCCGCCCGCCACCTTCCCCAGCTTCCGCTGGCGGTGGACGGCGAGGGTTACCTCGTCGCCACGAGCGACTTCACCGAGCCGGTCGGACCGAGTTTCTGGGAGCGGAACAACTATGAGCTCAAGTAAGACTGTCGCCAGGTCCAACGGCGGCACCGCCGCCAAGGCGCAGAAGCCCTCGAAGGCGGGTGCAGCGGCCGAATGGGCCGACGAGCGCCTCGGCCTCGGCGGGCTGGCCAAGAAGAACCTGCGCAAGGTCTTCCCCGACCACTGGTCCTTCATGCTGGGCGAGGTCGCTCTGTGGAGCTTCGTCATCCTGCTGCTGACCGGTGTCTTCCTGACGCTGTGGTACCGCCCGAGCATGGCCGAGGTGACCTACGACGGGTCCTACGACCAGCTCCGCGGCATCCAGATGTCGGAGGCCTACGCCTCCAGCCTGCACATCTCCTTCGACGTCCGCGCGGGCCTGCTGCTGCGTCAGATGCACCACTGGGCCGCCATGATCTTCGTGGCCGGCATGATGGTCCACCTGCTCCGGGTCTACTTCACCGGTGCGTTCCGCAAGCCCCGTGAGCTCAACTGGGTGATCGGCTCGGTGCTCCTGCTCCTCGGCACGCTCGAGGGCTTCACCGGCTACTCGCTGCCCGACGACCTGCTGTCGGGCACCGGCATCCGTGCCGCCGACGGGTTCATGAAGGCCTCGCCGGTGATCGGCACCTACATGTCCTTCTTCCTCTTCGGCGGGGAGTTCCCGGGTGACTCGATCATCCCCCGGCTCTACACCGTGCACGTGCTGCTGATCCCCGGCATCCTGCTGGGGCTGGTGGCCGCCCACATGCTCCTGCTCGTCTACCACAAGCACACCCAGTGGCCCGGGCCCGGACGCACCGAGCAGAACGTCGTCGGCTTCCCGATGCTGCCCGTGTACGCCGCCAAGGCCGGTGGGTTCTTCTTCGTGGTCTTCGGCATCACCGCCCTCATGGGTGGCCTGTTCAGCATCAACCCGGTGTGGCGCTTCGGCCCCTACAACCCCGCCGAGGTGACCGCCGGCTCCCAGCCCGACTGGTACATGGGCTGGCCCGACGGCGCGCTGCGGATCATGCCGGGGTGGGAGACCCACCTGCTCGGCGTCACGATCTCCTGGAACGTGATGCTGCCGATCCTGATCCTGCCGCTGCTCTCGTGGGGCGTCCTGACGATGCTGCCGTTCGTCGAGGCGTGGATCACGGGGGACAAGAAGGAGCACCACCTCCTGGAGCGGCCACGCAACGCCCCCACCCGCACGGCGCTGATGGTCGCGCTGATGACCTTCTACGGCCTGTTCTGGGCCGCGGGCGGCAACGACATCATCGCCACCAAGCTGAACCTGAGCATCAACCAGATCACCTACTTCATGCGGGTGGCGGTGTTCGTCGGTCCGGTGATCGCGTTCGTGATCACCCGACGGTGGTGCATCTCGCTACAGCGGCACGACAACGAGAAGCTGCTGCACGGCTACGAGAGCGGCGTGATCATGCGCGACGCCCAGGGTGGCTACACCGAGAAGCACCTGCCGCTGCCGGTGGAGCGCGCCTACACCCTCACCGCGCGGTCGCGCGACGAGGTGTATGTGCCCGAGTCGGGCACCGACGACAACGGGGTCAGCTCCCCGTCGGCCCGCAAGGACAAGGTCCGGGCCCGTCTCTCGCAGCTCTGGTACGGCGACAACATCCAGAAGCCGACCCACGAGGAGCTCGAGGAGGCCCACCACCACGCCGAGCTCGAGCACGCGCACGACGTGGCCCTCGAGGGTCACGCGGCCGACGGACACCAGTTCGACGGCCGGCACGACGTGACGGGCGAGGAGCTCAGCAGCGGTCGTCACTGACCGCGCACCACCCACACGGAGGGCCCGGGAGCACTGCTCCCGGGCCTTCCGTCATGCTCCGACCGGCCCACGTCCGCCCACTCGTCCGACCACGTGACCAGTCGGGTCGTCGCGCCGATCCTCGGGACATGCCCCTGAGACCGGTCGCCCGACGCCTCCGCCCCGACGACGTCTTCACCCAGCTCCTCGACGAGGTGGTCGACGGCGAGCTCCCCTTCCGCACCTCCGAGGGCCTGGACCTGCTCCCCCACCTGCTCGTGCGCGGCGGCCGGGCCGACCCCCCGTGGGCGCCACGGAGGGCCTCCAGGCCCTGGCGCACCTGGAGGCCACCGAGGACCACGTGGAGCGTCACCGGGCCACCCTGGCCTTCTGGGACACCGTGGTGGACCCGGCCGACTCGTCGTGGTCCGGCCGGTTGGTGTGCAACGGACTGCGGCAGCCTGGAGCCCGCCGTGGCGGTCACCGGGCCGCTGAGTGGTGGCTGCCGACGACGCAAGCGGCCCACCGGGGGATCCGCGCACGCCATGGGCCGCTCACCGGGGGATCCGTGCGCGGGATGTCGTGGCGCAGAGTGCACAGAACCCCCGGTCGGCCGCGTGGCACGTGCGCCCATGCCCCGCTCGGCGAGGTGGGGCGTGCCGGGGCGGTCAGCTGAGCGCGGACCCCGTCTTGTAGGTGGCGAAGGAGGAGTTCCAGTCGCCGAACCCGTTGGTCAGGTCGGTGCCCCGGTCGGTGCCGGTGTACTCCACCACGTCGCCGACCTTGGAGTTGTTGTAGAGCCACTCGGCGTTGGCCGTGCTCATGCCGGTGCACCCGTGGCTGACGTTGCTGTTGCCCTGCTGGGCCACCGACCACGGAGCGGCGTGGATGAACTCGCCGGAGTAGGTGACGCGCATGGCGTACTCGACGTCGTCGAGGTCGTAGCCGTCGGCGCTGTTCGGGTCGATCCCGATGGTCTCGGAGTTCATCCGCTTGTGACGGAACTTCTCCACGATCACCTTGGTGCCCGAACGGGTCGTGAACTTGGGCTGCTGACCTGTGGTGATCGGGATCGTGCGGATCTGCTGGCCGTTGCGGAACACCCGCATCTGGTGGGTGTTCATGTCCACCTTGCTGACCATGGAGTCGCCGATGTGGAAGCTGGTGACGCGGTTCTTCTGGCCGTAGATGCCGTTTCCGGCCGCGACCCCGCCGATGTCGGCCTTGACGGTCACGTCGGTGCCCGGCTTCCAGTAGGAGCGGGGACGCCAGTGCACCTCCTGGCTGCTGATCCAGTGGAAGGAGCCGGCCTGCGCGGGCTGGCTGACCACCTTCAGGTGCTTCTCGATGTTGGCCTGGTCGGCGACCGGCACGTCGAAGCGCACGATCACCGGCATCCCGACGCCGACGGTCGAGCCGTCGAGCGGCACGAAGCTGGGGTAGGTCTGCTCGTCGAGCGTGAGCGCCCGCGTGCGGAAGCCCGAGGCGAAGGTGTTCTTCAGGCCGTCGGTGTCCACCGCGGTGCTGCTCACGCGGTAGCGCGACCCCGGCTTGAGCGGGGTGCTGGAGACCCAACGGGTCTTGCCGGCCACCATCCGTCCGCGCACGGTGTCGCCGGCCGGACCCGTCACCGCGACGTTCTCGAACGTCCCGGACGCGACCCGCAGGCGCACCTTCTGGTCGAGGCCGACGCTCTTGGCCCCGGAGCGGATGTTGCTCGCGATGGTGGCCACGGACTTCTTGACCTCGGGCGTCGTGGCGCCCTGGCCGCCCGAGGAGCTGGTGCCGTCGGCACCGCTCGCGTCGGACCCACCGGTGGAGCCGGAGGTCAGGGAGCACGCACTCACCAGACCCAGCGTCAGGGCGGCGCAGGCCAGGGTGAGACGGGAACGGGTGGTGCGGGAGGACATAGGACTCCACAGTCGCAGGCGTCGGGAGGTGCTGACCCCCTCAGGCTAACAACGCCGTGTTTACGACACGCCCGAGTCCCCTGTGGGCGACGTCACGTGTCGTGAGCCCGCCAGCGCGGTGCCCGACGTCTCAGTGGGCGTGCTCGCCGCGGTAGTACTCGAAGATCAGGCCGCACAGCGCCACCGATCCGAGCACCGCCCCGATGACGAACAGCCACAGGCCGACGGCGATGCCGGCGGTCATCGCGGCCAGGCACATCGCGCACCACAGCGGCCACCAGCTGTACGGCGGGAAGAAGCCCAGCTCACCCGCACCCTCGGCGATCTCGCCGTCGGTGCGGTCCTCGGGCCGCGGCTCCATCTTGCGAGCGTGGAACCCGAGGTAGAACGCGATCAGCGTGGTCAGCAGGAAGGTCATCACCAGCGCGGTGGTGCCGGTGTGGTCGCCGCTGGAGAACCAGTAGATCGGCGTGACGACCAGGAAGAAGGCGCTGCAGAAGACGAACATCCAGGTCTCGGTCTTCATCGCTTGTCACCCTCCCCGCCCAGCATCTCGCGGCGGCCGTCCATGGAGGGCGTGTCGGTGGGGGTGCCCTCGTCGCCCAGGTTGTCGTTGTCGGCGTACTCCAGCGCGGCGATCTCCGGGTGGTGGAGGTCGAAGGCCGGGGACTCCGAGCGGATCCTCGGCAGCGTCACGAAGTTGTGCCGCGGGGGCGGGCAGCTCGTGGCCCACTCCAAGGATCGGCCCCAGCCCCACGGGTCGTCGACGTTGACGTTGGGCGTGCGGCTCGTCTTGTACACGTTGAGCAGGAACGGCAACGTCGAGAAGGCCAGCAGGAACGCGCCCACGGTGGAGATCTGGTTCAGGGTGGTGAACCCGTCGGAGGCGGAGTAGTCGGCGTAGCGACGGGGCATCCCCTCGACGCCGAGCCAGTGCTGCACCAGGAAGGTGGTGTGGAAGCCGATGAACAGCAGCCAGAAGTGGATCTTGCCCAGCCGCTCGTCGAGCATCTTGCCGGTCATCTTCGGCCACCAGAAGTAGAAGCCCGCGAACATCGCGAACACCACCGTCCCGAAGACCACGTAGTGGAAGTGCGCCACCACGAAGTAGGAGTCCGAGACGTGGAAGTCCAGCGGGGGCGAGGCCAGGATGACGCCGGTCAGACCACCGAAGAGGAAGGTCACCAGGAAGCCGACGGTCCACAGCATGGGGGTGTCGAAGGAGATCGATCCGCCCCACATCGTGCCGATCCAGTTGAAGAACTTCACTCCCGTTGGAACCGCGATCAGGAAGGTCATGCCGGAGAAGAACGCCAGGTCGACGGCGCCCGTCACGAACATGTGGTGCGCCCACACGGCGACCGACAGGACCGCGATGCCGAGGGTCGCCGCGACCAGGCCGACGTAGCCGAAGATCGGCTTGCGGCTGAAGACCGGAAGGATCTCGGTCACGATGCCGAAGAACGGCAGCGCGATGATGTAGACCTCCGGGTGGCCGAAGAACCAGAACAGGTGCTGCCACAAGATCACGCCGCCGTGGTTGGCGTCGAAGACGTGGGCCCCGAATTGTCGGTCGGCCTCCAGTGCGAGGAGCGCCGCGGCGAAGATCGGGAACGCGATCAGGATCAGCAGGCTGGTGACCAGGGAGTTCCAGGTGAAGATCGGCATCCGGAACATCGTCATGCCGGGCGCGCGCATGCAGATGATCGTGGTGACGAAGTTGACCGCACCGAGGATCGTGCCGAGGCCGGCGAGCCAGAGGCCCATGATCCACAGGTCACCGCCCACCCCTGGAGATCGGATGGCGTTGGAGAGTGGCGCGTAGCCGGTCCAGCCGAAGTCCGCGGCGCCCTCGGGGCTCAGGAAGCCCGAGACCGTGATGATGCCGCCGAAGAGGTAGAACCAGTAGCTCAGCATGTTCAGCCGCGGGAACGCCACGTCGGGCGCGCCGATCTGCAGCGGCATCAGCACGTTGGCGAAGCCGAAGAACAGCGGGGTCGCGAACAGCAGCAGCATGATCGTGCCGTGCATCGTGAACAGCTGGTTGTAGAGCTCGTCGTTGACCACCTGCGAGCCCGGGAAGGCGAGCTCGGAGCGGATGACCAGGGCCATCAGGCCACCGATCAGGAACCAGACGAACGCGGTGCTCAGGTAGAGCTTGCCGATCAGCTTGTGATCGGTGGTCGTGAGGATGCGGACGACCTGCTGGCCCAGGGTGGGGCTCGGCGGCCGGACGCGGGCGCCCGTGGGGGCGTCGGAGACGGCAGTCACTACTCTCCTCCGTTGCTGGCGCTGGGCTGGAGGCCCGGCACCTTCTGGACCTGGGAGCTGCCCAGGGCGGGTCCGGTGCTGCCCTGCTCCGCGAGCTGCGCGAGGTGGGCGTCGTACTCGGACTGGCTGACGACCTTGACGTCGAAGAGCATCCGCGAGTGGTAGACGCCGCACAGCTCGGCGCAGCGGCCCTCGAAGGTGCCCTCACGGGTGGGGGTCATGGCGAACTTGTTGTGGCGACCGGGCACCACGTCCATCTTGAACAGGAAGCTGGGGACCCAGAAGGAGTGGATGACGTCCGGGGAGTAGAGGTTGATCTCGACGCTCTTGTCCTTGACCATCCACAGCATCGGGCGGTCGGCGGTGGTGCCGCTCTCGTGGACGACCTCGCCCCCGGCCGGCAGGTAGTCCTTCTTCGCGTCGTCGTAGCCGAGGTTGTAGTTGAAGGTCCACGACCACTGCTGACCCACGACCGTGATGGTCTCGTCGGGGTTCGCGTCCTGGTGGAGGACCTTTCCCTGGGCGCCGAGGGTGAAGTAGAAGAAGACGATCACCATCATGATCGGGGCGATCGTGTAGAAGATCTCGATCGGCAGGTTGTAGCGCGTCTGCACGGGGATGTCGGCCTCGCTGCGGCGCCGGAAGGCGATGCAGGCGTAGATGATCAGGCCCCAGACGATGACACCGGTCACCATCGCGGCCAGCCAGGACCACATCCACAGCTCGTGGACGAACGGCGCCTCCTTGGAGGCGGACACCGGGAGCGCGAGCCGCTTGATCTCGGTCTCGGTGTCGGCGGAGCAACCGCTCAGGAACAGCACCGCGAGGGTCAGCAGACCACCGAGTGCCGAGCGGCGGAAGCGGGGGGGAAGCCTCAGACTCACCGACGAGCCCTTTCGTGAGCAGACGTCTTATGACGAGCAACGGACATCTGAACCCTACTACTCACACGTGTCTGTACGTCGGGCAGGGCGCGGCTGTGACGACGGTAGGTTGTTGCCCGTGAGCGACGCCCCACCGTCGTACCTCGACCACGCTTCCGGCGAGCCCCTCCACCCCGCGGCACGCGAGGCGCTCGCACGGGCCCTGCCGCACGGCCACGCCGACCCGCGTGCCCTGCACCTCCCGGGACGTCGCGCCCGGATGCTGCTGGACAACGCCCGGGCGGTCGTCGCCGAGTGCCTGGAGGTCACCCCCGAGGAGGTCACCTTCACCCCCAGCGGCACCCACGCGGTGCACCTCGGGCTGCTCGGCCTGCACCGCGGCCGGGCGCGGCGCGGGCGCACCCTGGTGCACACCGCCGTCGAGCACAGCGCCGTCCTCCAGGCCGCCCGCTGGACCGGCGACCCCGTGGTCACGGTCGGGGTCGACGCCACGGGGCGGGTGCCGCTCGAGGGCCTCCTCGAGGCCGTCACGGCCGCCTCGGCCGGGGACGACGGCGTCTCGGTGGTCGCCGTGCAGAGCGCCAACCACGAGGTCGGCACCCTCCAGCCGGTGGCGGAGGTCGCGGACCTGGTCGGGGACGTCCCGGTCTTCACCGACGCCTGCTCCTCGATGGGCCGCCTGCCCCTCCCCCGCGGCTGGTCGGCCGCCGCGGGGTCGGCGCACAAGTGGGGCGGCCCGTCCGGGGTCGGGGTGCTCCTGGTCCGTCGGGGTGCCCGGTGGCGCCCGCCGTTCCCGGTCGACGAGCGCCTGGACCCCCGCTCCACCGGCTTCGAGAACGTGCCCGGCGCGCTGGCGGCCGCGGCCGCCCTGCAGGCGGTCGTCACCGACCACGCGGCCACCGTCGAGCGCCAGCACGCCCTGGTGGACCGCATCCGCCGGTCGGTCGCGAGGATCCCCGACACCGAGGTCGTCGGTGACCCCGACCGCCGGCTGCCGCACCTCGTCACGTTCTCGTTCCTCTACCTCGCCGGCGAGGCCGTGGTCACCGAGCTCGACCGACGCGGCACCGCCGTGGCGAGCGGGTCGGCCTGCACCGCCAGCACGCTGGAGCCCAGCCACGTGCTCGCCGCGATGGGGGCGCTGACCCACGGCAACGTGCGGCTCTCGGTGGGTCCGGCGACCACCGACGCCGAGGTCGACCGTCTGCTGGCCGAGCTGCCCGGCCTGGTGCAGCGCCTCCGGGACGACTCGGGTGTGCCCCGGTGAGCGAGCGACCGTGACGAGGCGACGGTGACCGAGCAGCGGGTCGACCTGGACTGCCGGGGGCTGCCCTGCCCGCGGCCGGTGATCGAGCTGGCCCGGGCGCTGCCGCGCGTGCCGGTCGGCGGCGTGGTGGCCGTGACCTCCGACGACCCGGCGGCCCGCGTCGACGTGCCGGCCTGGTGCCGCATGCGCCACCAGGAGTACGCCGGGCAGGAGCAGGCCGCGGACGGCGTGCCGACCTACCTGGTCAGGCGGCTGGGATGAGGTGCGGCCGCACGTCGGCCGCCGCCTGCTCGCCGTACGCCGCGGCGAGGCGCGCGAGGAACAGGGTCGGGGTGAAGGAGTACTCCTGCGTGCCGACCTGCTCCACGACGTACGCCGCGAGCACGCAGCCGACCTGGGCCGAGCGCTCGTGCCCGAGCCCCCACTCCAGCCCGGCCAGGAACCCCGAGCGGAACGCGTCGCCGACGCCGGTCGGCTCGACGGCCGTGATGCCGGGCACGGCACCGACGACCAGGGTCTCGCCGCCCTCGGTCAGGATGCGCACCCCGTCCTTGCCCAGCGTGACCACCTGGGTGCCGACGCGCGAGAGGATCTCCTCGCTGCTCCAGCCGGTCTTGGACTCGATCAGGTGCGACTCGTACTCGTTGCTGAACAGGTACGCCGCCCCGTCGACCAGCGCTCGGATCATCTCGCCCTCGCCGAAGGCCAGCTGCTGGCTGGGGTCGGCCACGAAGGCGTAGCCGCGCTGGCGGCACTCGTCGGTGTGCCGCACCATCCCCTCCGGGTCGTCGGGGCCGACCAGCACGAACGTGGGGTCGCCGACCCGGCGGGCGATCGGCTCGAGCTCGATCATCCGGGCCTCGCTCATCGCCCCGGGGTAGAAGCTGGCGAACTGCGCCATCGTGGTGTCGGTCGTGCACACGAACCGCGCCGTGTGCTTGTCCTCGGAGATCCGCACCGAGTCGCAGTCCACGCCGTGGCGCTGCAGCCAGGAGCGGTAGTCCGCGAAGTCCTCGCCGGCCGCACCGACGAGCACCGGGCGCAGGCCGAGCTGGCCCAGCCCGAAGGCGATGTTGCCGGCGCACCCACCGCGGCGGATCTCCAGGTCGTCGACCAGGAAGGAGACCGAGAGCTTGTCCAGCTGCTCGACCACGAGCGAGTCGGCGAACTTCCCGCCGAAGCTCATCAGGTGGTCGGTGGCGATGGATCCGGCGATCAGCAGCGACATGGTGTCCTTGGGTTCTCGGCACGTCCTCTGCGAGGTCCCGCAGGGACACCCAGCGTACCGATCGGTAGGCGTAGGAGTACCCGGCGGTAGCCCCTAGCGTCGCAGTCATGAGCTACCAGCGCCTCGCCTACGACGACCAGGACACCGCCGGCCAGATGCATTCGGACTGCACCGCCTGCGGCGACCGCCTGGTCCTCCCCCGCCGGCGCCTCGACCTCGACGCCGCGCTCGCCCCCGCACCGCCGCTGGCCTACGACCTGCAGCCGCGCGAGACCCGCAAGGTCGACATCGCGGTCAGCGAGGCGGCGGCCCACCTGGCCGCACGCCTGCACCTGCACCTCGACTGACCCCGACCACGCCCGTGAGCACCCCGGGCAGACACGCCAGCGGCGCCGCCCCGCAAGGGGACGGCGCCGCTGGTGGCGTTCGGTGCGGCCGTGCGGCCGGACGACTCAGTGGAAGGAGTCGCCGCAGGCGCAGGAGCCGGTCGCGTTGGGGTTGTCGATGGTGAAGCCCTGCTTCTCGATGGAGTCGACGAAGTCGATCGTCGCGCCGTTGAGGTAGGGGACGCTCATCCGGTCGACGACGACGGACACGCCGTCGAAGTCGGTGACGACGTCACCGTCGAGGGTGCGCTCGTCGAAGAAGAGCTGGTAGCGGAGGCCGGAGCAGCCGCCGGGCTGCACGGCGATGCGCAGCTGGAGGTCCTCACGACCCTCCTGGGCGAGAAGGCTCTTGACCTTGGACGCCGCGGTGGGGCTGACGTTGATGGAGTCGGTGCGGATCTCCGCAGCGGTGTCGACCTGCTCGGTCATGTCGTGTCTCCAGTGCTGCTCGAGGGTGGTTCAGGGGCACTTCTACAACTCGGTCAATGGTCGCACACCGCTGGATATTCCCGTGCACCTCGGCGGCGGGGACTCACCGCGACCAGGTGCGCGCCGTGCGCTCGGCGAGGTCGGCCAGGGCTTCGGCGGGGGCGGCGAAGGCGCGCTCCTCACCGACCAGGTCGACCAGGCTGTACGCCGACTCCACGCCGAGGGCGCGCATCTCGCGCGCCCCGATCAGCACCTTGCCGGCGAGGGCGATGCAGGGCACCAGTGCCTGCGAGCACGCCTCGGCGACGCCGTACGGCACCTTGCCCGAGCGCGAGGAGAAGTCGAAGGCGCCCTCGCCGGTGACCACGAGGTCCGAGCTGCGGACGGTGTCGGCCAGCCCGACAGCCTCGGCGACGAGCGTGACACCGCTGCTGCGCGTGCCGCCGAGGAGCACGAGGCCGTAGCCCAGGCCGCCCGCGGCACCGGCGCCCTTGGTGTCGGCGAGCTTGCGGCCGGCGACCTCGGCGAAGTGCTGGAGCCAGCCGTCGACGGTGACCAGCCGCTCCTCGGTGACGCCCTTCTGGGGGCCGTAGATCTTGGTGGCGCCGTTGATGCCCAGCAGCGGGTTGTCGACGTCGCTGGCCAGCACGAGCTCGACGCCCTCGACCCGGGCACGGGCCGCGGTCAGGTCGACCTCGGTGATGCCGGCGAGGGCGAACGGGCCCGCCGTCAGGGACCCGGCCTTCGCCGTGGCGCCCAGGGCGGCGAGCAGCCCGGCGCCGGCGTCGTTGGTGGCCGACCCCCCGAGGCCGACGACGACGCGGGTGGCGCCCGAGTCGACCGCGGCGGCCAACAGCTGACCGGCACCGAAGCTGGTGCCCTCCTCGGGGCGGCGGTGCTCGGGCTCGGTGAGGTGGAGGCCGACGGCCTGGGCGCTCTCGACGTACGCCGTGTCGCCCACGCGCAGCACGGCGGCCGGGACGTCGTGGCCGTAGGGGTCCGACACCGTGACCGCGTGCAGCTCACCACCCAGGGCGGCGTGCAGCGCGTCGACGAACCCGGGCCCCCCGTCGGACATCGGCACCTCGACCAGCTCGTCGCCGGGAGCGCGTCGCGCCCATCCCCGGGCCATGGCGGCCGCGGCCTCCGGCGCGCTCAGCGTTCCGGCGAACTTGTCAGGGGCGAAGACGATGCGCATGCCCACCATCCTGCCCTGCGCCACGACCCCGGACTCCGGGTGGCGGCGGGCACGGCGCGAGACCCGCGCGGGAGACCCGCGTGGAAGACCCGCGTGGAAGACTTCGGCACCATGACGACCGTCGACCTCCCGCTGCTGCCGCTCGGCCTGGGCGCCGACCGCTCCTCAGAGCGGGGGGTGGAGTGCCCCGGCGACCTGCCCGCCGCCTCGGACCCGCTGCTCGTCGAGCGCGCCCGGGCCGCCAAGGAGCGGCTGGGCGAGCGCGTGTTCGTGCTCGGTCACCACTACCAGCGCGACGAGGTGATCGCCTTCGCCGACGTCACCGGCGACTCCTTCAAGCTGGCGCGCGACGCAGCCGCCCGTCCGGAGGCGGAGTACGTCGTGTTCTGCGGCGTGCACTTCATGGCCGAGTCGGCCGACATCCTCACCGGGCCCGACCAGCGCGTGGTGCTCCCCGACCTCGCCGCGGGCTGCTCGATGGCCGACATGGCGCGGCTGCCGCAGGTGGAGGACGCCTGGGACGCCCTCGCCGAGGCCGGCGTCGCCGACGTCGTCGTGCCGGTGACCTACATGAACTCCTCCGCCGACATCAAGGCCTTCTGCGGCCGTCACGACGGCGCGGTGTGCACCTCGTCGAACGCCCAGCAGGCCCTGGAGTGGGCCTTCGAGCAGAAGGGGCCCGACACCAAGGTGCTGTTCCTGCCCGACCAGCACCTCGGCCGCAACACCGCTGTGCTCGAGCTCGGGCTGGCGCTCGAGGACTGCGTCGTGTGGGACCCGCTGCTGCCCGACGGCGGTCTCGGCGCCGCCGAGCTGCGGGCCGCGCGGGTGATCCTGTGGAAGGGCCACTGCTCGGTGCACGGGCGCTTCTCCCCCGACGTCGTCGACCAGCTGCGGGCGACCGTGCCCGACGTGCGGATCCTGGTGCACCCCGAGTGCCGGCACGAGGTGGTGACGCGGGCCGACCTCGTCGGCTCCACGGAGTTCATCATCACGACCGTCGAGGCGGCGCCGCCCGGGTCGGTCTGGGCCGTCGGCACCGAGCTGAACCTGGTCAAGCGCCTGGCCGACGCCCACCCCGAGCAGCAGATCATGTTCCTGGACCGCACGGTCTGCTACTGCTCGACGATGAACCGGATCGACCTGCCGCACCTGGTGTGGGCGCTGGAGTCGCTGGCCGACGGGCATCCCGTCAACGTGATCGAGGTCGACCCCGAGACCGAGCGCTGGGCCAAGGTGGCGCTGCAGCGGATGCTCGACCTGCCGGGGCGCTCACACCGCGACTGAGGCGTCCTCGTCGAGGCCCGCCAGGTCATCGGGCCGGAGACCCGCCTGGTCAGCGGTGCGGTCGGTCGCGACGCAGGCCTCGGGCACCGGGAGCTCGAACCAGAACGCGGCACCGCCTCCGGGCGCCTCGGTGACCCCGATGGCGCCGCCGTGGGCCTCGACGATGCGGCGACACGTCGCCAGGCCGATGCCCAGGCCGTCCACGCCCGCGTGCTCGACGCCCTCGCCCCGCACCATCAGCTCGAAGATCGACGCCTGCTGGTCGGGCGGCACGCCGGGCCCGTTGTCGGTCACCACGACCCGGGTGCGGCCTCCGACGGTGCTGCCGGAGACCTGGATCACGGCGTGGTCGACGCCCCCGGCGTACTTCAGGGCGTTGGCGACCAGGTTCTGCGTCACCGCGCGCACCTGCACGTCGTCGCCGTAGACGGTGGGCAGCTCCCCGACCTCGACCCGGGCGTTGCCGCGCCGGGCGCTGAGGTCGGCCAGCACGTCACTGACGATGCGCCTCATCTCCAGCCCGACGGGGTGCAGCGTCCCCCCGAGCACGGCGAAGTCCATCAGGCCGGCCACGGTGGTGCGCATGCGCTGGGCGCTGGACAGGGCGGTGCGCAAGCAGCAGGTCGGTGGCGCCGTCGGGCGCCTCCTCCTCCATCAGCTGGAGCGCCATCAGCACGCCGGCGAGCGGGCCCTGCACGTCGTGGCTGACCTGCCCGGCGAAGGCGGCCAGGTGCTCGTTGGAGCGTCGCAGCTCGCGGCTGCCGTCGGCGAGCTGCCCCAGCGTCTCCCGCACCACCTGGAACTCGCGCCGGGTCTCCAGGACGTCCATCACCGACTGGGACAGCTCGCCGAGGACCTTCATCGCGTCGTCGTCGATCTCGCGGCGGTCGGGGTCGAAGACGCACAGCGTGCCGATGGGCACGCCGGAGGAGGTGACCAGCTGGGAGGCGGCGTACGACGTGATCGCACCGGAGATCGCGAACGGGCTGCCGGCGAAGCGGGCGTCGGCCCGGGCGTCCGGCACGACGTGCTGGCGGGCCGGCTCGCGGATGATCTTGGCGCAGAAGGAGTCGTGGGCGTCGCACCCGCCGGGTGTTCCGGCAGCGCTCGCGAGGGTGTGCTGGCTGCCACCGGAGATGACGTTGATCTCGGCACCGCTGGCCCCGGAGACGGTGGCGGCGATCCTGACCAGGCGCGACAAGACGTCAGGCAGCTCGTGACCGAGCAGGTCGAGCGCTCGGATCTCGGCCTCACGCATCAGGTCAGAGAGGTCCATAACGGACACCATAGGCCCTCCGCGTGCCGCAAGTGACGAATCTGCCGTCACACACCGGTCGACGGTGGCCGGTCGACCGTGGGCAGGGTTCCGCACCAGGGGTGGGCACCAGGGGTCGGCTCAGTCCTGGAGCCCCCACAGCGGCATCCACCGCGAGACCTCGGGCTCGATCGGCAGGTCGCCGGCGACGACGTCCCGCACCTGGCGCTCCTGCAGGTCGTCACGGCTGGTGGGGCCGGTCGGGCAGAACGGGTAGAACGTGCCCTGCTTGTAGAGGTAGACGACGAAGGTGCGGTGGCCGGCAGCATCGGTGAACCCGACGGTGCTGCACAGCAGGCCGGTGCCGAACCCCTGGGCCTCCAGCGCGGAGTTCACCGCGTGCAGGTCGGTCACCAGCGAGGCGGTGTCGCCGGGCGCGGCCCGGACCGTGAGCCAGGTGTAGCCGTACTCGTCCAGCCGCGACTCGGTGGCCGGACCGCCGTCGACCGAGACCAGGTCGGCGGCCTCGCGCTGGGTGGCCGCTCCGGCCTGCCCCTCCGCGGCCCGGAAGCACACCGACCCCGCACCGGTGGCCTGCAGCCCGAGGGCCGCCTCCAGCGACATCGCCGCCGAGGGCAGGCCGAACAGCGCGTCGAGGTTGGCCGCCTTGGGCGTCGTGCGGCCCCGGAGGGCGTCCCAGAGTCCCACGCCTAGAGGGTCTTGCCGAGGCTGGCGGCGATCTTGGCGAGCTGGTCGAGACGCTGCTCGAGCGGCGGGTGCGTGGAGGTCAGCGCGCCCAGCGAGGCACCCTTGATGGCGGGGGCGATGAAGAAGGCGTTCATCGACTGCGCCGCCCGCAGGTCGCGCTCGGGCACGGCGTTCATCTCCCCGCTGATCTTGCGCAGGGCCGACGCGAGCGCGGCCGGCTTCTGGGTGAGGTAGACGCCCGAGCGGTCGGCGCAGAGCTCGCGGTAGCGGCTGAGCAGACGCGTGAGCAGGAAGCTGATCGCGTAGGTGACCAGGCTGGCCACCAGAGCGATCACCAGACCGAGGGCGCCGGAGCCGTTGTTGTCGTTGCTGTCGCGCCGACCGGCGTTGCCGCCGCCGAACATGAAGCCGTACTGCGCCCCGCGGGCCACCATGCCGGCGACGATGCCGGCCGTGCTGGCCACCGTCATCACCAGCACGTCGCGGTGGGCCACGTGGGAGAGCTCGTGGGCCAGCACACCCTCGAGCTCCTCGGCGTCGAGCGTCTGCAGGATGCCGGTCGTGACGCAGATCAGCGACCGGTCGGCCGAGCGGCCCGTGGCGAAGGCGTTGGGGATCGGGCTGTCGGCGATCGCCACCCGCGGCTTCTTCATGTCGGCCATGACGCAGAGACGGTCGATCATGCCGTGCAGCTCCGGGGCGTCGGTGGGGCTGACCTCGTGGGCCCCCATGGCCCGGACGGCCACCTTGTCGGAGTTCCACCACTGCCACCAGGCGATCCCGATGCCGACCAGACCGATCAGCAGGGACAGGCCAGGGCTGTTCACCGCGAACATCAGCGCCACGATCAGCGCGACGAAGAGCCCACCGAGGAGGAACATGACGGTGGTCATGCGGACGGTGAGTCCGGTGTCGGGGACGAAGCGGGTGCGGGCCATGTCAGGTCAACGAACCGCTGAGGCGCAGAGTTTCACCCCGGGATGAGGCCGTCGTCACTGAGCAGCTCCCGGACCTCCTCCAGCGTCGCGTCGGAGGGCGGCAGGATCAGGTCGGAGTCATCGAGGGAGTCGTCGGGCACGGGCACGCCGGCAGTGCGTACGCCGTCCAGCAGCGCGGCCAGCGCGCCGGTGAAGGCCTCGCGGTCGTCGGTCTCCACGGCCGTCTCGACCTTGGCGTCGAGGGCGTTGAGCTCGTCGATGCGGTCGTCGGGGACCTCGAGCTGACCCTCTCCGAGGATGCGCACGATCATGACTGCTGTCCCTTCTCGACGGACTGGCCCTCGGTGAGCGAGGCGCTCTCCACCGCGGCCTGGGTGGGCGACTCCGGGGCGTCGATCGCCTGCGGGGCGCTGCTGCCACCCTTGAGGGCGGCGAGCTCGGCCTCGACGTCGGACTGCGAGCTGAGCGAGTCGAGCTCGCGGCTGATGTCGTCGCCGCGGTTGATCGAGCTGGCGTCGTCGAGCGCTCCCGAGGAGATCAGCTCGTCGACCGCACCGGCCCGCGCCTGCATCTGGAGGGTCTTGTCCTCGGCCCGCTGGATCGCCATGCCGACGTCGCCCATCTCCTCGGAGATGCCGGAGAAGGCCTCGTTGATGCGCGTCTGGGCCTCGGCGGCGGTGTAGGTCGCCTTGATCGTCTCCTTGCGGGTGCGGAAGGACTCGACCTTGGCCGAGAGCCGCTGGGAGGCCAGCGTGAGCTTCTCCTCCTCGCCCTGGAGCTGGTTGTGCTGGGCCTGGAGGTCGGCGAGCTGCTGGGTCAGCGCCGACTTGCGCGTCAGCGCCTCGCGGGCGAGGTCCTCGCGGCCCATGGACAGCGCCTTCTGCGCCTGGTCGGTGAGCTTCTGCGACTGGCCGTTGAGCTGGTTGATCTGCAGCTCGACGCGCTTGCGGCTGGTGGCGACGTCGGCCACGCCGCGGCGTACCTTCGTCAGCATCTCCATCTGACGCTGGTAGCTGTAGTCGAGCGTCTCCCGGGGGTCCTCGGCCTTGTCCAGCGCCGTGTTGGCCTTGGCCCGGAAGACCATGCTGATCCGCTTCATCATGCTCATGGGCGACAACCTACCCAACGCGGCCCAGCAGAACGAGGCCCCCGAGCAGCCCGTCGACGATCCGCCGCCCGTCGGGCGGCGGGTACGCTGACGATCCCCTCCCCGGTCGATCCTGACCGGTCCCCCGAGCGCTCTGGAAGGCCCCGTGTTCCGCCGTAGCAGCAAGTCCGAGACCACCCAGGCCAGCAAGACCGGCGGTTCCACCGACCTCGCCGCCGCGCGACCGGGGGCCAAGGGCCGGCCCACGCCGAGCCGCAAGGAGGCCGAGGCGGCCGCCCGCGAGCGCGCCAAGGTCGGCATGGACAAGAAGAGCGCCCAGAAGCTGACCCGCGAGCGTCGCCTGGAGCAGAACAGCAAGGTCCGCCAGGGCATGCGCACCGGCGACGAGCGCTACCTCCCGGCCCGCGACAAGGGCCCGGTCAAGCGGTTCATCCGCGACCAGGTCGACTCGCGCCTGTCGATCGCCGAGTTCCTGCTCCCCCTGCTGGTCCTGATCATGGTCCTGCAGTACTCCAGCAACGACTCGCTGATGCGCTTCGGCATCGTGCTGTGGGAGGCCACGATCCTGCTGGTCCTGATCGACACCGGCTGGCTGCTGTTCAAGCTCAAGCGGTCGATCAAGGCGAAGTTCCCCGACGAGAGCACGCGCGGCACCACCTTCTACACGCTGCTGCGCGCCATGCAGCTGCGTCCGCTGCGCCAGCCCAAGCCGCAGGTCAAGATCGGCGGCAAGCCGAAGTAGGCCTCAGCCGGCCTCGAGCGACATCGGGCCGTAGACCTCGCGGTCGCCCTCGAACAGCGTGACCGAAGAGACGCCGGCGTCGGCCAGGTCGGGGTAGGCCTCCCCCAGCCAGCTCTCGGCGTCGCTGCGCGTGGGGAACTCCGAGCGCGGCTGGTCCGCGCCGAGCACCCGCCCGTCGGCGTCGAGCTGCTGCCACCACCACGGCACCTGGTCGGGTCGGGGGGCGGAGGTGCCGAACGCGGGCTCGGGGGTGTTCGTCATCGGGTTGGCGCCTTTCCGGTGCTCTCGGGGTTCTGTGGGTTCTCGACGGAGGTCAGGACTCGCGCACGTCGGTCTGCACGAACGGCGGGCGGGTGACCACGAAGGTCTCCTCCCGACCCCGCACGTCGACGAGGACCTCGGCGCCGAGCTGGATCTGGCTGTTCACCAGCGCCAGGGCCACGCCCTTGCGCAGGGTCGGGGAGAAGGTGCCCGAGGTGACGAAGCCGATCGGCAGGTCACGGGTCACCTTCACGCTCATCTGCGGGCGGGCGATGCCGCGGCCCTGGGCGACCAGGCCGCGCAGGGTGACCCGGGTGCCGGTCTCCTTCTCGGCCACCAGCACCTCACGCCCCCAGAACGCGGGCTTCGACCAGCCGACGGCCCAACCCAGCCGCCCCTGGTTCGGCGTCACCTGGAGGCTGATGTCCTGCCCGTGGAGCGGGTAGCCCATCTCGGTGCGCAGCGTGTCGCGGGCACCGAGGCCACAGGGGGCGATGCCGTGCTCGGCCCCCGCCGCGAGCAGCGCGTCCCACAGGGTGCCGGCGACCGCGTTCTCCGCGATCAGCTCGTAGCCGCGCTCGCCGGTGTAGCCGGTGCGGCACACGACGACCTCGTGGCCCTCGAACGGCGCCACCTCGAAGCTCATGTACTCGTGGCCGACCGGGAGCCCCACCGCGGCCAGCACCTCGTCGGAACGGGTGCCCTGGACCGCCAGCACGACGTGGGTCTCGTGGTGGTCGGTGACCTCGAGACCGGCCGGCAGCACCGCCTCGAGCCGGCGCCGGACCTCGTCGGAGTTCGCGGCGTTCGGGACGAGCAGCACGTGGTCGTCGTCGCGGTAGTAGGCGATCAGGTCGTCCACGACGCCGCCCGTGGCGTCGTCGCAGGCCAGGGTGTACTGCGCCCGGCCGGGACCGATGCGGTGCAGGTCGTTGGTCAGGCAGGCGTTCAGGGCGTCGACGGCCCCGTCGCCCCGGACGACCAGCTTCCCGAGGTGGCTGACGTCGAAGATGCCCACGCGCTCACGCACGGCGGCGTGCTCCTTCAGCACGCCGGTGGGGTACTCCAACGGCATCTCCCAGCCGCCGAACTCCGAGAACTTCGCGCCCAGGGCGACGTGGCGGTCGTGGAGCGGCGAGTGGACGAGCGACATGCCCGGCAAGTTACCGCAGCGACGCGGGTGGCCCGACGGCGCGGACCGGCGTACGGCCTAGCATGGCGCCTCGTGACGACCTACACGCTGCGCAAGGGAAGCCCCGCCAAGACCCGCACCGACCTCGTGGTCGTGGGGGTGGCGCGCTCGGGCAAGGGCGAGCTGGTCGCGTGCCCCGGCGCCGAGGACGTCGCCGAGGCCTACGGCCGACGCTTCCGCCCGCTGCTGACCTCGATGGGGTTCCGCGGCGACGCCGGCGAGGTCCTGCGGCTGCCGACCGCGGGCACCCTCCGCGCCGGCCAGCTGCTCGTGGTCGGGATGGGCCCCCGCGACGCGCTCACCCTCGAGGGCGTACGCCGGGCAGCCGGCGTCGCCGCCCGCAACATCGGCAACGCCGCCTCGGTCGCCCTCGCGCTGCCCGCGGTCGACGCCGCCCACGTGCGTGCGGTCGCCGACGGGTTCCTCTCCGGCACCTACACCTTCACCCGCTACAAGTCCCGCGCCGACGACGCGGGGGTCGCCGACGTGTCGGTCCTCAGCGACGTCGCCCGCCAGCAGGACGCCGTGGACGCCCTGGAGGCCGCCCGCACCGTCGGCGCGCTCGTCCACCGCGCCCGCGACTGGGTGAACACCCCGCCCAACGACCTGAACCCCCCGCTGTTCGCCGACGCCGTCGTCGCGCTGTCGGAGGAGAAGGACCACCGCCGCCCGGGCCTGTCGGTCGAGGTGCTGGGCGTCGAGGAGCTCACCGAGCTCGGCTGCGGCGGCATCCTCGGCGTCGGCCAGGGCTCCTCCGCACCCCCGCGGCTGGTGAAGATCACCTGGACCCCCGCCGAGTCGCGGGCCAGCATCGCGCTGGTCGGCAAGGGCATCACCTACGACTCCGGCGGGCTGAGCATCAAGTCCGGCGCCGGCATGGCGCTGATGAAGAACGACATGGGCGGGGCCGCCGCGGTGATCGCCGCGACCTTCGCCGTCGCCGAGCTCGGGCTGCCGGTGACCGTCACGACGTACGCCCCGATGGCCGAGAACATGGTCTCCGGCTCGGCCATGCGCCCCGGCGACGTCCTGACGATGCGCAACGGCAAGACCGTCGAGGTCACCAACACCGACGCCGAGGGTCGGCTGATCCTGGCCGACGCCCTCGCCCTGGCCGTCGAGGGCACCCCCGACGCGGTGATCGACGTGGCCACCCTGACCGGTGGCTGCGTGGTCGCCCTCGGCGAGAAGCTGGCGGGCGTCATGGGTGGGGAGGAGACGACCGCCGCGATCCTGGCCGCGGCCGGCACGAGCGGTGAGATGATGTGGCCGCTGCCCCTGCCGCAGGAGAGCCGCACGGCCGTGACCGAGACCAAGATCGCCGACGTCCTGCAGGCCAACTGGGTGCGGTGGGGCGGCACGCTCTACGCCGCCGCCTTCCTCGAGCAGTTCGTCGGGGAGACGCCGTGGGCCCACCTCGACATCGCCGGCCCCGCCTGGGCCTCCAGCGCGTGGGGCCACGTGCCGGCCGGCGCCACCGGGTTCGGGGTCACCACGCTGGTGGAGTACGTCGCGGCCCTCGCGGCCGGCGCCGAGGACTGAGCCGCCCGCGGGCGGTCCTGCGGGGCCGTCCTGGGGGGTCAGTCGTCCAGGTCGCGGCGGAGCAGCTCCTTCTGCTGCTGGCGCTGACGGTGGTTGTACTCCCGCATGCGGTCGGGGATGCCGACCAGCCCGGCGTCGTACGACGGGACGCTGTTGCGGTTGGCGAAGTCGTGCGCCCACGCGATCGAGGGCACCCGCCGACGGGTCCACTCGCCGTCGTGCGCGACGAGCAGCAGGGTCACGTCGGTGACCGTGGTGCGGGGCTCCACGAAGCCCTCCACGCCGCGGCGTGTGGCGATGAACTGGGCGAGGTGGCGCTGGTCCTCGTCGTCGGACCCACGCACGGTCACACCGCCGCCGGAGCCGGGCCGGCGGCCGCTGCGGCGGAAGCGATCGAGCAGACTCATGCGCTCCAGTGTGCGGCATGACCGGTCAGGTCGCAGGCGAGCGCGCCCGGATCCGCGGTTCGGTCCACGGCCGAACTCGCGGGTACGACGGTCGTGTCCGGGGCGGGCGGGCGAGGTGGTTGGATGAACCCGACGAGCTCGGGGGCGCGCGACGGCCCGCGGGTGAACGGTCAGCACAGCACGAGATCGAGGGAGGGCAGACGTGCCTGAGGTGCCGGGAGGCGACCAGCGGGAGCACGCGTTCGACGTGGTGGTCCTGGGAGCGGGATCGGGCGGCTACGCCTGCGCCCTGCGCGCGGCCCAGCTCGGCCTGAGCGTCGCGCTGGTCGAGAAGGACAAGGTCGGGGGCACCTGCCTGCACGTCGGGTGCATCCCGACCAAGGCGCTGCTGCACGCCGCCGAGGTCGCCGACGCCGCCCGCGGGTCGGAGAAGTTCGGCGTGCGCGCCACCCTCGACGGCATCGACATGCCCGGGGTCAACGCCTACAAGGACGGCGTCGTCTCGCGCCTGTTCAAGGGCCTCACCGGTCTGGTCGCCGGCCGCGGCATCACCGTCGTCCAGGGCACCGGCCGGCTGGTCGGTCCCCGCACCGTCGACGTCGACGGCACGGCGTACACCGGTGGCAGCGTGGTGCTGGCCTCCGGCTCCTACTCGCGCTCGCTGCCCGGCCTGGAGGTCGACGGCACCCGCGTGCTCACCTCGGAGCACGCGCTGCGGCTGGACACCGTGCCGACCTCGGCGATCGTGCTGGGTGGCGGCGTCATCGGCGTCGAGTTCGCCAGCGTGTGGAGGTCCTTCGGCGTCGACGTCACCCTCATCGAGGCCCTCCCGCACCTGGTGCCCAGCGAGGACGAGCAGTCCTCGAAGGCCCTCGAGCGCGCCTTCCGCAAGCGAGGGATCACCTTCGCCACCGGCACCCGCTTCGAGTCGGTGGAGACCAGCGACGACGGCGTGGTCGTGACCGTCGAGGGCGGCAAGACCTACGCCGCCGACCTGCTGCTGGTCGCCGTCGGGCGCGGGCCGGTGACCGACGGGCTGGGCTACGCCGAGCAGGGCGTCACCCTCGACCGCGGCTTCGTGGTCACCGACGAGCGTTGCCGCACCGGCGTCGAGGGCGTGTACGCCGTCGGCGACATCGTCCCGGGTCTCCAGCTGGCCCACCGGGGCTTCGCGCAGGGCGTGATGGTCGCCGAGGAGATCGCGGGCCTCTCCCCCGAGCCGATCCTCGAGAGCGGCATCCCGCGCGTGACCTACTGCGAGCCCGAGGTCGCCTCGGTCGGCCTGACCGAGGCCCAGGCCCGCGAGCAGCACGGCGAGGTCGAGGCCCTGACCTACGACCTCGGCGGCAACGGCAAGAGCCAGATCCTCGCCACCCAGGGCTTCGTGAAGCTCGTGCGGGTGGTCGACGGCCCCGTGGTCGGCGTCCACATGGTCGGCGCCCGCGTCGGCGAGCTGATCGGCGAGGCCCAGCTGATCTGCAACTGGGACGCCTACCCTGAGGACGTCGCGCCGCTGGTGCACGCCCACCCGACGCAGAACGAGGCGCTGGGCGAGGCCCACCTCGCGCTGGCCGGGAAACCGTTGCACGCGCACTCCTAGACCTGCTACCCCTGACATTCCACACCGCACCACGACCGCTGAGCCGAATCGAAAGAAGAGCGAAGGAAGCCGATGTCGACACCCGTGAACCTCCCCGCACTGGGCGAGTCCGTCACCGAAGGCACCATCACCCGCTGGCTGAAGTCGGTGGGTGACACGGTCGAGGTGGACGAGCCCCTGCTCGAGGTCTCCACCGACAAGGTCGACACCGAGATCCCCTCGCCGGTCGCGGGCACGCTGCTCGAGATCAAGGCCGAGGAGGACGAGACCGTCGAGGTCGGCGCCGAGCTCTGCGTCATCGGCGACGAGGGCGAGGGATCCGCCGACGAGGGCGACTCCGCGGAGCCCGAGGCGCAGCCGAAGGACGAGGCCGAGTCGGAGAAGAAGGCCGAGCAGGAGGAGGAGCACGCCGAGGAGACCGGCGAGCTCCCCGATGGGGACGAGACTCCCGAGTCGGAGAAGGAGGACGAGCCGGAGCCCGAGGAGGAGACCCAGGAGAAGCCGGCCGCGAAGTCGACCGGCGGTGGCGGCACCTCGGTGACCCTGCCCGCCCTGGGCGAGTCGGTCACCGAGGGCACGATCACCCGCTGGCTCAAGTCGGTCGGCGACGAGGTGGCGGTCGACGAGCCGCTGCTCGAGGTCTCCACCGACAAGGTCGACACCGAGATCCCCTCCCCCGTGGCCGGCACGCTGCAGGAGATCAAGGTCGAGGAGGACGAGACCGTCGAGGTCGGCGCCGAGCTCTGCGTGATCGGCGACGGGGCCGCTGCCTCCTCGTCCGACGACGAGCCGGAGCCGGAGCCCGAGAAGAAGAAGGAGCCCGAGCCGGAGCCCGAGCCCGAGAAGAAGCCGGAGCCGGAGAAGAAGCCGGAGCCCGCCACGGAGCCCGAGCCGGAGAAGCGCGAGGACCCGGTCAAGGCCGAGCCCGCCGCCGAGAAGGCCCCCGCCCCGACCAAGGAGTCGAAGCAGGACCCCGCTCCCGCCTCGTCGGGTCAGAAGGACTCCGACGGCGGCACCTACGTCACGCCGCTGGTGCGCAAGATGGCCGCCGAGCACGGGGTCGACCTGTCCACGATCACCGGCACCGGGGTCGGTGGGCGCATCCGCAAGCAGGACGTGCTCGCGGCCGCCGAGTCGGCGAAGGCCTCGGCCCCCGCGGCCGAGGAGAAGCCTGCTGCCGCCTCCGGCGGTTCCGGCGCCCCGACGTCGTCGCCCAGCCCGCTGCGTGGCAAGACCGAGAAGATCTCGCGCCTGCGCAAGGTGATCGCCACCCGCATGGTCGAGTCGCTGCAGACCTCGGCCCAGCTGACCCAGGTGGTCGAGGTCGACGTCACCAACGTGGCGCGGCTGCGCGACAGCGTGAAGGCCGACTTCCTGGCCCGTGAGGGCGTCAAGCTGTCCTACCTGCCGTTCTTCGCCAAGGCCGCGGTCGACGCCCTGAAGTCGCACCCGGCCCTGAACGCCACGTTCGACCTCGAGGCCGGCGAGGTGACCTACCACGACAGCGAGAACGTCGCCTTCGCGGTGGACACCGAGAAGGGCCTGCTGACGCCGGTCGTCAAGGAGGCCGGCGACCTCTCGATCGCAGGCCTGGCCAAGAAGATCGCCGACGTCGCCGAGCGCACGCGCACGAACAAGATCGGGCCCGACGACCTGTCCGGGGGCACCTTCACGATCACGAACCTCGGCAGCGTCGGCGCCCTGTGGGACACCCCGATCATCAACAAGCCGCAGGTCGCGATCCTCGGGCCGGGCACCGTGGTCAAGCGCGCGGTCGTCATCGACGACCCCAACCTGGGCGAGACCATCGCGGTGCGCCACATGGTCTACCTCGCGCTGACCTACGACCACCAGCTGGTCGACGGCGCCGACGCGGGCCGCTTCCTGCAGGACGTCAAGGCGCGCCTGCAGTCGGGCAAGTTCGACGTCTGACGGAGCCTGAAGGGGCCGGCGCCCGCGGGCTGCCGGTTTCCCAGGTGATGAACCGAACCTGCCTCCTTGCACACGTCACGTCGTGTGCGAGGAGGCAGTTCGGTGTGCCAGGAGGCCCGGCGTACGCCGTCAGGAGGGCTGGTCGAGCACCTTGCGGATCCGGGCGGCTGTCTCGACCGGGCGGTCCAGGTCGGCCCAGACGAGCCGGACGAAGCGGTAGCCGGTGAGCTCGCGCACCCGGTCCTCGCGCTGCTTCTCGCGGAAGACGGCGTCACCGGGCTCCTCGCCGTCGCGCAGGAGGCGGCCGTACTTCTGACGGCCGTCGAACTCGCCGAAGGTCTTGCGCTCGTGCCAGGCGAAGTCGGTCTCCGCGACCAGCCGGCCGTTCTCGTCGAGCACCCGGTGCTGCAGGTCGGGCCGCGGCAGCCCCTGGCGCCAGATCAGGAACGTCGACCGGGTCTCACCGACGCTCGCGGCGCGCCCGTCCATGTGGTGCAGCACCACGTGGATCTTCTGCGAGCCCGGCCGGTGGGTCATCGAGTCGAAGACGATGTGCAGCTCGTCGGGCTCGGTCAGCCGCAGGTGCAGCGCCGAGTCGGCCGAGACCAGGGCCGACTCGAGCGTCAGCACGGTCGCCGCCTCGACGACGGCCCTCGCGGGCCCGAAGACCGGCAGCCCGTCGATCACGGACACCTCCTGCTTGGCGCAGCGCGCGACGTGGTGGACGACGTCGCGCTCGATCCGAGCTGCCCCCTTGTCCAAGCGCGTGACGTGCACCCGCGTCAGGTCGGCGCCCCACACGGCGATCCCGTGCAGCAGCAGCGCGGTGGTGTGGCTGAAGGCGACCGGCCCCGGCGTCGTGCGCAGCACTGCTCGGGCGCGCAGCAGGTGCCGTTCCTCCGCGGTCAGCGTCGTCCAGACGTCGGTGAAGCAGTAGGCACCGTGGCGCACCCGTCGCCACCGGCGGCCGCGCACGTGTCGGGCGATGGCCTTGTCGTCGTAGCCGCAGGCCAGGGCCTCCCGGCGCAGGAACACGCCGTCGGTCTCGGCGATCAGCCGGAGGGGGTCGTCCATGCCCCGCGACGCTGGCAGCGTCGGGTCGACCGGGCCAGCGGCGGGGCGCGACCTGTGGACGGCGTACGTCGGTGAGGGGGGTGTGGACGCTTCGTGGCCCGGCCGCGACCGCAGCCCGCTCGGCGTACCTCACACGGCGAACTGCCTCCTGACACACGACGTGACGTGTGTCAGGAGGCAGTTCGGGTTCATCACCTGGGAAACCGGCGGCCAGCGAGCGACCCCGTCTCCCCAGGCCTACATGTGGATCATGTGCCCGGCGATGCCCTCGATGGCCTCCTTGACGGCCTCGGAGAGGGTCGGGTGGGCGAAGACGTTGCGGGCCACCTCGTCGGCGGTGAGGTCCCACTTCTGGGCCAGGGTCAGGGCCGGGAGCAGCTCGGTGACGTCGGGGCCGATCAGGTGGGCGCCGATGATCTCGTTGAACTTCGCGTCGGCGATGATCTTGACGAAGCCCACGGCGTCACCGAGGCCCTTGGCCTTGCCGTTGGCCGAGAACGGGAACTTCGCGACCTTGACGTCGTAGCCCTTCTCCTTGGCCTGGGCCTCGGAGTAGCCGAAGGAGGCGATCTGGGGCTGGCAGTACGTCGCCCGCGGGATCATGTCGAAGTCGATCTCGATGGTGTCGTGGTCGGCGATGGTCTCGGCGGTGACGATGCCCATGGCCTCCGCGGTGTGGGCCAGCATCAGCTTGCCGGTCACGTCACCGATCGCCCAGACGCCGTCGACGTTGGTGCGGCCGCGGGCGTCGACCTCGATGGCGCCGCGGTCGGAGGTCTTCACGCCGGTCTTGTCCAGGCCGTAGCCGTCCAGGCGGGGCGCGAAGCCGATCGCCTGGAGCACCTTGTCGGTCTCGATGACCTCTTCCTCGCCGTCCTTGGAGACGGTGACCTTGACCTTCGAGCCGGTGTCCTCGATCTTCTCGACCTTGGTCTTGAGCAGCACCTTCACGCCGAGCTTCTTGTAGTGCTTGGCCAGCTCCTTGGAGATCTCGGCGTCCTCGGTCGGGACCATCCGGTCGAGGAACTCCACGATCGTGACGTCGACGCCGAAGTTCTTCATCACGTAGGCGAACTCGACGCCGATGGCGCCGGAGCCGGCGATCACGACCGAGCCGGGGAGCTCGGCGTCGAGGATCTGCTCCTCGTAGGTCACGACGTTCTCGCTGAGCTCGGTGCCGGGGATCAGGCGGGTGGTGGCGCCGGTGGCGATGATGACGTGGTCGGCGGTGACGGTGCGGGACTTGCCGTCCTCGAGCTCGACCTCGATCGTCTTGGCGTCGGAGAAGGTGCCCCAGCCGTGGATCTCCTCGATCTTGTTCTTCTTCATCAAGAAGTGCACGCCCTTGACGATGGAGTCCGAGACCTCGCGGCTGCGCGCGTGCGTGGGCTTGTAGTCCATCGAGGCGTCGCCGGTGATCCCGAAGACGTCCTTCTCGTGGGTCAGGATGTGCGCCAGCTCGGCGTTGCGGAGCAGCGCCTTGGAGGGGATGCAGCCCACGTTGAGGCACACCCCGCCCCAGTACTGCTTCTCGATCACAGCGACCTTCAGGCCGAGCTGGGAGGCGCGGATGGCGGCCACGTAGCCACCGGGGCCCGCGCCGAGGACGACGACATCGAAATCACTCACGCCACCGACCCTATTCCGTCCAGACACGCGCGTGCCACGCTGGTGCCCATGCGCTACCTGATCGCCGGCTCCTCCGGCTTCCTCGGCACCCGGCTGCGCGAGCGGCTCGAGGCCCGCGGCCACTCCGTGACCTCCCTCGTACGCCGGCCCCCGAGCGGCAGCGAGGTGCGGTGGGATCCCTACTCCGCACCCCTGGGCACCGAGGTCGTGGACGCCCACGACGTGGTCGTCAACCTCGCCGGCACGCCGCTGGTCGGCAACCCACACTCCAAGAAGTGGGCGAACGACCTGCTGGAGAGCCGGGTCGTGACCACCCGGGTGCTGGCCCAGGCCATCGCCGCGAGCGCGAGCAAGCCGACCTTCCTGGCCGGCAACGGCATCAGTGTCTACGGCGACCACGGCGCCGAGGTCGTCACCGAGCAGTCCGACTCCCGCGGCGACAGCCTCCTCGCCCGCGTCTCGCGGCAGTGGGAGGCGGCGGCCGAGCCCGCCGTCACCGCCGGTGCCCGGGTCTGCGTGCTGCGCACCTCGCCGGTCTACGACCGCCGCAGCCAGCCCCTCGGCATGCTCCGCCTGCTGTTCAAAGCCGGGCTGGGCGGCCCCCTGGGCGACGGTCGGCAGTACGCCCCCATGATCTCGACCCGCGACTGGGTCGACGCGGTGGTCCACCTCGGGGACCACGACGACGCCAGCGGTGCGTTCAACCTCTGCAGCGAGGTGACGCCGACGAACGACCAGTTCACCCGGGAGCTCGCCTCGCAGCTGCACCGGCCGGCGTTCGTGCGGGCACCCGCGTTCGCGATCAAGCCGCTGGGCGGTGAGCTCGGCGGGCTGGTCCTGGACTCGGTCAACGCCCGCCCCGCGGCCCTGCAGGCGAGCGGCTTCACCTTCGCCGACCCCGACGTCGGAGCCGTCCTGCGCGAGGGCCTCTCCCCCAGCCGCTAGCCACACAGCCGCTGATCGCACAGCGACTCGGCCGCTAGCCACGCCTCGGCTGGTAGTGGCCCCGCACGGCCGTCGTCGTGGCCACCCGCCACGCGCCGTCGACGACCCGCAGGTCGACCAGCCGGGTCACCGGCGGGGTGCTCGGCAGCGGCGAGCGCACCCCTCCGCGCTCGACGACACCTCCGGCGACCCGGTCGAGCACCTGGAGCCGCAGGCGGCCCGGCGTACGGCCGACGACGCGGAGCGCGAACACCTGCGTGCGCAGCTCGCGCACGACGTAGCCCCGCTCGTCGTAGGCCCGCAGCAGCCGGACGTCACGTCGCCCCACCGGCGACCCGCGCACGTAGAGGGAGCGCAGCGCGACCGGGTCGGCCGCCCGCCAGGCCACGAGCCGGCGCGCGTCCCAGCCGTGCAGCACCCGGGACGCCTCGACCAGCGCGGCGCGCGGTCGCGGCGCGGCGGCGGTCACCGCGGTCGGCACGCCGAGCAGCAGCACCAGCGCCAGGAGCAGGACGAGCGACCGCATGCCCCCACCCTGCCCCCGGAACCGGGTCGGCCGAGGGTTCTCCACAGGCAGATCCGGGCCGGAGTAGCCTCGTGGACGTGAACGACCTGGTCTTCGACGCGCTCACCGACGGTCCCGTGGAGTACCTCGAGGCGTGGGAGCGCCAGCGCGAGGTGCACGCCTCGGTGGTCGCAGGGGGTCCCGGCACCGTCCTGCTGCTCGAGCACCCCCCGACGTACACCGCGGGCAAGCGCACCGAGCCCCACGAGCGTCCCGCCGACGGCACCCCGGTGATCGAGGTCGACCGTGGCGGCAAGATCACCTTCCACGGCCCCGGCCAGCTGGTCGGCTACCCGATCGTGCGGCTGCCCGACCACGTGCTGGTCGTCGACTTCGTACGCCGGCTGGAGGAGGCGCTCATCGGCGTCTGCGCCGAGCTCGGGGTGCACACCGCCCGGGTGCCGGGCCGCAGCGGGGTCTGGCTGCAGGCCGAGCCCGCCACGGCGACCGCCCCCGGTCGCCCCGAGCGCAAGATCGCGGCCATCGGCATCCGGGTCAGCCGCGGGGTGACCATGCACGGGTTCGCGCTGAACTGCGACGTCGACCTGGGCTGGTACGACCGCTTCGTGCCCTGCGGCATCGCCGACGCCGGCGTCACCACGCTCAGCGAGGAGCTGGGGCGCGACGTGACGGTGGCCGAGGTCGTGCCCATGGTGGAGCGGCACCTCGCCGACCTGCTCGCCTGGGCGCCGTACGCCGCGACGCCGGACTACGAGCCGCGACCCGAGCCCGGGCGCCGTCCCGCGGCCGCCTCCGGGGACCTGCGTGTCCCCGTGCTCAATCCACTCGCCTGACCGACGGGTGCGCCATGCTGGTGGCGCCGTTCCAGCCGGTCCGAAAGGTGTGTGCCGAGCCCGATGAGCGACCTCGTGATCGAGACGCAGGGACTGCGCAAGGTCTACCGGTCCCCCACCGGCAAGGTGGTCGCCGTCGACGGGCTCGACCTGGCCGTGGCGGCCGGCGGGGTGCACGGCTTCCTGGGGCCCAACGGGTCGGGCAAGACCACGACCCTGAAGATGCTGCTCGGCCTGACCCGGCCGACCAAGGGCCAGATGCGGCTCTTCGGCCTGCCCGTGCCGGCCCGCCTGCCCGAGGTCGTCGACCGGGTGGGTGCGCTGGTGGAGGAGCCGCGCTTCGTCCCGACGTTCTCGGGGCGCAAGAACCTCCAGCTGCTGGCGCGCTCGATCGGCCGGCCGCGCTCGGCCGTCGACGACGTGCTGCGCCAGGTCGGCCTCGCCGACCGGTCGCGGGAGCACTTCCGCGGCTACTCCCTGGGGATGAAGCAGCGGTTGGCCATCGCGGCGGCGCTCCTGAAGGACCCCGACCTGCTGATCCTCGACGAGCCGACCAACGGCCTGGACCCGGCCGGCATCCGGCAGATCCGTGACCTCATCCGCGACCTGGGTGACTCGGGCACGACCGTCCTGCTGAGCTCGCACATCCTGGCCGAGGTGCAGCAGGTCTGCCACTCGGTCAGCATCGTGGGCCAGGGCCGGCTGCTGGCCTCGGGCCGGGTCGAGGACCTGCTCGGCGAGAGCGTCTCGCGCACCCGCGTCGGGGTCGGCGACCCCCGCCGGGCGCGGCACGTGCTCGAGCAGGCGGGCTACACCGTGCCCACCGGCTCGGGCGCCCACCTCGTCGTCGAGGGCCACCAGGATCCCGCCCAGATCACCCGGGTGCTGGCCGAGCAGGGCCTCTACGTCCACGAGCTCGCGGCCGTGCGGCCCACCCTGGAGTCGTTCTTCCTCAAGCTCACCGGCAAGCCGCACCGGCCCACCGGCTCCGACACGGGCACCGACACGGGCACCGACACGGGCACCGACGACGGGGAAGCCTCGTGACCCGGCTCCTGCGGGTCGAGCTGACCCGCTTCCGCTCCCGGCGCGCGATCGCGCTGCTCACCCTGGCCGCCGCGCTGGTCGCCGTGATCCTGGGCTTCGTCGCGGCCTGGGAGACGCGTCCGCTGACCGCCGCCGACCGGTCCGACGCCACGGCCCAGGCCGACCTCGCCGCCCGCGACCCGCAGACCGTGGTCGAGGTGCAGGCCTGCAACAAGGTGCCGTCGGACTACCTGGGGCCCCAGGCCACCGCCGCCGACTGCGAGTCCGCCCTGGTGCCCGGGGTGGACGCCTTCTACCCCCGCCAGCAGCTCGACCTCGGCACCACCCTCGACGGCCGCGGGCTCGAGCTGGCCCTGGTCGTGGTCTGCCTGATGGTGATCGCCGGCAGCACCTTCGCCGGCGCCGACTGGGGATCGGGGTCGCTGGTCAACCAGCTGATCTTCGAGCCCCGTCGCCTGCGCCTGTGGCTGGCCAAGGGCGGCGCCGTGGCGCTCGGCGCGGGCCTGGTCACGCTGGTCACCGTCGCCGGGTTCTGGATCTGGCTGGCGTTGCTCGCGCGCGCCCAAGGCGTGTCGATCCCCTCCTCCGACGCCGCCCACGTCGCCTGGCACGTCGTACGCACCGTCGCGCTGGGAGCCGGGGCCGCGCTCGGCGCCTTCGCCGTGACCATGCTCTTCCGGCACACCGTGGCCACCCTCGCGCTCCTGTTCGTGTACGCCGTGGGCGGCGAGGTGCTGGTCAACCTGCTGCCCTTCGAGGGGGCCGTCCGCTGGTCGGTCGGCCACAACGTGCTCGGCTGGCTGAGCCTGAAGCACAGCTACCTCGACACCACCATCGACTGCACCCCCGGCGAGAGCTGCAGCCAGCAGCAGGTGATGACGCACCTCGAGTCCGGCAGCTTCCTGCTGGTCTTCCTGGCGGTGGCCGTCGCGCTCTCGCTGCCGTGGTTCCGGCGTCGCGACGTCTGACTCGGCCGACTGCGTGAGGCCTGTGCCCGCGACGTACGCTGGTGCACGTGACTCAGGTACTACCCGAAGGCCGCAAGCTCCTCCGACTCGAGGCGCGCAACGCCGAGACCCCCATCGAGCGCAAGCCCGAGTGGATCAAGACGCGCGCCCGCATGGGACCGCAGTACACCGAGCTGCAGAAGCTGGTGAAGTCCGAGGGCCTGCACACCGTGTGCCAGGAGGCGGGCTGCCCCAACATCTACGAGTGCTGGGAGGACCGCGAGGCCACCTTCCTCATCGGCGGTGACCAGTGCACCCGCCGCTGCGACTTCTGCCAGATCGACACCGGCAAGCCGCAGCCGCTCGACCGCGACGAGCCCCGCCGCGTCGCGGAGTCCGTGCAGACCATGGGTCTGCGCTACGCCACCATCACCGGCGTCGCCCGTGACGACCTGCCCGACGGCGGAGCCTGGCTGTACGCCGAGACCGTGAAGCAGATCCACGAGCTCAACCCCGGCACCGGCGTGGAGAACCTGATCCCCGACTTCAACGGCAAGCCCGACCTGCTGCGCGAGGTCTTCGAGAGCCGCCCCGAGGTGCTGGCCCACAACGTCGAGACGGTCCCCCGCATCTTCAAGCGGATCCGCCCCGCCTTCACCTATGAGCGCTCGCTCGACGTGATCACCCAGGCCCGCGCGTTCGGGCTGGTCACGAAGTCCAACCTGATCCTCGGCATGGGCGAGACCCGCGAGGAGATCCACCAGGCCCTGGTCGATCTCCACGCCGCGGGTTGTGAGCTGATCACGATCACGCAGTACCTCCGCCCTTCGCCGCGCCACCACCCCGTGGAGCGCTGGGTCAAGCCCGAGGAGTTCGTCGAGATGACGACCGAGGCCGAGGAGATCGGCTTCGCGGGCGTGCTCAGCGGACCGCTCGTGCGGTCGTCGTACCGCGCGGGTCGGCTCTACCAGCAGGCCATCGCGGCGCGTCAGAGCGCCTGAGCCCCCCACCTGAGCCGCAGCCTCAACCCGAGCGGGGCCGGGTGTGCTCAGCGCGCGTAGCGCGTGAGGGTGGCCGCGCCGACCTGGTCGCCGTCACCGCACCACGAGGCCAGCACGGCCTGGGTCAGCCCCAGGTCGGAGGCACCCTCCGTGGCGAGCTGGAGGTAGCAGAACAACAGAGTTCGCGGCTCGCGCTCGCGGAGCGCCCGCCTGGTCCACCGGCCGTACGCCGCCAGCGGCAGCGCCGCCGCCAGGACCGTGGCCCGGGGGCGGCCGGCCCCCGCGGCCAACGCCGCGGCGACGAGCACCGGCCAGGGGTAGACCACCGGCGCGGCCCCGGTCGCCCGGCCGAAGTCGAGCAGGCCCATCCCCCAGACGCGGTAGCGGTGCACCAGCGTGCGCGCCGACCCGTCGATCCGGTGCCGCACCCGCGCCTCGGGGCGGTAGACCAGGCGCCGGCCGGGGTGCAGGCGTCGCATCCGCATGCAGACCTCGATGTCCTCGGCCGTGCGGAGGTCGGTGCGGAACCCGCCGGCGGCCACCAGCTCCTCGCGCAGGAACGCGGTGTTGCCCCCGGCGGCGGCGAAGGTGGTGTCGCCCGAGGTCGGCCCCCGGTCGTCGCTGACCTGGCTGCGGAGGTAGATCCACAGCCGGCGCGCCCGCCCCTGGTCCTCCTCCAGCTCGCCGCTGATCGGCCCCCACGGGTTCTGGGCCCGCTGGAAGTCGAACGCGACGCCGGGCCCGGTCTCGGCGTACGGCTCCATCAGGCCGGCGACGCCGAGCACGCCCTCGTCGGTGAACCCGGCCAGCAGCTCCTCGAGCCAGGTCGGGTCCGGTGAGCAGTCGTCGTCGGTGAAGGCCACGACCGTGCCGCCGGCGACCTCGAGACCGGCGTTGCGGGCCACGGCGGGGCCGCCGTTCCGGGGCTGCCGCAGCACGCGCACGCGACCGGGCACGTCGGGCAGGTCGAGGCCCTCGGGCGAGGCGTCGTCGACGACGACCACCTCGAAGCGGTCGGCCGGGAGCGTCTGCTGCGCCAGCTCCTCCAGCAGGCGGGCGACACGCGAGGAGCCGCGGTAGGTCGGCACGATGACCGACACCGCCAGGGCGGGATCCTCCATGCTCGTTCCCTCCCCGGTGACCAGCAGGAGCACCACCGTACGGAACCGACCCGCCCCACCCCAAGGCGGTGTCCGCCGAGTCCGGGAGCGTGCCATCGCAGGGCAGCTCGGGTGGAGTCCGCCGGGTCGTCGGCCGGGGAGTCTGAGAGACTGGATCGTTCCCACGGGGGCCCATCGGCCCCACCCCCGGACCCACCCCCAGACGAAGGCACCAGGCATGGCGACCAAGCCCGACAAGAAGCCCAAGGCCAAGAAGGTCAAGGACCCGAACAAGCCGGGTCGCATCAAGCAGATCCGGCAGAGCTACACGATGACCAAGAAGGGCGATCCCAAGATCGGCCTGATCCTCCTGGGCGTCTTCCTGCTCGCCGGGCTGGCCGCCTTCGCGGTGATGCTGCTGATCTTCCGCACGATCGTCTTCTCGGCCGTCTTCGGCGTCCTGGTCGGTCTGCTGGCCGCCCTGATCGTCTTCGGGCGGCGGGCACAGCGCTCGGCGCTGAGCCAGATCGAGGGCAAGCCCGGCGCCGCCGCGGCCGCCCTGGGGATGCTGCGGCGCGGGTGGAAGACCGACCCCGCGATCGCGGTCACCCGTCAGCAGGACGTCGTGACGCGGGTCGTGGGTCCCCCCGGCATCGTGCTGATCGGCGAGGGCAACCCCAACCGGCTGCGCCCGCTGCTGCACGCGGAGAAGCGCAAGCACGAGCGGGTCGCCCGCGAGACGCCCATCCACGAGCTGCTGGTCGGCAACGACGCGGGCCAGGTGCCGCTGAACAAGCTCACCAAGCACGTCACCAAGCTGGGCAAGGGCCTCAAGCCCGCCCAGATGACCGACGTGCTGCAGCGGATCAAGGCGCTGGACGCCAACCGCTCCAACATCCCGATGCCCAAGGGCCCGATGCCGACCAGCATGAAGGGCCAGCGCGGCAACCTCCGCGGCCGCTGAGCAGCAGCCCCGGGGCCGAGACGTCGGCCGCTAGCGGACGTACGCCGCCGAGCCGGTCCACAGGTCGTGCAGGCCCCGGCCCGAGTCGGGCTTGAAGACCAGGGGCGGGACGACCACGCAGATCAGGATCGTGCGGGCGGCGGCGACGAGCAGGCTGAGTGGGCGCCCCTCGAGGGTGAGCACGCGGATCCGGGTGAGCAGCTGCCCGAACGAGCCGCCGGCCAGGGTGGTCAGCACCGTGACCTCGAGGGCGAAGACACCGAGCACGATCCAGCCGCTGTTGCGGTCCTGGAGGTAGTCACCGGCTCCCATGAAGCCGATCACGACGAGCGTCGAGGCGATCCAGTCCAGCACGAGGGCCCCGATCCGACGGGGCCAGGACGCGTACTCAGGCACGCGCCGAGCCTAGCGAGGGCCTCCCCGCCCGCGGTTCACCCCCCGGACCTCTGTTACACGCCCGAAACAATGCCGATACGGTCGTGCAACGGCGCGTCCGTAGGTTCGCGAGGTCTCGCCCGCCTTCGTGCGGACGGAGCGCTCACCCATATCCACGGGGTCGCCCGGGGCGACCAAGGAGGACGAATGTTCCAGAACAGCGATGAGCTGCTGAAGTACATCAAGGACGAACGCGTCGAGATGGTCGACGTCCGGTTCTGTGACCTGCCCGGCATCATGCAGCACTTCACCGTGCCGGTCTCCTCGTTCGACCAGTCGGTCTTCGACGACGGCCTCGGCTTCGACGGGTCCTCGATCCGCGGCTTCCAGGCGATCCACGAGTCCGACATGCAGCTGTTCCCGGACCCCACGACGGCCTACCTCGACCCGTTCCGGGTCGCCAAGACCCTGGTCGTGAACTTCTTCATCCACGACCCGATCACCGGCGAGGCCTACTCCCGCGACCCGCGCAACATCGCGCGCAAGGCCATGGCCTACCTCGCCAGCACCGGCGTCGGCGACACGGCGTACTTCGCCCCCGAGGCCGAGTTCTACGTCTTCGACAACGTGCGCTTCGAGACCAAGGCCAACACCGGCTTCTACGAGATCAACTCCTCGGCCGGCGCCTGGAACACCGGCGACGCGTTCGAGAACGACAACCGCGGCTACAAGGTGAAGTACAAGGGTGGCTACTTCCCCGTGGCCCCCACCGACCACTTCGGCGAGCTGCGCGACGAGATGGTGATCGAGCTCGAGCGGGCCGGCCTCCAGGTCGAGCGGGCCCACCACGAGGTCGGCACCGCCGGACAGGCCGAGATCAACTACAAGTTCGACGAGCTGCTCAAGGCCGCCGACGACGTGATGAAGTTCAAGTACATCGTCAAGAACACCGCCTGGCGCAACGGCAAGACCGCGACCTTCATGCCGAAGCCGATCTTCGGGGACAACGGCTCGGGCATGCACGTCCACCAGTCGATCTGGAACGAGGGCGTGCCCCAGTTCTACGACGAGACCGGCTATGCCGGCCTCTCCGACATGGCGCGTCACTACATCGGCGGCATCCTCAAGCACGCCCCGTCGCTGCTGGCCTTCACCAACCCGACGGTGAACTCCTACCACCGCCTGGTGCCGGGCTTCGAGGCCCCGATCTCGCTGGTCTACAGCCAGCGCAACCGCTCGGCCTGCGTGCGCATCCCGATCACCGGCTCGAACCCGAAGGCCAAGCGCATCGAGTTCCGCTGCCCCGACCCGTCGGCCAACCCCTACCTCGCCTTCTCGGCGCTGCTGCTCGCCGGCATCGACGGCATCCAGAACAAGATCGAGCCCTCGGAGCCGATCGACAAGGACATCTACGAGCTGCCGCCGGACGAGATGGCCGACATCGACCAGGTGCCCACGTCGCTGAACGCGGTGCTGGACAACCTGGAGCGCGACCACGAGTTCCTGACGGCCGGCGGTGTCTTCACCCCCGACCTGATCGACACCTGGATCGACTTCAAGCGCACCCAGGAGATCCTGCCCGTGCAGCTGCGGCCGCACCCGCACGAGTTCGAGCTGTACTACGACATCTGATCCACCCGGGGGACCAGCGTGAGCTGAGCTCCCCGTCGTCGCGAGGGCCCCGGTCACCCGACCGGGGCCTTCGTCGTGCCCGGACCTCATCGATCTGGTGGGTCGGCCGCCGACGCGAGCCGCTCGACGACGGCGGCCGCCGTGTCGCGAGCGGTGCGGCCCACCCCGATCAGGGTGGCGGAGGCCGGGCCGGTCCAGTCGCCGTACCCGACGAGGAAGAGGCGCGGCTCCCCCACCGCCTGGGTTCCGGCGGGTCCCCCGGTCGGGACACGGCCGCTCCCGTCGCGCAGGTGCAGGCCGGCGAGGTGGCGCAGGGCCGGTCGGAAGCCGGTGCACCAGATCACGGTGTCCACCGGCTCCTCGCTGCCGTCGTCCCAGGCCAGACCGGTCGGGGTCAGCCGGTCGAACATCGGGCGCGCCCGGAGCGCGCCCCGCGCCCGGGCGTCCCGGACGCTCGGCACCATAACGATGTCACCGAGGCCACCCACCCCGTCGTGCTCGCGACCCGCGCGCCGGGCCTGCACGCGCGCGGTCGCGGCCGCGAACAGCGCCCGGCCGTCCACGTCGTCGGGCAGGAAGCGGGGCTCGCGCTGGGTCAGCCAGAGGGTGTCGGTCACCTCCGAGACCTCCGCCAGGACCTGGGCGGCCGAGTTGCCGCCACCGACGACGGCGACCCGCTGACCGGCGTACTCCCCGGGGGTGCGGTGGTCGACGGTGTGCAGCTGCCGCCCGCCGAAGTCCGCGGCACCCGGCAGGACCGGCCAGAACGGCTGGTCCCAGGTGCCGGTCGCCGACACCACGACGCGGGCGGACAGCTCCAGCCCGGGCGCCGTGACGAGCAGCCGACCGGACGCTGCGTCGTCCTCACGGGTCACCGAGGTGACGCGGTGCGGTCGCAGCGGAGCGAGGTCGTACCGCTCCTCGTACGCCGCGAGGTAGTCGAGCACGTGCTGGCGGGGCGGGAACCCGTGAGCGGCGTCGTTCCAGGGCGGCATCATCCACCCCGGCAGGGACGAGACCGAGGCGGGCGAGAACAACCTCAACCCGTCCCAGGCGCGGGGCCAGGCACCGCCCGGGATCTCGGCCGCGTCGACGAGCACGAAGTCCTCGCCGGGCACGAGCCCGGCTCGCCGCAGGTGGTAGCCCGTGGCCAGACCCGCCTGCCCGGCGCCGATGACGGCGACGTCGACCGGCCGGGCGGCCGCCGACGTGCTCAGCTGAGCTCGCTGCGACGCTCGAGCAGCACGGTGTCGCGCCAGACGCCGTCGAGCCGGGCGATCCGGCTGCGCACGGCCAGGGTGCGGTAGCCGGCCGAGCGGTGCAGCGCCAGGCTGGCGCGGTTCTCGGGGAAGATCGAGGTCTGCAGGGTCCACATCCCGGCACGGTCGGCCTCGGTCACCTGCGTGTGCAACAGCTTCTTGCCCACGCCGCGGCCGCGGGCCGACCCGGCCACGTAGACCGAGGTCTCCCCCACGCCGGCGTAGCACTCCCGGGCGGAGACCGGTGACACGGCCGTCCAGCCGACGACGACACCCTCGAGCTCCGCGACCCAGGCCAGGCCCGGGACCCACCTGGCGCGCAGCTGGTCGGCCGTGGGCAGCTCGGTCTCGAAGGTGGCGTTGCGGGTGGCGATGCCCTCGTCGTAGATCGCCAGCACGGCAGGCAGGTCGACCTCGGTCACCGGCCGCGTGCTGACGTCGCCGCTCACGGGGACGTCGCGGGCGACGAACGGTGCGGGCCGTCACGGACGACGCGGAACACGTCCACCGGATGCGGCGTCCGGAGTCCGGCGCCCCCACGCCGAGCCGGGACGGCCACCGCCGCGAGGTAGGCGCGGACCAGCGGTCGCAGCTCCGGGGTGAGCCGCGCCTGGACAGCGAAGTCGAGCACCTCGTCACTCGCGGACTCGGCGTCGAACCCGGCATGCAGGGTCATCGGCTCCTCGGCCGACAGCCCGGTCCGCTGCAACGCGACGGCGACGTCGTCGCTGAACCACTGCGGGTGTCCCTCGACCGGCGGTGCGAGCACCTCGACGAGTGCATTCAGATGGGCCCGAGGCGCACTCAGCACGACCAGCTCACCTCCTGGCCGCAGAAGCGCGTGCGCCGACCTCAAGGTGTGCTCGACGTCCGGCACGTAGTACATCGAGTGGACGAACGTCACGATGTCGAAGGTCCCCGTGACCTGCGCCTCGTCGAAGGTGGTGGTGTGGACCTCGGTGGTCAGGGTGGGACGGTCCCGGTCGTGGAGTGCCGTCGTGAAGGCGCGCGTGCTGGCGTCGTACGGATCCACGCCGACGTAGCGCACCGGCCTGAGGGGGCGCACGTCCGCGAGGGCCCACGCCAGTGGCGCGTCCAGGCTCCCGTCGCCGCAGCCCACCGCCAGCACCGAGATCGGTCCACCGCCGCGGCGGACGAACCGTTCGGCGAGGTGCGCGGTGATGAGGAGACGCTGGTCGGAGAGCAGCTCGAAAGCGGCGTGGGTCCGGGCGTAGGTCGCGGGCACGAGGCCGGGCAACGTGCCGGTCCCCTCGCGGAGCACGCGCAGACGCTCGAGGAGACTGTGCGGAAGAGCGTCCTGCGCGCGGGTACGCCGCCGGGCGGGCGTCGACGACGCGGGTGTCCGGACTAGGTTGAACATCACGGTGAGTCAACCATGGACCCACAAGTTGTCGGGGCCACCTGAGGTGACCTCGCGGAGGAGCAGCGTGAGCACTGGAGACACCGCCCAGCGAAGCCTGGCGCACTGGAGCGAGGCTGGTCGCACCGGCATGGAGTCGTTCTACGCCCTGGCGACCGAGGACTACCGCCAGCTGGCCCTCGCCGCGGACTGGGCGACCCTGCTCGGTGATCGCGCACACGAGGGCTGGTCGCTGCTCGACGTTGCCTGTGGGAGCGGCAAGTTCCCCACGGCACTGCTGCGCCACGCGGCCCTCGGCGACCTGCCCGACCTCGCCTACGACCTGCTGGACCCCTCGGCGTTCTCGGTGGCCGAGGCACGCGGGGTCCTGGCCCCGCCGTTCATGGCACGCCACGACCTGGTGGTCACGCTGCAGGACCTGCCCGACGAGCGCTCGAACTACGACGTCGTCTGGGCCACCCACGCCTTGTACGCCTTGCCGCCCGACGAGCTCGACGCCGCCGCCCAGCGCTTCGTGTCCGCCCTGGCCCCCGGTGGCCTGGGCTTCGTCGCCCAGGCGACCTCCACCTCGCACTACCTGGCGTTCTACGATGCCTTCCGTGCCGGGGTACGCGAGACGACGCCCTACACCACCGCGGAGCAGGTGCGCGATGCCCTCGTCAGGGCCGGGGCCGACGTCCGCGAGCAGCGGGTCACCTACCGGACCGGCACGTCCGACCGGGTCGTGGCCGAGGGTTTCCTGCAACGCTGCGCGTTCGACGACTCGGTGTCCTTGGAGGAGATGGAAGCCGCCCCGGTGCTGGGCGACTACCTCGCCTCCTGTCGCGACGCGTCAGGCTCCTACACCTTCTCCCACGAGGCGGCGCTCCTGTGGCTCTGACGTCTGACGATCGTCCCGACGAGACCCCCGCGCACGCGGGCAACTCCAAGCTGCCCGAGGCCAACCGCGAGGGCGGCATCGACCAGGACTGGGCAGGCAACGACCAGGACTGGTGGGACTGGTACGTCACCCTGGCCGCCAACGACTCCGCACCGATCGACCTCGTGGACGGCCCTGGTGCTCCTCAGGTGGAGAGCGCCTCCGACGAGCAGGTCGCCCGTGAGCTCGCCGAGCCCTTCGACCTCCGACCGGAGGACGTGGAGGCCTTCGCCCGCGACGCCTTCGTGAAGCTGCCCGGCGTGCTGTCCCCCGCCGTCGTCCGACGACTGGGCGAGCGGCTCGAGGTGCTGCTGCGGAGCGCTCACGGGGACGACGTCGCCGGTCGGTTCACCGCGCTGGAGCAGATGTGGCTCCACGACGACCTGATGCGCCACGTCGCCCTGTCGCCGCGACTCGGAGGGCTGGCTGCAGCGCTCCTCGGGGAGACGGGCGTCCGCCTGTACCACGACAACGCGCTGTCGAAGGAGCCCGGATGCGGGCGTACGCCGTGGCACCACGACGCCGAGCACTTCCCGTTGCAGACCACGCAGGCCGTCACTGCCTGGATGCCGATGTCGGCGATCCCCGGACGGATGGGCCCGCTCTCGTTCGCTCGCGGGAGGGCGGTGCGTGACGAGATCGCCGACCTGGAGTTCGACAAGGTGGGCACCTCCTACGACACCGCCGTCGCGCACCGCCTGGCCGAGCGCCAGGTGTCGATCGAGGCCGGCCCGTTCGCGGTGGGTGAGGTGTCGTTCCACTCGGCCCTGTGCTTCCACACCGCCGGACCGAACCTGACCACCCAGCCCCGCCGTGCCCTGGCCACCACCTACTTCGCCGACGGCGCCCGGGTCGTCGAGAGCCCGACGCTGATCAGCGGCACCTGGCGCGAGTTCCTCCCCGGGGTCGCACCCGGGGGTCTCGCGGCGTCCGACCTCAACCCCGTGGTGGGGCACCGAGCCGGTTAAGCCGACCTGCGTGGTCGACGACGTACTGGCGAAACATATCGACGTGCGTCAAAATCGACGCGTGTCGAACTCACCGGACCTGGCCTGCTGCACGCCCCTGGCGCGTGAGCCCTTGAGCACCGAGGCCTCGGCCCAGGTGGTGCCGATGCTCAAGGCGGTCGCCGACCCCGCTCGGCTGCGCCTGCTCTCGCTCGTGCTCTCCCACGAGGGGGCCGAGGCGTGCGTCTGCGACCTGCTGCCGTACTTCGAGCTCTCCCAGCCCACCATCAGCCACCACCTGAAGGTGCTGCACGAGGCCGGCCTGCTCGACCGCGAGAAGCGCGGCACCTGGGTCTTCTACCTCGCCCGCCCCGCCGCCATGGCGGCGCTGGCCCAGCTGTTCACCCCCGCCGTCTCGGCCGAGGTGACGGCGTGAGTGACACCGTCCACGAGACCCGCGACCCCGACGCACCCGACGGCGACATCCTCCACCAGCTCTCCACCCTCGACCGGTTCCTGCCCGTGTGGATCGGCGTCGCCATGGTCGTCGGCCTGCTCCTCGGCCGGCTCGTCCCGGGCCTGGACGACGCCCTGGCCGCGGTCGAGATCGGCTCGGTGTCGCTGCCGATCGCCGTCGGGCTGCTGGTCATGATGTATCCCGTGCTGGCCAAGGTGAGGTACGACGAGCTGGGCCACGTCACCGGCGACGCGCGGCTGCTCGGCACCTCGATCCTCCTGAACTGGATCCTGGGGCCGGCCTTGATGTTCGCGCTGGCCTGGCTCCTGCTGCCGGACCTGCCGGAGTTCCGCACCGGCCTGATCATCGTCGGCCTCGCCCGGTGCATCGCGATGGTGCTGATCTGGAACGACCTGGCCTGCGGTGACCGGGAGGCGGCCGCGATCCTCGTGGCCATCAACGCGATCTTCCAGATCCTCGCCTTCGCCCTCCTGGGCTACTTCTACCTCCAGGTCTTGCCCGGCTGGCTCGGCCTGGACCAGACCCGGCTCGACGTCTCGGTGTGGGGCATCGCGAAGTCCGTGCTCGTCTTCCTCGGCATCCCGCTGCTGGCCGGCTTCCTGAGCCGCACGCTCGGCGAGAGGGCCCAGGGGCGTGAGTGGTACGAGTCCAGGTTCCTGCCGAGGATCGGCCCGGCCGCGCTCTACGGGCTGCTCTTCACGATCGTCGTCCTGTTCGCGCTCCAGGGGGGCACGATCACGAGCAAGCCGCTCGACGTCGTCCGCATCGCGCTGCCGCTGCTGGTGTACTTCGCACTCATGTGGGGCGGTTCCATGCTGCTGACCCGGGCCCTCGGCTTCGACTACCAGCGCGCCACCGCGGTCTCCTTCACCGCCGCGGGCAACAACTTCGAGCTCGCCATCGCCGTCGCCATCGGCGTCTTCGGCGTCACCTCCGGCCAGGCCCTCGCGGGCGTCGTCGGCCCCCTGATCGAGGTCCCCGCGCTGGTCGCACTGGTCTACGTGAGCCTGTGGGCCCGCCGGTTCTTCCCCACCCGCGCCACCCAGGGAGCCACCCCGTGACCAACGCCCCGTCGGAGGTCCCCCAGGTCGTCTTCGCGTGCGTCCGCAACGGCGGCCGGTCGGTGATCAGCCGGGTGCTGGCCGAGCGCTACGCGGGCGGGCGGGTCCGTGCGCTCTCCGCCGGCACCCAGCCCGGTGAGCACATCCACGCCGAGGTCGCGGAGGTGCTCCAGCAGCTGGGCCTCGACACCTCCCGCGAACGGCCCGAGCTGCTCACCCGCGACACCATCGCCGCGAGCACGATGGCGATCACGCTGGGCTGCGGCGAGGAGTGCCCCTACGTCCCCGGCGTGAGGTACGTCGACTGGCCCGTCGCCGATCCGGGCGGGCAGGACGAGGAGACCGTGCGCCGCATCATCGCCGACCTCGACGGGCGCGTGCGCTCCCTGCTGGTCGACCTGGTGCCCGACCTCCGGCTGCCCCCGTCGGTGCTCGAGCGCGACGTGGACTGAGCCCGCCGGTCCCCCTCAGGCGGGGCTGCCCGCGAGAGCGACGTCCTGGCCGTCGGAGGTGTGCGGGTTCTCGTCGATCGCGACGACCGCGGGGGTGTGGTCCGGGGAGGCGCCGCGGCGGCGGTCGAGGTGCACGCCGGCGATCATGCAGCGCACGGAGCCGCCAGCGAGCTCGATCGTGGGGATGTCGACGGCGACGATCTCGCAGGACTCCTCGATCGTCGCCACCTGGTCGGGTCGCAGGCTCGCCCGGGCACGCGCGGACATCGCCATGACGTAGCGGCGTCGGCCCTCCGGCGTACGGCCGCAGAGCTCGACGGCGTTGCCGGCGAAGTCGCGGATCTGCTGCTCGGTCAGCTCCACGACCGCGCGGCCGTTGACCGAGAGCCGCTCGCGCACCTCGGCGCGACGCTGCTCGTCAGGGATCATCCCCAGGGCGATCATCGCGACCTCGGTGCCGATGCAGGCGATCACGTTGGTGTGGTAGACCGGCACGCCCTCGGAGTCGACGGCGTCGAAGGCCATCGGCTCGTAGCCGAAGTCGGTGCAGAACCGCTCGAGCACGTGGGTGTCGGCGCGGTGGCTGCGGGCCGTGTAGGCCACCCGCGAGACGTGGTCGAGCACCATCGCGCCGGTGCCCTCGAGGAAGATCCCGTCGGGCTCCAGCCCGGAGTAGTCGATGATCGTCTGCACCCGGTAGTGCGACTTGAGCAGCTCCAGCACGTCGGCTCGCCGCTCGTGGCGGCGGTTGGAGGCGTACATCGGGTAGACCGCGATGTTGCCGCCCGCGTGGGTCGAGAGCCAGTTGTTGGGGAAGACGCTGTCGGGCCGCGAGTGGTCGCCGTCCTCGAACACGTGCACCCGCACGCCGGCGTCGCGCAGGGCCTGGGCGACGGCGTCCATCTCGGCCAGGGCCCGCGTGGCGGTCGCCTCGTCGGACTGGCCCACCGGGACATCACGCTGGAAGGCGTTGTCCGCGGCCGTGGCCGGGTTGGGGACGAAGCGCTCCGCGCGGACGAGGATCACGGCGGACGGGGCTTGGGCACTCACCCGTGGAATGTAGATCACCGCTGCCCGTAGGCTGAGCGGCACTCCCATGCAGACCTCCGGAACCCCCTTCACCGAGCGCCGGTTGCTGCTGGCCGTGGACGCCCCCTCGCTGATCCACCGCCACCACCACGCACGTGCCGGCACCGCCCTGCGGGACCGTGGCGGGCTGCCGGCGTGGGCGCTGCACGGGATGCTGCGGCAGGTCGTCGAGGCCGTGGACCGGTTCGCCCCGGACGCCGTCGTGCTCGGGCTGGACGACCGCACCCGGTCGGTGCGCACCGAGTCGTACGCCGCCTACAAGGCCGGGCGGGCCGAGAAGGATGCCGAGCTCGTCGACCAGCTCTACCGCACCGGCGCCATGCTGGACGCCCTCGGCCTGCACACCGTGACCCCGGCCGGGCTGGAGGCCGACGACGTCAACGCGTCGGCGGCCACCTGGGCCGAGGAGCACGACTGGAGCTGCGTGATCATCACCTCCGACCGCGACTCCTTCGCCCACATCAGCGACCACACCCGGGTGCTGCGCCTGATCACCGGCGGCATGGACGTCGCCCCGCTGCTGAGTCCGGCCGGTCTGCGGGCGCTCTACGGCATCGGCGCCGACCAGTACCTCGAGTACGCCGCCCTCCGCGGGGACGCCAGCGACAACCTCCCCGGCGTCCAGGGGATCGGCGAGAAGAGCGCAGCGGCCCTGCTGACCCAGGTGGGGTCGATGCGGCAGGCCTGGGCCGACATCGACCACGCCGCCGGCGCCCACCTGGTGGCGGCGCTGGACTCCTGGTGCGAGGAGGAGGGGCAGCGCCGCGTGGGAGCCGGGGTGCTGAAGCGGCTGACGGCGGCCGGGGCCCGCGAGCGCTACGCCTTCAACCTCGAGATCATGGCGGGGCGCACCGACGTCGACCTCGGCCTCACCCCGGACGTCCCCGGCTCCCCCGGTCTCCTCCCCCTCGACAGCGAGCGGGTCGGCCGGGTCGTGGGCCACCTCGGGGTCGACGCCACCACCCGGCTCGCCCAGCACGTGCTGACCTCGCCACGGTCCTGACCCCGCCTCCGCCGGGTCGTCAGACGTCGGTCGTCAGAGGTCGGCGACCCGGGGCGCGACCTCGGTGCCGAGCAGCTCGATGCCACGCAGCAGGTCGGCGTGCGACATCGCCATGTTGGTCATCTGCAGCGAGACCCGGTCGACGCCGCCGAGCTGCTCGGAGATCCGGCCCAGCTTCTCCACGATCTCGTCGGGGCTGCCCATGAAGAAGGCGCCGTTCGGACCGCTGGTGGCGTCGAACTGCGGGCGGTTGGGCGGCGCGAAGCCCCGCTCGCGGGCGGCCGTGGTGAACATCTGGTGCCAGCCGGGGTAGACGATGTCGGCGGCGGCCTCGCGGCTCTCCCCGACGTACCCGAAGACGTGCAGGCCGACCTGGAGCGTCTCGGGGGCGTGCCCGGCCTGGGCGCCGGCCCGGCGGTAGAGGTCGACCAGGGGCGCGAACTGGCGCGGCTCGCCCCCGATGATCGCGACCATCAGCGGCAGTCCGAGCAGCCCGGCGCGCACGAACGACTGCGGCGTGCCGCCCACGCCGACCCAGATCGGCAGCGGGTCCTGCACCGGGCGCGGGAAGACGCCTTGGCCGGTCAGCGCCGGACGGTGCCGGCCCGACCAGGTGACGTGGGTGGACGCCCGCAGCTTCAGCAGGAGGTCCAGCTTCTCCTCGAAGAGCTCGTCGTAGTCGGCGAGGTCGAGCCCGAACAGCGGGAACGACTCCGTGAAGGAACCGCGGCCGACCACCAGGTCGATCCGGCCCTGGGAGATCAGGTCCAGCGTCGCGAACTGCTGGAAGACCCGCACCGGGTCGTTCGCGCTGAGCACGGCGACCGCGCTGCCCAGCCGGATCCGGAAGGTGCGCGCAGCGGCGGCGGCCAGGATCACCGGCGGTGCGGAGTCGAAGTACTCCTCGCGGTGGTGCTCACCGATGCCGAACGAGTAGAGCCCCACCCGGTCGGCGAGCTCGATCTCCTCCAGCAGGTGCTGCATCCGCTCCACCGGACCGACGACGTGGCCGGTCGACGGATCGGTGACCTGGGAGACGAAGCTGTCGATGCCGACGTGCATGAGCAGACCTCCAACGAGGGTGTACGGCGACCCGACCGGGCCGCCGTACGTCCTCAACACCGTGGGGCGTCAATCCTTCCCGACGCGAGGCACGGACGCTCAGAGGATGTAGAGCATCTCCTGGTAGGTCGGCAGCGACCACAGGTCGTCGGCCACGATGCCCTCGAGGACGTCGGCCGCCGTGCGGACCGCCGCCATGGTCGGGATCACCCTGTCGCGGCAGAAGGTCGCCGCCTCCATCGCGTCGGCCGGGTGCTCGTGGGCGATCGCCGCGGCGAGCTCCTCGAGGCCGGCCCTCAGGTCGGCCAGCGGCGCGGAGACCTCGTGCAACCCGGAGAGGTCGGCCTCGACACCGGCTGCCTTGAGGGCCGCGACGTTGCCGGCCAGCTCGGTCTGGTAGCGGATCGCCGCCGGCAGGATGATCGTGCTGCCCATCTCCAGGGTGAGGTTGGCCTCCACCCCGATCGAGAGGATGTACTGCTCGAGACCGATCTCGTAGCGGCTGTGCATCTCACGGTCGTTGAACACCCCGTAGGTCGAGAAGAGCTCGAGCGCCTCGGGCGAGATCAGCTCGGGGAGCGCGTCGACGGTCGTGCGCAGGTTCTTCAGCCCGCGCTGCTCGGCCTCGACGGGCCACTCGTCGGAGTAGCCGTTGCCGTTGAAGATCACCGCGCCGTGGTCGGAGATGATCGAGGTCAGCAGCGACTGGACCGCCTCGTTGAAGTCGGTGCCCTCGGCGACGGCCCCCTCGAGGTAGGTCGCGCAGTGGTCGAGCGCCTCGGCCATGATCGTGTTCAGCACGACCATCGGGCCGGCCACCGTCTGGTTCGAGCCCGGGGCCCGGAACTCGAACCGGTTGCCGGTGAAGGCGAACGGGCTGGTGCGGTTGCGGTCGCCCGGGTCCTTGGCCAGGTCGGGCAGGGTGTCCACGCCGATCGTGAGGGTGCCCTTGTCCTTGGAGTGGGTGGCACCGCCCTTGGCGATCTGGTCGAAGACGTCGGCGAGCTGGTCGCCGAGGAAGATCGAGATGATCGCCGGGGGCGCCTCGTTGGCGCCGAGCCGGTGGTCGTTGCTCGCCGAGGCGACCGACGAGCGCAGCAGCCCGCCGTACAGGTGCACCGAGCGGATGACGGCGGCACAGAAGACCAGGAACTGGGCGTTGTCGTGCGGGTTGTCGCCGGGCACGAGCAGGCTGCCGAGCTCGGAGTTCCCGAGCGAGAAGTTCACGTGCTTGCCGGAGCCGTTGACCCCGTCGAACGGCTTCTCGTGGAACAGGCACTCCATGCCGTGCTTGCGGGCGACCGCCTTGAAGGTGGTCATCAGCAGCTGCTGGTGGTCCGAGGCCTCGTTGGCCCGCTCGAACATCGGGGCCACCTCGAACTGCCCGGGCGCGACCTCGTTGTGCCGGGTCTTGGCCGGGATGCCGAGCTTGAACAGCTCCCGCTCGGTGTCCATCATGAAGCCGAGCACCCGCTCGGGGATGGCGCCGAAGTAGTGGTCGTCGAACTCCTGGCCCTTGGGCGGCTTGGCGCCGAACAGCGTGCGGCCGGCGTTGAGCAGGTCGGGGCGAGCGGTGAAGAAGTGGCTGTCGACCAGGAAGTACTCCTGCTCGGGGCCGCAGTAGGCGACCACGTTCTCGGGGTCGGTGTGTCCGAAGAGCGTCAGCACGCGCTTGGCCTGGGCCGACATCGCCTGCTGCGAGCGCAGCACGGGCGTCTTGTGGTCGAGCGCCTCGCCGGTCATCGAGATGAAGACCGTGGGGATGCAGAGGGTGTTGCCGTTCGGGTTCTCCAGGACGTACGCCGGGCTCATCACGTCCCAGCCGGTGTAGCCGCGTGCCTCGAAGGTGTTGCGCAGGCCGCCGTTGGGGAACGACGAGGCGTCGGGCTCGCCCTGGATCAGGGTCTTGCCCGAGAACGACGCGAAGGCGGTGCCGTCGCCGACCGGGTCCAGGAAGCTGTCGTGCTTCTCCGCGGTCAGGCCGGTCAGCGGGTAGAAGACGTGCGCGTAGTGGGTCGCGCCCTTCTCCATCGCCCAGTCCTTCATCGCCGAGGCCACCGCGTCGGCGACGTCGGGGTCCAGGGGTGCGGACTTCTCGATCGTGGAGACCACCGACTTGTAGACGCTCTTGGGCAGTCGCTTCTGCATCGCGGTCAGGCTGAAGACGTTCTCGCCGAAGATCTGGCCGGGCTCCTCGCCCGGGTCGAAGCTGAAGGCCGGTGGGACGGAGGACTCGACGCCCTTGATGGCCTGCAGGCGGGTGTGGTTCGCAGTCATGGTGCTCCCTGGTGAGTTCGCCGGAGGCGAGGGCTTGTCCGGCCGAACCTAGGGTCCCGATGTCACGGAGTCGTTACGTCGCCGTGTCAGCGACGGTCCCGGGCCCTCCTTTCGGGTGTGCACGGCCCCTGGATGGCGTGAGATGGTTGAAACCTTCACCGGATCGGACCGGTGGCGATGGAGGAGACCCACATGACCGAGCAGCAGCCGTCCGGCGACGAGCACTCGCATCGACGCGCCGAACTCCGGGACGCCCACCTCCGGCCCGCCGACTCGCGTCCCCCGTCCACCGCTCGCGGGCTGCACCACACGGCCCTGATCAGCCACGACGTGGAGCGCACGATCCGCTTCTACCAGGACGTGCTGGGCTTCCCGCTGACCGAGCTGATCGAGAACCGCGACTACCCGGGCTCCTCGCACTTCTTCTTCGACATCGGCCACACCAACCTGCTGGCCTTCTTCGACTTCCCCGGGCTCGACGTGGGGCCGTACGCCGAGGTGCTCGGCGGCCTGCACCACTGCGCGATCTCCGTGGATCCCGACCGCTGGGAGGCCCTGGTCGGGCGGCTCACCGAGGCCGGCGTCGAGCACGAGGTGCACAGTGGCGTGTCGGTCTACTTCCGCGACCCCGACGGCGCCCGGATCGAGCTGATCGCCGACCCCCTCGGGGAGATGTACGGCGAGCACGTGCTCTGAGGGCCTCGGCGCCGGTCAGCGAGCCAGGAGCGCCAGCGAGGTCAGCGCGACCAGCCAGCTGACGAAGCTGCCCACGAGGAAGTACTCCGTGAGCTGGTGGATCAGCCCCTGCTCCTTGCGCGACTGCAGCTCGGGCCACCGCAGCAGGCCCTTGGCGGCCACCACGATGCTGGCGGCGGTCCACTCCCCCGCCAGGCCGAGGCCGACGATGAAGACGCGCTCCATCGGGCCCAGAAGGCGGCCGCCCTTGAGCTGCTCGCCGGGGTCCAGGGCCGTGTGCCGGTCGGCCGGGTCGACGGTGTCGGTGGCGGTGAGCACGAGCCGCACCAGCACGTTGCCGGTGCTCAGGTTGGCCCCGAAGACCCCCAGCACCAGCAGCACCCGGTCGGCCGCGAGACCGCGCAGGGCGGGGACGCGGGTGTGGTCGAGCCAGGCGCCGAGCAGCCCGTCGGCCCGGCCCGCCCAGGCGGAGGCGAGCAGTGCCAGCACCAGGGCCACGCCCAGCACCGTCAGCGGCCACCACGACGGGGCGCCGTCGAAGGCCCGACGCACGGTCTGGCCCCAGGCCACGACGACGACCGCGATCACGGCCAGCGCCAGCACGTCTCGCGGCTCGGTGAGACCGGCGAGCAGGCCCACCCACACCGCGACCGCGGCGCCGAGGCACTCCTCGACGACGGGCAGGGGTCGCACCGACCGCACCAGGTCGGTCACGGCGACGCCGATCAGCAGGACGGCCACCCAGGTCACGTCAGACTCCTCTCAACAGCTCGTCGGCGGCGAGCACCACCGCCAGGCCGTCGTGACGGATCCGCTGGGAGACCGCCGAGGCGGAGATGCCCTCCTGCTCGGCGAGCACGGCCTGGCTGACCCCGTCGATGGTGCCGCGGAGCAGGCGCAGGGCTCGTCCGCCACTCTTGCCTGCCACAGACCCAACCACGTGGTCCCGACACATCAGGGCCGCGTTGACCGGTCGGGGGTCCGGACCGGGAGCTCCCTCACCGGCGGGCGCGCGGTGGTACGCCGTGCGCAGCAGCCGGGTGGCAGGCCGGGCGGCCTCGGCCTTGACCTCGTCGATGGCGTCCCGCGCCGCCCACCAGCCGGGCCCGTCCTCGACCCGTGGCTCCTCGGCCAGGACGGCGACCCCGCCCCAGCCGATCCCGTGCCGCAGGTCGGCCTCCGGCACCAGGTGCAGACGCAGCCACAGGGAGGCGTGGACGGCCGCCCCCACGGTCGCGAAGCACCCCTGGAACTCGTCGCCCACCGTGACCCGGAGGGCGACGACCGGGTCCAGGACCTCGTTGGCCCGGGTCAGCACCTCCGACAGCGTGCTGTGCAGGCGCGCCCGGTCGGTCGACGTGCGGGACCCCACCACGTCACCGATGAGCGTGGCTACGGAGGTGTAGCGCTTCATCTCGGTCATCTGAAGATCATAGCTTCTTTTGACTGATCTGAAGTCTCAGGGTCATTCCCAGAAGATCCGGTCCACGATCCCCCGCGCCCGCCGGGCCGCGCGCAGGTAGTCGTTGACCATCGCGTCGGACTCCCCGGGCGGGTACTGCAGGATGGCCGCCACCGCCGCCCGCTCGCGCGCGTCGCGCGGCAGCTGGTCGGCGGGCTTGCCCCGCACCTGCACCGTCGCGTTGCGGGCCCTGCTGGCGAAGCGCCACGCCTCGGCCAGCCCCTGGGCGTCGTCGACGTCGAGCAGGTCCTGCTCGACCGCCACCTGCAGCGCCTCGAGCGTCCGCGTGGTCCGGAGCTCGGGCACCGACCCGGCATGACGCATCTGCAGCAGCTGGACGGTCCACTCCACGTCGGAGAGGCCGCCCCGCCCGAGCTTGAAGTGGGTCGCCGGATCGGCTCCCCGCGGGAGGCGCTCGGAGTCCACCCGCGCCTTGATCCGGCGTACCTCCACGACGTCACGCTCACCGAGCCCCTCGGCGGGGAAGCGCAGCGGGTCGATCATCGCGGCGAACGCCCGCCGCAGGTCGGGGTCGCCGACCACCGGGTCGGCCCGCAGGAGGGCCTGCGCCTCCCAGACCGCCGACCACTTGCCGTAGTAGGCGGCGTACGAGCCGAGCGTGCGCACCGGCGGCCCCTGGCGTCCCTCGGGGCGCAGGTCGGTGTCGACCTCGAGCGCCGGGTCGCGGCCCTGGGCGCTGAGCAGCCGTCGCACCTCGTTGGCCACGGTCTGGGCCATCGTCGCGGCGACCTGCGGGTCGGCCCCGGGCTCCGGGTCGTGCACGAACATCACGTCGGCGTCGCTGCCGTAGCCGAGCTCGCCGCCGCCGTAGCGGCCCATGGCGACCACGGCCATCCGCGTCGGCATCGGCACGCCGCGGGCGTCCTCCACCGAGCGCACCACCGCGGCCAGCGAGGCCTCGAGGGTGGCGCTGGTGACGTCGGTCAGGGCGTAGCCCACCTCGGCCACCCCGAACGGCACGCACAGGTCGGCCACGCTGATCCGCAGCAGCTCGCGCCGGCGTACGGCCCGGATCGCCGCGACCGCCTCCTGCACGTCGGTGCGGCGCTCGGCGGCCGAGAGCATCGCCGCCTGCACCGCCGCACGACCGAGCGGTCCGAGACGCTCCTGCTCGCCGAGCACGGCCACGCCCTGGGGCTCGCGCCGGAGCAGGTCGGTGGCGTAGCGGCTGGTGGCCAGCACGGTGGCCATCCGCTGGGCCGCCTCGCCCTCGTCGCGCAGGAGCCGGAGGTACCACGGCGTGGAGCCCAGGGCCTCGGAAATCCGCCGGAAGCCGAACAGCCCGGCATCGGGGTCCGGGGCGTCGGCGAACCACTGCAGCATCACCGGCAGCAGGGTGCGCTGGATCTGGGCCGTGCGGGAGACGCCGGTCGTCAGCGCCTCGAGGTGGCGCAGGGCGGCCGTCGGGTCGAGGTAGCCCAGCGCCGACAACCGCGCGCGCGCGGCCTCCGGGCTCAGCCGGGCCTCGTCGCCGCTGATCCGTGCGACGGCGGCGAGCAGCGGGCGGTAGAACAGCTTCTCGTGCAGCCGGCGCACCTCGCGCTGGTGGAAGTGCCACTGCTCGTCGAGCTCGCGCACCGGGTCGCGGGTGTAGCCCAGGGACCGGCCGAGACGGCGCAGCGAGGGCTCGTCGGCGGGCACCACGTGGGTACGCCGCAGCTGGTAGAGCTGGATCCGGTGCTCGAGGGTGCGCAGGAACGCGTAGGCGTCGTGCAGGGCCCGGCCGTCCTCGCGCCCGACGTACCCGCGTTCGGTCAGCCGGGCCAGGGCGCTCAGCGTGGTCCGCGGACGCAGCTCCTCGTCGGTGCGCCCGTGCACCATCTGCAGCAGCTGGACGGCGAACTCCACGTCGCGGAGCCCACCCGACCCCAGCTTGAGCTGCCGTTCCGACTGCTCGGCCGGGATGTGCGCGATCACCCGGCGGCGCATCGACTGCACCTCCTCGACGAAGCCGTCGCGCTCGGTGGCCGACCACACCATCGGGCTGATCAGCGCGTCGTACTCCCGACCGAGCTCGAGGTCGCCGGCCACCGCGCGCGCCTTGAGCAGCGCCTGGAACTCCCAGGTCTTCGCCCAGCGCTCGTAGTAGCCCTGGTGGCTGGCGAGGGTGCGCACCAGCGGGCCCGAGCTGCCCTCGGGCCGCAGGTTGGCGTCGACGGGCCAGATCGTGCCCTCACGGGTGTGCTCGGAGCAGACCTGCATCAGCGTCGACGCCAGCTGGGTGGCCGCGCGCATCGCCGGCTGGTCGGCCGCGCCCTTGACGGGCTCGGCCACGAAGATGACGTCGACGTCGCTGACGTAGTTGAGCTCGTGCCCGCCGCACTTGCCCATCGCGATCACCGCGAGCCGGCAGGTCAGCGCGGCCTCCCCCACCTTGCCCCGGGCCACCGCGAGCGCGGCCTCGAGCGTGCCGGCGGCGAGATCGGCGAGCTCGGCGGCGGCGTCGTCGACCCCCACGTGGTGCGCCAGGTCGCGCGAGGCGAGCCGCAGCAGGAGCCGGCGGTACTCCACGCGCAGGGCGTCCATGGCCGCCCCGTGCTCCAGCGTCGCGGTCGGGTGCTCGTCGTCGGGCTCGGCCCCGACGGCCCGCATCAACGAGGCCCGGACGGCGTACGCCGCGGGGCGGGTCGAGCCGAGGGTCGGGTCGCACAGCTCGTGCCAGTGCTCGGGGTGGCGGCGCAGGTGGTCGCCCAGGGCCTGGCTGGCACCGAGCACGCTCAGCAGGCGCATCGAGGTGCCCTCGTCGTCGGCCGCCTCCTGGAGCAGTGCCTCGCGGTCCTCGGCCGCGTCGGCCAGCGCCACCAGCGCACGTAGCGCCAGGTCGGGGTCGGCGCTCCGGGCGATCAACGGGACCAGCGGCTCCGCGACGTCACCGAGCTCGGCGAACAGCCTCTGCGCCCGGTCGTGGTCCTCGAAGCCGAGACGGGCCAGCCTGCCGGTGGAGTGTGCAGGGGTGGGAGCCACCCGGCGAACCTACCGCGGTCGCGGCGGCACCTGTCCGTTGACCGTGAAGACCCGGTCGAGGCCGGTGATCTCGATCAGGCGCAGCAGCCGGGGCACCTCGAAGACCAGCTCGAAGCGTCCCCCGCCGGCGGTCTGCGCGCGGTGCGCGGCCACCAGGGTGCCGAGGCCGCTGGAGTCCATGAACGTCACCGCGTCGAGGTGCACCACCACCCGCTCCTCCCCCTGGGCGACGACCTCGGTCAGCCGCCGGCGGAGCACCGGCGCGGTGTGCACGTCGATGTCGCCGCGCACCGTGACGTGCACCCCGTTGGCGCACAGCCGCACGTCGGCGACGGCCTCGGCCGGCAGCCGGAACGGGGCGGTGAGGTGGGCGGCGCGCTTCGTGGTCATGCCACCACCCTGTCGGCGGCGCGACGACCCAGCATCCGTCGTCGTACTCAGACGCCCTACTCAGATGACGGCCCGCTCAGATGACGGGCAGCATCCGGTCGCGCTCGAAGGCGGAGACCTGGCCGCGGTACTCCTCCCACTCCGCGCGCTTGTTGCGGAGGAAGAACTCGTAGACGTGCTCGCCCAGGGTCTCGGCGAGCAGCTCGGAGTCCTCGGCGACGCGGATCGCGTCGTGCAGGTTCTTGGGCAGCTGCTCGAGCCCGAGGGCCTTGCGCTCGCGGTCGTTGAGCGACCACACGTTGTCCTCGGCCTCGCGCGGGAGCTCGTACTCCTCCTCCAGGCCCTTCATGCCCGCGGCCAGCACGACCGAGTAGGCGAGGTAGGGGTTGCACGCGGCGTCGATGGAGCGCAGCTCGATGCGCGTCGACTGCGCCTTGTTGGGCTTGTACATCGGCACCCGCACCATCGCGGAGCGGTTGTTGTGGCCCCAGCAGATGTACGACGGCGCCTCGCTGCCGCCGATCAGCCGCTTGTAGGAGTTCACCCACTGGTTGGTCAGCGCGGTGATCTCGGCGGCGTGCCGCAGGATCCCGGCGATGAAGTGGCGGGCGGTCTTGGAGAGCTGGTACTCCGCGCCGGCCTCGAAGAAGGCGTTGGTGTCGCCCTCGAAGAGCGAGACGTGGGTGTGCATCCCCGAGCCTGGGTGCGTGGTGAAAGGCTTGGGCATGAAGCTGGCCCAGATGCCCTGGCTGAGCGCCACCTCGCGCACCACGGTGCGGAAGGTCATGATGTTGTCGGCCGTCGACAGGGCGTCGGCGTACCTCAGGTCGATCTCCTGCTGGCCCGGGCCGCCCTCGTGGTGGCTGAACTCCACCGAGATGCCCATCGACTCGAGCATGCTGATCGCCTCGCGGCGGAAGTCGGCTCCGCGCGACTGGGCGGTGTGGTCGAAGTAGCCGCTGCGGTCGACCGGGATCGGCTCCTCACCGAGGCCCGGACGGCCCTGGAAGAGGTAGAACTCGATCTCGGGGTGGGTGTAGAAGGTGAAGCCCTTGTCGGCGGCCTTCTGCAGGGTGCGCTTGAGCACGTAGCGCGGGTCGGCGTACGACGGGGAGCCGTCGGGCATCATGATGTCGCAGAACATCCGGGCCACCGACGAGCCCTCGCCGCGCCACGGCAGCAGCTGGAAGGTCGACGGGTCGGGGTGGGCCAGCATGTCGGCCTCGGTGACCCGGGCGAAGCCCTCGATCGCCGAACCGTCGAAGCCGATGCCCTCGGCGAAGGCGCCCTCGAGCTCGGCCGGCGCGACCGAGACCGACTTGAGGTAGCCCAGCACGTCGGTGAACCACAGCCGCACGAACCGGACGTCACGCTCCTCGAGCGCGCGGAGAACGAAGTCTTCCTGCTTTCCCATGGGGCGAGCCTAGGGTGTCGGCCGCCGGGTCCGTGACCCCGACGCCAGTTGGGCCAGCCGCGTCGCGAGCGGGCGCCACCCGGCCTCGAGCTCGGCGCGGGCCTGCCCCACGGCGCGGGCCACCTCGGCACCGCGCTGGTCGCCGAGGCGCTCGCGGTCCTCGTCGCCCCAGCCGGCGACGATCTGCTCGTCGACCTCGGGGTGCAGCTGCACCCCCCACACGGTGGGGGCGAAGCGGGCGGCCTGCACCTCACCGCCGGGCGCCCGCGCCAGGACCACGGCGTCCTCGGGCAGGGCGAGGACCACGTCGTCGTTCCAGTGCAGCCCGCGCTCGGCCCCGGAGACGGCCCCGCTGACGCTGCCGAGGAGGGCGTCGTGCGGGGCGCCGTCGCCCCAGCCGACGGCCAGCAGGCCGAGCTGCTGCCCGGCCGGGTTCGGGGCCGACCGGCCACCGAGCGCGACGGCGACCAGCTGGTGGCCCAGGCAGATCCCGAGCGTCGGTACGCCGGTGAGGGCGGCCTCGCGGACCAGCTGCTTGGTCGGGGCGAGCCACGCGTGGTCGGCGTCGTCGTGGGCGCCCATCGAGCCGCCGAGCACGAGCAGGGCGTCGTGCCGGGTGAGGTCCACGGGCAGGGCCCCCGGTCCGTCGGCGTACGGACGGCGTACGTCGAGGACGGCACCCGCCTGCTCCAGCCACTCCCCCACGAGCCCGGCGGGGGCACCCGCCTCGTGCTCGACGACCAGCACGCAAGGACTCGTGGACATCGCGGCGCTCAAGGCGCCGGAGCCAGGATCCAGAGGACCTCGCAGGTGTCGGGTCCGGGATTGCGCCAGGTGTGCGGGGCGTTGCCCGGGAACGTCATCGCGTCCCCCGCGGACAGCCGCTCGGAGCCGTTCTCGAGCACCACCTCGACGGTGCCCGAGAGCACGTAGGCACACTCCGCCTCGCACGCCAGGGCATAGAGCTCGTCGCCGCCGCTGCCACCGGGCTCGATGACGGAGTGGATCACCTCGAGCGCACCCTGGGTGCCGGGCGTGACCAGCCGCTCCACGGCCCCCTGCCCGCCGAAGTTGATCAGCCGACCCTCCCCGGCGCGCAGCACCGAGGTCACCGGTGGGTCGAAGAGGTCACCGACCCGCAGGCCGAGGACCTCGCACACCGCCACGAGCGAGGCGACCGAGGGGGACACGTCGTCCCGCTCGAGGCGGCTCACGAACCCCTTGGTCAACCCGGCCGAGAGCGCCACCTGGTCGAGGGTCAGCGATCGCTGCTTGCGTGCCGCGCGCAGTCGGGCACCGATCAGCACCGCGGGTCTGTCCTGGACGGCCTGGGCCACGCGTGTACGGGTGCTCATGGGGCAAGTTCTATCGCAACGGCCCGGACCGGACCGCCGTCCGCCCCCGTCAACCGGATCGGCGTGCAGGCCACCAGGAAGTCGCCGTCGGGCAGGTCGTCGAAGCGGAAGTTCTCCCCGATCACGCCACCGGCCCGGGAGATCAGGTGATGACTGGGGAAGCCCACCCCGGGATGGGTGTCGTCCGGGGTCTCATCGATGTTGATCGCGTCGATGCAGAAGGTGCGCACGCCCAGCGCCAGCATCCGCTCGCAGGCCTCCGCGCCCAGGAAGGGGTGTTCGAAGTAGGTCGGCGTGCCGTAGTGCGCGCTCCAGCCGGTGCGCAGCAGGACGACCGTGCCGGGCGCCAGGCGGTCGCTGACCGGCGCGACGTGCTCCCAGCCGATCTCCCCCCGGCCGGGGAGCCCCGAGGCCTCGACCACGACACCCGGGCCCACGAACCGGTCGATCGCCAGCTCGTCGAGGCGCAGGCCGTCCTCCTCGAAGTGGTACGGCGCGTCCACGTGCGTGCCCGACTGGGACCCGATGTGCACGTCGAGCAGGTTGAAGCCGTCGCGCTCGATCGTGCTGTGCACCTCGAACCGCGGTGCGGGGTCGCCGGGGTAGACGACCGTCCCCGCATCGACCGGCACGGACAGGTCGATCACGCGGAGGACTCTCATGGGCAACAACTATTGCATGTAGGTAAACCTCGCTCTAGCGTTCGACGGAACTTCCTGACCTGCGCGCCAGCCGCTGAGGAGCAGCCATGAGCCATCCAGCACCCGAGGCACAAATCACCCGCCCCAAGGCCACCGAGGTCGAGCAGCACGGCATCGACACCATCCCGCCGGAGCACCGGCACTCGGGCCCCGTCGACCTCTTCCGGATCCAGTTCGGCGGCGCGAACACCTTCGCCACGGTCATCCTGGGGACCTTCCCGATCCTGCTCGGCCTCTCGCTGTGGCAGGCCGTGGCCGCCACGGTGGTCGGTGTCCTGGTCGGCTCGTTGTTCCTGATGCCGATGGGCCTGTTCGGCCCGCTGACCGGGACCAACAACGCGGTCGCCTCCGGCGCGCACTTCGGCGTCCGCGGACGCGTGCTCGGCTCGTTCCTCTCCTTGCTCACCGCGATCTCGTTCTACTCGATCTCGGTCTGGGTGAGCGGCGACGCCCTGGTCGGCGCGATGATCCGGCTCTTCGGCACACCGGACTCCGACCTGCTGCGCGGCGTGATCTACGCGATCCTCGGGTCGATGGTGATCGTCGTGGTGGTCTACGGCTACGCCTTCATGCTCCTGGTCAACAAGATCGTCGTCTTCGGCAACACGATCCTGATCGTCCTGGGCGCCGTCGCCTACTCCGGGCAGGTCGACCTCTCCTTCGACCCGGGGCCGGACGCCTACGCGCTCGGTGGCTTCTGGCCGACGTTCGTGCTCTCGGCCCTGATCGTGATGGGCAACCCGGTCTCGTTCGGCGCGTTCCTCGGTGACTGGTCGCGCTACATCCCCGAACGCACCGCGCCGCGCTCCCTGCTGCTGGCCACTCTGGGCGCTCAGCTCGCGACCCTCGTGCCGTTCTTGTTCGGCGTGGTGACCGCCACCATCGTGTCCGGTGAGAGCGACTACGTCGTGGCGCTGATCAACGCCTCGCCCCTGTGGTACGCCGTGCTGCTGATGGTGGTGGCCTTCCTCGGTGGCCTGTCCACCGGGATCACCTCCCTGTACGGCACCGGGCTGGACTTCTCCTCGGTGTTCCCCCGGTTCAGCCGGGTGCAGGCATCGCTGTTCATCGGTGCGATCGCGTTCGCGTTCATCCTGCTCGGCCGGCTGGCCTTCGACCTGATCGACAGCGTCAACGCGTTCATCGGCGCGATCGTGATCTGCACGGTGCCCTGGATGGTGATCATGACGATCGGCTACGTCGTGCGCCGAGGGCACTACAGCGCCGCCGACCTGCAGGTCTTCAACCTCGGCATGCGCGGGGGCGCCTACTGGTTCGACAACGGGATCAACTGGCGCGGCATGGCCGCATGGATCCCCGCGGCCGTCTGCGGGCTGCTGTTCGCGAACTACCCGCCGCTCATCGAGGGGCCGTTCCGCAACGCGGTCGGCGGGGTCGACATCAGCCTGCCGGTCTCGATCGGTCTCGCAGCCGTGATCTACCTCGCGATGCTGTTCCTGTCCCCCGAGCCGCGCTACGTGTTCGGACCCGACGGTCCGCGCTGGGTGCCCTCGCGAGAGGCTGAGGTGCCGGAGGTCGTCGAGGACGCCAGTGCCTCCTCCCACCGGCAGATCCTGCGCAACCGCGCGACCGACGCAGCCGCCGTGGACGAGCTCAAGGAGGGCCAGCCGCATGCCTGACACCTTCGAGGGAGGCGGGCTCGGTCCTCCCCCGCGCATCGTCGAGGGCGGCCGCGTGGGACAGGTGGACAACACCCGGGTGCCCCGGTTCGCCGGTCCGCCGACGTTCGCCCAGCTGCCGCGGATCGACGAGGTCGACTCCGCCGATGTCGCCGTGGTCGGGGTGCCCTTCGACGCCGGCGTCTCCTACCGGCCGGGGGCTCGTTTCGGGCCGGCCCACATCCGGGCGTCCTCGCGACTCCTGCGCCCGTTCAACCCGGCCTCCCTGGTCTCGCCCTTCGCCGCCCAGCAGGTCGTCGACGCCGGGGACGTCGCGGCGAACCCGTTCTCCCTCGACGAGGCCGTGGGCCAGGTGGAGCGGTCGGCCCGGGCACTGCTCGAGCAGGCTCCCCGGCTGCTGGTGCTCGGCGGCGACCACACCATCGCCCTGCCGCTGCTGAGGGCGATGGCCTCTGACACCCCCGTCGCGGTCGTCCACTTCGACGCGCACCTCGACACGTGGGACACCTACTTCGGCGCGGCGTACACCCACGGGACGCCGTTCCGCCGGGCCTCCGAGGAGGGCCTGCTGGACACCTCGGCCTGCGTCCACGTGGGCACCCGCGGCCCCCTCTACGGCGCCGGCGACCTGGTCGACGACCGGGAGCTGGGCTTCGCCATGGTGCCCGCCACGGAGATCGACGCCCTCGGCGCAGCCGGTGTCGCCGAGCGGATCCGGGCCCGGGTGGGTGGACGCCCCGTCTACCTCTCCATCGACATCGACGTGCTCGACCCGGCCTTCGCTCCCGGCACGGGAACGCCCGAGGCGGGCGGCATGACCAGCCGGGAGCTGCTCGCGATCCTGCGTGGCCTCTCCGGGCTGGACATCGTGGGGGCCGACATCGTCGAGGTGGCCCCGGCGTACGACCACGCCGAGATCACCGGGATCGCTGCCGCCCACACCGCCTACGAGTTGCTCAGCGCCATGGCGCCCGCGACCGGGGAGGCCCGATGACCCCCGCCGAGTTCGCCGACTCCCTGGTGGCGGCCTTCGCCGCCAGCGACGCGGAGCGCTACTTCTCGCACTTCCACCCCGACGCCACCTTCCTCTTCCACGACACACCGGGGCGGTTGGAGTCTCGGGCCGCCTACGAGGCGTTGTGGACCGAGTGGGAGCGCGAGGTCGACTTCCGGGTGCTGTCGTGCAGGTCGAGCGACCCGCGCGTCCAGGAGCACGGAGACCTGGCGGTGTTCACCCACGACGTCCACACCGTGCGTCGGATCCAGGGGCTCGAGGACGAGGTCTTCGAGCGGGAGACCATCGTGCTGCTCCGCGACGGCGACACCTGGACCTGCGTCCACGAGCACCTCTCCCCCGACCCGGCGAACCCGGACGACCCGCGCTGAGGGCCGGACTCAGCCGCGCGGGACGCGGTCCAGGTCGGCCAGCCAGGCAGCGGCGCCGGCGTCGCTCGGCATCCGCCAGTCGCCGCGCGGCGACATCGTGCCGCCGGCGCTGACCTTGGGCCCGTTGGGCAGCGCGGACCGCTTGAACTGGCTGCCGAAGAAGCGCTTGAGGAAGACTTCGAGCCAGGACCGCACCTCACCCAGGTCGTACGCCGGGCGGCCGGCCTCCGGGTAGTTCGGCGGCCACTCGCCGGCGTCGGCGTCGCGCCACGCGCGCTCGGCCAGGAACGCGATGCGGCTCGGTCGCATGCCGTGGCGCAGCACGTGGAAGAGCGTGAAGTCGTGCAGGGCGTAGGGCCCGATGGTCGACTCGGTGGACTGCGGGGCCTCGCCCTCGCGGGTCGGCACCAACTCGGGGCTGATCTCCTGCTGCACGATCTCCGACAGCAGCCGGTTGACCTCGGCGTCGCCGGGCGCCAGCTGCTCGCTGCTCACCACCCAGCGGATCAGGTGCTGCATCAGGGTCTTGGGGACGCCGGTGTTCACCGCGTAGTGCGACATCTGGTCGCCGACGCCGTAGGTGCACCACCCCAGGGCCAGCTCGGAGAGGTCGCCGGTGCCGAGCACGATGCCGCCGCGCTGGTTGGCCAGCCGGAAGAGGTAGTCGGTGCGCAGGCCGGCCTGGACGTTCTCGAAGGTGACGTCGTAGACCTCCTGCCCGTCGGCGAAGGGGTGGCCCATGTCGTCGAGCAGCTGGCGCGCGGCGGGACGGATGTCGAGCTCCTCGAAGGTGACCCCGAGCGCGGCTGACAGGCGCGTGGCGTAGGACTTCGTGGTCTCGCCGGTGGCGAAGCCCGGCATCGTGAACGCCAGGATGTCGCTGCGCGGACGGCCGAGCCGGTCCATCGCCTTGGCGGCCACGATCAGCGCGTGGGTGGAGTCCAGGCCGCCGGAGACGCCGATGACGACCTTCGGGCCGCCGATGGCCCGCAGCCGTTGCTCGAGGCCGGAGACCTGGATGTTGTAGGCCTCGTAGCAGTCCTGCGCCAGCCGCTCGGCGTCGTCGGGCACGAACGGGAACCGGTCGACCTTGCGGCGCAGGCCGATGTCGCCGGGCGGCGGGTCGAGGGCGAACTCCACGAGGGTGTAGCTGCTCGGCTCGAGACGCTCGACGACCCGGTTGTCGTCGAAGGAGCCCATCCGCAGGCGCTCCTGGCGGAGCCGGTCGAGGTCGACGTCGACGACCGTGCGGCGCGGGCCCGACGGGAACCGCTCGCTCTCGCCGAGCAGGTCACCGAGCTCGTAGACCATCGTCTGGCCGTCCCACGAGAGGTCGGTGGAGGACTCGCCCTCCCCCGCCGCCGCATAGGCGTACGCCGCCAGGCAGCGCGCGCTCGCCGAGCGCACCAGCAGCCGGCGGTCCTCGGCGCGGGCCACGGTGATCGGTGAGCCGGAGAGGTTGAGCAGCACCGTCGCGCCGGCCAGCGCCGCGTTGGCGCTGGGCGGCACCGGCACCCACATGTCCTCGCAGACCTCGGCGTGCACGGTCAGGCCCGGCACGTCGGTGGCCTGGAACAGCAGGTCGAAGCCGAAGGGGACGTCCTCGCCGAGCAGCGAGATCACGGAGCCGTCGTGCTGAGCGGCGCCGGAGGCGAAGTGCCGCTTCTCGTAGAACTCGCGGTAGGTCGGCAGGTGGGTCTTCGGCGCGACGCCGAGGACGCGACCGCGGTGGATCACCACGGCGCAGTTGTAGAGCCGGTGCAGGCTGAGCAGCGGTGCGCCGACGACGAGCACGGGGGTCAGGTCACGACTGGCCTCCACGAGCGTGCCGATCGCCTCGAGCACCGCGTCGAGCAGGACGTCCTGCATCACCAGGTCGTCGATCGCGTAGCCGCTCAGGCACAGCTCGGGGAACAGCGCGACGGCGACGCCGTCGTCGTGGCAGGCGCGGGCCTCGGCGAGCACGGTGGCCGCGTTGGTGGCGGGATCGGCGATCGCGACCGGCACCGTGCAGGCGGCGATCCGGGCGAAGCCGTGGGCGTAGGCCGAGGTGAAGTCCACCGCGCCAGCATGGCAGGTCCAGGGTCCGCGGTCGTGAGCGAGGACACAGCCCCGCCCCCCGCGCGGCGGGGCTAGCGTGAGCCCCATGAGCGAAGAGACCGCGCCCTACGGCAACGGCGCCGCGGGCGGCAGCACCCCGACCGGCGCGCCCGCCCCCGGCAGCACCCCCTCCCGGAAGCGCGTGCGCACCCAGCACCTGCGCGAGCTCAAGCAGGAGGGCGAGCGGTTCGCGATGCTGACGGCGTACGACATGTACACCGCCCAGATCTTCGACGAGGCCGGCGTCGAGGTGCTGCTCGTCGGGGACAGCGCCTCGAACAACGTCTTCGGCAACGAGACCTCGCTGCCGGTGACGGTCGACGAGCTGCTGCCGCTGACCCGCGCGGTCTCCCGGTCGGTGACGCGGTCGCTGGTGGTCGGCGACCTGCCGTTCGGCTCCTACCAACGCTCCCCGGAGCAGGCCTACGACACGGCCGTGCGCTTCATGAAGGAGGGCGGCGCCCACGCGGTGAAGCTGGAGGGGGGCCGCGAGATGGCGCCCCAGATCGAGCTGCTCAGCCGGGGCGGCGTGCCGGTGATGGCGCACATCGGCTTCACGCCGCAGAGCGAGCACGCCCTCGGCGGCTACCGCGTGCAGGGCCGCGGCGAGACCGCGGAGCGGCTCCTCGACGACGCCCGGGCGGTCGAGGCCGCCGGCGCGTTCGCCGTGGTGATGGAGATGGTGCCGGGCGACGTCGCCGGTCAGATCACCCGCGAGCTGTCCATCCCGACGATCGGCATCGGGGCCGGCGTCGACTGCGACGGCCAGGTGCTGGTGTGGCAGGACGCGTTCGGTCTGCGGGGCGGCCGGATGGCCCGCTTCGTCAAGCAGTACGCCGACGTGCGCACCGTGCTGCTCGACGCCGCCACGGCGTACGCCGACGAGGTCCGGGCCGGGAGCTTCCCGTCGGCCGAGCACACGTTCTGACGGCGCTGGGCCGCCCACCGCGTCCGTTTGGTCCGGATCAACCCTAATTCGGACATTCCCGCACCTAACGGACTCACATCGGGTCAGAATCTCCCCATCAGCCGGCACCAGGGACCGGCGCGAGACGCGGGTGAGGTTCGACCATGACGATGGTGACGGCGCGCAAGCGGCGCAAGAAGCGGAAGAAGCGCCGCGCCCCGGTGAAGGTGGTCCGGCCCACCCCGAAGCCGACACCGAAGCCGACCCCCAAGCCCACCCCTGCGCCGCAGCCGACCCCGGCTCCCGCGCCGAGCACGCCGACCCCGTCACCGTCGGCGCCCACCTCGAGCCCGTCGCCGTCGACGCCGGCGCCCACCGACGCGCCGACCCCCACCGACGCCCCGACGCCGACCCAGGCACCCACCGACCCCGCTCCCGGCGAGCGGTACGCCGTGCCCGCCACGCCGGCGATGGCCCAGACGGCCCTCGCCGCCGCCCGCGAGCGGTTGTTCCTGAACCGGTTCGGCACCGGCTTCTCCCAGCACGCGCTGGCCGGCCTGCGCGCCGTCGGCACACCCGAGCAGTGGCTGGCCGCCCAGCTCCGGCCGACGCTGCTGGCCGAGCACCCAAAGGTCGCCCAGGTCGACGAGTGGTTCGCCACCCTGCGCCGTGATCCCGCCGCCAAGTGGGCCACCCAGATCGACCAGACCAAGAGCGGCTGGCAGTACGGCTTCGAGCTCGGCAGCTGGAGCCTGATGCGTCGGATCCACTCCGAGCGGTCGCTGCTGGAGACCATGACCGACTTCTGGTCGACCAACCTGAACGTGCCCGTCGGCCACGACAAGGCCTGGATCTACCGCTTCGACTACGACGCCACCATCCGCCGGCACGCGCTCGGCACCTTCGAGGACCTGCTGCGGGAGTGCTCGCTGCACCCGGCGATGGTCACCTACCTCGACCTGTGGAAGTCGGTGCGCGGCAAGCCCAACGAGAACCAGGGCCGCGAGCTGCTCGAGCTGCACACCGTCGGTCGCGGCGCGGGCTACACCGAGGACATGGTCAAGGCCTCGGCGGTCCTGCTGTCGGGCTACACCGTCGACTGGGGCGAGACCTTCGATCCGTACTACAAGACCGCGGCGCACACGACCGGCACGGCGACCGTCCTCGGGTTCACCCACCCCAACACCGACGTCGACGGCCAGGCCGCGACCGTGGCCTACCTGAAGTACCTCGCCCACCACCCCGCCACGGCCCGCAACCTGGCCCGCAAGATGGGTCGCTACTTCGTCGGGGACTCGCCGTCCGAGGGGCTCGTCAACACCCTCGCCCAGGCCTACCTCGACGCCGGCACCAGCATCGGGGCGATGCTCACCGCGCTGTCCACGCACCCGGAGTTCCTGGGGTCCGCCGGCAGCAAGGTGCGCTCCCCCGCCGCCGACCTGGTGGCCACCGCCAAGGTGCTCGAGCTCGACGTGACCGGCGACGCCACCGGCAACAACTACTCCCTGGTGCTCCAGTGGGCCCAGGGCGGGGCGCTGCTCTTCAGCTGGCCCCGGCCCGACGGCCCGCCCGTCACCGGCAGCGCCTACTCGTCGGCGTCGCGGATGTTCGCCTCCTACGGCATGCACCTCAACCACGCCGGCGGCTACTGGCCCCGGGACGGGGTCACCTTCAAGACCCCCGCGTCCTGGCTGCCCACCACCTCGCTGCGCTTCGACGCCCTGGTCGACCACCTGAGCAGGCGTTGGCTCGGGCGGGCCGCCGACGCCCGGCTCCAGACCGTCGCGCGGCAGGCCACCGGCTACGCACCCGAGACCGTGATCACCACCTCCCACGCGATCGTCCGCTGGATGTTCCCCCGGCTGGCCGTCGCCCTGCTCGACACCCCCGACCAGATGACCTCGTGAGGCACCGATGACCACCACGCACCCGTCCCCGCACCCCTCCACCCCCGCGGGCGAGCAGTCCTGCTGCCGCGACTTCGCCATGTCACGCCGCTCGATCCTCCAGGGCGCCGCGGCCCTGGGCGGCACGATGGCCCTGACCCAGATGTTCGGCGACGCGCTGATGCAGTCCACGTTCGCCGGCACCAAGGGCGGCAACACCCTGGTCGTGCTCAGCCTGCGCGGCGGCATCGACGGCCTCGGTGTCGTGGTGCCCCACGGCGACGCCGGCTACTACAAGGCCCGCCCCACGACCGCCGTGCCGAAGGCCTCGGTGATCTGTGCCGACGCGATGTTCGGGCTGCACCCCAAGATGGCCCCGCTCGAGTCGTTCTGGAAGTCCGGCGAGCTGGCCGCCGTGCAGGCGGTCGGTCTCCCGGTCGCGAACCGCTCGCACTTCTCGGCCATCGAGGAGATCGAGGACGCCGACCCGGGCTCGGACCTGCGCACCGGCTGGATCAACCGGATGATCGGCCTGGGCAGCACCGACCAGCCCACCGACGCCGTCCAGCTCGGCCAGGCCTACCCCACGACCGCCACGAGCGGTCCCCGCTCGGTGCTCGCCACGGCCTCCCTCGACGGCCTGAAGATCCCGGCCCTCGACGGCTACGAGACCCAGCGCTACTCCTCCCTGACCACCGCCTGGGGCGGCGCCTCGGGGCCGATGGCCCGCGGCGCCGCCGAGGCCGTCAACGTGTCCAAGACCGCCGGCAGCACCATCGCCGCGGTGCCGGCCACCACGACGGCGTACCCCACGGCCTGGAACGCCAGCCCCTTCGTGGACCCGCTGAGGAGCGCCGCCCGGCTGATCCGCGCCGACCTCGGCACCGACGTGATCGCCATCGACGCCGGGGCGTGGGACTACCACTCGGGCTACGGCACGCTGCAGTACGGCTCCATGCAGAGCAGCGTCGACGGGTTCGCCCAGGCGCTCGCGGCCTTCCTCACCGACCTCGGCCAGCTGCGGTCGCGGGTCACGGTCGTGACGATCTCGGAGTTCGGCCGCCGGGTCACCGAGAACGGCAGCCAGGGCTTCGACCACGGCTGGGGCAACATGATGCTCGTCGCCGGGGCCGGGGTGAAGGGCGGGACGTACTACGGCCGGTGGCCGGGGCTGGACGCCACCTCGCTGGCCGACGGCGACCTCAAGGTCACCACCGACTACCGCAACGTGCTGGGCGAGATCGTCACCAAGCGCTTCGCCGACCGGTCGGTGCCCGCCCTGTTCCCCGCGCTGTCGTACTCTCCGCTGGGCTTCATGAACTGACCCTGTCGCACGGCGGGGCTAGCCTGCTGGTCATGCGACGAGCGCGAAGCCTGCTGGCGGCCCTGTCGACCGTGGCGCTGGCCACCACCACGGCCCTGGCCGTGACCACGTCAGGCGCCGAGGGCACCACGGGGGTCAGTGGGGTCTCCCCACGCGCGGCCGTGGTGCCGTCGCTCACGGTCACCACCATCGCGCGCGACCTCGACATCCCGTGGGACGTCAAGCCCATCGGCAACGACCAGCTGCTGGTCACCGAGCGCGACCGGCGCCGGCTGCTGCTGTGGGACAACGGCACCGTCCGACCCGTCACCTTCCCGTCGTCGTCGGTGTGGAGCTCCGGCGAGACCGGCCTGATGGGCCTCGCGATCGACCCGCTGTTCTCCGGCAACCGCCGGTTCTACACCTGCCAGGGCGGCTTCCGGGGCGGGTCCACCCACGACGTCCGGGTGCTGTCGTGGACCCTCAGCGCCGACGGTGGCACCGCCACCGCGCAGCAGACCCTGCTCCAGGGCATCCCGGCCACCAGCGGCCGCCACGGCGGCTGCCGGCTGCTGATCACCTCCTACGGCGCGCTCATGGTCGGCACCGGCGACGCGACCATCGGCGCCAACCCGCGGCGGATCACCTCGCTGGGCGGCAAGACCCTGCGGATGAACCGGTTCACCGGCAAGCCCTGGCCGCAGAACCCCTACATCCGCTCGACCTCGCTCAACGCGCGCTACGTCACCAGCTACGGCCACCGCAACGTGCAGGGCATGGCCCAGCGCCCCGACGGCTCGCTGTGGTCGGTCGAGCACGGTCCCACCCGCGACGACGAGGTCAACCGGCTCACCACCCGCGGCGACTACGGCTGGAACCCGGTCCCGGGCTACAACGAGGGCGTGCCGATGACGGACCAACGGCTGCCCGGCACGCAGGTCGCGGCCCGGTGGCGGTCGGGCTCCCCCACGCTGGCCACGTCGGGCGCCGCCTGGGTGGTGGGGTCGCAGTGGGGCGACAACAACGGCACCCTCGCGGTCGCCACCCTCAAGGCAGAGCGGCTGCTGTTCATGAAGTTCGACTCCGCCGGTCGGTTGCAGCTGGTGCGCACACCCTCGGCGCTGCGCGGGTTCGGACGGCTGCGCGCGGTCACCCGGATCCCCGGTGGCGACCTGCTGGTCACCACCTCCAACGGCGGGGGCGTCGACCGCATCCTGCGCGTGCACTCCAACGGCTGAGCCACTCCAACGGCTGAGCCGCTCCCACGGCTGATCCACACCGAGGCCTGAGTCGGTCCCACGGCTCAGGCAGCGGTCAGCTCCAGCCCCAGGCGCGGGACCCGACCGAGACGACCGGCGCCCACACCAGCAGGCCGGCCACCGCGAGCCACGGCACCCGGCGCGGGTGCGGCAGGAACCACCGGGTGGCGACCACGAAGAGCACCAGCCACAGCAGCAGGAACAGCAGCGAGACCCACCACGGGGCCACCACGACGGTGGCCAGCATCAGGAACAGCAGGCAGGCCATGCCACCCACGCCGATGAACCCCCAGGGCGAGATGGTCTGCTTCGGCACGTCGACAAGGCTACGCACCTCCCTGCTCCGGCATTAGCGTGAGGGCCGGTGCGGTCGCTCGGGTGCGGTCGCCGGTCCCCGGAGACGCCCATGCCACTGCTCCCGTCCAGCCGCCGCTCATGGCCCGCGACCCTCCGGTCGCTGCTGCCGCTGCTCGCCCTGCTGCTCACCGGCCAGGTGCTCCTCGTCCCCTCCGCGGCCCAGGCCGACCCGGCCGAGACCCTCGTGCTCGATGCCCCGGCATACGGCAAGACCGGCTTGCCGGCGGCCTTCGGCGTCACCCTGACCGAGGGTGCGGGGACCGCCGAGGCGGACGCTCCCGTCGCCCTGCAGCGCCTCGACACCGCCTGGACCACGGTCACCTCGGGCCGCACCGGCACCGACGGCCGGGTCACCCTGAGCACCCCGCTGCCCGTCGGCTGGCACTCCTACCGCGCCGTCCGGGCGGCCGACGGCACCCACCCCGCCCTGACCTCGACCACCGCCGAGGTCAAGGGGGTGCGGCTGGCCAGCGTCGTCACCGTGAGCGCCGCCACGACGGTCGTCGACGAACGGCGTACCCCGTTGAGCGTGGTCTGGCGCGCCTCGGACGGCACCCCGATCAGCGGCACCGTGACCATCTTCCGAAGGCTCCGCGGCGAGGCGTGGGCCACCTACACGCGGGTGCGGACGGCCGCCGACGGCACGGCCACGCTGCTGGTGATGCCGCGCGTGGACTCCGTGTGGCGGGCGACCGGCACCGGCGCCTCCTGGTGGCTCGGCAACGCCTCCCCCTCGGTCGTGATCGACAACGTGCCCCCCGTCGCGCCGGTCGACTACCCGGCGGGGGCGCCGCAGCCTGCCGCCACCCCGGCCCAGGGACGGGCCCAGGGGCTGGGGGCGAACGCGGTCGTGACCGCGCTGCCCGCCGCGGTGTGGCGCTCCATGGTCGGCCGCAGCTGGCACCGGGGCTGCCCCGTCGGCCGCTCGGGCCTGCGGCTGCTGCGGGTGAACTACTGGGGCTTCGACGGCTACCGCTACCGCGGCGAGATGGTGCTGGCGGCGGCCGTCGCCGGTCGGGCCGGCGCGGCGCTGCGGGAGATGTACAACGGTCGCTTCCCGATCCGGCGGATGTACCGCGTGGACCGCTTCGGCTGGAGCAGCCGGCTGCACGGGGCCGACGACTACGCCTCGATGGGGGCCGACAACACCTCGGGCTTCAACTGCCGCAGCGTGGTCAACCGTCCGGGCGTGCTCTCGCCACACGCCCGCGGGCGGGCCATCGACGTGAACACCTGGGAGAACCCCTACCGGTCGGCCACCGGCCTGGTGCCCGACGCCTGGTGGGCCTCGCGCAGCCACCCGCGGATCGCCTGGCGCTCCAGCTCGCACCCCGTCGTGCGGATCTGGAACCGGCACGGCTTCCGGTGGACCTACGGCACCGGGGACAGCCAGCACGTCGACGGACGCCGGATGCAGCTGCTCGGCGGCTTCACCGGCTGAGCGGCGGCACGAGACCGGCGAGCGGCGGGAGGTTCAGTCCTCCTGCTGCTCGTCGTGCCACTTCGGGTCGTCGTCCCACTCCTGGTTGCGCTCCGCGACCTTCTCCAGGGCGTGCGCGGCCTCGTCCTCCGAGGCGTAGGGCCCGAGCCGGTCGGCGTTCTTGCAGCCGTCGTGGCCTTCGACTTCTCTGTGCTTCAGGCAGTACCAGAACTCGCTCATGCCGCCTGAAACTACACTCGTGGCCGTGACTGCCATAGCCCCCGGAACGATCTCCCCGCGGCGTCCGGTCCCGACCGGCATCGCCCGCCCGGAGTACGTCGACCGCCCCGCTCCCGCGCCCTTCACCGGCTCCGAGGTCAAGGACGCCGACACCATCGAGCGCATGCGCGTGGCGAGCCGGCTCGCCGCGGAGGCCCGCGACCTCGTCGGTTCCCACGTCGTCCCCGGCGTCACCACCGACGAACTGGACCGCATCGGACACGAGTTCCTCTGCGACCACGGCGCCTACCCCTCGACGCTGGGCTACAAGGGCTTCCCGAAGTCGCTGTGCGCGAGCGTCAACGAGGTCGTCTGCCACGGCATCCCCGACAGCACGGTCGTGCAGGACGGCGACATCGTGAACATCGACATCACCGCCTACCTCGACGGGGTGCACGGCGACACCAACGCCACCTTCCTGACCCCCGGCACGCCCCAGGAGGTGGTCGACCTGGTCGACCGCACCCGCGAGGCCCTGCGCCGCGCGATCAAGGCCGTCCGCCCCGGGCGCCAGATCAGCGTGATCGGCCGCGTGATCGAGTCCTACGCCAAGCGGCACGGCTACGGCGTCGTGCGCGAGTTCACCGGCCACGGCATCGGTACCTCCTTCCACTCCGGGCTGGTGATCCCGCACTACGACGAGCCGCACTACGACGACGTGATCACCCCCGGCATGACGTTCACGATCGAGCCGATGCTCAACCTCGGCACCCACGAGTGGGACATGTGGGACGACGGCTGGACCGTGGTCACCAAGGACCGTCGGGTGAGCGCGCAGTTCGAGCACACCCTGCTCGTCACCGCCGACGGGGCCGAGGTCCTCACGCTGCCCTGAACCCCACCCGGTGGCTCCCGTCGTTTCCGGTTCGTCCGCCCTGCGCACCCGACACACGGGCGACACCGGACCTCGCTAGGGTCGCGTGGGTGACCAGCATGTTCGAGGACTACGCGACCGGCATGGGCGCGGCGTACGACGAGATGTACGCCGCCGACTCCGAGCTCCGCACGCCGTACAGCCAGCTGCAGCCATCGCTGCAGGAGATGGGCCAGGGCGAGCTCCAGACGCGGGTGGAGGCGCTCCAGTCCAGCTACCTCGACCAGGGCGTCACCTTCGACATCGGTGGTGAGGAGAGGGCGTTCCCGCTCGACGTGCTGCCCCGGGTCATCGAGATGGACCACTGGGCCAAGGTCGAGGCCGGCGTGCAGCAGCGCGTGCAGACGCTCGAGAAGTTCCTCGCCGACGTCTACGACGAGTGCAACGTGCTCCAGGACGGCGTGGTCCCGCGCCACGTCGTGACGACCTCCTCGCACTTCCACCGGGCCGCGGCCGGCATCGAGCCGCCGAACGGCGTCCGGATCCACGTGAGCGGCATCGACCTGATCCGTGACGACCAGGGCGAGTTCCGCGTGCTCGAGGACAACGTGCGCGTCCCGTCGGGGGTCTCCTACGTGATGACCAACCGGCGCGCGATCGCCGCCGCGCTGCCCGAGACCTTCTCCGAGCACCGCATCCGACCGGTGGCGGGCTACCCGCAGAAGCTGCTGACGGCGCTGCGCGCCGCGGCACCGGCGGGTGTCACCGACCCCAACGTGGTCGTGCTGACCCCCGGCGTCTTCAACGGGGCGTACTTCGAGCACGCGCTGCTCGCCCGCACGATGGGCGTCGAGCTGGTCGAGGGCCGCGACCTCGAGTGCCGGCGCGGCCGCGTGATGATGCGCACGACCCAGGGCCTGGAGCCCGTGCACGTGATCTACCGTCGCGTCGACGACGAGTTCCTCGACCCGGTGCACTTCCACAGCAGCTCGTTGCTCGGCTGCTCGGGGCTGCTCAACGCGGCCCGGGCCGGCAACGTCACGATCGCCAACGCGGTGGGCAACGGCGTGGCCGACGACAAGCTGATCTACACCTACCTGCCCGACCTGGTGCGCTACTACCTCGGCGAGGAGCCGGTCCTGCGCAACGTCGACACCTGGCGGCTCGGCGACGCCGACCACCGCGAGGAGGTGATGGACCGGCTCGACGAGCTCGTCCTGAAACCGGTCGACGGCTCCGGCGGCAAGGGCATCGTGATCGGGCCGCAGGCCACCCAGGCCGAGCTCGACGAGCTGCGGGTCAAGGTGATGGCCGACCCGAGGTCGTGGATCGCCCAGCCGGTGATCCAGCTGAGCACGGTGCCGACGTACATCAACGGGATGATGCGGCCCCGCCACGTCGACCTGCGACCGTTCGCCGTCAACGACGGCAACCGGGTGTGGGTGCTTCCCGGCGGGCTCACCCGGGTCGCCCTCGGGGAGGGCGAGCTGATCGTGAACTCCTCGCGCGGTGGCGGCTCCAAGGACACCTGGGTGCTCGCCGGGCACAGCCGCCACGCCGTACGACCGGAGCCGGAGCGGGTCGAGGTCGCCTCCTCCCCCCAGGACGTCGGCCCCGCGCTCGACTCGTTCTCCTCCCAGCACGACCAGCAGCAACAGCAGCAGGTCTCGACAGGCTCGACCGACGGACGAGCAGGCTCGACCGACGGACGAGCAGGCTCGACCGACGGACGAACGTCCCGCACCGAGGCGGAGGGGGTGGCGACGTGCTGAGCCGCATCGCCGAGTCACTGTTCTGGATCGGGCGCTACGTCGAGCGCGCGGAGGACACCGCGCGCATCCTCGACGTGCAGACCCAGCTGATCCTCGAGGACCCGGGCGTCGACGAGGAGGCCACCTGCCGCACCCTGCTGTCGATCATGGGCGTGGACTTCGACGACGACACCCCGATGACGACCCAGGAGGTGATGCGCGTCCTGGCCTACGACACCTCCTCGACCTCCTCGATCGCAGCCACGCTGGCCGCCGCCCGGGAGAGCGCACGACGGGCGCGCGAGACGCTGTCGACCTCGATGTGGGAGGCGCTGAACACGACGTACCGCGCGGTCCCCTCGGGGCACTTCCGCTCGATGCGTCCGCCGGTTGCGTTCCGGTGGGTGCGCGACCGCGCCGCGCAGGTCAACGGCATCGCCGAGGCCACGATGACGCGCGACGAGGGCTACCAGTTCCTGGTGCTCGGCCGCTCGATCGAGCGCGCCGACATGACCTCGCGCCTGGTCGCGACCGCGGCCCTGACCTCCGGGTCGGCCTGGGGCACGTCGCTGCGGGCGTGCGGCGCCTACGAGGCGTTCCTGCGCACCTACAAGGGCCTGGAGACCGAGCGCGGGGCCGCCGAGTTCCTGCTGCTCGACCGGCTCTTCCCCCGCTCCGTGGTCTTCGGCCTGAGCCGGGCCGAGCGCTGCCTGGACAGCCTGGAGTCCGGTGGCACGCGTGCCGGCTTCCAGAACGAGGCGCAGCGGCTGCTGGGACGCACCCGGGCCGAGCTGGAGTACCGCTCGCTGAGCGACTTCGTCGCCGAGCTGCCCGGCGAGATGGAGCGGCTCCAGCGCACCTGCGCACTGGCGACCGACGCCATCACCCGGCGCTACTTCGCCGGCGCCGAGGCCACCGAGTGGCACGGGGTGCGCGCATGAGCCGCCCCTGCCCGCCGCCCGCCACTCCCCCCACCGCTGGAGGACTCCGATGAGCATGCAGCTGCGCATCGCGCACACGACCGGCTTCGAGTACACCGGCAAGGCCAACACCTCGTTCAACGAGGCCCGGCTCACCCCGGTGACCCTGCCCGGCCAGATCGTCGTGCACTCCCGCGTCGAGGTCTCCCCCACCCCGTGGACCTACACCTACCGCGACTACTGGGGCTCGCAGGTCACCGCCTTCGAGGTGCTCGACCCGCACACCTCGCTCACGGTCACCGCGACCGCGACGGTGCACACCGACCGGGTGCCCGTGGGCCCGCCGGTGCTCTCGTGGGAGGAGATCCGGGAGGCGGCCAACGCCGACACCCACACCGAGTTCCTCGCCCTGCCCGACCGCGTGCGCCCGACCGACGACCTCGCCGAGCTGGCCCGCGGCATCGCCGACGCGAGCGCGACGCCCAGCGAGGCGGCCCGCGAGATCTGCGCCCTGGTCTACCGCGAGGTCGAGTACGTCTCCGGCTCGACCACCGTCGAGGCCTCCGCGTCACACTCGTGGGCCGAGCGCACCGGCGTGTGCCAGGACATGGCGCACATCGCCGTCGGTGCCCTGCGCTCGGTGGGCATCCCCACCCGCTACGTCTCGGGCTACCTGCACCCGATGGTCGATCCGGCCGTCGGCGAGTCAGCCAAGGGCGAGTCGCACGCGTGGCTGGAGTGGTGGGACGACGGCTGGCGCGGCTTCGACCCGACCAACGACACCGAGCCGGGCGACCGGCACGTGGTCACGGCCACCGGCCGCGACTACACCGACGTCAAGCCGCTCTCGGGCATCTTCTCCGGCTCCGGCACCTCCCGCATGTTCGTGGACGTCCAGGTCACCAGGCTGCAGTAGACCGCGCCCCAGCCCCGCCGAGCGGGGGTTCCCGACACGCTGAGGGGCGCCCACCGCACCCTCGACGTACGCCGGGGAGCCTCGTGCCCTGGACGACTCGGGCACGATGGGGTCGAGCGGACGGTCAACCACGACCGCCGCCAGGCACCCTGGAGGCACCAGTGAGCAGCACCGACCCGTCGACGCCCGTCACCCCCACCACCTCGACGTCGCGCACCCCGACGCCCCGCAAGGCCTCGGCCAGCTCGGACGGGCCCACGGGCAACGCGCCTTCGACGAGTGCGACCGGCTCCGCCTCCACGCCCGCGAGGAAGGCCACCCCGCGGGCCACCCCGGCCACGAAGAGCACCGCGACGCAGAGCACGGCCACGAAGAGCACGGCGAGGAAGAGCACGGCGAGGAAGAGCCCCGCCACCAAGGCCGCGTCGAAGCGCCCCGCGACCGCCCGGAAGGCCCCGGCGAAGTCCACCGCGTCGAAGGCGGCCGCCTCGAAGACCACCGCCTCGAAGACCACCGCGACGAAGACCCCGGCCACGCGCACCCCCGCCGCGAGGAAGACCGCGACCCCGGCTGCGACGCCGGCCCCCAGCCAGCACCTCACCGCCGCCGACGTGGAGCGGATCGCCCGCGAGACCGCCGACCGGGTGGCCCGCGACGTCGTCGGCCAGGTCGGCCAGACGCTGGCGCTGCTCGAGAAGGAGAGCAAGCGCGCCCGCAAGGCGGCCAAGGCCGCGGCCGACACGGCCACCCGCACCGCCGCCTCCGCAGCCGCTGCCCTGGACCCCCGCAAGAAGAAGGACGCCAAGGCTCCCAAGACGGCGAAGAAGGCCAAGAAGTCGGCGACCACGAGTCCCTCGAAGGCCGCCTCCAAGCCCTCCTCGTCGAGCTCCTCGAAGAAGACCAAGAAGTCCAAGAAGAAGTCCTGACCCCGCGAGCACCGAACCCCCGCTGGGCGGGCTGGGGCGTGCCCTGAACCCCCGCTGGGCGGGCTGGGGCGTGCCCTGAACCCCGCTGGGCGGGCTGGGGCGTGCCCTGAACCCCCTCTCGGCGGGGGCTCTCCTTCCTGGACCCTCGGGGTCCTGGGGGGAGGGCCCTAGGGCTGCTCGCCCAGGTCCAGGGGGGTGCCGGGGTCGACCTCGAGGCCGACCTCGCGCAGCACGCCATCGAGCACCGACCAGATCCACCCCGACAGCAGGTCGACCATCTCCTCCAGGCTGAGGCCGTCGGGGTCGCCGACCCAGCGGCCGGCCGCGGCGTCGACGAAGCCGACGAGGCCGAACGAGAGCGGCTCGGTGACCCGGACGTCGAGGCCCAGCGACTCCACGAACTCGTCGAGCAGCCGCACCAGCAGGTCGGAGATCAGCCGCTTCACGTCGTTGACGACGTTCTCGCCCGTGGCCGTGGCGACCGAGTGGCGCACCAGGTAGAGGTACAGCTGGTGGTTCTCGGTCAGCCACCCCAGGTGCGTGGACACGGCCGTGCGGATGATCGCGCGTGGGCTGGACGAGGCGTCCCAGACCGGCGCGAGCGCGTCCAGGATCATCGTCTCGGCGCGCGCCGCGATCGCCTCGTTCAGCTCGTGGGCGCCGGCGAAGTGGCGGTAGAGCCGCGTGCGGGCCACGCCCGCCTCGGCCGCGATCTGCTCGGTCGACACGTCGGGCCCGTGCCGCTTGATCGCCACGAGAGCGGCCTCGACGAACTCGGCCCGCCGGCGCTGCTGGTGACCGGTCCAGCGGGTGGCCCGTCCGTCACCGGCACGGGTCTCGCCCGGAGCGGGTTCCAGGGGGGCGGGCGACACAGTCGGAGGTTACCCGTCTCACACGCGCGCCTCCTGTGCAGAAGGGGGTACACGATGTACCTTCTAGGTAGACGCTACATCGCGTACCCCCAACTTTCGGGAGCCAAGATGACCACCGTCCAGCACACCTCGCCGACCTCCTCCGCCACCGGACGCGACGGCTCGCAGCGCCTGCTCGACTCCTCGGCCGTGCTGTCCTACGACCCGGCCACCGAGGTCGACTGGGACGCCCCCCTCGACCCGGCGCACTTCGGGCTCAACCCGGAGTGGAGCACGCTCTACGGCACGCGGCTGTGGGGCGAGATGACCCACGAGCAGCGGGTGACGCTGACCCGGCACGAGGTCGCCTCGATCATGAGCACGGGCATCTGGTTCGAGATGATCCTGCAGCAGATGGTGCTGCGCGACCAGTACTGCACCGACTACGCCTCCCCGGACTTCCAGTTCGCGCTGACCGAGATCGCCGACGAGTGCCGCCACTCGATCATGTTCGCCCGGGCCTGCTCGAAGATGGGCATCTCGGCGTACTTCCCGACCACGAGCAGCATCCACCTCGGCCGCGGCTTCAAGAGCCTGGCCACCGCCGAGGTGGCGTACGGCGGCATCCTGGTCGCCGAGGAGGTGCTCGACGTCATGCAGCGCGACTGGATGCGCGGCGAGCAGGTCCTCCCGATCGTGCGGACGACCAGCAAGATCCACGTCGTCGAGGAGTCGCGCCACATGAAGTTCGCGCGCCAGGAGATGCGCGAGCGCATCGAGGGTGCCGGCCCCAAGCGCCGCCAGACCTCGGCGCTGGTGATCGCGATCGCCGCGCACATCATCGTGTCCACCATGGTCAACGAGGAGGTCTACGCCAACGCCGGCCTCGACCCGGTGCGGGCCGTCGCCGAGGCCCGGGCCAACGAGCACCACAAGACGCTGATGCGCTCCAGCTGCGCGCCCCTGATGCACTTCCTCGACGAGCTCGGGCTGCTCACCCGCCCCGCGCTCGCGCTCTACAAGCGCGTGAGCATGGTGTGACCGGCCCCCTTCCCGCGCCGGTGGAGGACCGCGGCTGATGGCCTACGCGATCACCCAGGCCTGCTGCAGCGACGCCTCGTGCGTGGCGGTCTGCCCGGTCAACTGCATCCACCCGACGCCCGACGAGCCGGACTTCGGCACGACCGACATGCTCTACGTCGACCCGCGCGCCTGCATCGACTGTGGGGCCTGCGCCGACGCGTGCCCGGTCGACGCGATCTTCCCGGTCGACACCCTGCTGCAGGGCCCCGACGCGGCGTACGCCGACCTCAACCGCGAGCACTACGACGACACCGACCCCGCCGCCCCCTGGGACGAGCCCCGGTTCCCGGCCGCGCTGGAGAGTCACGCGTCGCGGCTGCGGGTCGCGGTGGTCGGCACAGGACCGTCGGCGAGCTACACCGCCGCGACCCTGCTCACCACCAGCGCCGAGGTCACGGTGCTCGAGCGGCTGCCCGAGGCCGGTGGCCTCGTGCGGTTCGGCGTGGCACCGGACCACCGCAGCACCAAGGCCATCGGCGACCGGTTCGCGACCGTCCTGCGCAACCCGCGGGTGCAGCTGTTCCTCGGGGTCGAGGTCGGCCGCGACGTCAGTCACCGCGCGCTGATGGCGCACCACGACGCCGTCGTGTACGCCGTGGGCGCGAGCACCGACGTCGCCCTCGGCGTGCCGGGTGAGGACCTCCCCGGCAGCCTGCCCGCCCGCGCCTTCGTGGGGTGGTACAACGGCCATCCCGAGGTCCCGGGCGACCTGGTCCGGCTGGCTCCGGCCGAGCGCGACGACACCACCCACGGCCGTGCGGTCGTGGTCGGCAACGGCAACGTCGCCCTGGACATGGCGCGGCTGCTGCTCACCGAGCCTGCAGCGCTCGATGCGGGCGTCCCCGCCGACACCGACCTCGCCGCACACGCCGACCGGGAGCTGCGCGCCAGCACCGTCCGCGAGGTCGTGCTCGTGGCCCGCCGCGGCCCGGCGGAGGCGGCGTACTCCCTGTCGGAGCTGCGCCCGTTCCTGCAGCGCGACGACCTCGACGTCGTGGTCGACGGCGGCCCCGAGGTGGCCGACACCATCGCGGCCGCGGCCCGCGGCAGCAAGGCGGCGGCCCTGCAGGGCCTGGCCGTCCGGCGCCTCGACCCCGACGCGCCCGTCGGTCCGCGGCGCCGGCTGGTGCTGCGGTTCCACTCCGTCGTCGCAGGCATCGACGGCGACGAGCGGGTCCGCGCCGTGCGCCTGCGACCCCACGGCGACGGACCGGGCGACTCGTCGGGCGGCTCATCGGGCGGCTCATCAGGCGGCGGCGTCGTCACCCTGCCGACCGCCCTGGTGCTGCGCTCGGTCGGCTACCGCAGCGAGGCCGTGCCCGACCTGCCGTTCGACCCCGCGACACACACGGTCCCGCACGACCTCGGTCGCGTCGTCGACCCCTCCACGGGGACACCCGTCCCCGGCGCCTACGTGGTCGGCTGGATCAAGCGCGGCGCCCGCGGCGGCATCGGCACCAACCGGGCCGACGCGGCCGAGACCGTCACCTCGCTGGTGCAGGACGCCAACGCCGGCCGGATCACCGCCGGCCGTGGTTCGACGAGGTCCACGCGGCGCCTGCTGGCCGGCGTACGCCCGACGACACCGGCAGCGCCGCAGCCCACCGCGGCGCGCGGTGCCGCAGCACCCGTGGGGGCCTGAAAAGCCGTTGCCGCGCGCGGCCGACGGAGCCTACGGTCGACGGCAGGTCCGGGAAGGGACCGGAGGAGGCCGGCTGATGACGGACCCGACGCAGCACGACGGGGAGGACCCGGCTGTGCCGGGTCTCCTGGGGATCTCCCACATCGCCCTCGCCGCCGACGACCTGGACGCCGCCGAGCAGTTCTGGACCGGCGTCCTGGGCTTCGAGACCACCACCCGCCTGCCCGACCTCCTCTTCGTGGTGCACCGCGAGGCGCGCATCGGCCTCGGCGTCACCCGCCACGGAGGCAGCGTCACCGAGCCCTTCGACCCCACCCGCACGGGGCTGGACCACCTGGCGCTGGCGGTCGCCGACGCGGAGACGCTGGAGCGCTGGCGCGAGCGCCTGGATGCGCACGCCGTGCGGCACAGCGGGATCGTCGACGAGTCGGGCCTGCACCTGAACCTCACCGCACCGGGCGGCATCGCCCTCGAGCTCTACGTCATGGACGCCGAGACCGCGGCCGCGTTCGGCGTCGCCGGCGGAGACGAGGCGGTGGCCCGGGGCCACGGGGGCTGAGCGACCGGCCAGCGGTCCTGGTCCCGTGGCGGACGTCGCGGCGGGTGCGCCTACCCTGACGGCGTGACGACGGCGCGCAAGGCCCGCGCGCTCCTGGCGCTGGCGATCCTCCTCGAGGTGTGCGGCACCCTGTGCCTGCGCCTGTCCGACGCCTTCACCGCGCTGGGCTGGGCCGTTGCGGTGGTCACCTGCTACGTCACCTCGATGTTCGTGTTCGCCCGCGCACTCGCGCTCGGGGTCTCGCTCAGCGTCGGCTACGCCACGATGACCGCCACCGGTCTCACCTGCGCCACGCTCGCGAGCTGGGCGCTGTTCGCCGAACGGCTCTCGGCGGTGCAGGCCGGAGGTCTGGTGCTGCTCGTCGTCGGCGTGGTCGCGCTCCAGTCGGGCACGCCCCGAGGCCAGCGAACGAGGGGCGACTGATGGGGCCCTGGGGCTGGCTGGCGCTGGCGGTGGTGACGCAGTGGGCGAGCATCGTCGGCCTGCGGCTCTCCGACGGCTTCCGACGTACGCCGTGGACCGCACTGGCGCTGGTCACCACGGTGACCTCGATCGGGTGCATCTCGGTCGCCCTGTCCGAGGGCCTCAGCCTCGCCGTCGCCTACGGCATCTGGACCGGCATGGGGGTGGCCCTCGCGGCCCTCACCGGCCTGGCGGTCTTCGGCGAGCGCCTGGGCCGGGTGCAGGCTGCCGGCCTGGTGTTCGTCGTCCTGGGCGTCGTCGCCCTGCGGGCCTGACCCGAGCCCCGACGGAGGCGATCGCGCCGACACCACGCGGCCGCGTCACACGAGTCCGGACCGTCGCGTTTGACGGCTGCCCCTCCTGGGAAATGTAGGTGAATGCGCAACTTCGCCGAGATCGTCTACTCCGCGCGGTCTCGGCCCTCGTGCAACGTCCGCATCGACGGGAGGTGGTACGCCGGTGAGATCCGCTCGTGGTTCATCCACGACAACAGCTGGTGGGCGTGGGTCACCTACTACACCAAGGTCGACACGGCCTTCGCCGCGCGCCTCCCCGCCGCCGACGTCCGCCCGCTGGACCTGCCCGACGAGGAGTGGGCGCACGAGGACAGCGCGTCCGACGTCACCGAGGCCCCTGAGCAGCCCGACGGTCGGCGCTCGGGTCAGGACGCCCGACGCTCGGCCAGGTAGGCGAGCCGCCGCAGGGTCTCGGAGTTGCGCCACCCGATCAGCGGTGCCCGCAGCGGGCCGGGCACCAGGAGGCCGGGACCGTGGGACGCGTCCTCCTCGATGACGACGAGGGTCCCGCCGTCGCGGGGCTCGAGGCGGATGTCGACGGTGGCCTCACCGGCCGGCCAGCCCTTGGCCTGGAGGACGAGGTGCTCCCCCGCCGTGCTGGCGAGGACGACCGTGGTGTCGTCGAGCAGCACCGGCCACGAGCCCACCGAGTGGTGCAGCGCGGCGCCGGTCGCCGGCCACGCGTCGTCGACCTCCCGCATCCGCGAGGCGCCCACCACCCACAGCGGGTAGAGCCACCCGTCGGCGAGCACCTTCCAGACCTCGTCGGGGCTGGCCTTGATCACGCGCGTCTGTCGGCTCATGGGCTTTGCGGTACCCAGTCGCCCCCGGCGTACTCCCCGACCCGCGGTGGGCGAGCGGACATCCGGGGAGAGCCCGGGTGCGGACGGGCTGGCTCATAGGCCGGGTTCTGTTCGCCGGGGTGCCTCACGACCCCCCGGTTGGCGACCATCCATCTCCGGTGGCCGTTGCCGACCACCTCCAGCGACCTACCCGCGAGCTCGGGCGGACCGCCCTCGTGCACTCGCTGTTCGGTCTTGCTCCAGGTGGGGTTTGCCTAGCCACGACGGTCTCCCGTCGCGCTGGTGGTCTCTTGCACCACCGTTTCACCCTTGCCCCCGGGCCGGCGTACCGGCCTGGTGGCGGTCTGTTCTCTGTGGCACTGATCCCGCGGGTCGCCCCGGGTGGGTGTTACCCACCACCTCGTCCTGTGGAGCCCGGACCTTCCTCGACGGGGATCGCTCCCCGACGCGGTCGCCCGGCCAGCCCGTCCGCGCCACCAGGATAGGGCACGCCGAGATCGTCCCCCGACCGCGAACGGCTAGTCCGATTTGACCGGATTCAACAAATGTGTGCACGCGATGTGGGGATTGAACCTACGGTTCTCCCCAGGGGGATTGACCATGACTGCCACGACCGAACGACCCGGGCCCGACCCGACCTTGCGCGCGCCCACGCCCAGCTGGCTGCTGCCGGACACGCTCGTGGAGAACCTGCAGCTGATCGCCGACGGTGTCGTCGCGGTGGCCGGGTTCGCCGCCGCCGCGATCCGCATCCGGCGCGGCGACGAGCTCGAGCTGGTGGTCGACACCGGCATGCCGGAGTCCATCGGCACCCGTCTGCCCCTGCAGCTGATGCTCGACGAGCTCGCCCGCGCCGAGGACTGGGGCGTCCTGCAGTTCGTCCCCCACGAGGTGGGTGCGAACAAGGCCACCGCCACCGGCTGGGTGGTGCCTGACGTGGTGATCAGCGACGCCGCCGACGCGTGGCACCCCGAGGACATGCTCGTGGCTCCGCTGTACGACGCCCACGGCGAGCTCCGCGGCACCCTCGCGATCGACGAGCCCCTCGACGGTCGACGCCCCGACGTCGAGCGGCGCCAGATCCTCGAGAGGTTCGCAGGCCTCGCCAGCCGGGCCGTGCTCTCCGCGGTGGAGCGGGAGTCGCTGGCCGAACAGGTCGCGATGGCCGACACGGTCAAGTCCATCGTGCGCACGACGTCGGCCCAGCTCAGCCTCGAGGGTCTCCTCGAGGCCAGCCAGCGCACGCTGCTGGAGGGCTTCGGCGCCGAGCGTGTCTGGATCAGGACGGTCGCCGACGACACCCGCTCGGGGGCGGAGTTTTTGCCCGAGGACCTGCGCCTGAGCCTGCCCGCCGAGATCGTCTCCTTCGCCGAGTCCGCGGCGACCTACTGCTGGCACGAGCAGGTCGTGATGACCGTGGGCGACGGGTACGCCGTGCCCGCCAAGATGGCGCCCCACCACTTCGACCACGTCGTCCGGCTGCTGCACGACATCGGGATGTCCTCGCTCGTCTTCGTCCCCCTGGGCGCGGGGCCCGAGTGCATGGGCAGCCTGGTGCTGATGCGCAGTGACGGCCGGCGCGAGTGGACCGCGATCGAGTGCGCCGCTCTGCTCGACATCGGCCACGACCTCGGCCGGGCCACGCTGAACGCCCGCACCTTCGAGCGCGAGCACGACCTCGTCACCGAGCTGCAGGCGCTGGACACCTACAAGAGCCAGCTGATCGCGACCGTGTCCCACGAGCTGAAGAGCCCGCTGACCACCGTGCGGGGCCACCTCGAGATGCTGCAGACCGGCGAGATCGTGATCGACCAGCAGGCGCACTTCTCGCTGACCGCGATCGGTCGGGCCTCCCAGCGGATGTCCCGGGTGATCGAGGACCTCCTGCTGCTGCGCAAGATCGGCGAGTCCGCCCAGCCCCTGCGACGGGGCCCGGTCGACCTGGGTGCGGTCGTCGCCGAGGCGATCGCGATGACCGCGGTCTCGGCCAGCTCCAAGCGCCTCGTCGTCACCACCGACGCCCCGGACGCGCCGGTCCTGGCCCTCGGCGAGCGCGAGGAGCTCGACAAGGTCGTGCTCAACCTGCTCAGCAACGCCGTGAAGTACACCCCCGACGGACGCCGGGTGCGGGTCATCCTCTCGGCCGGGCCCGAACGGGTGGTGCTGCAGGTCAGCGACGAGGGCCTCGGCATCTCCGAGGACGACCAGGCCCAGCTGTTCACCGAGTTCTTCCGCTCCAGCAACCCGCGGGCGGTCGAGCAGCCCGGCACCGGCCTCGGGCTGGCCATCGTCAAGCGCATCGTGGAGCGTCACGACGGCACGATCGAGGTCGACTCCAGCCTCGGGATCGGCAGCGCCTTCACGATCAGCCTGCCCTCCGCCGAGCCCCGGAGCCTGGACCCGGCCGCGGCGGGCTGACCCCTGGCTGACCCGGGCTGACCCGTGGCTCAGCCGGCGTCGAGCTCGAAGCGCACCTTGCGCGTGGCGGGGTCGGCCTCGGCCAGCCGCACCTGCACCGCCTCTCCCACCGGGAGCGGTGCCGTGGAGGACACCGGTGCCTCGACGGCGGGCTCGCGCAGCATCACGGTGCCACGCCGCTCGTCGTCGTGCTCGGTCTCCAGCACCACGGCGGGGAACGTCTCCCCCACCCGGTCGTGCAGCGTCAGCGCCTCGAGCAGGTTCAGCACCGCGTTCTCGTAGGCGTGCGACCGGCGCCCGGAGTCGCGCATCTCCTCCGGCAGCGCCGGCCAGGCCTCCAGCACCCACGCCGGCACCGGCGTACCAGCCGTGACCGCCGCGCAGACCTCGAGGCCGAAGCGGTCGACGAGGCGGCGCAGCGGCGCCGTCACGTGGGCGTACGCCGAGGCCAGCGCCGCGTGCTGGGTCTGCTCGGGCAGCTCCCCGTCGAAGGTGACGTACGCCGCCCCGCGCAGCAGCGTGGTCGCGGCGACCACCATCGCGGCCTGGGCCGGCACCTGCGGGTCGAGCCCGCGGATGAAGTCGGCGTGGCCCACCTCGGCCGGCCAGTCGAGGCCGAGCGCCTGCGCCGTGCGCCGCAGCCGGCGCACCGCGCCGTCGGGGGCGGGCGGCAGCGTGCGCAGCACCCCGACGCGGTGCTCGAGCATCATCGAGGCGGCGCAGAATCCGGTGAGCAGCGAGATCTGCGCGTTCCAGTTCTCGACCGGGAGCATCGAGCGGAACTCCAGCCGGGCGACGCCGTCCTCGACGTCGATCTCCTGCGCGGGCATCGGCAGCGACACTCCCCCGCGGGCGGCCTCCTGGCCGATCCGCAGCTCACCGACCACCTTCAGCAGCGCCAGGGTCGAGCCCTCGGGCTCGTCGGCGAGCCGGGCGTCGACCGCGACGTAGTCGAGCCTGGCCCGCGAGCGGACCCGCGCCCGCTCCACCCGGGCCGAGGTCATCGCGCCCGCCGCGTCGAGCGCGATCGTCCACACGAAGGCGGGACGCACCTGGTCGGGCAGCAGCGAGGCGGCGCCCTCGCTGAGCACCTTCGGGTGCAGCGGCACCTTGGAGTCGGCCCCGTAGAGCGACTCCCCGCGGGCGTGCGCCTCGCGGTCGACCGGGTCGCCGGCCGTCACGAAGGCCGCGACGTCGGCGATCGCGTAGTGCACGACGAAGCCGTCGCCGTCGCGCTCGAGGTGCATCGCCTGGTCGAGGTCCCTCGCACCCTCGGGGTCGATGGTGACGAGCTCGATCTCGGTCAGGTCGAGGTCGGGCAGGCGCGGCGACGCGGCGGCCTGCTCGGCGGCCCGCTCGACCTCCGGCGGGAACACGGGGGTGACGTGCTGCTCCTCCTGGATCGTCGCGATCCCGGCGGCGAGCTCCTCGCTGCCCACCCCGACCTTCAGCACCCGAGCACCCACGTCGTCCCCCGTCCCTGTAGGCCCCCTGGCGGGGCCGCCCGGCCAGCCTAGGGGCCTCACCCCGTGTCTAGGCTGGCCCCGTGCTGATCCTGCTGCCGCCCTCGGAGGGCAAGGCCGTCCCCGTGCGCGGCAAGCGGCTCGCGCTGGACGCGCTGTCCTTCCCGCAGCTGACCGCCCACCGCAGCGCCGTCCTCGAGCGGCTGGTCGAGCTCAGCGGCGATCCCGACCGGGCCGCCGCGACGCTCGGGCTGGGTCCCACCCAGCTCGAGGAGGTACGCCGCAACGCACGGCTGCTCTCGGCGCCCACCGCCCGCGCCGACGCGATCTACACCGGCGTCGTCTACGACCACCTCGACGTCGCGTCCCTGAGCCCCGCGGCCCGACGACGGGCCACCCGCTGGCTGGCGGTGCAGTCGTCGCTGTTCGGGCTGGTAAGGCCGGGCGACCGGATCCCGGCGTACCGCCTCTCCGGCGACACCAGCCTCCCCGGCCTCGGCACCGTCTCCGCGCACTGGCGCGGCGTGCTCGACCCCGTCGTGCGCGAGGCCGCCGGCTCCGGGCTGGTCGTGGACCTCCGCTCAGGCACGTACGCCGCGTTCTGGCGCCCCGGGCCCGACCTCGCACCCCGGGTGGCCACCGTCCGGGTGCTGCAGCAGGTGGGCGACCAGCGCAAGGTGGTCAGCCACTTCAACAAGGCCACCAAGGGCCGCCTGGTGCGCGCCCTGCTGGAGCACGGCGAGGTGGCCGGCACCCCGGCCGCGCTCGCCGACCAGGTCGGGGCTCTGGGCTGGAAGGCCGAGCTGGGCCGCACCGACCGCCACGGCACCCCGATCGACGTGGTGGTCGAGGAGCTCTAGGCCCGTTCAGCCCAGCAGGTCGGTGGGGCGGCCGTTGAACAGCCTCAGGCTGGCCATCGGCAGCGCGCCGTCGGGCCCGCCGCGGAAGTAGGAGATCACCGTGACCGAGGCCGGCGCCAGCTCCATCCTGTACGCCGCCTCGAGGGGCGCGCCCAGGGCGTCGGCGACCAGGGTCTTGATCGGGGTGACGTGCGAGACCGCGACGACCGTGCCCCCGGCGTGGGTCTCCAGGATCCGGTCGCGGCCCTCGAGCACGCGGCGCTCGACGGTGCGCATCGACTCACCACCGTGAGGGGCCGAGTCGAGGTCGCCCAGCCAGGCCGACAGCTCGTCGGGCCACTTCTCGTGCACCTCGGTGAAGCTCAACCCGTCCCAGGAGCCGAACTCCATCTCCGCGATGCCGTGCTCCTCACTGACCGCCAGCCCGAGGACCTCGGCCAGGATGTCGGCGGTGTCGCGCGTGCGCTGCACCGGCGAGGACACGATCGCGTCGAAGGTCGGGGCCAGTGGCGTGAGCCACTCCGCCGTCGCCCGGGCCTGGGCGCGACCCTCCTCGTTGAGCGGCGGGTTCGCGCTCGCGAGGCCGCCGGAGAAGAGCTTGCCCAGCGTGTGGTCGGTGACGCCGTGCCGCACCAGCACCAGGGTGGTGGTGCCCTCGGCGTGCCGGCCCCAGCCGCGGCGGGGCTGCTCCTGCGCCGGTGCGCTCACAGCCCGGACTCGCCGGTGCGCACGAGGATGCGGTCGCACTCCTCGCAGCGCACGACGTCGTCCGCGGGCCGCTTGGCGATGATGCCGAGGTCGGAGGCGTTCAGCGTCAGCCGGCACCCGCCGCACTCGCGCCGGCGCAGCGCGGCCGCCCCGACGCCGCCCTTCTGGGCGCGCAGCTTCTCGTAGAGCGCGACCAGGTCCGCGGGCAGCCCCTCGACGGCGGCGGCCCGGTCACGGCGTACGCCCTCGAGGTCGGCCTGCAGGTCGCTGGCCTTCCGGTCCAGGGTGCTGCCGAGCTCGGCGTCCTCGTCGTCGAGCACCTGGAGCTCGGCCTGGCGCTCCTTCAGCGACGACTCCGCGGTCTCGAGCCGCTCCATCACCTCGATCTCGACGTCCTCGAGCGCACCGATGCGACGGTTGAGCGACTGCAGCTCGCCGAGCATCCGCTCCAGCGACTTGGGGTCCTTGACCTCGCCCGCGTCGACCATGCCCTGGTCGCGGGTGCGCCGGGTCCTGACCTGCTCCACGTCGGCGTCGGCGCGCTTCTGCTCAGCGGTGAGGTCGTCGACCTCGACCCGGAGGTCGCGCACGGCGTTCTGCACCACGGTGCGCCGGACCGACAGCTCGCGTCGCTTCGCCGCCTCGGGGATCGCGCCCAGCTGGTGGTTCAGGGTGTCGATCCGGGAGTCGAGCTCCTGGACGTCGAGGAGCTCGAGCTGGACGGACGGATCGGCTTTCACCGGTGGGCTCCTGGTGGTTCTCGGGCGTGGGGTCAGCGGGAGCCGGGCTCGGCCCGGAAGCTCCACGGGTCGGTGACGACCGTGCTGACGTGGACGTCCACCGTATCCCCCAGCGCCCGCTCCAGCCGACCGCGGAGCACCGGCAGCCAGGTGCTCTCCGCGGCCCAGTGCGCGACGTCGACCAGCGCCGGGGCGCGGCCGCCCGCCGCCGCGTGCTCGCGCAGCTCCGAGGCGGGGTGGTGCCGCAGGTCGGAGGTCAGGTAGACGTCGACCTCGAGGTCACGCGCCCGGTCGAGCAGGAAGTCGCCGGCGCCGCCGCACAGCCCGACCGTGCGGACCTGCTGGTCGGGGTCGCCCGCGACGCGCACGCCGTGGGCGGTCGCGGGCAGCACGCCGGCGACGTGCGCGGCGAACTCCCGCAGCGTCATCGGCTCGGCCAGCTCGCCGACGCGGCCCGACCCGCGGTCGGCCTCGTCGAGCCGGGCCAGCTCGATGATGTCGTACGCCGGCTCCTCGTAGGGGTGTGCGGCCCGCATCGCGGCGATCACCTGCTCCCGGAGGTGCCGGGGCAGGACGACCTCGATGCGCACCTCCTCGACCTCCTCGGCCCGACCGACCCGACCGACCGCCGGGGTGGCCCCGGCGAGCGGCACGAAGCGGCCCGTGCCGGCGCCGGTGAAGCTGGCCTGCTCGTAGTCGCCGATGGCGCCGGCCCCCGCGCCGGCCAGCGCGGCCCGCATCGCGTCGGCCTCGGCGACCGGCACGAAGACCGCGACCTTGTCGAGGTGGCGGGCGGCGTGCGGCTCCAGCGGGCGTACGCCGCGCAGCCCCAGGGCCAGCGCGAGGGACTCCGAGACGCCGCCCGCCGGGGAGTCGGCGTTGGTGTGCGCGGTGAACAGGCCGCACGAGCCCGCGATCAGCGCGTGCACGAGGCGGCCCTTCGGCGTGGTCGCGGCGACGCCGTGGACGCCCTCGAGCAGGAGCGGGTGGTGGGTCACCAGCAGCTGGGCCCGGGCCTCCAGGGCCTCGGAGACCACGGCGACCGTGGGGTCGACCGCCAGGTGGATCCGCCGGACCTCGTCGTGGGGGTCCCCGCACACGAGGCCGACGGCGTCCCAGTCGTCGGCGTGGTGCGGCGGGAACCACTCGTCGAGGAGCGCGGTGACGTCACCCAGGGTCGGCATGCGCCTGACGTTAGCGATCATCGGCACGCCGCCGTGCCGCGGGACCTCGACCGGTGCGTTCCCGGTCGGCCACGACGTCGTCCGGGACCTCGGTCCGCGCGTGGTCGGACGGTTCGTGGGGCATCAGTTCACCTGACGCTCGCGGCCCTCCCAGTAGGGCTGTCGCAGCTTGAACTTCTGCAGCTTGCCGGTCGCCGTGCGCGCCAGGACCTCGCGGAACTCCACCGACGAGGGCGCCTTGTAGCGCGCGAGCCGGCTCTTGACGTGGTCGATCAGCTCCTGCTCGGTGAGCTGCGACCCCTCCGTGCGGACCACGAGGGCCTTGATGGTCTCGCCCCACTTGTCGTCGGGCACGCCGATGACGGCGACCTCGGCCACCTCGGGGTGGGAGAAGATCGCGTCCTCGACCTCGATCGAGGAGACGTTCTCGCCGCCGGTGATGATGACGTCCTTCTTGCGGTCCTGGATGGTGAGGTAGCCGTCGTCGCCGATGACGCCGCCGTCGCCGGTGTGGAACCAGCCGTCGGCCAGCGCCGCCGCGCTCTCCTCGGGCTGCTCCCAGTAGCCCTCGAGCACCACGTTGGAGCGGGCCAGCACCTCGCCGGACTCCGAGATCTTCAGCGTCGTGCCGAGGGCGGGCTGCCCGGCGCGGGTCAGCCGGGTCGCGCGCTCCTCCGGGGTGAGGTCGTCCCACTCGGCGCGGGTGCGGTTGACCGTCAGCACGGGGGAGGTCTCGGTGAGGCCGTAGATCTGCAGGAACTCCCAGCCCAGCTCGGACTCGACCCGGGCCACGGTCTTGGTCGGCGGCGGGGCGCCGGCGACGATGATCCGGACCTTGTCGCGCCCGGGCACCTCCCCCTCCCAGCTCTCGGCGGCCTCCAGGACCGCGGCCACCACGGCCGGGGCCGCGCACATGAACGTGACGCCGTGCTGCTCGATCCGGCGCAGGATCTCGGTGCCGTCGATCTTGCGGATCACGACCTGCTTGACGCCCAGCCCCGTCGTCGCGAAGGGCATCCCCCACCCGTTGGCGTGGAACATCGGCAGCGTGTGCAGGTAGACGTCGCGGTCGGTGACGCCGGCGTGCAGGGCGAAGGTCAGCGCGTTCGTCCAGATGTTGCGGTGCGTGATCTGCACGCCCTTGGGGCGGGCCGTGGTCCCCGAGGTGTAGTTGATGGTCGCCGTCGCGTTCTCCTCGTGCTCCCACGGCACCGGGTCGACACCCTCGAGGTACATGTCCTCGTCGTCGCCGATGACGAAGGTGTGCTCGCACGCGACCCCGGCCAGGGACTCGCTCAGCTCGGGGTCGACGTAGAGCACCCGGGCGCCGGAGTGCTCCACGATGTAGGCGATCTCCTCGGTCGAGAGCCGGAAGTTGATCGGCACCAGCACCCGCCCGTACGCCGTGACGCCGAAGAAGGCAGCCCCCAGCCGGGCACTGTTGTGGGACACGTAGGCGACGCGGTCGCCGACGCCGATGCCCAGCTGGTCGAGCTTGGCGGCCTGGGCGCGCGCCAGCTCCCCGACGCGGGCGTAGGAGACGTCACCCAGCGAGGACGCCGGCTGGTCGGGCTCGTCGACGAGGCCGACCCGGTCGGCGTACACCGCGAGGGCGCGGTCGAGGAAGTCGGCGGAGGAGAACGGCACGATCATCGGGTGGGACCCCTTCACGGTCTGGTCCCGCCACCCTAGCCAGGACCGCGGCGGTGCGGGTACTGCCCGGACGGGCGCAGTTCGCCCCCTTCGCCCGGCCCCTCGCCCGACGCCGGGCGCGTCCGCCCCGAAGGGTGAGGTCGGGACTGGACACGACCCCCACAATGTCGGGGTGGTGGAACCCGAGGACGACGCGCGCCGGACCGCCGGCCTCCAGTCGCTGATCGACCGGATGCCGGCCATGGTCGGCTACTGGACGACCGACCTCCGCAACGTCGTCGTCAACCAGGCCTACGTCGAGTGGTTCGCCCAGACGCCCGAGGAGGTCCACGGCCGGCACGTGCGCGAGGTGATCGGGGAGGACCTCTACCGCCACAACCGGCCCTACCTCGACCGCGCCCTCGCGGGCGAGGAGGTCGTCTTCGAGACCAGGTTCCACGACGCGCAGGGCGCTCTGCGCAGCACCGAGGTGACCTACCGCCCCGACGTCGTGGACGGCGCGGTCACGGGCCTGTTCACCCAGGTGGTCGACGTCACCCGTCGCGCGCAGGCCCAGCGCCAGATGGACGAGGCCGAGCGCCTGGCCGACCTCGGCAGCTGGGTGGCCTACCCCGAGACCGGCGAGATGACCTGGTCGCAGCAGCTGTACCGGATCGTCGGCCTGGACCCCACCACCTTCCGTCCCGACCTGGAGTCGCTGCAGCCCCTCGTGCACCCCGAGGACCGGGCCCGGGTCGTCGCGACGGCCGCGGAGGCCGCTCGCTCCGGGCAGCCCTACGAGCAGCGCTACCGGGTCGTGCGCCGCAACGGTGACGTGCGCGAGGTGCACAGCCGGGTGCGGGCCGAGCGCGCCGCCGACGGCTCCGTCGTGCGTCTTCTCGGCACGATGCAGGACGTCACCTCCGCCCAGGCGATGGTGCGCGAGGTCCAGCGCGTGAACGCCGAGCTCCGGCACGTCAACCAGCTGAACTCCGACGTCCTCGGCGTGGTCGGCCACGACCTGCGCCAGCCGCTGACAGTGCTGCTCGGCCACCTCGAGGAGCTCACGCTGGCCTGGGGCGAAACCCCCGACAGCGCCCGCCTCACCCGCGCCGACAAGGCCTTCGGTGCCGCCCGGCGGCTGAACACCCTGGTCGACGACATCCTGGCCATGGCCAGCGCCGACTCCGGCGCCCTGGTCGCCCGGCCCGAGGACGTCGACCTGCTCGAGGTCGTCCGCGAGGCGCTCGACGGCGTGCACGGCGGTGCCGACGTCGACGTCCGCGCCGACGTCGGCGCCCACGTGCGGGTGGACCCGTTCCAGCTGCGCCAGGTGCTGGTCAACCTGGTCAGCAACGCCCTGCGCTACGGCCGCGCCCCGGTCGGCGTACGCCTGCACGGCGACGACCACGCGCTCCTCGTCGACGTCACCGACCGGGGTCCGGGCGTGCCCGCGGCCCACCTGCCGCACCTGTTCGAGCGGTTCGCCCAGACGGTTCATGAGCAGACGGCCCACGAGCAGTCCGGCGACGCGGGGCCGGGCACGGGACGGCGGGTGCCGGGCAACGGCTTCGGGCTGTACGTCGTGCGCCGGCTGGCCGCGGCCAACGGCTGCCGCGTCGAGCACCACCGGGCCGAGCCGGTCGGCACCACGTTCCGCGTCGTGGTGCCGCGGCACCTGCCGGTGGGCGCAGAGGGGATCGAACCCCCGACCACCTCGTTGTAAGCGAGGGGCTCTACCGCTGAGCTATACGCCCGGCGCCCACGACCTCGGTCGGGGCGGGCACAGACTACGACAGCAGCGGGCCGCAGACCGACCAGGTCCGGGAACGTAGAAGTCGCGCCGCTGGCGTCTCGGGTCACCAGCGGCGCGACAAGGAAAGTCTGCATGACGGGAAGCCGACATCCAAGAGGTTGAAGGCAAAATAGTCCAAAAGAACTAGACCAGGCGGCGCAGCGCCTCGGCGTGCTCGTCGAGGTCGCGCGGCACCATCAGCTCGTGGTGCACCGCCCACCGCACGATCCCGTCCGGGTCGACCGCGAACGACGACCGGCGCGCGCTGCCCGTGCGGTCGTCGAACACGGCGTACGACGTGGCCACGGCGCCGTGCGGCCAGAAGTCGCTGAGCAGCGGGAAGAAGATGCCGTCGCGGTCGGCGAGGGCGCGCTGGGCGTAGAGCGGGTCGCAGCTGAGCGCCACCAGCGTGCTGTGCGGGGTCTCGAAGTCGCCGAGCCGATCGCGGAAGCCGGTCAGCTCACCGGTGCAGACGCCGCTGAAGGCGAACGGGTAGAAGACCACCAGCGCCGCCTTGCCCTCCGCGTGCTGCGAGAGGGTGAGGTCGGCGCCGTGCTGGTCACGCAGGGTGAAGTCGGGCGCACGCTCGCCGACCGCCAGCCCGACCGGACCGGCCGGGGCGGAGGGAGTCACCGACGTCATGCGGCCATGGTGCCAGTCGCCGGTGACGGCGACGACATCAGTCCTCGTCGTCGCCCCCGGGGTTGCCGTCCTCGTCGTAGTCCTTGAGGTCCTTCTTCAGCACCTTGCCGGTCGCGTTGCGGGGCAGCTCGTCGAGGAAGACGATCTCGCGGGGCACCTTGTAGCGCGCGAGGTTGTCCTTGACGTGGGTCTTCAGGGTGTCCTCGTCGACGTCGCCGTCCTTGACCACGAAGGCCCGCAGGCGCTTGCCGAAGTCGTCGTCGTCGACCCCGATGGCCGCGACGTCCTGCACGGCGGAGTGGCGCGAGAGGCAGTCCTCGACCTCCTTGGGGAAGACGTTCTCGCCGCCGGACACGATCATCTCGTCGTCACGGCCCTCGACGAACAGGCGTCCCTCGTCGTCGAAGCGGCCGACGTCGCCGCTCGACATCAGGCCGTCGATCATCGCCTTGCCCTCGTCCTCGTCGCCGGTGTAGCCGCCGAAGAGCATCGTGTTGCCCACGAAGATCCGGCCCGACTCCCCCTGGGCGACCTCCTGGCCGTCCTCGTCGTAGATCTTCACCACCGTGTTGTACGGCGGCTTGCCGGCCGTCCCGGGCGCCTCGCGCATGTCGCGGGGCTGGGCGATCGTGGCCCACGCGACCTCGGTCGAGCCGTAGGTGTTGTAGAGGTTCTCCCCGAAGGCGTCCATCCAGTCGGTCGCCAGGTCACCCGGCAGGGCCGAGCCGGAGGCCGCCACCACGCGGAGCCCGGAGAAGTCACCGGAGCGGTCCTCCTCGGACAGCTTCATGATCCGCTGCATCATCACCGGGATCACGATCATCGCGTCGCAGTCGTGCTGCTGCACGGTCTTCAGCGAGCCCGCGGGGTCGAACTTGCGGGTCAGCACCATCGTGGAGCCGAGCAGCATCGCGAGGTTGAGGTGCGCCCAGCCCCAGGTGTGGAACAGCGGGGCCGCGATGTACGTCGTCCCGCCGGTGCGGAGCGGCATCTTGGAGAGCAGCGCGACCGCGCCGTCGAGGCCCGACTCACCGCGCGGCGCGCCCTTGGGGGTGCCGGTCGTGCCCGAGGTCAGGATCACCGGCCGGGTGGTGTGCTCGGGCACCGGGAGGTCCTCGGTGCCGCTGTCGGCGACCAGGTCCTCGACCAGGGGCACCTCGCCGGCGTCGCCGTCGTGCCAGGCCAGGACCCGGGTGACCTCGATGCCGGAGGTGTCGATCAGCTCGGTGAACTCCTCGTCGAAGACGATGGCGGCCGGCTTCTCACGCGCGCAGACCTCGCCCAGCTGCGGGGCGGAGAAGGCGGTGTTGAGGTAGAGGATGTCGGCGCCCAGCTTGGACAGGGCCGTGGAGACGTCGACGAAGTAGCGGTGGTTGCGGCACAGCAGTGCGACGCTGTCGCCCTCCCCCACCCCGAGGCCCTGCAGCCCGTGGGCCAGCCGGGTGGCGCGCTGGTCCATCTCGGACCACGTCAGCTCGCCCAGCTCGTCGATCAGGCCGACCTCGTCGGGGGCCCGGACGGCCAGCGCGCGGATGCCGCCGGCGAAGCCGATGCCGCGGGTGTAGAGGGCCTTGCCGATGCCCGCGAGCGTGCCCGGACCGTAGGGCCGGATCACCCCCGAGGCTGCCATCACCTTGACCAGCCGAGCCTGTCGAAGTGCCTGCTGGGTGAGCTGTCGGAACATCCTCCGGGGTCCTCCTGTGCAGTGAGTCAGGGACTCTTGGGTGCGACGAGCCGCGTGCCCGTCCAGTCTTTGCCCACTGCAACGGTCGTCGTGGTGGAAAGTCCCGCGATCGGCGCCGATTCGGCGACATCGGAGGGATCCACCTCTCCGGGGCGACCCACCTTGGGGCTCACCAACCAGATCGCTCCGCCTCGGACGAGGTCGGTCAGCGAGTCCACGAGGGCGTCCACCAGGTCGCCGTCGTCGTCGCGCCACCACAGCAGCACCATGTCCACGACGTCGCCGTGGTCCCCGTCGACCATGTCGGAGTCGATGGCGTTCTCGATCGAGGCGCGTACCTCGTCGTCGACGTCCTCGTCCCAGCCGAGCTCCTGCACGACCATGCCGGGCTTCAGTCCCAGCCGGTCCCCCAGCTGCACGTCCGCGCCGCCTGCGCTCGGGCTCACCTGTCTGCCTCCATCGTTTGGTCGTCTGAGTGGTCATGCCTGGTCGTGCTGGTCCTGCTCGTTCCTCCGCCCACGTCACGATCCTGGGCTGAGGTGACCGTAGTCCACCGGGTTACGCGGCGGTGCGCAACCCCGGAAGCCCCTCGTCCACCATGCGTCACGGGCCGACGGCGGCCACCCGTCGTGCGGAACCGCCACGGGAGGGCGCGCAGCAGGCTAGGCTCCGCCGACCTGACCCACGTGCACGGGTCAGGGTCGACGGCGCTCGGGGGGCGAGGCGATGACGACGTTCCTGCTCGTGGGAGCAGCGGGCCTGGTGCTGCTCGCGGTCTCGCTCCTCCTGGGCGACCTCTTCGACGGCGCCCTCGACGCCCTGGCCGGCGACGCCTTCTCCAGCGCCGTCGTCGGCGGCTTCGTGTCCGCGTTCGGCTTCGGCGCCGCCCTCGCCCAGGCCGTCGGCGCGCCGCTGCCGGTCGCGCTGCCGGTCGGTGCCGTCGCCGGCGTGGCCTTCGGCTGGTTCGCGGCCTGGCTGACCCGGCTGCTGCGCGACGGCGGCAGCGACGGCACACCCGCGGCCGACGACGTCCTCGGTCGCGAGGGCCGCGTCGTGAGCCAGATCCCGGCCGACGGCTACGGCACCGTCCAGGTGCTCGTCGGCGGGCACGTCGTACGCCTCAACGCCCGCGCCGACGACGTCCTCGCGCCCGGCACGACCGTGCACGTCACCTCCGTCCTGTCCCCCACGGCCGTCACCGTCGCCCCCGTCTGGGGCGCGCTCGGCCCCTCCTGACCCTGCTCCACTCCCTGTCTCGAACTCCCTCTCTCGAACGCTCCGTGTCGAACTCCCTCTGTCGAAAGGTCCACCCGTGCCCGACTACCTGATCCCCGTGCTCGGCTTCGTCGCACTGGTGGTGCTGCTGCTCCTGCTCGTCACCAGCCGCTACAAGGTCGCCGGGCCCAACCAGGCCTTCATCGTCACCGGCCGCAAGGGCAAGGCGGTGCTCAACCCCGAGACCGGGGCCCTGACCACCGACCTGTCGGGGCAGAAGGTCATCCTCGGCGGCGGCACCTTCGTGATCCCGTTCGTGCAGAAGCTGGCCACCCTCGACCTGTCCAGCCGCCGGATCTCGGTGCAGATCCGCGGCGCGGTGTCGGGCCAGGGCATCAAGCTCAACGTCGAGGGCGTGGCCATCGTCAAGGTCGGCGGCAACGCCGACCAGATCCGGCTCGCGGCCCAGCGGTTCCTCAGCCAGCAGCAGGACGTCGAGGCCTTCACCCAGGAGGTGCTGGCGGGCGCGCTGCGCTCGATCGTCGGTGGCCTGACCGTCGAGCAGATCATCCGCGACCGGGCAGCGTTCGCCCAGCGCGTGGCCGACGAGTCGGAGAACTCCCTGACCGGCCAGGGGCTGATCCTGGACACCTTCCAGATCCAGGACGTCACCGACGACGGCAGCTACCTCGCCGACCTCGGGCGTCCCGAGGCCGCCCGCATCGGTCAGGCCGCCTCCATCGCCGAGGCCAACGCCCGCCAGGCCGCCGAGCAGGCGCGGATCAAGGCCGAGGAGGAGATCGCCATCTCCCAGCGGGCACTGGCCCTGAAGCAGGCCGAGATCAAGGCCGAGACCGACGCCGCCTCCGCCCAGGCCGCGGCGTCCGGCCCACTGGCCCAGGCCGACCGGGACCAGGCGATCCTGACCGAGCAGGAGAAGGTCGCCGTGCGCCAGGCGGCGCTGACCGAGCGCCAGCTCGAGACCCAGGTGCGCAAGCCCGCCGACGCCGCCCGCTACAAGCTCGAGCAGGAGGCCGAGGCCAACCGCACCGCCGAGATCGCCGGCGCCGAGGCCCGCAAGGCCGCCTCCATCGCGGGCGCGCAGGCCAAGGCCGAGGAGGCACGGCTCAACGGTGAGGCCGAGAAGTCACGGCGTACGGCGCTCGCGGAGGCCGAGGCCATCGAGGGCCAGAAGCGCGGCGAGGCCGAGCGGTCCCGCCGTGTCGCCGAGGCCGAGGCCACCCGCGCCGAGGGTGAGGCCCAGGCCGCCTCGACGCTGGCGGTCGGGCAGGCCGAGGCCGAGGCGATGGACAAGCGGGCCGAGGCGTTCGCGCACTACAACGACGCCGCCGTCCTGCAGATGCTGATCGAGGTGCTGCCGCAGATCGCCCGCGAGGTGGCCGCGCCGATCAGCGCGATCGACCAGCTCACCGTGATCTCGACCGACGGGGCCGGGGCGCTGCCCAAGCAGGTCACCGACAACGTGGTGCAGACGCTCGCGATGCTGCGGACCACCACGGGCCTGGATCTCGAGGGCCTGATCAAGCGCACCGTCGAGGGTGCGGTGGGTGCGACCGGCGGTGTGGTGGCGGGCGCGACGACGACGGACTGAGCGGCGCACATCGGCGTACCGACCAGTAGATTTCCTCGGCTTCGCAGAAGTGACACGATGAACCCGTGAGCGACTCCGAGAAGACCTCTTCGACGCCTCAGGGGCAGGCCGTGCCCGCCCAGGCACCCACCCCTGCAGCCTCCGCCCCCCGCGCCTCCGTGATCCACGAGGGCCTGCCGACGCAGCTGCCCGACATCGACCCCGACGAGACCCAGGACTGGATCGACTCGTTCGACGCCATGCTCGACGACCGCGGCCGTGACCGGGCCCGCTACGTCATGCTGCGGCTGCTCGAGCGGGCGCGCCAGCACTCCGTCGGCGTGCCGGGCCTGCGCAGCACCGACTACATCAACACCATCGCCCCCGAGCGCGAGCCGTGGTTCCCCGGCGACGAGGAGGCCGAGCGCCGGATCCGCGCGTTCATCCGCTGGAACGCCGCCGTGATGGTCTCCGACGCCAACCGGCCCGGGCTCGAGGTCGGCGGCCACATCGCGACCTACCAGTCCTCGGCCTCGCTCTACGAGGTGGGCTTCAACCACTTCTTCAAGGGCAAGGACGCCCCCGGCGGCGGCGACCAGATCTACATCCAGGGCCACGCCGCCCCCGGTGTCTACGCCCGGGCCTACCTCGAGGGCCGCCTCACCGAGGAGCAGCTGCTGCGCTTCCGCCAGGAGGTCCAGCACGGCCGGGGCAAGGGGCTGTCGTCGTACCCCCACCCGCGCCTGATGCCGGAGTTCTGGGAGTTCCCCACCGTCTCGATGGGCCTCACCGCGATCAACTCGATCTACCAGGCCCGGTTCAACCGCTACCTGCAGAACCGCGGCATCAAGGACACCTCCCAGCAGAACGTCTGGGCCTTCCTCGGCGACGGCGAGATGGCCGAGCCCGAGTCGCTGGGCGCGCTGCGCGTCGCGGCCCGCGAGGAGCTCGACAACCTCACCTGGGTGATCAACTGCAACCTGCAGCAGCTCGACGGCCCGGTGACCGGCAACGGCAAGATCATCCAGGAGCTCGAGGCCAACTTCCGTGGTGCCGGCTGGAACGTGATCAAGGTGATCTGGGGCCGCGAGTGGGACGACCTGCTCGCCCGCGACGTCGACGGCGTCCTGGTCAACGCCATGAACACCACCCCCGACGGGGAGTTCCAGACCTACTCCGTCGAGGACGGCGCCTACAACCGCGAGCACTTCTTCGGGCGCGACCCGCGGCTGAAGAAGATGGTCGAGCACATGACCGACAAGCAGATCGAGAAGCTGCCGCGCGGCGGCCACGACTACCGCAAGGTGTACGCCGCCTTCGAGGCCGCCGACAAGCACGTCGGGCAGCCGACCGTGATCCTGGCCCACACCGTGAAGGGCTGGACCATCGAGGGGCTGGAGGGCAAGAACGCCAGCCACCAGATGAAGAAGCTCAAGCTCGACGACCTGAAGAAGTTCCGCGACCGGCTCTACCTGCCGATGAGCGACAAGGAGCTGACCGCGGCCTACGAGGCCGACGGCACCGCGCCCTTCTTCCACCCCGGCCCGGACAGCGACGAGATGCAGTACATGATGGAGCGCCGCCACCAGCTCGGCGGCTCGATCCCCCGTCGGGTGATCCGCGCCAAGGAGCTCAAGGTCCCGGGCGACGACAGCTACAAGGAGCTCAAGCAGGGCTCGGGCAAGTCCAAGATCGCCACCACCATGGCCGTCGTGCGCCTGCTGCGCGACTGGATGAAGGACAAGGAGATCGGCCACCGCATCGTGCCGATCGCCCCCGACGAGTACCGCACCTTCGGCATGGACTCGATGTTCCCGAGCGCCAAGGTCTACAACCCGTTCGGTCAGCGCTACGAGTCCGTGGACCGCAAGCTGCTGCTGAAGTGGCGCGAGGACGTCGACGGCCAGCTGCTGCACGAGGGCATCTCCGAGGCCGGCGCCATGGCGTCGGCGACGGCGGCCGGCTCGGCGTACTCCACCCACGGCGAGGTGATGATCCCGTTCTACATCTTCTACTCGATGTTCGGGTTCCAGCGCACGGGCGACTCGATCTGGGCGATGGCCGACCAGCTGGCCCGCGGCTTCCTGATCGGGGCGACCGCCGGCCGCACCACGCTGACCGGTGAGGGGCTGCAGCACGCCGACGGCCACTCGCCGCTGCTGGCGGCGACCAACCCCGCGGTCGTGCACTACGACCCCGCGCACGCCTACGAGGTCGCGCACATCATGCAGGAGGGCCTGCGCCGGATGTACACCTCCACCGAGGAGCACCCGCACGGCGAAGACGTCATCTTCTACATGACGGTCTACAACGAGCCGGTCTCGCAGCCCAAGGAGCCCGAGGACCTCGACCTCGAGGGCCTGTTCAAGGGCATCTACAAGTTCGCCGACGCCCCCGAGATCGCGGGCGGCGATGACGAGACCCCCCGCGTGCAGCTGCTCGCCTCCGGCATCGGCTTCCCGTGGATCACCAAGGCCCAGCAGCTGCTGGCCGACGACTGGGGCGTCGCGGCCGACCTGTGGTCGGTCACCTCGTGGAACGAGCTCGCCCGCGAGGCCGTCGAGTGCGAGAAGTGGTCGCTGAACCACCCCGCCGAGCAGGGCCGCGAGGCCTACGTCACCACCACGCTCGAGGGTGCGATCGGCCCGGTCGTCGCGGTCAGCGACTACATGCGCGCGGTGCCCCTGCAGATCGCCCACTGGGTCCCGGAGGACTACCACGTGCTCGGCACCGACGGGTTCGGCTTCGCCGACACCCGTCCCGCCGCACGCCGGTTCTTCCAGGTCGACGCCGAGAGCGTCGTCGTGGCCAGCCTCCGGGCGCTCGCCCAGCGGGGCGAGGTCAAGCCCGAGGTCGTCGCCGAGGCCTTCGCGAAGTACCGCATCGACGACCCCACGGCCGTGGCCGACGTCGCCCAGGAGGGCGGGGACGCCTAGGTCCCCCTGACGACACGAGCAGCCGGCACCCCCACGGGGGTGCCGGCTCCTGCTGCGTGCGGACGAGCGGCGGTCAGCCGGCGACGGACTTGCGGGCGCGCCGGCCGGGCAGCTGCGAGACCGGGGCGAGGGGAGCCCCGCCGGCCTCGGCGCGGTTGGCCGGCTCGGCCGGGCCGTTGCGGAGCAGGGTGCGCCAGCGACCGCGGTGGTACGCCGCGGGCTGGGTCGCCCGGATGAAGTCCTGGACGATCTTCACGAAGCGGTCGGGGTGGTCCTTGTGCGGGAAGTGGCCGCTGTTGGGCATCATCTCGACCACGGCGCCCGGGGCGATCCGGGCGGCGTTCTCGGCGTGCTTGGCCGGGATGACGACGTCGTCGGTGCCCCAGACCACGAGCATCGGCATCGCCTGGGTGAGGTAGGCCCGGTCGACCATGGTGACGATCTGGCCCTTGGTGTCGACGCAGGCCCGGACCACGTGGCGGATGGCCGCGCGGGCGCGCGGGTCGCGGAAGGACTCGTAGATCTCCGCGACCTCGGCCAGGTCGCGGGTGGCGCCCAGGCCCGAGCGGGACAGCGCGCGGAGACCGGCCTTGCCGACGTGGCGGATGCCGGGCAGCGTGGCGGCGCCCATCAGCTGGTGGAAGCCGGGCAGCGTCACGGCCCGGATGAACGGCGTGACCTCGGGACCCAGACCACCCGGGGCGACCAGGATCATCCGCTCGGTGCGCTCGGGGAACTGGTAGGCGAACTGCATCGCGACGCCGCCCCCGAAGCTGTGGCCGACGACGGTCACCTTGTCGACGTTGAGCACGGTGAGCAGGTCGCGCATGCCGTTGGCGTAGCCGCCGACGGAGTAGTCGGCCCGCGGCTTGGAGCTGGCGCCGTGGCCGAGCAGGTCGGGGGCGATCACGGTGAAGTGGCGGGCCAGGTCGTGCATCACCGGCAGCCAGGTGGTGTGGTCGCAGCCGAGGCCGTGCAGCAGCAGCAGGGCCGGGCCCTCGCCCATGCGGACGTAGGCCCGCTCATGGCCGTGGATGGTGACGCGCTGCAGGTCCACGCCGGTCTCTCGGGACGTTGCCATGGGTGCTCCCTGCAGCGGGTCTGGGTGGTGCACGGGTCTCTGAGTCAACCAGAAGTCGTTGCGTTTTGGACGATCACGCACCGGTATGTGGGCACCCGGCCACTAGAGTCGCGCCCATGCCGGCCTCGCACGACCCGTCCCGACCGTCCGCGGAAGCCGTCGAGGACGTGCGCCGACAGCTGGCCGAGGTCGTCCGGCTGGTGACCGGCCTGCGCCCGCAGGAGGTGCGCCTCGAGCGTCGCTGGGTCGACGACCTGCGGGTCGACTCCCTGGCGATGGTGGAGATCCTCGAGGGCGCGGCGGTGCACTTCGGCGTACGCCTGGAGGACGAGGCGGCCAAGCAGCTGGTCCACGTGGGCGACCTGGTGGACTACCTGCTGGCGCGCGGCGCCTGACGGCGCGGGTCTCGACAGGCTCGACCGACGAGCAGTGCTCAGACGACCTGGTGCAGCCAGCGCACCGGGACGCCGTCGCCGGCGTGGCGGAACGTCTCGAGCTCGTCGTCCCAGGGCTTGCCCAGGAGCTTGTCGATCTCCAGCTCCAGAGTGGTCTCGCCCAGCGCCGCCTTGACCACCGCAGCCTTGAGCCGGTCCTCGGGGATCATGATGTCGCCGTGCAGCCCGGTGACGGCGTGGAAGACGCCCAGGGTGGGGGTGGAGCAGAAGCGGGCGCCCTCGGTGCCGGTGGTCGGCTCCTCGGTGACCTCGAAGCGTAGGTGGTTCCAGCCGCGCAGGGCCGAGGTGATCGCCGCGGCCGTGCCGGCCTCGGCCGCCCAGGAGTACTCCGTGCGGTAGCTGCCGGACTGCGCCGGCTGCGGGGTCCACTCGACCTGTGGTGGCATGCCGAGCACGCCGCCCGTGGCCCACTCGATGTGCGGGCACAGCGCGGATGGCGCCGAGTGGATGTAGAGAACGCCACGGGTCGTTGGTCGGGTCACGACGAACCTCCTTGTGCTTCGGCGCGAGATACGCCTTCCCCAGCGGTCTCGATGTGAAGCAGTCGGCGGTCGTGTCGATGACCTTCGATGATGCGTGTGTGAACTTGTGAGCCCATTGTGACGCACTGGGGGCCGTCTTACCAGCGAAACGCCTGAATCGGACCTGCCCCCCGGCGTACGGCCCCGGCATCGACCACCAGCCGGGGGTCGCGCACGGCCCCCACCAGCAGACCCTGCAGGCTCACCGACGCGCTGACCGGGGTGCTCTCCACGACCGTGGCCAGCAGGCAGGTGACGTTGTCGCGCCCGCCGGCCTCGAGCGCCGCGTCCACCAGCACCTCTACCGCGGCGTCGTCGTGGTGCGCGGCCAGGACGTGCTCGATGCGCAGCTCGCTGACCAGGTCGGTGAGCCCGTCGCTGGCCAGCAGCACCCGGTCACCGGGTCGCAGCGCCAGCTCGCTGACCTCGCCGACCCCCTCCCCGGCCACCTCGCCCGTTCCCCGGCCGCCACCACCGAGGCTGCGCAGCACCACGTTGCGCCACGGGTGGAACGGGACGTCGGCCTCGTCGAGCCGGCCCTCGTCGACCAGCCGGGCGACGACGGTGTCGTCCCGGGTCACCCGCGTGAGCGTGCCGTCGCGGAAGACGTAGCCGCGGGAGTCGCCCACGTGCGCCAGGGCGCAGCGCACCCCGTCGGTGGCGACCGCGGTCAGCGTCGTCGCCATCCCCGCGCGCGCCGGGTCCCGTCGTACGCCGAGGGCGAGCTGCTGCTCCGCCAGGTCGAGGCCGGCGCGCAGCAGGGTGGCGGGGTCGGCCGCAGGGTCGGCCAGCGACATCGCCGAGACGACGTACGCCGCGGTCGCCGAGGCCACCTCTCCGGCCGCCGCACCGCCCACGCCGTCGGCCACCAGGACGCAGCTGGGGCCCACGAAGCCGGAGTCCTCGTTGCCCTCGCGGACCAGGCCGCGGTGGGACAGGCCGACGCCGGAGAACCGCAGCACCGTGACCACCTCCGCCCCGCTCGACGCTCCCCGAGCCTCTCACGGTTGTCCGAGGGCGTCCCGGGATCACCCCGCCGCCCGCACGCCCGGGGCCGGGGCAGGACACAATGGCGCCATGGAATGGCTGCTGCTCGCGATCTCGGTGGGCCTGGTGCTCGCGTGCGGGGTCTTCGGGGCGGCGGAGTACTCCTTCGTGGCCGTGGACCGCGCCGCCGTCGAGAAGGCGGCGGAGTCCGGCGACCGGCAGGCGCAGGGGGTCCGCACCGCCCTGCGCTCGCTGTCCACCCAGCTCTCCGGGGCCCAGGTCGGCGTCACCCTGACCAACCTGGTGATCGGCTTCCTCGCGGAGCCCGCGATCGCCACCCTGCTCGAGACGCCCCTGGGTGCCGCCGGCGTGCCCGACTCCGCGGTGCCCGGCATCTCGGTGACGCTCGGCCTGGTCCTGGCCACCATCGCCACGATGATCTTCGGCGAGCTGGTGCCCAAGAAGCTCGCCATCGCCAAGCCGCTGCCGGTCGCCCGCCGCACCCAGGGGCTTATCCGTGGCTTCACCACCTCCATGACCTGGCCGATCAAGCTGCTCAACGGCTCGGCCAACGCCGTGGTGCGGGCGCTCGGCATCGAGCCGCAGGAGGAGCTGCGCTCGGCGCGGTCCTCCGACGAGCTGGCCTCGCTGGCCGGCCGCTCCGCGCTCGAGGGCACGCTCGACAACGAGACCGCCCACCTGGTGCAGCGGTCGGTCGCCTTCGGGCCCCGCACGGCGTCGGAGATCATGACGCCCCGGGTGCAGATGGCCTGCATCGACGCCACCGACCCGGTCAGCGAGATCATCGACCTCTCCGGCTCCACCGGCTTCTCCAAGTTCCCCGTGATCAAGGGCTCCTCGGACAACGTCGTGGGCTCGGTGCACGTCAAGCAGGCGGTGGCGGTCCCCCGCTCCGAGCGCGCCCACACCCTGGTGCGCGAGGTGATGGTGGAGGCCACGGTGGTGCCGGAGTCGCTGCGGCTCGACCCGCTGCTGTCCCTGCTGCGCGGCGAGGGCTTCCAGATGGCGATCGTCTCCGACGAGTACGGCGGCACGGCCGGCGTCGTGACGCTGGAGGACGTGGTCGAGGAGATCGTGGGCGACATCGCCGACGAGCACGACCGCTACGGGTCCCGGCTGCGCCAGCGGCCCGACGGCTCCTGGATCCTCTCGGGCCTGCTCCGACCCGACGAGGTGCGCGACGCCACCGGGCTGGCCCTGCCCGAGGACGACGCCTACGACACGGTGGCCGGCCTGCTGGTGCGCGAGCTCGGCAGGATCCCGACCCGCGGCGACCGGGTGCTGCTGCCGCTGCCGGTCACCATCCCCGAGGACGACGACGAGGAGCCCGTGGAGGAGCACGTCACGCTGCGCGTGGAGCGCATGGACGGGCTGCGGGTCGACCGGATCTCGATCAGGCGCCTGCTGCCCCCCGAGACCCCCGCCGAGGTCCCCGCCGAGCCCCGGCCCCGCACCCGCACGCGGCGGGGTGAGGACGCATGAGCACCCAGGCCGCCCTCTGGCTCGGGCTCGTCCTGCTGCTGGGCAACGCGTTCTTCGTGGGCGCCGAGTTCGCGCTCGTCTCGGCCCGCCGCACCAAGGTCGAGCCCAAGGCGGCCGAGGGGTCCCGCGTCGCGCGCACCACGCTGCGGGCCATGGAGGGCCTGTCCCAGATGATCGCCGCGTGCCAGTTCGGCATCACGGTCTGCTCGCTCGGCCTCGGCGCCGTCGCCGAGCCCGCCCTGGCGCACCTGATCGAGCCCGCCGCGCACGCCGTCGGCCTGCCCGACGGGTGGCTGCACCCGGTGGCCTTCACCCTCGCCATGCTCTGCGTGGTGTACCTGCACGTCGTGCTGGGCGAGATGGTGCCCAAGAACATCGCCCTGGCCGGCCCCGAGCGGGCCGCGATGGTGCTGGGCCCTCCCATGGTGGGCTTCGTGACCCTGCTCAAGCCGATCGTCTACGGCCTCGACGCGCTGGCCAACGGCGTGGTGCGGCTGCTGCGGGTCGAGCCGCTCACCGAGGTCACCTCGACCTTCACCCTCGAGGAGGTCGAGGCGATGGTCGACGAGTCGCACGACGAGGGCATGCTCGACCAGGGCGAGTACGAGCGGCTGGCCGGCGCGCTGGGCTTCACCTCGCGCACCGTCGCCGACGTGCTGCTCCCCCTCGACCGCATCGAGACCGTGCAGCGGGGCGCCCGCGCCTCCGACGTCGAGCTGGTCTGCGCGCAGACCGGCTACTCCCGCTTCCCGGTGAAGAGCGACGCGGGCGACCTGGTGGGCTACCTGCACATCAAGGACGTGCTGCAGCAGGACCCCCACGGACGGGCCCGGGTGGTCGAGGAGAAGTGGGTGCGCCCGTTCGCCGGCGTACGCGCCTCGGACACGCTGGTCAGCGCCCTGCAGACGCTGCAGGCGAAGGGCTCGCACATGGCGCGGGTCGTCGACGACGAGGGGGTCGTCGTCGGGGTGGCCACGCTCGAGGACGTCATCGAGGAGCTGGTCGGGGAGATCCGCGACGCCGCGCACGCCGACGGGCGCTGAGCGGCCCTCAGCCGTCAGCCGGAGTAGTGGTCACCGACCGTTCGACCACGGTCCTCGCGGCGACCAGGTCCTTCGCGGTGACCCGGTCGACCGGGCGACCCGTCGCCACCACGGCGCGGACGCACCGGCGCACGCGGGCGCGGTCGCCGGCGAGGAAGAGGTACTCCACGTTGCGCAGGCGCCCCACCTCCCCCACCTTGGCCCCGGTCGGGCCGTGGATGCCGATCTGGGCGCCGACGTAGCGCTTGGAGTCGAAGGCCAGGACCTCGACGCAGGCGTGCCCCGCGATCCGCAGCGCCTCGGACATCTGCGCCGCCGACATCCAGGACTCGTCGTTGCAGGACACCACGACGAGCGCGGCCTGCGCACGCGCGAGCAGGTCGGCCATGGCCACCGGCATCCGGCCCTTGCGGTTGAACACGCTGCTGGTCGCCTCGTCGCGGGCGTCGACGCGCTTGCAGGCGATCCCGTAGTGCTCGGGCCGGTCCCAGCGGACCAGGGTCTCCCAGACGTGGTAGTTGGTGAAGTAGCGGTGCTGGTTGTACGGCGGGTCGAGGTACATCAGGTCGACCGGGCCCAGGTGGTCCACGGTCGCCAGGGCGTCGCCCCGCACCGTGCGGCCCGGTCCCGGCAGCAGCTCGGGCACCCGCAGGGTCAGGTCGCGGTGCGACCGCGGCGACCACCCCTTGAGGTAGGCCATCTGCAGTCCGGTGGTGGAGTCGACGCGGTCGGCAGCGACCAGCAGCGAGGCCAGGAGCAGCGGTCGCAGCGGCCCGTCGGGGTGGTCGGCCTCGATGGCGTCGCGGATGGCGTCGATGCGCTCCCCGTTGCGGGGCTGGAAGTAGCGGGACTGCTCGCAGAAGGTGTGCGTGACGTAGCCCGGGGTGCCGGGCAGGCCGTCGAGGCGACGCAGCTCGTCCTCGAGCGCCGCGAGGTCCACCTCGGCGCGGTCGGTCGCGACGTAGCAGTCGCTCAGCACCTCGCTGTACGACGCGACGTCGGCGGCGGTCACCTCGAGGCCACGACGCTTGAACTCCTGGGCCACCCGGGTGGTGCCGGTGAACAGGTCGACCGCCGTGCGCGCCCGCGACGCGGTGGCGATCGCCCCCAGCACGGGCACGAGCACCCGTTTGGAGCCGAGGTACTTGATCACCGTCGCAGCCTAGGACCCTCAGGCCGGGCCGATCCGGCCTTCCGCGAGCGCCAGGGCCGCGCCGGGCGCCTGCGGCAGCCGGGGAAGCAGCACGGCGTGCAGCGAGTGGTAGAGGTCGGGACGGCCGGCCCAGACCGTGTCGTTGGGGGCGAGGTCGGGGCCGCGCTGGTGGCGCCAGGACCCGTTGGCGGGGTCGACCCACAGGGTCTCCGCGTGGTCCCACCACCGCCGGTAGTGCGCGTCGTACGCCGGGTCGCCGGTCGCCTCGCCCAGCGAGGCGGCGGCGCAGATGCCCTCGGCGACCACCCAGTGCATCCGCTCGCGCACGACCGGGGTGCCGTCCCAGTCGGTGGTGTAGACGAAGCCCTCGGCGCCGTCGACGTCCCAGCCGTCGGCCACGGCCCGGGCGAACAGCCCCTCGGCCGCCGGCAGCATCCACCCCGGCGCGTCGTCGCCCAGCCCGTTGCCCAGCCCGTTGCCCAGCCCGTTGTCCGGCCCGTCGTCCAGCGCGGCCCGCACCTGGACCACGAGGCGGGACCACTCCAGCCCGTGACCGATGGTCACGCCGTAGGGCTCGAAGGGGTGGTCGGGCTCGTCGCGGTGGTGGTCCGGCAGCACCTGCCAGGCCTCGTCGAAGTGCTCGGGCACGCGCCAGTCGCGGGGACGGGCCCAGTGGTCGACGACCTCGGTGGTGATCGCGAGCGCCCGGTCGAGGAAGGACCGCTCCCCCGAGGCGTCGTAGGCCGCCAGGCAGGCCTCGACGCCGTGCATGTTGGCGTTCACGCCGCGGTAGGGGTCCAGCGTGGTCCAGGCGCGGTCCCAGCGGTCGGCGTACAGGCCCGCCTCGGTGAGGAAGTGCTCGTCGAGCACCCGGGCGGCCTCGTCGAAGAGCGCCTCGGCTCCCGGTCGCCCCGCCACCCGCGCGGAGCTGGCCGCGAGCAGCACGAAGGCGTGGGTGTAGGCCTGCTTGGTCTCGTCGCGCTCGTCGCCGGGCCCCACGGAGCCGTACCAGCCGCCGTGCTCGTCGTCGTGCAGGCGGCCCGCGAGGCCGGCCAGGGCCACGTCGGCGAGCGGTCCGCAGCCGGGCACCCCGGCCAGGGAGCCGAGCGAGTAGACGTGCAGCATCCGGGCCGTGACGTAGGTGAACGAGGGACGGGTGAGGTCCACCGAGCCGTCGTCGGCGAGCCAGCCGGCGCCTCCCTCGGGGTGGGCGAACCCGCGCCCGAAGGCCAGCTGGCGGCGCAGCTGCCAGGACAGCCACCCCTGGTGGTCGGGGCGGTCGCGCCAGCCGCTCACATCTCCCCCCGGGCCTCGGAGGCCAGCTCGACGAGGTCGGCGATGCTGTCCACCACCCGGGTGGGGCGGTAGGGGAATGTGTCGATCATCGCGGGGCTCGTGGACCCGGTGGTGACCAGGACCGTGCGGATGCCGGCCTCGAGGCCGCTGATGATGTCGGTGTCCATCCGGTCCCCGATCATCACGGTGGTCTCGGAGTGCGCCTCGAGCCGGTTCAGGGCGCTGCGCATCATCAGCGGGTTCGGCTTGCCGACGTAGTACGGCTGCCGCCCGGTCGCGGCACTGATCAGCGCGGCCACCGAGCCGGTCGCCGGGAGCAGCCCCTGCGGGCTCGGCCCGCTGACGTCGGGGTTGGTCGCGATGAACCGCGCCCCGCTCTCGATCAGCCGGATCGCCCGGGTGATCGCCTCGAAGGAGTAGGTGCGGGTCTCGCCCAGCACGACGTAGTCGGGGTCGCGGTCGGTCATCACGTAGCCGATGTCGTGCAGCGCGTTGGTCATCCCCGACTCCCCCACGACGTACGCCGTGCCGTGCGGCCGCTGGTCGGACAGGAAGTCGGCGGTGGCCAGGGCGGAGGTCCAGATGGCGTCCTCGGGCACGTCGATGCCGCTGCCGAGGAGCCGGGCCCGCAGGTCGCGCGGGGTGAAGATCGAGTTGTTGGTGAGCACGAGGAACTTCTTGCCCGAGGCCTTCAGCGCCTCGATGAAGTCGCTGGCGCCGGGGATGGGGTCCTCCTCGTGCACCAGGACACCGTCCATGTCGGTCAACCAGGTCTCGATGGGCCGCACGTTCTCCATGCCGTCATCGTCCCACGGGACGACCGGCCGTCGGCCCCGCACAGCGGCCTCGCCAGCGAGGACTACACCGGTGTAATTTCTGCTTGAGTCACGGCGTGTCGTGTTGACGATTCGGACTTTTGTTTACTCAGATGCTTTTCGGCCACTACAGTCCCACGGGTGAACCGGCTGAGACGACCTGCGACCGCCCTGCTCGGACTCGTGCTGACGACCGGCGCCGGCGCCGTCGTCGCCGCACCGGCCGACGCGACCGTGACCACCCTGTGCAGCGGCTACACCTCGTGCGAGAAGGCCGGCATGGGCAACTCCGGCTACGCCAAGGCCGGCGGCACGATGTACTGGCGGATGTACTCCGGACACAACTGCACCAACTACGCGGCGTACCGGATGGTGCAGGCGGGCCTGCCGAACGCCCGTCCCTGGACCGGCAGCGGCAACGCCACCAACTGGGGCAGCGCGATGAGCCGGATCACCACGAGCACGCCCACCGTCGGCGCCGTGGCCTGGTGGAGGGCCGGCGTGAAACCCGCCGGGTCGGTCGGTCACGTGGGCTACGTCGAGCGCGTGGTCTCGGCCGACGAGATCGTCGTCTCCCAGGACAGCTGGCACGGGGACTTCTCCTGGACCCGGATCACCCGGGCGAGCAGCGGCTGGCCGAGCGGCTTCGTGCACTTCAGCGACGTCAAGCTCGCGAGCGTCACGGCCCCCGCCGTCACCGGCACCCCGAAGGTGGGCGGGACGCTGACCGCGACCCCCGGCACCTGGAGCCTCGCCGGCGCCACCTTCGCCTACCAGTGGCTCGCCGACGGGACCCCGGTCACGGGCGCGACCGCCAGCACCCTGGCGCTGACCCGGCCGCTGGTCGGCAAGCGCCTGAGCGTCAAGGTCACGGCCTCGGGCACCGGCTTCGCACCGGCCGCGGCCACCTCGGCACCCTCGGGTGCGGTCCTGCCTGGTGTGCTGAGCAGCCAGGCAGCCCCGACCGTCGCCGGTGAGCCCCGCGTCGACCAGACCCTGACGGCGAGCGCCGGCCCCTGGACGCCCACGCCGGACGCCGTGGCGTACCGCTGGCTCTCCGACGGCGTCGCGATCAAGCGCGGCGACGGCCAGACCTTCGTGCCCGGCGCCGACGAGGTCGGCCACGCCCTCAGCGTGCGGGTGACCGCCACCAAGGACGGCTACCCCGACCTCGTGGCCACGTCGGCCCCCACCGCGGCCGTGGAGCGCGGCGTCCTCGCCCTGGAGTCCGCCCCCGAGGTCACCGGGAGGGCCGTGCCCGGCCAGGCGCTGCACGTCGTGCGCCCGGCCGTGCCCGAGGGTGCGACCACCCGCGTGCTGTGGCGTCGCGCCAACGTGGTCGTCCCCGGGGCCACCGGCGAGGACTACCCCGTCACCGCGGCCGACCTGGGCTCACGGATCCTGGCCCAGGTGCTGGTGGCCAAGCCGGGCTACACGCCCGTCATCCGGCGCAGCTTCTCCACCGACGTGGTGCGCGCACCCTCATCGATCCGACTCTCGGCCAGGCCGGCCACCGGCAGCCTGACGCTGGCCGCGACCGTGCGGGCGACGGCGGTGCCGGCGGTCAGCGGGGTGCTGCAGGTGCGCTCGCGCGGTCGGCTGCTGCGCAGCGTGCCGGTGACGGCCGGGCGGGCGAGCGCGACGGTCACGGGACTCCCCCGCGGCACGCGCACCTACCGCTTCCGGCTGCTCACCACCTCCACCGTGCTGGGCGGCACGGTCGAGCGGCGGCTGAGGATCCGCTAGGCGGGTCGTGCGGTGTCGCGCCCGGGATCAGGCGTCGTAGGTCTTCAGGTGCTGACGCAGCGACGGCGAGACGGTGTCGTGGCCGTCGGTGCGCAGGGTGTGGGCGAGGCGCCGGAGGGCGGTCGTCAGGGAGTGCATGGAGTGCTCCTCTGGTCGGATCGTGCGGGCAGGGCGCGGCGGACTGTCGCGCTCTAGTCGAGTATCCGTCATGTCTGTTTCGCGCGCATGTCGAGACGGCGGTCCGGACGCGTGATCTCCGTCGCACCGGGTCCCTCGAACCGGTACCTTGACCCGGTGGAGACAGCCCCGGACGACGTGCGCGCCCGGCCCGATGCGCCTGCGCCACCGGCCGCGCCGACCCGGTCACCCGTGAGGATGCTGCCGAGGGCCTGACTAGGCTCGGCGGGTGACCCAGTCCGACGCGCAGACCACCTCCCCCGACTCCCCCGCGACCACGCCCCTCGCCGGGCCGCCCACCGCGGCCACCCGGCGTACGACGACCCGGGTGCACGGCCGCGAGCGGCACGACGACTTCGAGTGGTTGCGGGCCAAGGAGGACCCCGAGGTCCTGGCGCTGCTCCAGGCGGAGAACGCGTGGACCGCGCAGGCGACCGACCACCTCGCCGGGCTGCGCGAGACCGTCGTCGAGGAGATCCGCAGCCGCACGCAGGAGACCGACCTGTCGGTGCCCACGCGCCGCGGCGACTGGTGGTACTACGGCCGGTCCTTCGAGGGCCGGGAGTACGGCGCGTCCTGCCGCGTGCCGGTCACCTCGCCCGACGACTGGGCTCCCCCGATGCCCGCCGAGTGCGCGCCCGACGAGCCGGCGCTGCCCGGGGAGCAGGTGCTGCTCGACCTGGACGCGCTGGCCGAGGGGCACGCGTTCTTCTCCCTCGGCGCCAGCTCGGTCAGCACCGACGGCCACCTGCTGGCCTACGCGACCGACGTGGTCGGCGACGAGCGCTACGAGGTGCGGGTGGTCGACCTGCGCACCGGCGCCACCCTGGAGGACCACCTCACCGGCACGGCGGGCAGCGTCACCTGGGACCCCGACGGCTCGGCGTTCTACTACGGCACCGTCGACGACGCCTGGCGCGCCGACAAGGTCTGGCGGCACGTCCTGGGCACGGAGCAGTCCGCCGACCAGGTCGTGCTGCACGAGACCGACGAGCGCTTCCGGGTCGGCGTCGGCCGCACCCGGTCGCAGCGGTTCCTGGTCGTCGTGGCGCACTCCAAGACCACCGCCGAGTGGCACGTCCTGGACACCACCCGGCCCGAGCTGGGCCTGCGCGTCTTCGTCCCGCGCCGTGAGGGCCTCGACTACGCCCTCGACCACGCCGTGATCGGGGGCCGGGACCGCTTCGTGATCACCCACAACGGCGACGGCCCCGACTTCGCCGTGGCCACCTCCCCCGTCGACCCGACGCCGGTGGAGGAGTGGGAGCCACTGATCGCGCACGACCCGGCCACCCGCATCGAGGACGTCGACGCCTTCGCCGGCCACCTCGTGGTCAGCCAGCGCAGCGGCGGCCTGACGAACCTGCGGCTGCTGACCTTGGGCGCCGAGGGCGTCGAGGACGACTTCCTGGTCCCGTTCGAGAGCGAGGTCTACACCGTGGGCCTGCGCGGCAATCACGAGCTCGACTCCCCCGTGCTCCGGCTCGGCTTCGGCTCGCTGGCCGTGCCCTCCTCGGTCTACGACTTCGACGTCCGCACGCGCGAGCTGCACCTGCTGCGGCAGGCCCCGGTGCTGGGGGGCTTCGACGCCGACGACTACGAGGAGCACCGCCTCTGGGCGACGGCCCCCGACGGCGAGCAGGTGCCGATCTCCCTCGTCGTACGCCGGGACGCCCACGCCGCAGGCCCCGTGCCGACGCTGCTCTACGGCTACGGCTCCTACGAGGCCTCGATGGACCCCTACTTCTCGGTGGCGCGCCTCTCGCTGCTCGACCGGGGCGTCGCCTTCGCGATCGCGCACGTGCGCGGCGGGGGCGAGATGGGCCGGCGGTGGTACGACGACGGCAAGATGATGAGCAAGCAGAACACCTTCTCCGACTTCGTCGCCTGCGCCCGCCACCTGCGCGACGAGGGCTGGGCCGGCGCCGTCGTGGCCGAGGGCGGCAGCGCCGGCGGGCTGCTGATGGGGGCCGTGGCCAACCAGGCGCCCGAGCTCTTCGCCGGCATCGTGGCCGCCGTGCCGTTCGTCGACAACCTGACCACGATGCTCGACGCGACGCTGCCGCTGACCGTCACGGAGTACGACGAGTGGGGCAACCCCGAGGCCGACCCGGAGGCCTACGACTACATCGCCGCCTACGCGCCGTACGACAACGTGACGACGCAGGAGTACCCGCCGATCCTGGCCGAGACCTCGCTCAACGACACCCGCGTGCTCTACGTCGAGCCGGCGAAGTGGGTCTCCCGGCTGCGCTCGACGGCCGAGGACCGTCGCCCGCAGGTGCTGCTGCGCACCGAGATGGCGGCCGGGCACGGCGGCGTCTCCGGGCGCTACCAGGCGTGGAAGGACCGCGCCTTCACCCTGGCCTGGATCCTGGACCGGCTCGGTCTGGCCTGAGCGCTCCGCCGCCCACCGGCGGGGATCTCACGCGCGTCCCGTGGGTGGACCCTCAGTCCCCGGCGGCGCTCTTGCAGGCCGACTTGAAGGCCTTGTAGGCCACCCGCGAGCGCCGGATCGCCTGGTCCAGGCGGGCGCGGTCCCGCGCCTGCATGGCACCGGCGACCCCGCGGAACGAGGCCGCGGTCGCGTCGACCGCGACCTGGATGCCCGCATCCGTCGCCTGCGGGCCCTGGCTGGCCAGGAACCCGGCCTGGGTGCGGATCCGACGCGCGACCCCGCGGTCGAAGGGACGCTGCCGGGGCGACCAGGCGGCGGTGTCCGCGGCCACGTGGCCCAGGATGGCCTCGGCCCCGGCACACGCCCGGACGTCGGCCGTGACCCGCGCCGGCGCGACCTCGGTCTGCGCGGGCCGTGCCTGCACCCCACCCGGTGGGGTGGCCGTCGTGCCGCACCCCGCCGCCAGGGCGAGGACCATCCCCAGCCCTGCTGCCGTCCTGCGTGCTCGTCGCCCCATGGCTCCCCCTCGCGCTCGACCACACGCTGCCGCAGACACCTTGGGGAAACCTGGGAGTGGGGCGGGTGGGGCTCGAACCCACGACCCAAGGATTATGAGTCCTCTGCTCTGACCGACTGAGCTACCGCCCCGGCACGCAGACCCTACCGGCGGCCACGACCGGCGAAAGACAGGACGAGGCTTACGGCATAATGGCGGGCTTCGCGGGCACCGGGTGGGTGCGGGTCACCGACCGTCGGCACAGAGTGGTCGGCGACCTGCGGCGGCCGGTCGTCAAGAAGCGGCGCCCGGGCCGCCACCCTCACACCACGATGGGCGTGGCCGCGCCGTCCATCGACAGGATCGCGCCGTTGACGTACGACGCCCGCGCCGAGGCCAGCCAGACGACTGCGTCGGCGACCTCGTCGGGGCGCGCCAGCCGCCCGAGCGGGGCCGAGCCGACCTGCCGCTCGAGCGCCTCCTCCTCGCTGATCGAGGCTTGTCGGGCCTGGGCCTTGATGCCCTCGGCGAGCCGGTCGGTGAGGGTGCCGGCCGGGTTGACGGCGTTGACCCGCAGCCCGAGCGGCCCGTAGGCGTTGGCGAGCCCGGCCGTCGCCAGCATCAGCGCGGCGTTCGCCGCGCCGCCGGCCAGGTGGGTCGGGTTGGCGACCTTGCCGCCGGAGCCGATCACGTTCACGACCGAGCCGGAGCCGCGCTTCCCCATGCGCTTCACGACCGGGTCGACGACGTGGACGTAGCTGAAGAACTTGGCCTGCATCGCGCGCTGCCAGGCGCCGGCGTCGAGCTCCTCGAAGGGCACCCGCTTGGCCGCGCCGGCGCTCGCCACCAGCACGTCGATCGGTCCGGCGCCGTCCTCGACCGCCGCCACCACGTCGAGCGCGGCCTGGGCGTCGGTGAGGTCCGCGGCGTACGTCGTGACGCGGTCGCCGGCCCCGAGCGTCTCGGCTGCGGCGTCGAGGTTCTCCCGGCCGCGCGAGACCAGGGCCACCCGGGCCCCCTCGGCCAGGAACCCGGCCGCGCAGGCCAGCCCGATCCCCTTGCTGCCCCCGGTGACGAGCACCAGCTTGCCGTCCAGACCCAGATCCATGCGGGGAGTCTAGGAGGGGCGTGCGCGGGTCAGTACTTGTGGCGGGGCTTCTTGCCGCTGTCGTTGAAGCGCTTCGGGGGGCCGGAGCGCGGGTCGGGGCCCTTGTCGAGCTGCAGGTCGATCAGCACGCCGGAGATCCGGGTGTCGGCCAGCTTGTCGAGGGTCTGCGGCGACAGGTCCGGCGGCAGCTCGACCAGCGAGAAGCCGGGCTTGATGTCGATGCGACCGAAGTCGGACCGCTTCAGACCGCCCTCGTTGGCGAGCGCGCCGACGATCTGGCGGGGCTCCACGCGGTGGCGCTTGCCGACCGCGATGCGCCAGCGCACGAGGTGACCGGTGGGCTCGCGGCGGTCGCGCTTCTCGTGGGTCTTGGGCTCGGGCATGTCCTCGAGGAACAGCGGCTCGCCGTCCTGGGCGAGCACGGCGATCGCGGCGGCGATGTCCTGCGCCGGGATGTCGTGGTCCTGCTCGTAGGACTGCACGAGCTCGCGGAAGACGCCGAGCTGCGGGTCGTTGAGGGCCTGGGTGATGGCCTCGGTGAACTTGGTGACGCGGTAGGCGTTGACGTCGTCGACGCTGGGGAGCTGCATCTGCTCCAGCGTCGTGCGGTTGGCCTTCTCGATCGCGCGCAGCAGGTAGTTCTCGCGCGGCGTGACGAACGAGATCGCCTGGCCGCTGCGACCCGCGCGCCCCGTGCGACCGATGCGGTGCACGTAGGACTCGGTGTCGGTGGGGATGTCGTGGTTGATCACGTGGGAGATGCGCTCGACGTCGAGGCCGCGGGCGGCGACGTCGGTGGCCACGAGGATGTCGAGCTTGCCCTTGCGCAGCTGGTCGATGGTGCGCTCACGCTGCACCTGGGCCACGTCGCCGTTGATGGCGGCGGCCGAGAAGCCCCGGGCGCGCAGGCGCTCGGCGAGCTCCTCGGTGGCGTGCTTGGTGCGCACGAAGATGATCATCCCGTCGAAGTTCTCGACCTCGAGGATGCGGGTCAGCGCGTCCAGCTTCTGCGGGTGCGCGACCTTGAGGTAGCGCTGCTGCACGTTGGTCGCGGTGCCCGAGGAGGACTTGACGCTGATCTCGGTGGCGCCGGGGGCGTACTTCTTGATGATGCGGCGGATCTGCGAGGGCATCGTGGCGCTGAACAGCGCGAGCTGCTTGCTCTCCGGGGTGCCGGCGAGGATGGTCTCGACGTCCTCGGCGAAGCCCATGTTGAGCATCTCGTCGGCCTCGTCGAGCACCACGAAGCGCAGGTTGCTCAGGTCGAGCGTGCCCTTCTCGAGGTGGTCCATGACGCGACCGGGGGTGCCGACGACCACGTGCACGCCGCGACGCAGCGCCGAGAGCTGCACGCCGTACCCCTGACCGCCGTAGACGGGCAGCACGTGCAGGCCCTTGAGGTGGGCGCCGTAGCGGCCGAAGGCCTCGCAGACCTGGAGGGCGAGCTCACGCGTCGGGGCGAGCACGAGCACCTGCGGGGAGTTCTGCGACAGGTCGATGCGGGAGAGGATCGGCAGCGCGAAGGCGGCGGTCTTGCCGGTGCCGGTCTGGGCCAGGCCCACGACGTGCTGCCCGGCCAGCAGGGGCGGGATTGCCTCGGCCTGGATCGGCGAGGGCGTCTCGTAGCCGACGTCCTTGAGGACCTTCTCGATCTTGGGGTCCAAGCCGAGCTCGTCGAACCGGACGTCGTTGCTGGCGCTCACCATCTCACTCACCGGCCAAGAGTAGTGCCGCGCGCGGTCACGGCCTATTTGGCGGCTTGTGCGTTTGCCCACGCGACCCCAGGCACCGATCGGCGTAGGTTCGCCTGCGTGACCGAGACCGCGCCGCCGCCCCTGGAACCGCTCGACGAGGACTGGGAGCGCGCGCTGTGCGTCGTGGCCCATCCCGACGACATGGAGTTCGGCGCGGCGGCCGCGGTCGCCCGCTGGACGGCCCAGGGCAAGTGGGTCGGCTACGTGATGGTCACCAGCGGCGAGGCCGGCATCGACGGGCTGCACCCCGACGAGTGCCGCTCGGTGCGTGAGGCCGAGCAGGTCGAGTCGGCCCGCGTCGTGGGGGTGGACCGGGTCGACTTCCTCGGGCTGCCCGACGGCGTCCTGGAGTACGGCGTGCCCCTGCGCCGCGCGATCGCGGCCACCGTGCGCGAGCACCGACCCGACGTCGTGATCACCGGCAACTTCCGCGACACCTTCGGTGGCCGCAACCTCAACCAGGCCGACCACATCGCCGTGGGCCGGGCCGTCCTCGATGCCGTCCGCGACGCGGGCAACCGCTGGGTGTTCCCGGAGCAGCTCGAGGGCGGCCTCGAGCCGTGGGGCGGGGTGCGCGAGGTGTGGGCCTTCGGGTCCCCCGACGCGACCCACGCCGTGGACACCACCGCCACGTTCGACGCGGGCGTGGAGTCGCTGCGCGCCCACGCGGCGTACATCGACGGGCTGGGGTGGGAGAACTGGGACCCGCGCGAGTTCCTCGAGGGCTTCGCCCGTGGCACCGGGCAGCGCCTCGGGGTGCCCTTCGCGGCCCCGTTCGAGGTCTTCCCGATGGGCTGGGGCGATTGAGTGGACGCCGTTCGCGAGTACGACGAAGGCCCTGATCCGCAGTGGATCAGGGCCTTCGTTGCTGTGCTCCCCCGGTTGGACTCGAACCAACAACCCTCCGATTAACAGTCGAATGCTCTGCCAATTGAGCTACAGGGGATCGCGCCAGCACACATTAGCAACGGGGCGCGGGCAACGCTAAATCGGCCCCTGGCACCGGCCTCAGAGGTCGTCGCCGACCTCGGTGCGCGCCTGGGCCAGGGCCAGGTCGGCGACCACCACCACCGCCGGGTCGGAGGGGTCGAGGCCCGCGTCGTAGGAGTGCATCCAGGCCACAGGACCGCCCGACGGGCTGCGACGACCGATCACCGTCAGACCGAGCCGGCCCTCCACGGGGACCCGTCGCTGGAGCACGATGCTGGCCGTCACCCGCTCACGCAGGAGCTGCAGCAGCAGGGCGGGGTCCTCCAGCTCGAAGGCGTACGCCGGCCGCTCGGCGCCGAACTCCGCGATCGCGGTGAGGGTCAGGCGGGAGGTCTCGCGGTCCCAGGACGCGTCCTCGACCCGCTCCCACGGCAGGGAGAGGTCAGTCCCCGGGTCGGCACCCACGAGGACCAGCCGCTCGCGGCAGCCCAGCAGCCAGGTGCCGTCGACGGCCCGGCCCGCGGCCAGGACCTTCTCGCCCCGGCGCAGGCCGGCCCGATCGAGCGTCGCCGGGGGGATCCCGTCGTCGCGGCGGCCGAGGAACCTCACTGGCTCTCCAGCGCGCGCTCGCGCAGCCCACGACGGTGCTGCTCCAGCGCCACGAGCTCGCCGAACATCTTGTTGTAGTCGACCGCCTGGGTCACCGGGTTGGTGCGCTGCAGCCGCGACTTCAGGTCGGCGATGCGGCGCATCGCCGTCAGCTCGCGCAGCCGGTAGACGTGCTGGACGACGTAGGCGTCGTCGGGCTCCTTCTCCGAGTGCAGCGGCTCGACGGCCAGGGCACTGACCAGGGCACGCAGGCGCTCGTCGTGCTGGGCCTCGCGCAGCCGTGAGGCCCAGTGGGCGTCGGCGGCCGACGGGCCGCCGGCCGCGGTCATCGCCGTCCACAGCGCGCGGTAGGCGCCGTGGGTGAAGTCGTCAGCGTCGATCTCGCGGGCGTGCCGCCCGGCGGGCACGGGGTGCTGCACCAGCAGCTTGAGGGTCTCGCGCTCCAGGAAGAGCCGCGGGTCGCGGGGGTCGGGCAGCTGGGCCGCGGAAGGACGCTGCGGTGGCGCCTGCCCGGAGCCGGGTCGGCCGTCGTGGTCGGACGGGCGCCGGTCACCACCCCGGTCCTGGCCCTGGCCCTGGCCGCGCTCGGGGCCGCGGGCCTGGCCGCGACCCTGCACCGCCGTGGGGGCGACACCGCGGGCGGCCGCCTTGCGGACCTCGCGCTGCACGTCGGCGGGCTCGATGCCGATCATGCCGGCGAGCTCGCGGGAGAACGCGTCGACCTTCGAGCGGTCGCGGATGCTGGTCACCAGCTTGGCGGCCTCGCGCATCGCGTCGATGCGGCCGTCGGCCCGGTCGAGGTCGTAGCGCTGCACGACGTTGGCCAGCACGAAGCGGTAGAGCGGCACCCGCCGGGCGACCAGCTCGCGCACCTCGGCGTCACCCGAGGCCAGGCGCAGGTCGCAGGGGTCCATCCCGGTGGGCTCGACCGCGACGTAGGTCTGCCCGGCGAAGATCTGGTCGCCCTCGAACGCGCGCAGCGCGGCCTTCTGCCCGGCCTCGTCGCCGTCGAAGGTGAAGATCACCTCGCCGCGGAACTCGTCGTGGTCCTGCAGCAGGCGGCGGATGACCCGGGCGTGGTCCTCGCCGAAGGCCGTGCCGCAGGTCGCCACGGCGGTCTTCACCCCGGCGAGGTGGCAGGCCATCACGTCGGTGTAGCCCTCGACGATCACCGCCTGGCTCCCCCGGGCGATCTCGCGGCGGGCGAGGTCGATGCCGTAGAGCACCTGGGACTTCTTGTAGATCGCGGTCTCGGGGGTGTTGAGGTACTTCGCCTCGATGCGGTCGTCGTCAAAGATCCGCCGGGCGCCGAAGCCGATCGTGTCGCCGCTGCTGTCGCGGATCGGCCACATCAGGCGGCCCCGGAACCGGTCGTAGAGGCCGCGCCCGGAGCCGATCAGCCCGCTGGCGACCACCTCCTCCTCGGAGAAGCCCTTGCCGCGGAGCACGCGGACGAGGTCCTCGCCGCCGCGCGGGGAGAACCCGACCCCGAAGTGGGCGGCCGCGTCGGCGTCGAAGCCGCGTGAGTCCAGGAACTGCCGGGCGGTGAGGCCCTCGGGGGTGGCGAGCTGGTCGGCGTACCACTCCTGGGTGACCTTGTGCGCCTCCACGAGCCGCGGGCGCTGCGGGCCTCCACGGGGGCGCTGCGGGCCGCCCTCCTCGTAGCGCAGCTGGATGCCGACCTTCTCGGCCAGCCGCTCGACGGTCTCGGAGAAGGCGAGGCCGTCCATCTCCATCACGAAGTTGATGACGTCGCCGCCGACGCCGCAGCCGAAGCAGTGGTAGAAGCCGCGGGACGGGGTGACGTGGAACGACGGGGACTTCTCGTCGTGGAAGGGGCACAGGCCCTTCATCGACCCGCCGCCGGCGTTGCGGAGCGTCACGTAGTCGGAGACCACGTCGTCGATGCGGGTCTTCTCCCGCACCTCCGCGATGTCCTCTTCCTTGATCCGTCCCGGCACGCAGCGGAGTCTACGGGGGTACGCCGACACCGGTCCGGCGGCCGCGAAACCACCCCTCCAGGGGGTTTAGACCCGCCCCGATGGGCTACGGGTCCTCCATGACCGAACCGACTGTGCGCCCCACCACCGGGGGTGACCCCACCCTGGGGGCCCTCGTCAACGACCTGACCACCCAGGTCCCCGAGCTGATCCGCTCCGAGCTGCGGCTCGCCCAGGCCGAGATGGCCGAGAAGGGCAAGCGCGCCGGCATCGGCATCGGCATGTTCAGCGGCGCCGGCCTGATGGCCTTCTTCGGCTTCGGCACGCTGCTGGCCACGCTGGTCCTGGTGCTCGACCTGTTCCTGCCGGCCTGGCTGGCGGCCCTGATCGTGACCGTCGTCCTGTTCGCCATCGCCGCGGTCCTGGGCCTGATGGGCAAGAAGAAGGTCGATCAGGCCACCCCGCTGGCTCCCGAGCGTGCGACGGTGGGCCTCAAGGAAGACATCGCCACGGTGAAGGGACAGCGCGCATGAGCACCCCCGAGGACATCCAGGCCGACATCGAGCGTCAGCGAGAGCAGCTCGCTGCCACCGTCGACCAGCTCGGTCACAAGCTCGACGTGAAGGCCCAGACCAAGGCCAAGGTCGCCGACGTGCGCGAGCGCGCCACCACGGACGAGGGCAAGCCCCGCCCCGAGCTGCTCGGCGCGGCCGGCGGCGTCGTCGTGGCCGTGGTGCTGCTCGTGATCTGGCGCCGGCGGCGCGCGTGAGCAAGAAGAAGACCGTCGAGGAGGAGGACCGCCGCCAGGCGGCCATGCCCGACCCCGAGGGGGACGACAAGCCCGACTCCCCCACCGACCTGAAGAAGCGGTCGTGGTTCTACGTCGCGCGCAAGACCCTGCACGAGTTCAGTGAGGACCAGTGCACCGACCTCGCCGCGGCGCTGACCTACTACTCGGTGCTGGCGATGTTCCCGGCCATCATCGCCCTGATCTCCACCGTCGGCGTCTTCGGCCAGGGCGCCAGCTCGGTCAAGACCGTCGAGGACGTCTTGCGCCCCCTGGTCTCCGAGCAGGTCCGACAGCCCATGTTCGACTTCCTGGAGTCGGTCTCGACCTCGGGCGGCGCCAGCATCGGCTTGATCGTCGGCATCCTGGCCGCGCTGTGGTCCGCCTCGGGCTACGTCGGTGCGTTCAGCCGGGCGACCAACCGGATCTACGAGATCGAGGAGGGCCGGCCGTTCTGGAAGCTGCGCCCGGTGATGCTGCTGCTCACCCTCGTGGCCGTCGTCCTGGTCGCGGTGGCGCTGCTGATGCTGATCCTCTCCGGGCCGGTGCTGCAGTCCGTCGGCAACGTGGTCGGGCTGGGCGACGCGGCCGTGACCACCTTCGCGATCGTGAAGTGGCCGCTGCTGCTGGCCATCGTGGTCGTGATCGTCGGCCTGCTCTACTACGTCACCCCCAACGTGCAGCAGCCGAAGTTCCGCTGGATCTCGGTGGGCGCGGGTGTGGCCATCCTGATCTGGCTGGTCGCCTCGGCGGCCTTCGGCCTCTACCTCGCCACCTTCGCGAACTACGCGAAGACCTACGGCCCGATCGCGGGCGTGGTCGTCGGGCTGCTGTTCCTGTGGATCACCAACCTCGCGCTGCTCTTCGGCGCGGAGCTCGACGCCGAGCTCGAGCGCGGTCGTCAGCTCGAGGCGGGCATCGCCGCCGAGGAGGAGCTGCAGCTCCCGGCACGCGACACCCGCAACATCAAGAAGGCTCGCAAGACGCGCGAGAAGGACGCCGCCGTCGGTCGCAAGATCCGGCGTGAGGCAGCGCGCAACGAGGCACACCAGGACCACCACAACCGCTCTGACGCAGAGCAGGAGGAGACATCATGAAGAAGCTGTTGGTACTCGTCGCCGGAGGTGTCGGCTACGTGCTGGGCACCAAGGCCGGGCGTGAGCGCTACGAGCAGATCCGTGGCCAGTTCAACAAGGTCAAGGACGACCCGCGCGTGCAGGAGAAGGCGCAGCAGGCGACCGACCTGGCCAAGGAGAAGGCCCCCGTGGTCAAGGACAAGGTCGTCTCGGCGGCCGGCACCGCGGCCGACAAGGCCAAGTCCGCCGCCCCCTCCGGGTCCTCGACCCCGGACCGCTCCATCGGCGACGACAAGCTGAACCCCGAGAGCCTGCACTTCCAGGACGAGGTCGGCCCCCAGGGCGACCTGCCCTGACCCACCCGCGGCCCGGCGCCTGACGCGTCGTACCGCCCGTGAGCAAGCGAACACCCACTGCCGGGCAGTGTGGGCCCCGCGGCCCGCGCTGCCCGGTAGCGTCGTCGACCATGTCCCTGACCGACCGGTTCGACCGGTTCCAGCGTCGCTTCCCGCGCGTGGGGTTCCCACTGGCGGTGTTCTACAAGTTCTTCGACGACATGGGCAACTACCTGGCCGCGCTGCTGACGTACTACGCCTTCGTCTCGCTGCTGCCCCTGCTGCTGCTCGCCTCCACCCTGCTCAGCGTGCTGCTCGTGGGCCACCCCGCGTGGCAGGAGTACCTCCTCAGCTCGGCCCTCTCGGAGTTCCCGGTCGTGGGCAAGCAGCTCGCCGCCCCGGCCGCCCTGGGCGGTGGGGTGACCGGCGTCGTGATCGGCACGCTCGGCGCGGTCTACGGCGCCCTGGGCGTGGCCCAGGCGCTGCAGCACGCCGGCAACACCATCTGGCACGTGCCGCGCAACAGCCGGCCCAACCCGTTCCTGGCGCGCGCCCGCTCGCTCCTGCTGATCGGGTCCGTCGGCCTCGGCCTGCTGCTGATCGTGCTGGGCTCCGCCGCGTTGACGGCCGTCTTCAGCGACAACCTGCTCGGCCGGGTCGCGACCTTCCTGATCAGCTCGGCCATGCTCAGCGCGGTCTTCCTGGTGGCCTTCCGGATCGCACCGATGCACAAGGTGGCCCAGCGCGACCTGCTGCCGGGCGCGGTGCTGGCGGGCGTGCTGTTCCAGACCCTGCAGTCCTTCGGCTACACCTTCGTGGCCCGGGTGATCCGCAACGCCTCGGAGACCAACGCCGTGTTCGCGCTGGTGCTGGGCCTGCTGGCCTATCTCTACGTCGCCTCGATGATCGTGGTCTTCTGCATGGAGCTCAACGTCGTACGCCGGGACAAGCTCTGGCCGCGTGCGCTGCTGACCCCCTTCACCGACAACGTCGAGCTGACCGAGGCCGACGAGTCGACGTACGCCCGCCAGGCCCAGGCGCAGCGGCTCAAGGGGTTCGAGACCATCAACGTCGAGTTCGGGCCGAGCCCGAAGGACCTCGAGCACGACGAGCAGGAGTCAGCCCAGGACCCAGCGGAGCGCGCCGCCCAGGAGTCGGGTCAGTAGTCGCCGGTCATCACGTTGGCCAACGGCTCGCCCCGCCCGTAGCGCCACAGCTGCTCGCGCACCAGGCCCAGGGCCCGCGGACGCATCGCGCTGCTGGCACCGCCGACGTGGGGTGAGAGCAGCAGCCCCGGCGCGGACCACAGCGCGTGGTCCTCCGGCAGCGGCTCGGGGTCGGTGACGTCGAGCGCCGCCCGGATCCGCTCGTGCTGCAGCTCGGCCACCAGGGCGTCGGTGTCGACCACCGGACCACGGGCCACGTTGACCAGCAGCGCGCCGTCGCTCAGCCGGGCGAGCATCGCGGCGTCGAAGAGCCCGCGGGTCTCCTCGGTGCCGGGGACGACCACGATCACCACGTCGGCGCGTGGCAGCAGGTCGGGGAGGTCGCCGATGGCGCTGACCCCTTCGCGCGCGCTGCGCGCCACCCGCAGCACCTCGCCGACCTCGAAGGCCCGCAGCCGGGTCTCGATGGCCTCGCCGATCTGGCCGTGGCCGACGATCAGGACGGTCTTGTCCGCCAGCGACTCGCTCGTGCGGAACGCCCAGCGGCGCGCGTCCTGCGCCCGCACGAAGGCGGGCAGCTCACGCAGGCTGGCCAGGGTCAGGGTCAGCGCGAGCTCGGCGGTCGAGGTGTCGTGGATGCCGCGCCCGTTGCAGAGCGTGACGCCCTCGGGCAGGTAGGGACGCACGTGCTCCACCCCGGCCGTCTGGGTCTGCACGACCTCCAGCGACGACATCCGGGCCAGGTTCTCGCCGTCGCTGGCGCTGAAGCGGTAGTGCATGACGTGGAAGGCGACCTCGGCGATGCTCGCGGGCACCTCGGCGGAGTCGGGGTCGACGTGCTCGTAGCGCAGGGTGTCGGGCAGGTCGCCCAGCTCGGCGGGCTCGAACGGCAGCCAGACCAGGGGGGTGCTCATGGCACCAGTGTGTCGCCCACGTCGGTGCGACCGCGCACGAGGTGGGCGTGGCGGGTGACCGCGGAGGCGTCGGTCAGGCTGGCCACCTGGTCGATCAGCACCCGGGTGCGGGCGGCGTCGTCGGCGGCGTCGACGAAGTCGCCGCGCAGCGAGGGGTCGAGCGCGTCGGCACCGCGCTGCTCGAGGACCTCGAAGAGCTCCGCCAGCAGCGTGCGCTGGCGCTCCATCAGGTCCATCCGGTCCTGGGCGCGCATCACCAGGTGGGCGGCGATGCCCTTGAGCACCGCGATCTCGACGGCCGTCTCACGCGGCACCACGAGGTCGGCGTCGTGACGCACCAGCGGGCGGTCGCCGTGGGCGGCCACGGTGGCGCGGTGCACCCCGCCGCAGAAGACACCGATCAGGTCGCTGGTCAGGTTCTTCAGGGCCGCGAGCGCCCGCCTGCTGCCGTCGTACGCCGTGTCCGGCCAGGACCCGAGCGTGCGCAGCCGCGCGACCGCCTCGTCGAGCTCGGCGTGGGGCACGTCGGGGAGGTACCACTCCCGGGTGGTCTCCCACATGGCGGCGCGGTCATCGGGGTCGTCGAGGCGGGCGAGGTCGATGCGGCCGCCGACGATGCCGTCCTCCAGGTCGTGCACCGAGTAGGCCACGTCGTCGGCGACGTCCATCACCTGCGCCTCGACGCAGCGCCGCGGGCCGTGGACCCCTTCGCGCAGCCAGTCGAAGACCGGCCCGTCGTCGGCGTACACGCCGAACTTGGTGCCGGGGGTGCCGCGCCGCCAGGGGTACTTCGTGCAGGCGTCGAGGGTGGCGCGGGTCAGGTTGAGACCGGCCGAGCGGCCGTCGGCGTCGGTCGACTTGGCCTCGAGCCGGGTCAGGAGGCGCAGCGTCTGGGCGTTGCCCTCGAAGCCCCCGCAGCCCGCGCCCAGCCGGTCGAGGACGACCTCGCCGTTGTGGCCGAACGGCGGGTGCCCCATGTCGTGGGCGAGCGCGGCGGTCTCGGCGAGGTCGGGGTGGCAGCCCAGCGGGTGCGCCAGGTCGCGGGCGACCTGCGCGACCTCGAGGCTGTGGGTCAGCCGGTTGCGCACGAAGTCGTCCGATCCCGGCCCCAGCACCTGGGTCTTGGCCGCGAGCCGGCGCAGCGAGGCGCTGTGCACCACCCGGGCACGGTCGCGCTCGAACGGCGTGCGCAGGGGCGCCGTCACCCGCTTGGCGGGCTCGTCGACGATCCGCTCGCGCGCGGCGTCGTCGTACAGCTCCTCCCAGCGGTTCACGTCGGGGACGCTACCGCCCCACCCCGCCGAGAGGGGGAACCCCGCACGCCCCACCCCGCCGAGAGGGGGAACCCAACACGCCCCACCCCGCCGACCGGGGGAACCCAGCACGCCCTCCCCCGCCGACCGGGGGTTCCCCGCACGCCCTCCCCCGCCGACCGGGGGAACCCTTCACGCCCCGCCTCGCCGACCGGGGGATCGCTTCACGGGCCGCGAGCACAGAACCCCCGGTCGCGGTCGTGGGGCGTGCACAGATCCCCCGGTCACCGCCATGGGGCGTGCACGGATCCCCCGGTCGCGGTCGTGGGGCGTGCACGGATCCCCCGGTCGATGCCGTGGGGCGTGCGGGGTTCCCCCTCTCGGCTAGAGCCAGCCGTTGTGCTCCGCGACCCGCACGGCCTCGGCGCGGTTGCCCGAGGCGGTCTTGCCGATGGCGCCCGAGAGGTGGTTGCGCACGGTGCCCTCGGAGAGGAACAGCCGTCCGGCGATCGCGGCCACCGACGCGCCGCCGCGGGCCTCGCGCAGCACGTCGGTCTCGCGCACGGTCAGCGGCGATTCCCCCGCCACCAGGCTGTCGGTCGCCAGCGAGGGGTCGACGACGCGCAGGCCCGCGTGCACCCGGCGCACGGCGTCGGCGAGCTGGGCCGCGGGGGTGTCCTTGACGACGAACCCGCTGGCGCCCGACTTCATCGCCCGGTGCAGGAAGCCGGGCCGGCCGAAGGTGGTCACGATCAGCACGCGGGTCTCGGGGAACTCGGCGCGTACGGCGGCCGCCGCCGAGATCCCGTCGAGACCGGGCATCTCGACGTCGAGCAGGGCCACGTCGGGCCGGTGACGGCGTACGGCCTCCAGCACCAGGTCGCCGGCCCCCACCTCGGCGACGACCTCGAGATCGCCCTCCAGGCTGAGCAGCGCCGAGAGCGCACCCCGCACGAGCGCCTGGTCGTCGGCGAGCAGCAACCGGATCGGCGCGCTCACGAGGCCACCACCGCCAGCGAGAAGCCGGGCTCGAGCGTGCGGGTGACCACCGTCGCGCCGGCGTCGACGGCCCGCTCGCGCAGGCCGAGCAGCCCGTGGCCGGCGGCCTCGGTCGGGCAGCCGCCCTCGCCGTCGTCGCTGACCTCGACCCGGTCGGGGGCCAGCAGCACGCGGCAGTGCCGGGCGCCGCTGTGCCGGATCACGTTGGTGACCCCCTCGAGCACGGTCCAGGCGAACACCTCGCGCAGGTGGGTGGGCACCGCGTCGGTGGAGTTGGGCAGGTCGGCGTCGATCTCGGCGGCCTCGAGCGCGGCCCGGGCCTGGGCCAGGGCCGCGGGCAGGGTGAGGTCGCGGTAGCCCGACACCGCCCGGCGTACGTCGGCCAGCGCGTCGCGCGAGAGCCGCTCGAGGTCGACCAGCTCGGCCCGCGCCCGCTCGGTGTCGACGTCGAGCAGCCGGTGGGCCAGCTCGGCCTTGACGGTGATCACGGTCAGCGAGTGGCCGAGGATGTCGTGCAGGTCGCGGGCGAAGCGGGTGCGCTCGTTCTCGACCGCCAGCTCGCTGTTGACCCGCTGGGCCTCGACCAGGGCCGCGTTGCGGCGCAGCATCTGCTGGATGCCGTAGACCGCGACCGACGCGGCGCCGATCGAGAAGCCGAGCCCGACGCTGCTGGTCCACCCCGGCAGCGTCTCGCCCAGGACCCCGACCAGCGCGACGTCGAGCAGCACCAGCCCCAGCGCGACCCGCGTCGGGAAGACGAGCACCGCCGTGACGGCGAGGTAGACCGTGGCCGTGGTGCCGACCTGACCCAGCGCCAGCGTCATCGCCACACCCAGCGCGAGCAGGACGCCGAAGCCGAGGACCCCCGACCTGGACGCACCCGGCAGAGGCACGGCGCGGAGCCGGCGCACGCGCAGCCAGAGCTGGAGGTAGACGACCGCGAAGGCCACCGTGACGACCAGGCCGACCACGCCCGCGACCCGGTCGCGCTCGGCCCAGCCGACCCGGAGCGGGTCGACGAGGAAGAACAGCCAGATCGCGGCGAACCACGGCCCCCGGCGGCCCATCGTCGTCGAGGCCGCGGCCCCGTCGGTGCTCATGGTCGTCACGCTAGACCCGCTCACACCCGTGCGGTGTCCTTGCTCATCCGCCACGCGGCACCCAGCACGAACAGCGCCAGCCAGCCGACGGCGTTCACCACGGCGTACCACGGCAGCTCGTGGGTGAGCGGCGCGCGGGCGACCTCGGCGACGCCGTACATCGGGGTCCAGTAGGCGATGTCACGGATGACCGGGCTGTACTGGCTGAGCGGGATGAACAGGCCACCGAGGAACGACAGCAGCGCCAGGCCGGGGCCGAGGATCTGCATCGCGTTCTCGCCCGGGACGACGTAGCCCACGAAGACGCCGAGGGCGGCGAAGGTCATCGTGCAGACCAGCGTCAGGACGGCGCAGGCGAGCCAGGTGCCGAGCGGCATCTCCGGCTTGCCCTGGAGCGCGCCGATGACGTTGACGACGGTGATCGCGAGCGCGCCCATGACGAGCGCGACGAAGGCCTTGACCAGGATGTAGACCGCCGGGTGCAGCGGCGTCAGTCGCAGCTGGCGCGACCAGCCCAGCGCCCGCTCGAGCGCGACGCCGGAGCCGGTGGACGCGGCGATCAGGGCGCCGCCGTAGAGCGCCATCGAGACCATGACGTACGCCGAGACGTTGCCGTCGCCCACCCGCTCGGCGCCCTGGTCGCCCGACCCGAAGACGAAGAACAGGGCGGCCGGGAGGACGAGCGCGAAGATCAGCGTGCGGCGGTTGCGGAGCACCCGCTTGAGCTCGATGCCGAGCAGGGTCAGGTTGAACCCGCCCAGGGGCGGCACCCGGCGGGCGGTCAGGTCGTCATCGGCGGCGAGGCTCATCGCAGGGCTCCTTGAGTGGTGCGGGCGGGGTCGCCCGTGGTGTCTCGTGCGGTCTCGGCGTCGCCGCCGGTGAGGCTGAGGAACGCGTCCTCCAGGCCGCGGGCGACGATCTCCAGGTCGCGGGCGGAGGTCTCGGTCAGCAGGTAGCGGGCGACGGCGTCGCTGTCCTCGCCGTGCACGTGCACCTGGTCGCCGCGCACCTCGACGGAGTCGACGCCGCCGAGGGCGGCGAGGGCGGCGGTGTCCGGGTCCCGCAGCGTGGCGCGCACGGTGCGACCCGAGGCCAGCGACTTGATCTCGCTCCCCGTTCCGTCGGCGACCACGCGGCCGTCGGCGACGAGCACGATCCGGTCGGCGTACTGGTCGGCCTCCTCGAGGTAGTGCGTCGCGAACAGCACCGCCCGGCCCTGGCGGGCGTCCTCGCGGATCGCGGACCAGAACGAGCGGCGACCCTCGACGTCCATGCCGGTCGTGGGCTCGTCGAGCAGCAGCAGCGCCGGGTCGGACAGGAGCGCCATCGCGAACCGGAGCCGCTGCTGCTCACCCCCCGAGCACTTGGCGACCTTGCGGCCGGCCAGGCCGGTGATCCCCGCGCTGGCCAGCACGTCGTCGACCGGCTTGGTGTCGGCGAAGAGGCTCGCGGTGTACTGCACGGTCTCGCGGACGGTGAGGTCCTTGAGCAGGCCGCCGGTCTGCATCACCGCGGCGACCAGGCCGCGGGCGATCGCCTGGCGCGGGGGCATCCCGAAGACCTCGACCGAGCCGGTGGTCGGGCGGGAGAGGCCCAGGATCATGTCGATGGTGGTCGTCTTGCCGGCGCCGTTGGGCCCCAGGAAGGCGACCATCTCACCTGGTCGGATGTCCAGGTCGATCCCCTTCACGGCCTGCAGGTCACCGAAGGACTTGGTGACCCCGTCCAGCCGGACCGCGGGGTGGGTGGTGGTCGTCATGGGTCCACCCTGGCCCCGCGGCGTACGCCGTGACCACGCCGCGCGTCACGGCCCACCCGTGACAGATGTCAGAAGCCCAGGCGGCGCAGCTGCTTGGGGTCGCGCTGCCAGTCCTTGGCGATCTTCACGTGCAGGTCGAGGTAGACCGGCGTGCCGAGCATGGCCTGGATCTGCTCGCGGGCCGCGGTGCCGACCTCGCGCAGCCGGGCGCCGCGGTGGCCGATCACGATGCCCTTCTGGGAGTCGCGCTCGACGAACAGGTTGGCGTGGATGATCAGCAGGGGCTTGTCGGCGGGGCGGTCCTCCTTGAGCGCCATCTCCTCGACCACCACGGCGATCGAGTGCGGCAGCTCGTCGCGGACGCCCTCGAGCGCGGCCTCGCGGATCAGCTCGGCGACGATCGTCTCCTCGGGGGCGTCGGTCAGCTCGCCGTCGGGGTACAGCTGCGGGCCCTCCGGCAGCTGGGCCACCAGCAGGTCGGCGAGCAGCCCGACCTGGTCGCCGTTGACCGCCGACACCGGCACGATCTCGGCCCACTCGGTGCCGGTCTCGCGGCCGAGGGCGTCGATGGCCATCAGGTGCTGGGCCAGCTGCTCGGGGGTGACCAGGTCGGTCTTGGTGGCCACGGCCACCTTGATCGTCTTCTTGACCTTGGCCAGCTCGTTGACCAGGAACCGGTCGCCCGGGCCGGGCTTCTCGTCGGAGGGGAAGCACACGGCGACGACGTCGACCTCCGACCAGGTGCTGTGCACGAGGTCGTTGAGCCGCTCGCCCAGCAGCGTGCGCGGGCGGTGCAGCCCGGGGGTGTCGAGCAGGATCAGCTGGGCGTCGGGCCGGTGCACGATGCCGCGCACGACGGTGCGCGTGGTCTGCGGCTTCGACGACGTGATCGCCACCTTGGTGCCCACCATCGCGTTCGTCAGCGTCGACTTGCCGGCGTTGGGCCGGCCGACGAAGCAGGCGAACCCCGATCGGTGCTCTGCGTCCTCGGCTGCCATCAGGGTCCTTCTTCCGTCACGTGCGTGGTCTCTGCTCGGGCGTCGTCGTACGCCGCCCAGATCTGCTCGTCGCTGTGGCCCAGGGCCTTGCCGCGGGCGTAGACGGGCCCCGGGTCGACCTTGCGGGCCTGCCGGGCGCGGCTGCCGCTCCAGTAGCCCATGGCCTCGTGGTGGCGGGTGTCCCAGCCGAGCTCGCGCCGCACGTGCCGGCGTACGTCGCGCATCTGGGCGGACTCCCCCGCCATCCAGAAGTAGCCGCGGCCCTCGGGCCAGGTCAGCCCGCGCACGATCGTGGCGAGCGCGGACTCGCCCGGCGCCGCGTCGTGCCAGGTGACGTCGGCGGCCAGGTAGTCCGGCATCGGACCGTCGGGCACCTCGGCGTGCACGGTGAGCGGCACGGTGACCGCCTCGGAGATCCGGGCCATCGCCGGCAGCGCGGTCAGGTCGCCGGCCAGCACCACCCACGTCGCGTCGTCGGGCAGCTCGAAGGAGCCCTTGGGGGCGCCGAGGCCGACGACGTCGCCCACGCAGGGGGTCTGGGCCCACCGGGTGACCAGGCCCTCGTCGTGCACGACCACGTCGATGGTCAGCGTGCGGGCGTCGAGCGCGCGCACGGTGTAGTAGCGGGTCTGGAACTGCCCGGGCACGGTCAGCGCGACCCACTCGTCGGGGATGCCGGTGCTCGTGAAGCCGTCGGGCGCCTCCAGCACGAGGCGCACCAGGTGCTCGCCGAGCACGACGCGCTCGCGCACCTCGGCGTCGAAGGGGGTCCGGGAGATCACCCGCAGAGGCTATCCGCCGTCGGGTCCCAGCCTCGCCACGGCGTCGACGGCTGGTGGAGGGATACCTCATCCGTCACTCCCGTCCCATCAGTGTCTGTTTTGCCCGATTCGTAGCGAGACGCCACGGGCCTTCCTACTCTCAGAACGTGACCGTCCCCCCTGCCCCGCTCCGCTCCCCGGACCGCCCGGGCCGCGCCCTGCACGTGCGGCTGCTGCACCTCGTTCTCACCGCGGCCCTGCTCCTGGCGTGCGCGCTGGCCGGCACCGGGACGCACGCCGCCACCGCGAGCCCCCGGCCGATGGCCGCGACCGTGACCAGCGACGACAGCCCGCTGGCCGGGCCCTGGGGCCGCTACCTGGTCAAGACCGACGAGCCCTACAACGCCTGGCAGCGGGCGACCGGCGCCAACAAGACGGCGCTGGCCAAGATCGCGCTGCGCGCCCGCGTGCGCTGGTTCGGCACCTGGCTGCCGACGGCCGACGTGGCGCCGCGGATCGCGAACTACGTCAAGGTCTCCCAGGCCGGCGACCCGAACAAGCTCGTGCAGCTCGCCGTCTTCCGGCTCTGGCCCAACGGCGGCGAGCCCGCCCGCAGCAAGCCGCTCAGCGCCGCCGACCAGGAGGCCTACCGCGCCTGGATCCGCGCTGCCGCCAAGGGCATCGGCTCCAGCCGGGTCGCCGTCGTGCTCGAGCCCGACCTGCCGGTCGCGCTGAAGGGCTGGCGCCCCGAGGTGCGGATGGCCCTGACGAGGTACGCCGCCCAGGTGCTCTCGGCCCTGCCCCGCACCACGGTCTACATCGACGCCGGCGACGCCGACTGGCTGACCGCCGACGCGGCCGTCTCGATGCTGCGCTCCTCGGGCGTGGCCTACGCCCGCGGGTTCTCCCTCGGCGCCACGCACTACTGGTCGATCGCCTCCCAGGTGGCCTACGGCCGCCAGGTGATCGACCAGCTGGCCGCGGCCGGCGTACGTGACAAGCACATGGTCATCGACACCGCCGACAACGCGAAGCCGTTCACCTGGCTGCAGTACTACGACCTGCACCCGCGCGGCGACTTCGACAACGCCGAGACCTGCGCGACCCGCACGGCGTACCGCTGCGTGAGCCTGGGCCACCCGCCCACCTTCCGCACCGGCGACCCCGCCCACGTCGACGCCTACCTGTGGTTCGGCCGCCCCTGGCTGACCCGCCAGTCCAGCCCCTTCGACCTCCGCCGCGCCCTGGCCGTCACCCGCACCACCCCCTACTGAGTCAGTCGGACACCACGACCACCGAGGCCGCCGACCCCGTGACCCGCACGTTCGTGCCCACCCCGGGCACGCGCAGCGGCAGGTCGGTCGGTGCGACGACCCGCACCACCACGGTGTCAGCCGTGGTGCGCACGGTGTAGGCCAGGCCCGGGAACCGCTGCCGGATCCCGCTGCTGGCGAAGTACGCCGCCACGTAGCGCCGCGCGGCCGCCGGGTCGATGTCGGCCCGCCTCCCCAGCCCCCGGGTGTAGACCTGCTCGCCCTGCAGCCCGTCGGTCGCCGACAGCGCCGCCGCGTCGGCGGCGGAGTTCAGCCCCTGCCGCCGGAGGTAGGCCGCCGAGGCGTCGACGACCACCGCGACCAGCAGCGCCACCACGACGGCGAAACCGATGATCAGCGGCGTGATCGAGCCTCGCTCGTCGCGGCGAGAGCGCTTCGAGGTGGCGCTCACGGCCGCGCTTCCCGGAAGGTGCCGTAGGGCGCCTGGTGCTCGGAGTCGACCCGGATCCGCGGGGTGTTGCCGCCCAGCGCCGCCGGCATCAGCGGCAGGTCGACCGAGGAGTGCACCCGCGCGATCACGACCGACCCGGGCGACAGGCAGTCGCGCGGCCTCGGCCGGCAGGTGATCCGGACGGCCGGCACCTGGTCGATGCGCTGGTCGGCGTAGGCCAGGCGCACGGCCGCCCTCGCCCGGGCGTACGCCGACGCCTGGTCGGGCGCGGTGACGAAGGCGCGGCCGGCCGAGCGCGCCGCGGCGGAGGCGGCGTACGCCGCGCGCTGGGTGTCGAAGGCCGCCAGCACGATGTAGAGCATCGGCACGATCAGCAGGATCGCCAGCCAGACGAACTCGATGATGGCGGTGCCGTCCTCGTCGCGCTCCACGCGCGTGACCCCGAGCCGGCCCAGGGCCCTGCTCACGGCGCGACTCATGGTGCGGTCTCCTGCACGCCGTGCCCGCTCACCCGCAGGTCGACCCCGGGTCCCCACAACCCCAGCGGCGGCACGACCGCATGCACGGTGACCACGACCGTCGGCACCCCGCCGACCGTCTCGCGCCGGGCCGAGACGTCCTGGGCGAAGCGGGACGCGATCGCCCCCCGCACCTGTTCACGGGCCCGCCGCGCACCGTCGGCGGGCGTGCGGTCGACGGTCGCGCCGTAGCGCGCGCCCTCGGTCGCCGCGGCGGTCAGGGTGTTGCGGACGTGCAGCACCAGCCCGACCTGCAGCAGGCCGAGCACGAGGGGCACGAGCACCAGGCTGACGAGCACGAAGTCGACGACGGCGGCGCCGTCCTCGTCGCGTCCGTGTGCGTCGGCCCGAGGCAGGGCCCGCGCTTCAGCCCGAGACCGACGAGAGCGCACTGCGCAGCATCGCGCCGAGCTGGGAGCCGGCGATCGCCCAGAGGCCGGCCACCAACCCTGCGGTCATGACGGTGATCAGCACCCATCCCGGGACGTCGCCACGCTCGTCGCGCGGCTGGGTCCAGTGGACGGGCAACCGTCGGAGACGCGACGAGCGCCGGTAGGTCGGCCGCCGGGTGGACGGCCGCCGGCTCGACGGGTGGTGCGGGAGGTGTCGCATGGTGCTTCTCCTTCGTGGGACGACAGGTGGGTTGCTGGTGCGGAAGCCCTAGGGGACGACGAGGCGCAGGCCGACCAGCCCGGGCCAGAACGCGAAGACGACGACGACCGGCAGCACGAGGAACACGACCGGCACCATCATCAGCACCTCGCGCCGGGCACCCGACTCGATCAGCGCCCGGCGGCCGGCCTCGCGGACGTCGCCGGCCTGGGCGTGGAGCACGTCGGAGAGCGGGGTGCCCCGCTCGACGGCGATCGCGATCCCCTCGGCGAAGCGGGAGACCACGGCGAGCCCGGACCGGGCGGCGAGCTCGTCGAAGGCGCGGGTGATGGGCGTGCCCGTGCGGACCTGTGCCAGCACCCGGCCGAGCTCGGCGGACAGCTCGCCGTCGGTGCGGCGTACGACGCGGTCGAGCGCAGCGACCGGGCTCTCCCCTGCCGCGACCGAGAGCGCGAGCAGCTCGGCGACGGTCGGGAACTCCTGGAGGATCAGTCGCTCGCGATGGGCGACCTGGGCGGTCAGCCGGTTCTCGCGCAGGAGCACGCCGAGGGCGAAGGCGATCAGGCTGAAGATCAGCAGCGGGACCGCCCGCTCCGGCGACGAGACGGCCACCAGGGCCGAGGGCACCGCGACCACCGTGAAGGCCACCAGGCCCCAGATCACCTGCTCGACCCGGAACCGGGCGACGTCGATCTCCAGCCCGGCGCGCTGCAGGCGCCGACGCACCGATGCCGACCCACCCAGCACGCGCTCCACGACCCGGGCCGCGCCGGCCAGCCACGGTCCGAACACCCCGGCGAAGGCGTTGGACGCCGCGGCCGGTGGCGGGGGCAGGGACGCGGGGCGTGGCAGGTCGCGCACGTAGGGCAGGACCCGCACCGCCAACGACGTACGCCGGGCGTCGAGCACCGCGGTCACGGTCAGCCAGAGCCCGAAGCCGAGCACGGCGCCGAGCAGTCCTCCACCGACCGGGCTCACGAGAGGATCCTCCGCTCGGTCGGCAACCGGCCGATGCGCACCATCAGCCGGTAGGCCACGGCGCACAGCACCGCGCCGCCGGTGAGGACGACCACGCCGGCGCCGGTGGCGTAGCGGTGGATCACCTCGGGCTGGAAGCACAGCATCAGCAGCACGAGCCAGGGTGCGGCCACCGCGAGCCGCGCACCGTTGACCGTCCACGACTGGCGGGCCTGCAGCTCCGAGCGGGTGCGCGCGTCGTCGCGCAGGAAGCCCGAGAGGCTGCGCAGGAGCCGCCCGAGGTCGCCACCCCCGACCTCGCGGGCGACGCGCAGGCTCTCCACGACCCGGTCGCCCACCGGGTCGGACAGCCGCTCCTTGAGCCGGTCGAGCGCGTCGGAGAAGCGGCCGCCGACCTGGTAGTCCAGCGCGAAGCCACGGAACGCCTCGCGCAGCGGTTCGGGGCCCCGGTCGGCCAGCGCCGACAGCGCCTCCGGCAGGGACATGCCGGCACGGACGGCCGACGCGAGGTTGTCGACCGCCTCGGGCCAGACCTCCGCGAACTCGCGCTGCCGCCGCATCGCCCGGCCCTTGAGCAGCGCGACCGGGAGGTAGCCGCCCATGGCTCCGAAGACCAGCGCCACCGGCAGCGTCCGCGAGGCGACCAGCACCACGGCGGTCGCCACGAACGCGCACACGGCGCAGACCAGCGAGAAGCCGGCCAGGCTGACCTCGCCCAGGCCCGCGTTGCTGAGCAGGGGCTTGAGCCGCGACGGTCGCCGCGTCGGCCGGGCGACGGGCTCCCAGGTCGACGACCACACCAGCAGCAGCCCCACCCCGAGGAGGAGCCCGAGCACCGCGCCCATCAGTCGGCCCCCTGCAGCAGCCGGTGCACGTCGATGCCCATGCGGTCGAAGGAGTCCAGCCGGGTGGGCAGCCCGCCGGCGGTGACCAGCTCGCCGCCCTGCCGCACGAAGATCGGCTCGGTCTCGACGATGTCGTGCTCCACCCGGCCCGGCACCGCGACGATCTCGTTCACCCGACGTGTGCCGAGGTGGTCGATGCCGAGGTGGACCACCAGGTCGACCGAGCTCGCGACCGTGGGGACGACGAACCGCGCCGAGATGTTCTCCCCCGCCAGCAGCGGCAGCGTGCAGAGCTTCACCAGCGCCTCGCGAGCGCTGTTGGCGTGCAGGGTGGCCAGCCCCGGCAGGCCGGCGTTCAGGGCGAGCAGCAGGTCGAGGCTCTCGGCCGAGCGCACCTCGCCGACGATGATCCGGGTCGGCCGCATCCGCAGCATCTCGCGCACGAGGTCGCGCAGCGTGACCTCGCCGGTGCCCTCCAGCCCGGCCTGCCGGGTCTGCAGCGCGACCCAGTCGGGGTGGGAGAACCTCAGCTCGAAGACCTCCTCCGCGGAGATCACCCGGTCGCCGCCCGGGATCGCCGCCGCCAAGCAATTCAGCATCGTCGTCTTGCCCGCCTGAGTTCCTCCGGCGACCACGATGTTCTGGCCCGCGAGCACGGCCGCCTCCAGGAACCTGGCAGCGGCCGGCGGCATGGAGCCGAGCCGCACCAGGTCGTCGAGCCGGGCGGCCTTGAGCACGAACTTGCGGATGTTGACAGCGGCGAAGTCGCGGCTGATCCCCTCGAGCACCACGTGCAGCCGGTGCCCGGCCGGGAGCATCGCGTCGACGAACGGCTGGCTGAGGTCGATGCGGCGCCCGCTCGACTTCAGCATCCGCTCGACCAGCTCCTGCACGTCCTGGCGGGTCAGGATCACGTTGGTCAGCTCGTGCCGGCCGTTGCGGGCGATGAACACCCGGCTCGGCTCGTTGATCCAGATCTCCTCGACCCGGAAGTCCTCCAGGAACGGCTGCAGCGGCCCGAACCCGGAGACCCGCGCGACCAGCTCGCCGACGACCGCCACCGGGTCGGGCACCGGGACGCCGACCCCGGTCAGGCTGCGCTCGTCGTGGGCGTGCACGACCTGCTCGGCGATGCGGCGCACACGCAGCACGTCGAGCTGCGGGTCGACGCCCTCACGGCGTACGACCGCGCGCACCTGCTGGTCGAGCTCGGCGACCAGATCGACGGGGCTTCCCGAGACGTCCACGGTCATGCGAGCGTTCCTACCCCGCAATGACGAGATGCGAAACGGCGAGTTCCCGCCCTGTGGACACAGGTCGTCCCAGCAGTCCCACGAGCACACAGCCCCGCTCACCCGTCACCGATCCGGGCCTGCGAGCAGCCGCTGACCTGCGCGTCTTCCGCGTTGTCGTCGCGGCGTCCTACCGTGCCCCATGAGCACGAGCGCCCCGCCGCCCCGCATCCCGACCGACCCGCCGCTGGAGTGCGACCTGGTGATGAAGGGCGGCATCACCAGCGGCGTCGTCTACCCGCTGGCCGTCACCGAGCTGGCCTCGGTCTACCGCCTGCGCTCGGTCGGCGGGTCCTCCGCGGGCGCCATCGCCGCCGCGGCCGCCGCGTGCGCCGAGCTCGGCCGGGCGACCGGAGGGTTCGACAAGCTGGCCGCGCTCCCCCGCGACCTGAGCGCGCGGCTCGAGGGCCGCAGCCGGCTCTTCACGCTCTTCCAGCCGCAGCCGACGATGCGACGGCTGTTCGGCCTGGTCACCGCCGGCCTCGGCACCGGCGGCGCCTCGCGCGGTCGCACGATGGTGCTGGCCGCCCTCCGCGCGTGGTGGACGTACGCCGTGCTGGGGGCGCTGCCGGGCGTCCTCCTGGCCGCGCTGGGCTTCGTGCTCGGCGGGGCCGCCCAGTGGGCCTGCCTCGGGGCCGGGCTGCTGCTGGCGCTGGTCGGCCTCGCGCTCGGCGTGGCCGTGGGCGCGCTCCGCGACGTCGGTCGCGTCCCCGAGGCCGGGTTCGGCCTGACGAACGGCGCCACCCAGCCCGGGTCCTCGACCGCCGCCCTCACCCCGTGGCTGCACGAGACCTTCCAGGCCCTGGCCGGGCGCGGGGTCCACGACGAGCCGGTGACCTTCGGTGAGCTGGCCGAGCAGGGCATCACCCTGAAGCTGATGACCACCAACCTGTCGCGGCGCGAGCCGCTCGCGATGCCGTGGGCCGGGGGCGGCTTCTGGTTCGCCCCGGCGCACTTCCGCACGCTCTTCCCCGAGCGCGTCGTGGCGCGCATGGAGGCGGCCACCCTCGACGAACGCGACACCCAGGGGTCCTGGCTGAGCGCCGTCGTGCGCCGGCAGGCCGAGCGGTTCGACGAGCCGCTGCGTCCGTTCCCGGCCGCGGTCGACCTGCCGGTGGTGGTCGGGGTGCGGATGAGCCTGAGCTTCCCCGCGCTGATCTCCGCGGTGCCGCTGCACGCCGTCGACTTCTCCCGCACCGCCAACCAGCAGCGCCTGCAGACGGCCCGGCAGTGGCGCCGCGACCACCCCGAGGCGACCGTCGAGGAGGGCGCCGAGGCCAACGCCCCGCTGGAGTTCCAGCGCAACTGGTTCTCCGACGGCGGCATCTGCGCCAACCTGCCCCTGCACTTCTTCGACTCCGCCCTCCCCCGGCGCCCCACGTTCGCCATCGACCTCGCCGAGTTCCCGCTCGACCGCGGCAAGGTCGGCGACGAGAGCGAGAACAGCTACCTCCCCACCACCAACAGCGACGGCCTGCTGCGCCGTCAGACGGTCTGGGACCGGGCCGGCCTGGGTGCCCTCGTGCAGTTCTTCTCCGCCGTCGTCGACACCGCCCGCACCTGGGTCGACGAGGCGCAGCTGACGATGCCCGGCTACCGCGACCGCATCGTGACCGTCTTCACCGACGACACCGAGGGCGGGCTCAACCTCGACATGCCCGAGCACACCGTGACGGCGCTCAGCGAGCGCGGCCGCGGTGCCGCCGTGCGCCTGGTCGACCGGTTCGCCGGCGACGCGCCCGGCGTGACGCCCGCCCCCGGCTGGGACAACCACCGCTGGCTGCGCTTCCGCACGGCCACGGCCGCGTTCTCCGACACCCTCGTGTCGTTCCGGTCCGGCTACGACACCGTGCCGGCCGGCACCACGCCGTACTCCGACTGGGTGGGCCTCGACGACCTCGGCTACGACGCCGACGGCGAGCTGCCGTCCTACCCCCTGACCAGCATGCGCCGCCACGCCGTCAACGTGCGCACCCACGGCCTGCTCAAGACCGCCGACGAGTGGCAGGACCCGCCCGCCGACGCGTTCACCGCGGGCGCCCCCGAGCCGCGCCCGCGGATGCGGCTGGTGCCCTCGGAGCAGGCCGGTCAGGAGGCCCCGCTCACCTGAGCAGCATCAGGCGGCCTCGGTCTGCTGTGCGTGGTCGCGGGGCTATTGCTGATCGCTTTCCGGCGCTGAGTCTCGAAAACCGGGTTTCGGACCACGATCCGGGGGCATGATGGGGGCCCGCCGTGTCCCGGGGATGGCGGGCATCTCGGTCTCGAGCTCCTCGAGCGGGTCAGCCCGCCGCACGACCCGGTGCCGCTAGACGGTGAACAGGTCGCCGTGGTCCTGGACCCGCTCGAGGACCTCCTCGAAGCGCAATTGCTCCAGGCCGAGGGGATCCTCGGCCCCCTCCTCGATCTCGGCCCACGTGCGCGGAGCCGCCACGGTCGGGGTGTCGCGGCCGCGCAGGGAGTACGGCGAGATCGTCGTCTTCGACCCGGTGTTCTGCGACCAGTCGAGGAACACCTTGCCGCCTCGACGGGCCTTGGTCATCTGCGAGACCACCAGCGCGCGGTGGGAGGCCTCGAGGTCCTCCGCGATCGCCTTCGCGTAGTCCTTGACCTCCTCGTGGGTGCGCCGGCCGTCCAGCCCGGCGTACAGGTGCACGCCCTTGGACCCGCTCGTCACGGGCACGCAGTCCAGCCCGTCCTCCGCCAGCCGCTCGCGCACCAGCAGGGCGACCTGCGAGCACTCCATCAGCCCCGCCGGCTCGCCCGGGTCGAGGTCGATCACCAGGCGGTTCGGGTTGCGGGGGCGTCCGGTGCGGGTCACCGTCCACTGGTGCACGTGCAGCTCCAGCGCGGCGAGGTTCACCAGCCAGGTCAGGGTGGCCAGGCCGTCGATGACGGGGAACCGGAGCGTGGTCTCGACAGGCTCGACCGACGAGGACGAGGACGAGCGCGCGGCCCGCGAGCCGGTCGTGGGCACCGAGGCGGTGCGCACCCACGACGGCGTTCCGGACGGCACGTTCTTCTCGAAGAACGACTGGTCGCCGGTGCCGTGCGGCCAGCGGATGCGGGTGACCGCGCGGTCGCCGAGGTGCGGCAGCAGCACGGGTGCGACCTGCACGTAGTAGTGCAGGACCTCGGCCTTGGTGGTGCCGGTGCGGGGGTACATCACCTTCTCCAGGTTGACCAGGGTCAGCCGGTGGCCGTCCACCTCGACCGGCGTCTCGGTGCGCGGGTGCGCGTCCTTGGGCATCAGGGCCCCTCCTCCACGTCGGGCGCCAGGTCGTCGAGGTCCAGGTCCTGGCGCACGCCGCGGTACGCCGGCTGCCGCAGCCGGCCGTCGGTGGTCAGCCGGAGGTACTGCACGTCGACGACCAGCACCGGCTCGACCCAGGTGGTGCCGACGCGATCCAGCCGGGGCAGCTCCTCGACGAACGGCGACGAGCCCACGACGTACGGCGCCAGCAGCTCGCCGAGCAGCCGGCCCGCCTTGCCCACGATGCCGCTGCCGACGCGGCCCCGGAACGCGAGCCCGTCGGCGGTCGGCTGCCCGACCAGCACGGCGCCGAGCCGGTGGTCGTTGCCGGTCTCGTGCCGGAACCCGCCCACGACGAAGGAGCCGGTGGGCCGGATCGGGAACTTCAGCCAGTCGCGGCTGCGCACGCCGGGGCGGTAGCGCGAGGACAGCCGCTTGCTGACCACGCCCTCGAGCCCCTGCTGCTCGGCGGCGTCCAGCAGCATCTGCCCGTCGTCGTACGCCGGGGGGACGTGCCAGGCGCCCATCCGCTCGGGCTCGGTGTCCAGCCCCAGCCCGAGCAGCCGCTCGCGCCGCGCCGAGAGCGGGAGGTCGCGCAGGTCCTCGCCGTCGAGCCGCAGCAGGTCGAAGACGATCAGCGTGACCGGGTTGGTCTCGGACAGCCGGATCGCGCGCGCGGCGTCACGCACGTGCATCCGGTCGGCCAGCGCCCCGAAGGACGGCACGCCCTCGCCCAGGGCGACGACCTCGCCGTCGAGCAGGAGGTCGGCCCCGACCCCGGCCAGGCCGGCGAGCTCGGGGAAGGAGACGGTGACGTCGTTCTCGTTGCGGGAGAAGATCCGCAGGCCGTCCGGCGTACGGTCCAGGAGCACGCGCATGCCGTCCCACTTCACCTCGTGGGTCCACTCCGGACCGACGGGCACGTGGTCCCCCTTGGTCGCGAGCATCGGCAGCACGGGGCCAGTCTGGCAGCCGGTCGGGCCCCAGCGCTGGCGCACCTCCCCATCCCACGGGCATCCTGGACCCATGCGCGCAATCTGGAAGGGTGCCGTCTCCTTCGGCCTGGTCAGCGTCCCGGTGAAGCTCTACTCGGCGACGGAGAGCAAGGACATCTCGTTCCGGCAGGTCCACGCCAAGGACGGCGGCCGGATCAAGTACCAACGCGTCTGCAGCCTCGACGGCGAGGAGATCGAGTACGCCGACATCGCCAAGGGCTACGAGACCGAGGACGGCGAGATGGTGATCCTCGACGACGAGGACATGGCCTCGCTGCCGGCGGAGAGCAGCCGCGAGATCAGCGTCGAGAAGTTCGTGCCGAGCGACCAGATCGACCCGATGCTGTTCGAGAAGTCCTACTACCTCGAGCCCGAGAAGACCGGCGCCAAGCCCTACGCGCTGCTGCGCGAGGCGCTCCTGGCCGCCGACCGGATGGCCCTGGTGACCGTCTCGCTGCGCAACCGGATGTCGCTCGCCGTGCTCCGCGTGCGCGACGACGTGATCGTGATGCAGACCATGATGTGGCCCGACGAGATCCGCTCCCCCGACTTCGGCTCGGTCGACACCAGCGAGGCCAAGCCGCAGGAGGTCAAGATGGCCACGATGCTGGTCGAGACCCTCGCCGGTGACTTCGACGCCGACGAGTACGAGGACGACTACCGCGAGGCCGTCGAGGCCCTGGTCAAGGCCAAGGTCGAGGGCGGTGAGGTCAAGCGCACCCCGCAGGCCAAGAAGTCCTCCGGCGAGGTGGTCGACCTGCTGGCTGCCCTGCAGCGCAGCGTCGACGCCGCCAAGACGGCCCGGGGCGAGAAGCCGGCCGCCGCCGCGAACGACGACGACGCGAGCGACGACGACGCCGAGGACGAGAAGCCGGCGAAGAAGGCGACGGCCAAGAAGGCGGCCACGAAGGCGGCGAGGAAGCCCGCCGCCAAGAAGGCGCCCGCGAAGAAGGCCGCCAAGAAGACCCCGGCCAAGAAGACCCCGGCCAAGAAGGCCAGCTGAGGATTCCGGACCAGACCGTCCTGCGGGGGCCGTAACCCCGGGGCGGGGGCGACGTTGAGCCGTCGTACGCGCGCACACGGGCGTACGACGTCCGGCGGCGCCTCGCGTCCGCCCTCCTGGGGAGGAACCCGCGTGTCCCGCACTCGCCTTCGCACCACCGCGTCGCTCATCGGCGCCGCAGCCCTGACCTCGCTGGCCCTGGCCCCCGCCGTCGGCGCGACCAACGTGTCGCAGTCCGGCGCCAACGCGGTCTTCGTCTCCGCCGCCGGCAACGGCTCGGGCAGCGGCAACGTCACCGCCACGAACGACGGCTCGCGCGAGGCCACCACGGGTGACACCCAGCCGCCGGTCTCGGTGCTCAAGGGCCAGCAGGTCCTCAACGCCGGCACGTTGGCCCAGGAGGCCGTCGCCCGGTCCGACAGCACCTCCGCGGCGTGCGCCGGCATCGCCGGCAACGGCGCCTCGGTCGCCGAGGTCGGCGACTCGAACTGCCTCAGCGGCGGCACGCCGCTGAAGGCCACGTTGGGCTCCCTCGACCTGGGCGGCCTGGTCGTCGCCGACCCGGCCAGCGCCCTGGGCCCCCTGAACACCGCCACCGATCCGCTCGTCAAGGCCCTGGTCGGACCGGTCGACGACGCCCTCCAGCAGGGGCTCGACCAGGCCCAGGCCCAGTTCGGCGACGCCGGTCTGAGCGCCAACCTGGGGGTCGTCGAGGGCCGGTGCACCGCCGGCCCCGGCACCGCGTCGGGCTTCGCCAACATCGCCGACACCACCGTCGACCTCGCCCTCCCCGGCCAGGACGTCAACCTGCTGACGCTGCCCGTCGACCCGCCGCCGAACACCCACGTGTTCACCGACCTGAGCAAGGTGGCCACGACCGTGCTGAGTGCCGTCGAGACCGACCTGAACACCTCGCTGGACGGGTCCGCGGCACCCCTGACCGCCTTGACCACCCAGCTGCAGAAGCAGATCGTCGACAACGTGCTCACCCAGGTCGAGAAGAACCTCGCCCCGCTGGAGCAGAACCTCCTCGACATCACCTTGAACCAGCAGATCCGGCCGACCCGCGACTCCATCAAGGTGCGGGCCTTCGACCTCGAGCTGCTGCCGGTCGCGAAGGACCAGCTCGGCGCCTCGGCACTGAACCTGCAGATCGGCAACGCCGCCTGCGGCCCCGCCGGTCGCGTCGCCCAGCCGGCCGCCGCTCCGGCGCCCCCGGCCACGACGCCCGCGCTGCCGACCTCGGTCTCCGCCGGCCTGGCCTCCGCCCCCGCGCAGGCCGCCCGTCCGAGCGACTCCAGCGACGAGATCGTCCTCGGCGCGATGGCCCTGCTCGCGCTGGTCGCCGGCGGCGTGGTCGCCCTCCGCCGCCCGACGGCCTGACCCGGCGTACGACGGGAGGAGCACGGTGAGCGAGAAGCAGGGCAGCAGCCCCACGACGATCCTGCTCGCGGTGGCCGCGGTCATGGTGGCCGCCGGCTTCCTGTGGCCGGGCGCGAAGGACGAGCCGGCCGCGGCCGGCTTCGAGCCGATGTCGTCCCCCGCCGCCCCCGTGCGGCTCGTGGTGCCGGCGCTGAAGGTGCGGGCACCGGTGCAGCCGATCGAGGTCACGCCGGAGGCCGTGCTCGACCCGCCGCGCAACCCGCGCGACGTCGGCTGGTGGCAGCGCAGCGCGCGTCCCGGCGCCACGCGCGGCCAGACCGTGCTCACCGGCCACACGGTGCACACCGGCGGCGGCGTGATGGACCGGCTCGGGAAGCTGCGTCGCGGCCAGGTCGTCAAGGTGGTCACCCGCCGCGGCACGATGGTCTACCGCACCACCCGCGTCGTCACCTGGACCAAGGCCGAGCTGGCGAGGCGCTCGGTGGCACTGTTCGCGCAGAAGCGCCCGACCAACCGGCTCGTGCTGATCACCTGCACCGGCTGGACCGGCAGCTCCTACACCTCGAACGTCGTGGTCTTCGCCCAGCCGCTCGGCGTCCGCGCCTGACCCGACGCGCTCCGTTCAGGCGGTGACCCGCGCCTCGGGGCCCGGCCCCGGCTGGCACGACGGGCACCACCACGTGCGGCGGTTGCCCGGGTCGCCGACCAGTTCGGGCACCATCAGCACGGTCGTGCCGCAGCGCAAGCAGGGCCGGCGGTTGCGCCCGGAGACCCAGTGGTTCTCACGGTTCCGGCTGGTGCCGGTCGTGACCTGGTAGGCCCCCGGCGTCAGCGCCGAGTGCCGCAGTGCCTTGGCCGCGAGCGCGACCAGGGCCTCGAGGTCGACCTCGCCGACCGGGGTCCAGGGGCTGCGGCCCACGAGGAAGGCCAGCTCGTTGGCCCACAGGTTGCCGAGGCCGGCCATCAGCGTCTGGTCGAGCATCGCGGTGACGAGCGGCCGGCTCGGGTCGGCGCCCAGGCGGCGTACGGCCTCGGCGGCGTCCCAGTCGTCACGCAGCGGGTCGGGCCCGAGGTGACCGACGAGGGTGTGCTCCTGGTCGGTGGCGACCAGGTCGAGCTGGTGCAGGTTCAGGCCGTACGCCGTGCTGCCGCGGTCGGTCTCCAGCAGCACCCGCACCTCGGGCAGCAGCCGTCGCGGGAGGCGCTTGCCCGGGCCGGTCACGCTCCAGGAGCCGTCCATCAGCAGGTGGCTGTGCAGGGTCACGCCGCCGGAGAACCGGGTGAGCAGGTGCTTGCCGTGGGTGGCGTGCGCCTCCACCCGACGACCGGCGAGGTCGCGGGTGGCGAGCCGGGGCACGCGCAGGTCCGAGCGCGTGACCGTGCGGCCCAGCAGCGAGCGGTCGAGCCGCCGCGCGAGCTTGTGGACGCTGTCACCTTCGGGCACCCGCCCAGTGAAGCGGAGCGGTCAAGCGGACCGGTCAAGCGGAGCGGCCCCCACGGACGACCCCGGAGCGGCGCGCCGCCTCAGTCGATGGCCGACGTCCCGCCCTCGGCCATCTCCGGCATGCTCCACGGGCGTGCCCGCTCGAGCTGGGCCGACAGGCTGAGCAGGGTGGTCTCGTCGTTGCGCCGCCCCACCAGCTGCACCGCGAGCGGCAGGCCGTCCTCGCCGACGCCGGCCGGCACCGAGGCGGCCGGGTGGCCGGTGACGTTCCACAGTGCGCTGTAGGCGATCATCGGCATCGCCTTGACGCTCATCGCGACGGCACCGCCACGGTCCAGCGCCCCGACCTTGCGGGGCCGGTGCGCGATCGCGGGCGTCAGCAGCACGTCGACGTCGGCGAACACCCGGTCGGCCTTCGCCGCCGCGCGCTCGCCGGCCCGCAGGGCCCAGCGCACCACGCGTGGACGCACCCAGCTGCCGAGGCGGTAGACCTCGCGGGTGCGGCGCTCGAGCCGGTCGAAGTGATCGACCTGGTCGGCCTCGTCGCGGACGCCGGCGAGGAACTGCGGCACGAAGGCCGTCGTCGGGTCGGGGTAGGCCGGGTCGACCTCGCGCACGTCGTGGCCCAGCTCGGCGAGCAGCGCCGCGGTGTCCTGCACGGCGCGCACGTGGGCGGGGTCGGGCTTCACCGTCGGGCTGACCGGCTTGGTGGACCAGCCGATGCGCAGCCGGCCGGGCTCGGCCCCGGCCGCCTCGGTGAAGGAGGTCGCGGGCTCGGGGGCGGTGAACAGGTCGGTGGGCAGGTTGCCGCGGATGGCGTCGTAGACGATCGCGGAGTCCAGCACCGAGCGCGACAGCGGCCCGGCGGTGCCCAGGCCCCACCACAGCTGGGTCATCGGCGAGGTCGAGGTGCGCCCACGCTCGGGCTTGAGGCCGAACAGCCCGCAGCAGGCCGCCGGGATCCGGATCGAGCCACCGCCGTCGCCGCCGATGCCGACCGGCACCATCCCCGCGGCCACCGCCGCGGCCGTGCCGCCGCTCGAGCCGCCCGGGGTGTACTCGGGGTTCCAGGGGTTGCGGGTGTAGGAGCCCGCGACCGACTCGGTGAACGGCCACTGGCCGAACTCCGGCATCCGGGTCTTGCCGATGATCACCGCCCCGGCCTCCCGGAGCCGTCGCACCAGCTCGCCGTCCTCGGTGGCCGGCGCGACGTTGGCGCGACCGCCGAAGGTGGTCACGCAGCCGCGCACGGGGATCTCCTCCTTGATCGCGACCGGCACCCCGTGCAGCGGCCCGGGCTGCTCGCCCGCCGCGAGCGCCTCGTCGAGGGCCGTGGCCTCGGCGCGGGCGTCGTCGGCGAGCACGAGGGAGAACGCGTTCAGCGCCGGGTCGCGCTCGGAGATGCGCACCAGGCAGGCCTCGACGACCGCGAGGGCCGTGACCGCGCCGGACGTCGTGCGGTGGACCAGCTCGGCCACGCCGAGGTCGGCGAGGTGGGTCTCGGGTGCGCTCATGGCCGTGACGCTAGTGGACGACCCGACCTCACCGGTGCTCAGAGCAGGGTGCGCACCACCCGGAGCGCCACCGACAGCCTCGCCAGGTCGGGGTCGGGGTCGGAGCAGATCTCCCGCAGGGTGCGCACCGCCTGGTCGACCAGCTTCTCGGGAGGCGGGTCGCCGGCGAGCTCCTGCGCGGTGAGCTGGGTGTGCACGGCGTGCAGGTCGTCGCGCAGGGCCGCGCGGGCCATCGTCTGCCAGCGGTCCTCGCGCGGCAGCGCGAGGATGTGCGCCACCAGCTCCGGCAGCCCGAGCCGCTCCCCCACCACGAAGTGGGTGCGGGCGACGTCCATCGGGTCGCGCCCGTCGCGGTGCGCGGTCTCCACCACGCCCAGGATCATGTACGCCGGCTGGCAGACCGCCACACGCACGGCCAGGTCCTCCGGCACGCCCCTCTCGACCAGCCGGTCGCGGCGCCCCTCGTAGGCCTCGAGCTCACGGCCCACCATCAGCTGGGGCAGCTCGGCCATCACCTTCTCCACCACCACCTCGAAGGTGTCCACCACCGACTCGGTGTCGGCGGTGATCCGGCGGGCGTCGAGCAGCCAGCGCGACGCCCGCTCGGCCAGGGTGCGGCTCTCCAGGCGCATCTCGGTCTGCAGCGCGGCGTCGAGGCGGTTGTCGAAGGAGGCGATCTCGCGCCCGAGCCGGTCGGCGCCGAAGATCTCGCGGGCCACGAAGTTGGCCTTGGTCAGCTCGGCGGTGGTGGCCGAGGTCTCGCCGGCGAGCCGGTGGAAGTAGGTGATGCCCGCGTGGTTGACCAGCTGGTTGACGATCTGGGTGACCACGATCTCGCGGCGCAGCTGGTGGTCCTCCATCTGGGTGCGGTAGCCCTGGCCCATCGCCTGGGGGAAGTAGGAGAACAGGTCGCCGCGCAGGAACGGGTCGTCCGGGAGCTCGGTGGTCAGCAGGTCCTCGGCCAGCACGATCTTGGTGTAGGACATCAGCACCGAGAGCTCCGGGGCGGTCAGCCCCTGGCCGCGCTCGCGCCTGCGAGCGACCTCGCGGCGCGATGGCAGCGCCTCGAGCTCGCGGTCGAGCAGCCCGCCGTGCTCGAGGGTGCGCATCCAGTCCTCGTGCACGTGCAGCAGGTTGGGCGCCAGCGACTCCGCGTTGGCCAGGGCGAGGTTCTGGTCGTAGTTGTCGGCCAGCACCAGCTGGGCGACCTCGTCGGTCATCGAGGCCAGCAGCTCGTTGCGCTGCTTGCCGGTCAGGTCGCCGTCGGCCACCACCCGGTCGAGCAGGATCTTGATGTTGACCTCGTGGTCGGAGGTGTCCACGCCGGCCGAGTTGTCGATGAAGTCGGTGTTGATGCGTCCGCCCTCGCCTCCGGCACCGTGGGTGGCGTACTCGATCCGACCCAGCTGGGTCAGGCCCAGGTTGCCGCCCTCGCCGACGCACCGGGCGCGCACCTCCCGGCCGTCGACCCGGATGGCGTCGTTGGCCTTGTCGCCGGCGTCGGCGTGGGTCTCCTCGGCGGCCTTGACGTAGGTGCCGATGCCGCCGTTCCAGAGCAGGTCGACCGGCGCGACCAGGATCGCCCGCATCAGCTCGGCCGGCGTCATCCGGACCGTGCCGTCCTCCAGCCCCAGCGCCTCGCGCATCGCGGCGTTCACCGGGATCGACTTGGCGCTGCGGGGGAAGACGCCGCCGCCCTCGGAGATCACCGAGGCGTCGTAGTCCTGCCACGACGAGCGCGGCAGGTCGAACAGCCGCCGCCGCTCGGCGTACGACGTCGCGGCGTCGGGCGTGGGGTCGATGAAGATGTCGCGGTGGTCGAAGGCCGCCACCAGCCGGGTGTGCTCGGAGCAGAGCAGCCCGTTGCCGAAGACGTCGCCGGACATGTCGCCGACGCCGACGCAGGTGAAGTCCTCGGCCTGGCAGTCCACGCCGCGCTCGCGGAAGTGGCGCCGCACCGAGACCCACGCACCGCGGGCGGTGATGCCCATCGCCTTGTGGTCGTAGCCGACCGAGCCGCCCGACGCGAACGCGTCGCCGAGCCAGAAGTCGTAGTCGGCCGAGACGCTGTTGGCGAGGTCGCTGAAGGTGGCCGTGCCCTTGTCCGCGGCGACCACGAGGTAGGGGTCGTCGTCGTCGTGCCGCACCACGGAGACGGGCGGCACCACGGTGCGGCCTTCGGGCCCGTCCACCAGGTTGTCGGTGACGTCGAGCAGGCCCGAGATGAAGGTGGTGTACGCCGCTCGGCCCTCCGTCATCCACGCCTCGCGGTCCGAGGGGCTCGGCAGCGCCTTGGCGAAGAAGCCGCCCTTGGCGCCGACCGGGACGATCACGGTGTTCTTGACCATCTGCGCCTTGACCAGCCCGAGCACCTCGGTGCGGAAGTCGTCGCGTCGGTCCGACCAGCGCAGTCCACCGCGGGCGACGGCGCCGAAGCGCAGGTGCACACCCTCGACGCGGGGCGAGTAGACGAAGATCTCGAACTTCGGCCGGGGTGCCGGGAGGTCGGGGATCGAGGCCGGGTCGAGCTTCAGCGACAGCCGTCCCAGGGGTCGTCCCTCGGCGTCGGTGACGAAGAAGCTCGTGCGCAGCGTGGCCTTGATGATGGTCAGGTAGGACCGGAGGATGCGGTCGTGGTCCAGGCTGGAGACCTCGTCCAGCGCCCGCACGATGCGGTCCTCCAGCTCGGCGCACTTGGCCACCCGCGCCTCGCCGTCGGCCGGGATGTCGCCCAGGCGACCGGGGTCGAAGCGGGCCTCGAACAGGTGCACCAGGTGCCGGGTGATGTCGACGTTGTGGCGCAGCGCGTCCTCGATGTAGTCCTGCGCGAACGGCGTGCCGCCCTGGCGCATGTACTTCGCGTAGGCCCGCAGCACGGTCGCCTGGCGCCAGGTCAGGCCGGCGGCCAGGACCAGCGCGTTGAAGCCGTCGCTCTCGTTGCGGCCCTCCCACACCGCGGCCACGGTGTCCTGGAAGCGCTCGCGGACGTGGTCGGGCATCGGCCGGGAGTAGCGCAGGCCGAAGTCGTAGACGTAGGACTCCCGGTCCAGGCCCTCCAGGGTGTAGGGCCGCTCGTCGACGACCTCCACCCCGGTGGTGGACAGGATCGGCAGCACCTCCGACAGCGACAGCGGCGGGCCGATCCGGAACACCTTCAGCCGGGCCTCGCCGGGCGGGGCGGCGATGTCCTCGTAGAGCGAGAGCGCGAGGCCCTCGTCGCCCTCGATCTGCTCCAGGCGGCCCAGGTCGACCGCGCCGGTGGCCGGCGGGTAGTCCTCCTTGTAGGCCTCGGGGAAGCAGGCGGCGTACCTCCGCACCAGGCGGCTGCCCTGCTCCTCGCCGTACGTCGAGACGACCGCGCTGGTGAAGTCGTCGCGCCAGCTGCGGGCCGCCTCGGCGCAGCGCCGCTCGAGGTCGGGGACGTCGGGCTCGGCGACGGTGCTGCCGGCGGGCGGTCGGACCACGAAGTGCAGGCGGGCGGCGAAGGACTCCCCGACGTGGGCGGTGTACTCGATGCTCTCGCCACCGAGCCGCTGCTTCAGGATCGCGGCGATCCGCTCGCGAACGGTGGTGTTGTAGCGGTCGCGCGGCAGGTAGACCAGGCAGGACAGGTAGCGGCCGTACAGGTCGCGCCGCACGAACAGCTTCAGCTGGCGGCGCTCGCGGGTCTGCATCACCTGCGCCGCGATCGGCACCAGGTCGGCCACCGAGGTCTGGAACAGCTCGTCGCGCGGGTAGGTCTCCAGCACGTCCATCAGCGCCTTGCCGGCGTGGCTCATGTCGTCGAAGCCGCTGGTGGCGATCACCGCCGCCGCCTTCTCGCGCAGCACCGGGATGCGGCGCACCGACTCGGTGTAGGCCGCCGAGGAGAACAGGCCGAGGAACCGACGCTCGCCGACCACCTCGCCGTCGGCGTCGAACTTCTTCACCCCGACGTAGTCGAGGAAGACCGGGCGGTGCACGGTCGCGCGGGAGTTGGCCTTGGCCAGCACCAGCAGCTGCCGGTCACGGGCGTGGGCCGCGACCGCCGGCGGCAGCTCGCGCGGCGCCGGGGGGTCGGCGCGCAGGATGCCGAAGCCCGTGCCGGGGACGGCCACCAGCACCTCGGCGTCGCCGCGGCGCTCCAGGACGTACTCGCGGTAGCCGAGGAAGGTGAAGTGGTCCTCCCCCAGCCACTGCAGCAGCGAGCGGCCCTGCTCGAGCTCCTCGGCCGGCACGGGCGGAGGGTGCTCCTCGAGGTCGGCGACGATGGCGTCGACCTGGGCGTGCATCCGGGTCCAGTCCTCGACCGCGTCGCGCACGTCGACCAGCACCTTGGTCAGCCGCTCCTGCACGTCGGCGATGTCGTCGTCGCCGATGCGGTCGATCTCCAGGTGCATCCAGGACTCGCGGGCCACGTCGTGGTCCTCGGTGGGGTCGTGCTCGTCGAGCACCTCCAGCAGCGCGCCGCCGAGGTCACGGCGCACGACGAACTGCGGGTGGACGACGAGGTGGATGTCGTGGTGCTGCTCGGAGAGCACCATCGAGACCGAGTCGACCAGGAAGGGCATGTCGTCGGTGACCACCTCCACGACGGTGTGCCCGCCGGCCGACCAGCCGTTGACCGAGACGCTCGGGGTGAAGACCCGCACCGCGGCCCGGCCCGGCGTACGTTCCCCGGCGAGGCGCAGCTGGGCCATCACCGCGCCGTACAGGTCGGAGGCGTCGCGCTCGAGGAGGTCCTCGGGCGCGACGTGCCGGTAGAACAGCGACATCACGGCAGGCAGGTCGACCCCGTCCGGGGCCTTCGCCGCTCGTGAGTCGGCGTAGCCGCACAGCTGGGTGAGGAGCTCTGACTTGCTCTGGTCAAGCGACGTCACCCTGGTGACGTTATGCCCCGGCCCCGGCCACGACAACGTGCCGCGTCGGCGCAGGGGTCTCGGATCCGAGAAAGTACGTCGCCCTCAGAGCACCGAGCGCAGCTCCCAGAGCAGCGGGTAGTACTTCATCTCCAGCCGGCTGCGCAGGTAGTGCGCGCCGGTCGAGCCGCCCGTGCCGGTCTTGGCGCCGATCATCCGCTCCACCATCACCACGTGGCGGCCGCGCCAGGCGGCCGCGAGCTCGTCGTGCAGGATCAGGCACTCCGCGAGCGCCCAGAGGTCGCCGTGCCGCGCCCGGTCGTGGGCGACCTCGCGCAGCGACGCGGTCACCGCCTCGTCGGAGTCGGTGGCCAGCCCCCGGGCCGCCACCGCACCCAGGAACGCGTCCCACAGCGACGGCTCGTCGAGCCGGGCGCGCAGCCGGGCCTCCTCCTCCGGGGTCAGGCCTCGGAAGCGGTCGAGGTAGCCCGCGTCCTTCGCACCGGAGAGGAACTCCAGCTCGCGGAACTGCACCGACTGGAACCCGCTGGCCGGCGCCAGCCGCTGGCGGAACTCCAGGAAGTCCTGCGGCGTCATCGTCTCCAGGACGTCGATCTGCTGCACCAGGAGCCGCTCGATCACGTGCACCCGGTTCATCAGGTGCCGGCCCCACCACAGCCGGTCTCCCCCGTCGGACCCCTCGGCGGGGTCGAGCAGGGCGTCGCGGACGGCGACCACCTCGTGCAGCAGCTGCTGGAACCACAGCTCGTAGACCTGGTGGATGGTGATGAAGAGCAGCTCGTCGTGCGCCGGCGGGTCGGACTCGAGGTGCTGGGCGTCGAGCAGCTGCGGCAGGCGCAGGTAGCTGCCGTAGGTCAGCTGGGCGCGCTCGCGGGCACCCTCCTCGCCGAAGGACACGAAGTTCTCTTCCGTCATGCGCGAGACCCTAGTGCGAGACGTCCGTGGGTTGCCGCCTCGACCCCGGGCGCCATGGGCCATGATGCGGCCCATGAAGAAGATCAACGAGGAGCTCCGGTACGACGGCGCCACCATCGAGCAGGTCCACGACATGCTGGCCGACCCGGCCTTCCGCGAGAAGGTCTGCGACGCCCAGCACGTGCTCCGTCGCACGGTGCAGATCCAGTCCGACGGCCAGGGCATGACCGTCGAGATCGACCAGGTCCAGGCCGCCCAGGGCATCCCGGGCTTCGCCAAGAAGTTCGTGGGCGAGGAGATCCACATCGTTCAGTCGGAGGACTGGACGATCCCGGAGAAGGGCAACCTGCACGTCGCCATCCCCGGCAAGCCCGGCGAGATGGCCGGCACGATCCACCTGACCGAGGACCCCGACGGCACCACCGAGACCGTCAACCTCGACGTCAAGGTCAACATCCCGCTGGTCGGCGGCAAGATCGAGGGCCTGGTGACCGACATGCTGTCCAAGGCGCTGCGCACCGAGCACAGGGTCGGCGTCGCCTGGCTGGCCGGCGACCGCTAGTCCGTCGGCTGGTCCCGACCGGGTGCGTCCGGGTCGTCGTCGCGGGCGTTCCTGCGACGACTGACCCGGATCGTGATCGCGAGCAGCACGAACGGCCCGAAGGCGAGCAGCAGCGTCAGCAGCTGCTCGACCGGGTGCAGCGCCCCCAGGTGGAGCGGGACCAGGTGGAGCACGACCGGGTCGGGGATCATCGTCGGGCCGGGCACGGTCAGCCCATGTGCGGGTAGCGGTGGTCCTTCGGCGGCGCGAACGTCTCCTTGATCGACCGGGCCGAGGTCCAGCGGGTCAGGTTGCCGGGGGCACCCGCCTTGTCGTTGGTGCCCGATGCGCGGGCCCCGCCGAACGGCTGCTGCCCGACGACCGCGCCGGTGGGCTTGTCGTTGACGTAGAAGTTGCCGGCGGCGAACCGCAGGCGCTCGCTGGCCCAGGCCACCGCGGTGCGGTCCTGGGAGATGACCGCACCGGTGAGGGCGTACGGCGCGAACGACTCCATCTGGTCGACCACGGTCTCGAACCGTTCGTCGTCGTAGACGTGCACGGCCAGGATCGGCCCGAAGTACTCGTCGGCGAAGATCTGGTCGGTGGGGTCGGAGGACTCCACGATCGTCGGGCGCACGAAGTAGCCCTCGGAGTCGTCGGTCTGGCCGCCGGCCACGATGTCGAGGGACGAGGACTGCCGGGCGCGCGCGATGGCGGCCTCGTGCTTGGCGAAGGCCCGGTCGTCGATGACCGCGCCCATGAAGTTCGACAGGTCCGTGGTGGGACCCATGGTGAGGCCCTCGGTCTCGGCCACCAGCTGGTCCTTCAGTCGGGCCCACACCGAGCGGGGCACGTAGGCCCGGGAGGCGGCCGAGCACTTCTGGCCCTGGAACTCGAACGCCCCGCGGAGCATCGCGACCCGGAGCACGTCGACGTCGGCCGAGGGGTGGGCGACGATGAAGTCCTTGCCGCCGGTCTCACCGACGATGCGGGGGTAGGTGCGGTAGCCGGTGAGGTTCTCACCCACCGTGGCCCAGAGCCGCTGGAACGTCGGGGTGGAGCCGGTGAAGTGGATGCCGGCGAGGTCTCGGTGGCGCATGACCACCTCGGAGACCTCGAGGCCGTCGCCCGGCAGCATGTTGATCACGCCCGGGGGCAGACCGGCTTCCTCGAGCAGCTCCATCGTCAGGTGCGCGGCCAGCTGCTGGGTCGGCGAGGGCTTCCAGATCACGGTGTTGCCCATCAGCGCCGGCGCGGTCGGCAGGTTGCCCGCGATGGCGGTGAAGTTGAACGGCGTGATGGCGTAGACGAAGCCCTCGAGCGGGCGGTGGTCGGTGCGGTTCCAGACCCCCGGGCTGTTCGCGATCGGCTGCTCGGCCAGGATCTGGCGGGCGTAGTGCACGTTGAAGCGCCAGAAGTCGATCAGCTCGCAGGCGGCGTCGATCTCGGCCTGCCACACGGTCTTGGACTGCCCGAGCATGGTGGCCGCGTTGAGCCGGGCCCGCCACGGCCCGGCCAGCAGGTCGGCGGCCTTGAGGATGATCGAGGCACGGTCGTCGAAGGACATCGCGCGCCAGGCCGGGGCGGCGTCGGCAGCGGCCTTGACGGCCGCCTCGGCGTCGCTGCGGGTGGAGTTGCGGAGCACCCCGAGCACGCTGGCGTGCGCGTGCGGCTGGACCACCTGGATCTCGGCGCCTCCGCCGCTCACCTTCTCCCCACCGATGGTCGCGGTCAGGTCGAACGGGCTCGCGGTCAGCAGGCCCAGCTCGGCCTCGATCGCGGCGCGCTCGCTGCTGCCCGGCGCGTAGTCGCGCGTGGGCTCGTTGACCGGGGTCGGCGGGGTGCTGAAGGCGTCCATGGCGCGATCGTCTCAGACGTCGCCCGGTGACGACCAATCCGGCTGACGCTCCCGGTCAGCGCAGCAGGTCGGGGATCTCCTGGGTCGCGAACCAGGCGAGGTCGTCGTCGGGGTCGTGCCCCGCGAGGTCGGCGTGCACGGCCAGCACCCGGCGCCAGGGCACCGGGTCCCCCTCGGTGTCGACCTCGGCCACCAGCACGACCCGTCGCGCACCGGGGGGCTGCTGCTCGGCCGAGGCGTCGGCGGCGGCCATCAGGGCGGCGTACTCCGACTCCTCGTCCTCGCCGTCGGCCACGAACGGCTCGGCGTGGTCGCGGACCTCGCCGGCCTCGGCGTACGACGCGAGGAGCGGGAGGGTGAGCGGCAGGTAGATCCGCATCAGCGCGGGTCGTCCTGGCCGGGCCGGCCGCGGGGCGCCCGCAGCCGGGAGTCGCTGGCGCTGTCGACGAGCTCGTCGAGCGCCTCGCGCACGCACTGCCCGAGCACCTCGATGTCGGGCAGGGCGTCGCGGTCGGCGGTGATGCCGTAGTAGACCGCGCCGTCGTAGGAGGTGACGCCGACCGACAGCGAGAAGCCCGGGAGCAGCGGCGGCACCGGGTACGTCGCCACCATCTCCGCTCCAGCGAGGTACATCGGGAACTGCGGGCCGGGCACGTTGGTGATCACCAGGTTGACGTTGCCGCGGGCCGACCGGCTGGCCACCCGCGACCCGAGGGCGTGGAAGGTCGTCGGGGCGAAGCCGGCGACGCCGGCGATCCGGTCGGCCGCCACGGCCCGGCCGGTCTCGCTGTGCGCCCGCAGGGCGTAGGACACCTGGTGCAGGCGCACGACGGGCGAGCCCTCGCCGATCGGCAGGTCGACCAGGTGGCCCACCACCTGGGAGCCCAGCGAGGTCGGCTCGAGCTCCTCGTCGATCACGCTCATGGGGACCAGCGTGCGCAGCCGCCGGCCGGCGCCGACCGGCTCGGCGCGGGTCATCAGCCAGGCCCGGACGGCCCCGGTCAGGGTGGCCAGGATGACGTCGTTGACCGTGCCGCCGTGCACCCGCCGGACCTTGCGGTAGTCCTTGAGCGAGGTCCGCACGCAGACCAGGCGCCGCTGCGCGGACGGCTCGACGTTGAACGGCGACTCGGGCACCGTGCGGCGGTTGGCGAGCTCACCGGCGACCGACCTCACCCTGCCCGCCGCCCCGCCGAGGGTGCGGCCCAGCGCCTCGGCGTTGCCGCGGAGGGTGGTGACCGCGACCCGGGGGTCGCGCGCTGACTCCAGGACCGCCCGGACGGCGAGGCTCGCCGGTGTGGGCTCGTGGCCGGGCACCCAGCCCTCCTGCACGAGCTGGCGGGGGCCCGGGTCGACGTCGAGCAGCACCTGGCCGAGGTCGACGGTGGAGATGCCGTCGACCAGGATCTGGTGGGACTTCGAGAGCAGGGCCACCCGGCCGTGCTCCAGGCCCTCGACGAAGTAGATCTCCCAGAGCGGCCGGTCGGGGTCCAGGCGGCGCGACATGATCCGCGCCGTGAGCTCGCGCAGCTGGTCGAGGGTGCCCGGGCGCGGCAGCGCGGAGCGGCGCACGTGGAAGTTGAGGTCGAAGTCCTCGTCGTCGACCCACACCGGGTTGGCCAGGCGACCGGGCACCCGGCGCACGCGCTGGCGGTAGCGGGGCACGAAGGCGATCCGGTCGTCGATGTGCGCCAGCAGGGCGTCGTAGTCGAAGCCCGAGTCACCCGGGTCGAAGATCTCCAGCGTCGCGTTGTGCATCGGGGTCTGGGGCGTCTCCTCGGCCAGCACGGCGAGGTCACCGGGGCGCAGTCGCTCACTCATCGAGATCTCCCCCTCGCTCGTCACCGTCTTGGACCTCATGGGATTCTGGCAGAGCCGACCTCGACCCCGAACGTCCGTACCACCCGCTGGAGGAATCCTGATGTCCCGAGCCCTCGTCGTCCCCGCCGCCGTCCTGGCGGCCCTGCTGGCCGTGGCCGGTTGCGGCAGCGGCTCGGACGCCGGCGGGTCGAGCAGCTCGGCCGCCGTCACGGCGAAGCCGGACTCCAGCGGCACCGCCACCATCGACATCACGGTCAAGGGCGGGAAGATCACGCCGCAGGGCGCCAAGGTGCAGGTCGAGGCCGGCAAGCCGCTGAAGCTGCACATCACCGCCGACGCCGCCGGCGAGGTGCACGTGCACAGCTCGCCCGAGCACGAGTTCGAGTACGCCGCCGGCACCACCGACGAGACGATCACCCTCGACCAGCCCGGTGTGGTCGACGTCGAGTCGCACACGCTGGACAAGCTGATCGTCCAGCTCGAGGTGCGCTGAGTGCCCCTGATCCTGCCGCTCCACGGGATCGGCGGTGCCAAGGACCTGCCCATCCCCCTGGGGCTGGCCGTCGCCGGCGCCACCGCCGCACTGGTGGTCTCGTTCTGCGTCCTGGCCCTGGCCTGGCGCACCCCCCGCTACGGCGACCTCCGGACCGGGCGACCGGCGCCGGCGTGGCTCGCCACCCTGGTGGACGACGAGCGCTTCCGCTGGGCGGTGCGGGTGCTCGGCCTCGTGGTCGCGGCGTACCTCGTGTGGCCGCTGGTCTGGGGCCCCGACCTGGTCACCAACCCGGTCCTCGGCACCTTCTACGTGCTGGTGTGGGTCGGGCTGGTGCCGCTGTCGCTGCTGCTGGGCCCCGCGGTGCGGGCGCTCAGCCCCGTGCGCACGCTGAACCTGCTGGTGGCGCGGGCCAGCGGCGGGGACCCCTCGACGGGGCTCCGGACCTACCCCACCCGCCTCGGCTGCTGGCCCGCGGCCGCCGGGCTGTTCGCCTACGTCTGGCAGGAGCTGGTCAACCCGCAGAGCGCCTACCTGGGCTCGGTGCGGATCTGGCTGGCGGCGTACCTCGCGGTGATGCTGATCGGCGCCGCCGTCTTCGGTGACGAGTGGCTCGAGCGGGCCGACCCCTTCGAGGTCTACTCCTCGCTGGTGGCCCACCTCTCCCCCTGGGCCCGCGTCGACGGGCGGTTGGTGGTCCGCAGCCCGCTGGCCAACCTGGCGACGCTGGCCCCCCGCCCGGGCCTGCTGGCCGTGGTGGCGACGCTGTTCGGCTCGACCGCCTTCGACAGCTACAAGGACACCATCGTCTGGCAGCGCTTCCTCGACGGCACCTCGCTCGACCCCGTGCTGGTCAACACCGTCGCGCTGCTCGTCTTCTGCCTGGTCGTGGGGGCCACGTTCACCGCTGCGGCGATGTCGACGGCCGCGCGCACCACCGGCCCCGGCGCCGTACGCCGGTCGGCGCTGCCGTCGCTGCTGGCGCACTCGCTGGTGCCGATCATCGTGGGCTACATCACCGCGCACTACCTGACCTACTTCGTCGAGCAGGGCCAGCGCACGCTGATGCAGCTCAGCGACCCCCTGGTGCGCGGCGACGACCTGCTGGGCACGGCCGACTGGTCGGTGAGCTACTGGTTGTCGTTCCACCCGACCCTGCTCGCCCTCGTCAAGGTGCTCGCGATCGTCGTGGGCCACGTCGTCGGCGTCGTCGCCGCCCATGACCGGGCGATCCGGCTGCTGCCGGCGCGTCACCACGTCACCGGCCAGCTCGGGATGCTGGTGGTGATGGTCGCCTACACCGCCACCGGGCTGTACCTCCTGATGGGCGGCTTCTAGGACGGCACGCCCGCCAGCACGCCGCGGTGCACCTCCGCGACCGCCCGGCGCAGGGCCGAGTCACCGGTCTCGTGCAGCGACGCGCCGGCCACCAGCGCGCGGTCGGTGACGGCCCGGTCCTCGGGCAGGAAGTGCACGCCGGCGGGCCGGACGTAGCCCTCGACCATCCCCTGGATGTCGCGCCGGCTCCAGCCGAGCGAGTCGCGCATCCGGTTGACCACCACGGTGACGGGCAGGTGCGTGGTGTCGCGCAGCTCGACCAGGGTGCGGGCCAGCCGGGCCAGGCCGGTCGGCTCGGCGGTGCCGACCACCACGACGTGGTCGGCCACCCCCAGGGCGTCCAGGGTGAGCTGGTTGCGCGACATCGGGCGCCCGAGGTCGGCGTCGTCCTCCAGGCTGAAGCCGGTGTCGACGACGACGTCGCCCACCTCGGCCGCCCGCTCGAGGACGGTCTCCAGCACCCCGGGCCGGGCCTCCACCCAGCGGTCGGGACGCGGCAGACCGGTGAGCACGTCGAACCGGTCGCCGATCACTCGGCGGCAGCGGGCGAACGCCGCGGCGTCGAGTCCGCCGGCGTTGACCAGCCGTGCCGCGGCCAGCAGGCCGGAGACCTCGTCGAGCACGCCGAGGTGCTGGGCCACGGCTCCGCCGTGCGGGTCGGCGTCGACCAGCACGCTGGGGTGGCCCTGGTGGGCGTGCTCCGCGGCGAGGCCGATCGCGAGCGTCGTACGGCCCGGGGCGCCGGCGGGGCCGTGCACGACGACCACTCGGCCCCGGGAGCCGGACACCTCGAGCCCCGACACCGCCTCGGGCTCGGGGTCGACGACCAGGTCCTGCGCGGTGGCGGCCTCGACGGCGTCGGGCAGCACCGCCAGCCCGGAGGGCTCCAGGACGGTGACCACCCCGATCCTGACCAGGGCCTCGGGCTCCCCACCGACGGCGACGCAGCGCACGTCGTCGCGCAGCAGCTGCATCACCGCGTCGGCGTCCAGCCCGCCGAGGCTGCCGGCCACGACGGCCACGTCGGCCTGACCCGTCGCCGCGGTCGCCAGCAGGTCGTGCAGGTCCACGCAGCGCTTGAGCACCACGATCCCGCGGTCGCCGAGCAGGCGCAGGGCCGCGGCCTCCCAGGCGTCTCCCGCCGCCGCCAGGAGGACCGAGGTGCGGTCGGCCACGGCTCAGCCCTTCCGGGCGATGACGACGCGACCGTCGGAGATGCCACCGAGGGCGACCCCCAGGGTGTCGGCCCGGTCGGCCGGGACCCCGACGATCACCTGGCGGGTGGCCTGGGGAGCCAGGCTGTCGGCCGCGCGGGGCACGGCGACCACCGTGACGTCGGTGAGCACCCTGGTCGCCCGGACGCGCCCGGCGCCGACGGTCGCCACGTCGGGCGAGACCCAGACGTCGACGACCGAGCCCTGGCGCACGGTCGCGGGCAGGTCGTCGTCGGCCACGCTGATCGGGACCTCCACCAGGTCGGCGGACTCCTGGGCGGCGAAGGCGGCACGCGGCACCAGCTCGCCCTGCGCGACGGGCCGGTTCAGGGTCAGCCCGTCGGGCAGGGGGTCGCTCGTGGAGAGGTAGTGGTCGGCGGTCGCGGCGTCGGGGAAGCGCACCTGGCGCCCCTCGAGCTCGGAGGCGGTGACGGCGGCCCCGGCGGGGAGGTCTCGGGCCACCGCCCACACCCCGACGGTGTCGTCGGCGGCGGCGAGGAGCCGGGCCCCGAGCAGCACCGACCCGGCGACGAGGAGCAGGCCGAGCAGCAGCCGGGGGTTGCGCCACCCGGGTCGTCGGCTGCGGGTGGCGCGCGGCGTCTCGCTCGCCGGCGCCGCACGTCGTGAGGCGAGTGTCGTCGTCATCGGGGTTCCCCTTCCCTGGGCCGGTCACCCGACCGGTCGGCTGTCCACAGGCGTCCGGGCGTGGTCGTTCGCAACCGGACGTGGGCGGTGGCAGAGTGGCCGGCATGAACGCCGCTCCACGCTTCCTCCAGCTCGCCGACGTCGCGGAGGTCCTGAACATCTCCGGGGCGCAGGTCTACGCGCTGGTGCGGCGCCAGGACCTGAAGGCCATCAAGATCGGCGGGCGTGGCCAGTGGCGGGTCGAGGCCAGCGAGCTCGAGGCCTACATCCAACGGGCGTACGCCGATGCCGACCAGTTCGTGCGCGAGCACCCGTTCGTGGAGGGTGGCGCCGCCCCGCGCGAGTGACGCGGGCAGCCGACGGGTCGTCATCACGACCCGCGCCGCTGCAGGGCCGCCATCGAGGCGGTGGGCACGACGTGCAGGCTCTCGCGGCCCACGTGCAGCTCCAGGAAGTCCTCACCGACCCGACCGACCCGCCCCTCGACCTGCTGGCCGTCGATCGCGTGCACGACGCACTCCGAGGCCTCCGCGGCGAGCCGCCGCAGCACGGTGCGCACGCCGAGGCGGTCCACGACCGACCACGTCTCCTCGCTGTCGGCCCGGGCTGAGAGGCCGCCGACCGAGACGACGGCGGCCGTGCGCACCACCCACTCGGAGCCGCTGGCGGTGAGCATCAGCCAGTCGGGACCGGTGCGCACCAGGCGCCCCGAGGTGACCCGTCCGCCGACCAGGCGCACCGTCAGCTCACGATCGACCGAGGCGTGCAGCCGTCCGGCGAGGGCGACGCGGGCGTACTCCGCCTGCGTGCGGTCGGCGACCTCGAGGTCGCGCTCGAGCAGCGACAGACCGGCCGCCTGCTGCTCGAGGTCGTCGAAGAGCGCGAGCATCGACGCCTCCCACGTAGCCATGCCCAGGGTTCTTCCCGGGGGCGAGCCGGGGCAAACCACCTGTGGACAAACGTTTGACACCCCGTCACTTTGAACGTTGTCTGATGCAAACGCACGCAAACGAAGGCATCAGACATGTGGGAACGGGGTCGAACCGTCACCGCCAGCACCGCCGCAGCGAGCTACGACGAGCTGTTGGCCGGCCTGGCCGGGTGGGTGCTGGTCGGCTGCGTGCTGTGGGCCGCGCTCTGGGTCCTGGCGGCGCTGGTCGAGACCGTCAGCGACGGCCGGCTGCCCGCACTCGGCTGGGTGGGTGCCCCCACCCGGCTGCGCCCGGTGCTGCTCGCCGTCGTCGGGCTGCTCCTGGCCGGGGCACCGGCCCACGCCGCGCCCCGCCCGGCGCCGCCCCTGCCCGTCCCGGCCCGCCCGGTGGCCGGTGCCATCGCCGGCACCGGCACCGGCACCGATACCGGCGCCACGGCGGGAACCAAGGCCGGCAACGAGGCGGGCCACGAGGTGGGGGCTCGTGCCTCACGGCCGGGTGACTCGCGGCCCGCGGGTCGTGCCGTCGTCGTACGCCGGGGGGACACGCTCTGGGGCCTGGCCGAGGAGCGCCTGCCACCCGGCGCCACGGCGCAGGTCGTCGCCGACGGCGTCCGGGCGTGGCACGCGCGCAACCGCGCGGTGATCGGGCCCGACCCCGACCTGATCCGCCCCGGCCAGCGCCTGCTCGCACCGCCGGCCCCCGACCTCCCCCAGCGTCGCCACCGGATCCCGTCCCGCACCTCCGAGGAGAAGCCATGACCGTCCAGCTGCACCACCACCCCGCGAGCGTGCAGGGCACCTTGGCCCTCGACTTCGGCCCCACGGTGCGCACCCACCGCGCCCCCGGGCTGCGTGTGCTGCCGGGGCATCGGGCCGACCTCGAGGCCTTCGCCCACCGCTTCGCCAGCGTCGTCGTCGAGGTCGTCGGCGGCGACCGCGGTCCCCACCAGCTGCTGCGCTGGACCAACGAGCGCGTCTACGCCGACCTGCTGCGCCGTTGCGAGCTGCTGGCCAGGACCACCCCGGGCGACCGCCGGGTCCGGCGCCTGCGCAGCCAGGTGCGCAGCGTGCACGTGTTCTGCCCGTCACCCGCCGCGGCGGAGATCAGCGTGCACGTCCGGCACGGGGAGCGCTCCCGCGCCCTCGCCGCCCGGATCGAGCTGGTCGAGGACCGGTGGTGCTGCGTCGCGCTCGAGTTCGGCTGAGACGACGGACGCCCCTCGACCAGGTCGAGGGGCGTCCGGTCGGTGCTGGCTCAGCCGTTGGCGCGGGCGGTGAGGCCCGTGGGGCCTCCCGGGGCGCCGTGGCACTTCTTGTACTTCTTGCCCGACCCGCAGGGGCACTCCGCGTTGCGGCTCATGCCCGAGTAGGGGTCGTCCTCGGAGGTGGTCGTCACGCCCCTGACCTCGGCCTCGCCGTCCTCGCTGGGCGCGGTGTAGGTGAGGTTGGCGGGCGTGCGCACCTCGCCGAGGCCCTTGGCCCGGATGTGCGGCACGTGCGCGGCGTGACCGGAGTGGTCGTGGTCGTCGTGGTCGTGGCCCGCGTGGTCGTGACCGGCGTGGTCATCGAGCACGCCCACCCCGCCCTCCGCACCCTCGAGCTCCTCCTCGTCGTCCACCTGCACCTCGAGGTTGAACAGGAACCCGACGGTCTCCTCGCGGATGCCCTCCTTCATGGCGTTGAACATGTCGAAGCCCTCGCGCTGGTACTCCACCAGCGGGTCGCGCTGGGAGTAGGCGCGCAGGCCGATGCCCTCGCGGAGGTAGTCCATCTCGTAGAGGTGCTCGCGCCACTTGCGGTCCAGCACCGACAGCATCACCTGGCGCTCGAGCTCACGGACCACCTCGACGCCGACCTCCGCCTCGCGGGCGTCGTAGGCCTTCTGCGCGTCGGCCTTGAGGTCGTCGAGCAGCGTCTCGCGATCCATGCCGTCACGGCCGCCGGCCTCGCGCTCGAGCTCCTGGTGGCGCAGCGAGACGGGGTACAGCGTGCGCAGCGCGGTCCACAGCGCCTCGAGGTCCCACTCCTCCGGGAAGCCCTCGGTCGCGGCGGTGACGTAGGTGGTCACGGCCTCGTCGATCATCTGGCGGACCTGCTCGCTGAGGTCGGCACCCTCGAGCACCTCGCGGCGCTCGCCGTAGATGACCTCGCGCTGCCGGCTCATCACGTCGTCGTACTTGAGCACGTTCTTGCGCGACTCGAAGTTCTGCGCCTCGACCTGGGCCTGGGCGGAGGCGATGGACTTGGTCACCGACTTGTTCTCGATCGGCACGTCGTCGGGCACCTTGAGCGCGAGCAGCACGCGCTCGACCCAGTCGGACTTGAACAGCCGCATCAGGTCGTCGCCGAGGGAGAGGTAGAACCGGGACTCCCCCGGGTCGCCCTGACGGCCCGAGCGGCCGCGCAGCTGGTTGTCGATGCGGCGCGACTCGTGCCGCTCGGTGCCGAGGACGTAGAGGCCGCCGGCCTCCTTGACCTCGTCGTGCTCGGCCTTGACCTGGGCGGTGATCCTCTCCAGGGCGGCCGGCCACTCGGCGTTGTAGGCCTCGTCGTCGTCGATGGGGTCCAGGCCGCGGCTGCGCAGCTCCTGGTCGGCCAGGAACTCCGTGGAGCCGCCGAGCATGATGTCGGTGCCTCGTCCGGCCATGTTGGTCGCGACCGTGACCGCGCCCTTGTGCCCGGCGAGCGCGACGACCTTGGCCTCGTCGGCGTGCTGCTTGGCGTTCAGCACGGTGTGCGGGACGCCCTTCTTGCGCAGCAGCCCCGAGAGCAGCTCGGACTTCTCCACCGAGGTGGTGCCGACCAGGATCGGCTGGCCGTTGGCGTGGCGCTCGGCGATGTCCTCGACGACGGCGTCGAACTTCGCCTCCTCGGTGCGGTAGACGAGGTCGCGCTGGTCGATCCGGGACATCGGCTTGTTCGTCGGGATCGGGACCACGCCGAGCTTGTAGATCTTGTCGAACTCCGACGCCTCGGTCATGGCCGTGCCGGTCATCCCCGAGAGCTTCTCGTAGAGCCGGAAGTAGTTCTGCAGGGTGATCGTGGCGAGGGTCTGGTACTCCTCGCGGACGGTCACCGACTCCTTGGCCTCGATCGCCTGGTGCAGGCCGTCGTTGTAGCGACGCCCGGACAGGATCCGGCCGGTGTGCTCGTCGACGATCAGGACCTCGCCGTCGAGGACGACGTACTCCTTGTCGTTGCGGAACAGCTCCTTGGCCTTGATCGAGTTGTTCAGGAACGAGATCAGCGAGGTGTTGGCCGACTCGTAGAGGTTCTCGATGCCGAGGTAGTCCTCGACCTTGGTGATGCCGGGCTCGAGGATCGAGATCGTGCGCTTCTTCTCGTCGACCTCGTAGTCGGTGTCCTTGTCGAGGCGGCGCGCGACCTTGGCGAACTCGGCGTACCACTCGACCTCGTCCTGGGTCGGGCCCGAGATGATCAGCGGGGTGCGCGCCTCGTCGATCAGGATCGAGTCGACCTCGTCGACGATGGCGAAGTTCGGCACGCGCTGGACGAGGTCCTCCAACGAGTTGGCCATGTTGTCGCGCAGGTAGTCGAAGCCGAGCTCGTTGTTGGTGGCGTAGGTGATGTCGCACAGGTAGGCCTCGCGGCGCTCGGCCGGGGTCATGTCCGGGGAGATCACCCCGATCGAGAGGCCGAGGAAGCGGTGGATGCGACCCATCCACTCCATCTGGTACTTCGCGAGGTAGTCGTTGACGGTGACGATGTGCACGCCGCGCTCGGTCAGCGCGTTGAGGTACGCCGGGAGCGTCGAGACCAGGGTCTTGCCCTCACCGGTCTTCATCTCGGCGATGTTGCCGAGGTGGAGCGCGGCCCCGCCCATCACCTGGACGTCGTAGGGGCGCTGGCCCAGGACCCGCTTGGCCGCCTCGCGGACCGTGGCGAACGCCTCGGGCATCAGGTCGTCGAGGCTCTCGCCCTCGGCGAGCCGCTTCTTGAACTCCTCGGTCATGCTCTGCAGCTCGTCGTCGGACATCGCGACGAAGTCGTCCTCGATGGCGTTGACGGCCTTGGCGATGGCCTCGAGCTGACGGAGGATCTTGCCCTCGCCGATGCGCAGGACCTTGTCGATGATCGACACGCGGACTACTCCCTGAGATGGACAGACGTTGGGGTGGGGGGACGGTCGTGGACCGTGCAGCCCGTCCTCCATCGTAACGGGCGGGAGGCCGCCAGAGTTTCGGACCGGACACAACTCGTCGCGGCGTCGGCCGACGCGTCCGGCCCGCCGGGCCTCAGCCCGCCACCGCGGCGGCCAGCGCGGGAGCCAGCCCGCCCCGCTCGCGCACCAGCACCTCGCCCAGGCCGAGCCACCCGGCGAGGTCGTGCAGCTCCGCGGCGAGCTCGTGCGCTGTCTCCTCGGGCGCGCCCGGTTCGGAGTACGCCGCCTGGACGAGCAGGCGGCCCGTCGCGCGGTCGGCCTTGAGGTCGACGCGGCCCACGATGCGGTCCCCCAGCAGGAACGGCAGCACGTAGTAGCCGAAGCGGCGCTGGGGCTCCGGGACGTAGATCTCGATGCGGTAGTGGAAGTCGAAGAGGTGCTCGGTGCGCTCCCGCTCCCACACGACCGGGTCGAACGGGCTCAGCAGCGCCCGCGCGTCGACGCGGCGGGGCAGGGCGGCGTCCCGGTGCAGCCAGGCCTGCCGGTCCCACCCCTCGACCCGCACGGGCAGCAGCTCGCCGGACTCGACGAGCACGTCGACCGCGCGGCGGGCGGCGGCCTGCCCGGCGCCCTTCTGGAGCTGCAGGCGGTAGTAGTCGGTCAGGCAGCGCAGCGTGGCCACGCCGTGGCTTCGTGCGGCCCGCCGCACGAGCTCGACGACCGCGTCGTCGCGCGAGGGCGTCGGCAGCGCCAGCACGTGGGCCGGCAGCACCCGCTCGGGGAGGTCGTAGACGGGCTCGAACTGCGAGGTCCGCGCGGCGATGGCGAGCTGGCCGGAGACGAACAGGTAGTCCAGCGCCTTGCGGGCCTCGGACCAGTTCCAGCCCCAGTGCTCACGGCTGCGCGGCGCGCCGTCGTCGAGCTGGCGGGCGGTCGAGGCGCCGCGGTCGCGGACCTCCTCCAGCACCCGCTCCACCACGTCGTGGTTGCGCCGCTGCCACTCCCCCCAGCGCGGGCTGACCCGGAACTCCTCCATCCGGTGCTGCATCACCGGCCACAGCTCGACCGGCATGAAGGCCTGCACGTGGGCCCAGTACTCCACCATCCGGCGCGGCCGCTGCTCCGAGGCCCGCCGGAGCAGGTCGGTGTCGTAGGCCCCCATCCGCGAGAACAGCGGCATGTAGTGCGCGCGCTGGAGCACGTTGACCGAGTCCACCTGGAGCACGCCCGTGCGCGCCAGGGTGCGGGAGAGGGTGCGCAGGGTCGGCACGGTGTGCCGGGGGTCGCGGAAGCCCTGGGCGACCAGCGCGACCCGCCGCGCCTGGGCCCGCGAGAGCGTCCTGGAGGCGTCGCCCGCCGTGGCGACCATCAGGGGATGTCGAGGAGCTTCTCGCGCACGGCGTACATCACGGCCTCCATGCGGGAGTGCAGCTGGAGCTTCTCCAAGATGTTGCGCACGTGGTTCTTGACCGTGTTCTCGCTGATGAACAGCTGCCGGGCGGCGTCGCGGTTGTTCATCCCCTTGGCCACCAGCCGCAGCACCTCGAGCTCGCGCTCGGTCAGGCGCGGCGTGGGGACCTGCTCGCGGTCGGTGCGGGCCATCTCCTTGAACTCGTCGATCAGCTTGACCGCCATCGACGGGCTGATCAGGGACTGCCCCTCGGCCACCACGCGGACGGCCTGGGCCACCTCGTCGATCGAGGAGTCCTTGAGCAGGTAGCCGGAGGCACCGTTCTTGACCGACTCGTAGAGGTCGCCCTCCTCGTCGCTGACCGTCAGCATGATGATCTTGACGCTCGGCACGAGCTCCTTGATCTTCATGCACGCCTGCAGGCCCGAGCGCTTGGGCATCCGGACGTCCAGCAGGACCACGTCGGGCACCGTGGCGACCACGATGTCGGTGGCGCTGATGCCGTCGCCCGCCTCGCCGACGACCTCGATGTCCGGCTCCACGCCGAGCAGCATCGTCAGACCCCGACGGAACAGCTCCTGGTCGTCGACGACGACCACCCGGACAGCCTCGACGGACCCGGGAACACCCTCATCGACCATGCGGCCACTATGGCAGAGCCGATCAGCGGGAGCACCCGGAATGACCAAGCGAAATGCCTGGAATGACCATGGAAAGGACGGAGGGCGTGGCCCGAACGGGCCACACCCTCCTCCACCTCGTGTCGCTGGTCGGGCTCAGCTGAGCTCGAGGGCGATCACCCCGTAGTCGTAGCCGCGTCGCCGGTAGACCACGGACGGCTTCTCGCTCTCCTTGTCCACGAAGAGGTAGAAGTCGTGGCCGACCAGCTCCATCTCGTAGAGCGCCTGGTCCAGCGGCATCGGCGACGCCGCGTGGGACTTCTCCCGGACCACGAGCGGCCCCTCGCCGACCACGGTCACCGGGCCCACCTTGCGCTCGGCCACCTCCTGCACCTCGTCGGCGGGCTCGTCGGCGGGACGGCTGCGGGCCATGGCCTCGCCGACGGACTCGGGCTTGTGCTGCCCGCGGTGGACCTTGCGGCGGTCGGCCGCACGACGCATCTGCGAGGCCATCTTGTCCAGCGCCAGGTCGAGCGCGGCCATCTTGTCCTCGGCGCACGCCTCGGCGCGCACGATCGGTCCCTTGGACCTGGCGGTCAGCTCGACCCGGATGGCCTTCTCGGGCTCCCGGGCCCGGACCTCCTTCTCCAGCAGGACGTCCACCCGGATGATCCGGTGGTCGTGCTTCTCCAGCCGAGACAGCTTCTCCTCGACGTGCTCCCGGAACCGGTCGGACACCTCACAGTGTCGACTGCTGACCACAACATCCACCACGAACCTCCAGTGTGTGCGACTGATCTCTCGATCCTGGCTACGCAGAGACTCCCGTCGCCCGAGGCGCGACCCGGGGGATGACCCCGGACGTGACGTCGAGCGTCACGGGGCGCGAACGACCGGGGTGGGACAGGACCTGCCCGCCGCCGGTCAGGAGGAGCCGTCGTCGCCGAGCGACGCCCTGGGCCCGGATCTCTCCGTGTGCCTCGCGGATCCGGGTGCTCTCCATGGACCGACGCTAGTCCGCCGGTGGTGAAAGCGGTAGGGCCCGCGCGGGGGGTCCGTCCCGTTTCCGGGTGGCGGCCACGGTCGCCACGGCGCGGACCCTCACACCCGCGTCCTGGAGTGCCCGCTGGGCCTCGCGGACGGTCGCCCCGGTGGTGAGCACGTCGTCCACGACGACGACGCTGACCGGTCTCGCGGCACGCACCAGCGCGGCCCTCGCGGCGGGGCGCACCACCATCGTGCCGCTGCGGTTGGCCAGCCGCTGCGTCGTCGTCAGCCCGGCCTGGTCGGCGACCGTGCCCCGCTGCTCGAGCAGGCGCGAGACCTGCACGGCGTACCCCTCACGACGCAGGTGCCGGGCCGCCAACCGCGTCATCCGGAGCACCGGGTCGTGGCCGCGCCCGCGCACGACGGCCGCGCGGGAGGGCACCGCGACCAGCAGCGTGGGGCCCTGCGGGTCCACCGCGGCCCGGCAGGCGACCGTGAGGGCGGCGGCCAGCGGCGCCAGCAGGGTGTACGCCGCGTGCTCCTTGTGGGCGACGACCAGCGCGCGCAACAGCCCGGCGTACTCCCCCGCGGCGAGGCAGCGGACGAGGCCGTCGGGGCACGGGGTGGGCCTGGCGTCGCGCGCGACCCGGGGCAGGTCGTCCGCGCACGCCGGGCACAGCGAGCGCCCCGGGAGCCCGCAGGCGACGCAGGAGGCGCCGTGCACCAGGTCGAGCCACGCGTCGCGCACCCCTGGAGCCTGCAACCCTCCGCGGGGTCGGACAAGCCGGTCGCCGGGCCCTGTGGAGCGCCCGTCGCGGTCAGCGTGCGTAGGCCGCCGCGAGCACCTTGGAGGTCGTCCGGGGCCAGTTGCCGTTGGCGTCGAGGGTGTAGAGCCGTTGGTCAGGGGTGATCAGCCGCAGTGGCAGGTCGGGGTCCGGCGCGACCACCATCGACTGGGCCGCCCCGCGGAAGACGCTGGGGTCGGTGGAGGTCGAGGTGCTGGGCGAGGTGCTGGGCGAGCCGTCGTAGGCCACCTGGGTCACCTGGCTGGTCTCCGCGGTCGGCCGGCGCAGCACGGCCAGCGTCACGGGGTCGCGCCAGCCGATGTCGATCGTGCGGGCCGAGTCGCCGTCGCCGACGGCGATGGCGCGCGAGGTGCCGGCGCCGGAGACGGTGCCCTCGTCGGTGCGGAGCATGTCGGTGACGCGCACCGAGGGCGCGGGGCTGCCGCTGTAGGCGACGGCGAGGCGGGTGCCGTCGGGCGAGACCGTGAACGCGGCCACGTCGGCCCCGGTCACGCGGGGCACGCGCAGCTCGCGCACCTGACCGCCCGAGACGACCAGGACCCGGGCGCCGCTCGTCGTGCGGTCGACCAGCCACAGGTCGCCGAACAGGTCGTACGCCGGGCGCAGGACGTCGGTGCCCCGCGACAGCACCCGCGTGGCGGGACTGGTGGACCCCTCGTCGGCCGACGCCGAGAAGACGGTGGTGCCGTCCTGGGAGACTCCGGTGACCCGGCGCGGGGCCTCGCCGACAGCCAGGCTGCGCAGGGCGTAGCCCGAGCGGCCGAGGGCACCCGGCACGGTGTCGGCCCGGCCGGACAGGTCCACCACCCGGCCCCCGCGCAGGCCCCACAGGGCGGCCGCGCTGGACGGGCCGGCGGGGTCGTACTGGTCGCCGCTCGTCACGGGGGCGTCGATGCGCCCGCCCGGCAGCGGCACGGGGGCACCACCGACGGTGAGCCGGACCCGCTGGATGCCGGGCACCTGGCGCAGCGTCCACGCCAGCTGGTCCACGGCTCGCGAGAGCTCCTCGGGGGTCGCCTGCAGCACCTCGCGGGACAGCGGCACCTCCGCGACCCCGCCCTCGGTGACCACGACCGAGAGGTCCAGGCCCGTGCGCGAGGGCAGGGCCGAGCGGGTGACGTCGGCGATGACTGCGCCCGGGCCGGCCAGGAGCCCGCGCACGAGGTTGGTCGCGGACTGCTCGCCGCGCGGGATGAAGACCGGGTCGGGCACCAGGGCGCGACCGGTCTGGTCGAAGAAGTAGAGGTTGAAGCGGGCGAAGCTGCGGTCGAAGAACGACGCCGGCACGACCAGCACGTCGGGCGGGTTGTCGATGCGCCACTGGCCGTTCTCCGAGACCAGGCGCACGTCGAGCACCTGGGTGCGACCGGGCCGGTCCCCCACCCACCCGCCGCGGGCGTCCAGGCGGCGGGTGTCGGAGAGGCGGACCCGCGACCCGGCCGCCGAGGGCAGCACCGTGCGGGCGCCGTAGACGATGGTGCCGCGGTTGGGCTGCCACGCGCTCTTGGACGTGGCGGAGAGGAACTGCCGGGCCACCGACGTGCTCAGCGGGTTGGCCTGCATCGCCACCAGGAACCCGGACACGATCGCGGCGGGGCTGCCGTCGCGGGCAGGCCCCGGCGGGTTGAAGTACGGCGCGTCCTGCGGCAGGTCGGGACGGTCGACGGCCTCGCGGTGGATCGCCCCCGACTCGGGCAGGGTCGAGCACGCCGTCACCGCGAGCAGCAGGGCCGGGGCCAGCACCGCCAGCAGCCACGACCTCGCGCGGCTCACGTGGTCACCTCGCGGACGGTGCGGCTGCTGCTGCTGCTGCTGCGCGGCGTGCCGCGCAGGTCGTCGGGCACGAGTGGCAGCGGGCTGTGGGTGAGCGGGTCGCCGGCCCGGCGCGGCACGGTGAGCCGGAACTGCGCACCGCCGCCGGGCGTCCCCCACGCCTGCAGCCAGCCGCCGTGCAGGCGGGCGTCCTCCAGGGCGATGGCCAGTCCGAGGCCGGTGCCGCCGGTGGTGCGCGCGCGGGCCGGGTCGCCGCGCCAGAAGCGGTTGAACACCATCGCCGATTGCCCCGGCTGGAGGCCGACGCCCCGGTCGCGCACCGTGAGGGCGGTCGCGTCGCCGTCGCTGCCGAGCCGCAGCACGACGTCGCTGCCCTCGGCGTGGTCGATGGCGTTGGCCACGAGGTTGCGCACCACCCGTTCCAGGCGGCGGGCGTCGGCCTCGGCCATGAAGACGCCGTCGTCCTCGATCCGCACCGTGACGCCGCGCTGCAGGGCCATCGGCGACGTCGCCGAGACCACCCGGTGGGCGATGTCGCCGAGGTTCACGTCGTCGAGCTCGAGCACCGCGGCGCCGGCGTCGAACCGGCTGATCTCGAGCAGGTCGCCCAGCAGGCTCTCGAACCGGTCGAGCTCCTTCTGCAGCAGCTCGGCCGCGCGGGCGGTGACGGGGTCGAAGCTGGCCCGGGCGTCGTGCAGCACGTCGCCGGCCATCCGCACCGTGGTGAGCGGGGTGCGCAGCTCGTGGGAGACGTCGGAGACGAAGGTGCGCTGCACCCGGGACAGCTCGACCAGGCGGCGGATCTGCGACTGCATCGCCTCGGCCATCTGGTTGAACGACGTCGCCAGCCGCGCGATGTCGTCCTCGCCCGAGACGTGCATCCGCTCCTCGAGCCGGCCCGAGGCGATCCGCTCGGCCACGCGTCGGGCCAGCCGGACAGGGGTGATCACCTGCCGGGTGACCAGCAGCGCCACCCCGGCGATCAGCGCGAGCAGCAGCAGGCCGGCGTACAGCAGGACCTGGCGGAGCAGCAGCAGCGTGGTCTGCTCCTCCTGCATCGGGAAGAGGTAGTAGAGGGCGTAGGTGCCCCCGTCGGAGGGCAGCACGACGGTGGAGCCGACGGCGATCCCGGGGTGGTCGGCGCGGGCTGGACCCGTGGCACCGGCGTCGAAGCGGATCTTGGTGTAGGTCCACGCCAGCCCGTTCTGCTGGGTGCCCTCGACCGATCGGCGCAGGCTGCCGGGCACGCTGGCCACGTCGACCGACGGGGTCGTGCGGAAGCCCCCCGCCGCTCGTCCCCCGGCGTCGACCGGCCCCAGGACGACCACCTCGAAGCCCTTGACCTCGCCGCGGGCGACGAGGGTCTCCACCAGCAGCCGGAGCTGGGTGTCGGGGTCGAAGTCGTTGCCGCCGGCGGAGCCCAGCCGCTCGCGGGCCGTGGCGGTCTCCGTGCGGGCCTCCGCGACGGACGCCTCGACCCGGCTGCGGACCAGCCCGTCGGAGATCTGGCGCATCACCAACCAGCCGGCGCCGCCGACGACCAGGGCGGTGAGCACCACGATCGCGGTGACCACCCGGGTGCGCAGCGAGCGCCGCCAGAAGCCGAGGGCCTGCGAGGGCAGGGCACCGACGCCGCTGACGACGCGACGCCACCTCGCCCCGACCGGCTCGGCCCCACCCGGCGGTGACCCGGCCGGAGGGGGCCCGCCCGGCTGCGTCTCAGCCGGCGACGACGGGGTCATCGGCCGTGCCCGCCTTGTAGCCCACCCCGCGGACCGTCACCACGATGGTGGGGTTCTCGGGGTCGACCTCGATCTTGGCCCGCAGCCGCTGCACGTGCACGTTCACCAGGCGGGTGTCGGCGGCGTGGCGGTAGCCCCAGACCTGCTCGAGCAGCACCTCGCGGGTGAACACCTTGCGCGGGCTCTGCGCGAGGCAGACCAGCAGGTCGAACTCCAGGGGGGTGAGCCCGATCGGCGCCCCGTCCCGGGTGACCTCGTGGCCGGTGACGTCGATGGTGAGGTCGCCGATGTGCAGGTCCTCGGGCGTGGGCACCTCGACCCGGCGCACGCGGGCCCTGATGCGGGCGATCAGCTCCTTGGGCTTGAACGGCTTCGCGACGTAGTCGTCGGCCCCGGACTCGAGGCCGACGACCACGTCGACGGTGTCGCTCTTCGCGGTCAGCATCACGATGGGTACGCCGGACTCGGCGCGGATCTCGCGACACACGTCGATGCCGTCCTTGCCGGGCAGCATCAGGTCGAGCAGGACGACGTCGGGCCGGAAGGACCGGAACGCCGCCATCGCCTCGTCACCGCGCATGACGATCATGCTGGCGAAGCCCTCCGTGCGCAGGACGAGCGTGAGCATCTCGGCCAGGGCCGCGTCGTCGTCGACGACGAGGACCCTGGGCCGGTCCACCATCTCTGCCTGCGTCACGGAGGTCTCGACCTTCTCGAACTCAGTAGCGGTAGTGCTCGGACTTGTACGGGCCCGCCGCGGGGATGCCGAGGTAGGCGGCCTGCTCGTCGGACAGCACGGTCAGGTTCACCCCCAGCGCCGACAGGTGCAGCCGGGCGACCTCCTCGTCGAGGTGCTTGGGCAGCACGTAGACGCCGGTGGGGTACTCCTCGGTCTTGGTGAAGATCTCGATCTGCGCCAGCACCTGGTTGGTGAAGGAGTTCGACATCACGAACGACGGGTGACCGGTCGCGTTGCCGAGGTTCATCAGGCGACCCTCGGACAGCACGATGATGGCCTTGCCGTCGGGGAAGGTCCACAGGTCGACCTGCGGCTTGACGGTCTTGCGCTCCGCCACGCCCTCGGCCTCGAGGCCGGCCATGTCGATCTCGTTGTCGAAGTGACCGATGTTGCCGATGATCGCGTTGTGCTTCATCGAGCGCATGTGCTCGATCGTCACGACGTCCTTGTTGCCGGTCGAGGTGATGATGATGTCGGCCTGCGGGAGGGCGTTCTCCAGGGTGTCGACCTGGTAGCCGTCCATCGCCGCCTGCAGCGCGCAGATCGGGTCGATCTCGGTGACGATGACGCGGGCGCCCTGGCCGCGGAGCGACTCGGCACAGCCCTTGCCGACGTCGCCGTAGCCGGCCACGATCGCGACCTTGCCGCCGATGAGGACGTCGGTGGCGCGGTTGAGGCCGTCGATCAGGGAGTGGCGGCAGCCGTACTTGTTGTCGAACTTCGACTTGGTGACCGAGTCGTTGACGTTGATCGCCGGGAAGAGCAGCGAGCCGTCGCGCATCATCTCGTAGAGACGGTGCACCCCGGTCGTGGTCTCCTCGGTGACGCCCTTGACCGAGTTGGCGATGGGGCCCCAGTGGTCCTTGCTCTTGGTGAGCTGGGCGTTCAGCACCTCGAACACGATGCGCTGCTCGGTGCTCTTGGCGGTGGCCGGGTCGGGCGCGATGCCGGTCTTCTCGGCCTGGACGCCGAGGTGCAGCAGCATCGTGGCGTCACCGCCGTCGTCGAGGATCATGTTCGGCAGCTCGTCGGCGGGCCAGTCGAGGATCTGCTGGGTGCACCACCAGTACTCCTCCAGGGACTCGCCCTTCCAGGCGAACACCGGGACGCCCTGGGGGTTCTCGGGAGTGCCCTCGCGGCCCACGACCACGGCGGCGGCCGCGTGGTCCTGGGTGGAGAAGATGTTGCAGGAGGCCCAGCGCACCTCGGCGCCGAGGTCGACCAGGGTCTCGATCAGGACCGCGGTCTGGATGGTCATGTGCAGCGAGCCGGCGACGCGCGCCCCGGCCAGGGGCTTGTCGGCGCCGTAGCGCTCGCGCATCGCCATCAGGCCGGGCATCTCGTGCTCGGCCAGGGCGATCTCCGTGCGGCCGTAGTCGGCCTGGGAGAGGTCAGCGACCTTGAAGTCCATGCGTGGTGCTCCTTCGTCTCGAGGGCTCGAGCTGTCGAGACCCTGTCGAGTGGTGTCGAGTGGTGTCGTGGAGGGAGCGCTCGCGTGCACGGCACGGCGAGCGCAGCGTCTGACCACGATCTCGTGCGAAAGGCGCACCTTCGATTGTAACGGTCAGGGCGAGTAGGCGTTCACCAGCACGTCGACGTTCCACCAGGCCGAGAGGCCGGTGAGCCCCAGGAGCACGACGGCGGCCACCCACGGGCGCGCCCGGGCGAGGGCCCTGGCCGGTGGCAGGAAGGCCGGGAACGCCGGCACCAGCCAGCGGGCCTTGTTGTGGAACGGCCCGTCGACGAGCACGAGCAGCAGCATCAGGCCGACGTACAGGACCAGCAGCGGGTGCTCCCTGCGCCAGAGCATCCACCCGAGCAGGGCGGCGTACAGCAGCAGCGCGAGGGTGACGAGCAGGATGTAGCGGACCCCGTAGGCGTCGGCGGTGGCCGCCCGCAGCCCGGTGACCTTGGCCCAGGTGCCGGCCGGTCCCCCGCCGGAGACGCCCCAGCGCTCCTGCACCCGCACGTAGCCGAGCGGGTCGCCGGTGCGCAGGGCGACGTGCGCGAGCACCAGCCCGAGGGCCGCGGAGGGCAGGGCGAGCCCGAGGGTGCCGGCCACGGGCGTCGGCAGCCACGAGGCCGGCGTACGCCGGCGCACCCGTGCCACGATCGCCACGAGCAGGACCACCCCGAAGGTCGCCAGCAGCACGATCACCGAGGGCCGCAGCAGGGCGGCGACGGCCGCGAGCGCTCCGGCGGCCATCCACCGGCCCCGCAGCGCCAGGAGCAGCGCCGCGGCGACCGCGCCGGTGTAGGCGCCCTCGGTGTAGCCCATCACCTGGACGAGCGAGCGCGGGGCGACCGACCAGAGGGCCACCAGGAAGAACGCCACCCGGGGGCCGGCGACCTCGCGGCCCACGGCGTGCACCGCCCACACCGCCAGCGCGGTGCCGAGCAGCCCGACCAGGAGCAGCGCCGCGCGCGGCTCGACCCCCACGGCGGCGACGCCCCGCCCGGCCAGCGGCAGCAGGGGGAAGAAGGCGAGGTCCGAGAGCCCGGTGCGGGGAGCGGTGTAGCCGTGGCGCAGGATCCCGAGGTACCACTCCCCGTCCCACTTGGTGAGGTCGCGCAGCAGGCTCGTCGAGGCGCAGCAGGCGCGGTCGCGGGCGACCACCACCAGCAGGAGTAGCACGAGCGCCACCTTCTGGGCGGCGAAGACCAGGAACGCCGGCCCGAGCCCGTGCGTGCGGTCGGGCGCCTCAGCCACCGACGGCGCTGCGTCGGAGGTCGGGCTCGAGGTAGATCACGCGCGCGCTGGGCTCCGCCTCGCGCACGGCGCTCTCGGCCGCGTCGATGGCGTGCGCGACGTCGGCGGCCGAGTCGGTGGCGGTGACCGCGATCTTGGCGGCCACCAGCAGCTCCTCGGGGCCGAGGTGCATCGTCTTCATGTGGATCACCCCGTCGATGCCGTCGGTGGCCACCAGCGCCTCGTGGATGCGCCGCTGCGCCTCGGGCGTGGCCGACTCCCCCAGCAGGAGGCTCTTGGTCTCCAGCGCCAGGATCACCGCCACCGCGACGAGGAGCAGGCCGATCAGGGCGGTCCCGAGGACGTCGAAGATCGGGTTGCGGGTGATCAGGGTCAGCCCGACCCCGAGCAGCGCGAAGGTCAGACCGGTGAGGGCGGCGAAGTCCTCGAGCAGGATGACGGGCAGCTCGGGCGCCTTGGCCCGGCGTACGTAGCGGACCAGGGAGAGCCGGCCCCGCTCCTTGTTGGCCTCGCGGACAGCGGTGCGGAAGCTGAGGCCCTCCATCACGATGGCCACGCCGAGCACCGCCAGCGGCACCCAGAACCACGTCCCGTCGAGCTGGCCGAGGTCGTCGGGGTGCAGCCGCACCTCGTGCCACTTGTGGTAGGCCTCGTAGAGCGCGAACAGGCCGCCGACGCTGAACAGCACGATGCTCACGATGAAGGAGTAGATGTAGCGCTCCCGGCCGTAGCCGAACGGGTGGTCCTCGGTGGCGCCCTTGCGGGCCTTCTTGCCCCCCAGGAGCAGGAGCACCTGGTTGCCCGAGTCGGCCACCGAGTGGATGGCCTCGGCCAGCATCGAGGACGACTGGGTCAGGAAGAACGCGAGGAACTTCGTGACCGCGATGCCGGTGTTGGCGAGCAGTGCCGCCATGACCGCCTTGCTGCCGCCTTCGTGTGCCATGCGCGCAGGCTACCGGCGTCGGGACCCCGGACCGGTCAGGCGCCCAGACCGATCTGGAGGTAGGCGGCGGCGTAGGTGCCCGTGGAGAGCATCGCGGCGTAGCACGCGACGTCGCCCTGGGCGTCGGAGGAGATCGTCTCGACCCGCACGCCCCGCTGCTCGGCGCTCTCGACGAGCCGGTCGCGGGTCTCGACGGCGTCCTGCTCGCGGGTGCCGTCGTCGAGGACGACCAGCACCGGTCGCCGCTCGGCGAGGCCGTCGGCGTCGGCGAACGGGTCGGCGAAGACGTCGGCCCGGGCCGTGGCCTCGAGCACCGGCAGGAGGTGCTCGGCGTCGGCGGCCAGCGCGGCGCGTCCCGTCGTACGCCGGATCGACTCGGCGATGCGGCGACCGGCCCGTGCGGCCAGCACCGTGCCGCCCCAGAAGACCGGGTTGTCCTCGGCGATGCCGATGGCGAGGATCTTGGCCGGGTTGACCGCGAGGTCGCGGTGGGGGCTGCAGCTCACGGCCACCTCGTCGAGCGCGTCGGCCACGACGTCGGGGTCGGTGCGGGGGCCGAGGTGGACCCGGTCGAGCAGCGCCAGCACGGCGACCGCGACCGCGAGCTGGTCGGTGGAGTGGGTGGGCAGGAGCGTGACGTAGCGGCCCTGGGCGTGCCGCGCGACCAGCGACCCCTCGGGGGCGGCGACGACCAGCAGGCACCCCCGGCGCACGGCCTCGGCGACGGCCCCGGCGGTGGCGTGGTCGTTGCCCTCGGGGGCCAGCACGACGACGAGGTCGAGACTGCCGGCCCAGCCCGGCAGGCCGGGGGCGGGCCAGGCGACGAACGGCACCGGGCAGACCGGCTCGAGCACCGCCCGCAGCAGCCGCGAGTCCGGGCCGGCGGCCACCACGGCGCGGGGCTGGCCCTCGCCGAGCCGCTCCACGGCCTCGGCCATCACCTCGGCGGCGGCGGCCGCCTCGCGGCGCACGCGAGCACCGCTCTCGGCCAGGCCGCGCAGCCGGACGTCGGCGCGCGCGAGCGCGGTCTCGTCGTCCAGCAGGCCGTCGTCGAAGCTCATGGGCGATCCGTTCGTCGGCGGGTCAGGAGGGCTTGCGGGCCTCGTCGACCAGCAGCACCGGGATGTCGTCGCGCACGGGGTAGGCCAGGCCGCAGCCGGCGCAGACCAGCTCCGAGGCCGCCTCGTCGACGGCGAGACCGGATCGGCACGCGGGGCACACGACCACGTCGAGCAGGTGGCTGTCGAGGTTCATCGGTCGCTCCTTCGGATGACGGCCAGGGCGTCGTCGCGCACCTGCGCCATGGTGGCGGCGTCGTGCCCCTCGGCGTTGAGTCGCAGCAGGGGCTCGGTGTTGGACGCCCGCACATTGAACCACCAGTCGTCGCTGGTGACGGTGAGGCCGTCGAGGTGGTCGATGGTGATGCCCGGCCGGCCCGACCAGGTCTGCTCCAGCTCGGCCACGACCGCGGCCGCGTCGGCCACCTCGGAGTTGATCTCACCGCTCGCGACGTGGCGCTCGTAGGGCGCCAGGACCTGCGACAGCGGCGCGTCGGTCTCGGCCAGGGCGGCGAGGGCGTGCAGCGCCGCCAGCATGCCGGAGTCCGCGCGCCAGAAGTCGCGGAAGTAGAAGTGCCCGGAGTGCTCGCCCCCGAAGATCGCCCCGGTCTCGGCCATCCGCGCCTTGATGAAGGAGTGGCCCACCCGCGTCCGGACGGGCGTGCCACCGAGCTCGGTGACCAGCTCCGGGACGCCCCGGGAGGTGATCAGGTTGTGGATCACCGTCGCCCCGGGCTCCTTGGCCAGCTCGCGGGCCGCGATCAGGCCGGTCAGCGTGCTCGGGCTGACCAGCTCGCCCCGCTCGTCGACCAGGAAGCACCGGTCGGCGTCGCCGTCGAAGGCCAGGCCGATGTCCGCCCCGGTCGCGCGCACGCGGGCCTGCAGGTCGACCAGGTTGGCCGGCTCGATCGGGTTGGCCTCGTGGTGCGGGAAGGTGCCGTCGAGCTCGAAGTAGAGCTCGTCGACCTCCACGTCGACCTGCGCCAGCACGACCGGTGCGGTCAGGCCCGCCATGCCGTTGCCGGCGTCGACGACCACGGAGAGCCGTCGGCCGCGCACCGGCGCCAGCTCCACGAGGTACGCCGCGTAGTCGGCGAGCAGGTCCTGGTCGCGGATGACGCCCGGCACCGCCGCGGTCGCGGTCTCACCGCTCGCCACCAGGTCGCGGATCTCGGCCAGGCCGGTCTCCATGCCGATCGGGGAGGCCTGCGCCCGGCACATCTTGATGCCGTTGTACTGCGCGGGGTTGTGGCTCGCGGTGAACATCGCGCCCGGCCGGTCCAGCCGACCCGAGGCGAAGTACAGCTGGTCGGTGCTGGCCAGGCCGATCAGCGTGACGCCCGCGCCGGCCAGGGCGGCACCCTCGGCGAACGCGCGCGACATCCCGGGCGAGGACGGCCGCATGTCGTGCCCCACGACGACCTCGTCGGCCCCGGTGACGGTGACGAAGGCGTTGCCCACCCGACGGGCGAGCTCCTCGTCGACCTGGTCGGGAACGGTGCCGCGGACGTCGTAGGCCTTGAAGGTCGCGGCCAGCGCGGCCGCGTCGGTGGTCGCCATGCCGGTGACCCTATCCGTGCCGGTGCCGACGGGCGCGGGTCAGGTCCCGGGCCGGGGCTGCCGTGTGGTCGGTGGGGCTCAGTCGTCGGAGCGCAGGGAGCGCAGGTGGCCGCGACGCACGCCCTCGGGCGGGTGGGCGGGCCCGGGAGGCACCACCGGCACCGCCACGGGGCGCGGTTGGGCGGCCTCGCGGACCGCGTCGGCCAGGGCCAGCAGGTCGTCCGAGGACGGGCCCTGGAGGTGGTCCTGCCGCAGCCGCAGCACCTCCCAGCCACGCGGGGCGGAGAGTCGCTCGCTGTGCACGTCGCACAGGTCGTAGGCGTGCGGCTCGGCGTACGTCGCCAGCGGGCCGACGACCGCGGTCTGGTCGGCGTACACGTAGGTGAGGGTGGTCGTCGCAGGACGACCGCAGGCGGTGCGCGAACAACGACGGAGGAGACCCACGCCTGCGACGCTACCGCCCGTGGGGCCCCGCGCCCCGTAGGCTCGCGGTCGTGAGTCCAGGCACGGGTCGCGACCGACGTTCGCACGGCATGCGGGGCCCGGCGTTCCTGCCGGACGGCCCCCGGGGACGGGTGCCCGTCCACCTCACGCGCCGCGAGCGGTTCGACCAGGTCGCGCTCGACGTGATGGCCGACGTCGAGTCGCGGTGGACCGAGGAGCTGGCCCCCGTCGAGCTCGCCGTCGAGGACATCCCGGTGCTGCCGCGCACCTGGGTCGCCCCACGGGTGCCGCTGGCCTCGCTCGTCGGCGCCACGGCGGCCACACCGCCACGGCTGGTGCTCTACCGCCGCCCGATCGAGCACCGCGCCGAGACCAGGTCGGACCTGGAGGCGCTGGTGCTGACGGTCGTGGTCGAGCAGCTGGCGGACTACCTCGGCGTTCCCGCCGAGGACGTCCACCCCGACTACGAGGCCTGAGCCACCCGTCGGGCCACCCGTCGGGCTGCCTAGACGGCGCGCTTCTTCAGCTTGCGACGCTCCCGCTCGGAGAGCCCGCCCCAGATGCCGAAGCGCTCGTCGTTGGCGAGGGCGTACTCCAGGCAGTCCTGGCGCACGTCGCAGGTCAAGCAGACCTTCTTCGCCTCACGGGTGGAGCCCCCCTTCTCCGGGAAGAAGGCCTCGGGGTCGGTCTGAGCGCACAATCCACGCTCCTGCCAACCGAGACCGTCCCCGTCGTCGGGTTCGATGTCATCGAGTAGATACAGTTCGCGCACGTGTTCGCCCCTCTTCGACCCTTCGATCCTGACGGACCGAGTTGCTCATCACACTGGTGTGATTACATGCCTGTCGTACCGGTGAAGTCAAGCCGAACTCTGGTATTGGCCCCCACTGGTCCACACTTTCCTCCATGCCGACTCCACGCCGATTGGTCCGTTCTCGCTGATGACCACACCTGACCCGGGCGCCCTGCTGCCTCCTCGTGTGACGGTCCTCTCAGGGGGTGTGGGCGGCGCCCGCTTCCTCCAGGGACTGCTCCGGCTGGTCGAGCGCACGGGGTCGGTCACCGACGTCACCGTCGTGGCCAACACCGCCGACGACCTCTGGGTGCACGGCCTGAAGGTGTGCCCCGACCTCGACACCGTGATGTACACCCTCGGCGACGGCATCGACACCGAGCGCGGCTGGGGCCGGCGCGAGGAGACCTGGCACGCCAAGGACGAGCTCGCGGCGTACGGCGTGGAGCCGACCTGGTTCGGCCTCGGCGACCGCGACCTGGCCACGCACCTGGTGCGCACGCAGATGCTCGACGCCGGCTTCCCGCTCAGCCAGGTGACCGAGGCGCTGTGCCGGCGCTGGCAGCCGGGCGTGCGCCTCCTGCCGATGAGCGACGACCGCGTCGAGACCCACGTGGTGATCGACGACCCCGACAGCGGCGAGCAGAAGGCGGTGCACTTCCAGGAGTACTGGGTGCGCCACCGCGCCGAGGTGCCGGCCCACGGCGTCGTGGCCATCGGCCTCGAGCAGTCCACCCCGGGCCCGGGGGTCCTGGAGGCGCTCACCGACACCGACCTCGTCCTGGTGCCCCCGTCGAACCCGGTGGTCTCCGTGGGCACGATCCTGGGCGTCCCGGGCGTCCGCGACGCCCTGCGGGCCACCGCCGCCCCGGTGGTCGGCGTCTCCGGCATCATCGGCACCGACCACGTGCACGGCATGGCCCGCCAGCTCCTCGGCGTCATCGGGGTGGAGGTGTCGGCCGCCGGGGTGGCCGAGCACTACGGCGCCCGGGCCCGCTCCGGCGAGGGCGTCCTGGACGCCTGGCTGGTCGACACCGCCGACGCGGCCTCGGTCGCCCGGATCGAGGCCGCGGGCCTGCGCTGCGCGGCCGTCCCGCTGTGGATGAGCGACCACGACGCCACCGCCGACCTCGTCGCCGCGGCCGTCGCGCTCACGGCCCCCGGCGAGGGTGGAGTGACGTCGGCGTGACCGTCGGCCTGCACGCGTGGCCGGTCGAGGGCATCGGCGAGGTCACCGCCGGCGCCGACCTGGCCGCCCTGCTGGGGCCCCTGCTCGCCCCCGACCTGCATGACGGCGACGTCGTCGTGGTCACGAGCAAGGTGGTGAGCAAGGCCGAGGGTCGGCTCCGCCGGGGCGACCGGGAGGCCGCCATCGTCGAGGAGACCGTGCGCGTGGTCGCGAGACGCGGCCCCACCTCGATCGTGGAGAACCGGTTGGGGCTGGTGATGGCCGCGGCCGGCGTGGACGCCTCCAACGTCGAGCCCGGCCACGTGCTGCTGCTGCCGGAGGACCCCGACGCCTCGGCCCGGACCCTCCGCGCGCGCTGGCACGCCGACCTGGGCGTGAACGTGGCGGTCGTCGTGAGCGACACCGCCGGGCGGGCGTGGCGCACGGGGCAGACCGACCTCGCGGTCGGCGTCGCGGGTCTGGAGCCGTTGGAGGACCTCTCCGGCACCGTCGACGGCTACGGCAACGCGCTGGTGGTCACCGCGCCGGCCGCGGCCGACGAGGTGGCCTCGGTGGCCGAGCTGGTCACCGGGAAGACCACGGGCCGCCCCGTCAGCGTCGTGCGCGGGCTCGGCGGGCGGGTGCTGCCCGTGGGCGAGGACGGCCCGGGCGCGGTGGTGCTGAACCGGCCGCGGGCCCAGGACATGTTCGCCCTCGGCGCCCGTGAGGCGGTGGTCGCGGCCGTGGGTGGCCGTGCGGCCGACTGCTTCGGCAGCCCGGCCTCCTCCGGAGAGCTGCTGGGTGCCCTGGCCTCGTGCGGCCTCACGGCCCACGCCGTCGGCGACTCGGTGCGGGTGCGGCTGCCCGAGGGCGGCGTGCGCGACGAGGTCGTGGCGCTGGAGCGGCTCCGGCTGCTGGCCCACGCCCACGGCTGGGTCCCCCACAGCGACACCTCCAACGGTGCCGTCGGGGACTCCGTCACGGTCTCACCGGCGCGTCCGTAGACTCACCACCGCCTGCCCCCGAGTGAAGGTTGACCCGTGGCCAAGAAGAACGTGCGTGACAACGAGCGGCGAGCCGTCGCCGAGCAGATGCGCAAGCAGCAGGCGCGCAGCGAGCGGCGCCGCAGCCTGCTGATCCTGGGCGCCTGCGTGGTCGTGGTGCTCGGCCTGCTGACGGCCGCGCTCGTGCCCTACATCTCCCAGCGTCGCGCCGACGCCAAGGCCGAGGGCGCCACGCTGAGCACCCTCGGGATGAGCGCCTCCGCCGCGACGTGCGACCCGGTGAAGAAGGCCAAGGCCACCGGCAACAACCAGCACCTCACCCCGGGCACCAAGATCCCCTACGCCGACGCTCCCCCGTCCTCGGGGCCGCACTGGGGCAACTTCATGACCGGCAACGAGCTGCGCTCGCTGTACACCGTGCAGGACCGGCCCGAGGTCGAGCGCCTGGTGCACAGCCTCGAGCACGGCCACACGATCCTCTGGTACGACGACACCGTGAAGCCCGGCACCGACTCCTACAGCGCGATCAAGCAGATCTCCGCGAAGTTCGACGCCGAGAGCGACAAGTTCATGGCCGCCCCGTGGGAGTCCAAGGACGGCAAGTCCTTCCCCAGCGGCATGCACGTCGCGCTGACCCACTGGACCGGCCCCCAGAACCAGCAGGGCATCACGCAGTACTGCGCGGCCCCGAGCGGCTCGGTCGTCGAGACGTTCATGAAGGACTGGCCGAAGTCCAACGCCCCCGAGCCTCTGGCTCCCTGAGGATCAGCCTCTGGCTCCGTAGGGTCAGCCCCTGGCTTCCTGGCGTCACCAGGTGGCTCCCTGGGGCGGCCGGTTTCGACGACGGGCCTCCGGCCCTGCTCAACCTTCGAAGGGCGCGTCCCGACGACCGGCCTCGGCCTGCTCGACCCTCGTGGTTCAGAGGACGTCGGCGCGGCCAGCGGCGCGGAGGGCCTCGACGACGGCCTTGACCTCCTGGGCCCGGTCGGCGGTGGTGACGAGCACCGCGTCACCGGTGTCGACCACGACCACGTCCTCCAGGCCCACGACGGCCACGACGCGCCCCGAGCCGGGCACGACGAGGCCGGACGCGTCGTGCCCCACGACCAGCGCCGGGTCGCCCAGCACGCGCACGTCTCCCTCGCCCGGGTCGGTGAGCGCAGCGAGGGCGGCGAAGTCGCCGACGTCCTCCCAGCCGAAGGAGCCGGGCACCACCGCGACCCGTCCGGCCGCGGCGGCCGGCTCCGCGACGGCGTGGTCGATCGCGATCTTCGTCAGGCCGCCCCACGTCTCCTCGAGGCCGGACTCGCCCGCGGCGATCGCCCGCAGGCCCTGCGCCAGGAGCGGGTGCTCCTGGGCCAGCAGGTCGAGCAGCACCGTCGCACCGACGACGAACATGCCGGCGTTCCAGAGGTACTCCTGCGACGCGACGTAGGCCTGCGCCCGCTCGGCGTCGGGCTTCTCCACGAACTCGCGCACGGCCAGCGCGGTGGGGAACCCCGGCAGCGGCTCCCCGCCCCGGACGTAGCCGAAGCCGGTCGCGGGGGACGTCGGCTGGATCCCGATCGTGACGAGCAGGCCGGTGGCAGCCACCTCGGCGGCCTCGCGCACGCAGGCGGCGAAGGCCTGGTCACCGGTGACGACGTGGTCGGCCGCGAACGACCCGATCAGGGCGTCGGGGTCCTCCCGCTCGAGCAGCGCAGCGGCCAGCCCGATCGCCGCCATCGAGTCGCGGGGCGACGGCTCGGCCACGACCCGCTCGACCCCCGGCAGCTGACGGCGTACGCCGGCCTCGTGCGCGGCGCCGGTCACCACGACGACCCGCTCCCCCACCAGCGGCGTCAGCCGGTCGAGGGTGGCCTGGATCAGGGTGCGCCCGCTGCCGGTGAGGTCGAGCAGGAACTTCGGCGCCGCCGCCCGCGACAGCGGCCACAGCCGGGTGCCGGCCCCACCGGCGGGCACCACCGCCCAGAGTCGGTCCAGTGGCCTGCCCGCGGGTGTGGTCATGGCGGGCATCCTGCCACCCGGGCACCGCGGTCCGGCGGCGCCCACGACCGCCCGACTACGGTGCCGGGGTGAGCACCCCACCGACCTCCGTCTCGACCTTCCCCGCACTGCTGGCCACCCGGTTGCGCACCGACCCCGCCCAGCCCCTCGTCACGGCGTACGACGAGGAGAGCGGGGAGCGCACCGAGCTGTCGGCGACGACGTACGGCAACTGGGTCAGCAAGACCGCCAACCTGCTGGTGGAGGAGCTCGACCTCGAGCCGGGCGACACGCTGCTGCTCGACCTGCCGCCGCACTGGCTGGTGCCGGTGTTCCTGGGGGCGGCCTGGAGCGCCGGGGTGGCCGTGACGACCGACCCGGCCGTGCCGCACTCCGCGACCGTCTGCGGCCCCACCACCATCGCCGACCACGACGCCGGCGATCCCCTGCTGGCCTGCTCGCTGCGGCCCTTCGCCGTGCGGTTCGCCGAGCCGCTGCCTCCCGGCGTGCTGGACCACGGCGTGCTCTGGTCGGGCCAGAGCGACGTCTTCGTCAGCGTCGACCCGCCCACGGGCGGAACGGTGGCCTGGCGCGACGCCGCCGGTGCCACCTCCCAGGCCGAGCTGCTCGGTCGGGCGGGGTCGTCGGCGTACGAGCCCGGCGTACGGCTGCTGACCGACGCGCACCCGGCGTTCGACGCCGGGGTGCCGGCCTTCCTGGCCCCGCTGCTGCGCGGTGGGTCCCTCGTGCTCCTGCGGCACGCCCCGGACGAGGCGTGGCCCGCCCGTCACGAGGACGAGCGGGCCACGGCCCTGCTGCGGGGCTGAGGCCCCGGACCGCCGCTCAGCCGCCCAGCCGGTAGCCGGCGAAGCCGGTCCCGATCAGGCGCCGAGGGCCCACACCCTTGGCGGTCCCGGGCTGCAGCCACAGCGTCCCGGCGCTGTCGCGGACCACGAGGTCGGCGACCCCGTCACCGTCGACGTCGCCGGGACCGACCACCCAGTCGTAGAGGGAGGGGTTGCCCCCGAAGGATCCCGCAGCAGGGACGAAGGAGCCGTCCGCCGCGACGAACGCCGACCGCGACGTCGCCGGCGCCCAGGACCCGCTGCCGATCAGGTTGAACGTGCGCAGCGCGCTCGGAGCGGTGCGCGGCGCCAGGAACCCGGTGCGGCCGTTGCCGGGGAACACCGTCATCCCCCGCGCCGTGCGGCCGGCCAGGTCGGGGACCTTGTCGCCGGTGACGTCGCCGACGGCGGCCAGCAGCGTCAGGCTGCGCCACCCACGCGCCATCGTCACCGGGCTGCCGTAGCGCCCGTTGCCGAGGCCGGGGCGGAGCACCAGGGTGTCGCCGGAGCCCTCACGGGTGATCAGGTCGGCCTTGCCGTCGCGGTTCCAGTCGCCGGCGTTGAGCACCTGGCTGGCCCCGGGGACCTTCAGGGTGCTCGCCAGGGCCGGGCGCAGGTTGACCAGCCCGTTGTGGCGCAGGGTCACCAGCTCGGTGCCCGCCGCGTTGACGCCGACCAGGTCCAGCGAGGACGTGCCGGAGACCTGCCCGGCGGAGAGCTTCTGCAACCCCACGGTGTCGGTGAACCAGCCGAGCATGGGCCCGATCCGACCGCCACCCAGGCCGGGGATGATCGCGGTCTGGCCGGTGCGGCTGGAGCGCACGACGATGTCGCCGATGCGGTCACCGGTGAGGTCACCGCTGCCGCCCGCCACCGAGTCGAACAGCGTGCCGACCGAGCGCAGGCGCACGGGGGCGCCCAGGGCGCCGGTCGCTGTCTGCGGGCGCAGGTAGAGGTTGCCGCTGGAGTGGATGCCGACCACGTCGGGCCGCCCGTCGCCGGTGAGGTCGCCGGCGACCGCCGTGGAGCGGAAGCCGCCCCAGGAGCGGCTGAGCAGGACGCCGCGGCCGAACCGGCCGCTGCCGAGGCCGGGGACCATCCAGAGCCGGTCGTAGCGGTCCTTCATCAGCACGTCGGCCCGGCCGTCGCGGTTCCAGTCGCCGGCGGCCGAGAGCGAGGTCGCCGCGGCGAACACCGTCGTGGCGTTCACCCCGGGCACCGTCACGTGACCGGCGCCGTCGCCGCGGTAGACGCGGGTGGTGCCGTCGGTGGCCAGTCGGGCCAAGACGTCGCCCCGGCCGTCACCGGTGACGTCACCGACGGCGGTGACCAGGTTCATCGTGGACCAGTGGCCGGGGGTGCCGACCGGGGCGCCGAAGCCGACCTGTCCACCGGTGGGCAGCACCTGGATCAGGCCGTCGGCGCGCTTGAGCACGAGGTCGGGCTGGGTGCTGCCGGCGATGTCGGTGGACCGGGGGAAGGTGATCCCCGTCGTCTGCGTCCTCCAGGTCAGCGGCAGCTGGGTCGGCGAGGTGAACGTCGTCGAGGGCGTCGGGGCCGGCGTGGGGGTCGGGGGCGGGGTGGGCGTCGTGGGGGGCGGCGTCGTGCCGCCCTGCGCCGCGTCCTGGTAGCGCTGCGCCAGGGACCGGATGTAGGGGATCTTGGCGTAGAGGTAGCGCCCCGGGCACGCGGTCTGACCGACGTCGCGGTGACCGTTGATGGCCTGGACGTAGCGGTCCTTGAGGTAGATCCGCGTCGCGTCGGCCCGGATGCCGTAGAGCGAGAGCTTCCAGGCGAAGAGCTTGGCGTACGCCGTCAGCACGGCCTGCGGCGGTGCGGCGATGTCGTAGTTGCCGATGGCCGACATCGCGAAGGACAGCTCGTTGTAGCCCAGGGTGTGCGCCCCGACGACCGCCTTGGTGATGCCGCCGTAGCGGCCCTCCCAGATCCGGCCGAACCGGTCGACGAGGTAGTTGTAGCCGATGTCGCGCCACCCGCGGGACTGCGTGTGGTAGGCGTAGATGCCCCGCAGCAGGGCCGGCACCTGGTCGGCGGTGTAGCCGTTGGCGTTCACCGTGTGGTGGATGAACCCGGCCTTCACGGTGCCGTAGTCGGGGGCGGTCTGGTCGCGCAGCTTCTCGTTGGCGCCCCACTGGGCGCGGGAGAAGATCGTAGGCTGGGGCGCGGTCTTCATCGCGCTCAGCGCGATGGTGTCGCCGCCCTCCTCGGAGGTGACCTGCTGGCTCGACTGCGGGGCCTGCTGGCCGGGGACGGCCAGCTGCGAGGTGTCGATGGCCGGGCGCTCCAGGGCCTGGTGCCCCACGCCCGGGTCGATCACGGCCAGCTTCAGGTCCGGGGGCGTGCTGCCGTCGGTGGTCTCTGCCCGCATCTGCACCCGGTCGACCTCACCGATCACCAGGGCGTCGGTGCCCGGGCGTGACTGGGGGCCCAGGTCGGCGGACCCCGCGTCGGGGCCGTCCTCCTCGTCGTGGCCGAGGGTGCTCCAGCCCGACCAGGCGCTCCCCTGCTGCGTGCGCACCTGCACGGTGAGGTCCTGGCCGTCGTAGGCCGCCCCGTTCCTCCAGGTGACCCCCACGGTGGCGTAGCCGGAGACCTGCTGCGGCGCCGACTGGGCCACCAGCCGCTGGGTGGCCGGGCTCTTCTGGGGCTTCGGGACCACCGAGGGCGACGTACGCCGGGGCGCGCGGCTCTCGCCGGCGATGCCGGTCACCTCCACCTCGCGCACGACGGGCGTCACCGGGGCGACGTCGACCTTGCTGGCCGGCGCCGGGGCGGTCCCCAGCTGATCGGCCTGCCGGCCGGCCCGCTGACCGGAGGGCCGCACGGTGCGCTCCCGCTTCGTGAGGGCCTCGCTGCCGGACGCGAAGGGCGCCTCGTCAGACGCTCCGGCGACCGCGCCGCTGCCCCGGCCGGGCTGCGGGACGATGTCCAGGGTCTTGACGCCGGCGGCCGAGATGCCGACGACGAGCACGGCACCCGTGACCAGCGACTGCTGGCACAAGGTGACGTAACGAGCTCGGTTGAAACGCATAGAAGGCACTCCATGTGCGGGGAAGTAATTCACACGAGTACCAAGTTTCACACCAGTTACATATGTCCCGTCCAGCGAAATGACTGAATTACATACCTGTAATTGACGAACAACACCGCTGTCATTTCGATCATGACAACGGTGTTGTTAAATCCATTTCAAGAATTGGTGCAGGTCAGCGCCTCAGACGTCGGCCCCGAGCTCCGCGTCGGCCAGCTCCTCGTCGCTCTCGGCGTCGTCCTCGTACTGCAGGTAGCGGATGCCGCCCTCGACGCTGCCGCCGTCGACCACCTTGGAGTCGTAGCCCAGGCGCCCGGACTCCAGCACCAGGATGCGGTCGCACATCGCCTTGACCGAGGCGGTGGCGTGGCTGACGTAGAAGATCGTGGTGCCCTCCGCGCGGATCTCCTGCATCTTGGCCATGCACTTCTTCTTGAACGGCCGGTCACCCACCGCGAGCACCTCGTCGGCGAGGAAGACGTCGGCGTCCACGTGCACGGCGATGGAGAACCCGAGGCGGGAGTACATCCCCGAGGAGTAGTGCGAGACCGGGAGGTCCAGGAACTTGCCGATGCCGGCGAAGTCCACGATCTCGTCGAACTTGCCCTTGGTCTCGTTCTCGCTCATCCCCAGGATGGCGGCGTTGAGGAAGAGGTTCTCCCGGCCGGTCATCTGCGGGTGGAAGCCGGCGCCGGTCGCGATCAGGCCCGCGATCCGGCCGCGGGTGCGGACGGTGCCCTGGTCGGGGCGCATGACGCCGTTGATCACCTTGAGCAGCGTGCTCTTGCCCGAGCCGTTGAGGCCCATCAGGCCCACCGACTCGCCCTGCTCGACCTCGAAGGAGACGTCGTTGACGGCCTGGAAGGTCTCGTTGTTCGGCAGCCGCTTCATCGACGCGACCGCGATCTGCTTCAGGGTGCGGTTGTACTGCAGCGTGAACTGCTTGGTCACGTGGTCGACCTGGATGGACACCGTCATCACAGACGCTCCGGGAACTTGGCCTCGGCACGGGTGAAGAACCGCTGGGCCAGGTAGAGCAGGACCAGGCAGATCACCAGGGTGATCAGCCCGCGCTCGAAGAGGTCGGGCGGGAAGCTGCGGCCGGTGATCTGGCTCTTGTCCTCGACGAGCGGGTACCAGAACATCCGCTGGAGGAGCACCACGGCCTGCGTGACCGGGTTGGCCATGTAGATCTGGTAGAGCACCGGGTGGGAGCTCGAGATCGCCCAGACGCGCTCGAAGGGGTACATCATCGGCACCAGGAAGTGCATGAACTGCAGGATCGTCTGCACGATGTTCTGGAAGTCGCGGTAGAACACGTTCAGGGCCGAGAACGCCAGGGCCAGCGCCATCGAGAAGGTGATCAGGATGGCCACCCCCAGGAGCCCGGCCAGGACGGCGGTCAGGGTGAGGTGCCAGCCCGCGATCAGGCAGCACAGCACGAGCACCAGCACCTGCGGGATGGTGTGGTAGGCCGCCACCACAGCGGCCGCGACCGGGAAGATCTCGCGGGGCATCCGCATCTTCTGGATCAGGCCCTTGTTGTTCCAGATCGAGCGGGTGCCGCCGTTCCAGGTCTCCCCGAAGTAGTGCACGACCACCATCCCCGCGAACAGGTGCAGCGCGAAGTACGGCGTGCCCTTGTGCAGGTTGATGATCAGGCCCATCACGACGTAGTAGACGCTGAAGCGCAGGGCCGGCTGGACGTAGGACCACAGCAGGCCCAGCAGCGACGCGGCGTACATCGCGGCGAGCTGGCGGGAGACGATCAGCTTCAGGACGTAGCGCTGCTGGAAGACCTCCAGCAGACCGCCCCGGGGCGAGGGGTCGACCAGCTCGGCCTGCACCGCGCGCGCCTGCGTCGGGCCGGCGGCCTCGACGACCGGCATCGCGTCGGCGTTGTTGGCCAGCAGCCGACGCGCGCGCTTGGCGGCGTTCGGCCGGCGATCGGCCTCGACGAGCTGGGACTCGCGCTTGTCGGCTGCTTTCACTTCTTCTGCATCTCCTCGGAGGCGGAGAACGTCTTCTCCCAACGGGCGGGGGAGGTGATCTCTCCCAGGGAGTCACGGTACTGCTGCGCCAGCTGGGGCCACTCGCGGTAGAGCCGCTCGTGGATCTCCAGCGTGCGCTTGAGGAGGTCGCGGAACTTCTCGGGGTCACGCTGGTAGAACGCGGCCGAGGTGCCGTCGGGCATGCTCACGACCGCGGAGTCCATCATCGCCAGGCGGTGCCAGGAGGCGTCCATGGCCGGGACCGTCGCCTCGGGGTGGCGCCGCGAGAGCGGGCGGGTGGGCCGCAGCTGGCGCAGGGACCCGACCAGCACCGTGGCCGCCACCTTGGCGCGCCCGGGGACGGCACCCATGTCCTCCTTCTTCTTGGGCTTCTCCCGGCGCGGCTCGGGGAAGGCGTCGGGGTCGCCCTGGAGCCGGGCGTCCTGGAACCCCCGGGCGAAGGCACGGATCTCGGGCAGCTTGGTGCCCAGCGTCTCGTGCAGGTCCTCGGGCCCCTGGAGCACGTCGAGCAGCGCCCGGTGCCTCATCTCCACGGTGGAGTACTGCATCGAGACCAGGTGCTTGACCTGGTGGTTCAGGCTCTCGCGCACCATCCGGCCGCCGTGCGGGAACGGCGAGTGCAGCAGGGCCGCGACGAAGCGGTTGCGCTGGTGGAAGTAGGACTGCCAGTCGAGGGCGTCGTTCTTGTCGGTCCACGGCACGTGCCACACGGCCGCGCCCGGGAAGGTCACCGTCGGGTAGCCCGCCGCCTTCGCACGGACGCCGAACTCCGAGTCGTCCCACTTGATGAACAGCGGCAGCGACAGCCCGATCTCGGCCAGCACCTGGGTGGGGATCAGGCACATGAACCAGCCGTTGAAGTCGACGTCGACCCGCTGGTGCAGCCAGCGCGCGGAGCGCAGGTTGCGGGCCGAGAAGTCCCAGTCCATGAAGACGCCGGGGGCCGACTTCCACCAGAACCGCCACGGCTGGATGATCTCGCCGAAGGAGTGCATCCGCGACTTGCTGTAGAGGCTGAACATGTGGCCGCCGACGATGGTCGGGCGCCGCGCGAGGTCGCCGAAGGTCACCGCGCGGATGATCCCCTCCGGCTCGCAGACCACGTCGTCGTCCATGCACATGAAGTACGTCGCGGTGCCTCGACGCACGGTCTCCATCTGCCCGCGGGCGTATCCCCCGGACCCGCCGAGGTTGCCCTGCTCGATCACGCGCAGGGTGTCCCCCAGCGTGTCCCGGGCGTGGGGGAAGCGCTCGGAGTCGGTCACCTTGTCGGTGCCCTGCTCCACGACGAGGACCTCGTCGAGGTAGGGCCGCAGGTCGTCGTCCGTGCCGATCTGGGCCAGCAGGTCGGCGCAGAAGTCGGGCCGGTTCATCGTGGTGATGCCGACCGTCACGGTGCCGTGCTGCAGGCGGTCCTCGGGGACCTCGGCCACCCACTCAGCCGACTCGACGACCACGTCGGAGTCGCCGGCCACGACGTCGTACCAGTACCAGCCGCCGTCCTGGAACGGCTTGAGGGAGAGCTCGAAGGTGAACGTGCCGCTGTCCTCGCCATCGGTGTTGGCCGAGTCGACGCGCTGCGAGCGGCCGTTGGCCATCGAGCGGTAGACCGTCACCGTGGCGCCGCGACCCTGCAGGGTGACGTTCAGGGTCACGGCATCGACGACCGTCCAGCGCCGCCAGTAGCTGGCCGGGAAGGCGTTGAAGTAGGTGCCGAACGAGAGCCGCTGGCCCCGGACGATGCGCAGGCGGTGCCGGTCCTCGATCTGGTCGGGGTGCAGGGTCGCGCCCGTCGAGACCGACTGCCGCAGGGCCGCCGCGTTCATGGCGCGGGCGTTGCGGTTGGCGCCGATCTCGTACTTGTCCGCGTCGAGGATCGCGGCCTCGGGGTCGACGTACAGCCGCAGGACGTCGAGGTCGCGGTCGACGGGCAGGATCTGCCGCTGCAGCAGGCGGGTGCTCGTGGCCTGCGCGCCGGTGCTCTGCGGGCTGGTGGGCTGCGTGCTCGTGGTCTGGGTCATGCGTCGACTCCTCCGGAGGTGAGCTCGGCGCCGTCGGCGAAGTGCGGCTTGAGCTTGTTGTCGAACATCGACAGCGCCGACCCGATGGCCATGTGCATGTCGAGGTACTTGTAGGTGCCCAGCCGGCCGCCGAACAGGACCATCGGCTCGGCCTTGGCCAGCTCGCGGTAGCGCAGCAGGGTGGCGCGGTCCTCGGCGGTGTTGACCGGGTAGTAGGGCTCGTCGCCCTCCTCGGCGAACCGGGAGTACTCGTGCACCACGATCGTCTTGCCCGGCAGGTAGGTGCGCTCGGGGTGGAGGTGCTTGAACTCCAGCGTGCGGGTGAACGGCAGGTCGGCGTCGTTGGCGTTGACCACGCCGGTGCCCTGGAAGTCGTCGACGTCGAGGGTCTCGGACTCGAGGTCGATCGTGCGCCAGGAGAGCCGGCCCTCGGAGTTGTGGAAGTACTCGTCGACCGGCCCGGTGTACACGATCGGCACCCGGCCCTTGAACCGCTCCAGCCAGCCCTCGGACGGGTCGAGGAAGTCGGTCTCGAGGACGACCTCGATGTTCTCGTGGTCGGCCATCTTCTGCAGCCACGCGGTGTAGCCGTCGACGGGCAGGCCCTCGTGGGTGTCGTTGAAGTAGCGGTTGTCGAAGGTGTAGCGCACCGGGAGGCGGGTGATGATGTCCGCGCTCAGCTGGGTGGGGTCGGTCTGCCACTGCTTGGCGGTGTAGCCCTTCACGAAGGCCTCGTAGAGCGGACGCCCGATCAGGCTGATCGCCTTCTCCTCGAGGTTCTGCGCGTCGGCGGTGGCGATCTCGCTCGCCTGCTCGGCGATCAGCGCCCGGGCCTCGTCCGGGGTGTGGGCCTTGCCGAAGAACTGGTTGATCAGCCCGAGGTTCATCGGGAAGGAGTAGACCTGCCCCTGGTACTTCGCGAACACCCGGTGCTGGTAGTTCGTGAACGACGTGAACCGGTTGACGTACTCCCACACCCGCTCGTTGGAGGTGTGGAACAGGTGCGTGCCGTAGGTGTGCACCTCGATCCCGGTCTCCTCGTCGAACTCGGAGTAGGCGTTGCCGCCGAGGTGGTGGCGACGCTCCAGGACGAGCACCTTCAGGCCGAGCTCGCGCGCGCACCGCTCCGCGATCGTGAGCCCGAAGAATCCTGATCCGACGACCACCAGGTCCGGCGTGCTTCCGGTGTGCAGGGCGATGACGTCTCCTAGGGGATGAGCGGGGCTGCTGGACGGGTCGTTGTCGAGGGGTGGGCGAGGGCAGGCGCAGGGGCGCCCGCGCGCTCACGGACCCGCCCGAGTCTAGCCGCGGGCCCTTCCCGAACGGTTCGCCAACAGGCGTCGGTAGGCGACCTTTCTCACAGGCTCCGGCACCAGGCGGTAGCCGCCCCGCACCGCCACGTTGCGCACCTGCTGGCGCCGCGTGGTCAGGCCGAGGGTGCGGAAGCGTCGCTGCAGCGCCAGCTCGGAGCGCAGCAGGGTCAGGCCGCCCCGGCGGGCGTAGGCGCCGTCGCCGACCCGGTAGTGCACCAGCGGGGCGGCCAGGTTGGCCGGCACGGCGCCGGCGGCCACCATCCGGGTGAAGAGCAGGTAGTCCTCCATCAGCGCCATGTCGGTGTAGCCGCCGGCCGCCAGGACCGCGCTGCGGCGGTAGACCACCGTCGGGTGGTTGAACGGGTCGCGGAAGCGGATGACGCGGCGGATCTCGTCGGGGTCCGTGGGCGGCGTACGACGTCCGACGCGGTCCTCGACCGAGGCGCCGAACTCCCACAGCCCCGAGCCGACGATGTCGGCGCCCGCCTCGACCAGGGGCAGCTGCTGCTCGAAGCGGTCGGGCTCGCTGAGGTCGTCGGCGTCCATCCGCGCCACGATCTCGTGGTCGCTGGCGGCGAGGCCCGCGTCGAGGGCGGGGCCCAGCCCCACGTTGTCCTGGAGCCGCACGTGGGTCACCGGCACCGGGCTCTCCCGGACCAAGCCCTCGATCTCGGCGGCGAGCGCGTGCGGCACCGGACCGTCCTGGACGAGCACGACCTGGTCGGGGCGACGGGTCTGGTCCTGGACCGTGGAGACGAACGCGGCCCGCAGGTGGTCGGGCCGGTCGCCGGCCCAGGTGCTCATCAGCAGCGCGAAGGGCTGCCCGGGGGGCAGGGCGCGGTCCTGCTCGGTGCCCGCCGCCCAGCCGGCCTCGTGCAGCACCGTCGCGTTGGGCCGCGGGCCCGACGCGAGGCCGGCCCGCAGCCCGCGGAGGGCCGCCCGGCGCAGGGTGGTCCGGTCCTGCGAACGGGCGACGGTGCGGGCCCAGCGGCGCGCGGTGGAGGCGGCGTACAACGCCTTCTCGGCGGGGCTGAGCCCACGCGAGCGCCCGAACAGCCAGAGCTTGTTGCGCACCTCGAAGAAGAAGCGCTCCCCCGGGTCGGCGTCGGTGGAGCCGAAGACCTTGGTCTTGTGCACCACCACGCTGCGGGGGACGTAGAGGCCCACGCGGCCGCGGATCAGCCGGGTGGAGTACTCGAAGTCGTCGTTCCACAAGAAGTAGTCGGCCAGGGGCAGGCCCCGCTCGCGCACCGTCGCCGCGTCGCAGGCGATGGAGACGAAGCTCGCTGAGCGCACCGGGACGGCCCGCACGCGTGCGGCGGCCTGCTTCTCGGCCGCGCTCGCCCCCGGCTTGGGGCGCGGGGTGTTCATCGGGTGGTCGCGACCGTCGGTCCACACCACCTTGCTCGCCAGCACCGTCGGACGGGGGCGGCCGGGCTCGTAGGCCTCCCAGGCGGCCACCAGCTCGAGGACCGCGTCGGGGGTGGGGATGGTGTCGTCGTCGAGCAGCCAGACCAGGTCGGGGTCGTGGGTCAGCGCCTGCTCCATGCCGACGGCGAAGCCGCCCGCTCCCCCGGTGTTGTGCCGGAGGCCGACCACGTCGAGGCCCGGCTCATCCGCCAGCAGCTGCGCGGTGCCGTCGGTCGAGGCGTTGTCGACCACGACCGTCGCGGCGAGCACGTGCCGCTGGGCACGGAGGGCGGCGAGTGCCTCGGTGAGCAGCTCGCACCGGTTCCAGGTCACCACCACCGCGACGACCCGGGTCGGAGACGTGGGGGTGTGTGGCACGTCGGAACCTTACGTGAGGGTGAGCGGCCTCAGCAGGCGGCCGAGAGGTCCTCGGACTGGTTGGCCGCGTAGCCGTCCTTGAGGTTGCCGATCGAGCCACCCGTGGTGCTGGTGCTGCCCGGGGCGGGCGTCGACGGGCTGGTGGAGGTGGACGCCTTCTTCTTCTTGGCCGTGCCGTCGGAGCGCGAGATCGCCTTCTTGACGACCGCGTGGATCTTGGGGATGTCGGGGTTGCCCGTGGCGATCATCGGGGGCACGAAGGAGACGGTGCGGATCGGTGCGCCGCGCGCCTCGAGCGCCAGCTGCATGAAGGTCGCGACCTCGCTCTTGGGCAGGTCGGTGGTGATCAGCGCCTGGCTGGCCTTGGCGATCTCGTCGAACTTCATCACCACGGTCTGCGGGCTGAGCTGCTGGAGCATCGCGGCCATCACGCACTTCTGACGGGCCATCCGGGAGTAGTCGTCGGCCGCGACGCGGGACCGGGCGAACCACAGGGTCTCGAAGCCGTTCAGCTTGCGCGTGCCGGCCTTGACGTAGCCCGTGACGGGCGCCCCGATGCCACCGATCGGGATCCGGTCGCGCACGTTCAGGGTGACGCCGCCCACGGCGTCGACGAGCTTCTCGAAGCCCTGCAGGTTGACCATGGCGTAGTAGTTGATCTTCAGGCCGGTGATCCCCTCGACGCCCTCCTTGGTCGCCTCGACCCCGGGGTTGGCGACGCCCTTGAACAGACCCTTGTGGTCGGCGGCCCAGGTGGCCAGGGAGTTCAGCTCGCACTGGCCCCCGCAGTCGTAGCCGTCCGGGAACTGCTCGTGCATGATCGAGCCCTCGGGGAACGGGAAGTTCAGCATGTTGCGCGGGAGCCCGAACAGCACCGTCTTGCCGGTGGCGGCGTCGATGCTGGCCACCGAGAGGCTGTCGGGTCGCAGGCCCCAGCGGTCGGCGCCGGAGTCGCCGCCCAGCAGCAGGATGTTGTAGCGGCCCGCGGTCGCGTTGCTGGCCTGGCCGTCGGTGAACATCGCGCTGACGAAGTCCTTCTGCACGCCCACGACGTGGGAGGCGAACAGCAGGGAGCCGGCGACGCTGAAGCACAGCACCCCGTTGATGCCGACCATCGCCAGGCGCTGCTTCTGCCGCAGGGCCAGGGGGTCGCCGAGGCGCCAGGCGTCGACGAACAGGTAGGCCCAGCCGATGGCCAGGACCATCAGCAGGAAGCGCACGAACCCGAGCACGTAGGTGTTGCTGAGCAGCCAGAACACGAACGAGTCGACGACCATACCGAGCCCGAACAGCACGACCACGGTGGCCAGCAGGCCCAGCCACACCCGCAGCGCGAGCCGACCGGTCTCCTTGCGCCCGGCCACCAGCTGTGCCGAGCCCGGCAGCACGAGCGTCATCAGCATCAGCACGACCGCGCGCCGGAAGGGGGCACGGGTGGGCTGCTGGGCGGGGTGGGTCGCACGCGGAGCGCCGCCCGATCGGGTCGGCAGCTCGGACGGGGGGACAGGCGCCATGCGGAAGACCTCTTGGGGGCTGATCGAGGAGCCGATCGAGGGGGACGCGATCGGTGTCGCCAAGTATCACCAGCAACACCGGCCCCGGCCGTCACGCCGCGCCGGAGCGGGCCCGGCCGGACGGGGGGACACAGTGACGGGCGGTACCGTCTGCGCCATGCCTGCGAGTGAGGGACCCGGCCGGGGGTCCGGAGACGACGGACCCGAGTACGGCTGGCTCTACGGCCAGCGGCGTCCCGGCGTCGAGGACCCCGAGCCCACCCGCATGATGCCGCGGATCGAGCGCCCGACCGCAGGTGACGGCGAGGCGGGCAGGGCCGCCGGTGGCGGCGCTCCCCCGCGACGCCCCGAGCGCCCGGTGCCCGCCGCCTCCACACCGCCCCCCGCCCGCACGCGCCGCCGGCGGCCGATCGGCCGCATCGTCCTGCTGGTCCTGCTGGCCTGGCTGGTGTTCCTCGTCGCCGTCCCGATCTGGGCCGTCAGCCGCATCGAGAAGGTCGACATCACCCCGACCGGGTCGCGGCCCGCCGAGCAGGGCGGCACGACGTACCTCCTGGTGGGGTCCGACAGCCGCAAGGGGCTCTCGCGCAAGGAGAACCGGCGCCTCGGCACCGGAGGCGTGGGCGGCGACATCGGCCAGCGCACCGACACGATCATGCTGCTGCACACCGGGTCCGGGCCCGACACCCTGCTCTCGATCCCCCGCGACTCGATCGTCCCGATCCCGGGTCACGGCACGACCAAGATCAATGCCGCCTTCTCGATCGGCGGGCCCCAGCTGCTCGTCAAGACGATCGAGCAGAGCACCGGCGTCCGTGTCGACGACTACGTCGAGATCGGCTTCGGCGGCTTCGTCAACGCCGTCGACGCGGTCGGCGGCATCACCGTCTGCCCGCGGCAGCGCATGGTCGACCCGAAGGCCAACCTGCGCATCCGCAAGGGCTGCCAGGAGGTCGACGGCGTCAAGGCGCTGGGCTACTCCCGCTCCCGCTACGTCAGCAGGTACGGCGACCTCGACCGCGCCCGGCGCCAGCGCGAGGTGGTCGGCGCGATCGGCGCCGAGGTCAAGTCGCCCTGGACCTTCGTCAACCCCGTCCGGTACTGGCGCGTGAACGACGCCGCGACGTCCTCCCTCGTGGTCAGCAAGGGCACCGGGCCGGTCGCGCTGGGCCGCTTCGGCCTGGCGATGACCCGGGTCAACGGCTCGGGCGGGCGCACCTGCGCGATGCCCATCGCCGACCAGGAGATCCACTGGGACCGCACCCGGGCCCTGGCCCTGCTGAAGTACATCAAGACCGACCGCACGGGCGACATCCCGAAGCGGCTCTGCACCCCCACCGGACTCCCAGGAGTGAGTGACTGACCGTGAGCGACCCGACCCGCACCTTCGAGACCCTCACCGTGGACGTCGACGCCGACGGCGTGGCGCTGCTGACCCTGGACCGTCCCGACGCACTGAACTCCTTCACCGTCACGATGGCCCGCGAGCTCGAGGAGTTCTTCCGCTCCGCCGCGACCGACGACGCCGTCCGCGCCGTGGTCGTCACCGGCGCCGGCCGGGCCTTCTGCGCCGGCATGGACCTCTCGGCCGAGGGCAACGTCTTCGGGCTGGACGAGGACGCCCACCCGACGCCCGAGGACCTGCGCGAGCACCTCACCGAGGAGCCCTTCCAGAGCGGCGTGCGCGACACGGGCGGCAAGGTGACGCTGGCGATCCACGACCTGCCCAAGCCCGTGATCGCCGCGATCAACGGCCCCGCGGTCGGCATCGGCGCCACCATGACGCTGGCGATGGACCTGCGGCTGGCCTCGACCAAGGCCCGCATCGGCTTCGTCTTCGGCCGCCTGGGCATCGTGCCCGAGGCAGCGTCCAGCTGGTTCCTGCCGCGCCTCGTGGGGCTGCAGCAGGCGCTCGAGTGGGTCTACTCCGCCGAGATCCTCACCGCCGAGCAGGCCCTCGAGGGCCGGCTGCTGCGCTCGGTGCACGAGCCCGAGGACCTCGTCGAGGCGGCCCTGGAGCTCGCCCGCTCGTTCGTCGTACGCCGCTCCCCCGCGGCGCTGGGGATGGCCAAGCAGCTGCTCTACCGCAACAGCTCGGTGGAGCACCCGATCGAGGCGCACCGCGCCGACAGCCTCGCGATGTGGCACGCCAGCACGGGCGACGGCAAGGAGGGCGTGGCCGCCTTCCTGGGCAAGCGCGACCCCGAGTTCACCTCCAGCACCCGGGACCTGCCCGACCTCTGGTGACGACACAGCCCCGCACGCGGGTCTAGATTCTGGTCTGGACACGTATCTGGCGGTCTCGGGCCCGCCTCTGGGGAGGTGTGCACACCATGTCCGAGACCCCGCTGGAGCCCCGCTCGGTGTGGGAGACGTCCGCCTCCCACTTCGAGCGCTGGCGCGGGGGTGACCCGCGCGCCCTGGACGACCTCGTCCGGCTGCTGAGCCCGATGCTGTGGCACGTCGTCCGCGCCAGCGGGCTGGACCCGGCCGCGGCCGAGGACGTCGTCCAGACCACCTGGCTGACCCTCGTGCGCTCCGGGGACTCCATCGCCGAGTCCCGCGCGGTGGGCGGCTGGCTGTGCACCACGGCCCGTCGGGAGGCCTGGCGCGTCGCGCGGCAGTCCACCCGGTTGCAGCCGGTCGAGGACGAGGCCATCGCCCGTCGGCTGCCCGACTCCCCCGCCGTCGAGGGCCAGGTGGTCCTCGACGACGAGAACGCCCGCCTCTGGGACTGTCTGGGGCGGTTGCCCGAGCGCTGCCAGAAGCTGCTGCGGATCGTCGCGGCGGAGTCCCGGCCCGACTACACCGTGATCTCCCAGCAGCTCGGGATGCCCGTGGGCAGCATCGGCCCCACCCGGGGACGGTGCCTGGACAAGCTCCGCCAGGAGCTCGTGGCGGCAGGCGGCACGCGATGACCAGCAACGGCACCGGTCCCACCGAGGTCCCCGACGACGCCACGCTGCTCGCGGCCGTGGCCCGGCTCTGGGCCCAGGTCGACCCGCCCCCGGCCGACCTGGTCGACGGGGTGCTGGCCCGGCTCGCCGCCGAGGACCTCGAGCTCGAGCTGCTGACCCTGGTCACCTCCGCCCGCGACGACGAGGCCCTGGCCGGCGTACGCCACCTCAGCGACGGGCCCGACTCGCGCGACGAGCCCGGCGCCTGGTCGCTGGAGTACGACGGCCCCGACTTCCACGTCTACGTGCGGCTCACCCGGATCGAGGAGCGGCACCGCCTCGACGGCTGGGTGGTGCCGGCGCGACCGGTGACCGTCGAGCTGCGCACCGACGGGCGCGACGCAGCCGTGTCGGCCCTGGTTGCCTCCACCCGGGCCGACGAGCACGGCCGCTTCGAGCTGCCCGACGCCCCCGCCGGGCTCTCCCGGCTCGTCTTCCCCGCGGCCACCACCGACGGGCGGCCGCGCGTCACCCCACCCTTCTGGATCTAGAGGACCGCCACGATGACCCCACCGGACCCCGCCCGTCCCGCGCACCAGCCCGAGACGGCAACCCTCGCGGGAGCGGGCCGCCAGTCGGCCCTGTCCACCACCCGCGAGCCCTACGTGCCGCCCCGGCACGTGCTCGACCAAGTCAGCGGGCGCGTCCTGGACCCGGCCACCGCGCTCGCCGTGAACGGCGTGCGCCCGCGCAGCACGGTCTACGTCGGACCGCGGCTGCTGGTCTCCCGCACCGCCACGACCGACGCGACGGTCGACCAGCTGCGCCAGGTGGCCGAGGGGCTGGGCTGGGAGGTGACCCGGCACGACGACCAGCACCAGGACGAGGGGCGGCGCGGTGAGACGACCCCCAGGGAGGTGCGCGGGGTCCTGCGCGGGGTCCTGCGCCTCGACCTCACGGTGAGCAGCGCCCGCGCCACCGAGGCCCCCGACGGGTGGGTGCTGCTGCAGCACGCCCGGGCGCGGTTCGGCGTCGAGGCGATGGCCCGGGTCGGCCTGGACCACCTCGTGCTGGTGCGGGGCATCGGGGCGACCCCCTTCCACGAGGCCAACCCGTTCCACGAGGCCAACCCGTTCCACGAGGCGAACCCCTTCCACGAGGCCAACCCGGCGGGCGGGGCCGGCTCGGCCGCGGTGTCGTCGTACGGCGTCCCGGGCAGCGGCGGACGCCAGCCCGTGACGTACGCCGGGCCGGTGCCGACGCGCCGTCCCGACGAGGAGGTCACCGGTCGTCGCCCCGTCGTGGGGACCCTCGACACCGGGTGCGGCACCCACGACTGGCTGGTCAGCGCCGTCCGGGCGCCGGGGCCGGGCATCGACGGCCGCGACATCGGCTACGTCGACGACGCGACCGACCCCGAGCGGTGGTTCGACCAGGTGGGCGCGCTGGACGGCAGCATCGACCCGCTCGCCGGCCACGGCACCTTCATCGCCGGCCTGATCCACCAGGCCTGCCCCGACGCCGACATCGTCGCCTGGCGCCTGGTCGGCTCCGACGGCCCGATCGTGGAGAGCGACCTCGTCGCCGCCCTCGCCGACATCGCCGAGCTCGCGCGCCGCCACCGCGACGACGAGACCGACGGGCACCCGCTGGACGTGCTCAACATCTCGCTGGGGTACTACCACGAGACCCCGGAGGACGCCCTGTTCGACCCCACGATCTACGAGATCCTGCACGACCTCGGCGCGTGCGGGGTGACGGTGGTCTGCTCGGCGGGCAACGACGCCACCGCCCGTCCGATGTTCCCCGCGGCGTTCGCCCCCTGGGAGGACGGCGGCGGTCCTGCCCCCGACGCCACGGTGGTGCCGGTCGTCTCGGTCGGCGCCCTGAACCCCAACGGCACCGTGGCGCTGTTCAGCAACGACGGCCCGTGGGTCCGGGCGCGGGTGCCGGGTGCCTCCCTGGTCAGCACGCTGCCCCCGTTCCAGGGCGGGCTCGAGCCCGCGGCCCGCACCGAGGCCTGGCAGCGCACGCGCGAGTCGATCGACCCCGACGACTACACGGGCTCGTTCGCGGTGTGGAGCGGCACCTCGTTCGCGGCGCCCCTGTTCGCGGGCCGCGTCGCCGCGCGGCTGCTCGGCCACCTCGACCCCGCCGACGACGGTCGGGTGACAGCGGTCGGGCGCGGCTGGAAGTCGGTGGCCGCGCTGACGGGGATCGCGCCATAGTGGAGCCATGTCGCGGGCCGAGGAGCTGTACCTCCGGGCCCGCACCCACGCCAACCGGGGCTCCCCCACCCAGGCGCGACGTCTTCTCGAGCGGGCCGGGCAGCTCAGCTCCTCGCCCGACCTGACCGCGCGGATCGACCTCACCCGGGCCTACCTGGAGGCCGAGACCGCGGGTCAGCCCACCGGGGTGGCCCTGGGGCAGGCGCTGCTCGAGCGGCCCGGACTGAGCGAGGAGACCCTCGGCCTCGTCCACTCCCAGCTCGGCCTGATGTGGATGCGCATGGGCGAGGGCGACCGGGCGCTCGAGGCCTTCGCCCGGGCCCTCGAGCTGCTCCCACCCAGCGGGGAGTACGTCGGGCGGGTGCTGCTCAACCGGGGCAACGTGCACCTCCAGCGGGGCCGCGTCACCCAGGCCGTCGCCGACTTCACCGGCGCCCACGAGCACCTCGTCGGCGACGACGTGCGGGTCACCCGGGCCAAGGCCGGGCACAACCTCGGCTACGCCCGGCTGCTGAGCGGCGACCTGGTCGGCGCGGTCGCCGGGATCGACGAGGCCGCCCAGGTGCTCTCGGCCATCTCCCCGGCCTACCGCGCCACCGTCGAGCAGGACCGGGCCGAGATCCTGACCGCGGCCGGCCGGCCCCGGGAGGCAGCCCGCGCCCTGGCCCGCGCGGCCGAGGCCTACGGCTCCCGCCGGCTGCGCACCTCGCAGGCCGAGTGCGAGCTCACCCTGGCCTGGACCCTGCTGCGCGAGGACCCCGCCCGCGCCCGGGTGGTGGCGCGCAGGTCGGCCCGACGGTTCCGCGGCCAGGCCAGCCCCGTGCGGGCGGTGCGGGCCGACGCCGCCGCCCTGGTCGCCGAGATCTCAGCGGGCGGCACCTCCCCCGCCCTGCTGCGCCGGGCCGACGCGCTCGCCGCCGAGCTGCGCGCGCACGGTCACCGGCAGGACGCGACCGTCCTGGAGCTGCAGGGCGCGCGGGTCGCCGTACGCCGTGGCGCCCTCGCCGAGGCCCGCGCGCGCCTCGAGCGGGTGCCGACCGGGGGCACGCTCCCGGTGACCACCCGCCTGCTCGTGCGCGAGGTGCGCGCCGAGCTCGCCCGGGCCCGCGGCGACGGCCGGCGTGCCCGGCACCACGTGCGGGCCGGACTGGCCGACCTGCACACCTGGCAGTCGTCCTTCGGCTCCCTCGACCTGCAGAGCACCCTGGTCGGTCACGGCCGCGCCCTGGCCTCCCACGGGCTCGAGCTCGCCGTCGAGGACGGCGACCCACTGCTGCTGCTCGAGTGGTCCGAGCGGGCCCGGGCCCTGGTCGGCCGGGTCGCCCCGGTGCACCCGCCCGCCGACCCGCAGGTCGCCGACGACCTGACCGAGCTGCGGCTGCTGCACGGCGCCGACCCGGAGCGGCGTACGACGGCCGGGCGCCGCGCGGAGGAGCTGCGCGACCGCGTCCGCCGCCAGCAGTGGCACACCGAGGGCCCGCACGCGGTGACCGAGCCCGCGCCGGCCGAGGAGCTGCGGGCCGCGCTGGGGGACGACGAAGCCGTGCTGCTCGCCCACGTCGTCGTCCGCGAGCGTGTCGTCGCGCTGGTGCTGTCACCCGACGACGCCACGGTGCTCGACCTCGGGCCGCTGGCGCCGCTGCGCGACCGGCTCGACGGCCTCGCCTCCGACCTCACCATGGCCGCGGCCCACCGCGACTCCCCCCTGGCCGCACCGTTGAGGGCGTCGCTGCACGCCCGGCTCGACCTGGTGGCGCGGCAGCTGGTCGCGCCGCTGCTGCCCCACCTCGGCGACGGCCGGGTGGTGATGACGCCGTCGGGGGCGCTGGCCGGGACGCCGTGGTCGCTCCTGCCCGGGCTGCGTGGACGGCCGCTGACGATCCCCCCGTCGGCCACCCGCTGGCTGGACCTGCGCGGGGCCCCGGCGCCGCGACGGGTCGGCCTGGTGGCGGGGCCGGGGGTCGCCCGCGGCGAGGAGGAGGTCACCCGCGCCGCGGCCGCGTGGCCGGGGTCGACGGTGCTCTGCGGCGACGACGCGGGCACCCAGCGGGTGGCGGCGCTCGCGGCCGAGGTCGACCTGCTGCACGTCGCGGGCCACGGCCGGCACACCGGCGAGAACCCGCTGTTCTCGGCGGTGGAGCTCCTCGACGGCCCGTGGTTCGGCTACGACCTGGACCTGCTCGCCCGCACCCCCTCGACCGTGGTGCTGTCGGCCTGCGAGCTCGGCCGGGTCTCGGTGCGCTCGGGCGAGGAGGCCATCGGGATGTCGGCGGCCTGGCTGCACGCCGGGGCGCGCACCGTGCTCTCCTCACCGGTGCTCGTGGCCGACGACGTGGCCTGCGAGACCTTCGCCCGCTGGCACGCGCTGGTGGCGGCGGGCGCCGCCCCCGCCGACGCCCTGGCCCGGGTGGTCGAGGCGGCCGACGACGTCGTCCCGGTGCTCAGCTTCGGTGGCGGCTGGTGAGCGGGTCGTTTGGGCGCCGTGCCGTGGGGAGGATCAGTCGTCGAGCACTTCCTCACCGACTGGGAGTACCGCCTGTGAGCTCCCCCCGACCACCCCGCCGCACCCGCCTCGCCCTCGGCGTGGGGGTCCTCACCGTCCTCGCGACGGTGGGGTGCGGCGTCCAGGACACCCCAGGAGACGCACCCGTGACCACCTCCGACGGCTACTCCCACCTCGACCGGGGCGGCGTCGCCCAGATCGAGCAGACCCGGCGGGCCGCGTTCGACCTGCGCGACCACACCGTCACCCGCGCCGACGTGGGGCTGCCGGACGGCGACCTCGGACCGGTCGTCGGCGGCGCCGCGGACCCCGAGCTCACGGTCCGGCTGGTCGCCCCCGAGGGGGAGGAGGAGGTGCGCACCTCGACGTTCTCGGTCGCCTTCAACGGGGCGCGCGACCACGCGGACTACCTGACCTGGTTCGAGACCTACGACTCCGCCGCCTCGGCCCACGCCGCCCTGGAGGAGGCCGTCACCCGCTGGGGGTTCTCCCCCGCCGACGTGACCCGCTGGGACCAGACCCTCGAGCTCGCCGCGGGCGAGAAGGTCACGCGCTCGATCGGCCTGGCGGTGTCCGCCAGCGGCCTGGTGATCGGCGCCGACCTGACCGCGACGACCGACGGTGGGCAGACCCACCGCTACCAGGTGCAGCTGGACCCGCGCTACTACGAGCCCGCGGCGCTGGCCAGCATCCGGCGCACGGGCGACCTCCCCGGCTGACCCCGCAGGACGGGTCGGTCCCGGTCAGGCGCCGCGCAGCGTGCGGGCGAAGAGCGCCTCGAGCTCGGTGAAGTGCCGCTCGGTGGCGGCCTCGTCGTACATCGGGGTGTCGGACATCGAGTAGCCGTGCGCGGCGCCCTCGTAGACCTCGTTGCTCGCCACCAGCCCGTGCTCGGCCAGCGTGCGGCCGAGCTCGGCCACCGCCTCCGGCGGCATCGAGCCGTCGTTGTCGGCGTGGCCGAAGACCAGCTCCGCGCGCGCCGAGCCCAGGCCGCGGTGCGGGCTGTCGGGCTCGTCGGTGACCAGGCCACCGCCGTGGAAGCCGCCGACCGCGGCCACCCCCGGGTCGAGGTTCGCGGCACGCATGGCCAGCCGGGCGCCCATGCAGTAGCCCGTCGTCCCGACCGGGCCCTCGGCCACGCCCTCGAGCCCGCGCAGGGCCGTCAGGTAGCGCGGGAGGTCGTCCTCGGCGAGGTCGGAGGTCAGCGCGCCGACACGCGGCATCGCCTCGGCGAAGAACTTCTCGCGCTCGCCGGGCAGGCTCAGGTCGGCCTTCGGGGCGAGGTCCTCGATGCGGCCGTCGCGGTGGAAGACGTTGGGTGCCAGGACGACGTACCCCCAGCCGGCGATGCGCTCGATCATCTCCACGATGCGCGGCCGCAGCCCGATCGCGTCCATCACGAACAGCACGCCCGGGTGGGGGCCCTCGCCCTCGGGGCGAGCGACGTAGGCCTCGGCACTGCCGTCGGCCAGGGGGATCTCGATCGTCTCGACGTGGTGGCTCATGGGGCCACCGTAGGGCGGTCGTGGTTGCGCCCCGCAACCGGTCCGGGCTAGCGGTCCCGGGTCGCGGAGTCTTCACCCCAAAGGGTCGGTTGTGCGGCCAATGTGGCGGGTACGCGCGAGGCATGGAGCCCACCACCCCGGTCGCCACCCGCGACCAGCGGGTCGGCCAGCAGACCACCACCGTGGCCTCGGTGCCGGCCGCCCACGTCTACGTCCGTCACATCGCCGCCGAGCAGCCCGACGGCGTCGTCCGCCTCGCCGACCCCCACCCCGACGACCCCTCGCGCACCGCCGAGCAGCGCTGGTGGCCCCCGGCGATGCTGGACCCCGCGTGGATCCGCGCCCACGACTTCGACGTCTTCCACGTGCAGTTCGGCTTCGACGCCTGGTCCCCCGACCGGCTCGAGGAGATCGCCCGTGCGGTGCACGACTCGGGCCGCGCGCTGGTCCACACCGTGCACGACCTGCGCAACCCGCACCACGACACCCGTGACCTGCACGACGCCCAGCTCGCCGTGCTGCTCCGGCACGCCGACGCCGTCGTCACCCTCACCGACGGGGCGGCCGACGAGGTCGCCCGCCGCTTCGGGCGCCGGCCCGAGGTCGTGCCGCACCCCCACGTCGTCGAGCTCGAGACCCTCCAGCGGTTCGCCGACGCCGGCCCCGGCCGCGAGGGGCCGTTCCGGGTCGGGCTGCACGTGAAGAGCCTCCGCGCGAGCATGGACCCGGTCGCCCTCCTGCCGACGCTCGTGCGCACCGTCCGCGACCTCGACGGCGTCCTGCAGGTCAACGGGCACCGTGAGGTGCTGACCGAGGGCGAGCCGGCGTACGACGCGGAGCTGGCCGGCCTGCTGCGCGACGCCGAGCGACGTGGCGAGGTGGAGCTGGTGGTGCACGACTTCCTCAGCGACGCCGACCTGTGGGAGTACCTGCGCTCGCTGGACGTCTCGGTCCTGCCCTACCGCTACGGCACCCACTCGGGCTGGCTGGAGGCCTGCCGCGACCTCGGAACGGCCGTCGTGGCCCCGACCTGTGGGTACTACGCCGACCAGGGGCCGGTGCACTCCTACGTCCTCGACGACGACCAGTTCGTGGCGGCGTCGCTGGAGAGCGCGCTGCACGACGCCCACGACGCGGGCCCGGTCGCGCCGCTGGCGGTGCAGGAGCGCCGCGACCAGCGGCAGCAGGTCGCCGACGCCCACCGCCGCATCTACCGATCGGTGCAGCGGTGACCAGCGCCCCGATGAGGATCTGCCTGGTCGCGTCGTCCCGCTTCCCGGTCCGGGAGCCCTTCATGGGCGGCCTCGAGGCGCACACCCACGCCCTGGCCGCGGCCCTGATCCGGCGCGGGCACCGCGTCAGCCTGTTCGCCGCCGCCGGCTCGGACCCCACGCTGGGTGCCTCCGTGCTGCCCGTCGCGGCCTTCAGCAGCAGCGCGGGGGCCCGCGCCGACGTCGGCAGCCCCCCGGAGGACTGGATGCGCGAGCACCACGCCTACCTCGACCTCATGCTCGGCATCGCCCAGGGTCGCCACGGCCCCTTCGACGTCGTGCACAACAACAGCCTGCACCACCTGCCGGTCGCGATGAGCGAGCTGCTCGCCGTACCCGTCGTCACCACGTTGCACACCCCGCCGCTGCCCTGGCTGGAGTCGGCCGTCGCGTTCGCCGCCCCCACGGCCCGCTTCGCCGCCGTCAGCGACTCGGTGTCGCGGCTGTGGCGGCACGCGGTCGACGCCGTGACCCTGCACAACGGTGTGGACACCGGCTTCTGGCGGGCCGGTCAGGGCGCCGGCGCCGCCGCTCCCCGTGCCGTGTGGACCGGGCGGATCGTGCCGGAGAAGGCGCCGCACGAGGCGGTCCAGGCCGCCCGGCTGGCCGGCTTGCCGATCGACCTGGCCGGGCCCGTCCACGACCGGGAGTACTTCCGCTCGTCGGTCGCTCCGCTCCTGGGTCGCCAGGCCCGCTACGTCGGCCACCTCGAGGGTCGACGCTTGCGAGCCCTGGTGGGCGGTGCGTCGGTCGCGGTCGTGACACCGCGCTGGGCCGAGCCCTTCGGGCTGGTCGCCGCCGAGGCGATGTCGTGCGGCACCCCGGTCGCCGGCTACGACAGCGGCGCCCTGAACGAGATCGTCGACGCCTCCAGCGGCGCGCTGGTGCCCACCGGCGACGTCGGCGCGCTGGCCGTGGCGATGCGACAGGCGGCCGCGCTCGACCGGCGCGACGTGCGCCGTCGGATCAAGAACCACTTCTCCCACGACCTGATGGTCGACCGCTACGAGTGGCTCTACCGCGACATGAGCGCTCGCCGGGTGGAGGTCGCATGATCGGCTGGTACGTCCACCACCAGGGCCGCGGGCACCTCCACCGGGCGGTCGCGGTCGCGACGGAGCTGACGGCCCGCACCGGTGTCGTGGTCACCGGACTGTCCTCGATGCCACGACCCGCCGGGTGGGCCGGCCCGTGGGTGCAGCTGCCCCCGGACGACGCCGGCGACGCGCCTCGGCACCCGACCGCCGGCGGCACCCTGCACTGGGCGCCGGTCGGCGACCCGCACGTCCGCGCCCGGGCGGCGGCGCTCTCGGCCTGGCTCGGAGCCAGCGCGCCCGACCTGGTCGTGGTCGACGTCTCCGTCGAGGTCGCGACCCTGGTCCGGCTGCACGGCGTGCCGGTGGTCTCGGTCGTCCTCCCCGGCGACCGCACCGACCCCGCCCACCTGCTCGGTCTGCGCCTGTCCGCCGAGGTCGTGGCCTGCTGGCCCCCGTCGGCGACGGCCTGCGGCATGCTCCCCGGGCTGCCGGCCGACCTCGCGACCCGGCTGCGGGCGGTGGGCGCGGTCTCCCGGATCCCGGTCGACGCCGACGCCGACGCCGCGCGTCACCCGGGGCGCCCCCGCGTCGTGGTGCTCCAGGGCCGCGGCGGCGGCGCCCTGACCGAGCGCACCGGCGACGACCTGACGGCCCTGGCCCCGGGCTGGGACTGGACCGAGGTGGGCGGCGGTCGCTGGGTCGAGGACCCCACCACGGCCCTGCGCGAGGCCGACGTCGTGGTCACCAACGCCGGGCAGAACTCGCTCGCCGAGGTGGCGGCCTGCCGCGTGCCGGCGGTCGTGGTGCCCGCGGACCGTCCGCACGACGAGCAGGCCACGACGGCCCGCGTGCTCGACGCCTCGGCGTGGCCCGCCCTGGTGGTCCCCGCGCTGCCCGAGGACGACTGGACCGACCTGCTGGAGCACGCCCGGCTGCTCGACGGGTCGGCGTGGTCGACCTGGTGCGACGGCCGGGCGGCGGGCCGGTTCGCCGACATCGTGACTGCGGTCCTGGTCCGCGCGCGTCCCGAGCGGCGGCGCACGGCATGAGGGTCGGCACCGTCACCGTCGCCCACGGCCGCCACGCGCACCTGCGCCGCCAGCAGCAGTCGCTGGCTGCGGGCTCGCGGGTGCCGGACGAGGTCGTCGTGGTGGCGATGGCGGACCCCGAGCTGGCGCGCGGGGGTTTCGACGACGGGCCTCCGGCCCTGCTCAACCACCGAACAGGCGACGGGCCTGCGGCCCTGCTCGACCACCGAACAGGCGACGGGCCTCCGGCCCTGCTCGACCACCGAACAGGCGACGGGCCTCCGGCCCTGCTCAACCACCGAACAGGCGACGGGCCTGCGGCCCTGCTCAACCACCGAACAGGCGACGGGCCTCCGGCCCTGCTGGAACGCCGCGAGGTCGTCGACCTGGCGGCCGACCCCGGGCGGCTGCCCCTGGCGGCGGCCCGCAACGCCGGGGCGCGGGCCGCGCTCGACCTCGGGTGCGACGTGCTGGTCTTCCTCGACGTCGACTGCCTCGCCGGGCCCGACCTCGTGGCGTCGTACGCCGCGACGGCCGACCACGCCCGCGGCACGGTCTGGTCGGGCCCGGTGACCTACCTGCCGGAGGGTCTCGGCGACGCGGAGCTGGCGGAGCCGTGGCTGCTGGACGACCCGCACCCCGCACGCCCCGCCCCGGCGCCCGGTGAGGTCCTGACCGGCGGCGACCCCGACCTGTTCTGGTCGCTGTCGTTCGCGCTGCACCGCGAGGCCTGGCAGCGCTCCGGCGGCTTCCACGAGGAGTACGCCGGCTACGGCGGCGAGGACACCGACTTCGGCCAGCAGGTCGCCGCGAGGGGGCTCGGCCTGGGCTGGCTCGGCAGCGCCCGCGCCTACCACCAGCACCACCCCACCAGCTCGCCCCCGACCCAGCACGTCGACGACATCCTGCGCAACGGCGCCGTCTTCCACCGGCGCTGGGCGCGCTGGCCGATGCTGGGCTGGCTGGAGGCCTTCGAGGACCTCGGGCTCGTACGCCGCGACGGCGACGGCTGGGCGCGGGTCGCGCCCGCCTGACCAGCCCCTTGGCACCATGGGAGCATGCGCGCCGACCTGGAGCCCCGACCCAGCAGCTGGTCCTCGCGCCTGCCCGGCGCCTTCGGGGTGGTCGGCGCGGTGCTGGCGCTGATGTGGGTGCTCGAGATCATCGACAGCGGCCTCGGCGGACGGCTGGACGCCTACGGCATCCGGCCGCGCACCCTCGACGGCCTCGAGGGGATCCCGCTCTCGCCCTTCCTGCACGCTGGCTTCGGCCACCTGCTGTCGAACTCGGTCGTCCTGGCCGTGCTGGGCGTGATCGCCTACGCCGCGGTCTCGCTCGGCCGCTTCCTGGCGCTGATCGCGATCACCACCCTGAGCAGCGGCCTGGGTGCCTGGGCCTTCGGCACCCCGGGCACCGTCGTGGTCGGCGCCAGCGGCGTGATCTTCGGGCTGCTGGGCTTCCTGCTGCTGCGCGGGTTCGCCGAGCGCAGCCCCGGCAGCATCACCGTCACCGTGATGCTGCTGCTGGTCTACGGCGGCACCATCTCCGGGGTGCTGCCCGGTGTCCCCTACGTCTCCTGGCAGGCGCACCTGTTCGGGTTCCTCGGCGGGGCGGCGGCGGCGTTCTGGCTGCGGCAGCGACGCCGCAGCGTCCCGGCGTACGAGGACGCATGGCGCTGACCCGGCACGACCAGCGCCGGGCCTACTTCTGGCTGATGGGCACCTGCGTCGTGCTGATCGCCCTGGCCTGGAACGTCGTACGCCTGTGGTCGGTGCCCGCCGCCGTCGCGATGAGCGTCGTGGCCGCCGTGCTCCCCCCGGTCGCCGTGGTCGTGGCCAACTGGGGAGCCCGCGGCCGCGACTGACTACCCGAAGTGCGGCCGTGGCAGGTCGAACAGCGGCTCCGCGCCGAGCTCGGCGCGCGACAGCGAGACCAGGTGCACCTCGTCGGGCCCGTCGAAGATCCGCATCGCCCGGTGCCAGCCGTACATCATCGCCAGCGGGGTGGCGTCGGAGATGCCGGCGCCACCGTGCACCTGGATGGCCCGGTCGATCACCGAGTTGACCGCACGCGGCACCGCGACCTTGGCGGCCGCGATCAGGTGCCGGGCCTCCTTGTTGCCCGCCGTGTCGATGACGTGGGCGGCCTTGTGGCACAGCGCGCGGGCCTGCTCGAGCTCGATCCGCGACTCCGCGATCCGCTCGCGCACCGAGGACTGCTCGGCCAGCGGCTTGCCGAAGGCGACCCGTTCCTGGGTGCGCTGCACCATCATCGCCAGCGCGCGCTCGCCGGCGCCCAGCGCCCGCATCACGTGGTGGATCCGGCCGGGGCCGAGGCGGGCCTGGGCGGCCGCGAAGCCGCCGCCCTCCTCGCCCAGGATGTTGCTCACCGGCACCCGCACGTCGTCGAACTCGATCACGGTGTGGCCGTGCTGGTCCTGGCGCCCGAAGACCGGGTAGGACCGCCCGATGGTCACACCGGGGGTGTCGCGCGGCACGATCACCATCGACTGCTGGCGGTGGGTCGCGGCCTCGGGGTCGGTCTTGCCCATCACGATCAGCAGCGCGCAGCGCGGGTCGGCGGCCCCGCTGCTCCACCACTTGGTGCCGCTGATGACGTACTCGTCGCCGTCGCGGGTGATCCGGGTGGCGATGTTGGTGGCGTCGGAGCTGGCCACGGCGGGCTCGGTCATCGCGAACGCCGAGCGGATCTCACCGGCGAGCAGCGGGCGCAGCCACTCCTGCTGCTGGGCCTCGGTGCCGATCAGGTGCAGCAGCTCCATGTTGCCGGTGTCGGGCGCCTGGCAGTTCATCGCCTCGGGCGCCAGCTCGTTGCTCCAGCCGGAGAGCTCGGCCATGGTGGCGTACTCCAGCTGGGTCAGCCCCGACTCCGAGGGCAGGAACAGGTTCCACAGCCCCCGGGCCTGTGCCTTGGCCTTCAGCTCCTCGATGACCGGCGGGACGCTGTGGTCGTCGGGGCCGGCCGCGTGGCGGTGCTCGTCGTACGCCGCCTCCCCGGGGAAGACGTCGACGCGCATGAAGTCGACCAGCTCGTCGTGGAGGCGCAGCGCCTGCTCGGACGGGGCGGCGTACGACGGGTACATCCGTGAACCCAGCTCGCCGGCCATCAGATGTCCGTGATCCGGATGCCGGCGTGGGCCTTGTAGCGGCGGTTCACGCTGATCAGGTTGGCGGTGAGCGACTCGACCTGGTGGGCGTTGCGCAGGCGGCCGCCGTAGATCCCGCGGACGCCGGGGATCACCGCGGCGAGGTCCTGGACCAGGTCGCAGGCCTCGCGGTCCTCGCCCTCGCCGAGCACCAGGACGTCGGTGTCGACCTCGGCCAGGGCGGGGTCGTCGAGCTTGACCGCGGAGACGTTGTGGAAGGCGCCGACGACGGTGGAGTCGGGCAGCAGCGCGGCGGCCTGCTCGGCGGCCGAGCCCTCCTCGACGTCGAGCACGAACGCACCCCGCTTGTCGAAGCCCAGCGGGTTCACGCAGTCGACCACGATCTTGCCGGCCAGCGCGGTGGCGAGGCCCTTGAGCAGGTCGGCGTGACCGTCCCAGGGCACGGCCACGACCACCACGTCCCCCGCGGCGGCGGCCCCCTCGTTGTCCAGCCCGGAGACCTGCCCGGCGGTCGGGGCGCCGGTGGAGGCCAGCTCGGTCGCGGCCTCGGCCGCGCGCTCGGCGCTGCGGCTGCCCAGCACGACAGGAATACCGGCCGCGGCGAACCGCCGGGCCAGGCCGCGGCCCTGGGGGCCGGTGCCGCCGAGGACGGCGACGGTGACGTCGGCGAGCGACGCGGGCGGGGAGCCGCCCGGCGCCGAGCCGGGGGTGAGGCCCGGAACGGGGCCGGATGTGGTCTCGGTCATGCACCCGAGACTAGTGACCCCGGCGCAGGACGGCCTCCAGGTGGGTCGAGCGAGGTCGGGTCGTAGTCTCGGGAGGCATGGACCAGAGCACCCCCGCCGACCTCCCCGACCTGCCCAGCGAGGCGGTCACCGGCTCCACCGGCGCCGTGGGCGGAGAGGTGGCCCGGCTGCTGTCCGCGGCGGGCGTGCCCCTGCGGCTCCCGGCCCGCTCCCCCGACCGCGCGCCCGACCTGCCGGGGGCGGTCGTCGTCCCGATGACGGGGTACGCCGACCGGGCGTCGGTCGTCGAGGCCCTCCGCGGCACCCGCACGCTGTTCATGGTCTCCGGCGCCGAGAGCGCCGACCGGCTCGGCGAGCACCGCAGCTTCCTCGACGCCGCGGTCGAGGCGGGGGTGGGCCACGTCGTCTACACGTCGTTCTCCGGCGCGGCGGAGGACTGCACCTTCACCCTGGGGCGCGACCACTGGGCCACCGAGCAGCACCTGCGCTCCTCCGGGATGGCGTGGACCTTCCTGCGCGACAACTTCTACCTGGACTTCCTGGCCCTGCTGCCCGGCGAGGACGGCGTGATCCGTGGGCCCGCCGGTGCCGGTCGGGTGGCCGCCGTCGCGCGCGCCGACGTCGCGGCCGTGGCCGCCGTCGTGCTGGCCGATCCCTCGGAGCACGTCGGAGCGACGTACGACCTGACCGGGCCGGAGGCGCTGAGCTTCCCCGAGGTCGCGGCCACCATCGGCGCCCACCTGGGTCGCGAGATCAGCTTCCACGACGAGACGGTCGAGGAGGCCTACGCGTCTCGCAGGGCCTGGCCGGCGCCGGACTGGCAGTACGACGCCTGGGTGAGCACCTACACCGCCATCGCGGCCGGCGAGCTCGACTCCGTCAGTGACGACGTACGCCGGCTGACCGGCCGCGCGCCGGTGTCCCTGGCGCAGCTGCTCGCGGACTGAGCTCAGCCCCCGATGCGGTCGACGTAGGCGACCATCCGGTTGAACAGCGCGGTCACGGCGACGACGTCGGCGTTGACCGGGGGGCGCATCGGGTCGTTGGGGGCCGGCGCCGAGACCCCGGCCTGGGCGGCCACGGAGGCACAGACGCGGGCGGCGTCGTGCACGGGCTGGCCCTCGACGGTCCAGATCGACTCGAAGAGCCGGTGGCGGTCGGGCACGTCGTCCTGGCCCGGCAGCTCCCAGGCGGTGAGCACGACGGGCAGGTCGGGGGCGTCGCAGACCACGGCCCACTCGCGCCGCATGGGCGCGTCGTCGGGCAGCCGCACCTGCTTGGGCGAGGCGTCGGCGTCGGTGTGGTCGAAGGCGGCGAACGCCGTGGTGCCGGCCGACACGCGGGCGAGCTCGGTCCAGCGGGCCTCGGCGGCGCGGAAGTAGCGCTCCTTCTGGAACGCGCCGTAGATCGTCGCCCGGTCGGCCTTGGCGCAGAACTCGTCCTCGATGGCCCACGACAGCGCGAGCAGCGTGGACTTCTTCAGACGGTGCACCCCGAGGTGGGGGTGCCGGCGCCGCAGGTAGGCGTAGATCGACGGGGCCGCGGGCTCGGCGTCGGCCATGGCCCGGGCGATCGCCAGCTCGAGCCGGGTGCCGGCGTCCTTGTGCCGCATCACGGCCTTGATCGCGACGACGTCGCTCTCGGCGTAGCGCCGGTGGCCGCTGTCGAGCCGCTGCGGAACGGGGAAGCCGTGACGGGTCTCCCACATCCGCAGGGTCGCGGGGCTCAGGCCCGTGCGGCCGGCGAGGTCACCGATCGTCAGCTGCGTGTCGCCGCCCGTGACCTCGTCGTGCAGCGCGATGCGCCCGGGGACTTGCGCATCGGCGTGGTTTCTGTCCATGCTGTGATCCTAAACCTCAACAGCGTGTTGAGGTCAATGTTGAGGAAATGAGGCGACCATGACGGCAAGCAGCCAGTCGGTCGACGGAACGGCCACGGACGTCCTGGACTGGACCGACCTGGGTCAGCGTATGTGGACGTTCTTGACCGGGCGTGAGGCGGCCATCAACTACACCTTCAGCGACATGACGGTGGAGATCCCCCGCGACACCGGCGCCAACGCACCGCGCGCCACCTGGAAGGTCGACGGCACCCTGACCATCACCACGACCGACGCCCTGAGCTCGTGACCCGGTCCGTCGCCGTCTCCGCCGACCTGCGCGTCACGATGGCCGGCGCCGCCGGTGAGCGCGCGGTCGGCCGGCTGTACGGCGAGGGCAACCGGCTGACCTTCGAGATCGACGACCCGGGCGTGTTCGCCGGGGCCGACGACGCCCCGGCGATCGTGGCGACGGCCGAGACCTTGGCCGAGCGGGGCATCAGCGTGCGCGTCCTGTCCGACGGCGTGCACCTGGTCACGATCGGCGACGTGTCGGCACCGTGGTGGCAGCGTCGGGCGACCGGCTCGCGCCGGATCCGGGTCGGCAGCGTCCGGGGGGCCTGGACCTCCTTGCGCTCGCGTGCCGGCGACCGTCCGGCAGTTCTCCCCGGGGCCAAGTCCCTGCCGCCGCTGACGATGCTGCCCATCGCCCCCACCTTCAGCCCGCGCCGCCGACGCCGCGTCACCACCACCCACGACCACCACGGCACCGGGGCCCCGCGGCTCGCGCTGGAGAAGGAGGCCATGTGGGGCGGTGAGCGGCAGCCGGTGTGGTGGCTCGACGGCGAGACCACGACCATCGGCTCGCACCCCGACTGCGACCTCGTGCTGCCCGGGCTGCAGGACCACCACGCCACGGTGCAGCACGACGACGCCGACGAGTACGTCCTGCTCGCGCACGCCACGGACGTCAGGGTGCACGGCGCCCCGGTGACCCGGCAGGTGCTGCGCAGCGGGTCCCGCGTGGAGCTGGGCGAGCACGTGCTCGCCTACTACCGCGAGGAGTACGCCGACCACGGACGCCCCTACTACGGGCGCGTCGGTGGGGAGGCCGGACGCCAGCGACCTCAACCCCCACGTCGGTCCGACGGACCGACGTAGGTCGCTGATCCCGGGACGCTCCGACCGCCACCACCGGTCGTCGAGCGGCCCGATGAGGCGGGGGTCCGGGCACTGTGCCGCCCGGACACTCGCCGACCCGGCCCGTGAGGCGGCGCGACGGTGCCGCCCACGGGCCTCCGGGCTTCTCCGACGGAAGGGCTAGCCGCAGGCGCTGCGCTTCCCCGCGTCGGCGTCGCAGTAGCTCGTCGACAGGAACGGCGGCGTGACCACGCCGCGCACGACGGTCAGGGTGCCGGTGTCGCCCACCTGCGGGACCCGACCGGCGAACAGCGCCTTGTCGTAGAGCCTGACCTTGGTCAACGTCGCCGACGCGGTGGTCGTGCCGCTGGTGACGGTGGGGTCGGCGAGCTCGTAGGTCAGCTCGATCACCGGCTTCTGCGGGCCGTCGGTCACCGTCTCGGTGGCCACGCCCCCCGCACCGATCGTCAGCATCCGCCCGGTCGCGGTGAAGCGGCCGGCGAGGGTGGAGAAGTCCGGGGCACCGCGGCGCACGGCGACGTCCTGCTGCTCGGTGTCGGCGACCTGCGCGGTCACGGTCTCGACCTCCTGGCGCAGGAAGGCCCGTGCGGGCTTCGCGGCGAGGAGCTGGTCGACGAGCAGCGAGCGGGTGCCGAGCGCCCGCGCCAGGCGCGCCGGCGACAGGCAGCCCTGCACGAGGCCGTCGGCCCCCCGGCCGAGGGCGCTGGCGCACGGGGGCTTGGCGACGAGCGCGGCCAGCACGGCGTCGCCGTCGGCGGCACCGGTGCCGAAGAGCTCGAGGCGCGTGGTGAGCGCGCCCACCGTCGCCCGCAGGACCCGCAGGTCGACGGCGCGGGCGCTCGAGGTGGTGCTGAGGGTGGCGTCGGCCGACGGCTCCAGGTCCACGGCGTACGCCGCGCTGCTGCCGGGCGCGAGCACGGTCGGGCCGTCCTTCGCGCCGTCCAGGGCCGAGACCCAGGCGAGCCAGGCCGCCGGTGTCGCCGTGGTGCTGCCGGGGACGACGGGCAGGCCCGCGTGGGTGACCTCGACGGGCACGTCGCGCAGGTTGGTCACCCGCAGCACCCGCGTGCGGCCCTCGAGGCCGAAGCAGGAGCCGAGCGTGCCGCCGGCGCCCTGCTCGAAGGTGTAGCCGTCCTGGGTGGCGTCGCTCTCGCCCGTGCACGTCGGCGCCGTGGCCGAGCGGTCCAGCCCGGGCTTGAGCGCCGCCTCGACATCGGTGCGGAGCTGCTCCAGGACGGGGGCCCGGTCGACCGTGACCGCGCCGATGTCGCCCAGCCGGGTGGTGGTGAACTCGACGTGCCGCTGGTCGGAGGTGAGGCGCCCCTGCGACCACGTCCACGACTCCCCCGGCTGGGCACCGGCGGAGGCGTCGGACACGGACGTCGGGGCCGACGAGGGCGAGACGGAGGCGGACGCCGGGGTCGGGTCCGGGTCGGAGCCGGGCGAGAACCCGTCGTCGCCGGAGCCCTGGGACGCGGTGGGGCGGGTGGCCACGAACACCGGGGTGGAGCGCGGGACAGCGTTGTCCAGGCGCACCCGCACGACGACGGGCGCGGGCAGGACGTCGGTCGGCGTGACGCTGTAGACCGGCGAGACGAAGGAGATGTACTCCCGTGGGAGCACCCCCGGCCCGCTGCCGGTGACCTCGGCGGTCGTGCCGTCGGGGAGACCGACGACCTCGACGGCCGGGTCGGCGTCCGCGGCGGGCGAGGTCGACGTCGTGGGCGCCGTGGCCCCGGCCCGCGGCGCGGCACCGCCCCCGCAGCCGGCGAGCAGCGCGAGCAGCGGCAGCGCCGCGATCGCCGGCAGGAGAGCCCGCCGGTGCCGGCGTCCTGCCCCCGTGAAGTGCGTCATGCGTCCCTCTGGTTGTCCGAAGTATCCCTTTAGAGAAGAACGGTAATACCGGGACGCCCTGCGGCTCAGGCGTTCCGCAGAACCCGTCGAGTGGCCTGGACCACCTCGCGCTCCGCGGGGGCCTCGCTCGCCCTGGGCCGAGGGGGCCGGACGGTCAGTCCTCGAGCAGCTCGAGGGTGACCTTGTCCGGGTAGAACGCCAGGTGGCCCTGGATGTCGGCCACGGCGTCGTAGGGCTGCTCGTAGGTCCAGGCCGCGTCCTCGACCCGACCGGTCGGCAGGTCCAGCGCGACGTACGACGCGTCGCCCTTGAAGGGGCAGTAGGTCTGCGTGGGCGTCGGGGAGAGCAGCGCCGGGTCGATCGCCGAGCGCGGCAGGTAGTACGCCGGCGGGTAGTCCGCCTCCTGCAGGGTCAGCGCCTGCGTGGTGTCGGCCACGACGGTGTCGGCGACGCTGACGCGGAGGCGCCGGCCGGTCGGGGTGACGGTGATCGGGTGCGAGGCGTCCGGGAGCTTCTGGGTGCGGGTCATGGGGGTGCAACCCCGACGGGGCCCGCTCTCATCCCAGACCCGCGGGTGACGGCGTACGCCGGGCTGTGCGAGGCTCACCGGAACCAGGGAGCCAGGAGGCCTGATCTCGTGAACGACACCGGCACCGACGACGTGGTCCCGGTGTTCTTCCTGTCCGACAGCACCGGCATCAGCGCCGAGACCATGGGCAACGCCCTGCTGATCCAGTTCCCGGACCTGCGCTTCGACCGCACGGTGATCCCGTTCATCTCCTCGGTGGAGGAGGCCCGCGAGGTCGTGGCGCGGCTCGACCGCTCGCTCGACGACAGCCCCCGCGAGCCGCTGGTGTTCACCACCGCCGCGAGCGACGAGGTGCGGATGGAGCTCCGCCGCACGCGCTGCCACGTGATCGACTTCTTCGACCTGCACATGGGTCCGGTCGAGCAGATCCTCCGTACCCGCGGCGTCCGCCTGCCCGCCCGCCTGCACGGCGTCGGCGACATCCAGCGCTACAACAGCCGGATGCAGGCGATCGAGTACACCATCGAGCACGACGACGGCCAGAGCGTGCGCGGCCTGGAAAAGGCCGACGTGATCCTCGTGGCGCCCTCGCGCTGCGGCAAGACGCCGACCTCGATGTACCTCGCCCTGCAGCACGGGCTGTACGTCGCGAACTACCCGATCGTCGAGGAGGACCTCGAGATCACCGAGCTGCCCCGGCCCGTGCGGCACCTGCGCGAGAAGTGCTTCGGCCTGATCACCTCGCCGCAGCGGCTGTCGGCGGTGCGCCAGGAGCGTCGGCCCGGCTCCCGCTACTCCTCCCTCGAGCAGTGCACCTTCGAGCTGCGTCGCACCGATGCGATGTTCAAGCGCCACCGGCTGCCGGTGATCGACTCCTCGACCAAGTCGGTGGAGGAGATCGCCACGATCATCCTGCAGCGGCTGAAGACCATGAAGTTCCCCTCCACGTCAGCGCCCGGTCCGTCCCCCACCCGCAGGAGCCCACGATGAGCGACTCCCCCAACGTCCGCCCCTTCGCCGAGATCGGCCTCGGCGACCTCGAGCAGGTGGGCGGCAAGAACTCCTCGCTCGGCGAGATGGTGAGCAACTTGGCCGCCCTCGGGGTCAACGTGCCCGACGGCTTCGCCACCACCGCCGACGCGTTCCGCCGGTTCATCGGCGACACCGGGCTGGCCGAGGAGATCTCCCAGGCGCTGAAGGGGCTCGACACCGACGACACCCAGGAGCTGGCCCGCGTCGGGCGCTCGCTGCGCGAGTCGGTGGCCCACCGCGACTTCCCCGAGGACCTCGAGGCCGACATCCGCACGGCGTACGACACCCTGGTCGACGGGCGTGACGACGTGTCCTTCGCCGTGCGCTCCTCCGCCACCGCCGAGGACCTGCCCGACGCCTCGTTCGCAGGCCAGCAGGAGACCTTCCTCAACATCGTGGGCATCGAGGGGGTGCTGCAGGCGATCCGCGAGGTGTTCGCCTCGCTCTACAACGACCGCGCCATCGCCTACCGCGTGCACCACGACTTCGACCACGACGCCGTCGCGCTGTCGGCGGGCGTGCAGCAGATGGTGCGCTCCGACATCGGGGCCTCGGGCGTGATGTTCACGATGGACACCGAGTCCGGCTTCGACGACGCCGTGTTCGTGACGTCGTCGTACGGCCTGGGCGAGGCGGTCGTGCAGGGTGCCGTGAACCCCGACGAGTTCTACGTCTACAAGCCGGCCCTGCGCGCCGGTCGGCCGGCCGTGCTGAAGCGCGGAGTGGGCTCCAAGGCGACCAAGATGGTCTACACCGACGACCCGGCGGTGGGGAGGACGACGGAGTTCGTCGACACCGACGAGGCCGAGCGTGGCCTGCTCAGCCTGACCGACACCGAGGTGCAGCAGCTGGCCAAGCACGCGCTGACCATCGAGGAGCACTACGGCCGCCCGATGGACATCGAGTGGGGCAAGGACGGGCTCGACGGCGAGCTCTACATCCTGCAGGCCCGCCCCGAGACGGTGATGTCGCGCACCGGTGTGCAGCAACGGTTCCGGATGAACGAGAAGAACGGCGAGGTGGTCGTCGAGGGGCGCGCCATCGGCCAGAAGATCGGCGCCGGCGCCGTGCGGGTGATGACCACGATCGACCAGATGCACGAGTTCGTCGAGGGCGAGGTGCTGGTCGCCGACATGACCGACCCCGACTGGGAGCCGATCATGAAGCGGGCCTCCGCGATCGTCACCAACCGCGGTGGCCGCACCTGCCACGCCGCGATCATCGCCCGCGAGCTGGGCATCCCAGCCGTGGTCGGCACCGGCGACGCCACCCGCGAGCTGACCGACGGCCGCGCCGTGACGGTCTCGTGCGCCGAGGGCGACACCGGCCTGGTCTACGACGGCGAGCTCGACTTCAGCATCGAGGAGACCGAGCTGTCCTCGATGCCCGAGGTCGGCACCAAGATCATGATGAACGTCGGCACCCCGGAGCAGGCGTTCTCGTTCGCCCAGCTGCCCAACGCCGGCGTCGGCCTGGCGCGGCTGGAGTTCATCATCAACCGCCAGATCGGCATCCACCCCAAGGCGCTGCTCGACCACGAGCACCTGGAGGAGCCCCTGCGGTCCGAGATCACCGAGACGGTCAAGGCCTACGCCAGCCCGCGCGACTACTTCGTGCAGCGCGTCGCCGAGGGCGTCTCGATCCTGGCCGCGGCGTTCGCGCCCGAGCCGGTGATCGTGCGGATGAGCGACTTCAAGTCCAACGAGTACGCCAACCTGGTCGGCGGCGAGCTCTACGAGCCCGACGAGGAGAACCCGATGATCGGCTACCGCGGCGCCTCGCGGTACCTCTCCGAGGACTTCGCCGACTGCTTCGCCATGGAGGCCGAGGCGCTGAAGTTCGTGCGCGACGAGATGGGCCTGACCAACGTCAAGATCATGATCCCGTTCGTGCGCACCGTTGCCGAGGCCGAGGGCGTGATCCGGCTGCTGGGCGAGCACGGCCTGGTGCGCGGCGAGAACGACCTGCAGGTCGTGATGATGTGCGAGGTGCCCTCGAACGCGATCCTGGCCGAGCAGTTCCTCGAGCACTTCGACGGCTTCTCGATCGGCTCCAACGACATGACCCAGCTCGTGCTGGGCCTGGACCGCGACTCCTCCCTGGTCGCCGGCTCCTTCGACGAGCGCGACCCGGCGGTGCTGTTCATGCTGGAGCGGGCGATCAAGGCCTGCCGCGACGCCGGCAAGTACGTCGGCATCTGCGGCCAGGGCCCCAGCGACCACCCGGACCTCGCGGAGTGGCTGCTCCGCCAGGGGATCGAGTCGATGTCGCTGAACCCCGACACCGTCGTCGACACCTGGCTCGCGCTGGCGAAGGTGAAGCTGGACTAGGAGTGGGGGGCGGGCGTCACGGACGGGCGCGGGCGAGCAGCTCGTCGAACGCCGGGCGCACGTCGCAGCTGCAGGTGACCGGCCGCGCGAAGGCCAGCCTCAGGTCGCGCGAGCGGCCCTCGGCGTGCAGGCGCAGGACCACCCCGTGCTGGTCGAGCACCACCGGCCGCACGTCGGTGCCCGCCGGCAGCGACCCGGCGGCGTACGACGCGAGGCGGTGCAGGACCTGGCCGTGCTCGGCGTGCAGGTGGGGCAGCCAGGTGGCCTCGCACCCGGCCATCGGGTCGGTGCGCGCCGCGCGGTAGTCGCCCACGGCGACATCGACGGCACGCGCCTGCTCGGGACCGGCCGAGTGCGGCAGCTCGCACCGCCAGGTCAGCGCCACCCGCTGCGGCACCAGCCGCAGGACCACCGCCGTCGTCGCCTCGGGCTGCGGGTCGGGCCCGTCGAGGTAGGGCCGCACCTGCGCCGGCAGCGGCTCGGTGACCACCACCAGCGGACCGGTCAGGCGGAGCCGGCCGCGGACCCGGTCGGCCTGCGGCACGACCGTCACGTCAGTCGCCGTCGCGGTCACCGTGGGCGAGGGCAGGCGCGGAGCCAGGCGCAGCACCGAGGCCGGGGAGTCCACCGGGGCCAGGAAGACCAGCGACCCGTCGACGTCGACGACGTGGCGCGGCACCTCGTGGGTCAGGTTCGCGATGCCCACCCGCAGCTGGGAGGCGCAGGCCACCAGCGTGCGGGCCCGCTCGGCCACGCTGAGGGCGGTCGGGGCGGGGCGGGTGGCACGGCGCGCGGAGACGGGACCCATGGCGTGCTCTCAGTCGAAGTAAGGCAAGCCTACCCTCACTATTCGCGGGTGGGAACGTCTGCCGACGATCCGGTGTTGCGGCGGCATGGCCCGACGACGACGTCACCCGTGGCGCGCCCTCGCGGCGCTGCTCGTCGTGCTGGCCGTTTTCTCGGCGACGCTGGTGCAGCTGGACTCCCCCGTCCGGACGCCGGTCGGTGCCCGGGGCGTGGGCCGGGGCAGCTACCCGGTCGTCGAGGTGGCCGGGCTCGGCAGCACCGGGGACAACTTCGCGCCCCTCACCCGGGCGCTGCAGCGGGCCGGCACCGAGGTGCTCGACTTCGACCCTGATCGGGCCGGCACCCAGCCCCTGGTCTACGAGCCCGCTCCGGGCGCCAGCATCCCCGAGGTCGCTGTCGACGTCGTCCAGCCCGCCGTCCGCGCCGCCCTGGGGCGGGCCGGCCACGACCCCGACCGCCAGGTGGTCGACGTGGTCGCCCACTCGATGGGCGGCCTGCTCGTGCGCTACCTGGTCGAGCACCCCGTCGGCCGGTGGGCGGAGCACGTGGACGACCTGGTGATGGTGGCGACCCCGAACCACGGCAGCGACGTCATCTACTGGGAGACCCGCCCCGGCTCCGGCCGCTTCGCCCGCCTCGGCGAGCAGATGCGCCCCGGCTCCGCCTTCCTGCGCCGGCTGGGCACGACCGAGCCGCCCGGCGAGGTCTACACGGCCGTCGGCGGCGACCCGTGGCTGCTGCGGTGGTATCGCCACGGCGCGCACGGGTTCGACGATCAAGTGCCCACCGAGTCGGTCTTCATGACCGGCGCCGCCCTGAACACCTACGGCCACCTCCACGGCAAGCTGCTCCCCTCCAACGAGGTCATCCGTCTGGTCCTGGAGACCCTCCGGGCACGCTGAGGTCGTGCCGATGTGGTGTAGACCGGCGGGGCTCGGTTGTCGGTGGTCGCTGGTGGGATGGAGGCATGTCAGCAGTCGCCCACCCGCCGGACCTGCACCCGCTGCAGGGGGTGGCGTCGTGCCTGGAGGCGGTGTCGGTTGCGTTGGCGGACCTGCCGGCTGGGGCGTTGCCGCCGGGTGACCCGGACGCGGTGGCGGGGCTGGTGTCCGAGGTGGCGCGGGTGGAGCGGCAGGTGCGTGAGCTGCGGTTGCGGTTGGCGCGGGCGGCGGAGGAGAGCCGGGCGTGCGAGGCCGATGCGTCGTCCGGGACCGATGCGTGGTTGGCGCGGTTGACCGGGTCGACGGCGGCGGTGATGCGGGGCGGGCTGTGGCTCGCGCGCCAGCTGGCGGAGGGTTATCCGGTGGTGCGGGAGGCGTTCGCGGCCGGTGACCTGGGCGAGGCGCAGGCGCGGGTGATCGTGACCGCGGCGGAGGAGATCCCGTCTGTCGTGTCCGTGGACGACCGGGCCACTGCGGTGGCGCACCTGGTCGAGCAGGCGGTGTCGCGGCGTCTGAGCGCGGGGGCGTTGCGGCGTCGTGCGCGGCGGATGCTGGCGGTGGTCGACGAGGCCTACGCCGACCACCACGAGGCCGCCCTGCTGACCCAGCAGGAACGCCACGCGGCCGGTGACACGTGGCTGAGCCTGCACGACAACGGTGACGGGTCCTGGTCGGGGAGGTTCGTGCTGCCCGACCTGCAGGCCCACCTGCTGATGACCCGGCTGCAGCACCTGTCCTCACCGCGGCGGATGTCCCGCAACCGCGCGGGCGAGGAGGTGGTCGACGAGACGGTGATCGACTTCCCGGGCCCGTCGTGGTCCGAGGGCCTGGGGGCGGCGTTCTGCGAGCTGATCGAGAACCTCCCGGTCGACGGGCTGACCGGCCACGGCCGGGTCGGCGCCACCCTCGCGATCCACCTGGACCACCAACGCCTCCTCGACGGCCTCGGCGCCGCCCGGTTGGACAGTGGCGCCGAGATCACCGCCGGTGAGGCCCGGCGGTTGGCGTGCGGGGCGGGGATCGTGCCGATGGTCTACGGCGGTGCCTCGCTGCCGCTGGACCTGGGGCGGGCGTCGCGGCTGCACTCCAAGGGCCAGCGGATCGCGCTGTCCGCGGTGCACGACACGTGTGCGGCCGAGGGCTGTCAGCGGCCGTTCGCCTGGACCGAGGTCCACCACCTCAGACCCTGGGCCGAAGGCGGACCCACCGACCTGGCCAACGCCGTCCCACTGTGCGGGTGGCACCACCACCGCGCCCACGACCACCACTACGACCTACGACGCCTCACCTCGGGAGAGATCCGGTTCCGCCGCCGGCCCTAGGTCGGCGCGCGATCTGACCTACTCCACCGGGCGGCTCCGGTAGCGGCCCACCAGCTCGGGGGCGGCGACCTGCATCCGGGCCGGCGGGAGCCCGCGGGCGACCAGGGTCAGGTCGTCGAGGACCATCTCGCCGATGGCGTGGAAGGCCGCCTCGATGCCGCCGGCGCGGTGGGCCGAGAGCACCAGGCCCTCCAGCGAGCGGGCGGGGTCGTCGGGGGCGACCGGCTCCTGCGGCCAGACGTCGACGGCCGCGAGGAAGCGCCCCGCGGCGACCCGCTCGTAGACCGCCGGGAAGTCGGCGACGGCGGCGCGGCTGACCAGCACCAGCCGGGCTCCGGGTCGCAGCAGGTCGAGGCGGCGCCCGTCGAGCAGGTGCTCGTTCTCGTCGGTGATCGCGGCCAGCACGAACACGAAGGTGCTCTCCCCCAGCACCTCCTCCAGGGTCGAGGGCAGGGCGCCCGCCTCGCGCACGACGGCGTCGGGCAGCCACGGGTCGTGGATGCGCACCGTCGGCGCGAACGGCCCGAGCAGCTGCAGCAGGCTGCGCCCGAGGTTGCCGAAGCCGATCATCCCGACGTCGCTGCCGCGCAGCAGCACGGCGTCGTGGTTGGCGCCGGTCGTGTAGCGCTCCCGCCCGGCGCGGAAGGCCCGGTCCTCCCGCGTGATGCCGCGGGCGAGGTCGAGCGCCAGGCCGAGGGAGTACTCCGCCACCGCCTGGGCGTACGCCGGGCCGCAGCCCAGCACGCGCACCCCCCGGGCGTGCAGCGCGGTGTAGTCGACGTTGGGGAAGAAGTTGCCCTCGACGTTGCAGACCACCCGCAGCGCGCTCGCCGCCTCGACCCGGGCGGCCGGCAGGTCGGGCTGACCGACCACCGCGAACGCCCGCGGCAGCAGCTCGTCGAACCGCGCCGCGCCCTCGTCGCTGCGGCTGTCGAGCTCGACCACCTCGAACCGCTCGTCGAGCCGGGCCCGGGTGCCGGCGTCCAGGATCACCGCTGCGGACTGCGGCGCCGGGTCGAGCAGGACCAGCGGTCGGGGCGTCGTCACCGGGAGGCCAGCTGCTGCTCGGCGGAGACCAGGAGCCGCTGCAGCTCCAGCCCACGGCGTACGCCGATCGCGCTGTCGCCGCCGGCCTGCACCGCGACCGCCAGCGCCTCCATCAACGCGTCACCGACGCCCTCCTCGGCATCGGAGACGGCGCCGTCGAAGACGACCGGCCCGGCCTCGGTGAAGACCTCGCAGTGCAGCGTGCCGGGGGTGTGCGGCGTGGTGATCGACAGCGACACCTGACCGATGGCCCCGCCCTCGTGGCGGGTGACCAGCGAGACCCAGCGCAGCGGGTCGCCGGTGGCGGTGACCTCCTCGATGCGCCCCATCGCGGCGTCGAGCAGGTCCAGCGAGTGCGGGCCGATGTCCCACACCGCGCCGCGCGCGATCCGCCACGGGGTCGCGAAGTCGTTGCCCTCCAGGGCCGCACCGGTGACGAACTCTGCGTGCCCGCCCCGGGCCTGCGACCCGCGGGCGGCCTCGACGAAGGTGCGGCCGGCGGCGGTGAACCTGTTCCGGAGCATCAGCACCGCGCTCACGCCGGACTCCTCCACGGCGTCGGCGATCTCCTGCGCCCCCTCGAGGGTGAACGCGAGCGGCTTCTCCAGCACGAGGTGCTTGCCGGCGCGCGCCGCCCGGGGCGCCATCGCGGCCTGCACGTCGGGCGGCACCGCGAAGGCCACCGCGTCGACCCGTTCGAGGAGCTCCTCGTAGGTTGCGACGGCCTCCCCGCCGAACTCCCGCGTCACCTCGGCCGCGGCCTCGGGGCGTCGCGCCCACACCGCCTCGAGGGTCGTGTGCGGGCTGGCGCTGACCATGGGAGCGTGGAACTTCCCGGTCCAGGGGCCGGCGCCGACGAGTCCGATGCGCATGCTCATGGGCAGCACCCAACCACCTGGGAGCGGCCTCCCGGAAGGGCGTGTCCTCCGGCGGCTCCCGGACTGACCGCGACTCCGCCTTTCTTGCCGGAACGGCAAGAGAGTTTGTCACGACGACGACAGGTGCCGCAGGCTGGGCCGACACGACGCGCACCACCGGAGGGACCGACATGACCGAGCACGGGCACGACCACCAGCACGACCAGCACCACGACCAGGGGCACCAGCACGACCACGACCACCACGACCAGACGACCGAGGACTTCTTCGAGCCGGCCGGATGGGAGGAGAGGTACGCCGGGGACGACAAGATCTGGAGCGGTGACCCCAATCCCCAGCTGGTCACCGAGGTCACCTCGCTCACCCCGGGCACTGCGCTCGACGTCGGCTGCGGCGAGGGCGGCGACGTGATCTGGCTGGCCCGGCAGGGCTGGCAGGTCACCGGGGCGGACTTCTCCGCCAACGGCCTCGCCCGCGCCGCGCGCCACGCCGAGCAGGCGGGGGTGGCCGACCGCACCGACTGGTGGCAGGTCGACGCCCGCACGTTCGACGCCGAGGGGCGCACCTTCGACCTGGTCACCACCCACTTCCTGCACCCGCCGGACGGCGGCATGGTCGACGTCGTACGCCGGCTGGTCACCGCCGTCGCCCCGGGCGGGCACCTCCTGGTCGTCGGCCACGCGCCCTCGCCGGTCTTCAGCCAGCTCGACTCCCACAAGCACGACGCGATGTTCGTGGCCGAGGAGCTGCTCGTCGCCCTGCCCGACGACGTCGAGCCGGTGGTCGTCGAGCAGCGACCGCGCCGGGTGACCCGCGACGGCGCCACGGTCGACATCGACGACTCCACGCTGCTCGCGCGGCGCCGGAGCCAGCCCGAGGGCTAACCCAGGGGTGGGCCGGGTGTGGAGGTGGCTCCGGGCGCCAGCACGCTGCGGATCTCCGACTTCAGCACCTTGCCCACCTTGGAGCGCGGCAGGTCGGGCCACACCTCGACCTGCTTGGGCGCCTTGACGCTGCCCAGGCGCTGCTTGACGAAGGCGCTCAGCGTGGGCCCGTCGACCGACTGCCCCGGTCGCAGCTGCACGACGGCGGTGACCCGCTCGCCCCACTTCTCGTCGGGCAGGCCGATCACGGCGCAGTCGGCGACGGCCGGGTGCTGCATCAGGGCCTGCTCGACCTCGGTCGAGTAGACGTTGAACCCGCCGGTGATCACCATGTCCTTGGCCCGGTCGACGATGAACAGGAACCCCTCGTCGTCGAGGTAGCCGATGTCGCCGGTGTGGTGCCACCCGTGGGCCGACACCTGCGCGGTCGCCTCGGGGTCGCGGTGGTAGCCGCGCATCACCAGCGATCCGCGCACGACGATCTCGCCGCGCTGGCCCCGCGCCACCAGCGACCCGTCCTCGGCCATGATCGCGACCGTGACCAGCGGCGTCGGCCGTCCGGCGGAGGCGAGCCGCTCGGTGGCGACCGACCCGTCGGCCCGGAAGTGGTCGGCCGGCGCCATCGCCGAGACCATCATCGGGGCCTCGGTCTGGCCGAACAGCTGCGCCATCACCGGGCCGATCCGGCTGAGGGCCTCCTCGAGACGGGCGGTCGACATCGGCGCCGCGCCGTACCAGAAGCACTGCAGCGACGAGAGCTCCGCCTCGGCCAGGCGCGGGCTGTCGAGCACGAGGTAGATCAGCGTCGGCGGCAGGAAGGTGTGGGTCACCCGGTGCTGCCCCACGAGGTCGAGGAAGCCGCTCACGTCGGGGGCGCGCATCACCACGATCTCGCCGCCCTTGTCCAGGACCGGGAAGCAGAGCACGCCGGCGGCGTGGGTGAGCGGCGCCAGCGCGAGGTAGACCGGACGTCCCTCGAAGGGGTAGCTCATCAGCGTGATCGCCGTCATCGCCTCCAGGTTGGCACCGGTGAGCACCACACCCTTGGGACGACCCGTCGTGCCGCCGGTGCCGACGATCATGGCGACGTCGTCCAGCGACGGCTCGTCCACGAGCGGATCCGTGACCCCGCCGGGCCCGAGGAAGTCCTCCCACGCCAACGCCCCCTCGAGCGCCGGGCCGTCGAGGCAGACGACGGTGCGCAGCTGCGGCAGCTCGCCCCGGATCTGCTCCACCAGCCCGGAGAACGACTGCTGGTGGATCAGCACGGTGCAGCCGAAGAGCTCGAGCAGCTCGCGGTTCTCCGCGGCCTCGTTGCGGGGGTTGACCGGGCACCACACGGCGCCGGCCCGGCTGATCCCGAAGACGCAGGTGAAGGCGACGGGGTCGTTGGCCGACAGGATCGCCACCCGGTCCCCCGGCCGTACGCCGTGCCGCGCCAGCGCCGCGGCGACCCGGTGGCTGAGCGCCTGCACCTCGGCGTACGTCGAGCGCGTGACCTCCCCGCCCGGCCCAGGGGTGGTCAGGCAGGGGGCCCCGGGATCGATCGAGGCCCCCTTGTCGAGGTGGTCGACCAGCCGCACGGCTCAGGCCTGCACGGTCACGACGGGCTCGGTGACCAGCCCGAAGGCGCGCAGCACCCCGAGCAGCTCGCGGTGCCCGAACGCCTGGCAGCCCGAGGCGAAGCCGACCCGCTTCGGCGGCTGCATCAGCAGGGAGTACGCCGCGTAGGACTGCAGCAGGCCGGTCTGCTTGTAGTTCTGGTTGCCGTGGATGACGACGTGGGCGCGCCCGAGCGGGCCCGAGGCGTGCACGGAGTCCAGCGTCTTGTTCAGGCGCGGGTTCTCCCGCGGCGGCATCGTGTTCATCACCTGGGCGGCGGTGGCGGCCAGGGCGGCGTACTTCTCGTCGGCGTCCATGTCCTTGGTCGCCTCGAGCGCGCCGGCCACGATCTGCGGCACGCCGAGCATCAGCGCCTTGTCGAACACCCCGCCGAGCGCCTTGCAGCTCGCGACGCGCGGGTCGCGGCGGTACCACACCGGGTGCGAGGTGCCGCCCCACGGCAGGGCCAGCGCCAGCTCGTGCTGCCCCGGGATCGACAGCTGGTAGTGCCCCGCGTCCGGATCAGACGGCACGTAGGCGTTCTGCTCCAGGTAGTGGGCGTTCGAGAGCGCGGCGTTGAACAGGATCGTCTGGGTCGAGGCGATCGTCGGGCTGCCGCCCCAGAACACCGCGATGTCGAGCGTGTCCAGCCCGGGGGTCTCCAGCGCGACCTCGGCCGCGATCTCGCCGGTGGTGTACATCTGCGCGATGCCCGGCGCCAGCAGCAGCCCGGCGGCCGCGAAGTCGGCGCCGTACTCCTCGTCGCAGGTGATCAGCCAGTCCTGCTCGCCCGTGGTGTCGGTGTAGTGCGCGCCGGCGGCCAGGCAGGCCTGGACCACCTCGGGGCCCCACTTGCTGAACGGCCCCACGGTGTTCAGCACCACCTGGGCGCCGGTGAACAGCTCGGTCAGGGACTCCACGTCGTGGGTCACCTCGACGACCTCGTAGTCGGCGGTCTCGATGCCCGCGACGTTGCTCTCCATCGAGGACGTCAGCTTGCCGACGTCGCGGCCCGCGGCCACGAAGGGCACGTTGTACTCGCGGAGGTACTCGCAGATCAGGCGACCGGTGTAGCCGGAGGCGCCGTAGACGATGACCGGCCGCTTGGTCGAGCTCGGGTGGTCGCTCATGGCGCTCACATCCCCATCCCGCCGTCGACCGGGAGGCCGACGCCGTTGACGAAGCGGGAGGCGTCGGAGGCCAGGAAGACCACCGCGTCGGCCATGTCGGCGACCTCGCCGAGCCGGCCCGACGGGGTCAGCCCGACGACGGCCTCGACGGCCTCCTGCGGCGAGCCGAAGAGGCCCAGCTCGGCCATGTCGACAGCCAGTCCTTGGCCCATCGCGGTCGGCACCAGGCCGGGGTAGATGCAGTTGACGCGCACGCCGTAGCCGAGCTTGCCGGCCTCCATCGCCGCGACGCGGGTCAGCCGGTCGACGGCGGACTTGGTGGCGGAGTAGATCGGGATCCCCGGGAAGGCGATCGTCGCCGCGACCGAGGAGATGTTGATGATGCTGCCGCCGCGCCCGGCCAGGCCGTCGGGCCGCATCGTGCGGAGCCCGTGCTTGAGGCCCAGGGCCGTGCCGAGCACGTTCACCTCGAGCATCATGCGCACGTCCTTCGGGTCGATCTCGGTGATCAGGCTGCTGATCTCGACCCCGGCGTTGTTGACCAGGACGTCGAGGCCGCCGAAGTCGGAGGCGCACGCCGTGGTGAGGTTCTCCCAGCTCGCCTCGTCGGTCACGTCGTGGTGCACGAAGCCGTGGCCCTCCCCCTCGAGCGCGTCGGCCACCTTCGCCCCGGCGTCGTCCTGCAGGTCGGCGACCACGACCCGGGCGCCGGCCGCCGCCAGCGCCTGCGCCATCCCCTCCCCCAGGCCCTGGGCCCCTCCGGTCACGAGAGCAGTTCTGCCGGTCAGGTCGAGGTCGGTCATCGGTGTGCCCCTAGTCGGTGGAGGGAGTGGTGGGCGTCACACTTCTCTCCTGTCTTGACAGTTGTCAAGCATTTGCTTGACAGTTGTCCAGAACCTCCCCCGCCGGCCCCCGGTCACCTCCCCGGGACGCCTGCTCCCCTCCACTAGGGTGTGCCGCATGGGCAGCTCGAGCACCGCCACGGCCGGCCGGGCACCCCGCCGCGCCCCCGTGGACAAGTACGACGAGCGCCGCAACCAGCTCGCCGAGTCGGCCCTGCGCACGCTGGGCGAGCGTGGCTACGCCCGCACGAGCCTGCGCGAGATCGCCACCAACTCCGAGTTCAGCCACGGCGTCGTGCACTACTACTTCGCCGACAAGACCGAGCTGATCGTCTACTGCGTGCGCTACTACAAGTCCCGCTGCGTGCGCCGCTACGACGGCGTGGTGGCCGACTCCACGACGCCGGAGGAGCTGCTCGACGCCTTCGCCGCCAAGCTGGTCGAGACGCTGCAGACCGAGGCCCCCATGCACCGGCTGTGGTACGACCTGCGCACGCAGAGCATGTTCGAGGAGACCCTGCGCGAGGCCGTGCTGATGATCGACGCCACGCTCCAGGACATGATCTGGCGGGTGGTGTCCCGCTACGCCGAGCTCAGCGGGCGGCCGACCGCGATGGATCCGGCGGCGGCGTACGGCGTGCTGGACGGGCTGTTCCAGCAGGCCCTGCTCGGCTACCTCACCGGTGACCAGGAGCAGGTCCTGCGGACGCTCACCGGTCAGGTGCACGCGCTGATGCCGCTGACCCTGGGGCCCCGCTGAGCGCGTCGGTGCTCTGGGACGACGCCTGGTTCGGCGCGCGCCTGCTGCTGCTGGCCGGCGTCACGGTCGGGCTCGGAGCGGCGTACGGCACGGGGCTGCGGCTGCTGCCCGTCTGGGCCATCGTGCGGGCCGCCCTTCAGCTCACGGTGGTGGCGCTGCTGCTGCGCGGGGTGCTCGCGGTGCCGTGGACGGCCGCGGCCTTCGTCGTGCTGATGCTGAGCACGGCGTCCTGGACCTCCGCCGGCCGCACGCGCGAGCTGTGGCACGGCCGCCGGGCCGCGGTGGTCGGGGTCGTCGGCGGCTCGCTGGTCACGCTCGCGGCCGTGCTGGCGCTCGGGCTGGCGACCCTGGAGGCGAGGTACGTCGTCGCGATCGCCGGCATCGTCATCGGCAACACCATGAGCGCGGCCACCCTGGCCGGCCGCAACTTCCTGCGCTCGTCGCGCACCCGCTCCGCCGAGGTCGAGGGCTGGCTGGCGCTGGGCGCGACCCCGGCCGCCGCGCACGCCGAGATCGGCCGCGAGGCGGTGCGCGAGTCGCTGATCCCCAACCTCGACCAGGCCCGGTCGACCGGCCTGGTCACCCTGCCCGGCGCCTTCGTCGGCGCCCTCTTCGGTGGAGCCACCCCGGTCGACGCCGCGAAGTTCCAGCTGGTCGTGCTGGCCGGCATCGCCCTGGCGATGACGATCACCGCCATCGTCGTGGTCACCTTCGCCGGCCGCTCGCCGTACGTCGCCGACGCCCACGCCCACGCCTGACGTTCGTTGGTCGAGCAGGGCCGGAGGCCCGTCCCTCCGTCGGTCGAGCAGGGCCGGAGGCCCGTCGTCGAGACCCCGACGAGGCACAATCACCCCATGACCACCGAGACCACTGCGGGCACCACCCCGACCCCCGCCTCCGTGACCACCCCGCCGGCGATCGGGGCCGGGCGGGTGCGGCAGGGGGCGATCTACCGCGAGGGCGTGCTGGGCCGTCGTCCGGCGGTCCCCGTCGACGCCGACCTGCTGGAGGACCGCGCCAGGCGGGCGATGTCGCGCGAGGCCTGGGCCTACGTCGGGGGCGGCGCCGGCACGGGGGCCACCATGCGGCACAACCGCGAGGCGTTCGGCCGGTGGCGGGTCGTCCCGCGGATGCTGCACGGCACCGTCTCGCGCGACCTGTCGACCAGCGTCCTGGGCACCGAGCTGCGCGCACCGCTGCTGCTCGCCCCCGTCGGCGCGGGCGCGATGATCGCCGCCGACAGCGACCTCGAGATCGCCCGGGGTGCCCACGCGGCGGCGGACGCCGTACGTCTTCTCCAGCCAGGGCTGCAACCCGCTCGAGGACACCGCCGAGGCGATGGCCGGGACACCGTTCTGGCACCAGCTCTACTGGTCCACCGACGAGCCCCTGGTCGACTCGATGATCCAGCGGGCCGAGCGCGCCGGGGCCCGGGCGCTGGTGGTCACCCTCGACACCACCACCCTGGGCTGGCGGCCGCAGGACCTCGACCTGGGGTCGCTGCCGTTCGCCCGCGGGCAGGGCATCGCGCAGTACACCTCCGACCCGCGGTTCACCGAGATCGTGCGGCAGCGGATCGCCGCGGCCGGGCCGGCGGAGAAGGTCGAGGTCACGCTGGAGGCGATCCGCAGCCTGGTCTCGATCACCCGCAGCTACCCGGGTCGCCTCCTGGACAACCTGCGCTCCAAGGAGCCGCGGGCCGCGGTCGAGACCTTCCTGGACATCTACTCCAACCCGGGGCTGTCGTGGGACCACCTCGCCACCCTGCGCGGACGCACCTCGCTGCCGATCGTGCTCAAGGGGATCCTGCACCCCGACGACGCCGAGCGCGCCCTGGAGGCCGGTGTCGACGGGCTGGTGGTCTCCAACCACGGTGGCCGCCAGGTCGACCACAGCATCGCCTCGCTGGAGGCCCTGGTCGCCGTCCGCGACCGGATCGGGCCCGACCCGACGGTCCTGCTGGACAGCGGCGTTCGCACCGGCGCCGACGTCTTCCTCGCCCTCGCGCTGGGCGCCGACGCCTGCCTGCTCGGCCGCCCGCACCTCTACGGCCTCGCGCTGGCCGGCGCCCGCGGTGTCGCCGAGGTGATCGAGAACGTCGTCGCCGAGCTCGACCTGACGATGGGCCTGGTCGGCACGGCCGCCGTCGCCGACATCACCCGCGACCTGCTGGTGGAGGCGCCGGGGCGCTGAGCGCGCCCGGACGCGGCCCACGGCTCAGTCCAGCAGGTCCTCGTCGAGGCCGGCCGCCCGGCGCACGCGTGCCACCTTGATCGCCGCCCGCAGCGACGAGGCGTCGTAGGCGCCGTGGTGGCGGCGGCCGTTGACGAAGAACGTCGGCGTGCCGGAGACCCCGCTGCGGTCGGCGGAGGCCACGTCGAGGGCCACCCGGTCCGCGTGCACGTGGTGCCTGAGCTCGTCGAGGAACGCGTCGGTGTCCAGCCCCAGCCGCTCGGCGTACCCGACGAGGTCGCGGGGCGTGAGGTCCTCCTGGTGGTCGAGCAGCAGGTCGTGCATCTCCCAGAAGCGACCCTGGGACCCCGCGGCCTCCGCGGCCTCGGCGGCCAGCTCGGCGCGGGGGTGCACGTCGGTCAGCGGCAGGTGCCGCCAGACGAACCGCAGGTCCTGGTCGTCGGCGAGCTCGGCCCGGGCCGACGGCTCGGCCTCGCCGCAGTTGGGGCACTCGAAGTCGCCGTACTCCACCAGCGTGACGCTCGCCCGGGTCGCTCCCCGCACGTGGTCGACGGCCGGGTCCACCGGGTCGGCGAGGTCCACGAGCTGCCGGCTGGTGCCCAGGAGGGCACGGGCCCTACGGGCCGGGGGCAGTCGCCGGGTGACCCGGAAGGCCACCCAGGTGAGGGCCACCGCCAGCGCGCTGGTGGCCAGCACGCCGATCTTGGCGTCGGTGAGGTCGTCGCCGGTGAAGGCCAGCGTGGCGATCAGCAGCGACACGGTGAAGGCGGTGCCGGCGAGGGTGCCGCTGCCGGCGACCGCGGCCCACCCGACGGGCGGACGCACCCGTCCCCCGCTCAGCCGGGCCACCGACCAGGTCGCGGCCAGCACGGCGACCGGCTTGCCCACGACGTACGCCGCCACGATGCCGAGGGTGATCGGCGAGGTCAGGGCCCGGCCCAGCGATCCCGCGTCGAGCGGGACACCGGCGTTCGCCAGCCCGAAGACCGGCACGATCACGAAGCTGGTCCACGGCAGGTAGAACCGCTGGAGCCGGGCGTTCGGCGAGAGCGCGCCGATCAGCCCCACGCTGGCCGTGCGCGCCAGCTCGGCGGTCGGCTCCTCGCGGAAGCGTCGGAACAGGCCCGAGGCGATCTCGAGGGTGCCGCGGTCCGGGGTGTACGCCGACCCGGCCAGGCCGATGGCGAGTCCGGCGACGACGGGGTCCACGCCGCTGCGCAGGAGCGCCGCCCACAGCGCCACCCCCATGACGGCGTACGCCAGCGGCTGGTCGACCCCGACCCGCAGCATCAGCAGGAAGAGCCCGAGCACGAGCACGGCGACCGCCACCGACGCGACGTCGACGGAGTCGCTGTAGAAGACCGCGATCACGAGCAGGGCGACCAGGTCGTCCACGACGAACACGGTCACCAGGAAGACCCGCACCCGGTCGGTGACCCCGGTGCGCAGGAAGGTCAGGAAGCCGAGGGCCAGCGCGGTGTCGGTCGACATCGCCACGCCCCAGCCCGCGGCGCCCGGCCCGCCGTGGTTGACGGCCGCGTAGATCGCGACCGGCAGCGCCATCCCCGCCAGCCCGGCGACCAGGGGCAGCACCACCCGCTTGCGGTCGCGCAGCTCACCGAGGTCGACCTCGCGCCGGGCCTCGAGGCCGACCACCAGGAAGAACAGGGTCATCAACCCGCTGTTGACCCACTCCCGCAGGTCGAGGCTCAGGGCGTGGTCGCCCAGCTCCAGCGCCAGCTCGGTGCGCCAGACCCCGGCGTACGACGCGGGGGCGAGGTTGGCCCACAGCAGGGCGAGGAGGACCGAGGCGAGCAGCACCGTGGCACTGGCAGACTCGGTGCGCAGGAGGCCCCGCCCGGGCAACCGCATGCCCCGCGCACTCCACTGCGTCTGCTCGGTCTGGGCCACGGCCGCCCCAACACCGACGCCGTGCGCGTTCATCCCACCGTGGTCGACGAGGGCCCGGCAGCAGACGCTGGGTCCGACCCCGCACGGACCCAGCGACCTGCTCCTGCTCACGGTCAGACTGTTGACACCCCCCGCGTGCCACCGTTCGACTCGATGAGAAGTTACGCCCGAACGCCCTCGTCGGCTCGCAGAGGACTAGTCCAGGGGGCGCGGGAGCCCTGGCTCAGGACTTCGGCGGCAGCCCGGCGACGTAGGTCAGCCCGACGTCGACCCAGGGGCGCAGGGTCTCGTCGGTGGTCAGGACGTCGGGCGCGACCAGGAGCCACCCGTCCATCGCGCGCTCCTTCATCACCATGCGGGCCACGCCGTCGTGCTGCACGTGCCGCTCCGCGTCGGCCGGGTCGCAGCGCACCATCAGCCCGCCGCCACCGCTGACGGCGACGGCCATGTGCCCGTCGACGAGGAAGGCCAGGCCACCGAACATCCGCTTCTCGCGCACGTGCTCCTCGCCCGGGCCGTCGGCCCCCAGCAGCGAGCGCATCCGGTCCGCGAGCTCCTCGTCGTACGCCATGGGCCCACCGTGGCACGGGCCACCGACAGCCGTCGACGACCCGGGCGCGAGAGGGGTTCGGACAGCACGACGCCCGCGCCCCTGAGCGGGAGCGCGGGCGTCGAGGAGCCGCTGCTAGCTGCGGACCTGCTTGTTCTTGCCGGCGACGCCCTCGGCGACACCGATCAGGAGGACGGCGGCGACCACGGCCAGCACGAACCCGAGCACGTTGAGCTCGAAGATCCCGCCGGTGCCGAAGAACTGGGCGATGAGCCCGCCGATCAGTGAGCCGACGAGGCCGAGGCCCAGGGTCGCCAGGATCCCCAGGTTCTGCTTGCCGGGCTTGATGAGGCGCGCGAGGGCACCGATGATGAGGCCTGCTACGAGAAATCCGATCATGGTCGTCACTCTAGCCACCCTGTCCACATCCTGAACACGCTCACCGTCGGCGCGTCGCCGGCCGTGCTTGGCTGAACCGGTGACGACTGCAGTCGAGGCCGACTACCTGGTGATCGGCGCGGGAGCCATGGGGATGGCCTTCACCGACGCCCTGATCGACCACTCCGACGCGACGGTGGCGCTGGTCGACCGGCGTGACGGCGTCGGCGGCCACTGGCGCGGGGCCTACCCCTTCGTCCGGCTGCACCAGTCCTCCACGTTCTACGGCGTCGCCTCGACCGTGCTCGGCGGCGGCGTGCAGCAGGACGGTCCCGAGGCGGGCCTGCACGAGCGCGCCGACCAGCGGGCGATCCAGGCCTACTACGACCACGTCCTCGCCCGACGCATGGTCGGCCCCGGACGCGTGCGCCTGTTCACCGGCAGCGAGCACACCGGCGGCCGCAGCTTCACCGACGCGGCCTCCGGGCAGGGGTTCGAGGTGCCCGAGCACTGCCGGGTCGTCGACGCGCGCTACCTCGCCCCCGAGATCCCGGCCGAGACGCCGCCGCGGTTCGCGGTCGGGGACGGCGTCCGGGTGGTCCCGGTCAACGACCTGCCGAGGCTGCAGGACGCTCCGAGCCAGTACGTCGTCGTGGGCTCGGGCAAGACCGCCACCGACGCCTGCGTGTGGCTGCTGGGGCAGGGGGTCGACCCCGACGCGATCTGCTGGGTGCGCCCGCGCGAGCCGTGGATGCTCGACCGGGCCGTGATCCAGCCCGACCCCGAGGTCTACCTCGGCATGGTGGGCGACCTGCTCGAGTCGGCGGCGGCCGCCTCGTCGCTCGACGACCTGTTCCTGCGTCTGGAGGACGCCGGGGTGATGCTGCGGGTGGACCGTTCCCGCGTCCCGACCATGGCCAAGGCCCCCACGCTGGGTCGGTGGGAGCTCGACCTGCTGCGCACCGTCGGCCACGTGGTGCGGCAGGGCCGGATCGTCTCGGTCGAGCGCGGCCGGATGCACCTGACCGAGGGGTCGGTCGGTATTGCCGACGACGCCGTGGTCGTCAACTGCGCGGCCGACGGGCTGAAGAACCCTCCGCGCGTGCCGATCTGGGGCCGCGACGTGATCACCCTGCAGCCGATCCGGGCCGGCTTCCCGTGCTTCGGCGGGGCACTGGCGGGGTACGTCGAGGCGACCCGTGACGACGACGGCGAGAAGAACCGGCTGTGCCCACCGTCGTCCTTCGGCAACAGCCTGACCCAGTGGGCGCAGATGAACGTGCTCGGGATGCGCAACGCCGCCTCGTTCGGCGCCGAGCCGGACATCAAGGCGTGGACCGACGGCGTCTCCCTGAACCCGGCCCGCGTGCCGCCGGAGCACCCCGGCTCCCCCGCCCTCGACGCGGCCCGCGCCCGCATCGCCGAGCACACCGGCCCCGGCCTCGCGCGCCTGGCCGCCCTCGGTGGCCTGGCCGACGCGTAGGCTCCCCCACCTGCCGAGGGACCGACCCGACCGGCCGACGAACGAGCCGACGAGGGGTGCGACATGGTGGCGAGCCGATCGGCGCGCGAGCGCAAGGCCACCGCCGAGGGTGGGCCGCTGGCGAAGGCGAGCATCGACCTCGACGACCAGCAGCGGTTCGTCTACACCATCCGCTGCACGGCGTGCACCGCTAAGGGCCACCGCGCGTGGTCGACGTACCGCAACGGCGAGGACAACGGCTACATGGCCGCCATGGACCGCTGGGTCTTCCACCTGGTCGAGAAGCACCCCGGCACCGAGGCGCCTTGCCTGGCCTACCTGCCCGAGGCCCAGCAGCGGCTGCACGAGCGCCGCACGTCGACCGAGGGCTGAGCCCGTCGTTGGTCGAGCAGGGCCGAAGGCCCGTCGCCGAGACCAGACGCGACCCGACGCGACCCTTCGGGCCTCAGAGGACCGACTGCACCCCGGCGAGCAGCTGACGGGCCGCGACGATCCGCTGCACCTGGTTGGTGCCCTCGTAGATCTGGGTGATCTTGGCGTCGCGCATCATCCGCTCGACCGGGTAGTCGCGGGTGTAGCCGTAGCCGCCGAGCACCTGGACGGCGTCGGTGGTCACCTGCATGGCGGTGTCCGAGGCGAAGGTCTTCGACGCGGCGCCGAAGAACGTCAGGTCCTTGTCGCCGCGCTCGGAGCGGCCGGCGGCGGCGTACGTCAGCTGGCGGGCGGCCTCGACCTTGATGCCCATGTCGGCGAGCAGGAACTGCAGGCCCTGGAACTCCGCGATCGACGTGCCGAACTGCTGGCGCTCCTTGGCGTAGTCCAGGGCGTAGTCGAGCGCGCCCTGGGCGACGCCGACGGCCTGGGCGGCGATCGTGATCCGGGTGTGGTCGAGGGTCTTCATCGCGGTCACGAAGCCGCTGCCCTCCTCGCCGATCATCCGGTCGGCGGGGATGCGGACGTTGTCGAGGTAGACCTCGCGCGTCGGGGAGCCCTTGATGCCGAGCTTCTTCTCAGGGGCGCCGAACGAGACGCCCTCGTCGGACTTCTCGACGACGAACGCCGAGATGCCACCGCGGGTCTTCTTCTCGGCGTCGGTGACCGCCATGACGGTGTAGAACTCGGACTCGCCGGCGTTGGTGATCCAGCGCTTGACGCCGTTCAGCACCCAGCCGTCGCCGTCGCGCACCGCGCGGGTCTTCATGCCGCCCGCGTCCGAGCCCGCGTCGGGCTCGGAGAGGGCGTAGGAGAAGCCGCCCTCGCCCGCGGCCAGCTTGGTCAGGTAGTGCTTCTTGAGCTCCTCGGACCCCGAGATCATCACCGGGAGCGAGCCGAGCTTGTTGACCGCAGGGATCAGCGAGGAGCTCACGCAGGCGCGGGCCACCTCCTCGATCACGAGCACGGTGGCCAGGGCGTCGGCCCCGGCGCCGCCGTACTGCTCGGGCACGTGGGGGGCGTGGAAGTCGGCGGCCAGCAGGGCGTCGTGCGCCTCCTGCGGGTAGCGGGCCTCCTCGTCGACGGCCGCGGCGTACGGCGCGATCTTGGCCTCGGCGAGCGAGCGCACGGCCTCGCGGATCGCCTGGTGCTCCTCGGACAACGCGTACATCGGGAAGTCGCTCATGGGCCCGATGTTAACGACCGTTAGCAGAACCCGAACGGGCGGAGGTCGACGTGCGGGACCTCGACCCGCAGCCACCCGACGCCCGCGGCGGCCACGTCGTGCAGCGCCCGCACGACGAGCGCCTCCCGCGTGCCGGTCGGAGCGCCCGGCACCACCACGTCACCGACGTACGCCGCCACGGCCGCCGGGGCGTCCGCGACGTCCCCTGGCAGCGAGACCAGCGCCACGGCCAACGCCTCGCGGCCGGCGAGGACGGCGTAGGCGAGGAAGCCCGGCGCCTCCGCCAGCCGGACGACGTCGTCGAGCAGGTCCGGCGTCGGCTCCCCCAGCAGCGGCGTCATCGCCCGTGCGACCTGACGGGCCACGCCCCACCCGACCTGCTCGACGTGCGGTCCGGCCGGGGCGGGGGTCACCCGTCCGGTGCGGGCGACGACGGGGCCGGTCACTCCCGCAGCCTAGGCTGGGGTCATGGACCAGGGGTGGCAGGACGAGCAGGCGGTCGACCTCATGCTGGACGAGTGCACGACCTGGGCGGTCGTCGGGCTCTCCGGCGACCCCAGCCGCACGGCGTACAGCATCGCGGCGCTGCTGCAGCAGCGCGGCAAGCGGATCGTGCCGATCCACCCCGACGCCCCGACCGTGCTGGGTGAGCAGGGCTACGCCACCCTGGCCGACGTGCCGTTCCCCGTCGACGTGGTCGACGTCTTCCGACGCTCCGAGTCGGCCGGTCAGTTCGCCGACGAGGCGGTGGCCGTCGGCGCCCGCGGCGTCTGGTTCCAGCTCGGCGTGGTCGACGCCGAGGCGTTCGAGCGCACCCGTGCGGCGGGTGTCGCCATGGTGATGGACACCTGCCCGGCCATCGAGTGGCGCAAGCGCCCCGCATGAGCCTGTCCTCCCCGGGCGACCTGGTGCTGCGACCCGGCCCCGGGCTCCCGAGCGGTCTCGTCGTGCCGGCCGCCGAGCTCGACGAGCAGTTCTCGCGCTCGTCCGGTCCCGGGGGCCAGTCGGTGAACACCACCGACAGCCGGGTCGAGCTGGTCCTCGACCTGACCACCTGCACCGTGCTGACCGACGCCCAGCGGGCGCGGGCGATCAGGGCCCTCGGCGCGAGCATCCGGATCACCGCCAGCGAGCACCGCTCGCAGCACCGCAACCGGGTGGCCGCCCGGGAGCGACTCGCCGACCGGCTCCGCACCGCCCTGGGGCCCCCGCCCCTGCACCGCGTGCCGACCAAGCCGACCCGCGGCTCCCGGCGACGACGCATCGAGGGCAAGAAGCGGCGCTCGCAGACCAAGTCGCTCCGGGGCAGGGTCCAGGGCGACTGACGGCCGGCGGTTTCCCAGGTGATGAGCCTTTCCTGCCTCTTCACACACCACACGACGTGTGCAGAGAGGCGGTTCGGGTTCATCACCTGGGAAACCGGATCGCCCCGCAGCCAGGGTGAACGCCCGTCGGAACCCGGGCTAGAACCCGGTGCGACGAGGGGCGGCGGCGTCGCGCACGACCGCGCCCTTGGCGTGGGCCTGGTCGCGCAGGTCGGCCTGGAAGTCGACCATCTCCTGCTGCAGCGCCGGGTCGGTCGCGGCCAGGATGCGTACGGCGAGCAGCCCGGCGTTGCGGGCGTTGCCGACCGCGACCGTGGCGACCGGCACCCCGGCCGGCATCTGCACGATCGAGAGCAGGGAGTCCATGCCGTCGAGGTACTTCAGCGGCACCGGCACCCCGATCACGGGCAGCGGGGTCACCGCGGCGAGCATGCCGGGCAGGTGCGCCGCCCCGCCGGCGCCGGCGATGATCACGCCGAGCCCGCGCCCGGCGGCCTCGCGGCCGTAGGCCAGCATCTCGTCGGGCATCCGGTGCGCGGAGACGACGTCGGCCTCGAAGACCACCCCGAACTCGGCACAGGCCTCGCCGGCGGCCTTCATCACCGGCCAGTCGGAGTCGGAGCCCATCACGATGCCGACGCGGGCGGTCGGGGTGCTGCCGGGGGTGCTGTCGGAGGTGCTCATTCGCTCTCGTCCCCCAGGTCTCCGGCGAACCAGGCGGCCGCGTGGCGGGCCCGTTCGAGGCAGTCGTCGAGGTCCTCGCCGTAGGCGTTCACGTGGCCCACCTTGCGCCCCGGCCGCAGCTCCTTGCCGTAGAGGTGCACCTTGAGCCGCGGGTCGCGGGCCATCGCGTGCGGGTAGCCGTCGTACAGCCGCCCGGTGTGGCTCGGCCCACCGAGGATGTTGACCATCACCGTCCAGGTCTCGCGCGGCGCGGGCGAGCCGAGCGGCAGGTCGAGCACCGCGCGCAGGTGGTTCTCGAACTGGCTGGTGACCGAGCCGTCCTGGGTCCAGTGGCCGGTGTTGTGCGGGCGCATCGCCAGCTCGTTGACGAGGATCCGGCCGTCGGTGGTCTCGAAGAGCTCGACGGCCAGCACGCCGGTGACGCCGAGCTCGCCGGCCAGGCGCATGGCGAACTGCTGGGCCTGCACCGCCAGCTCCTCGTCGAGGTCGGGGGCCGGCGCGATCACCTCGTGGCAGATGCCGTCGCGCTGCGTCGAGGCCACCACCGGCCAGGCGGCCACCTGCCCCGAGGGCGAGCGGGCCACCAGCGCGGACAGCTCGCGGCGGAAGGCGACCCGCTCCTCGGCCAGGATCCGCACGCCCGACTCGCGGGCGACGTCGAAGGCGGCGGCGCAGTCCTCGGCGGAGTCCACGAACCAGACGCCCTTGCCGTCGTACCCGCCCCGCGTGGTCTTCAGGACGCACGGCAGTCCGAAGGCGACCACGTCGTCGACCGAGGTGACCAGCGCGTTGCGCGGGCACGGCACCCCGAGGTCGCCGAGCCGCTCGCGCATGACGCCCTTGTCCTGGGCGTGCACGAGCGCCTCGGGCCCCGGCCGCACGGCCAGCGTGGCCTCCAGCGCGTGCAGGTGGTCGGTGGGCACGTGCTCGTGGTCGAAGGTGACGACCGCGCAGCCGTCGACGACCCGCTCGAGGGTGGGCAGGTCGGTGTAGTCGCCGACGAGGTGGTCCGGCACGACCTGGGCGGCGCTGACGCCGGGCGCCTCGGCGAGCAGCCTCAGCGGGATGCCCAGGGCGGCGGCTGGCTCGGCCATCATCCGGGCCAGCTGGCCGCCTCCGATCACGGCGACCGTGGGGGCGGGCTGCGGGGAGGACGTCGTCACGGGGCTGACCCTATCGAGGCCCGGCCGGGGGCCCGATCCAGGCCGGGCCGCGGCTCAGCGCTGCGTGCGGCGCACGGCGACGGGCTGCAGGTCGCCGAAGCCCCGCACGGGGCGCGCCGGGAGGGTGCGGGTCTCGAACAACCGGGTCGGGAGCCGCTCGGCGGTGTGCACGTCGGTGATCACCCGGTTGCGGCGTGCGATGCCGGTCAGCCGCGCGGCCAGGTTGACCGCGGGGCCGTAGACGTCGCCCATGCGCAGCACGACCGAGCCCGTCACGACGCCGGCCCGCACGTCGGGCAGCCGGGGGTCGCCCCCGATCACGCCGACGATGTCCCAGGCGATGTCCATGCCCTCGGCCGGGGTGGCCGCCATGAACAGCACGGAGTCACCCAGGGTCTTGACCACGCGGCCCCGGCGGCGCGAGACGACGTCGTGGCTGCGGGACTCGAAGACCTCGACCAGGTCGCCGATCTCGTCGTCGTGCAGCCGGTTGGTGAGCTCGCTGAAGCTGACCAGGTCGGCGAAGCCCACGGTCGCCTCGGCGAGCTGCTCCTCGGCCACGTCGACGCTCTCCACCCGGGCGATCGCGGCGGCGAGGTGGCGGCGCCACACGTAGACCAGCAGCGCCTCGAACTCCGGGCCCACCGTCTGCACCAGGCGCAGCGCCTGCTCGCGCTGGGAGTCGCCCGAGCGGGAGCGGTCCAGGCCCGAGGCGAGGGTGGCCACCTCCCACTCCGCGAGCCGGTCCATCGTCTGCCCGACGGCGCGGGTCATCCGCACGATCGTGTCGAAGTCGAGCCCGCCGTTGGTACGCATCGCGGCCACCCGGCCCAGCGCCTCGGCGTCGGCGGTGCTGAAGGCGCGGGCGTCGCCGGCCTCGGGAAAGCCCAGGGCCCGCCACAGGCGCTGGGACTGCCCGCGCTCGAGCCCGGCGCGGTCGGCCACCTCGTTGCCGGTCAGCTCCGGCACGGCACCGAGGATCGCGCGCTCGAGGTCCTCAGGCGCCGTCATCGGCTCTGCGGTGACCGGAGAAGAGCGCGTCGCTGACGGTCAGCTGGGCCTCCTCGACGTGCGGGATGTCGCGCAGCTCGACCCGGCCGAGCTCGCTGGCGTCGGAGACCACGAGGGTGCCGCAGCCGAAGACGCGGTCGAGCAGGCTCTTCTCGTAGGAGATGTCGCTGATCCGGTTCATCGGGATGTCGTGGCCGCGGCGGGTGAAGACGCCGTTGCGCGTGATCAGGCGGCGGTTGGTGAAGGTGTACGTCGTCAGCCACCACCGCAGGAACGGAGCCACGACGAACCACGCGAGCAGCACGAGCGCGACCAGCCAGGTCACCAGCCGCCAGGTGCCGGCGTGCGCGCCGTCGGGCAGGCTGGTCAGGTAGCCCGCCAGCCCGGCCACCACGAGCAGCACGACCACCGGCAGCACGAGCACCTTGGCGTGCGTGCGGGTGCTCAGCACGACGTGCTCGCCGTCGTTGAGGAGGCGCTGGGAGATGACCACAGCGCGATCATGCCACGCTCAGGAGGGCCGCACGTGGACGACGTCACCGGCTCCGAGGTGCTCCTCGCCGTCCGCCGTGCGGACCACCAGACGCCCCTCCGGATCGATGTCGACCGCCTCGCCGACCACGTCGCCGCCGGGCACCGAGACCCGCACCTGCCGGCCCAGGGTCACGCACTGCTCGACGTACGCCGGACGCAGGTCGTCGCCGCGGGCCCAGGCGTCGAGCCGCTCACCGAGCTCGTCGGCCAGCCCCGCGAGCAGCGCCGACCGGTCGAGGTCGCGGGCGCCGGCCAGCGTCAGCGACGTCGCCTGCGGGACGGGGAGCTCGTCGACCTCCTGGGTGCAGTTCAGCCCCACGCCCACCACGGCGGCCGCGGACCCCTCCCGCTCGACCCGCTCGAGCAGGATGCCGCCGAGCTTGAGACCGCCCTGCTCCCCTTCCTGGTCCCCGCCCTGGTCCCCTTCCTGGGCGGCCAGCACGTCGTTGGGCCACTTCAGCCCGACCTCCACGCCCGTCACCCGGCGTACGGCGGCAGCGGCGGCGAGTCCGGTCAGCAGCGGCAGCCAGCTCCAGCGGGAGGGGTCGAGGTCGGCCGGGGGGACCACCAGGAACGAGACCGTGAGCGAGCTGCGGGGCGGCGCCACCCACTCGCGGCCCAGCCGTCCGCGGCCCGCGGTCTGCTCCTCGGCGGCCAGCACGAGCCCCTCGCGCTCGCCGGCGGCGAAGCGGGCCGCGACGTCGGCGTTGGTGGAGCCCGAGGTCTCCACGACCTCCACGCGCCACCGGTCGCCGGCGCGCACCGACGCCGCGTCGACGGGTGGGCGGCTTCCCTCGTGATCGCTCATGCCCACTAGATTGACGCAGGAACGCACCGGGTGGGAACACCGCACCGCCGCTCTGAGGAGAAGTCGACTTTCGTGAACGCAGCAGCCCAGCCCGAGGAGACCGGCGGCACCGAGGTGCCCGACGACATCGACATCCACACGACGAGCGGCAAGCTGGCCGACCTCGACCGGCGCATCGACGCCGCCGTCCACGCCGGTTCGGCCAAGGCCGTGGAGAAGCAGCACGCCAAGGGCAAGCAGACCGCCCGCGAGCGCATCGAGCAGCTCTTCGACGAGGGCTCCTTCGTCGAGCTCGACGAGCTGGCCCGGCACCGCTCGGTGGCCTTCGGGCTGGAGAAGAACCGCCCCTACGGCGACGGCGTGATCACCGGCTACGGCACCATCGACGGCCGCCAGGTGTGCGTGTTCTCCCAGGACTTCACCGTCTTCGGCGGCTCGCTGGGCGAGGTGTACGGCGAGAAGATCACCAAGGTGATGGACCTCGCCATGAAGACCGGCTGCCCCATCATCGGCATCAACGAGGGCGCCGGCGCCCGCATCCAGGAGGGCGTGGTCTCGCTCGGCCTCTACGGCGAGATCTTCCGCCGCAACGTGCACGCCAGCGGCGTGATCCCTCAGATCAGCCTGATCATGGGCTCCTGCGCCGGCGGCCACGTCTACTCCCCCGCCGTCACCGACTTCACGATCATGGTCGACGGCACCTCCAACATGTTCATCACCGGCCCCGACGTGATCAAGACCGTCACCGGCGAGGACGTCACCATGGAGGACCTCGGCGGCGCCCGGGCCCACAACACCAAGTCGGGCAACGCCCACTACATGGGCTCCGACGAGGCCGACGCGCTGGAGTACACCAAGGCGCTGCTGTCGTACCTGCCGCAGAACAACATGGACGAGGCCCCGTCGTACGACGACCCGGCCGACCTGGAGACCTCCGAGACCGACCGCGCGCTGGACACCGTGATTCCCGACGGGGCGAACCAGCCGTACGACATGAAGGAGGTCATCGGCGCGATCCTGGACGACGGCGAGTTCCTCGAGGTGATGGAGCTGTTCGCGCCCAACATCGTGGTCGGCTACGGCCGGGTCGAGGGCAAGTCCGTCGGCGTGGTCGCCAACCAGCCGATGCAGTTCGCCGGCACCCTCGACATCGACGCCAGCGAGAAGGCCGCGCGCTTCGTGCGCACCTGCGACGCCTTCAACATCCCGGTGCTGACCTTCGTCGACGTGCCCGGCTTCCTGCCCGGCACCGACCAGGAGTGGAACGGCATCATCCGGCGCGGGGCGAAGCTGATCTACGCCTACGCCGAGGCGACCGTCCCGCTCGTCACGATCATCACCCGCAAGGCGTACGGCGGGGCCTACGACGTGATGGGCTCCAAGCACCTCGGCGCCGACATCAACCTGGCCTGGCCGACCGCGCAGATCGCCGTCATGGGCGCCCAGGGCGCGGCCAACATCGTGCACCGCAAGGAGCTCGCGGCGGTCGAGGAGGACGGCGGGGACGTCGAAGGACGCCGCGCGGAGCTGATCGCGGAGTACGAGGACACGCTGGCCAACCCCTACGTCGCCGCCGAGCGGGGCTACGTCGACGCGGTCATCACCCCCCACGAGACCCGCGTCGAGGTCGTCCGCGCGCTGCGCCTGCTGGCCACCAAGCGCGCGACGCTGCCGCCCAAGAAGCACGGGAACATCCCCCTCTGATGGCCGCCGTGAGCGAGCCCGAGCCGGTCGAGCAGGCGCCGCCCCTGCTCCGCGTCGTCACGGGCGACCCCACCCCCGAGGAGCTCGCCGCGCTGGTCGCGGTCGTCTCCGCCATGGCCGCCGGCGCGGCCGCCGCCGGGGAGAAGCAGGCGCCCCGCCCGGAGTGGAGCGCCCGTCACCGGGGGCTGCGCCCGCCCCACCGGCACGGTCCTGGCGCCTGGCGCGCCAGCGCCCTCTAGGGGCCGGCGATGGCTCCCGCCCCGCGGCTGGTCCTGGCCTCCGCCTCCCCCGCCCGCCTGACGACGCTGCGCAACGCCGGCCTCGACCCCGAGGTCGTGGTCAGCGGGGTCGACGAGGACGAGGTGCCGGTCACCGGTCCCTCGGACTACACGATGAAGCTCGCCCAGCTCAAGGCCGTCGCGGTGGCCGCCCAGCAGAAGCGTGCGCTGGTCGTGGGCTGCGACTCGGTGCTCGCCCTGGACGGCGAGATCCTCGGCAAGCCCGCGAGCGCGGAGGACGCCGTCGCGCGCTGGAAGCAGATGCGCGGCCGCTCCGGCGTGCTGCACACCGGCCACTGCGTGATCGACACCCACCGCGAGGTCTGGATCGCGCGGTCCGCGGCCACGCAGGTGCGCTTCGCCCACGTGACGGACGAGGAGATCACGGCGTACGTCGCGACCGGCGAGCCGCTAGCCGTCGCGGGCGCCTTCACCCTGGACGGCCTCGGCGGTGCGTTCGTCTCGGGCGTGACCGGCGACCCCCACAACGTGGTCGGCATCAGCCTGCCGCTGCTGCGGCTGATGTTCGAGGAGCTCGGCTTCGTGTGGACCGACTTCTGGCGCCCGGGCGCCGGGGCCTGAGGAGCCCTTCCCTGCGACGCCGGGCGCTCCCTTGCGGCGCTTGAACACCCAGCGGCGGAACGCCCAGAAGCGGAACGCCATGCCCAGCACGGCCCCCACGACGTTGCTGGAGATGTTGTCGGCCAGCGCGGAGTCCACGTCGAGCACGTTGCGGCTCAGCCACAGGCACGACATCGGGATCACGAACGAGGCCAGGTTGACCAGGGTGTAGTTCAGGGCCCCACCACCCGGCCCCGACGGCCGCCGGTGCTTGAAGGCGAAGCGGCGGCTGCCGTAGAAGCTGATCCCCATGCCGATCACGTTCGCCACGAACCACGCGGTGACCGGCCAGGTGTTCAGGAGACCGGGGCGGGAGAGCGCCGGGACGCCGTGCACGAACACGTTGAACAGCACGATCGCCACGACCGTGGCGACGATGTTGACCGCGGAGAACTTCGCCGCCTCACCGCCGAGCCGGCGGAGTCGAGGACCCATGCCGCCACGCTAGCCCCCGGGACCGCCCCGGAGCGGTTCGCCGGACCGGTGGGGCTTGGTGGACGTCGCGCAGAACTCGTTGTAGGTGAAGGCCCGCCCGGCCCAGCGTGGGAACGGGAAGCTGGACCAACCGTCGGCGACCAGACCCACCTCCCGGGCCAGCGTCGCGAGGGCGTCGCCGTCGGTGAACCGCACGTGGGTCTCGTCGCTGGCGTAGCCACGCTCCTGGGGACAGATCATCAGGACCCGACCGCCCGGGCGCAGGTAGGGCAGGTAGGCGCGCAGCAGCGCGCGGGCGTCGTCCGGACCCATGTGCTCGACCACGTGCGCGACCAGGAGGCCGTCGAAGGCGCCCTCCCGGCGCAGCTCGCTGCGCTCCCACTCCTCGACGGTCAGGGCATCCAGGCCGCGCGAGCGCGCGATCGCCACCGAGGCCGCGTTGTGGTCGACGCCCACCGAGCCGGGGCCGAGCGTGGCCAGGTTGCGCCCGATGCCACACCCCACGTCGAGCGTGCGACCGAGGCCGTGGCGGCGCAGGTTCCAGCGGTAGGGCGCCTGCACGTCGAGCGCACGCTTCCACCACGCGCCCTCCCGCGTCTGGAGTCGGCGGGCGTAGTCCTCGCCCGCGGTGCCGGGCGCGTCAGGCACCGGGAGGCTGCTTCGACGGGGCGGTCATGCCTGGATCATTCCACCGGCAGGCCGAGACCGCGGGCGATCAGCATCCGTTGCACCTCGCTGGTGCCCTCGCCGATCTCGAGCACCTTGGCGTCCCGGTAGAACCGGGCGACGGGGTACTCCTCCATGAAGCCGTAGCCGCCGAAGACCTGGGTGGCGATCCGGGTGGCGGTGACCGCCGACTCGGTGCAGTAGAGCTTGGCCACGGCCGCCGCCTGCTTGAAGTCCTTCATCGGGGCGCCCGCGTCCTTGAGCGCGGCGGCCCGGTAGGTCAGCATCCGGCTGGCGTGCAGCATCACCTCGAGGTCGGCGATCTGGAACGCGACGCCCTGCTTGCGGCCGATCGGGCCGCCGAAGGTCTGGCGCTCGCCCGCGTAGGCCAGGGCCATGTCGAGGCAGGCCTGGATGCAGCCCACCGACAGCGCCGAGATGGCGACGCGGCCGTCGTCGAGCGTGGCCAGGAACTGCGCGTAGCCGCGCCCGCGCTCGCCGAGCAGGTGGTCCTCGGGGACCCGGGCGTCGGCGAAGGAGAGCGGGTGGGTGTCCGAGGCGTGCCAGCCGAGCTTGTCGTAGGCCTTCTCGGCCACGAAGCCGGGCGTGCCCGAGGGCAGCATGATCGCGGAGATCTCGGGGCGACCGTCGGGTCGCTCACCGGTGCGGGCCGTGACGGTGACCAGGCTGGTGATCGCCGAGCCGGAGTTGGTGATGAACTGCTTGGAGCCGTTGACCACCCACTCGCCGTCGTCGAGCTCGGCCTTGGTGCGGGTCGCCCCGGCGTCGGAGCCGGCGCCGGGCTCGGTCAGGCCGAAGCCGGCGAGCGTGTCGGCCGCGACGAGGTCGGGCAGCCAGCGCTCCTTCTGCTCCTGGGTGCCGTAGGTGAGGATCGGGTTGATCCCCAGGCCGACCCCGGCCTGGAGCGTGATCCCGAGCGACTGGTCGACCCGGCCGATCTCCTCGATCGCCACGCACAGGCTGGTGAAGTCGCCGTCCTCCCCCGCCCCGCCGAACTCCTCGGGGGAGGTCAGGCCGAACAGGCCGAGCTGGCCCATCTGGTGCACGACGTCGACCGGGAAGTGGTGGTCGCGGTCCCACTGGGCAGCGTGCGGCGCGATCTCCTTCTCGGCGAAGTCGCGCACCGAGCGGCGGAACTGCTCGTGGTCCTCGGAGAGCTCGAAGTTCATGGGCGGCATCCTAGCCCGGTTCAGTTAACGATCGCTAACCTCCACGACCCCGGCACGAGGTGCCGCCCGTCGCCACCTCGGCGCCGTCGGAGCGCTTCCCCCGCCCCGGCCGGCGCCGTAGGATCACCTTGTGCACAAGAGATCGACGTGCACGCCCCCACCCCCACCCCTGAGGAGATCGCAGATGCCCACTCGCACCGCACGCACCGCCTGGAACGGCTCCCTCGAGACCGGCTCCGGCCAGGTCGAGCTGAGCAGCTCCGGCGTCGGCACCTACGACGTCTCGTTCCCGAAGCGGGCGGCCGACGACGCCGACGGCACCACCAGCCCCGAGGAGCTCATCGCCGCGGCCCACTCGGCCTGCTACGCGATGCAGTTCTCCGCCCTGATCGCCGAGGCCGGCGGCACGCCGCAGTCCCTCGAGGTCACCGCCGACGTCTCGCTCGGCCCGGACGAGGCGAACGGCGGCTTCAAGCTGACCGGCATCACGCTGCACGTCACCGGCGAGGTCGAGGGTCTCGACGCCGCCGGCTTCGAGAAGGCCGCCCAGGACGCCAAGGCCAGCTGCCCCGTGAGCAAGGCCCTGACCGGGGTGGAGATCACCCTGGACGCCTCGCTCGAGGGCTGAGCCAGCCCGTTCCGAACCGGATCCTCCCGGGCCGAACCCCGGTGCCGGAGCCCACGTCGTCCAGATGTGCGCTCCGGCACCGTCGTACCTACACTTGCGCGGTGACTTCGACGAGCTCAACGGCGAGCTCGCTCATCGACGCGACCACGTCAGATGCAGCGCTGCGCCGATTCCTGCACGGCCTCCCCGGCGTCGACCAGGTCGGGGCCGAGCAGCGCGCCGCCGCCCTCGGCACCCGGTCGATCAAGACCACCGCCAAGGAGTACGCCGTCGACCTGGCCATCCGGATGGTCGACCTGACCACCCTCGAGGGCTCCGACACCCCCGGCAAGGTCCGTGCGCTGGCCACCAAGGCCATGCACCCCGACCCCGCCGACCAGACCTGCCCGTCGGCCGCCGCGGTCTGCGTCTACCCCGACATGGTCCCCTTCGCCAGGGAGACCCTCGGGTCCTCGGGGGTCAAGGTCGCCGCGGTCGCCACGGCCTTCCCCAGCGGCCGGGCCGCCCGTGACATCAAGCTGGCCGACGTCGAGGACGCCGTCGACGCCGGTGCCGACGAGATCGACATGGTGATCGACCGGGGTGCGTTCCTCTCCGGCCGCTACCTGGAGGTCTACGAGGAGATCGTCGCCGTCCGCGAGGCCTGCGAGCGTCCCGGCGGCGGTGCCCACCTGAAGGTGATCTTCGAGACCGGCGAGCTGCAGACCTACGACAACGTGCGTCGGGCGAGCTGGCTGGCGATGCTGGCCGGCGGTCACTTCATCAAGACCTCCACCGGCAAGGTGCAGCCGGCGGCGACGCTGCCGGTGACGCTGGTGATGCTGGAGGCCGTCCGCGACTTCCGCGAGGCCACCGGTCAGATGGTGGGCGTCAAGCCCGCCGGCGGCATCCGCACGTCCAAGGACGCGGTGAAGTACCTCGTCATGGTCAACGAGGTCGCCGGCCCCGACTGGCTGGACCCCGACTGGTTCCGGTTCGGCGCCTCCACGCTGCTCAACGACCTGCTGATGCAGCGCACCAAGATGCGCACCGGCCGCTACTCCGGCCCCGACTACTTCACCCTGGACTGAGGGGCAGACATGGTTTCGACAAGCTCAACCGGCGAGGGCGTCTTCGAGTACGCCCCCGCCCCCGAGTCGCGCTCGGTCGTCGACCTCAAGCCGGCGTACGGCCTGTTCGTCAACGGCGAGTTCACCGAGGGCTCCGGCACCCCGTTCAAGACGATCTCCCCGGCCACCGAGGAGGTGCTCGCCGAGGTCGCCGAGGCGACCGCCGCCGACGTCGATGCAGCCGTGAAGGCCGCGCGACGGGCGCACACCCGGGTGTGGTCGCGGATGAGCGGCGCCGAGCGCGGCAAGTACCTCTTCCGCATCGCCCGGATCATCCAGGAGCGGGCGCGCGAGATCGCGGTGCTGGAGACCCTCGACAACGGCAAGCCGATCAAGGAGGCCCGTGACGTCGACGTGCCGACCGCCGCGGCGCACTTCTTCTACTACGCCGGCTGGGCCGACAAGCTGTCGTACGCCGGCTTCGGGCCCGACCCGCAGTCGCTCGGTGTCGCCGGTCAGGTGATCCCCTGGAACTTCCCGTTCCTGATGCTGGCCTGGAAGGTCGCCCCGGCGCTCGCGACGGGCAACACGGTCGTCCTGAAGCCCGCCGAGACCACCCCGCTGTCGGCGCTGCTGTTCGCCGAGATCTGCCAGCAGGCCGACCTCCCGCCCGGCGTCGTCAACATCGTCACCGGCGCCGGTGCCACCGGCCAGGCCGTCGTGGCCCACGACGACGTCGACAAGGTCGCCTTCACCGGCTCCACCGACGTGGGGCGCGCGATCGCCAAGCAGGTCGCGGGATCCCGCAAGAAGGCGACCCTCGAGCTCGGCGGCAAGGCCGCCAACATCGTCTTCGACGACGCCCCGGTCGACCAGGCCGTCGAGGGCATCGTCAACGGCATCTTCTTCAACCAGGGCCACGTCTGCTGCGCCGGCTCGCGGCTGCTCGTGCAGGAGTCCGTCGCCGACGAGGTGCTGGAGAAGCTCAAGCGCCGCATGGCCACGCTGCGCGTCGGCGACCCGCTCGACAAGAACACCGACGTCGGCGCGATCAACTCCCGCGAGCAGCTCGACCGGATCCAGGCACTCGTCGAGGTCGGCGAGGCCGAGGGCGCCGGCCGCTGGTCGCCGCCCTGCGAGCTGCCCGACCGCGGCTTCTGGTTCGCCCCCACGCTGTTCACCGGGGTCAGCCAGGCCCACCGGATCGCCCGCGAGGAGATCTTCGGCCCCGTGCTCTCGGTGCTCACCTTCCGCACGCCCAAGGAGGCGGTCGAGAAGGCCAACAACACGCCGTACGGCCTGTCCGCGGGCGTGTGGAGCGACAAGGGCTCCCGCACGCTGTGGGTGGCCAACCAGCTGCGCGCCGGCGTCGTCTGGTCCAACACGTTCAACCGCTTCGACCCGGCCAGCCCCTTCGGCGGCTACAAGGAGTCGGGCTACGGCCGCGAGGGCGGCCGCCACGGCCTGGAGGGCTATCTGCGATGAGTCGCATCGACGTGCGCAAGACCTACAAGCTCTACATCGGCGGGGCCTTCCCCCGCTCGGAGTCGGGGCGCTCCTACGAGGTCACCGACGCCAAGGGCGGCTTCCTGGCCAACGCCTCGCACGCCTCCCGGAAGGACGCCCGCGACGCGGTCAAGGCCGCGCGGTCGGCGTTCGGCGGCTGGTCGGGCCGCACGGCGTACAACCGGGGCCAGGTGGTCTACCGGGTCGCCGAGGTCCTCGAGGGCCGCCGTGACCAGTTCGAGGCCGAGATCCGGGCCAGCGAGGGCGTCACCGGCGCCAGGGCCCGGGCGGCCGTCGACGCGGCCGTCGACCGCCTGGTCTGGTACGCCGGGTGGGCCGACAAGATCGCCCAGGTCACCGGCGGTGCCAACGCGGTCGCCGGCCCCTACCTGAACCACTCGGCCCCCGAGGCCAGCGGCGTGGTCGCGGTCGTCGCCCCGGCCGGCCCGCTCCTGGGCCTGGTCAGCGTGGTCGCCCCGCTCATCACCACGGGCAACACCTGCGTCGTGATCGCCAGCGAGCAGCACCCGCTGACCGCGATCACCCTGGGCGAGGTGATGGCCACCTCCGACGTCCCCGGCGGCGTGGTCAACCTGCTCACCGGCCCGCAGGCCGAGATCGCCCCGTGGCTGGCCTCGCACATGGACGTCGACGGCCTCGACCTCACCGGCGTCACCGACCCCGAGCTCGCCCGCAACCTGGAGATCGGCGCCGCCGAGAACCTCAAGCGCGTGCGCCGCCCCGGCGTCGAGGACCTGTTCGCGGCCCCGGCGCTGGACCGGATGACGACGTTCCTGGAGACCAAGACCGTCTGGCACCCGACCGGGATCTGAGCGCGTGGGCAGCAGGTGGGATGATCCGGCGGTGCAGGCCCGGGTGATCGTCCTCGCCGGCCCCTCGGGCTCGGGCAAGTCGCGCCTCGCGCGGCGGCTCGGCCTGCCGGAGCTGCGGCTCGACGACTTCTACAAGGAGGGCGACGACCCGACGCTGCCGCACGTCACGCTGGCCGGCGGCGCCCGGATCGTCGACTGGGACTCCCCCGCCTCGTGGAACGCCGACGCCGCCGTCGACGCCGTCGAGGAGCTCTGCCGCACGGGCCGCACCGACGCCCCCGTCTACGACATCGCCACGAGCTCAGCGTCCGGCCACCACGTCGTCGACCTGGCCGGCTCGGCGTACTTCGTGGCCGAGGGGATCTTCGCCCAGGAGATCGTCACCGACTGCCTGCGCCGTGGGCTCGTGGCCGACGCCGTCTGCGTCACCCAGCACCCGGCCCGCACGTTCCTGCGCCGCCTGTCCCGCGACCTGCGCGAGCACCGCAAGCCCCCGCTCGTCCTGCTGCGGCGCGGCCTGCACCTGCTGGCCCAGCAGCGCCGGGTGGTGGACCGCGCCGAGCGCCTGGGCTGCCGCGTGCTGGCCCCTCCGGCGGCGTACGACGCCTTGACCGGGCTGGTGGGCGGGGCGGTCAGCGACCGCCCGCACCGCCACCGTTGACGCCACGACCCCGCATCATCAGCACGGCCTCGGTGCGGCTTCCGGCGCCGAGCTGGCCGAGGATCGCGCTGACCTCGCGCTCGACCGTGCGTGCCGAGAGGCGCAGGAGTCGGGCGATGGCCTTGTCCTTCTCACCCACGCAGAGCAGACGGGCCACGTCGAGCTGACGCTCGGTCAGCGGCGGCTTCTGGCCGGGGGCCAGGATCGGGCGGCAGTGCGGCACGGTCGCCTGCCACAGGTCGCGCACGGCGTCGACGGCCTCGGGCAGGGTGGTGAACCACGAGGTGCGGTTGCCCTCGAGGTCGTCGGGACCGCCCACGAGCACCGACTTCTCGTCGACCATCATCGCGCGCAGGAAGCACGGCCCGAGCAGCGTCGCGGGGAAGATCGAGGACAGCAACGGGTGCGTGCGCACGGTGACCGGGCGGGTGATCAGCTCGGTCTCGACCCCCCGCAGGCGGGCCGCGCGGGTGAGCTGGACGCCGGGGTCCTCCGGGTCGTAGGCGTACGCCGGCTGCAGCACGCGGGAGCTCCGGGTCGCCATCGGCTCGGTCGCGCGCAGCTGGTGCACCAGCTCGCGGAGCCCGACCACGCGTCGCACGCGGGTGCCGTCCTCCAGGGCGCGGGCCGCCAACAGGTCGATGATCTCCTGACTCTGGGTGCGCAGACGTCGTACGTCATCGTTGTCACCACACGTGAGGATGTCGAGCGCTCCATCCATGCCGAGATGTAATCAGATTTCCTGAAGAACTGCTGAGTTCAGCAAGCAGCGCCGGACGGCGTGTCCCCCGATGTGCCGTCCGGCGCTGCCGGTGCTGCCCGACAAAATTGACGCACTCACCTGCGGTTTGTCGCCCCTGACGGCCCCGTTGTCGGCCATCCGCCACGGATCGGGGCCCCCGCCGCGGGCGTCTCACCTGGGAAGACGCGACGCGACGATGGTCCAGACGTCGGGGTCGACCCCGAGGCCGAGGTGGGTGGAGCCGACCTCGACGTGCTCGACGTCGGGCGAGAGCCGGTCCAGGCAGGCGGGCCAGGCCACGATGCCGTCGCGCCGCGACCAGATGGCGGTCAGCGGCACCCGGATCGGGGAGTCGGCGTCGAGGCGGGCGCTCACCTCGGCCACCCGGCGACGCACCTCGGGGGCGTAGGCGCCGGCGACCGCGGTGAAGCTCGGGCCACCGACGACCGGGGTGCCGTAGGTGATCACGCGGCGCACGGCGTCGGGCTCGCGACGGGCGACCTCGCGGGAGATCACCCCGCCCAGGCTCCAGCCCACCAGCGAGACCGGTCCGCTCTCCGCCGCCAGCTCGAGCACGCGCTCGGTCAGCCGGTCGGCGTCGCGCTCGGGCTGCCCGGTGTTGGTGCCGAACCCCCAGCCGCGGGCGTCGTAGCCCAGGCGTCGCAGGTAGGCCCGGATCGGCGCCCCCGTCAGCTCGGGCGAGCGCCAGCCCGGCACGTCGATGACCACGTGACCGTCACCGCGCGGCGCCCGCAGCAGGCGGGGCGCGGCGGCCACGAGGCGGCCGGCCGCGAGGCCTCCGAGCAGCTCGCGCGACGACGCCTGCCGCGACGGGGGCCGGGTGGCCCGGGGCAGGCGGGACACGTCGCCGCTCACGACGGCGCGCGACGTCACGCCGCTCGCGGACAGCAGGCGGCGGACGGACGCCGGGGTGCGGGCGCTCACCGGACGCGGGTGGCGCCGGGCTCGAGGCCGGCCGCGGCGTACCCGGGCTTGATCACGTCCTCGATGATCCGCAGCCGGGTGTCGAAGTGCGCGAACGCCGACTTCATCGCGTTCACCGTCACCCACTGCAGGTCGGCCAGCCCCCAGCCGAAGGCCTCCACCAGGTCGGTCAGCTCGCGGGTCATCGAGGTGCCGCTCATCAGCCGGTTGTCGGTGTTCACCGTGACCCGGAAGCTCAGCGCCGACAGCAGCCCGATCGGGTGCGTGGCGATCGACTCCGCGGCCCCGGTCTGCAGGTTGGAGTGGGGGCACAGCTCGAGCGGGATCCGCTTGTCGCGGACGTACTGCGCCAGGCGGCCGAGCTGCGGCTGCCCGTCGGCGTCGAGGGTGATGTCGTCGATCAGGCGTACGCCGTGCCCGAGCCGGTCGGCGCCGCACCACTGCAGGGCCTGCCAGATCGAGGGCAGCCCGAAGGCCTCGCCGGCGTGGATGGTGAAGTGCGCGTTCTCGCGCTGGAGGTACTCGAAGGCGTCCAGGTGCCGGGTGGGCGGGAAGCCGGCCTCGGCGCCCGCGATGTCGAAGCCCACCACCCCGTCGTCGCGGTGGGCCACGGCCAGCTCGGCGATCTCTCGGGAGCGGGCCTGGTGCCGCATCGCGGTGAGCAGCTGGCGCACGTCGATGCCCGTGGCGGCCATGCCCTGGTCGAAGCCCTCCTGCACCGCCCGGACGACCTCCTCGAGGGTCAGGCCGCCCTCCAGGTGCTGCTCGGGGGCGTAGCGCACCTCGGCGTACACCACCCCGTCGGCGGCGAGGTCCTCGACGCACTCGCGCGCGACCCGCGTCAGGTGGTCGCCGCGCTGCATCACCGCCACGGTGTGGTCGAAGGTCTCCAGGTAGCGCTCCAGCGACCCGCTGTCGGCGGAGGCGGTGAACCACTCCCCCAGGGAGGCGGCGTCCTGGGCGGGGAGCTGCGTGGCCGACCTCGGCCGCCAGGTCGATGATCGTGGCCGGGCGCAGCCCGCCGTCGAGGTGGTCGTGCAGCAGCACCTTCGGAACGGTGCTGATCTGCGCGGCGGTGAGCGGGGTAGGTTCGGCGGTGTTCGGCACAGCCCCCATCCAAACACCCTGCTCGCAGCCACCCACACGAGGAGCGCCACGCATGCGCACGTTCAGCACCTTCGAGGAGATCCAGTCCGCCGTCGGCGAGGAGATCGGCACCAGCGAGTGGGTCGAGATCGACCAGGCACGCGTCGACCAGTTCGCCGACGCCACCGGCGACCACCAGTGGATCCACGTCGACGTCGAGCGTTCGAAGGAGGGCCCGTTCGGCGGCACGATCGCCCACGGCTACCTCACCCTCTCGCTCATCCCGTGGCTCGGCAGCAAGGTGTTCGCGCTCGAGACCCCGGGCGCCAAGCTGAACTACGGGGTCAACAAGGTGCGCTTCCCGAACCCGGTCCTGGTGGGCTCGAGGATCCGGGCCAAGGTCAGCGTCGGGGACGTCGCCGACATCCCCGCGGGCAAGCAGCTGACGATGAAGTTCGTCATCGAGATCGACGGCCAGGACAAGCCCGCGGCGGTCGCCGAGACCGTCGTCCTGCTCCTGCCCTGAGACAGGACCGGTCCACAGGACTGGTCGACCGGGGAGTTGTGCGACCGGGCCGTCGCCGACAGGGTGGGGCCATGACCTACCAGCTGACCGTCGTCTACGGGAACCCCACCGACACCGCGGCCTTCGACGCCCACTACGAGAGCACCCACGCGCCCCTCGCGGCGAAGATCCCCGGGCTCCAGTCCTACGTCTCGCACAAGGCCGACCCCGGCCCCGGTGGCAGCGCCGCCGACCACTACCTGGTCGCGGTGCTCACCTTCGCCGACCGCGACGCGTTCCTCTCCGGCTTCGGCGGCCCGGAGGGCCAGGCCGCGGCGGCCGACGTGCCGACCTTCGCCACCGGCGGCGCCAGCATGCTCAGCGGCGAGGTCACCACCTACGTCTGAGGCCTCAGCCGATCCGGTCGAGGACCAGCGCCGTCGGGGCGTACGCCGTGCCCGCCGGCGACACGTCGTACCCACCCTCGAGCGACGCCAGCGCCCGCTCGAACCGGTCGGGCTCGTCGGTGTGCAGGGTGAGCAGCGGCTCGCCCTCGGTGACCTGGTCACCGGGTCGGGCGTGCCACTCCACACCGGCGCCCGCTTGCACGGCGGCACCCTGGGTGGCCCGCCCCGCGCCGAGGCGCCAGGCGGCCATCCCCACGGCCATCGCGTCCAGCCGGGTCAGCACCCCGGTGGCGGGCGCGGTCACGACGTGGGTCTCGCGGGCGGTGGGCAGCTCGGCCCGGGGGTCGCCCCCCTGGGCCCGGACCATCGCGTCCCAGGTGTCCATCGCCCCTCCTGAGGCGAGCACCTCGGCGGGATCGACGTCGTCCCGCCCGGCGCCGGCGAGCATCTCGCGGGCCAGGGCCACCGTCAGCTCGACGACGTCGGCGGGGCCGCCGCCCTGCAGCACCTCGACCGACTCCCGCACCTCGAGCGCGTTGCCGGCCGTGCGGCCGAGCGGCGTCGACATGTCGGTCAGCAGCGCGACCGTGTGCACCCCGGCGTCGACGCCCAGGGCCACCATGGTCGAGGCGAGCTCGCGCGCCCGGTCGAGGTCCTTCATGAAGGCGCCGCTGCCGACCTTGACGTCCAGGACCAGCGAGCCGGTGCCCTCGGCGATCTTCTTGCTCATGATCGAGGAGGCGATCAGCGGGATCGCCTCGACGGTGCCGGTGACGTCACGCAGGGCGTAGAGCTTCTTGTCCGCGGGCGCGAGCCCCGAGCCGGCCGCGCAGATGACCGCACCGACGTCCTCGAGCTGCCGCAGCATCGCCTCGTTCGACAGGGCCGCCTGCCAGCCGGGGATCGACTCGAGCTTGTCCAGGGTGCCGCCGGTGTGGCCGAGCCCCCGCCCCGACAGCTGGGGCACCGCCACGCCGCAGGCCGCGACCAGCGGGGCGAGCGGGAGCGTGATCTTGTCGCCGACGCCACCGGTGGAGTGCTTGTCGGCCGTGGGCCGGGAGAGCGAGGAGAAGTCCATCCGCTCGCCGCTGGCGATCATCGCCCCGGTCCACCGCGAGATCTCACTGCGGTCCATCCCGTTCAGCAGGATCGCCATGGCCAGGGCCGCCATCTGCTCGTCGGCGACGTCGCCGCGGGTGTAGGCGTCGATCACCCAGTCGATCTGGCTGTCGGAGAGGGCGTGACCGTCCCGCTTGGCGGTGATCACCTCGACGGCGTCGTGCGCGGCCATGGGGCTGTCCTTCCGGGCTGCTTCTGGGGGAGGCCGCAACCTATCGCGCCGAAACCCGCCGGACGGCCCTCAGGTCGGCCCCCACCGCACCCCGGCCGGCCGACCACCGCCGGGTCACGGGCCTCCCCGGGCCGTTTACGATGGACGACGGCCACCACCGCTGACTACCCGAAGGGCCCCCGTGATCGCAGGCAGGTACTCGCTCGAGCGCGAGATCGGACGCGGCGGCTCGGGCGTGGTGTGGCTCGGGCGCGACGAGATCCTCGGCCGCCAGGTCGCGCTCAAGCGCATCGGCCTGCTGCCCGGCGAGGACCGCACCGACCTGGCCCGTGCCGAGCGCGAGGCCCGCCTCAGCGCCCAGCTGAACCACCCGCACGTCGTCGCGATCTTCGACGTGGTCGTCGACGGCGACACCGACGCCCGCTGGCTGGTGATGGAGTACGTCGCCGGCCGCACCCTCGGCGAGCTGGTCCGCGAGCGTGGCCGCCTGGCCCCCGACGAGGCCGCTCCCCTGCTCTGGCAGGCCGCCGACGCGCTCGTCGCCGCCCACCAGGCCGGCATCGCCCACCGCGACGTGAAGCCGTCCAACATCCTGGTCGACGACCGCGACCAGGTGAAGCTGACCGACTTCGGCATCGCGCACATCTCCAGCGACCCCTCGCTGACCCAGACCGGCATGGTGACCGGCTCCCCGGCGTACCTCGCCCCCGAGGTGGCGACCGGCGGCCGCGGCGGCGAGCCCGCCGACGTCTGGTCGATGGGTGCCACGGCGTACACCCTGCTGTCCGGCCGTCCGCCGTACGACATGGGCGCCAACGTCCTCGGCGGGCTCTACCGCATCGTGAACGAGGAGCCTCCCCGCCTCGGTGACGCGGGCTGGATGGCACCGCTGCTCGAGGCCACGATGGTCCGCGACCCGGCGCGCCGCTGGTCGATGACCCAGGTGCGCGACTTCCTGGCCGACCGCGGCGCCACGGTGCCACCGGCCTTCGAGGACCCCGCCTCCCCCGACCACACCCGCACGCAGGTGCTGACCGCGGTGGCGCCCCCGGCTGCCTCGTCACCGGCGTCGTCGGCGGCGTCCCCGGAGCCGGCGTACGCCGCTGCCGGCGCGCCGTTCTTCAGCAGCGCCTCCGAGCCCGGCGACCCCCCGCCCCCGCAGGCCGCGTCGGGGGCGTCGCGCGGGCGCCGGCGGCGCTCCCCCGCCCTGCTGCTCCTGGGCGGTCTGGCGCTGCTCCTCGTCGTGGGGTTGGTCGCGTGGGCCGTGCTGGCCGGTGGTGATCCGAACGACGCCGGCAGCAGTGCCGGTCCCGCCTCCTCCGGGTCGGCCAGCCCGAAGCCCAGCCCGAAAGCCAGCGCGAAGGCCAGCCCGAAGCCCAGCGCGACAGCCACCCCCGCCGAGCCGACCGCGGCGGGCATGAAGGCGTTCATCCGGGACTACGTCGCCGCGACCGCGGAGGACCCCAGCCGGTCGTGGCAGATGCTGACCGCGAAGTTCCAGGCCGAGAGCGGCGGCTTCGAGAAGTACAGCAACTTCTGGGGCCCGGCCACCAACGGCCGCGTGCTGAGCATCCAGGCCGACCCCGACAGCCTGGTCGTGAGCTACCAGGTCAGGTTCGACAACTTCGACAACGGTCCCGGCCCCACCGTCCTCGACCTGGCCTTCGACCAGGGCACCTACCGGATCGACGGCGAGTCGACCAAGGGCTTCACCCCCTCCGGCTGAGCCCGCCCACCCGCCTCAGAGCGTCACGAGCACCACGCCGCCCGCCACCAGGACCGTCGCAGCCACCCGCCACGGCCCGAACCGCTCGCCGAAGACCGTGGCGCCGATGACGGCGCCCACGATGACGCTGGTCTCGCGGAGCGCCGCCACGGGGGCCAGCGCGCCGCGGGTCTGGGCCCAGAGGACGAGTCCGTACGCCGCCAGCGACAGCACCCCGCCCGCGAGCCCGGCGGTCAGGTGCGGACGCAGCTGGGCCCACCACCTGCCGCGACGCGCGACCAGGGCCCACAGCGGCAGCACCGGGCCCTGCAGCAGGAACAGCCACCCGGTGTACGCCGCGACGGAGCCCGCACTGCGCACCCCCACCCCGTCGACCGTGGTGTACGCCGCGATGGTCACCCCCGTCAGGACGGCGGCCAGGATCGCGGGGGCCGCCGCCCGGGTCGGGACGCCGCCGACCAGCACCAGGGCGCCCAGCCCCACGGAGATGGTCAGCACCCCGAGCAGCCGCAGGGCGGAGAGCTGCTCGCCCAGCAGCACGGTCGAGCTGACGGCCACGATCAGGGGCGAGGTGCCGCGCGCGATCGGGTAGACCTGACCGAACTCGCCGAGCCGGTAGCAGCGCATCAGCAGCAGGTTGTAGGCCACGTGCAGGACGGCCGAGACGACCAGCGGGACCCAGCTCGCCCGGTCGGGCGCCGGGGACACCACGACGATCCCCGCGGCGCCGATCGTCACGGCCAGCCCGATCAGCGCGAACCCGACCAGCTGGTCGTCGATGGCGTGGGCGAGGGCGTTCCACACGGCGTGCAGCACGGCGGCCAGCAGGACGGCACCGAGGACGGCCGGTCCCACGGAGGAGGCGGGCGGGGCGGCGAGGCTGGTGACGAGGCTGGTGACGGGGCTGGTGACGGGCACGGGGTGACTCCCTGGGGTCCGGTTCCCTGCCCGGCCGGGCAGGCTGGCAGAACCCCTCCGGGCTTTTGTCCCCTGGGTCTGGGCGAACCTCGACCGGCTGCCGACGTCGTCCTGGCGCCGCTCGGACCTGGCCCGGCTCTCCCTCGTTGTGTGGAGCCTGCGGCGGGGAGCCGGCGGAACCCTAGGCGCAACCACGTGCTGCGCCCAGCGTACGCCGATCCCCCGGTCGCGGGTCCCAGGGTTCCTGGCCCTGGTCCCTGGCCTGGTCCCTGGCCTGGTCCCTGCCCTGGTCCCTGCCCTGGTCCCTGGTCCCTGCTAGCTCCAGGGGTGGGTGGCGGCCACGGTGCGGGTGCCGGGGGCGACCTCGGTGAAGCCGCCGTCGGCGACGACGACGGGGGCGGAGGCGACCAGGCGGTCCCAGTCCGTCGGCGAGGCCGTGACGACGGAGACCGGGGCGCCGGCCGCGAGCCAGCGGGCGGCGTCGGCGGACGAGAGCGATTGCAGGACGAGCTGCGCGGCGTGGCCGACCTGGGCCGCGGCCTTGCCCGTGGTCATGTCGGCGTGCGGGTTCAGGTGGACCACGACGTCGGCGGCAGCGGTCGCCGGCGACGTGTCCTCGAGGGTCAGCCCGCCGACCTGGAGTCGCGACACCTCGGGGTCCACCTCGTCGACCGGGCCGGGCACGTGGACGGCGACGTCCACGTCGCCCGTGCGGTGGACCACGACGCCGGCCACGGCGAGCTGGCGGGTCCAGCCGGCGCCGCGCCCCCGGCGTACGACCTTGCGGATGGGGCCGGACCGCCACCGCTCCGTGCGGTCGCGGACGCCTGCGTCGGCCTCGTCTGCGGTGAAGGCGGCCAGGGCCAGGGCGACCGCGGAGGCCGTCGCCTCCAGGACCGCGGTGTGCTCGGGCGCCGGGTCGCGCTCGACCCGCACCACCACCTGCATCGCCCAGGGCACCTCGCCGCCGTCGAGGTCGTCGTCGTCGGGGATCACGACGCGATCCAACCACCCGCGCCCGACCACGTGCCCCTGTGGCGCGCACCTCACTTCACCCGGGAGGGAATGCCTGCGGCGTCCCCGGTGCTAGACGGTTGTCTGCGGCAAGCGTGCTCGACTCGCTGGGACCACGCTCGAACGGCGCTCGACCGACCGCCCACCCCTGATCAGCAGCCCCGATGGACCAGCCCCGACCTCAGACGGAGACCAGCCTGATGGCCAGCACCGACCGCCGCACCGACTACCGCGTGACCTTCGTCGTGCTCTGCGCCGGGGTGTCCTCGTTCTCGCTGCTGCAGTCGATGGTCAACCCCGTGCTGCCCACCATCGAGGCGGCGCTGGACACCGACCAGGCCACCGTGACCTGGGTGCTGACGGCGTACCTCCTCTCGGCCTCGGTCTTCACCCCCATCGTGGGCCGCATCGGCGACAAGGTCGGCAAGGAGCGGATGCTGGTCGTCGCGCTGCTGGCGCTCGCCCTCGGCTCGCTCCTGGCCGCGGTCGCGCCCTCGATCGGCGTGCTGATCGCCGCCCGCGCCATCCAGGGCGTCGGGGGCGGCGTGCTGCCGCTGACCTTCGGGATCATCCGCGACGAGTTCCCGCGCGACAAGGTCGCCGGAGCCGTCGGCACGTCGGCCGCGCTGCTGGCGGTCGGCGGCGGCTTCGGGCTGGTGCTCGCCGGGCCGATCGTGTCCGCGCTGAGCTACCACTGGCTGTTCTGGCTGCCGATGATCATGACGCTCCTGGCCGCCGCGGCCGCGCACCTCTTCGTGCCCGAGTCGCCCGAGCGCACCCCGGGCCGGATCAACGTCACCAGCGCCCTGCTGATGTCGACCTGGCTGGTCACCCTGCTCCTGGCCGTGAGCCAGGGCCACGCCTGGGGCTGGGGCTCCCTGACCACGATCAGCCTGTTCGTCGCCACCGTGGTCGTGCTGCCGATCTGGGTCTGGGCCGAGTCGCGCAGCGACAGCCCGCTGGTCGACATGCGGATGATGCGGATCCCGACCGTGTGGACGGTGAACCTCGTCGCCCTCCTGTTCGGGATGGGGATGTACTCCATGTTCGCGTTCCTCCCGCAGTTCCTGCAGACCCCCGACGCCGTCACCGGCTACGGCTTCGGTGCCTCGGTCACCGAGTCGGGCCTGCTCCTGCTGCCCCAGACGGTCGCGACGTTCCTCGCCGGGCTGCTCTCCGGTCGTCTCGCCGCCCGCTTCGGCTCCAAGCCGATCCTGGTGGCCGGCGCCGGCCTGACCTCGTTCGCCACCCTCGGCCTGGTGCTCTTCCACGACCACGTGTGGCAGCTGCTGGTCGAGACCACGCTGCTCGGCCTGGCCTTCGGCCTCGCCTTCGCGGCGCTGTCCAACCTGATCGTCGACGCGGTCCCGCAGTCGCAGACCGGCGTCGCCAGCGGCATGAACGCCAACATCCGCACCGTCGGCGGTGCCCTGGGCAGCGCGGTGATGGCCAGTGTCGTCACCGCCAACGCCCGCCCCGACGGGCTCCCGGTCGAGGCGGGCTACACCCACGGCTTCACGCTGCTGGTGGTCACCTCGGGGCTCGCCGCCCTGGTCGCCGTGCTCGTCCCCGTGGTGAAGGCGCGCACCCACGTGCCCGGGGCCACGACCTCTGCGCCCACCGAGGCGCCCACCGAGGCGCCGGTCGACGCGCCCGTCGTGCGGGAGCCGACCGAGCACGTCCCCCGGCACCGCGCCGACGTGCCGGTCTCGGTTCGCTAGGGCGGCTCCCGCGCCTGCGGCCTCCCCCGCCATGATCGGGTCATGCTGCCTGCCCCCTTCGACCTGACCGGCCGCACCGCCCTCGTGACCGGCGCCGGCGCGCCCGACGGCATCGGCTTCGCGACGGCCCGGCTGCTCGGGGCCCTCGGCGCCGCCGTCGCGGTCGCGGCCACCACCGACCGCGTCCACGACCGGGTCGAGGAGCTGAGCCGCGACGGCGTGCGGGCCACCGGCGTGGTCGCCGACCTGACGGACGAGGAGCAGGTCGCCCGAACCGTCGCCGAGGTCACCGACGCGCTCGGGGAGCCGCTCGTGCTGATCAACAACGCCGGGATGACGACCGTCGGCCCCAGCAGCAGCGACGGCGAGTCCGGCGCCGCCGCCTCCTTGACGTACGCCGGGTGGCAGCGCTCCCTGGCCCGCAACCTCGACACCGCCTTCCTCACCAGCCGGGCCGTGCTGCCGGTCATGCAGCGGGCCGGCTGGGGCCGCGATCGTGATGGTCGCCTCCGTCACCGGACCGGTGATGGCCATGCGCGGCGAGACGGCGTACGCCGCCGCCAAGGCGGGCATGGTCGGGCTCGCCCGGGCGCTGGCCGTCGACCACGCAGGCGAGGGCGTCACGGTCAACGCGGTGGCGCCGGGGTGGATCCGCACGGGCAGCCAGACCGCCGACGAGGGGCGTCAGGGCCTGCGGACCCCTGCCGGGCGCAGCGCCGAGCCCGAGGAGGTCGCCGCGGCGATCGCCTTCCTGTGCACCCCCGGGGCGTCGTACGTCACGGGTCAGACGCTGGTCGTCGACGGCGGCAACGCGGTGGCTGAGGAGCGGGCCTAGCCGCTGACGCGCACCTCGTGGAACCCGCGCAGGACGAAGGTGCCGCGGCTGGTCGGCCTGCCCGCCAGGGCGAGGTCCGGGAAGCGGGCCAGCAGCAGGCCGAGCGACTCGACCAGCTCCATCCGGGCCAGCGGGGCGCCCAGGCAGAAGTGCAGGCCCGCACCGAAGGCGAGGTGCGGGTTGGGGTCGCGCTCCGGGTCGAGGACGTCGGGATCGGCGAAGGCGGCCGGGTCGCGGTTGGCCGAGCCGAGCAGCGCCGCGATCCGCTGCCCCTCCTCGACCACCACTCCCCCCACCTCCACCCGCTCGGTGGCGGTGCGCTCGAAGAGCTGCAGCGCGGAGTCGAAGCGCAGCATCTCCTCCACGGTGAGGGCGAGGTCGTCCGCGGGCCGGCGGCCCGAGCGCAGCAGCGCCACCAGGCCGTTGCCGAAGACGTTCACCGAGGCCTCGTGGCCGGCGTTGAGCAGCAGCACGACGGCCGCCACCAGCTCCTGCTCCGACAGCCCGGCGGCGAGCAGGTCGGTGGTCAGGTCCTCGCCCGGGGTCGACCGCCGGTGGGCGACGTGCTCGCGCACCAGCCCGGCGAAGTCGGTCGCGGCCGCCACCGCGGCGTCGACGACCTCGGCGGAGGGCGCCGGCTCGTACATCCGCACGATCGCCTGCGACCACGCCCGCAGCGACGGCACGTCGGCACCCCGCAGCCCTATCAGCTCGGCGATCACCAGCACCGGCAACGGCTCGGCGTACGCCCCGACGACGTCGAACCCACCGACCGGGACCTCGTCGAGCAGGTCGGCCGCGAGCGACCGCACCCGCGGCCGCAGCCGCTCGACGTGACCGCGGTTGAAGGCCCCGGAGACCGCGCGCCGCAGCCGGGTGTGCTCGGGCGGCTCGTTCTCCATCATCTGGTGGCGGTGCAGCAGGTTGAACGGCTCGAGGTACGCCGCCGGCTCGCGGTCGCGCCAGAGCCGGCCGAGCCGCCGGTGGCGCAGGACCGCGCCCGCCGCCGCGTGGGTGAACGCCAGCCAGCTGCCGGTGGGCTCGTGCCAGGCGACGCCGGCGCCATCGGGCCGGGCCGCGAGGGCCTCACGCTCGGCCGCGAAGGCCGGGTAGGGGTCGGCGACGAACCCGGCCGCGCTCAGGTCAAGGGAGGTCGTCGGGACCGAAGGCATCCGGCAGCACCTCGTCCATCCGGCGTACGCCGGAGACCGTCAGCAGCAGCAGGTCGCGGCCACCGTTCTCGAACAGGAGCTGCCGGCAGCGCCCGCACGGCATGATCACCGCCGCGTCGCCGTTGACGCACACGAAGTGGGTCAGCCGGCCGCCACCGGTGATGTGCAGCTGCGAGACCAGCCCGCACTCGGCGCACAGGGCCACGCCGTAGGCCGCGTTCTCGACGTTGCAGCCCACCACGGTGCGGCCGTCGTCGACGCGGGCGGCGGCCCCCACGGCGAAGCGGGAGTACGGCGCGTAGGCGTGCGTCGCGGCCTCGACGGCCCGCGCGGTCAGCGCGTCCCAGTCGAAGTCCGGGTCGGCGGCGCCGGTGGTGGCGCTCACCCCGCCGAGCCCTTGCGGTAGATCTGGCCGTCGGCGGCCGGCATCCGCAGGCGTTGCGAGGCCAGGGCGAGCACGAGCAGCGTGGTCACGTAGGGCGCCATCTTGGTGAAGTCGGCGGGGACCACGTCGGAGACGAAGTACCACACCAGGAAGGCCAGGCCGAAGACGACCGCACCGATCGCCTGCACCCGGCGCTTGCGCACCACCTGGAGCACCGCGACGGCCAGCAGCAGGATCGCCACGAAGAGCAGCAGCGCGTGCAGCGAGACGGGGCCCTGACGGAACGGCAGCGCCTGGGTGTAGCCGAACAGCGTGGAGCCCATGAACAGGCCCGTGGGCCGCCAGTTGCCGAAGATCATCGCGGCCAGGCCGATGTAGCCGCGCCCGTTGGTCTGCCCCACCTGGAAGCCCGAGCTGGAGACCATCGCGAGCAGCGCGCCGCCCAGACCGGCCAGCCCGCCCGAGATCAGCACGGCGATGATCTTGTAGCGGTAGACGTTGACGCCCAGGGACTCCGCGGCCGCCGGGGACTCCCCGCAGGAGCGCAGCCGCAGCCCGAAACGGGTGCGCCACAGCAGCCACCAGGTGAGCACGAACAGCAGCAGGCCGAAGACGACCAGGGTCGAGAGCCCCTTGGTGAACATCTCCACGACCGAGGCCAGGTCGCTGAGCAGGAACCAGTGCTTGCCCTCGAGGGTGTTGGCGGGGCCGGAGATGAAGGCCAGGTTGATCTCCGGGGCCTGGGGCAGGGGCGGGGACTGCGTGGGACCGCCGCCCTCGAGGTCGCTGAACCACGCCTCGGCCAGGAAGCCGGAGACGCCGGCGGCGATGATGTTGATGGCCACGCCGGAGACGATGTGGTCCACGCCGAAGACGACGGTGGCCGCCGCGTGCACGGCACCGCCCAGGAGGCCGAGCGCCACGGCGCCCAGCACCCCGACGACGACGCCGTAGTTGTAGCCGAAGTAGCCGGCCCCGAGCGTGCCCATGATCATCATGCCCTCGAGGCCGATGTTCACCACGCCCGCGCGCTCGGACCACAGGCCGCCGAGGCCGGCCAGCGCGATCGGCATCGTGGCCGTCAGCGCCACCGCGAGGGTGCCGGAGGAGGTCAGCTCGTCGGCGCCGGTGACGACGCGCACCAGGCACAGGACGACGAAGCCGGCGAGCGCCAGCAGCGCGACCCGGAGCGTCTTGGACATGCCCCGGTGGCTCTCGGTGGGGGCCGGCGCGGCGGGCCGGGTCGGGGTCGCGGTGCTCACGACGACGCTCCCTTCGTGGACGCGGCTCCGGCTGCGGCTCCGGCTGGGGCCGGCTGGTGCTCGCGCGCCAGCTGGGCGGCGACCTGCGACTGCTCCTGGCGCACGCGGTAGCGGCGGACGACCTCGTAGGCGATCACCACGGCCATCACGATCACGCCCTGGGTCACCGCGATGATGTCGGGCGAGATGCCCGCGAGGATGTTCAGCAGGGTGGCCTGCTCGGAGAGGAAGGCGAAGATCAGCGCGCCGAAGGCGATGCCGACCGGGTTGTTGCGGCCCAGCAGGGCGACCGCGATGCCGGTGAACCCGAGGCCCGTCTGGAACGACGAGCCGTAGTTGTAGGAGTCGCTGAACATCACCGGCAGGCCGACGAGGGCGGCGACGGCGCCCGAGAGCAGCATCGAGACCACGATCATCTTCTTGACGTTGACACCGCTCGCGACCGCGGCGCTCTCCGAGGAGCCGCTGGCGCGCAGGTCGAAGCCGAAGCGGGTGCGGTTCAGCAGCACCCAGAAGCCGACGCCGACGACGACCGCGAGCAGCGAGAGGCCGTAGATCTCGTTGGGGCTGTCGGAGAAGACCTTGATCGTCGGCACGTGGGAGCCGTCGGGCATGGTCTTGGTGTTGGTCGCGTTGCCGTTGTTGGTGCCGACCTTCTTGATGAAGTAGCCGATCAGCGAGCCCGCGATGGCGTTCAGCATGATCGTCGAGATCACCTCGCTGACCCCGCGCGAGGTGCGCAGCAGCCCCGCGATGCCGGCCCACAGGGCACCGGTGACCATGGCGACGACGATCGCCGCGACCGTGTTCAGCGGCCCCGGCAGCCAGGCCTGGCCGGCGAACGCGCCGGCCGCGAACCCGGCGAGGCGGTACTGGCCCTCGACGCCGATGTTGAACAGGTTCATCCGGAAGCCGATCGCCGCCGCGACGCCGGAGAGGTAGAGGATCGCGGTCTGGTTGACGATGTTGACCAGGTTGCGGTGCTCGGGCACCGAGAACATGACGCTCCAGAAGGTCGCGACGTCGTCACCGGTCACCAGCAGCACCAGGCTCGCGATCACCCCCGCCACGACCAGGGCCAGCACCGGGCCGGCCAGGGCCGTCAGGACCCGTCGTACGCCGTTCACTGCGCGTCTCCTGCTCCGGTCATCGCCGACCCCAGCTCCTGGGGGGTGACCGTCTGGGGGTCGAAGGTGCCGACGAGTCGTCCTCGCAGGAGCACCTGGATGGTGTCGGAGAGCCCGATCAGCTCGTCGAGGTCGGCCGAGATCAGCAGCACGGCCAGACCGGCGCGGCGGGCCGCCTTGATGTGGCCCCAGATCTGGGCCTGGGCGCCGACGTCGACGCCGCGCGTGGGGTGGGAGGCCATCAGCAGGACCGGGTCGCCGCTCATCTCGCGGCCCACGATGAACTTCTGCTGGTTCCCGCCCGAGAGCGCGCGGGCGGTGGTGTCGATGCCCGGGGTGCGGACGTCGTACTCCTCCACGATGCGCCGGGAGTCCTTGCGCGAGCCCTTCACGTCCAGCCACGCGCCCTTGACCGCCGGCGGCCGGGTCTGGTGGCCCAGGATGCGGTTCTCCCACAGCGGCGCGTCGAGCAGCAGGCCGTGCCGCTGACGGTCCTCGGGGACGTAGCCGATGCCGGCCGCGCGCCGGTCGCGGGTGGACCAGGTGGTGATGTCCTCCTCGGCCAGGTGCACGCTGCCGCTGGAGGCGTGCCGCATGCCGATCAGGGTCTCGACCAGCTCGGCCTGGCCGTTGCCCTCCACCCCGGCGATGCCGAGGACCTCGCCGGCGTGGATCTCCAGGTCGATGTCGGAGAGCTCGGCCCGACCGGCGGCGTCGTGCAGGGTGAGGTCGCGCACCGAGAGCAGCACCCGGTCGGTGACCGTGGACTCCTCGGTGCTGGGCGAGGGCAGCTCGCTGCCCACCATCAGCTCGGCCAGCTTGCGGGCGTCGACCTCGGTGGGCGCGACCGAGGAGACCGTGGTGCCACGGCGGATCACCGTGATCCGGTCGGCGACGGCGAGCACCTCGTCGAGCTTGTGGGAGATGAAGATCAGGGTGTGGCCCTGGTCCTTGAGCTGCCGCAGGTTGGCGAAGAGCGCGTCCACCTCCTGGGGCACCAGGACGGCGGTGGGCTCGTCGAGGATGATGATGCGGGCGCCGCGGTAGAGGACCTTGAGGATCTCGACCCGCTGGCGCTCGCCGACCCCGAGGCTCTCCACGAGCTCGTCGGGGTCCAGGCCGAAGCCGTAGCGGTCGGACAACGTCCTGATCTCCTGCCGGGCGGCGTCGCCGATGCCGTGCAGCTTCTCGGCGCCCAGGGTGACGTTCTCCAGCACCGTCAGGTTGTCGGCCAGCATGAAGTGCTGGAAGACCATCCCGATGCCCTGCGCGATCGCGTCTGCGGGGGTGCTGAAGGAGACCTGCGTGCCGTTGACCGTGATGGTGCCGTCGTCGGGCTTCTGCACGCCGTAGAGGATCTTCATCAGCGTCGACTTGCCGGCACCGTTCTCGCCGACCAGCGCGTGGATGGTGCCGCTGCCGATCGTGATGTCGATGTCGTGGTTGGCGATGACGCCGGGGAAGCGCTTGCCGATGCCGCGCAGCTCGATGGCGGGGCCGGTCCCGGCCCGCTCGGGTTGCCCCGGCTCGGATTCCACGGTCGTGGTCACAGGGTGACTCCTGACTTCTTGCGAGATCTCGGAGGAGACGGCCGAACGCCCGGGCGACACGTTAGCGCGTGTCGCCCGGGCATCGGTGGGGTGCTGCTACTGGACCTTCTTGGGGTCCGTCGGAACCTTGATCTGACCGCTCTTGATCTTCTCGCTGGCCGCGTCGATCTTGTCGGCTACGTCGTCGACGTACCCGCCGGACTTGGAGTAGCCCACGCCGTCGATCTTCAGGTCGTAGGTGACGAAGCCGGGCTTGAGGGACTTGTCCTGGAAGGACTTGGCCTCGTCGAACACCGCGGTGTCGATGCGCTTGAGCATCGAGGTGAGGATGTGCTTCTTCTGGTCCGCGGGGGCGGTGAGGTACTGGTCGGAGTCGACACCGATGGCCCACTTGCCGTCACCGGCCGCCGTGGCGGCCTGGAAGACGCCCAGACCGGACTTGCCGGCCGCGTGGTAGACGACGTCGGCGCCACCCTCGTACATCGCCGAGGCGGCGTCCTTGCCGCCGGCCGGGTTCTCGAACCCGGTCTTGGAGTCGTTCTGGTCCTCGGTGAGGTACTGGACGTCGATCTTGATGCTGGGGTCGATCGACTTCACACCGGCGACGTAGCCGGCCTCGAACTTCTGGATCAGGGCGCCGTTGACGCCACCGACGAAGCCGACGTGCTTGGCCTTGGACTTCAGTGCCGCAGCCACGCCGACGAGGTAGGAGCCCTCGTTCTCGGCGAAGGTCAGGTCGGCGAGGTTCTTCAGCGGGGTCTTCGACAGGGTGCTGCTGTAGCCGTCGATGACCGCGAAGTCGGTGTCGGGGTTCTCCGCGGCGACCTTGGCGGCGGCCGGGGAGTAGAGGTAGCCGACCGCGATGACGGGGTTGTAGCCGCCCTCGGCGAGGGTGCGCAGACGCTCCGCACGCGTGGTGTCGTTGTCGTCGGGGGTGGCCTTGGCCTCGATGCAGGTGGCCTTGAGGTCCGAGACGGCCTTCTCCACGCCCTTGTAGGCGGAGTCGTTGAAGGACTGGTCGCCCCGGCCGCCGACGTCGTAGGCCAGACCGATCTTGGGGCCGTCGCCGCTCTTGCTGGTCTTGCAGATGTCGTTGTCGGCCGACGAGCTGCTGCCGCCACCGCTGCCACTCTTGCTGCCGCAACCTGTCAGGGCGAGGGCGCCCACCAGTGCGACAGCTGCGATCTTGCTGACCTTGCGCAAGATGCCTCCTCGTTCTTGGGTGCCACTCACCGGCACGTGTTGTCCGCACCCTAAGCGAGCCACCGGCACCGACCTACCGACGAGGGCCCGGGACGAGGAAGTGTTATCGGTCGGTGACCATCGACTCGAGCGCGGCCACGCCGAGCACCTTCGCGCCGACCGAGACAGCCCTTTCGTCCACCCGCAGGTCGCCCTGGTGCAGGTCGTACGTCGGGCCCCCCGGCGTGCGGGTGCCCAGGCGCGCCATCGCGCCGGGGACGCTGTCGACGTACCACGCGAAGTCCTCGCCGCCGAGGCTCTGGGCGGTCGCGACGCGGCCCTCGTCCCCCAGCACCTGGTCGACCGCGCGCCCGAGGAGGTAGGTGGAGCGGTGCTCGTTGACCACGGGGGGCACGCCGCGCACGTAGGTGATGGTGGGCACCACGCCGTACGGCTCGACGATCTGCTCGATGGTGTCGGTGACCAGCTCCTCGGCCTCGGCCCACGCGACGGCGTCGAGCATCCGGACGGTGCCGCCGGCGCGTCCCGTGGCCGGGATGACGTTGACGGCCGAGCCGGCGCGGACGATGCCCCACACGACGCTGACCCCGGCGCGGGGGTCCAGCCGGCGTGACAGCACGGCGGGGAGCTCGGTGACCAGCTTGCCGAGGGCGAAGGTCAGGTCGTGGGTCAGGTGCGGCCGCGAGGTGTGGCCGCCCTTGCCGGTCAACAGCACGTCGAGGTGGTCCGCGGCCCCGGTCAGTGGCCCCTCGCGCAGACCGACGGTGCCGACGTCGATCGCGGGGTCGGCGTGCAGGCCGAAGATCCGCGAGACGCCGTCGAGGACCCCGGCCTGGATGGACATCAGGGCGCCGCCGGGCATGACCTCCTCGGCGGGCTGGAAGACCAGGCGCACCCGGCCGGGCAGCTCGTCGGCGACCTCCGCCAGGGCGAGACCGGCCCCGAGGAGCGCGGTCGCGTGCAGGTCGTGGCCGCACGCGTGGGCGACCCCGGCGACCGTGCTCGTCCAGGGGTCCTCGGTGCGGTCCTCGACGGGCAGGGCGTCGAGGTCGGCCCGCAGCGCCACCAGCGGCCCGGGGCCCGAGCCGACCTCGACCACGAGCCCGCCCCGGGGCAGGGGCGTGCAGGTCAGGCCGGCCTCGTCGAGCCGCTTGGCCAGCACGGCGGCCGTTCGCTCCTCGGCCCAGGACAGCTCGGGGTGGGCGTGCAGGTCGCGCCGCACGTCCACGAGCTCGGGCTCGAGCCGGTCGATCGCCGACTGGAGCTGGTCGTTCAGGGAAGGTGGCACGTCGAGCAAGGTTACCGGGCGCGGGGCGCGGCCCGGTCCGGCTCACCCGGGCTGGACCGAGGGGCGGAGCTCCGACCGCAGCCGGCGGCCGGGGTCAGTCCGGCGAGATGGCGGTCAGCCGGAGCTCGAAGGTGGGGGTCAGCAGGCTGCTGCGCAGACGCGTGCTGCGCTCGGCGAAGCAGTCCTCGCGGTCGGCGAGCAGGCTGCCGGCGAACCGCACGCGGTCCCCGTCGTCGAGCTCGGACAGGGCCCGGTAGAGGCTGCCGCCCGGCCGGACACCGCCTCCGGGGGTGTCGCTGTCCTGCACCAGCGACAGGTGCTGGCCCAGGTCGATCCGGAAGGTGCCGTCGTCGCCGCCCAGCGGGGTGTCGATGTCCTGGATCGTGCCGACCCAGCCCTCGACGAGCCGCCCGGCCCGGGTCGCCCCGCTGTCGGGGCCGGTGCAGAGCTCCGTGCGCCGGTCGCGACGGGCCTGCACCTGCGCCACCGGGGTGCCGGTGCCGTGCTCCTGGGCGCGCTGCACCGCCTCGACCAGGTGCCGCTGGGCGCCGGGCAGGTCGGGGTCACCAGGGCGCACCGCCCGCCAGGCCACGACGCCCAGGACGACCAGGGCGAGCACCAGTCCGCCGACGATCAGCAGCGCGAGCTGCCGGGCGCGACGGTCGGGCCCGGGCCCGACGGCGTCCCCCACGAGGTTCCGCGCCACGTCACCGCCCCCTCACTGCTCGTCGTACGCCGCGATCAGGCGGTCCGCGGCCAGCGGGGCGGTGGTCTCCCCCGCGAGCAGCGCCCGGCGTACGTCGTCGCGGATCGCCCGCACCCCCGGTGAGCGTCGCAGGCGCTGGGCCAGCTCGTCACGCACCAGGGACCAGGTGAACTCCAGCTGCTGCTCGGCGCGCTTGCCGGCGAGGCCGTCGACACCCAGCGACTCGCGGTGGGCCAGCACCCGCTCCCAGACCTCGTCGACGCCCACGCCGTGCAGGGCCGAGCAGGTCAGCACCGGGGGCGTCCAGCCCTCGCCTGAGTGCACGAGTCGCAGCGCCCCGGCCAGGTCCTTGGCCGCCGACCTGGCCTCGCGAGCCCGGTCGGTGCCCTGGTCGGAGCCGGTCGAGGGGTCGGCCTTGTTGACCGCGATCACGTCGGCGATCTCCAGGATCCCCTTCTTGATGCCCTGCAGCTGGTCGCCGGTGCGGGCCAGGGTGAGGAACAAGAAGGTGTCGACCATGCCCGCGACCGTGACCTCGGACTGGCCCACGCCGACCGTCTCGACCAGCACCACGTCGTAGCCCGCGGCCTCCAGGACGACCATCGCCTGGGTGGTCGCCCGGGCGACGCCGCCCAGCGTGCCCGCGGTGGGCGAGGGCCGGATGTAGGCGCCGGGGTCGGCGGCCAGGCGCGCCATCCGGGTCTTGTCGCCGAGCACGGAGCCGCCCGTGCGGGTCGAGGAGGGGTCCACGGCCAGCACGCCGACCCGGTGGCCCGCCGAGGTCAGGTGCTCCCCGAGGGCCTCGATGAAGGTCGACTTGCCGACGCCCGGCACCCCGGAGATGCCGACCCGCACGCTGTCCGGGCGCCCCGCGGAGCGCTCGGCCAGCTCGCCGACCAGCACCCGGGCCGCCGCCCGGTGGTCGTCGCGGGACGACTCCACCAGGGTGATCGCCCGGGAGACCGAGGCCCGCCGCCCCTCGGCGATGCCGGCGACCAGGGCCCCCACGTCGGTCGAGCCCGTCGAGACCATGCGTCAGTCCTGGGGCGCGTGGCCGAGCCGGGCCGAGAGCTTCGCGAGCAGGTCCAGCGCCGCCTCGGCGATGACGGTGCCGGGCGGGAAGACCGCCGCGGCGCCCATCTCCTTCAGCGTCGGGACGTCGTCGGGCGGGATCACGCCGCCGACCACGATCATCACGTCCTCGGCCCCGAGCTCGGCCAGCGCCGTCTGCAGCGCGGGCACCAGGGTGAGGTGGCCCGCGGCCAGGGAGTTGACCCCGACGATGTGCACGTCGGCGTCGACCGCCTGCTGGGCGACCTCCTCGGGGGTGGAGAACAGCGGGCCCACGTCGACGTCGAAGCCCATGTCGGCGAACGCCGTGACGATCACCTTCTGTCCCCGGTCGTGACCGTCCTGGCCCATCTTGGCCACCAGGATGCGCGGACGGCGGCCCTCGTCCTCCGCGAACTGCTCGGTCGCGGCCAGCACCCGGGCCATCGCCTCGTTGCTGCCCGACTCGCGCTTGTACACGCCCGAGATCGTACGGATCACGGCGCGGTGGCGGCCGTAGACCTTCTCCAGCGCCTCCGAGATCTCCCCGACGGTCGCCTTGGCGCGGGCCGCGTCGACCGCGAGGGCGAGCAGGTTGCCCCCGGGGTCGGTCGCGCTCGTCGAGGCCCCGCGCACCGGCCCGGCCTCGGCGGAGCGGGTCAGGGCGTGCAGGGCGCTGTCGACCTCGTCCTGCGAGCGCTCCTCGCGCAGCCGCTCGAGCTTGGCGAGCTGCTGGCGGTAGACGCTGGCGTTGTCGACCCGGAGCACGTCGAGCTTGTCCTCGTCGGCGAGGCGGTGGGTGTTGACCCCGATCAGCTTCTGAGCGCCGGAGTCGAGCCGCGCCTGGGTGCGGGCCGCGGCCTCCTCGATGCGCATCTTCGGCAGGCCCTCCTCGATGGCCCGGGCCATGCCACCGGCCTGCTCGGCCTCCTGGATGTGCGCCCAGGCCTTCTCGGCGAGGTCGTGGGTGAGCCGCTCCACGTAGTAGGAGCCTGCCCAGGGGTCGATCGTGCCGGTCGTGCCGGACTCCTGCTGCAGGAGCAGCTGGGTGTTGCGCGCGATCCGGGCGGAGAAGTCGGTCGGCAGCGCGATCGCCTCGTCGAGGGCGTTGGTGTGCAGCGACTGGGTGTGACCCTGGGTCGCGGCCATCGCCTCGATGCAGGTGCGCTGCACGTTGTTGTAGACGTCCTGGGCGGTCAGCGACCAGCCGGAGGTCTGGCTGTGCGTGCGCAGCGAGAGCGACTTGGGGTTCTGCGGCTCGAACTGGGCCACCAGCCGGGCCCACAGCGCGCGGGCCGCGCGCATCTTGGCGACCTCCATGAAGAAGTTCATGCCGACGGCCCAGAAGAAGCTCAGCCGCGGGGCGAACTGGTCGATCGTCAGGCCCGCGTCGAGGCCCGCCCGGATGTACTCCACGCCGTCGGCCAGGGTGTAGGCCAGCTCGAGGTCGGCCGTCGCCCCGGCCTCCTGGATGTGGTAGCCGGAGATCGAGATCGAGTTGAACCGGGGCATCCGCGCGCTCGTGTAGGCGAAGATGTCGGAGATGATCCGCATGCTCGGCTGCGGCGGGTAGATGTAGGTGTTGCGGACCATGAACTCCTTGAGGATGTCGTTCTGGATGGTCCCCGTGAGCTGCTCCGGCGTCACCCCCTGCTCCTCGGCCGCGGCGATGTAGAGCGCCATGATCGGCAGCACCGCGCCGTTCATCGTCATCGACACCGACATCTCCTCCAGGGGGATGCCGTCGAAGAGCTGACGTGCGTCGTAGATGGAGTCGATCGCCACGCCCGCCATGCCCACGTCGCCGGTCACCCGCGGGTGGTCGGAGTCGTAGCCGCGGTGGGTGGCGAGGTCGAAGGCGACGCTCAGCCCCTTCTGCCCGGCGGCGAGGTTGCGCCGGTAGAACGCGTTGGACTCCTCGGCGGTCGAGAAGCCGGCGTACTGGCGCACCGTCCAGGGCTGGGTGGTGTACATCGTGGGGTAGGGGCCGCGCAGGAACGGCGCGAGACCCGGGTAGGTGTCGAGGGCGTCGAGGCCCTCGAGGTGCTCGGGGCCGTAGACCGGCAGGATGCCGATGCCCTCGGGCGACTCCCAGACCTCGCCCTGCACCTGCTCGGCCGCCGTGACCTCGCCCGCCAGGGGCAGCCCGGCGAAGCTCTCGGGGACGCTCATCGCAGCTTCTCCCCACCCGTCGGTCGAGCAGGGCGCCCCGCGCCCGTCACCACCGTTGGTCGAGCAGGGCGCCCTGCGCCCGTCGTCGAGACCCTCATGCCAGCTTCTCCCTCGTCCGGTGCAGGAAGTCGAGCGCGTCGACCCCCAGGGCACAGGTGTCGTCGGTGCGCACGCCGTCCACCGGCCGGCCGGCGAGCACGACCCAGCGCGCCCCGGCCTCGCGCAGCGCGTCGGCCAGCTCGCCGCCCCACGCGGCGTACGCCTTGTCGGCGCCGGTCAGGCAGACCACGGCCTGCCCGTCGTAGTCGGACAGCACGGCCGCGACGTCGTCGTGACGCCCGCCGTTGACCACGTCGATGCCCCCGGCCGCGAACAGGTTCGCCGCGAAGGTGGCCCGGGCCGTGTGGGCGGCGACGCTGCCCATCGTGGCCAGGAACACCGGGCTGGTCGTCGGCTCGTCGCGCAGCTCCTCGAAGGCCTGACCGTAGGGGCGCACGGGCAGCGCTCCCCCGGCGTACGGCGCGCGGGTCGGCAGGGTCTCGTGCAGGTTCGGGAACTCGGTCAGCCCCGTGATCGGACGGGTACGCCGGGCGACCTGGTCGTCGCGCTCGGCCACCACCGCCTCGATGCGTCCGACCAGCGAGCCGTCGGCGATCGCGGCGAGGATGCCCCCGGCCTCCTCGATCGTGCCGAGCTCGGCCCACCCGGCGACGGCCAGGTCGTCGGTGAGCTTCTCGACGGCGAAGGCGCCGCCGGCCGGGTCGGCGACCTTGGCGACGTGGGACTCCTCGACCAGCAGCGCCGAGGTGTTGCGCGCGATCCGGCGGCTGAACGCCTCGGGCAGCCCGAGCCGGGCGTCGAAGGGCAGCACCGTGACGGCGTCCGCGCCGCCCACGCCGGCGGAGAAGGTGGCGATGCAGGTGCGCAGCATGTTCACCCACGGGTCGTACTTCGTCATCATCGGGCGCGAGGTGATCGCGTGCAGCACCATCTGCCGGTGGTCCTCCACGGCCCCGCTGAGCTCGAGCATCCGTGCCCAGAGCCGGCGCACGGCCCGGAGCTTGGCGATCGTGACGAACTGCTCGTCGGTGGCCCCGAGCCGGAACTCCACGAGCTGCGACGCCTCGTCGATGCCGACCCCCGCGGCGGCGAGCGCCCGCAGGTGGTGGGCGGCGGTGGCCAGGACGTAGCCGAGCTCCTGCACGTCGGAGCCGCCGAGGTCGTGCACGGCCGTCCCGTCGACCACGAGGGCACGGCAGCCCAGCTCACGGGCCAGCTCGACGGCGGCACCGACCACGTCGGCCGACCGGTCGTCGGACGCGTCGGGGGCGAACCCCCGGAGCCGGGCGCCCACGGGGTCCACGCCGAGGTTCGTGCCGGCCGCCAGCGTCGTGCCGCGCGCGACCTCGGCGAAGGCCCGGGCCGCCCCCAGCGGGTCGTCCGGCGCGTCGAGCACCACGGGGGCGACGTCGAGCAGCACGCCGGTGAGCGCCGTGGCCAGGTCGTCGGCGGCGACGCCCGACTCCCCCACCTGCACGAGCAGCGAGGTGACGCCGTTCTCCAGGTCGGTCAGCGCGGCCTCGTTGGCCGCGCGCGCATCGGGGTCGGCCAGCAGGGCGCGGACGTCCCAGCCGTCGCCCCGGGCGGGCGGCCGCACCGGGTCGGGCAGGTCGGCCACCAGCGCGGGCGTGCCCAGCGGGGTGATCTCGACCCCGTCGAGCGTGCGCTGGGCCAGCGCCGACCAGACGTCGTGGTCGGGGGCGTCCTCGTCGAGCCGCCGGGCCTTGCGCAGCACCGCGGCGGCGGCACGCTCCCACTCGCCGACGTCGTGCTGCTGTCCCTCGGCCAGGGACAGGTACGCGTCTGGGCTCATGTGGGAACCATAGGGACCATGGTCGTGGCGCGACCAGTCGGTGTGAAATACCTCTTACGCTGCGGCCATGCGACCGAGTGGGGGGTGCCGGTGATCACCGGCGAGGGACTGCTGCTGCGGGTGCCCGACGTGGCCGACCGCGAGCGGAGCCTCGAGCTCTACCACGACCACGACCAGCTGTACTTCGGGATGCCCGTCGGTGTCCCGGTGCCGGCCTCGGTCGACGACCTGGACGAACGCATGGCCCGGGCCCGCGAGGCCTACGACGCGCTGGCGCCGTGCGACCTGACCATCGCCGACCAGGCCGACCCGGGCCGCTTCCTGGGCAGCATCTCCTGGCGCCAGGACGTGCCCTCGCTGCTGCGCATCGCCGACGTGGGGTACGCCGTGCACCCCGACGCCCGCGGTCTCGGGGTCGCGAGCCGGGCGCTGCGCCTGATGGTGCACTGGCTCAGCGCCGATGAGGGCGGGCCGCACCAGGCCCGGGTCCAGCTCGACCACAGCGTGGAGAACCCCGCCTCCTGCCGGACCGCCCTGTCCGCGGGCCTGGAGCAGGAGGGCGTGCGCCGGGGCTTCCTGCCGCTGCGCGACGACACCGCCCCCGAGGGCCTGCGCCGCCACGACGTCTGCCTGCACGGCCTCGTCCCGACCCATGTCCTGCCGGCCCGCTGAGAGGACGACCCGAGAGGACGGCCCTGTGATGACGACCCTGCGTTCACCTGGCGCTTCCACGCAGGTCATCACCCCGACACACGCGGGGGCGACGGTGGGGCCATGCGCATCGCACTCGTGACCGAGCAGTTCGCGCCGAGCGACGACCCGGCCGCCCGGGTGACCCGTGAGGTCGTCGGGCGCCTGACCGACGGCGGCCACGACGTGGTCGTGTTCGCGGGCGGTCGCGGCCAGTCCTCCTTCCGGGGCGCCCGGATGTTCTGGGCCAGCCGGATGACGCCGGTCTCGGCCGTGCGCGAGGCGATGGCCCTGTCGCGTCCCGACGTGTGCCACCTGCTCGATCCGCACCGGCTCGGGATGAAGGCCGCCGAGGCCGCCGAGCGGCTCGGCGTACCGACCGTGGTCCTCGACCCCCGCGACTGGCAGCCCGGCGTCGACCTGCACGACCACCACCCGGGCCTGCGCGACCAGCACCTGCACGACCGGTGGGCCCGGGTGCACTCCCCCGACGGCGGCCAGCTCGTCGCGGGCCACGTCGGCCCGCTCGTGCGGCGCAAGGTCGTGCAGCGGCTCGTCACGGTCGCCCGGCTGCCCGGCGTACGCCTCGTCGTGCTCGGTGACGGCCCCGGCACCGACACCCTGCGCGCGGCCGGCGCCAAGGTGATCCCGCACGCCACCGGCGTGGAGCGGGCCCGCTGCCTGGCCACCTTCGACGTGCTGCTCCAGCCCCGCAAGAAGGAGGCCTACGCGCCGGCGGTGCACGAGGCCCTGGCCTGCGGCGTGCCGGTCGTCGCCTTCGAGAGCGGCACGGCCGCGGCCCTGGTGCGGCACGAGCACAACGGCCTCCTGGTGCCCACCGAACGCGGCGGCAAGGCCTTCGCCCGGGCCGTCGCCCGGCTCGCGGTCAGCCCCGACCTGCGCTTCTCGCTGGCCTCCCGGGCGCGCGCGTCGGTCAGCGACCGCACCTGGGACGACGCGGTGGCCGAGCTGCTCGACGTGCACTACCCGGCCGCGACGCACGGCTCCCCCGCTGCCGCTGCCCCGGTCGTCGCCACCCCCTGACCCGGCGTCCGCTCCGCGGACGCCGCGGTGCTAGTTCCGGCTAGACCACGGCGACGCCGTGACCACGGGCGCGTTAGCGTGCTCCCTCCCAGGGGGACGGGGGCAGGAGAGACCGTGGGTGACGAGTCCGGTCGGGCGAGCTCGACCAGTGCGCTGAGGCGCTACCTCGAGGACCCCGCTGCCACGTGGCGCACGGGCACCCAGCAGAGCCAGCGGCTCACGCTCGGGGTGCTGCTGCTGGGCGTGGTGCTGTGCTTCGCGGTGTCGGTCGCGCGCTACGCGCTGATGCCGTTCACGGCGTACTACGTGTGGGTGCTGCTCGGCATGCTGCTCCTGCGCTTCCGCCCGCTGGTGCTGCTGTCGGGCATCATCACCGTCGCCGCGACCACCGCGATGCTGCTCGACCCGCCGCTGACCGGCGCCCGGATCACCGCCTTCCTCACCTTCCTGGTCTCCCTGGCCCTGATCCTCTTCGCCTCCAGCCGCCAGCACAGCGGCCTGCCCGGCCCCGTGAGCGAGGCGATGCTGACCGACCTGAAGACGCGGCTGCAGTCCCAGGGCACGATCCCCCCGCTCCCCGAGGTGTGGCGCGCCCAGTCGGCGATGATCGCGGCGAGCGGCGTCGGCTACGGCGGCGACTTCCTGGTCGCCCACCTCACCGAGGACGACCGGCGTCTGGAGCTGATCCTGGTCGACGTCTGCGGCAAGGGCGTGGGTGCGGCGTCCCGGGCCCTGCAGTTCGGCGGCGCCCTCGGCGGCCTGATCGGCGCCCTGCCGCCGCAAGGCCTGTTCGAGGCGGCCAACGACTTCCTGCTGCGCCAGCGCTCCGACGAGACCTTCGCGACCGCGGTCCACGTCACCCTCGACCTGGCCACCGGCGACTACGGCCTGACCAGCGCCGGCCACCCGCCCGCCCTGGTCTGGTCGGCGGCCGCTGGGCAGTGGCGCCTGGACGGCGCCCGCGGCACGGCGCTGGGCATCGTGCCGCGGCCCGAGATGCACCACACCCGGGGCCGGCTCGAGCCGGGCGACGCGCTGATGTTCTACACCGACGGCGTCGTGGAGACCCGCCACACCGACCTCGACGCCGGCGTCGCGTGGCTGCAGCAGGAGGCCGCCCGGGCGATCTCGGTGGGCTTCGACGGCGCGGCCCGACGCATCATCAGCAAGGTCTCCCGCGGTGACGACGACCGTGCGGTGCTGATCATCGACCGCGTCCCCGTGGCGGCGCACCAGCTCACGAGCGGCCCCTCGCAGCCGCGCGTCGACGCCTGACCCGTCGCGGACGCGGCCCACCCGCAGGGGGATATGTCACATCACCCGTCCCCCTACCGGTCGGTTCGGGGGGATACGGTGACCTGTGTGGCAACCACGACCCTCGTCAAGAACAGCCGGTCGACACGATCGACCATCGCGCTGAAGCTCCTGATGGCCCTCAGCGGCATCGTCTTCGTCGTCTTCGTGCTCCTGCACATGTACGGCAATCTCAAGGCCTTCGGTGGCCACGACGCCTACAACGAGTACGCCGAGCACCTGCGCACGATCGGTGAGCCCCTGCTCCCCCGCAGCGGCATGCTGTGGGTGCTGCGGGCCGTCCTCATCGTCTCGCTCGTGGTGCACGTCTACTGCGCCGTGACCCTGTGGCGCCGGGCCTCCAGGGCCCGGGGCAGCAAGTACGTCGTGAAGAAGAACAAGCACTCCAGCGTCGCCTCGCACTTCATGCGCTGGGGCGGGCTCACGCTGCTGGTGTTCATCGTCTGGCACCTGCTGAACTTCAGCATCGGCAAGGTCAACGTGTCGGGTGGGGCGACCTCCGACCCCTACAACCTGCTCGTCGACTCCTTCTCGGTGTGGTGGTTGACCCTGATCTACCTCGTCGCCATGGCGGCCCTCGGTCTGCACCTGCACCACGGCGTGTGGAGCTCGATGCAGACCCTCGGCCTCACCAACACCGCCCGGTCGCGCGTCCGCGCCAAGGGCGCCGGCCTCGCCATCGCCGTCGTCATCGCCGGTGGCTACTCGCTCGTGCCGATCTTCGTCCTGCTCGGCGTCATCTCCAAGTAAGGGGTTCCCCTCTCCCATGACCGACAAGCCTGAGAACCACGCCACCGCTCCCGCTGACCCCAGCCACCCCGACAACCCGCAGCAGACCGACGACGCCGTGGGCTACTACGTCGCCGGCGAGCCGGTGCGCGACACCAAGGCCCCTGCGGGACCCATCGAGGAGAAGTGGGACACCCGCCAGTTCGAGGCCCGCATCGTGAACCCGGCCAACCGCCGCAAGGTCTCGGTGATCATGGTCGGCACCGGCCTGGCCGGTGGCTCCGCCGCCGCGACCCTGGGCGAGGCCGGCTACCAGGTCAAGACGTTCTGCTACCAGGACTCCCCCCGCCGGGCCCACTCGATCGCGGCCCAGGGCGGCATCAACGCGGCCAAGAACTACAAGGGCGACGGCGACTCGGTCCACCGGCTCTTCTACGACACCATCAAGGGCGGCGACTACCGCTCCCGCGAGACCAACGTCTTCCGCCTGGCCCAGGTCAGCACCAGCATCATCGACCAGTGCGTGGCCCAGGGCGTCCCGTTCGCCCGCGAGTACGGCGGCCTGCTGGACAACCGCTCCTTCGGCGGCGTCCAGGTCTCCCGCACCTTCTACGCCCGGGGCCAGACCGGCCAGCAGCTGCTGCTCGGCGCCTACCAGGCCCTGGAGCGCCAGATCGGTGCCGGCACCGTGCAGCAGTTCTCCCGCCACGAGATGGTCGAGCTCGTCGTCGTCGACGGCCGCGCCCGCGGCGTCATCGTGCGCGACATGGTGACCGGCGAGCTGGAGACCCACCTCGCCGACGTCGTCGTGCTCGCCAGCGGCGGCTACGGCAACGTCTTCTTCCTCTCCACCAACGCCATGGGCTGCAACGTCACGGCCACCTGGCGCGCGCACCGCAAGGGCGCGCTGATGGCCAACCCCTGCTACACCCAGATCCACCCGACCTGCATCCCGGTCTCGGGCACCCACCAGTCCAAGCTGACCCTGATGAGCGAGTCGCTGCGCAACGACGGCCGCATCTGGGTGCCCAAGGACGCCAAGGACTGCACCAAGGACCCGCGCGAGATCGCCGAGGACGACCGCGACTACTACCTGGAGCGGATCTACCCCTCCTTCGGCAACCTGGTCCCCCGCGACATCGCGTCGCGGCAGGCCAAGAACATGTGCGACGAGGGCCGCGGCGTCGGTCCCGAGGTCGAGGGCGTGCGCCGCGGCGTCTACCTCGACTTCGCCGAGGCCATCGGCCGCCTGGGTCGCCCGGCGATCGAGTCGAAGTACGGCAACCTGTTCGACATGTACGCCCGGATCACCGGCGAGGACCCCTACGAGGTCCCGATGCGGATCTACCCGGCCGTGCACTACGTCATGGGCGGCCTCTGGGTCGACTACGACCTGCAGTCCACCATCCCGGGCCTGTTCGTGGCCGGCGAGGCCAACTTCTCCGACCACGGCGCGAACCGCCTCGGCGCCTCGGCGCTGATGCAGGGGCTCGCCGACGGCTACTTCGTGCTGCCGAACACCATCCGCGACTACCTGGCGGACTCCCCGTTCGAGAAGATCGAGGAGGACCACCCGGCCGTCGTCGAGGCGCGCGAGGCCGCGGAGGCCCGCATCAACCACTTCCTGACGAACAAGGGCACCCGCAGCGTGGACTCCTACCACCGCGAGCTCGGCAACATCATGTGGGAGTACTGCGGCATGGAGCGCAGCGAGGACGGCCTGAAGAAGGCGATCGACCTCATCCGCACCCTCAAGGACGATTTCTGGCGCAACGTGAAGGTCCTCGGCACGGGCGACACCGTCAACCAGTCCCTGGAGAAGGCCGGCCGCGTGGCCGACTTCTTCGAGCTCGGCGAGCTGATGTGCATCGACGCCCTGAACCGCCGCGAGTCCTGCGGCGGCCACTTCCGCGCCGAGTCGCAGACCGAGGACGGCGAGGCCCTGCGCCACGACGACCAGTACGCCTACGTGGCGGCCTGGGAGTGGGGTGGCGAGGGCGAGAAGCCGGTCCTGCACAAGGAGGACCTCGTCTACGAGTCCGTCGAGATGAAGCAGCGCAGCTACAAGTGACCCGCTGCACCGCCCCCTCCCCCCGTCGCGTCACCCACCACCTGGAGACCACCACCCCATGAAGCTCACCTTGAAGATCTGGCGCCAGGCCGGCCCGCAGGCCGACGGCGGCATCCACACCTACGACGTCGACGAGATCTCCGAGGACATGTCGTTCCTGGAGATGCTCGACGTGCTCAACGAGCAGCTGATCGCCGACGACGAGGAGCCCATCGTCTTCGACCACGACTGCCGCGAGGGCATCTGCGGCAGCTGCGACCTGATGATCAACGGCGAGGCCCACGGCCCCGAGGTCACCACCACCTGCCAGCTGCACATGCGGTCCTTCCACGACGGCGAGACCATCACCGTGGAGCCGTGGCGGGCCGAGGCCTTCCCGATCATCAAGGACCTGATGGTCGACCGGTCGGCCTTCGACCGCATCATCTCCAGCGGTGGGTTCGTCTCGGTCAACACCGGTGCCGCCCCGGACGCCCACGCCACGCCGGTCCCCAAGGACCAGGCCGACCGGGCCTTCGACGTGGCGACCTGCATCGGCTGCGGAGCCTGCGTCGCTGCCTGCCCCAACGGCTCGGCCTCGCTGTTCCTCGGCGCCAAGATCACCCACCTCGGTGAGCTGCCCCAGGGCCAGGCCGAGCGCGACACCCGCGTCGCAGCCATGGTCGCCCAGCACGACCACGAGGGCTTCGGCGGCTGCACCAACATCGGCGAGTGCACGGCCGCCTGCCCCAAGGGCATCCCGCTCGACGTCATCTCGCAGCTGAACCGGGACCTGCGGACCTCCATCCGCCACGGTCACTGATCCACCGATCGGTCCGGCCGGTCAGCCCCCCAGCGCGAAGGCCTGGGTGGGCTGCCAGCCGGACACGTCGTCGTGGAGGTACATCCACATCGCGGTGACCTCGAAGGCGGCGTCGAAGTCGGCGAGGTCGTCGAACGCGCGGTCCAGCGTCTCCTCGGGCAGGTCGTGGGCCACCGTCACGTGCGGGTGGTAGGGGAACGCCCGCTCGATGGCGAGCGGCCCCCGCTGCACCTGGGCGGCCAGCTGCTCGCAGCCGCTGATCCCCTCGACGACGCCGATGAACACCACCGACGACACCGGTCGGAAGGTGCCCGTCGAGCGCAGGTGCACGGTGAACGCCGGCATCCGCGCGGCCACGTCCTCGAGGTGGCGGCGCACGGCATCCAGGTCGTCCTGGTCGATCTCGTGCGGCGGCAGCAGGGTGACGTGCGTGGGGATGTGCCGCGCCGCCTCGTCGCCGAGGTCGATGCGGTACTGCTGCAGCTGGCTGCCCCACGGCTCCGGGACCGCGACGGAGACACCGATGGTCGTCACGGGAGCCACCCTAGGCGCACGTCTCGGGTCGCCCCCCACCCAGCGAGCGGGTCAGCGACCGGCCGGGACGAACCCGACCCGGTCGTAGACGTCGACCAGGGTGCGCGAGGCCACCTCGCGCGCCCGCTCGGCCCCGCGGCGCAGGATCGCGTCGAGCTCGGCCCGGTCGTCGAGCAGCTCCAGGGTGCGGGTGCGGAACGGCGTGACGAACTCGACCACCACGTCGGCCAGGTCGCCCTTGAGGTCGCCGTAGCCGCGGCCGGCGTACTCCTGCTCGATGTCGCTGATCTCGCGGCCGGTGAGGGCGGAGTAGATGGTCAGCAGGTTGGAGACGCCCGGCTTGGCCTCGGCGTCGAAGCGCACCTCGGCCTCGCTGTCGGTGACCGCCGAACGGATCTTCTTCGCCGAGACCTTGGGGTCGTCCATCATCTCGATGATCCCGGCCGCGCTCGAGGCCGACTTCGACATCTTCGACCCGGGGTTCTGCAGGTCGGTGATCCGGCCGGTGCTCTTCAGGATGTAGGGCTCGGGCAGCGGGAAGGTCTTCTTGAACCGGTGGTTGAAGCGCCCCGCCAGGTCGCGGGTCAGCTCGAGGTGCTGGCGCTGGTCCTCCCCCACGGGCACGTACTTCGGCCGGTAGAGGAGGATGTCGGCGGCCTGGAGGACCGGGTAGGTGAACAGCCCGACCGACGACTGGCCCTCGCCTCCCTTGGCGGACTTGTCCTTGAACTGCGTCATCCGACGTGCCTCGCCGAAGCCGGTGAGGCACTGCAGCACCCAGGCGAGCTGGGCGTGCTCGGGCACGTGGGACTGCACGAACACCGAGGACCGCTCGGGGTCGACGCCCATGGCGAGCAGCTGGGCCGCGCCGACGTAGGTGCGCTCGCGCAGCTTCTTGGGGTCCTGCTCCACCGTGATCGCATGCAGGTCGACGACCATGTAGAAGGGCTCGAACTCCTCCTGCAGGTCGACCCACTGCCGCAGCGCCCCGAGGTAGTTGCCGAAGTGGAAGGAGTCACTGGTCGGCTGGATCCCGGAGAGGACCCGGGGTCGGGCGGTGGGCTGTGACTCGGGCTGTGACTCGGGCTGTGACTCGGGCTGTGACTCGGGCTGGGCGTCGGACGGGGACATGCGCGCCATTGTTCCAGCCGCGGGGTGTCGGGCGGCACCGGGTTTCGACACGTCCGGCCACAATGGGCCCATGAGCCGCGCGACGCCCACGCCCCGCCGCCCGCGGAGCCTGTCGTGAGGGTGGTGCCCGACGTCCCCCGGCTCACCGACGGCGTGGTCACGCTGCGTGGGCCCCGGGCCTCCGACGTCGCGGGCTCGGTGGAGCAGCTCGCCGACCCCGAGAGCCGCCGCTGGAGCGACGTGCCCGAACCGTTCACCCGGGAGCACGCCACCCGGTTCCTGCTGCAGCACGTGCCCCAGGGCTGGGCCGAGGGCCGGGAGTGGTGCTTCGTCGTCGAGGCCGTCGACGACGACGGGCGCCCGCGCTTCGGCGGCACGGTGTCGCTGGTCTCGGACCGCCCCGGTCGGGCCGAGGTCACCTTCGGGTCGCACCCCTGGGTCCGCGGCCGCGGGCTGATGGAGCGGGCCGTGCGCCTGCTCCTGGAGTGGGGCTTCACCGAGCAGGGTCTGCAGAGCGTGCTGTGGCTCTCGCGGCGCGGCAACTGGGCGTCACGACGGCTGGCCTGGCGGCTGGGGTTCGTGCGCGAGGGCACCCTGACGCAGTGGATGGTCCAGGGCGGCCCCGGGACGCCGCTGGCCGACGCCTGGATCGGCACCCTGCAGCGCGACAGCGAGCGGGCGCCGCGCACGCCGTGGTTCGAGGTGCCGCGGGTCGAGGGGCGAACGATGGTCCTGCGCCGGCACCGCGACGACGACGCCGAGCGGGTGCTCGAGGCGTGCAGCGACGAGCGGACGGCGTACTGGCTGGGCCACTTCCCCTCGCCCTACACCCGTCGTCACGCCGAGGACCTGATCGCCCACCGCGACGAGGCGATGGCCGACGGCACCTCGGTGCACTGGATGGTCGCCGACCCCGTCACCGACCTGCTGCTGGGCGCGGTGTCGCTGATCTTCCGTGGGCCCGGCCTCGACGTGGAGGTCGGCTACTGGGCGCACCCCGACGCCCGCGGCCGTGGCGTGACCACCGAGGCCGTGGCCGCCGTCGTGCGGCACGCCGTGGTGCCGGCCGAGGACGGCGGCCTGGGGCTGCCGCGCCTCACGGCCTACGCCGCGGTCGACAACCTCGCCTCACGCCGGGTGCTGGAGGCCAACGGGTTCCGGCTGACCGGGGTGCAGCGCGGGGCCGCCGACGTCCGCGACGGACGGCACGACCTCGCGGGCTACGACCTGCTCGCCTCGGAGGTGCGGGCGCGCGACTGACGGTGCATCGAGAACGAGAGCAGCAGCACCAGGAGGCCCAGCACCGACAGGCCGGCGCCGACCCACGAGGGGGCGGTGTAGCCGAACCCGGCCGCGACCACGACGCCGCCGAGCCAGGCGCCGAGGGCGTTGGCGATGTTCAGCGAGGCGTGGTTCATCGCCGCGCCGATGGTCTGCGCGTCGCCGGCGACCTCCATCAGCCGCATCTGCAGGCCCACCACCACGATCGACTGCACGACGGTCATCACGAAGACCGTCACCAGGCCGGCCACGAACCACTGCGAGGTGACCGTGAACAGCGCCAGCACCAGGGCGGTGGCGATCGTGCCGAGGATCATCGAGCGGAAGACCGACCAGTCGGCCAGGCGACCGGCCAGCGGGGTGCCGACGACCATGCCGAGGCCGAAGGCCAGGGCGTAGACGGCCACGCGCGACTCCGGCAGGCCGGCCACCTCGGTGACCGTGGGCGCGATGTAGGTGTACATCGCGAACATGCCGCCGAAGCCGATCGCACCGGCGAGCAGCGTCAGCAGCACCTGCGGGTCCTTGAACGCCCTCAGCTCGTTGCGGCCGGTCGCCTCCCGGTTGGCGGCCACGTGCGGCACCAGCCAGATCACCAGCAGCATCGTGAGCGCGGCCAGCACCGAGACCAGCCAGTACGCCGAGCGCCAGCCCAGCGTCTGGCCCAGGAAGGTCGCGGCGGGCACGCCGGCGACGTTGGCCACGCCGAGGCCGAGCATCACGCGGCTGACCGCGCGGCCGCGGCGGTCCGCCGAGACCATGTCGGCGGCCACCAGCGAGGCGACGCCGAAGTAGGCGCCGTGCGGCAGACCGGCCAGGAACCGCGCCAGCACGAGGGAGTGGTAGTCGAAGGCCAGGGCGCTGGCGGCGTTGCCGAGCAGGAAGACGCCCATCAGCCCGATCAGCAGACCACGCCGCGGCAGCCGGGCACCGAAGACGGCGAGCAGGGGCGCGCCGACCACCACGCCCACGGCGTACGCCGAGATGACGTGGCCGGCGGTCGGGATGGAGACCGCGACACCGGCGGCCAGCTGCGGCAGCAGCCCCATCGAGACGAACTCGGCCGTGCCGATGGCGAAGCCACCCATCGCCAGCGCGACCAGCGCCAGGCCGGTGTGGCGCGAGCGGTGCTCGCGGGGGCCGTCGACGGCCCCCTGGGCACGGACGGACGCCGGCCGCGGGAGGGCGCGCGTGCGGGAGGCGTCGATGTCGGTGCTCACCTCTCCCCCAACGCACCCACGCCGCCCGGATTCCCGGACGGCGCGAGTGCGGTGGTGGTCTTCGTCTCAGTTCAGGGAGGCGAGCGCCGCGTTGAAGGTCGCCGACGGGCGCATCACCCGGTCGGCCTTCTCGGCGTCGGGGCGGAAGTAGCCCCCGATGTCGGCGGGCGAGCCCTGCACCGCGATCAGCTCCTCGGCGATCGTCGCCTCGTTGCTGCGCAGGGTCTGCGCGAGGTCGGCGAAGGCGGAGGCCAGGTCGGCGTCGTCGGTCTGCTCGGCCAGCTCCTCGGCCCAGAACAGCGCGACGTAGAAGTGGCTGCCCCGGTTGTCGATGGTGCCGAGCTTGCGGCCGGGCGACTTGTTCTCGTCCAGGAAGGTGCCGGTCGCGCGGTCGAGGGTCTCGCCGAGGACCTTGGCCTTCGGGTTGTCGGTCTGCTCGGCGTACTTCGCGAAGCTCTCGGCCAGCGCGAGGAACTCGCCCAGGCTGTCCCAGCGGAGGTAGTTCTCCTTGACCAGCTGCTGCACGTGCTTGGGCGCCGAGCCGCCGGCGCCGGTCTCGAACAGCCCGCCACCGTTGATCAGCGGCACGACCGACAGCATCTTCGCCGAGGTGCCGAGCTCGAGGATCGGGAACAGGTCGGTGAGGTAGTCGCGCAGCACGTTGCCGGTGACCGAGATGGTGTCCTCGCCGCGGCGGATGCGGTCGACCGAGACCTTGATCGCGTCCTCGGGCTTCTGGATGGTGATGTCGAGGCCCTCGGTGTCGTGCTCGGGGAGGTACTGCTCGATCTTGGCGATCAGGTTGCGGTCGTGGGCGCGGGTGTCGTCGAGCCAGAAGATCGCCGGGGAGCCGGTGGCGCGGGCGCGGGTGACGGCCAGCTTGACCCAGTCCTGCACGGGGACGTCCTTGGTCTGGCAGGCACGCCAGATGTCGCCGGGGCCGACCTGGTGCTCCATCAGCACGTGGTCGTCCTGGTCGACGACGCGGACCGTGCCGGCCTCGGCGATCTCGAAGGTCTTGTCGTGGCTGCCGTACTCCTCCGCCGCGCGGGCCATCAGCCCGACGTTGGGCACCGAGCCCATCGTGGCGGGGTCGTAGGCGCCGTGGGCGCGGCAGTCGTCGACGACGACCTGGTAGATGCCGGCGTACGACGAGTCGGGGATGACCGCGAGGGTGTCGTCCTCGCCGCCGTCAGGACCCCACATGTGGCCCGACGTGCGGATCATCGCGGGCATGCTCGCGTCGACGATGACGTCGCTGGGCACGTGCAGGTTGGTGATCCCCAAGGCGTCGTCGACCATGGCCATCCGCGGGCCGTCGGCGAGGTCCTTCTTCACCGCGGCCTCGATCTGGATGGCGACGTCGCCGCCGACCTTGGCGGCGCCCGACAGGATGCCGCCGAGCCCGTTCTTGGGGTCCAGCCCGTGCTCGAGGAGGGCATCGGCCTGCTCGGAGAACAGCGTGGGGAAGAACGCCTGCACCGCGTGGCCGAAGATGATCGGGTCGGAGACCTTCATCATCGTGGCCTTCAGGTGCACCGAGAACAGCACGTCGTCGGCCTTGGCGCGGGCGATCTGGGCCCGCAGGAAGTCCTGCAGCGCCGAGGTGCTCATGAAGGTGGCGTCGACGACCTCGCCGGCCTCGACCGGGATGGACTCGCGCAGCACCTCGGTGCCGGAGCCGGTGACCAGCTCGACGCGCAGCGAGCCGGCCTGCTCGATCACGACCGACTGCTCGTTGTGGCGGAAGTCGTCGGCGTCCATCGTGGCGACGTTCGTCCTCGACTCGGGCGTCCAGGCGCCCATGGAGTGCGGGTGCTTGCGGGCGTAGTTCTTCACCGACTCGGGCGCGCGACGGTCGGAGTTGCCCTCGCGCAGCACCGGGTTGACCGCGCTGCCCTTGACCTTGTCGTAGCGGGCGCGGGTGTCCTTCTCCTCGTCGGTCTTCGGCGAGTCGGGGTAGTCCGGCAGGTCGTAGCCCTGCTCCTGCAGCTCGGCGACGGCCGCCTTCAGCTGGGGCACCGAGGCCGAGATGTTCGGCAGCTTGACGATGTTGGCCTCGGGGGTCTTGGCGAGGTCGCCCAGCTCGCCGAGGTCGTCGGCGATGCGCTGGTCCTCGGGGAGGCGGTCGGTGAACTGGGCGATGATGCGGCCCGCGAGCGAGATGTCGCGGGTCTCGACCTCGGCGCCGGCCCGGGCGGCGTACGCCTCGATGATCGGGAGGAACGAGTACGTCGCCAGCAGCGGCGCCTCGTCGGTGTGGGTGTAGATGATCTTCGAGTCGGGCACTGAGTTGCTCCTCGGGCGGTGACGACAGTAAGTATCTTCACGTCAAGATACCGCACATCTTCGTGCGGAGGTCCAGCCGCCAGCCTGTCAGCGGTGGCAGCCGGGCACAACAGCGCTCGGGACGAGCCCGCCGCAGGATCAGCCGGCGGAGCCGAGCTCGCGGCGACGGCGCTTCTGCGCGTCGGTCTCCTTGCGGCGCACCTCGACGCTGCCCATCAGGGCGACCCCCGTGACCCGGACGACCGGGCCCGCGGTGTCGACCTCGACCGGGAAGCGGCTCCGGTGCTCCTGGAACGCGCCCATGATCCCGAGGCCGTCGACCACCACGGCCGTGGTGTGGTCGACCAGGACCTGCACCGAGCCCATCACCGCGACGGCCCAGATCGTGACGTCACCCCGGCCCGCGGGGAAGACGGCCTCGCGCAGGTCGATCACGACACTGCCCATCACCGCGTTGGCGACGTGCCGCTCGCCCACGAGCCACACCCCGCCCCGGGTGGACTCGCTCATGATCGCCAGCGAGGTGTTCCAGGTCGGCGCCGCACCGGCCGGGGCGCGCACCGGGCGGCCGACGTGTCCGCGGGCGGGGACACCACCGGGACGCAGGGCCGGCGTGGTGTCGGCGTGGCCGGGCAGGTCGAGGGTCAGCGGGACGAGGTCGCCGTAGGTCTTGGCGGCGTACGTCTGCTCGAGGCGCTGGTCGAGCTCGTCGAGATCCAGACGCCCCTCGCCCGCCGCCTCGCGCAGCAGCTCGGCCACCCGGTGGCGGTCGGCGTCGGAGATCCGCAGGTCACGGGGGTCGACTGGCTCCATGCCGTCCAAGCCTAGGGCCACTGCCCACGCAGGCGGTCCCCTTGCTAGCGTCGGTGCTCCTTGTCGTCTAACCAGGAGTCGTCGTGAGCCCTGCTCCCCTCAAGATCGCCGTGACCGGTGCCGCCGGCCAGATCGGCTACAGCCTGCTGTTCCGTCTCGCCAGCGGTGCGCTGCTCGGTCCCGACCGCCCGGTCGAGCTGCGGCTCCTGGAGATCGAGCCCGCCCTGAAGGCGCTCGAGGGCGTCGTGATGGAGCTCGACGACTGCGCGTTCCCGACCCTGGCCGGGGTGAAGATCGGCGCCGACGCCAACGAGATCTTCGACGGCGTGAACCTCGCGCTGCTCGTGGGCGCCCGCCCCCGTGGCCCCGGCATGGAGCGCGGCGACCTGCTCGAGGCCAACGGCGCGATCTTCACCGCTCAGGGCAAGGCCCTCAACGCCGTCGCCGCCGATGACGTCCGCATCGGCGTGACCGGCAACCCGGCCAACACCAACGCGCTGATCGCGATGACCAACGCTCCCGACATCCCGAAGGAGCGCTTCTCCGCGCTCACCCGCCTGGACCACAACCGGGCGATCTCGCAGCTGGCCGCCAAGACCGGCGCCCCCGTCACCGACATCACCAAGATGACGATCTGGGGCAACCACTCGGCCACGCAGTACCCCGACCTGTTCCACGCCGAGATCGCCGGCAAGAACGCCGCCGAGACCGTGGGCGACCAGGCCTGGCTGGAGAACGACTTCATCCCGACCGTCGCCAAGCGTGGTGCCGCGATCATCGAGGCCCGTGGCTCGTCCTCGGCCGCCTCCGCCGCCTCGGCCACCATCGACGCCGCCCGCGACTGGCTCTCCGGCTCCGCCGCGAACGACTGGGTCTCGATGGCGGTCGTCTCCGACGGCTCCTACGGCGTCCCCGAGGGCCTGATCTCCTCCTTCCCCGTCACCACCAAGGGCGGCGACTGGGAGATCGTCCAGGGTCTGGAGATCGACGACTTCTCCCGCACCCGCATCGACGCCTCCACCGCCGAGCTCGCCGAGGAGCGGGACGCGGTCACCGGGCTCGGCCTGATCTGACGTCTGCCTGTTCTGGGCTCGTGAAGTTTCACTAGGGCCCTAGTGAAACCGCCGCTTCCGACGCGAAACTTCGTGCAGGAAGCGGCGGTTTCGCGTTCCCGATTCGACCGTTCTGCTCTGGAAGGACCCCTATGTCCCGTACGCCGATCATCCTCGACGTCGACACCGGGGTCGACGACGCGTGCGCGCTGCTGCTGGCGGCCCTGCACCCCGACCTCGACCTGCGAGCGGTGACCTGCGTGGGCGGCAACGCGCCGCTGGTCGACGTCGTGCGCAACACGCTGACCGTGCTCGACACCTGCGGCCGCGCCGACGTACCTGTGGCGGCCGGGGCCTCGCGCCCGCTGCTCGAGGAGCCGGTCGACGCACGCCACGTGCACGGCGACGACGGCATGGGCGACCTCGACTGGCCACGGTCCACCCGTGAGCCCGAGGCGCGGCACGCGGTCGAGCTGCTGCGCGACGTGCTGCTCGCCGCGGCCGACGCGGGCGAGCGGATCACCCTGGTGCCGCTGGCGCCGATGACCAACATCGCGCTGCTGCTGCGCACCCACCCGGAGGTCGCCCGCGGCCTCGAGCGCATCGTGTTCATGGGCGGCGCCGCCCACGTCGGCAACGCCACCGCCTCGGCGGAGTTCAACGTCTTCCACGACCCCGAGGCCGCGGCGATCGCGCTGGACGCCTGCGCGGACCTCGGGATCGAGGTCGTGATGTACGGCCTCGACGTCTTCTACGGCCCCCGCGTCTCGCTGCTGCAGGCCAAGGAGCTCGTCGCCGCGCACGACTCCGGGCCGGCCGGGCTCGCCGGCCGCCTCGTCGCCTTCCAATGCGAGCGGTTCGCCACCGACTCGGCCACCATCGGTGACGCGGGCGCGGTGTGCGCCGTGCTCGACCCCGAGGGCCTGACCACCGAGCGGCTGCCCGTGCGGGTCGAGCTCGCGGGCACGTGGTCCCGCGGGCGCACGATCGTCGACCGCCGCGACTGGGACGGCAACCTGGCCCACGACCCGCACGGCCGCGCCCGCGCGTCGCTGGACGTCGGGCTGGACGTCGACGGCGAGCGCTACGCCGCCCTCTGGCTCGCCACCGTGACGGGCGCGCTCTGATGGGCCGCGTGCTGGTGCTCGGCTCGCTGAACGTCGACGTCGTGACCCGGGTCGAGCGCCACCCGCAGCCCGGCGAGACCGTCCTCGGAGGGGGGTTGTCCCGCCTCGCCGGCGGCAAGGGCGCCAACCAGGCCGTGGCCGCCGCGGCCGCCGGGGGCTCCGTCGTGATGGTCGGCGCCGTCGGTGACGACGCCGGAGGAGAGGCGTACGTCGCGCGGCTCGCGGCCCGCGGCGTGGACACCTCGCGCCTCGTCGTGCACCCCTCCGAGCCCACCGGCACGGCCCTGATCGTCGTCGACCAGCGCGGCGAGAACTCGATCGTGGTCGTCGCGGGGGCCAACGGCACCGTCGACGAGGACGCGCTCGCGGTCCTCGACGACGCCACCCCCGACGACGTGCTGCTCGTCCAGCTCGAGATCCCGCTCGACACCGTCGCGGCCGCCTGCCGCAGGGCCGCGGAGCGGGGGGTGCGGGTGGTGCTGAACACCGCGCCGTACGCCGACCTCCCCGGCGACGTCGTCGCCCTCGCCGACCCGCTGGTGGCCAACGAGCACGAGGCCTCCCTGCTCGCCGGGTCGGGCGGCACCCCCCGGTCGCTGCTCGTCACCCTCGGCGGCGACGGCGCCCGCTGGGACGACCTGCAGGTGCCGGCCGTCACCGTCGAGGACGTCGTCGACACCACCGGCGCGGGCGACGCGTTCTGCGGAGCACTGGCCGCCGCCCTGGCCCGCGGCGCCGACCGCGAGCACGCCCTGCGCGCCGGGCTCGAGGCCGGCGCCGACGCCGTACGCCGCCAGGGGGCCCAGGCCGACCCGGTGCTGGGCTGAGGCCCGGGCGGTTTCACTAGGGCCCTAGTGATTCTGCCGCTGGTGACACGAAGTTTCGTGCAGCCAGTGGCGGTTTCACTAGGGCCCTAGTGAAACTTCACCCGCTCACGCTGCCTGGTCGGGGATCACGGCGGCGAGGACGAGCAGGGCCACGCCGACGCCGCCGAGCATGAGGACGTCGATCCAGCGGTGGCGACGCACGCGGAGCATGCCGGCGCTGTGGTCGCGCAGGACCGAGCGGGCGGCGGCGCCGACGAGCAGGGCGAGGCCGATCAGGTCGACGCCGCGGCGCCAGGGGCCCAGCGCGATCACGAGCACGCCCACGACGCTGGTGGCGACGACGACGAGGTAGACCAGCCCACCGATCGTGGACGGCACTCGGCGGGGCTCCTCGTCGGGGGTCACGACGACAGCCGGCCCTCCGCGTTGGCGACCACGTTGGACAGCAGCATGGCCCGGGTCATCGGGCCCACACCCCCGGGGTTGGGCGAGACCCAGGCGGCGGTCTCCCAGACGTCGTCGGCCACGTCGCCGGCGATCTTGCCGTCGACGCGCGAGACGCCGACGTCGAGCACGGCGGCGCCGGGCTTGACCATGTCACCGCTGATGATGCCGGGTACGCCGGCGGCGGCGACCACGACGTCGGCCTGGCGCACGTGGGCCGCGAGGTCGCGGGTGCCGGTGTGGCACAGCGTGACCGTGGCGTTCTCGGTGCGCCGGGTCAGCAGCAGGCCGAGCGGGCGACCCACGGTGACCCCGCGGCCGACCACGACGACGTCGGCGCCCTTCACGGCCACGTCGTGGCGCCGCAGCAGCTCCACGATGCCGGCCGGGGTGCAGGGCAGCGGGGCGTCCTTGCCGAGCACCAGCCAGCCGAGGTTGGTGGGGTGCAGGCCGTCGGCGTCCTTGGTCGGGTCGATCTCGCCGAGCACGAGGTTCTCGTCGATTCCCCGGGGCAGCGGCAGCTGGACGATGTACGCCGTGCACGCCGGGTCGTCGTTCAGCCGGCGTACGGCGGCCAGCACCTCGTCCTGGGTGGCCGTGGCCGGGAGGTCCTCGCGGATCGAGGCGATGCCGACCTCGGCGCAGTCCTTGTGCTTGCCGTTGACGTACCACGTCGAGCCCGGGTCGTCGCCGACCAGGATCGTGCCGAGCCCCGGGGTGACCCCCTGCTCGCGCAGGGCGTCGACGCGCGCCTTCAGCTCGCCCTTGATCGCCGTGGCGGTCGCGGTGCCGTCCAACCTCTGTGCCGTCATGGTCGAGCCTCTCAGTGGGCGAAGTGTCGGGTGCCGGTGAAGTACATCGTGACGCCGGCCTTCTGGGCGGCCTCGATCGTCAGCTCGTCGCGGACCGAGCCGCCCGGCTGCACGATGGCGGTGACGCCCGCGTCGATCAGGATCTGCGGGCCGTCCTCGAAGGGGAAGAAGGCGTCGGAGGCGGCGACCGAGCCGGCGGCCCGCTCCCCCGCCCGGTCGACGGCGAGCCGGCAGGAGTCGACGCGGTTGACCTGGCCCATGCCGATGCCGACGGAGGCGCCGTCCTTGGCCAGCAGGATCGCGTTGGACTTCGCGGCCCGGCAGGCCTTCCAGGCGAAGGCCAGGTCGGCCAGCACCTCGGCGGAGGCGGCCTCACCGGTGGCGAGGGTCCAGGACGCGGTGTCGTCGCCGTCGGCGTCGACCGCGTCGCGCTCCTGCATCAGCAGGCCGCCGGAGATCGGGCGCATCTCGACGCCGCCCCGCTCGAGCGGCTCGGCGACGAGCAGCCGCACGTTCTTCTTGCCCTGGAGCACCTCGACGGCGCCGTCGTCGTACGCCGGGGCCACGACGACCTCGGTGAAGACCTCGGCCACCTGGCGGGCCATCTCGACCGTGACCGGGCGGTTGGTCGCGATCACGCCGCCGAAGGCCGAGACCGGGTCGCACTCGTGGGCCCGGCGGTGGGCCTCGGCGACGTCGGTGCCCACCGCGATGCCGCACGGGTTGGCGTGCTTGATGATCGCCACGGCCGGCTCGTCGAAGTCGTAGGCCGCGCGGCGGGCCGCGTCGGCGTCGACGTAGTTGTTGTAGGACATCTCCTTGCCGTGCAGCTGCTCGGCCTGGGCCAGCCCGGTGCCGAACCCGTTGAGGTAGATCGCGGCGCTCTGGTGGGGGTTCTCGCCGTACCTCAGCACCGACGCGCGCTCCCAGGTGCCGCCGACCCACGCGGGGAAGCCGGCGCCGTCGGAGGTGTCGGTGAGCACCGAGCCCATCCAGCTGGCGACGTTCACGTCGTAGGTCGCGGTGTGCACGAAGGCCTCCGCGGCCAGGCGCTTGCGCTGGTCGTAGGTGAAGCCGCCCTCGGCGAGCGCGGCGAGCACGTCGGCGTACCGCTCGGGCGAGGTCACGATGGCGACCGACGGGTGGTTCTTCGCGGCGGCGCGGACCATCGAGGGGCCACCGATGTCGATCTGCTCGACGCACTCGTCGGGGCTCGCGCCGGAGGCGACGGTCTGGGTGAACGGGTACAGGTTGGAGACCACCAGGTCGAACGGCTCCACGCCGAGGTCGGCGAGCTGGGCGACGTGGGTCGGCAGCCGGCGGTCGGCCAGGATGCCCGCGTGCACCTGGGGGTGCAGCGTCTTGACCCTGCCGTCGAGGCACTCGGGGAACCCGGTGAGGTCCTCCACCTTGGTCACCGGCAGGCCGAGGTCGGCGATCAGCTTGGCCGAGCCGCCCGTGGAGACCAGCTCCACGCCGGCGTCGTGCAGGCCGCGGACCAGGTCCTCGAGCCCGGACTTGTCGTAGACGGAGACCAGCGCCCGCTTGATGTCGATCCGGTCCTGGGGCTGCGTGCTGTCGGTCATGGGCCGATCCGCACCTTCCTGTCGGTGATGGTGAATCCCTCGCGGGCCAGGCGGCCCACGGTGTCGACGAGCATGGTGCGCTCGGCGACCTTGATCCGGTCGTGCAGGCTCTCGACGTCGTCGGTGTCCTCCACGGGCACGACGGTCTGGGCGATGATCGGGCCGGTGTCCACACCGGCGTCGACCACGAAGAGGGTGGCGCCGGTGACCTTGACGCCGTACGCCAGGGCGTCGGCCGGGCCGGTGGTGCCGGGGAACGACGGGCACAGGGCGGGGTGGGTGTTGACCACGAGGCCCGCGAAGCGGCCCAGGAACGCGGGGCCGACCAGCTTCATGAAGCCGGCGAGCACCACGACGTCGGGGTCATGCGAGGCGACGGTCGCGGTCAGCGCGTCGTCCCAGGCGGCCCGGTCGGGCGCCTCGGTGAGCCGCTGCACGAAGGTCGGGACGCCCGCACGCTCGGCCCGGGCCAGGCCCTCGATGCCGTCCCGGTCGGCGCCGACGGCGACCACCTCGGCGCCGTACGCCGGGTCGGCCGCGGCGTCGAGCAGGGCCTGCAGGTTGGTGCCGGCGCCGGAGACGAGGACGACGAGTCGACGAGCGGGCGCGGGCACGCGGGACAGGCTACCGAGAGGAGCGCCCGGGGCGTGAACCGGCGGCGTCAGGAGGCCGGAGCGGCGTCGCCGCCGGGGGCCCGACGGTCGGCCCGACGCTGGAACCACGCCGTCACGACGCCGGCCACCAGACCGCCCAGGCTCATCGCCGCGACGGCGGCCACGAGCACCTCGCTGGCCGAGGCGCCGATGTCGGCCATCCGGCCGGTGCCCATCGGGCCCCCCGCGAGCGTGATCAGCAGGGTGGTCAGCAGCGCGGCCCCGAGACCGGCGCCGAAGCCGCGCAGGGCGGCGGAGTCGTACGCCGTCACGCGGTAGGCCCGCTGGGCCAGCACGGCGCCGACCACCGCGACCAGCACGGGCACGGCGAGCACGCCCATCGCCCACGGCGGGGTGGGCCCGGCCTCGGGCACGGCGGCCAGCAGGGGGAACGCGGGCACCGGGCCGAGCGAGACCACCCCGGGCGAGACCACGGTGCCGGTGCCGAGGGCGAACCCCGGCCCGAGGAGGTACGCCGCGCCGAGCAGGACCGCGTTGGGCACCACGGCGAGCGTCGCGACGGCGTACATCACGTCGTCGCCGGTGCTCAGCCGCAGCCCCGAGAGGAGGGTGGCGGCGTCGTTGAGGTGGAACAGCAGGCTGCCGGCGACCAGCAGCGCGGCGGCACCGACCAGCAGCAGGGTGGAGGTCACGGCGCCGTGGACCACGGCGCGGACCCAGCCGGGCACGCGGTCGACCGCGTCGGCGAGGTGCCCGGTGCCGGCGGCGAGCCCGAGGGTGCCGAAGACGCCCGCGACCAGCAGCGCGCCGACGATGGCCCGACCGAGGCCGGGGGCGGCGGCGTCGTCGCCCACGACCACGCAGGTCACCACGGCCACGACGAGGTAGAGGCCGGTGAGGATGCCCGCGGCGGTGAGCAGCGTGCGCTCGTCGGTGGGCTCGGAGGTGCGTCCGGCCCGGCGGCCCGAGCGGAAGACCACCAGGGCGATCAGGCCGGTCAGGGTGATCGGCAGCAGACCCAGCGGCACCCCGTCGAGGCTGAGCCGGGAGCCGTGGCCCACCAGCCAGGCGTCGGCGCCGACGCGCAGCGCGTCGGTGGTCTGGCCGTGGGCGCCGGCGTCGGCGGCGAACCAGCCGACGACCGCCACCAGCATGCAGGCCGCCATGGTGGTCAGGGCCGCGCCCAGCCCGGCCATCGCGGCGGAGACCGTCAGCGGACGCAGCTCGTCGTCGCCGTGCCGCGCGAAGGTCGAGCGGAGTCGACCCACCAGGCGGCCGAGGGCGCCGGACGGGCGTCCGGGCTCCTCGTGGGTCTCCGACGGGCGGCTCAACAGATCAGTCATCCCCACCATCTTGAACCAACGGTCCGGCCGGGCGGGTGAGGCACGCGGGTAGCCTCGCCCTGTCATGCCCCGTTCTGCCGCTCCCCACCCAGCCGACCCGCCCACGGCCGGTCCCGACGACTCCTCCCGCCCCCGGCGGCGTCGGCGCGCCCCCCTGGTGGCCCTCGGCATCGTCGTGGTCGTGCTGGCCCTGCTCGGCGGCCTGTTCGTCGTGCGCGGCGGCGCCCAGGACCCGGCCGAGGTAGACCGGCCGGCCGACCCGACCCAACGTCCGGCAACAGCGGCGATGATGATCGACGCGGCCCAGGTGCAGCAGCTCTCCGACCAGCGGTGGCGGCTGCTCAGCACCACCGACAACACCGAGGGCACCGGCATCAACTCGGTCTGCCAGGACGCCCGGTTCGCCGACCCCCGGGGCAGCGGCACCTTCGTGCGCACCTATGCCGCCCCCGGCTCCGGTCCCGACTCGCCCCGCCGACGGCTCGTGCAGACGGTGGAGATCTCGCGCAGCCCGCGAGCGGCCGCGGCGGCGTACCGCACGACGCTGGGGTGGTTCGCCGGCTGCCAGCAGGCCCGGCTGCAGCTGCTGAACGCCTACCGCCTGCGCGGCCTCGGCGACCAGGCCCGGCTGCTCAAGCTGCGGATCCCCGACGCCGCCCGCCGGACCTACGTCGTGGGCGTCGTCCAGACCGGCTCGGTGACGGTGTCCACGGTGCTGGAGACGCTCGGCGGGCGTCAGGTCGACGTCGCCCGCGCGGTGAACGCGCTCACCGCCGGCGTGCGCAACCTGTGCGGCACCGACCCCGTCGGCGACTGCCCCACCACGGTCACGGTCGCCCCCGTGCTGCCGCCGCTGTCGGGCGAGACCCGGGGCACCCTCGCGGCGGCCGACCTGCCGGTGGTCGGCGCGATCAACCGGCCGTGGGTGGGCACCCGCCCCGTGCCGGCCCGGGTCAACGTCGCCGCCACCACCTGCGACAAGGCTGACTTCGTGAGGTCCGGCGCCCGGCGGGCCGCGACCCGGATCTTCCTGGTCCCGCAGGCGCGGCTGCCGCGCCGGTTCGGGATCTCGGAGACCTACGGCGCGTTCCCCACCCCGCGGCGCGGACAGGCGTTCGTGGCCCGCGTCCGGGCGGCGATGGCCACGTGCGAGAAGCGCGACCTCGGCGCCACGGTGAGCAGCGAGCTGGTCGAGCCGAAGGGCTTCCGAGGCTCGGAGTACGCCCTGTGGCGCCTCGACAGCGAGATCCGCCAGGGCGTCCAGGTCGGCTTCTGGATGGGGATCATGCGCGTCGGCCGCTACGTTGCCCAGGTGAACTTCACCGCCGCCGGCACCCTCGACCTCGACGAGGAGACCTTCACCGCCCTCGTCACCCGCGCGCGCGACCGGCTCTTCGAGCTCCCGGCCCGCCGATGAGCCCGCGCTTCGACCTGCCCGAGAGCCTGGTCTACCTCGACGGCAACTCGCTCGGCGCGCTCCCGACGGGGGTCGCCGACCGGCTCCTCGACGTCGTGCGCCGCGAGTGGGGTCAGGGTCTGATCCGCTCCTGGAACGACGCCCACTGGATGGAGCTCGTGCGGCGCATCGGCCACCGGATCGCGCCCCTGATCGGGATCTCGGGCGACGACGTGCACCTCGGTGACAGCACCAGCGTCAGCCTGTTCAAGACCACCGTCGCCGCCGCCCGCCTGCGGCCCGACCGGCGGGTCCTGGTCGTGGAGCCGACGACGTTCCCGACCGACGGCTACATCACCGCCGGCGTGGCCGAGCTGATGGGCCTCGAGCTGCGCTGGTGCGACCCGGCCGACCCACTGGCCTCGGTCGACGACGACGTCGCCCTGCTCTCACTGACCCACGTCGACTTCCGCACCGGCGCGATGTACGACATGGCGGCGATCACCGCGGAGGCGCAGGCCCGCGGCGCGCTGGTGCAGTGGGACCTGTGCCACTCCGCCGGGGCCGTGCCCGTCGACCTCACCGGTGCGGGGGCCGACATGGCGGTCGGGTGCACCTACAAGTACCTCAACGGCGGTCCGGGCTCACCGGCGTACCTCTGGGTGGCGCCGCGGCACCAGGCCGCCGCCCGCCAGCCGATCACCGGGTGGATGGGGCACGCCACGCCGTTCGCGATGGCGCGCGACCACACCCCCAAGGACGGCATCGGCGCCTTCGGGTCCGGCACTCCCCCCGTGCTCGCGCTCTCGGCGCTCGAGGCGTCGCTGGAGGCCTTCGACGGCGTCGCGATGGAGGACCTGCGGGCCCGCTCCCTGGAGCTGACCGACGCCTTCATCGCCGGCATCGAGGCCGCGCTGCCGGGCGTCTTCGAGATCGCCACCCCGCGCGAGCACGACCGCCGGGGCTCGCAGGTCTCGCTGCGCCACCCCGCGGCGTACGGCGTGGTCCAGGCGCTGATCGCCCGCGACGTCGTCGGCGACTTCCGTGACCCGGACATCGCGCGGTTCGGCTTCGCCCCGCTCTACAACACCCTCGAGGACGTCAGCACCGCCGTCGAGCGGCTCGTGCTGGTGATGCAGCGCGAGGAGCACGCCGACCCGGCGTACTCCTCGCGCAACGCGGTGACCTGAGGGGTCAGAGACCCTTGAGGATCTCGCGCATCAGCTGGGCGGTCTCCGACGGCGTCTTGCCGACCTTGACCCCGGCGGCCTCGAGGGCCTCCTTCTTGCCCTGGGCGGTGCCCGCACCGTCGGAGACGATGGCGCCGGCGTGGCCCATGGTCTTGCCCTCGGGAGCGGTGAAGCCGGCGACGTAGCCGACGACCGGCTTGGTCACGTGGTCCTTGATGTACGCCGCGGCCTTCTCCTCCGCGTCGCCACCGATCTCGCCGATCATCACGATCGCCTTGGTCTCCGGGTCGTTCTCGAAGGCCTCGAGGGCGTCGATGTGGGTGGTGCCGATGATCGGGTCGCCGCCGATGCCGATGGCGGTGGAGAACCCGTGGTCCTTGAGCTCGAACATCATCTGGTAGGTCAGCGTGCCGGACTTCGAGACCAGCCCGACCGGGCCGGAGCCGGAGATCGTGGCCGGCGTGATGCCGGCGAGCGCCTCGCCCGGGGTGATGATGCCGGGGCAGTTGGGCCCGATGATCCGGGTGGCCTTGCCCTGGGCGTAGGCCCAGAACTCGGCGGAGTCCTGCACCGGCACGCCCTCGGTGATGATCACCAGCAGACCGATCTCGGCGTCGATGGCCTCGATCACGGCGTCCTTGGTGAAGGCCGGGGGCACGAAGGCCACCGAGACGTCGGCGCCGGTCTCCTTGATCGCCTCGGCGACCGAGCCGAACACCGGGAGCTCGACGTCGTTGCCGTCCGGGTCCTGGTGGGTGACCGTGGTGCCCGCCTTGCGGGCGTTGACGCCACCGACGACCTGGGTGCCGGCCTTGAGCATCAGGCGGGTGTGCTTGGTGCCCTCACCGCCGGTGATGCCCTGGACGATGACCTTGGAGTCCTTGTTCAGGAAAATAGACACAGTCTTCTCAGCCCTTCGCGTTCGCGAGCTCGGCGGCCTTGTCGGCCGCGCCGTCCATCGTGTCCACCAGCGTCACCAGCGGGTGGTTGGCCTGGTCGAGGATGCGACGACCCTCGTCCACGTTGTTGCCGTCGAGACGCACGACGAGCGGCTTGGTCGCGTCGTCACCGAGGATCTCCAGGGCGCCGACGATGCCGTTGGCCACCGCGTCGCACGAGGTGATGCCACCGAAGACGTTCACGAACACGGACTTGACCTGCTCGTCGCCGAGGATCACGTCGAGGCCGTTGGCCATCACCTCGGCCGAGGCGCCGCCGCCGATGTCGAGGAAGTTGGCGGGCTTGACCCCGCCGTGCGCCTCACCGGCGTACGCGACGACGTCGAGGGTCGACATGACCAGCCCGGCACCGTTGCCGATGATGCCGACGGAGCCGTCGAGCTTGACGTAGTTCAGGCCCTTGGCCTTCGCCTTGGCCTCGAGCGGGTCGGCAGCGTCCTTGTCCTCGAACGCGGCGTGGTCCTCGTGACGGAACTCGGCGTTCTCGTCGAGCGAGACCTTGCCGTCCAAGGCCTCGAGGACGTCGCCCTCGAGGCGGGCCAGCGGGTTGATCTCGACGAGCGTGGCGTCCTCCTCGACGAAGACCTCCCACAGCTGCTGGACCATGGTGATCGCCTGGTCACGCAGCTCTGCGGGGAAGCCGACCTCCTCGACGATCGCGGTGGCCTTCGCCTCGTCGACACCGGTGCCGGCGTCGATCGGGAACTTCTTCACCGCGTCGGGGTTGGTCTTGGCGACCTCCTCGATCTCCACGCCTCCCTCGACCGAGGCGATGCAGAGGTAGGACCGGTTGGACCGGTCGAGCAGGAAGGAGAAGTAGTACTCCTCCACCGGCGGGGTCGCCGGCGTGACGAGCACGCGGTTCACCGGCAGGTCCTTGATGGTCAGCGCCAGGATCGCCTCGGCGTGCTGGAACGCCTCGTCGGGGGTCTTGGCGAGCTTGACGCCGCCCGCCTTGCCGCGGCCTCCGGCCTTGACCTGTGCCTTGATGACGGTGACGCCACCGAGCTCCTCGGCGGCGGCCCTGGCCTCCTCGGCGGTTCGCACGACCGGGCCGAGCGTTGCCTTGACACCATGCTTGGCGAAGAGTTCCTTCGCTTGGTACTCCATCAGGTCCACGGGTCGACCGCTCCTTCGAGTTCTCGTCGGTTGGCGTGGGCGCGCCGGTCTCACCAGGAGGATCACCGGGGCGTCCGCTCCGGCGACCTTAGACCCGAACGCGCTCAGACGGCCACGTAGGGTGCCACGCGTGCAGCCCAAGGAGACGCAGGTCACGTCGCGCACCACGCCCCCGGTGAGGCTCGCGGTCAGGACGCACGGCGACCCGTCCGGTGCCACCCACGTCGTCCTCCTCCACGGGTTCCCCGACGACCAGACGATGTGGCGCCCGGTGGTGGAGCGGCTACCCGATGACTGGCACGTCGTCACCTACGACTCACGCGGAACTGGCGCCTCCGACCGACCCACCGGACGCGACGCCTACCGGCTCGAGCACCACGTCGAGGACCTGGTCGCCGTGCTCGACGCGGTCCTGCCCGACGACGCCCGGGTGCACCTCGTGGGCCACGACTGGGGCTCGATCGCGGGGTGGGACGCCGTGGCCGCGGCCACCTGGGACCCGCGCCTGGAGCGACGCCTCGCGACGTACACCTCGGTCAGCGGTCCGCCGCTCGACCACGTCGGCAGCCGCGCGCAGGGGTGGCGCGGGACGCTGCGGATGCTGCCGCAGCTCCTGCACAGCTGGTACGTCTGGTTCTTCCTGCTCCCGCTCCTGCCCGAGCTGACCTGGCGCCGGCTGCAGCGGCTCGTGCGACCGCTCCTGCGGCGCCTGGACCCCACGGTCGACCTGGTGCCCTGGGGTGCGGAGGCCGCGCGCAACGCCGTACCGGCCCTGGAGATCTACCGCGCGAACGTCGTGCCGCGGCTGCGGGCGCCGCGGGCGTGGCGCACCTCGCTCCCGGTGCAGCTCGTCGTCGCCCGCCGCGACGGGTTCGTGCTGCCGGTCTCCGTCGCGGGCCTGGAGGCCCGGTGCCGCGACCTCTCGGTCGTCGAGCTCGACGAGGGCCACTGGGTCCCCCGCGCGCGCCCCGAGCAGCTGGCCGACCTGGTCGCGGACTTCGTGCGACGGACCAGGCGTCGTCGTTGTCCACACGTCTCCCACGACTGATTTCGCATCCCGAGACACCTGGTTTATCGTGTCGGGTCCCCTGATTGAGCCTTCAAGCGAGGATCACGCATGACTCACCAGCACCGAGCGGGCCACCGCGACCGGCAGCACGCTGCGCTGGCGCGACCCTCGGTGGCCGGTCGTCGCCGGGCGGAGAAGCCGTCCGCCCCCGCCGCCTCCCCGCTGCTCCGGCGGCTGCCGACCGTGCGCACCCTGGTGGGTCTCAGCGCCCTCGTGGCCGCGGGCGCCGGCGCCCTGTCGGTGCCGACCTCGCCCGCCACCGCGACGTCGGCGGGCGGCTTCGCGCTGTCCTCCCAGGCCCGGGCCGTCTCCGCCGGCACCGATGCCGTCGGCTTCGTCGGCGGTCCGCGTGAGCGGGCGATCAGCCGTGACTCCGAGCGGCAGGCCCTGCAGGACGCCGCCGACGCGCGGCTGCAGCGGGCGGCCGAGGAGAAGGCCGCCGAGCGCAACGCCGAGCTGAAGTCGCTGGGCCGTGCCGCCGAGGCGCGCGCCGGCCAGATCGCCAAGAACCAGTGGGTGCTGCCCACCAGCGGCTACCGTCTCACCGCCCGCTTCGGCATGGCTGGTGGGCTGTGGTCCAACAACCACACCGGGCTCGACTTCGCCGCCCCGGTCGGCACGCCGATCGTCTCGGTCGCCAACGGCACGATCACCGAGACCGGCAGCGCGGGCGCCTACGGCAACCGCACCGTCGAGACCCTCGATGACGGCACGGAGATCTGGTACTGCCACCAGAACTCCATCGGGGTCTCCCCCGGCGACAAGGTCGCCGCCGGCCAGCAGATCGGCGAGGTCGGCAACACCGGCAACACCACCGGCCCGCACCTGCACCTCGAGGTCCGCCCCGGTGGCGGCGACCCGGTCGACCCCTACCAGGCGCTGGTCTTCCACGGCCTGAAGCCGTAGCCCGCGGGGGCTCGGCCCTCGGGCTACAGCTTCTCCACCGGCGCGTAGCGCAGCAGCAGCCGCTTCACGCCGTCGCCGCCGAAGTCGATCGAGGCCACGGCGTTGTCGCCGACCCCCTCGAGCGCGACCACCGTGCCCAGCCCGAAGCTGTCGTGCTGCACGCGGTCGCCGGGATCGAGCGACGGGATGGCGCGCCCGGCCTTGGCCTTGGTGGAGGCGTCCTTGCGGGCCGCGGCGGAGCCGAACTGGCGCTGGGGCGCGCGGCCTCCCCCGCCACCGCCGGACGAGCCGCCGCCGGGGTAGGAGTACTGCGGGCGGTTCCACGACGTCATCGCGCCGGCCGTGCGGCGCCAGTCGACGAGGTCGACCGGCAGCTCGTCGACGAAGCGTGAGGCGGGGTTGTGCGACGGAGCGCCCCAGGCCGAGCGCACGACCGCCCGGGAGACGTAGAGCCGCTCGCGGGCGCGGGTCAGGCCGACGTAGGCCAGGCGGCGCTCCTCCTCGAGCTCGGGCTTGTCGCCCAGCGACCGCATGTGCGGGAAGACGCCGTCCTCGAGGCCGGTCAGGAACACGACCGGGAACTCCAGGCCCTTGGCGGTGTGCAGGGTCATCAGCGTGACCATGCCGGCGGACCCACGCGTGCCACCGCCCGGCGCGCCCTCCTCGCCGTCCTGCGGGGCGTCGGGGATCTGGTCGGAGTCGGCGACCAGGGAGACCCGCTCCAGGAAGTCGACGAGGCCGGGCGGCGGCGTCTCGACCGCGGCGTCCTCGGTCTCGGCCGGATCGGCCGACGGGCCGGCGACGGGGTCGTCGGAGAACTCGCGGGCCACGGCCACGAGCTCGGCGAGGTTCTCCACCCGGGTCTCGTCCTGGGGGTCCTCGGACTCCTCGAGCTCCTTGAGGTAGCCGCTGCGGGTCAGCGCCGACTCGAGCACCACGTCGACGCGCTCGCCGGCCACCACCATCGACTGCAGCTGCTCGACGATGTCGACGAACCCGCGGATGGCGTTCAGCGACCGGCTGGCGATGCCGGGGGCGTCCTTGGCGCGCTGCAGCGCCTCCCAGAAGGTGATCCGGTCGCGCTGCGCCAGCCCCTCGACGCAGGCCTCGGCACGGTCGCCGATGCCGCGCTTGGGGGTGTTCAGGATGCGTCGCAGCGACACCGAGTCGGCCGGGTTGACCAGCACCCGGAGGTAGGCGAGGGCGTCACGCACCTCGCGGCGCTCGTAGAAGCGCACCCCGCCGACGACGCGGTAGGGCATGCCGACCCGGATGAACACCTCCTCGAACACCCGGGACTGGGCGTTGGTGCGGTAGAACACCGCGACGTCGCCGGACCTCGCGGCCCCCGCGTCGGTGAGCTTGTCGATCTCCTCGGCCACGAAGCGGGCCTCGTCGTGCTCGTCGTCGCCGACGTAGCCGACGATGCGCTCCCCCGTGCCCGCGTCGCTCCACAGGTTCTTGGGCTTGCGGCTGTCGTTGCGGCTGATCACGGCGTTGGCCGCGGTCAGGATGGTCTGGGTGGAGCGGTAGTTCTGCTCGAGCATCACCGTCGTCGCGTCGGGGAAGTCGAGCTCGAAGTCCATGATGTTGCGGATGTTGGCGCCGCGGAAGGCATAGATCGACTGGTCGGCGTCACCGACCACCATCAGCTCGGCAGGCGGCACCTCGTCCTGGGCGGCCGAGGCGCCGGGACGGCTGGCCGCGTCGGGGTCGTGCGCGCACAGCTCGTGGATCAGGGCGTACTGAGCGTGGTTGGTGTCCTGGTACTCGTCGACCAGCACGTGGCGGAAGCGGCGACGCCAGCTCTCGCGCACCGCCGGGAAGGCGCGGAACAGGTGCACGGTCATCATCAGCAGGTCGTCGAAGTCCATCGCGTTGGCCTGGCGCAGGCGGCGTTGGTACTCGGCGTACGCCGAGGCGTAGGTCTCCTCCTGGCCGTTGCGGGCGTCCTTCGCGGCGTCCTCGTGGTCCTGGAGCTCGTTCTTGGCGTTGCTGACCCAGTTCAGGATCGCCCGCGGGGGGAAGCGCTTCACGTCGAGGTCGAGGTCCTTGCAGACCAGGGTCATCAGCCGCTTGGAGTCGGCGGCGTCGTAGATCGTGAAGGTGGACTTGAAACCCAGCTTGTCGACCTCCTTGCGCAGGATGCGCACGCACGCGGAGTGGAAGGTGCTGACCCACATGATCTTGGCGCGCCCGCCGACCAGCTCGGCGACGCGCTCGCGCATCTCGGCGGCCGCCTTGTTGGTGAAGGTGATCGCGAGGACCGAGCCCGGGTGGGCGTTGCGCTCCGAGATCAGCCACGCGATGCGGCGGGTCAGCACCCGCGTCTTGCCCGACCCGGCACCGGCCACGACGAGCAGGGGCGCGCCCTCGTGGACCACGGCCGCGCGCTGGGGCTCGTTGAGACCGTCGAGGAGCTGCTCGCGGCTGGGCCGACCACGCCGTCCGGCCGCGGAGGTCGAGGGCGACGAGGCGCCGTCGCGGGTGTCGGCGGAGGGCTCCGCGTCGCGCGGGACCGCGGGGAGACCGGGGATCGGGAACTGCGTGCTCATGTGCCGTCGATCCTACGTCCGGGAGCCGACAGCGCACGCCGCGGGCCGTGGCCCGCGACGTGCGCTGCAGGGGTGGTGAGGGCGACGACGCCGGCGGCGCGGCGGCTGGCCATCGAGGTGCTCAGCCACTGGTAGTAGCCGCAGGCCGTCGTCCCCCCCTGCCCATGCGGCGGAGGGGGCACGTCGGGTGTTCGGCGCCCCGGCCAGACGTCCGCCGAGCTACGGCGCGTACTGTACAGCGAGACGGCGCGCAACCGATACCCGGTCGACGGCGACGCCCTGGACGCCCGGCACGCGCAGCCGCGCTGCGTCGTAAGTCCGTCGGCGCGTGTGTACAGCGAGACGGCGCGTACAGCGAGACGGCGCCTGTGTACACACGCGCGCCGCCTCGGCGTACACCCGCGCCGTCTCGGCGTACACCCGCGCCGTCTCGGCGTACACCCGCGCCGTCTCGGCGTACACCCGCGCCGCCTCGGCGGGCACGCGCGCCGGGTCAGCGGGTCGGGCGCACGGCGTCCTGGGCGCCCGGGTTGTCCGCGGGGTCGAGGTGGGCGTAGTAGTCCTTCGGTCGCCCCTGGCGGTCGATCGTGGACATCACGTTCACGCCGGCGCGCTCGATCGTGCGGGAGCTCAGCCACGCCAGCGCCACCGAGGGTACGGCGACGATCGCCGCGGTCACCAGGAAGAAGCTGCCGGTGCGGGGCTCGGGCAGCAGGCCCAGGCCGCCCATCGCCCGCATGACGGGCTCGTGGATCAGGTAGATCCCGTAGCCGAGCCCACCGATCCAGGACAGCGCACGCAGCTCGAGCACCCGGGGCCAGGGGCCGTCGTGCAGCACGATGGCCGTCAGCGCCACCCCGATCGCCACGGCGTACGCCGGGTGCCACCACTCGCCGACCAGCGTTCGCGGCCGCGTCGCGACCAGGGCGACCAGGGCCGCCAGACCGAGGACGGCGGTGGCGAACCGGGCGCGGGCGCCGAGCCGGACGCCGGCGGCGGCGAGCACGGCCAGGCCGGTGCCGATGCCGAAGTCAGCGGCCCGCGAGAGGGGCGAGAACAGCACGGACCAGTTGTCGGGGGCGACGTCGGCCAGCGTGGTCTCCCACAGCAGGTAGCCCAGGCCGACGACCATGAGCAGCGCCGGCAGCACCAGCACGATGCCGAGCCGACCGCGGCGGGTGGACACCCGGCGCACGCCGGCGTGGACCAGCGGCACCGAGATCGCCATCAGCACGTAGAAGTGGAACTCCACGGCGAGCGACCAGGCGGGGCCGTCGGTCCAGAAGATGTACTGGTCGCTGTAGATGTGGGTGAACGACAGGTGCAGCAGCAGGTCCTGCCAGTGGCCGGGCAGCGAGGGGTTGCTCATCCCCCAGACCACCAGGACGACGGCGTAGTACAGCGGCAGCAGCCGCGCCATCCGGCGGAACAGCAGCACCCAGCCGGGCCGGCCCTGCCGGCCCTCGAGCGCCGTGCGGGCGATCGGCAGCCACAGCACGAAGCCGGACAGCACGAAGAACATCTCCACGAACAGGTCGGTGCCGAGCATCGCCTGGTGAGCCGCGCCGCTCCAGGGCCAGACGCTCTCGGCGCCCGAGCGGTTGAGCTGGTAGGCGTGGAAGGTGACCACGGCCAGGGCGGCGAGGCCGCGCAGCCAGGTCAGCGGGTAGACCGGGTGCGAGCGCGGTGCGCCCTCGCCGTCGGTCGGGTCGGCGTGGTCGGGACGGGCCAGGGTCGTGTCGCTGATCAGGGTCGTGGCACTCATGCAGCCACCTCCGGGTCGTCGAGGGGGGACGTGGGGTCGTGGTCAGGGGCGGTCGTGTTGGACACGGCCGTGCGGGGCGTGACCACCCACTGGTGCTCACCGCGCAGCTCCTTGAGGTGCGCGATCCGGGCGATCAGGTTCTTGAACTCGGTGTAGAACACGAGGTTCAGCAGGGCCGAGGTCACGAACCACCGCGGGTGCTCCCGCAGCTCGGGCACGGCCAGCCGCCACGCGAACAGCGTCTGCAGCGGGCCGGAGACCGTGATGAACAGGGTGATCAGGGTGAACAGCGGGGAGCCGAAGTCGATCCCGCCGTCGCGCCAGGCCAGGAAGGCCAGCAGCGGCCAGGCGAGCATCGAGACCCAGGCGTAGACCTCGCGGAAGCCCAGGAGGTACGCCGAGCCGAGCTTCTGCCGCAGGGACAGGTGGGGCGAGGTGAGGGTGGCGCCGAGGTGGTGCAGCGAGACCTGGAACCAGCCCTGCGCCCAACGCATCCGCTGGCGCCACAGCGTGCGCAGGTCGTCGGGGGCCAGCTCGCGGCTGACCAGGCCCGGGTCGTTGACGATCCGGCCGCCGGCCTGGAGGACCCGCATCGAGGCCTCGATGTCCTCGGTCAGGAAGGAGCCGCGCAGACGCACCTGCTCCAGGGCGTCCCGACGCCAGTAGCCGTTCGAGCCGCCGAAGACGCCGAACCCGTGCATGCTGGCGCGACCGGGGTGGGAGACGGCGTAGATCTGCTCGAACTCCACGGCGACCAGGCGGGCGACCCAGGAGTCCTCGCCGTTGCGGATCACGCAGTGGCCCTGGACGACGTCGGCGTCCTCGGCCAGCCAGTGCCAGGCCCGCTCGAAGGAGCCCTGCACGGGGTGGTGGTCGGCGTCGAAGATGCCGACGAACTCGCCCTGGGCGACGCGCAGCGCCGCGTTCACGTTCTGTGCCTTCGAGGTGCTGTCGGGCACCTTGACGATGTCGAGCTCGGGGTGGTTCTGGGCCATCAGCTCCAGGCGGGGCTCCACGGCCATCGGGCCGGGGGTGTTGTAGGCCAGGACGACCTGCAGGCCGCCGGAGTACTCCTGGGCCAGGAAGGTCTCCAGGGTCTCCACGATCGTGTCCGCCTCGTTGGGCAGGTACGCCGCGATGATCGCGGTGGCTCGGGGCGCCGGTCGGTCCGGCGTGGCCGGCAGGCGCGGCGGCTGGAGGGCGCTGAAGCCCTCCCCCCAGATCATCAGGGCGGTCATCGAGAAGACCGCGACCAGCGTCCAGTAGAGGGCGTCGCCGAGGTCCAGTCCGAGCAGGTGCGCCCCGACCAGGCCCAGGAACGGCAGCAGGACGCTGCCGACGGTGGCGAGCAGCATCTGGTGGCTGAAGGACCACAGGCCGATGCGCGGCGAGCGCGTCTCCTTGTCGCCCTTCATCTTCAGCGGCTGGAGGTCGCGCTGGCGCACCGACTCACGGGCCGCGGCGTCGGCGCGCTCGACGGCCGAGCGGGCGTCGTGGCGACGGTTGACCGGCGCCCAGCCGACGCCGAGGTCGATCACGCCGGAGTGGAAGCCGAGCGCGTCGAAGGCCTCGACGGTGTGGTAGGCCATCTCCTGCAGCCGCACCGGACGCGACTCACGGTCCTCGTGGCGCAGCCGCATCACCAGGCGTCCGTCGTCGGTCGGCACGACGACCTCGTCGGCGTCGAGGTGCTGGGTCAGCGCCTCGGCCGCCTCGGCGGTGACGTCGCGCGGGGCTCGGGCGTACGCCGTCATGTCGGCGCCGTCCTCGGCCCAGGCGGGCACGATGACGGCCATGATCTGGCGCTGGAAGGCCATCCGGCGGACCGGGGCGAAGAGGTCCTCCGCGGAGCCGACGCGGCCGGTCTCGGCGAAGGTGGGGACGGAAGGACGGATCAGGGACAGTGACACGTGGAGGCCTCTCGGGTCAGGAGACGGAGGAGGGCGGGGTGCGCACTGCGTGAGGCGCTGGATCCCTTGGAACGATCCAAAAGGGACCGGCAACTCGTCGTCGAGTTCCCTCAACCGTGGGGCATCGGCGGGTGGAGGTGCAACTTTCAAGCAGGTGGTCCTGCTCACGTGACGGCCCTCACGAGACGCCCGTCACGCGGCGCCGACCTCCGTCCGGCACCCCTCTCCACGCCCGTGCGGACCGGGCTCGCCGCTCAGGCGAAGGGGCGCCACCAGGGCTCGGTCGGCAGGTCCTCGCCGACCACGAAGCGACCGCCGGGCGTCGGCAGCGCCAGGCGTACGCCGGCCTCCGCGGCCGCGCGGGCCACCCACTCGGCCGGGTCGGACCACTCGTGGAAGGCCAGGTCGAAGGTCGCCCAGTGGATCGGCAGCAAGGTGTCGCCGCGCAGCTGGGCGTGGGCGCGCAGCGCCTCGTCGGGGTCCATGTGCACGTCGCGCCAGCGGGCGTCGTAGGCGCCGATCGGCAGCACCGTGAGGCCGAACGGACCGTGGGCGGCGCCGATGTCGTCGAAGGCGGGCGTCCAGCCCGAGTCGCCGCCGAAGTAGACCCGCTCGCGTTCCCCCGCCACGACCCAGCTCGACCACAGGGTGGTGTTGCTGCCGAGCGAGCGGCCCGAGAAGTGCCGGGCCTCGGTGCAGGTCAGGCGCAGGCCGGCGACCTCGTGCGTCTGGTCCCAGTCGAGCTCGACGATGCGGTCGTCCGGAACCCCCCACCGGCTGAGGTGGTGGCCGATGCCGAGGGGCACGACGAACGGCGCGGTCTGGGTGTGCAGCAGGACGTCGACGGTGGCGGTGTCGAGGTGGTCGTAGTGGTCGTGGGAGATCAGCACCGCGTCGAGGTGGGGCAGCTCGGCCAGCGGCAGCGGCACCGGGTGCAGCCGGCGCGGGCCCACGGTCTGCGAGGGCGAGACCCGCTCGCTCCACACCGGGTCGGTCAGCACGCGTCGCCCCTCGACCTCGAGCAGCACCGTCGCGTGGCCCAGCCAGGTGGCGGCCAGGTCGGCGGCGACCTCGGGCAGCTGCGGCCGGGCGACCTCGACCGGCCGGCGAGGCTTGCCCGTGCGGCCCTTGGTGGCGAACTCCCAGGCCATCGAGCCGCCGCTGCCGGGCTCGACGACCGAGGCCGGCAGCCGGTTGTGGAACAGGCCGTCACGGAACTGCGGCGACCCGCTGTAGTCCAGGCGCCGGCGGCCGGAGCCGAGGGCCCGGCGCACGTCGCGGGGGGTGGAGAGCAGGTCGCGCACGGCGCGGGCGGGGCGGGCGGGCCAGACCGGAGGGAGCGTCACCCCTCCAGTCTGCTCGCCGCCCCCACGACTAGCGCAGCCGCACCACCAGGTCGCTGGTGCCGGCCCGCGCGCCGCCGTCGGCGACCACCTGCCGGCCGCGCGCGGTGGTGGTGATCCGCGCCCGCACCCGACGGCCGTCCACGCGCACCGAGGCCACCCGTGCCCCGGCCGGCAGGACGGCGCCGATCGTGAGCCGCCACCGGCCGGTCTGCCGCACGACGGTGCGCACGACGCGCGAGGTCCGGGTCGCGGTCACGTCGACGGCGCCCGAGCCGAGCCGGATCTGGCGGCCGGCCACGCTGGGCTGGCCCGCCGGCACCTGCGGCACGACCGCCACCCGGTCGCGACCGAGGTCGGGCGAGACCCCGAGCTGGTAGTGCACGACCGGCCACAGGATGCCGTAGGTGCCCCAGGCCTGGACCGCCATCGAGCGCTCGGTGAACAGCTTGTCGATGTTGGCCCCGAAGTCGGGCGAGGGCGCGATCTCGGGCATCGAGCCCGGCAGCTCCCAGACCGACGGGTCGAGCTGCACCCGGGCGTTGCCCGTGGTGTAGCGCCCCAGCTGGCTGCGTCCCATGCGCCCCAGGGCCGCCTCGGCGGCGGCCATGATCGAGGAGTTCAGCGTGAACACCGAGCGCTCGGAGACCACCGACGAGGTGGCCCCGTCGCAGGTGGCGCCGGCGTTGCCACCGTCGGCCGTGGTCGCCCCCGTGCCGGTGTGGAAGAGCCCGAAGGTGCCGGTGTAGCAGGGCTCCTCGCGCCGGGCGACCAGGGCCCGGGCGTGGGCGAGCGAGGCGAGCGGCGCGTTGGCCCGGCCGGGCCGGCGCAGCTCGACCTCGGCCGGGGTGACACCGGTCCAGTGGCGCTGGAAGACCTGGTGGTTGCCCGGGTCGTCGAGCGAGTCGGCGTACTGCCGGGTGTCGGAGCCGTTCCACCAGGCCTTCTCGAAGCGGCCCTCCAGGCCCTGGGCCTTGCTCGTGGCCCACCGGTACGTCGCGGTGTCGTGCTTGCTGTTGGCCAGGTCGGCGAGGTCGCGCAGGCCGCGGATCGTGTAGACGGTGTTGTCCAGCTTCTCCTCGCCCATGCCGTCGCGCTCGACGTTGCCCAGGCCCTCGGGCCAGCCGTCGCCGTCGGCGTCGAGCGCGCGGAAGACGTAGCGCAGGTTGCGCACCGCGAAGGCGTACATCTCGTCGCGGAAGGCGTCGTCCCCGGTCCAGCGCCAGATCAGCGCGACGATGGAGGGGAACTTCGCGGTCTCGTCGGTGTTGCCGTCGTCGCCGTTGGCCCCGAAGTAGACCTGGCCGTCGGAGGTCACCTCGTGCACGACCTTGCCGCTCTGCCCGTTGGCCGCCACCGAGACGTCGCGCAGGGCCCGCAGGTGGGCCTTGATGCTGGAGAACTGACCGCTGGTGACGGCCGCGAACCCGGTGTACTCCCCGTCGGTGGCGAACAGCCACGGGTAGTCGGGGAAGCCGGCGCCGAACCAGCGAGCCTTGGCCACGGTGCCGGTCGGGGCGGGGTACGTCGTCCCGGCCTTCGTCGTGCGCACCTGCAGGTCGCGCGCCTCCTGCACGGAGTCGGCGAGGTTCTGCTTGCTCCACATCACGCTCTGCTGGAGCAGCCGGTCACCGGGCAGGCTGACCCGGGAGTTGGCGCCGATCGCGCGTCGCCGGTCGATCTTCTGGCGCAGCAGCCCGGCCGGGTCGGCGAGGGCCTTCGCCTGCTCCTGCTGGGCCTGGGCCAGCCCCTGGTCGGAGCCGGACACCGAGAACCAGACCGTGCGGCCGCCGGCCGGGACGGGCACGGCGTACCGCAGCTGGCCGCCGGTGCCCTTGCCGTACGCCGTGTCGTCGCAGCGGTCGGGCTGGGTCGGGGCGTCGGGCCCCGACGCGGGGCAGACGACGTCGCCCTGAGGGCCGCGGTGGTCGGGCCCGAGGTCGCTGCCGGTGGGGGTCAGCGTGGAGCCCACCAGCGCGGCGTAGTCGTGCGCCTCGGCGTTGGCCACCGGCGGGGTGCCCTGCTCGCGGAAGACCAGGTCCTTGCCGTCGACGGCCCCGGTGTCCTGCAGGTTGTACGACGTCTGGCTGGGCGTGGTCTCGCCCCAGGGGTAGACCTTCATCAGCTCGGAGTGGGCGTCGACGGCGAGGTCCACGGTCGTGGCGGTGTCGCTGTCCAGCCGCAGGCCCACGAGGCCGGCCCGCAGGCCGTCGGGCGCGAAGTCGGTGCGGCTGATCCGGACGCCGTCGTGGGTGCCGAGGTCCATCCGCTGGTAGCCCCAGCCGCTGGTGTAGCGCTGCGAGGTCAGCCACTGGTCGCCGGCCTTGAACCACAGCCCGTCGAGCACCTTGATCGGCGGGGTCCACCACCCGCCCATCTCGCCGCGGGTGTGGAAGCCGGTGGCGGGGTAGCTGCCGTCCTGGGCGCCCATGGCCCAGAACCGGTCGCCGGTGAAGAGGCTGCGCCGGTCGGCCAGGCGGGAGGCGGTGGACAGCTCGGGTGACCGGGCCAGCCGGTCGCTGCCGGTGGCGGCACCTGCGCCTCCGGCCGGCAGCGTGAGCAGGGTGGGGACCAGGGACGCGGTGGCGAGCAGCGCCATCCCGAGACGAGTACGGCGCATGGTGGTGTTCTCCTCTGCCCGGGACGCCCTCGGCCCGGCTGAGCCCATCCGACTGCCTCGACCCCTCCCCTGGCAACCCTCCCAACGGATGGATCTCACCTGCGGGCGCCCGGCGACGACTAGCCTGGGCGCGGCAGGGACGGGGGGCCATGGGACTGCTGGAGCGACTCCACCATCGGGTGGCTCATCGGGTGGGCGTGCGACGACGACGCCGGCGGATGCTGCGGCGCCTGCGCGACCTCGACCGCCTCGACGCCGGCGTCGCGGCCGGACGGCGCTCTCGCCGGGGCTCCTCGCCCGCCGAGCTCCTGCGCGGCGTCGTGGCGACCACGGCGGCGCTCGCCGTGCTGGCGCTCGTCGCCTGGCACTACGGCCTCGGCGGTGGGCTCGGCGCGCTGGCCGGCGGCGGCGACCCGCCGCTCGGCCGGTCGGGGCCAGGCACCTTCCGCTTCATCGCCCACCAGCCCGGCGACGTCGACCGTCCGGTGACCTACGACTCCTGCGAGCGCGTGCGGGTGCGCCTGAACCCCGACGGCGGCCCCGACGACAGCGAGGCGATCGTGCGCGACGCGATCCGCACCGTGGCGGGGGCCACGGGGCTGGAGCTGGTCTGGGACGGCCGCACCGACGCCCGCCCCAGCGCGCGTGGCCGCAGCGCCGGCCCGCTCGGACGGCTGCGTGGCGCGACGGTGCTGGTCGCGTTCGCGACCTCGGCGGACGTGCCGGCGCTCGAGGGCGACGTCGCCGGCATCGGGGGCAGCACCCGGGTCACCGACGGCACCGGCCGCAGCAGGTACGTCGGCGGCGAGGTCACCCTCGACGAGGACGCCTTCACCCGGATCCGACCGCGCCCCGACGGGCGCGCCGAGGCCGAGGCGATCGTGCTGCACGAGCTCGGCCACGTGGTGGGCCTCGACCACGTCGAGGACCGCGGCGAGCTGATGAACGCCGAGAACCTCGGCCTCGACGACTTCGGCCCGGGCGACCTCACCGGTCTCGCGGCGCTGGGCCGGGGCCCCTGCCGCAGCTGAGCCGCACCCCGTGGCCACCTCCGTGACCCACGTCTCGTGAGCCAGGTCTCGTGATCGGGAACACCCGAAACCACCGCGTCATCGGGGCATCATCGCGGGTTCACCCACGTTGGGCACAGTGACATTGGAACGATCCAATCCGGATCGTCCACCGCCCGAGCACCACTCCCGACCACCGTGGAGGTCCCACCATGGCCAGCATCCGTCGCTTCGTCAGCTCCGTGAACAGCTACACCCTCTGGGCGTTCAACACCCAGGACGTCCTGAACCCGCACCGCCGCGGGTTCTGAGCCCCGCGGTGCCCTCTGAGCCTGGGCCCTCTGAGCCTGGGCTCACACGCTCGGGAGTCACACCGCCGGGGTGCGCGGGCGCCTGCTCAGGTGCCCGTGCATCACCCCGACCATCCGGGGACCCGAGAGCCGTGTCTCCAGCCGGCGCGCGTTGCGCTTGACCGGCTGGGCGACGTACTCCCCCAGGATCACCCCGGCGGCCAGGGCGATCGTGGTCGCGGCCGCCGCGGACAGCTGGATCACGCCCTGGCTGCTGCCCTCGGACATGAAGCTCAGCCCGCGGTAGATCGCCAGGCCCGGCAGCATCGGCACCAGCGCCGGCACCACCACCACGAGCGGGGGTACGCCGACGCGGCCGGCGATCGTGTAGCTCACGAGCCCGATCACCACCGCGGCGAACGCCGCCGCCCAGGGCATCGACTGGGTCGGGTCGGCCATCGTCAGGTAGGCCAGGTGGCCCAGCAGCGTGCTCATCGCCACCGCCGGCAGCGAGCGCAGCGGGGCGTAGGAGGAGAACGCGAAGGCACTCGCGGAGATCATCGCCCCGATCAGCACCAGGGGCGGCGAGGCCAGCTGGCTGATCCCGGGACGCACGCCCTCGAGGTCGACCCCCAGGCTGGGCCCGACCGCGAGCCCGGCCGAGACGCCGGCGATCAGGCCGGCCGTCGCGAGCATCGCCTCGATCACCCGCGCGCCCGAGGTCAGGTAGAAGCCGCTGAGGGCGTCCTGGATCGCGCCCATGAAGCCGATGCCGGACAGCAGCATCACGATGCTCGCGGTGATCACCAGCGAGGTGTCCACCTGCAGGTCGAAGCGCTGGTCGAACGCCGCGGTCGCCAGGGCCATCAGCGTGGCCAGGAGCCCGCCCGCCGCCTGCTGGTAGAACATCGGCCACCGCTGGCGGTTGAGCACCCGCATCAGCGTCGTGATCGCGATGCTGGCCAGCGTGGCCACCGTCGTGACGATGACGCCCCCACCCAGGATCAGCGCGATCGCGCCACCGACGGCGCCCGAGCCGAGGGTCACCGCCCAGCGCGGCAGCCAGTGCCCCGTGGAGTTGATCCGGGCGACCCGGGCGCGGGCCTCGACGACGTCCACCCGGTTGGTCAGCACGTCGTCGACCAGCTCCTGGGTGCGGGTCAGGTCGTCGTAGTCGATGTCGCGCTGGGCGATGTTGCGGGTCAGCAGCACCGGCATCTCGTCGGGGTCGCTCTGGTAGCTCATCCTCAGCAGCGTGAAGGTCACGTCGACATCGGCGTTGCGCAGTCCGAGGTGGTGCGTCAGGCCCAGCATGGTCGCCGTGACGTCAGCGGCACCCGCGCCGGAGGAGAGCAGGATCTCTCCGATCCGGAGCGCGAGATCGAGGACCTTGTAGGTCTCGCGGGGGTCGGTCACACCCCTGATCATGAGGCCTCGGGGGCCCTCCGCGCATCGTCGCGCGCACGCGTGGTGAGGGGTCTCACAGGCCCGCGTCGGAGCCCAGCAGACGCTCGACGACAGGACCCCTCGGAGCGTCGGCCCGGTCCGGCAGGTCGAGCTGCACGAAGCCCGCCGCGGCGACCACGAACAGGGCCAGCACGGCGGCCGGACGGGCCTGGCCGCGCAGGCCTCCGACCCCTCCCCGCGGCCCGAGCGCGGCCCGCCGCACCAGCCCGGCGAGGCGCTCCACCTCGTCGTCGTCGAGGGCGGTCGGGCGGGCGGTCAGGAAGGTCGCGAGGTTGCTGCTGGCCGAGACCATGGCGCCGTCGGCCCAGCCCACGACCCGGTCGTCGCGCGCCAGGCACACGACCGGCGTCACGACCGTCGCCCCCAGGCCGGGCACCTGCTCCCGCAGCTGCTCGCCGGCGCGCACGACCGAGGACACCACGCGTTGCCGGTGCCGGCCGTCCTCGCGCAGCACGCCCCCGGAGACGCTGACGGGACCCGACGACGGCACCAGGCAGACCACGAAGACCCCGCCCGGACCCACGAGGACCGCGTCGTCACCGAGCGCCGCCCCCGTCCGGCGTACGCCGGGGAGCACGCGCCAGCCGGCGCCGGCCAGCGTCGCCAACGACGTCTCCAGCACCCACCGCGCCCTGCGCTCGTCCGTGTGCACGAGATCCCCCCGATCCATCCCAGGAATCTAGGAGCAGGACGCAGGTCCGTCAGGCGAATAGGTCGAAAAGGGACCAATGGTCTAATCCAGGTGGCTGTTCCACGGGCCGGACCGGCCCTGCCCCGTCGCCTGGGTGTCACCCGGGCGTCGTAGCGTCTGTCCCATGAGCTCTGAACTCCGCCAACGCGTCCTCGCCGCCAAGCAGTCCGCCGGACTCTCCTGGGCCCAGATCGCCGACGCCCTCGACCGCCCCCGGGAGTGGACCGTCGCGGCCCTCTTCGGCCAGCACCCGGTGCCCGCGGACGTGGCCGCCAAGGCCGGGGCACTGCTCGACCTGAGCCCCGAGGACGTCGCGCTGATCCAGCGCCAGCCCTACCGCCTCGCCGAGCCCGAGCTGCTGGGCGACCCGACGATCTACCGGTTCCACGAGGCCCTCCAGGTCTACGGCCCCGCGATCAAGGAGCTGATCCACGAGGAGTTCGGCGACGGCATCATGAGCGCCATCAACTTCCGGCTCGAGGTCTCGCGCCGGCCCGACCCGGACGGCGACCGCGTCGTGGTCACCTTCGACGGGAAGTTCCTGGACTACCGCTGGTGACCCGGGCGCGGCGGTTCGACGCTCAGGCCCCGCCGCGCTCCGCTCCGTCGACCAGGAGCCGCAGCCGCTCGGCCAGCGCGGGGGTGAAGGCGCCCGCCGACGCCCGCCAGCCCCAGTTGCCGTCACGGACGCCCGGGGTGTTCATCCGGGCCTCGGCCCCCAGCTCGAGCAGGTCCTGGGCGGGCACGACCGCCAGCCGTGAGGTCGAGGCCAGCGCCAGTCGCACCAGTGCCCACGGCATCGGCTCGGCCGGGTCGACCAGGTGGGTGCGGGTGCGCTCCCGGCTCGCTGCGTCCAGGCTCCCCCACCAGCCGAGCGTGGTGTCGTTGTCGTGGGTGCCGGTGTAGACGACGCTGTTCTCCCCGTGCAGCGCCGGCAGGTAGGGGTTCTCGGCGTCGCCGTCGAAGGCGAACTGCAGCACCTTCATGCCCGGCAGCCCGAAGCTCGTGCGCAGGTGGTCGACCTCGGGCGTGATCACGCCGAGGTCCTCGGCGACCAGGGTGCCGGGGCCGGCGGTCTCCACCAGTGCCTTCAGCACCGCGCGCCCGGGACCCTTCACCCAGCGGCCGTCCTTGGCCGTCGGCGCCTCCACCGGCACGTGCCAGGCGGCCTCGAAGCCGCGGAAGTGGTCGATCCGGACGAGGTCGAAGAGCTCGCGCTGGCGGGCGATCCGGCGGCGCCACCAGGCGAAGCCGTCGGCGGCCATCGCGTCCCAGTCGTAGTGCGGGTTGTTCCACCGCTGGCCGTCGACCGCGAAGTAGTCCGGCGGCACCCCGGTGACCGTGGTCGGCCGACCCTCGGCGTCGAGCTCGAACAGCTCGCGGGCGGCCCACACGTCGGCGCTGTCGGGCGCCACGAAGATCGGCAGGTCGCCGAAGAGCAGCACGCCGCGGCTGGCGGCGTACGTCGTGAGCGCGCGCCACTGCTCGTCGAAGACCCACTGCTCCAGCCGCAGCTCGGCGACCCGGTCGGCCAGGGGCGCGAGGACCTCGGCGACGCGGGCGGGGTCGCGGTCGCGCAGGCCCGGCTCCCAGGTCAGCCAGGGGGTGCGGCCGCAGAGCTCGCGCAGAGCGGTGAACTCGACGTACTCCTCGAGCCAGGTCTGCTGCTCGCACCACGCGTCGTGCTGGGTCCGCTGCTCCTCGCTGAGCTCGCCCAGCGAGCCCAGGCCGTGCTCGCGGCGCAGCTCCTCGCTGATCAGCAGCGGGTTGCCGGCCATCGCGGAGAGGGAGTTGTACGGCGACCCCTCGTCCTCGTGCACCGGCACCAGCGGCAGCACCTGCCACACCGAGCACCCGGCGTCGGCCAGGAAGTCGACGAAGGCGTGCGCGCCGGGGCCGAGGTCGCCCTCGGGCAGCGAGGTGACGTGCAGCAGGACTCCGGCTCGGCGCCGGTCGAGCGGTCGCTGCGCCACGGCTGCGCCTCCCTGTCGTCGGACCGACGCCCCACGGCGTCGTACGGTCGGGGTCGAGCCTAGTCAGCCACCGGACCGCGAGCGCACCGACCCGGATTTGCACTCCTACCGGTGAGAGTGCAAAAATGCACTCCGTGACCGGAAGTGCAACCCCCACCCTCCCCGCCCCCCGCCCCGACGGGGAGCAGCCGGTGGACCTGCGCACCTCCAAGCGCGAGGAGACGATGCGGCGCATCGTCACCTCGGCCCGACGGCTCACCGTCGAGCAGGGCCTCGACGGCTTCACGATGGACGACCTGGCCCACGCGGCCGGAGTCTCGCGCCGCACCCTGTTCAACTACGTGCCGGGCAAGGACGACGCCGTCCTGGGCCCGCCCCCCACGGTCGGTCCGGAGACGTTCGAGACGTTCGTCGCCGGCGGTCCCCACGGCAGCCTGGTCCCCGACCTGGCCGAGGTCGTCGTGCTCATCCTCGGGCAGCGTCCCGAGTCGCCGGCCGAGGTCGCGCTGGCCCGGGAGGCGATGCACGCCAACCCGCGCCTGATCGCCGTCGCCCTGCACAACCTGCAGGAGATGGTCGAGTCCTGCCAGGAGATCGTCCAGCAGCGCGAGGGCGCGGCCTACGACCGGGAGCGCTTCGACGTGGCCCTGGCCATCGTCGTCTCCTGCCTGCACCTGTCGATGGACCGGTTCCTCACCGGCGACCACGGCGCCGACCTGGCGCCGCTGTTCCTCCGGACCCTGGCCGTCGCCCGCGACCTGCTCGCCTGACCCGATCCACCCCCTTCTCCGCCGGGCCTCCCGCCCGCCCCCACCACCGTCCTCACGAGGAGTGACTGACCCCCATGGCCACCCTGCTGTACCGCCTCGGCAAGACCGCGTTCCGTCGCTGGCCCGTCTTCATCGCCGCCTGGCTGGTCGCCCTGATCGGCTTCGGCGCGCTCGCCGGCGCCATCTCCAAGCCCATGGTCGACGCCTTCTCGATCCCCGGGATCCCGTCGCTGACCGCGCAGGACACCCAGAAGGAGCTCTTCCCCGACACCCCCGACGCGCAGGACCAGGCCTCGGTCACCGTCGTGGTCGCCGCACCGAAGGGCGGGTCCCTGCGCGACCCGGCGTACGCCGGCAAGGTCGACCGCCTGGTCGCCGACCTGCAGGCGCTGCCCCAGATGCCGGCCGAGCCGAAGCTGGCCAGCCCGGTGGCGACCGCCGACGCGCAGTACCAGCGCGCCGTGAAGGGGGCCGTCCAGGGCGGCACGCCTCGCGACGTCGCGCAGACCAACGCCCGGGCGCTGCTGCCGCTGAGCCAGGACAGCCGGGTGGGGACGATCTCGTGGGAGTTCGACGTCGCCAGCGTGGCCGACGTCAAGGCCTCCACGCGCGACGCGCTGCTCGCCGACCTCGCGACGGCCCGGGAGGACGGGCTCACCGCCGAGGTCAACGGCTCGGCCATGCAGGCCGTCCCCGAGACCGGTGGCACCAGCGAGCTGCTCGGCATCCTGGTCGCCGCTGTGGTCCTCGTGATCACCTTCGGCTCCCTCGTCGCCGCCGGCCTGCCGATCCTGACCGCCCTGGTGGGCGTCGGCCTCGGCCTGCTCGGGATCAGCCTCGCGACCGCGTTCACCACGATCGGCACCACCACCCCGATCCTGGCGACCATGGTCGGCCTGGCCGTGGGCATCGACTACACGCTGTTCATCCTGTCCCGCTACCGCAACGAGCTCCGCGACACCGACGACCGGCAGGAGGCCGTCGGACGGGCGGTGGGCACCGCCGGGTCGGCCGTCGTCTTCGCCGGCCTGACCGTGCTGATCGCCCTGTCGGCCCTCTCGGTCGTGGGCATCCCGTTCCTGACCAGCATGGGTCTGGCTGCCGCGCTGACCGTGCTGCTCGCGGTCCTGGTGGCGCTGACCCTGCTGCCCGCGATCCTGGGCCTGCTGAAGTCCAAGGCCTTCGGCGCCCGGGTGCGCAAGCGCGAGGACAAGCGCGACGACCGCGGCCTGGCCGTCAACAACGGCGTCCGCTGGGCCCGGCTGATCGGCCGCGCCCCCGTCGCGGTGGTGCTCCTGGTCGTGATCGGCCTCGGGGCCCTCGCCGTGCCGCTGACCTCGATGCAGCTCTCGCTGCCCAGCGACTCCACCGCCGCCTCGGCGACCACGCAGCGCAAGGCGGCCGACCTGGTCAGCGACGCGTTCGGCCCGGGCCGCCAGGCCCCCCTGCTGCTCGTCGTCGACGGGCGCGGCATCGACACGGTCGCCGCGCGCCAGACGGCGTACGGCGACGTGCTGACCTGGGCGGCCACGCAGGAGGACGTGGCCAACGCCCAGGTGATCGCCACCAACAAGGCCTCGACCGGGGCGCAGATCCTGATCACGCCGTCCTCGGACCAGAGCGACCCCTCGACCCTGGCCCTGCTGGACAACCTGCGCACCGACCAGCCCGTGATCGAGGACCTCACCGGCACCCGGCTCGGCGTCACCGGCGTCACCGCGATCCAGACCGACGTCTCGGACCGGCTGACCAGTGCGCTGCTGCCCTACCTGGTGATCGTCGTCGGTCTGGCCTTCCTGCTCCTGATGCTGGTCTTCCGCTCCCTGCTGGTGCCGCTCACCGCGACCCTGGGGTTCCTGCTGTCGGTGCTGGCCACGCTGGGCGCCACCGTGCTGGTCTTCCAGAAGGGGCTCTTCGGCCTCGTCGAGGGCCAGCCCCTGGTCAGCTTCATGCCGATCATCGTGATCGGCATCGTCTTCGGCCTGGCGATGGACTACCAGGTGTTCCTGGTGACCCGGATGCGCGAGGCCTACGTGCACGGCGCCTCGGCCCGCGACGCGGTCGTCGACGGGTTCCGCAACAGCGCCCGCGTCGTCGCCGCAGCGGCCACCATCATGATCTCGGTGTTCGCGGCCTTCATGCTCCAGGACGACGCGCTGATCCAGTCGATCGGCTTCGCCCTCGCGGCCGCGGTCTTCTTCGACGCCTTCGTGGTCCGGATGGCCCTGATCCCCGCGGTGATGTACCTCATCGGCGACCGCGCGTGGAAGCTGCCGGCGTGGCTCGACCGGATCCTGCCGAACGTCGACGTGGAGGGCGAGAAGCTCACCGCGATGCGGGCGCCGGCCGGCAAGCACGTCGGCGAGCCGCGCAAGGAGGAGGACCTCCAGCCGGTCGGGTGACCCGCGTGGCCACCGGGTGACCCGTCCCGTTGACCAGTCCGATGACCAGCGAGATGGCACCGCTGACCCATTGCCGCCGCCCTCGGGGCGCTCGTAGGGTGAGGCGTCCCGGAACTCCGGGGCGCCTCACGTCGTCGCCGAGTCCTGTCCGAGACGTGCGGCCCACCCTGAACACCACGGAGCGGGCAGGAGCGGGGAACCCACATTTCCCGGACCGCGAGAGCGGTCCTCGGGGTGAGGCCACCACGGTGGCCGGGCACCTTCAGCCCGAACCCGACAGCTAACTTCGCAGGCGCACGGAGGAAGTCTCCCCATGCGCCTGCGCGCCCTGATGTCCGTCCTGGCGGTCGCCCTGACCACCGCCGTCCTCGTCACCCTCACCGTCGCCGTCCCCGCCGACGCCGCCACGATGCGCACCTGGTCGCGGCTCGCGAAGTGCGAGTCCGGCGGGCGGTGGCACATCAACACCCACAACGGCTACTACGGTGGGCTGCAGATCAGCAGCGGCACCTGGCGCGCCTTCGGCGGCCGGAAGTACGCCGGCCAGGCCCACGGCGCCAGCAAGCGTCAGCAGGTGCGCGTGGCCAAGCGGATCAAGAACCGCCAGGGCTGGGGCGCCTGGCCCACCTGCTCGCGGCGCATCGGCGTCCGCTAGCCGCGGGCCGCGCCGTACCCCAGCACCGCGGCGAGCCCGAGGGCGCTCCGGGGGGCGTACGGTGCGCGCCACAGGCCGCCGTGCGCCGCGGCGTACGCCTCGTCCTGCCAGGGGTGCTCGTGCGTCGGGCCGCCCCCGGTGTGCAGGTCGTGCACGAGCAGGGCCGCCATCAGCACGTTGGAGGTGGAGGGGTCGAAGACCTCGACGCCGAACCGGTGCGCCCCGGCGTACGCCGCCGCGAGCGCGCGGTTCTTCACCACCGACCGCGTGCGGGTGGGCGGGGCGACGTTCATCGAGACCACCGCGCCGTCGGCCCGGGCCACGGTCGCGCGCCAGCGGTGGACCCGCTTGGCCAGGGCGTAGTTCGGGCCCTGCTGCGGCACCAGCGAGTCGTTGATGCCGGGGTCGGAGCCCGCGACGTACTGACGACGCAGCAGCCGGCCCGCGCTCAGCGTGCGCAGCGGGCGGCCGATCACCTTGGCCCGGGCGCCGCGCTCCTCGTAGGCCCGGGTCGAGTGGTCGACGGCCTCGCCGGGCACCGCGAAGACGTCGGTCGGCGTGGCCAGGAAGCCCAGGGCCACGTCGCGGCGCGCGGCCTGGAGCCGCACGGTGAGCTCGTCGACGGCGGCCGAGAGCCGGGTGTTCACGGCCCCGTCGGCGTAGACGTAGTTGCCCAGCACCAGCGTGCCCGGCTCCTCGCGGAGCCAGTCGGCGACCGCCGGCACGCTGGTGAGCAGGTCGGCGCCGGCGACCTCGTCGAGCGGTCCCTCGGCCCGGCCGGCGACGGGCGCGACCAGCGTGCCGGCGCCGTCCTTGGCCAGGGTCAGCACCCGCTTCCAGATCTCGGGGCGGCCGAGGTCGACGGCGGCGACGCGCGCGCCCCAGCGCATCAGCGACGGCAGCGGCCCCATCTCGGCGCCGGCGCCCAGCACCGCGACCGTGCGGCCCTCGAGGCGCAGCCAGTCGGGGTTGTCCAGCACGGCCTCGACGGCGTCGGCCACGGTCGGCTCGACGACGCCGGCCTCGACCCACTTCTCGACCCGGCGCAGGATGCCCGGCCCGCGCAGCCGCTCGCCGCGGTAGGGCAGCACCAGCTCGGTCACGGCCGGCCCGTTGCCGACCACCTCGACGCCCTCCAGGGCACCGGTGCCCAGGTCGCCGTCGCCCACATCGCCGGCAGGGCCCGCGGCCGGAGCGGGCCAGTCCTCCAGGCGGTGGTCGCCGTCGGCGTCGGCCACCCGCATGCGCTCGTGCAACGAGCCCAGCCCGTCGCGCGCGATGCTCACCGCGTCCTCCGGCGTGCTCAGCCCGGCCTCGACCAGGCGCCGCACGTGGGCCAGGTAGTCGCTGCGCCACGACGTCGCCTGCTCGGCGGCCCGGGCCCCGGTCGGGTCGACGCCCCGCAGGGCGTCGGCCACGACCGCACGGCCCGTCCGTGACGTGCTCCGCCTCCCCTCGGCGTCCGCCGGGAAGACCAGTCCTCGCTGCTCGTCAGTAGCCACGGCCACATCCTGCCCGACGGACCGGCCTCCCCGCGGCGGCCGGGGTGCTCAGCGGTGCCCGACCACCGCCCGGTGGAGGTCGCTGACCCGCGCGTCACGGCTCGAGAGCGGCTTCAGGCCGAAGCTGTGCTCGATGGTGGCCAGGATCGAGGTGGTGTCGTACGCCGTGTGGTCGACGCCCGACCGGTGCTGCCGTCCGCCGATCACCAGGGCCGGGATCCGGGTGCCGGGGCCCCAGGCGTCGGTCTTCGGCGGGGAGACGTGGTCCCACTGGCCGCCGAACTCGTCGTAGGTCACGACCACCAGGGTGTCCTTGGCCTGCGGCCCCTTGCGGATGGTCCTGAGCAGGTCGACGAGGTGGTCCGAGCCGGTGGACTCGCTGGCGTAGCCGGGGTGCTCGTTCTCCGCGCCGTACGGCTTGACGAAGGAGACGGTCGGCAGGGTCCCGTGCTTGGCCGAGGCGATGAACCGCTTCTCGTCCTTCAGGTGCGTGCGGCCGGGCTGGCCGGGCGCGTAGGCGGCGAAGTAGTTGAAGGGCTGGTGGTGGTACTGGAAGAGCGGGCCGGGGTGACCGGACTCCGCGTCGTCCCAGCCGCCGGAGTACCAGTTCCAGCTGATCCCCTTGGCGCTCAGCCGGTCACCGATGTTGGGGTACTTCGTGTCGTCCACGAGCGGGATCGAGGCGCCGGTGGCGGACTTCGGCTGCACGGCCGGCTGCACCGTGTTCACCGCGAACGAGCCGCACGCCTCGACCGCGTCGTTGGCCTCGGAGCCGGCGCACTTCTGGGTCAGCTGGCCGTCGACCACGGTGCCGGTGGGGGTGTACTGCGGGTAGGCGGTCGGCATCCCGTTGGCGTCCAGGACCGAGTACTTCGCGCCGTCGGCGCCGTTGCTGGTGTCGATCGGGCTGCGGGCCGCGATCAGCCACTGGTGGTTCAGGAACGAGCCGCCGAACGCGGCCTGGAAGAAGCGGTCGGCGATGGTGTACTTCGGTGCGCCCTTGCCGTGCAGGTAGCGGTAGATCGGCAGCGCCTTGGTGTCGTAGGTGCCCTGGGTGAGCCCGACGGCGTCGGAGCCGGTGGTGTAGCGGTCCTGCTTGCCGCCGTCGATCTGGTACTGCTCCTGGTAGAAGCGGTGCACGATGTCGCGGGTGCACCCGCCGGGCTCGCCGCTCCCCTTGAGCACCCCGTTGGGCGCGAAGACCCCGGGCGCCGGGCAGGTCGTGTCCTCCGGCTTGATCACGCGGTCGATGCTGAACGGCCGGTTGGCGAAGTGGCTGGCGCTGACGCCGTGCGCGGCGTCCTGGCAGGTGTTGGGCTGCGGCGGGGAGGTCAGGTTGACGTCGTCCTGGGGCAGGCAGGAGTACGCCGTGCCGTCCTGCGCGACCTGGGTGCTGCGCGCGGCGCTCGCCTGCGGCAGGCCCTCGACCCGCTGGCGGCCGACCCGGCCCCAGCCGCCGTAGAGGTTGTCGAAGGAGTGGTTCTCCTCGTAGATCACCACGAGGTGCTGGTAGCCCCCGGGCAGGCGGCCCGTCGCGTGGTGGTGTGGCCGGGCGTGGTGCGGGTGGCTCCGGGCCACGGCGGGTGTGGCCGCCGCTGCGGAGCCGACGGCGACGGCGAGGACGGCGGTCGCGGCGAGGGCGGATGTGCGCAGGTTCTTCACGAGGGGGCTCCTCCGAGTAGGTGGTGCTGGTGGCTCTCCGCCACCTTCACCCACCGGGCCACCGAAGTCGAGAACCTCCTCAGAACATGATCGTGGCGAAGGTGTCGCTCTGCTCGAAGCCCGCCCGCTCGTAGGCCTTGCGCGCCGCCTGGTTGTGGGCGTTGACGTAGAGCGAGACCGACGGGGCGACCTCGCGCAGGCAGTGCTCGACGACCGCGGCCATCCCGGCGGTGGCCAGTCCCTGGCCGCGCAGCTCGGGGTCGACGTACACGCCCTGGATCTGGGCGGCGCCCGGGGTCGCGCAGGCCACCTCGGCCTTGAACTCCACGCGGCCGTCGCGGATCCGGGAGAACGACCAGCCGCGGCCGACCAGCTGGTTGACCCGGGCGCGGTAGAGGTCGCCGCCCCCGTCGGCCTCAGGCGAGACGCCGACCTCCTCGGTGTACATCGCCACGCACGCCGGGTAGAGGATCTCGGCCTCGTCCCGCGTCGTGCGCCGCACCAGGGGGTCGGGCGCGACCGGCGACGGCCTCGTGGTCACCAGGTGGGGCTGGTTCCAGCGGAACTCCCGGGGCTCGCTCCAGTGCAGCTCCAGCCCGGACCACAGCCGCCGCACGGCGTCCTGCGGCCCCACGATCGTGGAGCTGCGGCGGCCCGAGCGGGCGGCCTTCTGGGCGAAGGCGTCGCAGGCGTCGGGGGTGGCGTTGACCGGCACCAGGTTGGCGCCCACGTGGCACATCGAGACCAGCTCGTCGTCCTGGACGTAGTAGCCCCACATCTCGCCGCCCAGCCAGCGGGTGTCGAGCTGGGTGATCCGGGTGCGGTAGTCGGCGAACACGTTGACGACCGGGTCCTTCGCCAGCAGCTCGAGGGCCGCCGCGACGTCGCCGGGACCCAGCACGCGCACGTGCGGGACGAGTCGGATCACGAGCGGAGCCTACGGCAGGACGCGGGCCGCCGTTCCCCTGCCAGGACGGGGTGTGAGGTCTACGGTGACTCCCATGCTGCCTGCCCCGGCCCGAGGCGTCTCCGGCCCGCTCGTCGCCCTCGTGCTGCTCACCCTCGGCGCGTCCGGGTGCGGGGGCGAGACACCCGCGGCCACCGCCACCACGAAGAAGCCCGACGCCGCGGTCAGCGCCTGCCGCGGACAGTGGAAGGACCTCGAGAAGACCGTCGCGGCCCGCTCGGCGGGCGACACGCCCTCGGCCCTGGCCGAGCGCTGGAACAGCGTCGCGGCCACCGTGGACTACTACGCCACCTCCGCGACCGCCGACGACTGCGACACCACCCTGGCCACCCAGAGCCGCTCGATCGGCGCGCTGACGGCGTTCGCCCGGCGGCTGGCGCCGTACGACCTGGAGCTGCGGCTGTCCCGCCTCGAGCAGGGTGCCACGGCGTACGCCGCCAGGACGAAGGCGCCGGCGACGAAGCCGGCCAAGAAGGGCGGGAAGGCGCCGAAGGCCCCCGCCCCGAAGACCGTCGGGCTGGCCCTGCTCACCCTGAAGAAGCAGGCGCCGCTGGCCAGCCGCCAGCAGGGCCCGGCCTGGGAGCAGGCCAACGCCGTCGACCTGACCGCCAAGGCCTCGGTGGCCAAGGCGGTCAAGGACCTGAAGTTCCTCTCCAGCGAGAGCAAGGCCTACCGCACCGCCAGCGCGGCCGCCCGGCAGATCGCGACGGCGGTGCGGCTCGCCGGCTGAGGCCCTGACATGCTCGGGCGCGTGCCAGCCGCAACCGAGGGTCCTGCCCCCTCCGTCCTCCGTCGACTGGCCCCGTGGGCCGGCCTGCTGCTGGCGGTCGGCCTGGTCACCTGGGCGTTCGTCTACCCCGGGCTGACCGGCACCGAGGTGTTCTCCCGCGCGCCGCGCAACGCCTCGGACCGCGAGGTCCCGCCGCTGCACGGCCTGTGGGAGCCCAAGCTGGTCGGCCCCGGCACCGTGCCCGCCGTGCTGCTGGCCCTGCTCGCGTGGAGGTACGCCGCCGGCCTGGCCGCCCGGCTCCCCTGGCGGCCGCTGCTCGCGCTGTCCTACGTCGCCGGCCTGGCCTGGATGCTCGCGCTCGCCCTGGTCGACGGCACCGACGGGCTGTCGCGGCAGCTGGGCAACCCGTACGAGTACCTCGTCACGGCCCGCGAGGTGACCGACGTACCCGCCCTGCTGGACACGTGGTTCGCCCACATGCCGCTCCACTCCCCGGACGCGTTCCCCACCCACGTCGCCGGCCACCCGCCCGCGGCCCTGCTGTTCTTCGTCGGGCTGGTGCGGGTCGGCCTCGGCGGCGACCTCGCCGCGGGCGTCGTGGTCACCCTGCTGGCCGCGAGCACCGCCCTCGCGGTGATGGTGCTGCTGCGCGCCCTGGGCGCCGAGGGCGTCGCCCGCCGGGCCGCCCCGTTCCTGGTGCTGGCCCCGACCGCGGTGTTCGCCGCCGTCTCCGGCGACGGGCTGTTCGCGGCCGTCGGCGCCTGGGGCCTGGCCTGCCTCGCCCTCGGTGCCACCACCCACCGACGGGCCCGCACGGTCGGCTGGTCGGTGCTGGCCGGGCTCCTGCTGGGCGCCACCGTGATGATGTCCTTCGGCCTGCCGATCCTCGGCCTGGTCGCCCTCGCCGTCCTGGTCGCCGCCCGAGCGTGGAAGCCGCTCCCGGTCGCGGCGCTGGCCGCGCTCGTCGTCGTGCTGGGGTTCGCGGCCGCCGGCTGGTCCTGGTGGGAGGCCTACCCGCACCTGGTCGACCGCTACGACGAGGGCATCGCGAAGGACCGCCCGGGGTACTACTGGTGGTGGGCCGACCTCGCGCTGCTGGTCCTCTCCGCGGGCCCGATGGTGGCCGCGGGGGTGACCCACGCGGCGGCGTACGTCCGGGTGGGGCTGCGCCGCGACCGCACCGCCCTGCTGGTGGTCGCCGCCGGCGTCGCCATGGTCGGCCTCGCCGACGCCTCCGGCATGAGCAAGGCCGAGGTGGAGCGCATCTGGCTGCCGTTCATGCCCTGGCTGCTGGTCTCCTGCGCCCTGCTCCCCGAGCGCTGGCGCCGCTGGGGCCTGGCCCTCCAGCTGCTGACCGCCCTCGTGGTCCAGCAGCTCTTCTACACCGTCTGGTAGTCCCCGGCCCACCGCCGAGACGGCGCGCGTGTCCGCCGAGACGGCGCGCGTGTCCGGCGAGACGGCGCGCGTGTCCGCCGAGACGGCGCGGGTGTCCGCCCAGACGGCGCGCGTGTACGCCGAGACGGCGCGCGTGTACGGCGAGACGGCGCGCGTGTACGCCGGTCGAGCAGGGCCGGAGGCCCGTCGTCGAGACCTGGGTCGCCGGGGGCGGGCCTCGAGGAGTGCCGCGGTTATGTGCCACCTGGTGACCCGGATCCGCGGCACAGCAGACCGAGGGCCCGCCGGCGCCCTGCCCGTCGTACGCCGGCCGGACAAGGTGGCTGGTGTGACGGATGGTGCTCGCAGGCGGCTCGTCTGCCACATGGTCATGTCGGGCGACGCGCGCTCGCAGCCGGGCCCGGTCTCCGACTGCGAATGTGCCGTCAGCGCCGGGAGTCACTCACCTGCGTCTCGGCAGCGACATTCGCAGTCCGCCTGCCGCCTGTCGCAGTCCGCCTGCCGCGACGTGCCGACCCCAGGCCCGGGACCGATCAGCCGACGGTGACCTCGGCCGACGCGCCTTCCTCGGCCTCCATGGTCTCCGCGATCCGCAGGGCCTCCTCGATGAGGGTCTCCACGATCTGGCTCTCGGGCACGGTCTTGATGACCTCGCCGCGCACGAAGATCTGGCCCTTGCCGTTGCCCGAGGCCACGCCGAGGTCGGCCTCGCGGGCCTCGCCGGGGCCGTTGACGACGCAGCCCATGACGGCCACGCGCAGCGGCACCTCCATGCCCTCGAGGCCGGAGGTGACCTCCTCGGCCAGCTTGTAGACGTCGACCTGGGCGCGCCCGCACGAGGGGCAGGAGACGATCTCGAGCTTGCGGGGGCGCAGGTTCAGCGACTGCAGGATCTGGATGCCGACCTTGACCTCCTCGACCGGGGGCGCGGACAGCGAGACGCGGATGGTGTCGCCGATGCCCTGGGAGAGGAGCGCGCCGAAGGCGGTCGCGGACTTGATCGTGCCCTGGAAGGCGGGGCCGGCCTCGGTGACGCCGAGGTGCAGCGGCCAGTCGCCCGCCTCGGCCAGCAGCTCGTAGGCCCGCACCATCACCACGGGGTCGTTGTGCTTGACCGAGATCTTGAAGTCGTGGAAGTCGTGCTCCTCGAACAGCGAGGCCTCCCAGACCGCCGACTCGACGAGCGCCTCGGGCGTGGCCTTGCCGTACTTGTCCATGATCCGCTTGTCCAGCGACCCGGCGTTGACGCCGATGCGGATGGAGGTGCCGTGGTCCTTGGCGGTCCGGGCGATCTCCTTGACCTGGTCGTCGAACTTGCGGATGTTGCCCGGGTTGACGCGTACGGCGGCGCAACCGGCCTCGATCGCGGCGTAGACGTACTTCGGCTGGAAGTGGATGTCGGCGATCACCGGGATCTGCGACTTGGTCGCGATCGCGGGCAGCGCGTCGGCGTCGTCCTGCGAGGGGCAGGCCACCCGGACGATGTCGCAGCCCGACGCGGTCAGCTCGGCGATCTGCTGGAGCGTGGCGTTGATGTCGGAGGTGAGCGTGGTCGTCATCGACTGCACGGAGACGGGCGACTCGCTGCCGACCCCCACCTTGCCGACCTGGATCTGGCGGGTCGGGCGGCGGGGGGCGAGCACCGGCGGCGGGGCCGAGGGCATGCCGAGGGAAACCGCGCTCATTGGGGGACCCCGCGGCGATGTGAGCGCAGCGAGCAGCGTCGTGGGGAATGGTTCATGGCCCCATCCTAGGTTCGGGGTGTGCGGATCAGGTCACCGAGACCGGCGCGACGATGTCGGCGAAGATCAGGACGACGCTGACGAGCAGGATCACGGCCGCCATCACGTAGGTCACGGGCAGCAGCTTGGCGCTGTCCACACCGCCCGGGTCGGGCTTGCCGCGCCACCGAGCCAGCCACCGACGCACGGTCTCGTAGAGGGTGGTGGCGATCCCGCCGCCGTCGAACGGCGGCAGCGGCAGCAGGTTGATCAGGCCGAGGAACAGGTTCAGGCCGGCCAGCAGGGTGAGCACGGAGAAGAACCGGTCGGAGACCGGCACCGCCTCCTGCGAGGCCATCTCACCGGCGACACGGCCGGCGCCGACGACGCTCATCGGCCCGTTGGGGTCGCGCTGCTCGAGGCCGAGCGCGGCCCGGCCCACGTGCCAGACCTTGTTCGGCAGGTGCGCGATCGTCTTGACCGTCTGCCAGGTGCCGTCGGCCATCGTCGACACCACGAAACCGAGGCCCTGCCGCTCCAGCCTCACCTCGGGCGAGACCCCCAGGAAGCCGACCTTGGTGATCCGTTCGGGGTCCGAGACGTCGGGTCGCGGCGAGACCACGGTCGTGGGCCGCAGCGTCACCTGCCGTCCGTCGCGCTCCACCACGACCTCGGCCGTCTTCGTGCCGTTCCTGCGGATCTCGCTCTGCACCTGGTCCCACGTGGTGATCTTCGCGCCGTTGAACTCGACCACACGGTCGCCTTGCTCGAAGCCTGCGGCCCGGGCGGGGGCGACGGGGTCCTGCGAGGTGCACGACCTGGCGGGCTGCTCCTGGCTGGACTTCGTCACTGCGATCACGCAGTCGGAGATGCTGCTGACGGTCGTGGTGGCCGTCGCGGCGCCGTGCACCATGAACACGAAGGCGAACAGCAGGAACGCGATCACCAGGTTGATGGCCACGCCCGAGCCCATGATGACGATGCGCTGCCACCAGGGCTTGTTGTAGAACAGCCGGTCGTGGTCGTGGGGGTCGACGTCCTCGTACTCCGCGTCGCGGGCGTCGTCGACGAGCTGGGCGAACATGCCGGTCGCGCGGCTGCGCACGCGGTCGGGGTCGGAGTCGGACTCCGGCGGCAGCATCCCGACGAGCTTGCAGTAGCCACCCAGCGGGATCGCCTTCAGGCCGTACTCCGTCTCGCCCTTCTGCCGCGACCACAGGGTGCGGCCGAAGCCGATGAAGAACTGCGTGACCTTGACGTTGTAGAGCTTGCCGGGGATCAGGTGCCCCATCTCGTGCAGGCCCACCGAGACGAGCACCCCCACGACGAACAGCAGCACGCCGAGCGTGTAGGTGAGCGCGGTCATGCGAGGTCCTTCAGCAGGTCGAGGGTCTCCGTGCGGGCCCAGGCGTCTGCGGCCAGGACGTCGTCGACGGACAGAGGGGCTGTGTCTGCGGACGAATGTACGTCGTGGGCGGTCGCCGCGTGGCGGTCCAGCACCCGTCCCACGGTGTCCACGATGTCGACGAACCGGAGCCGGCCGGTGCGGAAGGCCTCGACGCAGACCTCGTTGGCGGCGTTGTAGACCGCCGGGGCGGTGCCGCCCCGGGTGCCGGCCTCCCGGGCGAGGCGTACGGCGGGGAACGCGGCGTCGTCGAGGGGGTGGAACTCCCAGGTCTGCGCGGTGGTCCAGTCGACGGGCGGCGCGGTGTCGGGCACCCGGTCGGGCCAGGCCAGCCCGAGGGCGATCGGGATCAGCATCGTCGGGGGGCTGGCCTGGGCCAGGGTGGAGCCGTCGACGAACTCCACCATCGAGTGCACGACGCTGGTGGGGTGCACCACGACCTCGATGCGGTCGAACGGGATGCCGAAGAGCAGGTGCGCCTCGATCACCTCGAGGCCCTTGTTGACCAGGGTGGCGGAGTTGATCGTGACGACCGGGCCCATCGCCCAGGTCGGGTGCTTCAGGGCCTCCTCCGGCGTGACCTCGCCGAGCTGCTCGCGGGTGCGGCCGCGGAACGGTCCGCCGCTGGCGGTGAGGACGAGGCGGCGTACCTCCGAGGCGGCACCGCCGCGCAGGCACTGCGCCAGCGCGCTGTGCTCGCTGTCCACCGGCACGATCTGCCCGGGCCTCGCCAGGGACGTCACCACCGGGCCGCCGATGATCAGCGACTCCTTGTTGGCCAGGGCCAGGGTGTTGCCGGCCTCGAGCGCGGCGACGGTGGGCCGGAGCCCCACGGCCCCGGTGATCCCGTTGAGCACGACGTCGCAGGCCATCCCCGCCGCCTCGGTGGAGGCGTCCTCGCCGAGGCCGGAGAAGGTCGGGGCGAACTCCGCCACCTGGGCCTCGAAGAGCTCCTCCTGCGACCCGCCCGCGGTCAGGCCGACCACCCGGAAGAGGTCGGGACGGGCGCGGACGACGTCGAGCGCCTGGGTGCCGATCGAACCGGTGGACCCGAGGACGACGACGTCACGACGAGGGCTGCTCACCCGAGCATTGTGGCCGACGACGCCACCCGGCCTCACCCCGACGGCAGGATCTCGCCCGAACCGCGCTGCACCAGCGAGTGCGGCACGACGACCTGCCGCGGCGGCGAGGTGTCACCGTCGATCCGCGCGAAGAGCAGGCGGGCCGCCTCGGCGCCGATCGTCGCGACGTCCTGGCGCACGACGGTCAGCCCGGGCTGCATCAGGTCGGCGAGCTCGAAGTCGTCGAACCCGACCAGGGCGACCCGGTGCTGCAGGCCCAGCCCGCGGAGCGCCCGGATCGCGCCCACGCTGAGGGAGTTGCGCATCGTGATCAGCGCGGTCGGCGGGTCGAACTGCCCCATCATCCGCAGCACCGTGGCCATCGCGTCGTCGCGGGAGCGCAGCCCGCTGGCGACCAACGAGCCGTCCAGCGGCACCCCGGCCTCGCGCAGCCGCTGCTGCACGGTCTCGCGCCGCAGGCGGGCGGTCGGGATGCTGTCCAGGTCGGACAGCACGGCGATCCGCCGGTGGCCGTGGTCGAGCAGGTGCTCCACGGCCTGGCGGGTGCCCGCGACGTTGTCGACGGTGACCGAGTCGGCGATCAGGCCCATCGGCGGGCGGTCCACGAACACCACCGGCATCGTGCCGCGCTGCTCGGCGACGAGGTACTCCTGGCGCTCCGAGGCCGTCATCATCACCAGCCCGTCGACCCGGCGGCTGACCAGGTCGCGCACGAGCAGGTGCTCGCGCTCGCTCTCCTCGTCCAGGCTGGCGGCCAGCACCGCGCTGCCCCGCAGGTGCGCCGCGTCGGTGACCGCCCGCAGCACGGCCGCGGAGTAGTCGTTGCCGACGTCCTGCAGGAGCGCCCCGACCAGGCCCGTGCGCCGGCCCCCGCGGCGCAGGTCGCTGGCCGCGCGGTCGTGCCGGTAGCCGATCTGGTCGATCACCTGCTGCACCTGCTCCCGCACCGGCCGCGACACCCCGGGCTCGGCGTTGACCACCCGCGAGACGGTCTTGAAGCTGACCCCGGCGCGCTGGGCGACGTCGCGCATCGTGGGGCGTGCGCGCCCGGGATCGGCCTCGGTCATCGTCTGGGTCCGCTGGATGTGGTGATCGGCGTGGACGTCAGAGCTTCAGCGCGACGTACTTGGTCTCGAGGTACTCCGCCAGCCCCTCGTTGCCGCCCTCGCGCCCGAGCCCCGACTGCTTGACGCCGCCGAACGGGGCCCCCGCGTTGGAGACCAGGCCCTGGTTGAGGCCGATCATCCCGGACTCCAGCGCCTCGCTCACGCGCAGCGCCCGTGACAGGTCGCGGGTGAACAGGTAGGCGACCAGGCCGTACTCCGTGTCGTTGGCCGCCGCGATCGCCTCGGCCTCCTCGGTGAAGGTGGCCACGGGCGCCACGGGCCCGAAGATCTCCTCCTTCAGCAGGCGGGCGTCGGCGCTGACGCCGGTCAGCACGGTGGGCTCGAAGAAGTAGCCGGCACCGTCGCGGACGCCGCCGCCGGTGATCGCCCGGGCGCCCTTGGCGACGGCGTCGTCGACCAGCTCGGCCACCTTGGCGCGCTGGGTCCCGTCGATGAGCGGGCCGACGTCGGTGCCCTCGTCGGCGCCGTGGCCGAGCGTCAGGGCCGACATCCGGGCCGCGAGCTTGGTGGAGAACTCCTCGGCCACCGACGCGTGCACGTGGAAGCGGTTGGCCGAGGTGCAGGCCTCGCCCATGTTGCGCATCTTGGCGACCATCGCCTGCTCGACCGCGGCGTCGATGTCGGCGTCCTCGAAGACCACGAACGGCGCGTTGCCGCCGAGCTCCATGGAGACCTTGAGCACCTGGTCGGCGGCCTGGGCGATCAGCGTGCGACCGACCTCGGTCGAGCCGGTGAAGCTCAGCTTGCGCAGGCGCGGGTCGTTGATCAGCGGGGCCGAGACCTCGGCCGAGGACGACGTCGTGACGACGTTCAGCACGCCGTCGGGCAGGCCCGCGTCGGCGAGCAGCTGCGCCAGGGCCAGCATCGTGAGCGGCGTCTGCTCGGCCGGCTTGACGACCATCGTGCAGCCGGCCGCGATGGCGGGCCCGATCTTGCGGGTGCCCATGGCGGCGGGGAAGTTCCAGGGGGTGATGAACAGGCAGGGGCCCACGGGCTGCTTCATCACCAGCACCCGGCTGGCGCCGTTGCCGGCGTTCTTGAAGTAGCCGTCGACGCGCAGCGCCTCGCCGGAGAACCACCGGAAGAACTCGCCGGCGTAGGTCAGCTCGCCCTTGGCCTCGGCCAGGGACTTGCCCATCTCGAGCGTCATCAGCAGGGCCAGCTCGTCGCTGCGCTCCTGCATCAGCACGAAGGCGCGGTGCAGGATCTCCGAGCGCTCGTTGGGCGAGGTGGCCGCCCAGCCGGGCTGGGCCGCGACCGCCGCGTCGAGCGCCGCGCGCCCGTCCTCGGGCGAGGCGTCGGCGACGCTGCAGAGCACCTCGCCGGTCGCCGGGTCCTCCACCTCGAAGGTCCCCCCACCCGTGGCGTCACGCCACTCCCCACCGATGAAGAGCTGCTTGGCGGCCGCCTCGACGACGGTGCGGGCCTCGGGGTGCGTGGTCATGCGGGTTCCCTTCGCTGGATGGATCTGCGTCCACCCTAGGGACTCACGCTCACACGCGGAGCAGTCGCCTCAGCTCGGCCACGTCGTACGGCGCCCCGGCCCGCCCCGCCGAGGTCGGCCAGCAGGTCGCCCACGGTGCGGTCCGGGGAGTACGCCGAGGCGGGCTCGAGCACCTCGCAGCCAGCCGGGTCGGTGCGCCCGGCGCGCAGCATCACGCCCCAGTCGAGGTCGGGCTCGGTCACCCCTGGCCCCCGCACGAGGCGGTGCCGGCCCTCCGGCGGGACGACGTCGAGCAGCGGGGAGCCGAGCGAGGCGATCAGCACGGGGGCGTCGGGGGTGTCCGCCGCGTGCACGACGCCCCCGAGACGGGCCACCGCCAGCGCCGCGACGACGGCGTCCTGGTCGTCCGCGGGCGCGACCACGACCGGCACGCCGGGGCCGACGCCGAGGTGGTGCAGCACGCCGCCGAGGGCGGCCGCCTCCTCGAGCAGCCGCGCGTGCGTGGTGCCGGCCACGACCGGCTCGTCGGCACGACCGCCGATGACGGCGGCGTCGAGCAGGACGTAGGAGACGTTGGTCGGTGCGGCCATGCCCCGCAGGCTAGCCAAGCGGCATGATCGCCCCATGAGCACCCACGCACCGGGCACCACGGCTCCCCCGGCAGGCCCGTCCCCTCTCAGACGTGGTCGCACGTGCGAGGTCGAGACCCTCGAGGAGCTCGACCTCGTGGCCGCCCGGGCGCTGGCCGGCGACCGCACGATGGCCGGCTGGCAGGTGCAGGACCTCGACCTGCGCGACCGCACCGAGGCGCTGCTCCCGCTGGACCCGACGGGCGCGCTGTTCCTCGGCTGCGACCTGACCGACGCGCTGGAGGAGCACCTGCGCACCGGCGGGGCGCTGGTCTTCCCCGAGGTGCCCGACGTGCCCTTCGACCCCTGGCGCGCGCACCTCTACTCCCCCACCGACCTGTACGCCGACCTCGACGAGGGGTACGCCGCCACCCCCGACGCGCGCATCTACGCCTGGTCGCGCCGCGCGACGCGGGACGGCTCCCTGCAGGACCTGCTGGCCGCCGCCCTGCACGACAGCTCGGTCGACGACGCGCTCACCGAGGTCCTGGTCGGGCGCGACGTGGTCGGCGTGATGGGCGGGCACGCGCTCGAGCGCGACGACCCGGCGTACGCCGACGCGGCCCGGCTGGGTCGCACCCTGGCCGCCGGCGGCCTCACGGTCGCCACGGGCGGTGGCCCCGGCGCGATGGAGGCGGCCAACCTCGGCGCCCGGCTGTGCGACGAGGACCCGGCGGTGCTGGAGGAGGTGCTGGCCCGACTGGCCCGCGTGCCCGGCTTCCGCGACGACGTCACCGCCTGGGCGCGGGTCGCCCTCGAGGCGGTCGCCGGCTTCGGCGACTCGGGCCGGTCGCTCGGCATCCCGACCTGGCACTACGGCCACGAGCCGCCGAACCCGTTCGCGTCGTCGGTGGCGAAGTACTTCCGCAACGCGATCCGCGAGGACGTGCTGCTCGAGGTCTGCCGCTCCGGCCTGGTCTTCCTGCCCGGCGCCGCCGGCACCCTGCAGGAGGTCTTCCAGGCGGCGTGCGGCAGCTACTACGCCGCTGCCGACGACGTGGTGCCGATGGTCTTCGTGGGCCGCCAGCAGTGGACGACGACCTTGCCGGCGTGGCCGCTGCTGGAGCGGCTGGCGGCCGACCGCCCGCTGGCGCAGCACCTGCACCTCGTGGACGACGTCGCCGAGGTGGCCGGGGTCCTCACCCGCCCCTGAGCGTGCCTCGGGCCAGCAGCCGCTCGGCCAGCAGGTCGCCGATGGGCAGGGCCGAGGTCGCCGCGGGCGACGGCGCGTTGAGCACGTGCAGGGTGCGGTCGGTGCGCTCGAGCAGGAAGTCGTGCACCAGCGTGCCGTCGGGCAGCACCGCCTGGGCGCGGATGCCGGCCTCCATCGGCAGCAGGTCGTCCAGCCCGAGCTCGGGGCAGTACCTCCGGCAGGCCGCGAGGTAGCCCCGCCGCAGCAGCGAGTCGCGCACCTCCCGCGCACCCGTCCGGGCGTGGGTGCGGGCCAGCCGCCAGAACCCCGGGAAGGTCAGCACGTCGCGCAGGTCGCGGAGGTCGACCGAGCCCTTGCGGTAGCCCTCCCGGGCCAGCCCGAGCACGGCGTTCGGGCCCAGGGTGACCGAGCCGTCGACCATCGGCGTCAGGTGCACGCCGAGGAACGGCAGGTCGGGGTCGGGCACCGGGTAGATCAGCCGGGTGACCAGGTCGGAGCGGTGGTCGGGCAGGCGGAAGTACTCCCCACGGAACGGCACGATCCGGGCCTGCGACCGCACCCCGGCCAGGGCCGCCAGCCGGTCGGCCTGGAGGCCTCCGCAGACCACCAGCCGACGGGCGGTCCACCGCCCCCGGGTCGTGGTCACGCCCACCTGCGTCGGGGTCTCGTCGATCCCGGTGACCTCCTGGCCGAGCACCACCTCGCCCCCGGCGGCGACCACCTCGTCGCGGATCGCGTCGGTGAGGGCGACGTAGTCGACGCTGCCCGTCTCGGGCACCAGCAGCGCGCCGATGCCGCGCACGTGCGGCTCGAGCTCGCGCAGCTCCGCGGGGCCGACCCGGTGCACCTCGACGCCGTTGGCCGCGGCGCGCCCGACCAGGCCCTCCAGCCGGGTGGCGTCGCGCGCACCCGTGGCGACGAGCAGCTTGCCCTGCACGGTCAGCGGCACGCCGTGCTCGACGGCGTACGCCTTGGTGGCCTCGGCCCCGCGGCGGCACAGCGTGGCCTTGAGGCTGCCGGGCTCGTAGTAGAGGCCCGAGTGCACGACGCCGCTGTTGTGCCCGGTCTGGTGCCGGGCCAGGCCGCCCTCCTTCTCCAGCACGACCAGGCTGGCGCCGGGGCGGGCGCGCAGCAGGCTGCGGGCGGCGGCGAGGCCGACGATGCCGCCACCCACCACGCAGAAGTCGTACGTCGTGCCGCCCTCGGTCATGCCGCCCGACCTAGGCGCTCGGGTCGTCGCCGTCGGAGGACCGTCGCAGCGCCCAGGGCTCGAGCTTGCGGTAGCCCCGCACCGACGTACGCCGGAGCCGGCGGAGCCGGAACGCCTCGTCGTCGGCCAGCTCGTCGGCCAGGCAGCGGTCGACGAGCACCTTGCCGGGCCGCGAGGTCGAGGTCAGGCGGGAGGCGACGTTGACGACCGGGCCCAGGACGTCACCGAGCCGGGCCAGGGCGGGCCCCCACGCCAGCCCCACCCGCAGCTCGGGGAACTCCGGGTCGCGCTCGTGCTCCTCGACCAGCTCCAGGCCGATGCGGGCGGTGTCGCGGGGGTCGTCGGCGACGAAGAGGATCTCGTCGCCGATCGACTTGATCACCCGGCCCCGGTGGGCGGTCACGATCTCCAGGGCGCGGTCCTCGAACCCGTCGATCATCCGCGCGATCTCCGAACGGGTGAGCGAGCGGCTCTGCCGGGTGTAGTTGACGATGTCGGCGAACCCCACGCCCAGGGCGGCGTCGTCGGCCCCCTCCTCGCCCCCGTCCCCGGGCGGGACGTCGGGCGCCCCTGCCAGCAGCAGCCGGGAGGCGGCGCTGAGGGTGTGGCGGCGCCAGACGTAGTTCTGGAGGGACTCGACGGTGGGGGTGACCTCCTCCATCACCGCCCGCAGCTCCTCGACGCTCATCGCGTCGAGGTCGATGATCTGGGCGAGCAGCCCCATCTGCCACTCCGCCAGCCGGGCGAAGCTGCGGCCGAGCGTGCGCGCCAGCGCCGACTCGTCCTCGCTGGTGATCAGGCCGATGTCGACCAGCCGCTGGGTCAGCTGCAGCGCCTCGAGGTCGGCGTGGGTGAAGGCCTCCACCTCGGCGTCCACGGCGCTGAAGCCGAGCGAGCGCCACCGCTGCTGGGCCTCGGCATGGGTGATGCCCACGTCGTGGGCGATCTGCTCACCGGTCAGGGACGGCTCCTCACCGAGGAGGTAGGCCTCGAGGAGGTCGACCAGCCGGGCGGGATCCAGGGGTGCGGCCACGGGGCGGGCGCTCAGGACTGCTGCGCGCCGAGCCGGTCCTTGGTGGTGTCGCGGAGCGCGGCGGCGAAGGCCGGCACCTCGTCGAGCAGCTGCTGGAGCGACTCCTTGGTGAAGTGGATGACCTCGAGCGGGGTCAGGCTGACCACGCTGGCGGAGCGCAGCTTGTGGCCCACGATGGCCATCTCGCCGATGACGTCGCCGGGGCCGAGCCGGGCGATCTCTTCCTTGCCCTTGCGGACCGAGACCTCGCCGTCGACGATCAGGTAGGCCTTGTCGGCGGGGGTCTTCTCCCAGATCAGCGACCAGTTGGCCGGCAGGTGCAGGGCCTGGCCCTTGTCGACGACCTTCTGCAGCTCCTTCTTGCTGAGGTCCTCCAACCGGTGGAGCTGCTCGAGCTTCTCGGGCTGCGGCTCGTGGGCCATGGGTACTCCTCGTCGTCGAGCGGACACTGGTGGTCGGACACTGGTCGGAGTGTCCCGCCATCGTCGGGCACGTGTCCACCGGATCGGGAGGTTCCGAGACAGGTCGGGCACGTGAGTTGGCTCTCGTTCAGCCCGTGCTGACCATCCGCACGCCGTGCTGGGAGCCGGCCACCTCGCGGTAGTGGCGCACCAGCTGCTCGTTCAGGGCGTGCCAGGACCGACCCTGAACGCCCGCCACCGCCGCGCGGCCCATCGCGCGTCGCAGCAGGTCGTCGCCCAGGAGCAGGCGCACCCGCTCGCGCAGGCCGTCACCGTCGCCGGGCGGGTAGAGGAACCCGTTCTCGCCCTCGCGGACCAGGTCGACCGGTCCCCCGGCGCGGGGTGCGACGACCGGCACCCCGCTGGCCAGCGCCTCCTGGGCCGACTGGCAGAAGGTCTCGGTGCGGCCGGTGTGCACGAAGACGTCCAGGCTGGCCACGATCCGGGCCAGGTCGTCGGTGTGGCGTACGCCGAGGAAGGTCACCCCGGGCAGCGCGGCGCGCAGCCGGTGCTCCTCGGGCCCGCCCCCGACCACGACGACGCGGGTGCCCGGCAGGTCCTGGAGGTGCGCGAGCAGCTCCAGCTCCTTCTCGGCCGCGAGCCGCCCGACGTACCCCACCACGCGCTGGGCGCCCACCTGGCGGGCGAGCTCGGGCGTGCGCCGGTGGGGTGCGAACAGCGCCGTGTCGACGCCGCGGCCCCAGCGGTGCAGGCGCTCGATGCCGAGGCCGGCGAGCTGGTCCCCGCTGGCCGAGCTGGGCACCAGGGTGCGGTCGGCCGGCCCGTGCACGCGGCGGGTCAGCGACCGCATGGCGGCCGCGGCGCCCGGGAAGGGGTAGCGCTCGGCGAAGCCGACCAGGTCGGTCTGGTAGACCGCGACGACCGGCACGTCCAGGCTGCGGGCCGCCTCCCCCGCCTGGTGGCCGAGCCACGCCGGGGAGGCGAGGTGGACCACGTCGGGCGCGAAGGCGGCGATCAGGCGACGCAGGTGCCGCTGCGTGGCGAGGCCGATCGGGAACTCCCGGTAGGTCGGCATCGCGACGCTGCGGACGTGGTGGACCGGCGCACCGGCGTACTCCAGCGGCCCGGAGGGCGCCACGAGCAACGCGTCGTGGCCCTCCTGGTCCAGGTGCTCGAGCACGCGGCGCACCGAGTTGGTGACGCCGTTGACCTGCGGCAGGAACGACTCGGTGACCACCAGGACACGGAGCCGGGGCCCCCCTCCGGAGGTGGGGCTCGGGAGGGAGGTCGGGCGGCGCAGTCGTACGACGTTGTCCACGTCGACGACGATGCTCACCGCGTCGGAACGGACCGCCAGCGCCGCCCGACGTGTCGGTGAACCTCTGGTGGACCCTGGGTCAGCCCTCCAGCCCGTCAGCTCTGGTGGCGGGCCCAGGGGTGTGTCAGTCGGCCGAGACCTGGTCGCGCAGGGTGTCGCGCTTCTCGTGCAGCGTCCAGATGCGGTCGGCCAGGACGTCGGGGTCCTTCTCCTCGTCACCGGCGACGATCGCGGCCGCCGATGATCAGCTGTCCGACGTAGATGCCCTCCTCGCCGAGCACCTCGTGCAGCAGGTCGACGTAGGCCTTCTGGCCGGCGAACGCGATCGAGGTGCCGGTGACGTTGCGGCCGGGCTTGACGGCCGAGCCGCCGTTGACGAACAGGATGCTGGGCGAGGAGCCCTCGGGCAGGAAGCGCATGCCCGGGACGACCTGGTGCACCGCGGCGACGGGGCCGTAGATGGAGAACTCCACCGGGCCCTTGAGGTCGTCGGGCGTGGTCTCGAGCACGGGCCGCATGAAGTCCTTCTGCGGCAGCGGGCTGTACTGCAGGACCTCGATCGGGCCCAGCGTCTCGGTCGCCTGCTCCAGCGCGGCGGCGATGCTCTGCGGGTCTCGCACGTCGGCGGTGAAGCCCTTGGCCTGCACCCCGTCCTGCTCGAGCTCCGCGGCCAGGGCGTCGAGCCGACCCTGGTGCCGCGAGATCAGCGCGACGGCGAACCCCTCCTTGCCGAAACGACGAGCCACGGCAGCGCCGAGGCCCTTTCCTGCTCCGATGATGGCGAGAGTAGTCATGCAGGGTCCAACGACTCAGGCCCAGCACTATTCCGCGCAGCCGTGACCTCGCCCACCGGGGGCTCCCAGCACGCGCCATCTCGCCCACCGGGGGTTCCGCGCACGCTTGGCCTCGCCCACCGGGGAATCCGTGCACGCTTGGCCTCGCCCACCGGGGGTTCCGTGCACGCTTGGCCTGGCCCACCGGGGGTTCCGTGCACGCTTGGCCTGGCCCACCGGGGGTTCCGTGCACGCGGGATGGGTCCGGATCCCCCGCTCGGCGGCATTCGGCGTGCCCGGATCCCCCGCTCGGCGGCGAAGGGCGTGCCCGGATCCCCCGCTCGGCGGCGAAGGGCGTGCGCGGATCCCCCTCTCGGCGGCGAAGGGCGTGCAGCAATCCCCCTCTCGGCGGGGGGGCAGGGGGTCAGTCGTCGAGGGCGGCCAGCTGGCCGCAGGCGCCGTCGATCTCGCTGCCACGGGTGTCGCGGACGGTGGTGGGGATGCCCTTGGCCTCCAGCCGACGGACGAACTCACGCTCGTCGGCGGGGTCGCTGGCGGTCCACTTCGACCCGGGCGTGGGGTTGAGCGGGATCAGGTTGACGTGCACCCACCCGCGCTCGCCGGCGTCGTTGAGCACGTCACCGAGGAGGTCGGCGCGCCAGGCCTGGTCGTTGATGCCGCGCATCATGGCGTACTCGATGGAGACGCGGCGGCCCGTCGTGGCGGCGTACTCCGCGGCGGCGCCGACGGCCTCGGCGACCTTCCAGCGGGTGTTGACCGGGACCAGCTCGTCGCGCAGCTCGTCGTCGGGGGCGTGCAGGCTCAGCGCGAGCGTCACCGGGATCCCCTCGGTGGTCAGCTGCTTCATCCGCGGCACCAGGCCGACGGTGCTGACGGTGATGCCGCGCGCGGACATGCCGAGGCCGGCGGGCGTCGGGTCGGTCAGCCGGCGTACGGCGCCGATGACGGCCTTGTAGTTGGCCATCGGCTCGCCCATGCCCATGAAGACGACGTTGGAGACCCGACCGGGGCCGCCGGCCACCTGGCCGCGGGCCAGGGCGCGGGCGCCGGCGACGACCTGCTCGACGATCTCCGCGGTGGACATGTTGCGCTGCAGCCCGCCCTGGCCGGTGGCGCAGAACGGGCAGGCCATGCCGCAGCCCGCCTGGCTGGAGACGCACATCGTGACCCGTCCGGGGTAGCGCATCAGCACCGACTCGACCAGGGCGCCGTCGAAGAGCCGGAAGAGCGTCTTGACGGTGGCGCCCTTGTCGGCCTCGAGGGTGCGCAGCGGCGTCATCAGGCGCGGCAGCAGCCCGGCGACGAGCTCGTCGCGCTGGGCTGCGGGCAGGTCGGTCATCTCGGCGGGGTCGTCGACCAGACGCGAGAAGTAGTGCGTGGAGAGCTGCTTGGCGCGGAAGCCGGGCAGGCCCAGCTCCTCCAGGCGCGCCTTGCGCTCGCTCACGTCGAGGTCGGCGAGGTGGCGCGGCGGCTTGCCGCGGCCGCGCGGCTCCTCGAACACCAGGGGCAGGGTCTTGATGGGTTCACTCACAACCGCACCAGTGTCCCACCCGTGGGGCCGCGGCGCCGAATCCGCTCCGGCGGGCCGGGCGCGGCACTAGTTCTCGGCACCGAGCAGCACCGCCAGGATCACCACGCAGGCGCCCGCCAGCACGATCAGGGTGACCGCGATGCCGGCGATCAGCCCGAGCCCCCACCAGCGCGTGCGCTCGAAGAAGAGCATCACCAGCACGCCCACCCCCATCAGCAGGAAGAGCAGGAACGACAGCGAGCCGGTGACCGAGGAGTCGCCGCCGGCGGCGTCGATGATGATCGAGGGCAGGTTGCTGACGAACGCCGCGAGCAGCAGCGCCGGCACCGAGAGCACGAAGCCGAGCCAGAACTTCGCCTTGTTGCTCATCCCCGGGGGCGTGGGGGGCGGGCCACCGTGGGGCGGGCCGTACGGCGGGTACGGCGGGCCCCCGGGCGGTCCGCCACCGGGCGGTCCGCTACCGGGCGGTCCGCCCCCGGGCGGTCCGGCGCCGGGCGGCCCGCTACCGGGCGGCCCGGCGTACGGCGACGGTGGGTGCTCGCTCATCGTGGTCCCCCTCTAGATCCCGATCCGGGTCCCGGTCAGCGCCGCGACCGTGCCGGCGAGGCCGACCACGACGAGCACGACCAGGTAGGCGATCACCACGCGGGTGTCGCCGAGCTTGCAGCGCGACCGCAGCAGGCCGCCGCGTCGCGCCCGGACGTAGCCCACGGCCCCCAGCAGCCCGAACGCCACCAGCGCCACCGGCCCGAGCAGCCACGCCAGCAGCGCGACCGTCGCCATCACGCACAGCCGCAGCGGGTCCTCCCCCGCGTTCGCGGACGCGGCAGGCACGGCGAGACCCTCGTGCGGGGAGGCCACCTGGCGCGGGTCGGCGCCCATCAGGCGTCCCTCGCCACGAGCGGCAGCCCGGCGCCGGTCGAGATCCGCGTGCGCGACAGCGGGGCCCAGGCCTGCACCGCGCAGAACGGCGCGCACTGGTGGCCGCCGGTCTCCTCGTGCACGGTCGCGACGTGCACGCAGCACTGCGTCAGCCGCTCCTCGATCATCGTGTTCATGTCCATGAACGGCTTGACCGTCACCCGCAGCACCCGCTCCCCCAGCATCCGCCGCAGCCGGTCCTGCTGGCCCGGCAGCCGGCTGGCCGCGAGGGTCGCCAGGGTGCCGATGCCGAGGTCGCAGCCGACGCAGATGTCCTTCCAGATCGAGGCCATGCTCGGGTGCGACAGCGAGCTCTGCTCCGAGAGCAGGTCGAGCAGCGAGCCCTTCACCGCCGCCTTCAGCCGGCCCGGGATGGCGTCGTCGGCGATCCGGTTGGCCAGCACGTCGGGCTCGAGGTCGAGCCACTGCTTGAGCCGCTCGTGCCCGATCAGGGCCACCAGCGACCTCCACGCGCCGGAGTCGTCGCGCAGCAGGTAGCCCACCGAGCAGCAGTGCGGGTGCGAGCACGGCAGCGCCGTCAGGTCGCGCCACGTCACCTGCCCGGCCGTCTGCTCCTCCAGCCGCGCCAGCACACCGGTGTGGGTCAATCGGTCCATCGGGTCCAGGCCGCTGCTGCGCCCCGACCCGAAGACGGGCTGGATCGTGACGCCCCCGACGTACGGCGTGTCCAGCGCGCGCTTGATCACCACCCCGATCTCGTCGTCGTTGACGCCCAGGGCGGTGGTCATCGTCAGCGTGGTGAAGACCCCGGCCCCGGAGAGCCGCTCGATCGCCCGCTCCTTGAAGCGGCGCAGGTCGGCGCCGCGGTGGTGGGTCGACGCGGCGGCCGACTCACCGTCGTACTGCAGGTAGACCTCGACCCGCTCGCGGTGCCGCCGCAGCAGCCCCAGCAGCTCGTCGTCCTGGGCGATGGTCAGCCCGTTGGTGTTCACCAGCACCCGCACGATCGGCCGCTGGGCGACGGCGTCCAGCAGCTCCGCGAGCCGGGGGTAGAGCGTGGGCTCGCCGCCGCTGAGCATCAGCACGTCGATGCGGCCGTTCTCGCGGGCCAGCCGGGCGTCGATCGAGGCCAAGACCTGCGCGAGCGGCGCGACCGAGGCCAGCGCGGGGGCCGAGGAGGCGAAGCAGGTGGGGCACTTGAGGTTGCAGTGGTCGAGCAGGTCCTCGAGCAGGATGCAGGTGTGCTGGGTCTGCATCTCGGGCAGGCCGTCGGCGTACGCCGCGGGCACCGGCGCGAAGTTCCCGACCAGGTCGGGGGTGTGCACCTTGGTGGGCGCGGTCCACTGCTCGAGGTAGGTCAGGATCTCCGGGGACTCGTCGTACAGCGTGCGCACCAGGCCGTGGGTCGCGCAGCCGCGCTCCAGCCAGATGCGGTCCTGGCGCTCGACCAGCCAGCCCGAGAGGCGCTGCACCTCGGCCAGCGGGCGGTCGGGCCGCTCCTCGTGGCACAGCGGGCAGAAGGCGTTGACGTAGCGGTGGATCCGGTCGCCGCGCAGCGGCATCCCCGCTCCCCGCGGCGTGCCGGTCCCGGTCGGTCGGGCAGTCATCGGACGACCAGCTCCTCGGTGGCGGTGGTGCGGCGGTAGGCGCCCGACCGCACGCGCACCGCGAGGCGCAGCAGCACGAGCGGGATCGTGACGGCCAGGAACAGCTGCGGCCGGGTCAGACCGTGCCAGACGACCTCGTTGCCGCGCACGAACTCGACGAGGAACCGGAACACGCCGTACGCCGCGACGTAGAGCACGAAGGTCTCCCCCGGCGGCAGGTCGCGGTGCCGCAGCCACCACCAGATGACGGCGAACGCCGCGGCCTGGAAGACGATCTCGTAGAGGAACGACGGGTGCAGGGGTACGCCGGCCGGGGCACCGAGACGCGCGGCCGTCGGGCCGTCCAGGGTGATCCCCCACGACCCACCGGTCGGCGTGCCGGGCAGCTCGGTCAGCAGGCAGCCGATGCGCCCCACCGCCATCCCGAGCGCGACGGCGGGGGCGAACAGGTCACCGGTGCGCAGCCGGTAGCCGCAGAGCCGCTTGGCCACGTGCACCCCCAGCCACGCGCCGACCAGGCCACCGAGGATGCTGCGGTTGCCGTAGGCCCACTGCTCGGCCAGCGAGGCGTTGGCCCGCAGGTCGGTGTGCTGCAGCCAGGTGCCGAGCCGCATGAACAGCGCCCCGCCCACCAGGGCCCCGGTCACCACGACCAGCAGCCGGTCGTCGGTGTGCCCGCGACGCCGTGCCTCGTGCACGAACACCCACACGGCCGCGAGCACGCCGAGGGCCACGAACAGGCCGTGGGTCGGCACGCCCCACCCGATGGTCCTCAGCACGCGCCCACCCTGACACGTCCCGGCGCCCGCAGCAGGCACCATGGACCCATGGCCGGTCCTCGCGCGTGGGTGCTGCACGTCGACATGGACCAGTTCATCGCCGCGGTGGAGGTGCTGCGGCGGCCCGAGCTGGCCGGGCTCCCGGTCGTGGTCGGCGGGCGCGGCGACCCGACCGAGCGGGCCGTGGTCTCCACGGCCTCCTACGAGGCGCGCGCGCACGGGGTCGGCTCCGGGATGCCGTTGCGGGTCGCGGCCCGCAAGTGCCCCGACGCGGTGTTCCTCCCCGTCGACAAGGAGGCCTACGACGCGGCCTCGGCCGTCGTGATGGACACCTTGCGCGCCTGGCCCGGCGCCGTGGTCGAGGTGCTCGGCTGGGACGAGGCCTTCGTCGGGGTGGACACCGACGAGCCGGAGGCCACCGCCCGCGGGCTGCAGGCGGCCGTGCTCGCCGCCACCGACCTGCACTGCTCGGTGGGCATCGGGGACACCAAGGTGCGGGCGAAGACCGCCACCGACTTCGGCAAGCCGCGCGGCACCTTCCGGCTGACCCGCGACAACTGGCTCGAGGTGATGGGCGACCGGCCCACGCGGGCGCTGTGGGGCGTCGGCAGCCGGGTGCAGCAACGGCTCGCGGCCCTCGGCGTCACCACGGTGCGCGAGCTGGCCGCGACGCCCGACGAGCCGCTGGTCGCGGAGTTCGGGCCCAGCACCGGCCCGCACTACGGGCGCCTCGGCCGCGGCATGAGCAGCTCGACGGTCGACGACACCCCCTGGGTGGCGCGCGCGCACGGGCGCGAGACCACCTACCAGCGCGACCTCGAGGAGCCCGACGAGGTCCGGGCCGCCCTGGTCACGCTCGCCGAGCAGGTCGTCACCGACCTCCGCGCCGAGGGGCGGGCGTGTGCCCGGGTGCACCTCAAGGTCAGGTTCGTCCCGTTCTTCACCTTCACCAAGGTCCGCAAGCTCGCCGCCCCGACGTACGACGTCGAGGTGATCGCCGGGACCGCGCACGACCTCTTCCTGGCGCTGGAGGACGCGCGGCCGGTGAGGCTGCTCGGCGTACGTGCCGAGATGGAGCCGCCCGAGGGTGGGTACGACGCCCCGCGCACCCACGGGCGCCGTGGGAACCCCTGAGCGGGTCGCCCCGGCAGATCCCTACGCGGGCAGCACGAGGTAGTGCAGCAGCAGCCAGATCGGGGCGATCGTGGCGAGCAGCGAGTCGAGCCGGTCCATCAGGCCGCCGTGGCCCGGGATCACCTGGCTCATGTCCTTGATGCCGAGGTCGCGCTTCATCACCGACTCGCAGAGGTCACCGAGCGTGGCCATCACCACGGCGATCAGGCCGAGCACGACCCCGACCCACCAGTCGCCGTCGAGCAGGTGCACGACGCAGAGGTAGCCCGCGACCACGCACGAGAGCGCCGAGCCGGCGAAGCCCTCCCACGACTTCTTCGGCGAGATCACCGGGGCCATCGGGTGCTTGCCGAACAGCACCCCGGCGGCGTACCCCCCGATGTCGGAGGCGACGGTCACCACGATGAAGGTGATGATCGCCTTGACGCCCTCGTCCTCGCTCAGCAGCAGCGCCACGAACGCGCCCAGGAAGGGCACGTAGACGATCGTGAAGACCGAGGCGGTGGCGTTCTGGACGTAGCCCGGCACCCCGCGGCGCAGCAGCCACAGCATGGTCGCCAGGGCGGTGACCGCGGTCGCGGTGACCAGCGCGGGCGGCCCGAACAGGTAGGCGACCACGACCATCACCACGCCGCCGAGCATCAACGGCTCCTGCGGGATGTCGATCTCGCGGGCCTTGAGCCCCTGGTGCATCTCCCAGATCGCGACGACGACCGCGGCGCCGACGATCAGCATGAACAGCGGCTTCCAGATCAGCAGCGACAAGATGATCGCCGCCCCCAGCGCCACGCCGGACCCGATCGCGGCCGGGAGGTTGCGTCCGGCCCGCCCGGGGTCCTTCTTCGCGGGCGGTTGCGTGGAGGCGGGGATCTCGGTCATGTCGGCGGCGGCTCGGGTCTCAGACCTCGAGCAGCTCGGACTCCTTGGACTTCAGCATCTCGTCGATCTGGTCGGTGTGCTTCTTGGTGGTGACGTCGAGCTTCTTCTCGGCCCCGGTGACGTCGTCCTTGCCGACCTCGCCGTCCTTCTCCAGCTTGTCGAGCGTCTGCTTGGCGTTGCGGCGGATGTTGCGCACCGAGACGCGGCCGTCCTCGGCCTTGGCGCGGGCGATCTTGGTGTACTCCTTGCGACGCTCCTCGGTCAGCTCGGGGAACACGCAGCGGATCAGCTTGCCGTCGTTGGAGGGGTTCACGCCGAGGTCGGAGTCGCGGATGGCGCGCTCGATCGCGGCCATGGCGCCGACGTCGTACGGCTGCACCAGGATCACGCGCGCCTCGGGGGCGGTGAAGCCCGCGAGCTGCTGGATCGGGGTGGGGGTGCCGTAGTAGTCGGCCGTCAGCTTGGAGAACATCGAGGGGTGCGCGCGACCGGCACGGATGGCCGCGAACTCCTCGCGGGTCACCTCGATGGCCTTGGCCATCTTCTGCTCGGCCTCGTTCAAGGTCTGGTTGATCGTCACTGCTGCTCCTGTTCGCGGTTGCTCTCGTGGGTGCGTCCCGCCCCGACGAGCGTGCCGATCTTCTCACCCTCGACGACGCGGAGGATGTTGCCGGGCGGGGTCATGCCGAACACGACCATGGGCAGGCCGTTCTCCATGCACAGCGCGAAGGCGGTCGCGTCGGCGACGCGCAGGCCCTGCTGGAGGGCGTCGGAGAAGGTCAGCTCGTCGTACTTGCGGGCGTCGGGGGTGGTCCGCGGGTCGGCGGTGTAGACGCCGTCGACGCCGCTCTTGCCCATCAGCACGACCTCGCACTTGGTCTCCAGCGCGCGCTGCGCGGCGACGGTGTCGGTGGAGAAGTAGGGCAGCCCGGCGCCGGCGCCGAAGATCACGACGCGGCCCTTCTCGAGGTGGCGGATCGCCCGGCGCGGGATGTAGGGCTCGGCGACCTGGCCCATGGTGATGGCGGTCTGCACGCGCGTCTCGATGCCCTCCTTCTCCAGGAAGTCCTGGAGGGCCAGGCAGTTCATCACGATCCCGAGCATGCCCATGTAGTCGGCGCGGGCGCGGTCCATGCCGTGCTGCTGCAGCTCGGCGCCGCGGAAGAAGTTGCCGCCCCCGGTGACGATGGCGACCTCGACGCCGCTGCGCACGACCTCGGCGATCTCCTGGGCGATGGCCCGGACCACGTCGGGGTCCACACCGACCTTGCCCCCACCGAAGACCTCACCTGACAGCTTGAGCAGGACGCGCTTGTAGCCGGTCATGACTCTCCTCTCGACTGCGGACGGCACCCGGGATCACCGGGCGGCCGCGGAGCTCACTGGCCAGGACTCCAGGGCGAAACATACGTGGTCGCCCCGACGTCCGCACGTGCCGGTCGCCCCCGTCGGGATCGGGCCGCGGCGGACGTACGACGGGGCCGGTACGACGATCGTCGTACCGGCCCCGCCGGGTGCTGCTGCAGGCCCAGGCCCAGCGTCAGGCGCCGACCTCGAAGCGGGCGAACCGCTTCACGGTGACGCCGGCGGCGTCGAGGACGCTCTTGACGTTCTTCTTGCTGTCGGTGACCGACGGCTGGTCGAGGAGCACGACCTCCTTGTAGAAGCCGTTCAGGCGACCCTCGGTGATCTTGGCGATCGCCTGCTCCGGCTTGCCCTCCTCGCGCGAGGTGGCCTCGGCGATGGAGCGCTCCTTCTCGACGACGTCCGCGGGGACCTCGTCGCGGGTGAGGTACTGCGGACGCATCGCGGCCACCTGCATGGCGGCGCCGCGAGCGGCCTCGGCGTCGGCGCCGTCGTACTCCACCAGCACGCCGACCGCCGGGGGCAGGTCGGACGCGCGACGGTGCATGTAGACGACGGCCTGGCCGTCGAAGTACGCGACCTGGCCGAGCTCGATCTTCTCGCCGATGGTGATGGCGAGCTGCTCGACGACCTCGCCCACGGTGCTCCCGTCGAGCGGGACCGCCTTGAGCGTCTCGGTGTCGCCGGCCTTGGCCTCGTTGGCCGCGTCGGCGATCTTCTGGGCCGTGGTGATGAACTCGTCGTTCTTCGCCACGAAGTCGGTCTCGCTCTTGAGCTCGACGAGCGCACCACCGGAGGTGGCGACGAGGCCGGAGGTGGCCTCGCGCTCGGCGCCGCGCGCGGCAGCCTTCTTGCCCAGCTTGATGCGCAGCAGCTCGGTGGCCTTGTCGAAGTCGCCCTCGGCCTCCTCGAGCGCCTTCTTGCAGTCCATCATCCCGGCTCCGGTGGACTCCCGGAGCTTCTTGACGTCGCTAGCGGTGATCGCCACGCTCAGTCCTCCTTCTTCTCGCCGGCCTCGGTGGAGGCGGTGTCGTCGGTGCCGGTCTCGGCGGCAGGTGCCTCGGCAGCGGGGGCCCCGGCGGCCTCGGCGGCCGGGGTCTCCTCGGCGGGGGCCTCGGTGGCCTCGGCAGCGGGGGTCTCCTCGGCGGGCGCCTCGGTCGGGGCCGTCGGTCGGGGCGGACGTCGCGGCGGGAGCCTCGGCGGACTCGCTCGAGGCACCGGTCGCCTCGGCGGCCGGGGTCTCGGTCGCGGTGTCGCCACCGGTGGCGGCGACCGCGGCGGCCTCCACCTTCTCGGCCTCCTGACCCTGGAGCAGGTCGCGCTCCCAGTCGGCCAGCGGCTCGTTGGTGCCGATGCCCTTGGCGTCGTCGCCGCCCTTCGCGCCGGAGCGCGCGATCAGGCCGTCGGCCACGGCGTCGGCGATCACGCGGGTCAGCAGCGAGACGGCGCGGATGGCGTCGTCGTTGCCCGGGATCGGGTAGTCGACGAGGTCGGGGTCGCAGTTGGAGTCCAGGATCGCGATGATCGGGATCTTGAGCTTGCGCGCCTCCTCGACCGCGAGGTGCTCCTTGTTGGTGTCCACGATCCACACGGCCGAAGGCGTGCGGGTCATGTCACGGATGCCGCCCAGGGTGCGGTCGAGCTTGATCTGCTCGCGGCGCATGAAGAGCAGCTCCTTCTTGGTGCGGCTGGAGCCGGCCACGTCGTCGAAGTCGACGTCGTCGAGCTCCTTGAGGCGGTTGATCCGCTGGTGCACCGTCTGGAAGTTGGTGAGCATGCCACCGAGCCAGCGCTGGTTCACGTAGGGCATGCCGACGCGGGTCGCCTGCTCGGCGATCGCCTGCTGCGCCTGCTTCTTGGTGCCGACGAACATGATCGTGCCGCCCTTGGCGACGGTGTCCTTGATGAACGCGAAGCTGGTGTCGATGTAGGACAGCGACTGCTGCAGGTCGATGATGTAGATGCCGTTGCGCTCGGTCATGATGAAGCGCTTCATCTTCGGGTTCCAGCGACGGGTCTGGTGCCCGAAGTGGACGCCGCTCTCGAGGAGCTGGCGCATGGTGACGACTGCCATGGTGCTTCTTCCTGTAGGTGTCCGTGCGCACGCTGGCGCCCGGACCGGGTTTTCAGTTCGTTGCAGGGGCCCTGTCCTCGACCGAGGTCGGCGACGGGGGTGGCCTGCCCTGACGCTCGTGCGGGGTCCGACCTGTTGCCAGGACCGAGGACCCTCGCCCACGCTGGACCCCGGCCTGGAGGAAGCGTGGCCGGGAGCACGGAGACGAGCGTGCGAAGTCAACCCGAGGTGGGTTGCTCCGGTCAGCCTACGTCGCGGCGTCACCCCTTGTCGAAACGCCTACGCCCCGCCCGTCCCCGCTCCACAGGGCCGTCGTCGACCCCCGCCCTCCACAGGTCGCGCGGGACGGGTCGACGCCGGGCGTACGCCGCCCGAGGGTGGCGGCATGCGCACCACGCTCCTGACCCGTCCCCTGGTCCTCCTCGTCCTCACGGTCCTCCTGGTCCTGGCCACCGACCGGCCGGCCGACTCGGCCTGGTGGGAGCCGGCCCCGAGCCGCCACGGCGACTGGCCGCTGGTCCCCCGCCCCTCCGTCGCGCGCGGCTTCGAGCCTCCCGCCAGCCTGTGGGGTGCCGGTCACCGCGGCGTCGACCTCGTCGGTCGGGCGGGCCAGCAGGTGCACACCTCCCTGGGTGGCACGGTCACCTTCGCGGGCCTGCTGGCCGGGCGCGGGGTGGTCGTGGTCGACCACGGCGGCCTGCGCACGACCTACGAGCCCGTCGGCGCGACCGTCTCGGTCGGCGACGTCGTCGCCCGTGGAGCGGTGGTCGGCACCCTGCAACGGGCCCGGAGCCACTGCATCCCCAGCAGCTGCCTGCACTGGGGGCTCCTGCGCGGCGACACCTACCTGAACCCGCTCGTCCTGGTCGGCGGCGGACCGCTACGGCTGCTGCCGCTGACCGGTCCTACGCCCTGGGGTGGGCCAACCGGTAGGCCTGGCGCAGCCGTTCCGTGGTGACGTGGGTGTAGACCTGCGTGGTGGCCAGCGAGGCGTGGCCGAGCAGCTCCTGCACGGTGCGCAGATCAGCACCTCCCTCGAGCAGGTGCGTGGCGGCGGTGTGCCGCAGCCCGTGCGGGCCCATGTCGGGTGCGTCGGGCACCTCGGCCAGGCGGGCGTGCACCAGCGTGCGGACGGCCCGCTGGTCGATCCGACCGCCGCGCGCCCCGAGGAACATCGCCGCCCCGGCACCCGGCACCAGCAGGGCCGGCCGCCCGGTCGCGAGCCAGGCACCGACCGCACGGTCGGCCGGCACGCCGTACGGCACGGTGCGCTCCTTGCGGCCCTTGCCCAGCACCCGCAGCACCCGGCGCGAGCGGTCGACGTCGTCGACGTCGAGCCCGACCAGCTCGCCCACCCGGATGCCCGTGGCGTAGAGCAGCTCGAGCACCGCCACGTCGCGCAGCCCGACCGGGCTGCCGTCGTCGGCGTGCACGGCGGCCGCCTCCAGCAGCGCCCGGGCCTCCACCGCGTCCAGCGCCGGCGGCAGCGTCTTGTGCGCCTTGGGCGTGCCCAGCGAGGCCCCCGGGTCGCTGTCGGCGCGGCCCGTGCGCAGCGCCCAGGCGGTGAACACCCGCACGGCGGTAGCGCGTCGTGCCATCGTCGAGCGCGCCTTGCCGAGGGTCTGCTGCTTGGCCAACCAGCTGCGCAGCGACCGCAGGTCGAGCGTGCGCAGGTCGGTGTGGCCCAGCGCCGCCGCGTGCTCGAGCATGCCGGCGACGTCGCCGACGTAGGCCCGCACCGTGTGCGGCGTCAGGTCGCGCTCGGAGACCAGGTGCCGTTCGTACGCCGCCAGCGCGCCGGCCAGCGGCTCGGGCAGGTCACGGGCGGACTCCATGGGCCGAGCCTACGAACACCGGGCCCGTCGGCCCGGGAGGCGCGACCCGGGAGGCGCGTCCCGACCAGCGGGCCTCACGGCAGCTCGACCAGGGACGGTGCCACCCGCCACTTGCCCAGGTCGTGCTCCACGACCCCCGCCTTGAACAGGCCCGCCAGCGCCTCCCGGACCGCGGGGAGCGCGAGGCCGGCCGTGCGGGCGATCGCGCGTGCCTCGGCCGGGTGCACCAGCGGGACGGCGTCGAGCACCTGGCGGGAGCGCGCGTCCAGCGCGTCGCGCACCGACGCGGGAGCCCGGGGCTCGGTCAGGACGAAGGCCCCCATCGGGCCCACCGCCTCGAGCACCTCCTCACCGCGCGTGACCAGCAGCGCGTCGCGGGCACGGATCATCTGGTGCACCCCCTGGCGAGGGCGCGCTGGTCACCGGCCCGGGGACGCCCATCACCGGCCGTCCGAGGCCGGCCGACCAGCTGGCGGTGTTCAGCGCCCCGCTGCGGATGGCGGCCTCGACCACCACCGTGCCGCGCGACAGGGCCGCGATCAGCCGGTTGCGCGCCAGGAAGCGGATGCGGGTCGGCGCGCACCCCGGGGCGGCCTCGGAGACGACCAGCCCGACGTCGGCGACGTACTCGATCAGGCCGCGGTGCGCCGCGGGGTAGACCCGGTCGGCCCCGCACGCCAGCACCGCGATCGTCCTGCCCCTCTGGGCCAGCGCCCCGCGGTGGGCCGCCTGGTCGATGCCGAACGCCGCCCCCGAGACCGTCGTCCAGTCCTCCGAGGCCAGGGCGGCGGCGATCCCGGTGGCCACCTCGGCGCCGTAGGACGTGGCCGATCGCGACCCCACCACGGCGACCGCGTCCTGCGAGGCCTCGTCGAGCCGCAGCGGGCCCCGGCACCACAGCCCCACCGGCACCCCGCCGCGCTCGTGGAGGGCGGGACACACGTCGAGGTGCTCGACCTGCACGGGCCACTCCTCGTCGCCCGGGACCACGAACCGCACCCCGCGGGCGGCCGCCTGCTCGAGGTCGCGCACGGGGTCGGCCGTCGTCAGCCGCTCGGCCAGGTCGGCACCCAGCACCTTCTCCGTTGCCTGCTCGCGGAGGCTGCGCAGCACGGCGCGGCCGCCCATCTCGTGCACGAGGGCGGTCAGCCGCGGGTCTCCCGGCTCCCCGATGCGCGACAGCACCACCCGCGCGAGCCGCTCCTGCTCGGGCACGCCGCTCACGCGACCACCCCACCGGAGAACCGCGGGATGCTGCTCAGCAGCAGGGGCTCCGAGGTGCGCAGCCGCAGCGCGACGTCCAGCTCGTCCGCCCCGGGGACTGCCAGGCCGGCGAGGTCGGCCACCGACCACGCCACCCGGTGGACCCGGACGGCGCCGCGGCGGGTGAGCCGGCCGGAGTGGACCTCGGCGTCGAGCCGCACCATCGCGCCGTCGGTCAGCGGCCAGAGCTCCCGCAGCAGCGGGCCGGGCGCGTGCACGTTCAGCCGCCACGGGTGCTCGGCGTAGCGCTCGCGCTGCCGCGCCCGGGCGGCCGCGACCCGCACGCGGACGACGGCGCTCGACTCGGGCCGGTCGAACGGCAGCGACTCGGCCGCCGCCAGCTGGGGGGTGAGCGGCTCCACGAAGCGGGTGATGTCGATGCGGTCGGCGATGGGCCCGGAGATCTTGCGGCGGTACTCCCGGCGGCGGACCTCGCGACAGGTGCACCGGTGGTCACGCGAGACCGGGGAGTACTCGCCACACGGGCAGGGGTTGCACGCGAAGACGAACATCGCCCGCGCCGGGTAGGTGGCGTCCTCCTCGCCGCGCGAGATCGAGATCTCGCCCGCCTCCAGGGGCTCGCGCAGGGCTTCGACCACGTCGGTCGGGAAGAGCGGGAACTCGTCGAGGAACAGCACGCCGAGGTGGGCCTTGCTGACCTCCCCGGGCCGGACCCGTCCGGTGCCCCCGCCCAGGACGCCCGAGCGGGACGCCGAGTGGTGCGGGGCCCGGAACGGCGGTCGGACGATCCGCTGCGCCCCCGAGGGGAGGGCACCCGAGAGCGAGTGCACCGCGGTCAGCTCGAGCGACTCGGAGTCGTCGAGGTCCGGCAGCAGGCCGGGGATGCGCTCGGCGAGGGTCGTCTTGCCGGCCCCCTTGGGCCCGGTGAGCATCAGGTGGTGACCGCCGGCGGCGGCGACCTCGACCGCGTAGCGGGCGTCGGTCATCCCGAGGACGTCGCCCAGGTCGAGGTCCTCCAGCCGCTCCTCCCCGCGCCACGCCAGCAGCGGCGAGCCCGACATGGGCTCCACCGCCGGGGCGTCCGGCAGGTCGTGATCGCCCCGCAGCAGGGCGATCACCTGGGCCAGCGACCGGATGCCGAGCACGGTCATGCCCGGCACCATCGAGGCCTCCCCGATCTGGGGTTCGGGGACGAAGACGGTGTCGAGGCCGCGCGCCGCGGCCGCCATCGTCATCGGCAGCACCCCGGGGACGCAGCGCACCCGCCCGTCGAGGGTCAGCTCGCCGATCATCACCGCACCGACGAGCCGTCGCCGGGGGAAGTCGGGGTCGGCAGCCGCGAGCACGGCGACGGCGATCGCCAGGTCGAAGTGCGGCCCCCGCTTGGGGAGGTCGGTGGGCGAGAGCAGGATCGTCGTGCGCCGGGTGTTGGGCCAGACGAAGCCGCTGTTCAGGACCGCGGCCCGGCAGCGGTCGCGGGCCTCGTTGATCGAGGTGTCCGGGCGCCCGACGAGGGCGGTGGCGATCAAGCCGTCGGAGAGGTCGACCTGCACGTCGATGACGTGCCCGACGGCCCCCTGCAGGGAGACCGTGTGGGTCGTGGCGACCATCAGCCGACCCCCCGCAGGTGCACGACCTCGGGAGCGCCGCGCTCGGCGAGCAGCACCCCGACCAGGTCGAGGCGCACCCCGTGGGGGTGCTCGTCGTGCGCCGCGAGCCAGTGGGCGGCCAGGCGTCGCAGGCGGGCGCACTTGACCGGGTCGACGGCCTCCAGGGGATGGCCGCGCGCCGCCGAGCTGCGGGTCTTCACCTCGCAGACGACCACCACGTCGCCGTCGCGCAGCACCAGGTCGATCTCGCCGGCACCGCACCGCCAGTTGCGGTCGACGACGACCATGCCGCCCTCGACGAGGTGGCGGGCGGCGACGCGCTCGCCGTACTCACCGAGGCTTGCGTTCCGTGGGCTTCCGCTCATGGGCCCCAGCAGACGTCGCGATCATGAGGTACCGCTGACGGCACGCGCTCAGCTGTGGACGATGACGGTCGACCTACCCCCTGTGGACGTCAACCGGTCACTGGATCAGGCGGACGGGGTCTCCGACCACGGTGGCGTCCCAGGTGGTCACGTCGGTGACCGAGGTGCCACTTGCGAAGGAGACCTTGACCTTGTACCAGCAGCCGCTCGACGCAGCGAAGGAGCAGGTGTAGTCGGTGGGGACCGGGATCGTGATCGTCTGCACCGTCCCGTTGTTGGTGCTGCTGCTGATGGTCGTGCTGCAGTTGCTCAGCGTCGCCTGGGCCGCCTGCGATCCACCGGCATATCCGCCGTACGACGTGCAGCTGGCCGGATAGGTCGGCCCGGTGTACCCCGAGTTCAGCGTCTTCTCGGGCGCCAGCACCTGCACCGTGCCGGAGCCCGTGGCGTCACCGGCGTCGAAGAAGCTGAAGGAGATCTTCTGCCCTGCCGCACCCGGAAGCACCCGGATCAGGTGGAAGGTGGCCGTGGCGGCGTCGGCGTTGATGTAGATCGGCATGTGGTTGTAGCCGGACACCGAGACGTACTGCTCGTAGCCGCTCGCCAGGCTCGCCCGGATCGCGAACGAGTTCGAGCCCTCCCCGGTGGTGGTGTTGCCGGTCGTCGACAGAGCGGCGGTGTTGCCGGTCTTGATCAGGTTCCTCGTGGTGCCGGTGACGGCCGAGCGGGACGTGCCGGACAGGCTGACGTTGGTGCGCACCTGCAGGTAGTAGTCACCGGCCCGGGCCGGGGTGAAGGTGCAGAAGCTGATCCAGTTGTGCAGCGTCGCCGCCACGTCGTCGTTGTAGGAGGAGGTGTCGTCGTTGAGCAGGGTGGTGCTGACCGCGCCGGACTTGCCGTTGCTGTAGGAGCCGTACTGCGAGATGCAGTCGTCGCCGTTCGTGTCCTTCACCACGTCGGCCGTGGTCGGGTTCTGCGAGTCGACCTGCTGGCGCAGCACGAACGACGTGGTCAACGGCTTCGGCGTCGAGCTTCCCGACCCTGCGCCCGGGAAGGCGTCGCCGGTGCAGTACTGGCCGGAGGAGCCGTACGTCGCCGAGGAGCTGGCGTCCTTGGAGTAGCGGCTCGCCGCGTCGGCGTAGGTGACGTAGGGGTTGTACTTGGTGGAGTCGAGCTTCGCGGCGTTCCACCCACTCGTGCCCGACAGGATCGTGGACCTCGTGGGGAGGTAGCTGCAGTCGGCCTTGGTGCTGACGAACATGGGGTCGAAGAGCTGCAGGTCGACCGCCTTGCCGACGGCACCGGCGGCCACCTTGACGACGAACACGTAGCCGAAGTCGTCGTACTCGTCGTTGCTGGTCCCCGTGCAGCCGTCCACGCCGGTGGCCTCGCAACCGACGGTCTGGTAGCGATCGCCCTGCAGCTTGCCGGTCTGAGGGCCCTCGACCGTGGCCCACATCGTCGGCGTGCGCGAGCAGTACGACTGGGTGGCCGCCGACTGCGCGGTGCCGGAGCCGGTCCCGTTCAGCGTCACCGGTGAGCTGCCGCTGTTGGAGCTGGCATTGGCGTTCCCGGCGTTGGGCTCGTTGCCGAAGGTGTTGCAGGGGCTGCCCATCGGCGCGGGTCCCTGGTAGTCGGCGACCGCCGTACGGGTCAAGGACTCCTTGCCGACGCCGATCATCTGGCCGAACTCGTTGACGACGTCGGTCGAGATCGTGACCTTGAGCTGCGTGGGCTTGTCACCGAGTGCGACCGTGACCGTGTTGGGCACGTGCCCGTTGGCCGTCGCCTGGCTGTTGTCGTAGCCGTTGCGGGCTGCGACCTCCTGGGCTCGCGTCCTGGCCGACACGAGGTCCTGCGGCAGGTACGGAACCCCGGCGGTGGCCGCGGCGTCCGCCGCGTTCTGCAGCCTCTCCAGCTGGACGTACCAATTGCCGACGTCGACGGCCACTGCCGCGCAGCCGATGCCGACCGTCGGCACGATGATCGCGACCAGCACCGCGGCGTAGCCGTCCTCCCGGGACCGGGACAGTCTCATCCGCAGGAGGACGGCGATCGACCACCTGATCAGTGCCCGGCTCACAGGTGACCGCTCGCGGTCGGGCCGTTGCCGGTGCAGCTGGTCGTGGGCAGCGGCTCGAAGTTCATGACCGTCCTGTTGCTGATCGAGATGGAGGTGCCGAACAGGCCCGTCATCATCTGGTGGGTCGTGGCCACGTAGACACCCACCTTGTCCAGGGGCGTGGCGCTGGTTCCGGGGAAGCAGGCACTGATCGACTGGGAGTTCCACGACCCGCCGGCGTAGCGGAACGCGCCCTGCGACACCACCCAGTTGAACTGGACGCAGTTGCTGGCACCGCCGCAGCCCGTGTTCGGGATCGCGTTGAGCGTGCCGGGGAAGCCGTTGTCGTTGGCCTTGTAGACGATCACGTAGTTGATGGCGGTCGGGTCGGCCACCGTGCCGCTGCGCTGGATCGCGTCGACCGCCAGCTGGGCCGCTGCCGGCGCCGAGGCCGAGGTGCACGTGGGCGCCCCGGTGTAGGTGTAGCAGGTCGCGGGCCCGGTGCCCGCTGAGGTCGACGCCAGGCGGGCGCCGGACCTCGACATCGAGGCGACGGAGGCGTAGTCGCGCATGATGAAGGCGAACTCGATCATCCCGAACACGAGCAGGCACAGGATCGGGATCACCAGGGCGGCTTCCACCGCCACGGCCCCGTCCTCGCGCCGCTTCCTGCGTCGAACGTCGAACATATCGCCACCTTTCACCGCAAAAAATACGGTGTGCAGGCGTTGTTCGTGCGCTTATCGCCCAAGTCAGACGTTGCGGACAAACAGGTCTAGACCTTCGGCAGCTCGATCTCGCTGTGGCTGAGCTCCTCGACGTTGACGTCCTTGAAGGTCAACACCTTGACGTTCTTGGCCAGCCGACGGGCGGGGCGGTACATGTCCCACACCCAGGCGTCGGTCATGGTCACCTCGAAGAACACGTCACCGGCCTCGGTGCGGGCCTTCACGTCGACCTGGTTGCACAGGTAGAACCGGCGGTCGGTCTCCACGACGTACTTGAAGATCCCCACCACGTCGCGGTACTCGCGGTAGAGGTTGAGCTCCATCTCGGTCTCGTACTTCTCGAGATCCTCGGCGCTCACGTGGCCTCCTCGTAGACGGAACGGGTGCTGGGGTCGGGGTCGTGCTCCCACAGCCCGAGCTGGGGCTCCAGGCTCAGGGGTGGGGGGTCGATGATGCCAGCCGCACGCCGGACGTTGACGAACCGCATCCGGTGGACGTCGCTCGGACCGTGCTCGGTCAGCGCGGCGGCGTGCTCGTCGGTGATGTAGCCCTTGTGCGTGGCGAAGTCGTACGCCGGGTAGTCGTCGTGCAGCTCGCACATGATCCGGTCGCGGGTGACCTTGGCGATCACCGAGGCGGCCGAGATGCAGGCGGCCACGCGGTCGCCCTTCCACATCGCGAGGCCGGGCACCTCGAGACCGTCGACGGGGAACCCGTCGGTCAGGACGTACGCCGGGCGGAGGTCGAGGCGGGCCAGCGAGCGGCGCAGGGCCTCGACGTTGGCGACGTGCATGCCGAGCCGGTCGCACTCCCCCGGCTCGACGACCACGACCGACCAGGCCACCGCGCGGCGGACGACCTGGTCGTAGCACCGCTCGCGCGCCTTGGCGGTCAGGAGCTTGGAGTCGGCGAGACCCGGGACGATGCCGGCCCGGCCCTCGGGCAGGATCGCGGCCGCGGCGACCAGCGGGCCGGCGCAGGCACCCCGCCCGGCCTCGTCGACGCCGGCCACCGGGGCCAGGCCGACGCGGCGCAGGGCGCGCTCGTAGCCGTAGAGCCCGGCGTCACGGCGCACGGTCGCACCGCGCGGCAGGGTGCTCATGCGGGCCGACTCATCGTGCGCTCGGGACGCCCTCGAAGGTCGCGGGCCGGTGGATCAGCTCGGCGCGGCCCCAGGGCCAGATCAGCGAGAACACCTTGCCGACGACGAGGTCGTCGGGGACGAACCCACCGCCGGGACCACCCATGTGGCCACGGGAGTCGTAGGAGAAGCTCCGGTTGTCACCCATCATCCACAGGTGGTGCGCCGGCACCTTGACGTCGAACTTGACCTGCGACGGCGCTGTGCCCCGGGGCAGGTAGGACTTCTCGTCCAGCGCCTTGCCGTTGACCGTCAGACGGCCCTGGGTGTCGCAGCAGACGACGCGGTCGCCACCGATGCCGATGACGCGCTTCACCAGGTGGCCACCGGTGGGGTAGAGACCGATCTTCTCCATCACCTTGGTGACCGGCGAGGTCGGCGCCGCGGTCTCGCTCTCGTCGAGCCAGCCGCCCGGGTCCTCGAAGACGATGATGTCGCCGCGGCTGGGGGACGCGCTGCCCCAGTAGGACACCTTCTGCACGAGGATCCGGTCGTCCTTGACGAACTGCGGCTCCATCGACGGCGACGGGATGTAGAAGGCCTGCACGAACAGGCTCTTGATCACGATCGCCAGCACCAGCGCGAGGCCGAGGAGCAGGATCGTCTCCTGCCACAGCGGCAGCGGCTTCTTGGCCGACCGGTCTCGGGAACGGCCCCCGAGGCCCCGTCGGGGCCGCGAGGCCGTCTCGTCCAGGTCAGTCACGCGCCGAGCCTAGCCATGGTCACCAGGCCAGGGGTGCTCACGCGTCGCGGCGCTCCTTGATCTTGGCAGCCTTGCCGCGCAGGTTGCGCAGGTAGTACAGCTTGGCGCGACGCACGTCACCGCGGGTGACGACCTCGATCGACTCGAAGATGGGCGAGTGGATCGGGAAGGTGCGCTCGACGCCGACACCGAAGGAGACCTTGCGGACGGTGAAGGTGCGGCCGATGCCGGAGCCCTGCACGCGCAGCACGACGCCCTGGAACACCTGGACGCGCGAGCGGTTGCCCTCGACGACCTTGACGTGCACCTTGATCGTGTCGCCGGCGCGGAAGTGCGGGACGTCGTCCCGCTTGGTCGCGCCGTGCAGCTCGTCGATGACGTTGCTCATGATGTCTCCTCGTGACTGCCACAGGTCACCCACGGATGGTGGTGGTGCTCGGATGGGGTGGCCCGGTCAGAGTGCCGGCGGTCAGCCCCCTGTGGCAGGAGACCGCGGAGCCCGGGCCAAGGAGCGATTTTGCCACAGCGCACACGCTTCGACGAAATCGTGACGCGGGTACGCCGGCGAGAGGCGGCCGGTGCTAGGAGGAGCGGCGACGCTTCTTGGTCAGCCGCACGGTGCCGGCGGCGCCGTACGGGTCGCGGGCCGGCCGGTAGCCCGCCTTGCGGTACATCCGCAGGTTGCGCTCGCTCCCGGCGCCCGTGAACAGCGCGAAGCCCGCCACGCGCGCCGGCGCGGCCTCCTCGATCGCGGTCAGCAGCACCCGTCCGAGCCCGCGGCCCTGCAGGTCGGGGGCGACCATCAGCCGACCGACGTCCCACAGGCCACCCGCCGCGTGGCGACCGCGCACGGCTCCGACCAGGCGGCCGTCGACGCGCAGCACCAGCGTCGTCCACTCCTCGACCCACGCGCGCACGTCGTCGAGGGTCTCCAGCAGCGGCGGGATCTCGACGCCGGGGTTGGCCTGCGCCTCCTGCACCCAGCACGCCCTCTGCAGGGTGAACAGCTCGCCGAGGTCCGCGGGCTCGACCAGCCGCAGCCGGCCCGCGAGGTCGCCGACCTCGACGGCCGTCGCGCCGTGCAGCAGGTCGGGTCGCCGCTCCGCCGTACGCCGCAGCGACTCACCGAGGCGCCAGGAGGCGATCCGGGCGTGGTCGCCGGACAGCAGCACCGCCGGCACGTCGTGACCGCGCCAGGAGGCCGGCTTGGTGAAGACGGGGTACTCCAGCAGCCCGTCGGCGTGGGACTCCTCCACCAGGGACTCCGCGTTGCCCATGAACCCCGGCAGCAGCCGCACGACGGCCTCGACCACGGCCAGCGCCGCGACCTCGCCGCCGTTGAGCACGTAGTCGCCGATCGAGAGCTCGAGCACCTCGGTGCGGCCCGCGGCGTCGTCCATCACCCGCTGGTCGATGCCCTCGTAGCGGCCGCACGCGACCACGAGGTGCTCGCGGGTGGCCAGCTCGGCGGCGAGCGCCTGGGTGAACGGGCGTCCCGACGGGGTGGGCACGACCAGGGTCGCCCCCTCGAGACCGATCGCGTCCAGCGCCTCGCCCCACGGCTCGGGCTTCATCACCATGCCGGCGCCCCCGCCGTACGGCGAGTCGTCGACGGTGCGGTGCCGGTCGTGGGTGAAGTCGCGCAGGTCGTGGACGTGGACGTCGAGCAGCCCGGACTGCTGGGCCTTGCCGGCCAGCGAGAGGCCCAGCGGCGCGAGGTAGTCGGGGAAGATCGAGACGACGTCGATGCGCATGCTCAGAGCGGCTCTCGCAGCAGGCCGGGGCGGTCGTCGAGGACGATCCGGCCCCCGGCGACGTCGACCTCGGGCACCAGGGCGCTGACGAACGGGAACAGGACCTCGCCCCCCGGCGTACGGATCACGAGGAGGTCCTGGGCCGCGTTGTGCTCGACCCGCTCCAGCTCGCCCACGTCGTCGCCGTCGACGGTGACGACCCGCAGCCCGACCAGCTGGTGGTCGTAGAACTCCTCGGGGTCCTCCGGGGTCTCGGCGCGGTCGACGGTGGTGCGCAGCTCGGTGCCGCGCGCGCCCTCGGCGGAGGTGCGGTCGCTCAGCTCCGCGAACCGCACGACCAGCCGACCGGAGTGGTCACGGGAGGCCTCGACGGTCATCGTCCCCGTCGGGGTGTCCACGACCGCGCCCCGGGCGAACCGGCGGGCCGGCTCGTCGGTGAGCGGCTCGACGAAGACCTCACCCTTGATGCCGTGGGCAGGCCCGACGCGGCCGATGACGACGTAGTCCTCCACGGACGCTCCTCAGGGTGGTGGTGATCCGGTTTCCCAGGTGATGAACCCGCACTGCCTCTCCACACACAGTGCGTCGTGTGTGAAGAGGCAGTCTCGGTTCATCACCTGGGAAACCGGTCGAGCTGGCGGCTAGCGCCTGACGATGGAGCTAGCGCCTCCGGTCGACGTCCACGAAGTCGATCCGCGCCCCGCCCCGGCCGGCCAGCGAGCTGACCACGGTGCGGAAGGCGGTCGCCGTGCGGCCGCCGCGGCCGATGACCTTGCCGAGGTCGTCGGGGTGCACGCGCACCTCGAGGATCGAGCCTCGGCGCATCTCCTTGTCGCGCACCACGACGTCGTCGGGGTGCTCCACGACTCCGCGGACCAGGTGCTCGAGCGCGTCGGCCAGCATCTGGCTCAGGCCTCGGTCTTGGCCGAGTCGGCCTCGGCGGGAGCCTCGGTGGTCGCCGACGACTCAGCGGGGGTCTCCTCGGCGGGGGTCGCCTCGGCCTTGTCGGCCTCGGGGGCCTTCTCCGCGTCGGCGGCCTTGTCGGCCGTGGTGTCCTCGGTGGTCGAGGGGGTCATCTTCTTCGACGACTTCTTGGTGGTCGCGCCGGCCTTGGGCTCGCTGGCGACGTCCTTCAGCGCCTCGTTGAAGATCTCCTGCTTGTCGCGCTTGGGCTCCTTGTGACGCAGGGTGCCCTCGGTGCCCGGAAGGCCCTTGAAGGTCTGCCAGTCACCGGTGACCTTGAGGAGCGCGGCGACGGCCTCGGTCGGCTGCGCGCCGACACCCAGCCAGTACTGCGCCCGGTCGGAGGTGATCTCGATGAACGAGGGCTCCTCCTTGGGGTGGTACTTGCCGATCTCCTCGATGACGCGACCGTCCCGCTTCTTGCGGGCGTCGACGACGACGACGCGGTAGTACGGCTGACGGATCTTGCCCATGCGCTTCAGGCGAATCTTGACGGCCACGTGTGTGGTGTCTCCTTGAGAATGTGGTGGTGTGGTGGGCCCACGGGCGCCCAGTGGGGCCAGGCGCGGGGTGTGGAAACCCGGTGGGCGTGCACGGCCCGGATGAGAGGGTCCGGACGCTGCACGACTCAGCGGGCCATTGTGCCAGACAGCCCCCGTGGTCTCCCAATCGAGCCCGGGGTGACGCCCGTCGCCCTCAGGCCGGCGTCCGCCGCGCGCGTACGACGGTCGAGCCCCGGTCGTCGTCGGTCCACACCTGCGCCTCCAGCCCACCCTCGGTGCAGGCCTGCGCGGTGCGCCCGGCCTGGTGCCTGCTGGTCTCGATCAGCAGCCACCCGCCCTCGGCGAGCCAGCCACGGGCGTCTGCCGCCACCCGCCGGTGCAGCGCGAGTCCGTCGCCGCCGCCGTCCAGGGCGACCCGGTGCTCGTGGTCGCGCGCCTCCGGGGGCATCAGGGCGATCTCGTCGCTCGGGACGTACGGCGCGTTGCAGGCCACCAGGTCGACCCGACCCCGCAGCCCCGTGGGCAGGGCCGCCCAGAGGTCGCCGACGTGCACGCGTCCCGGGTCGAGGTTGAGCCGGGCGCAGTCGACCGCGGCGGGGTCCAGGTCGGCGGCGTGCACCTCCGCGGCCGGGAGCGCCGCGGCGAGGACGGCCGCGATCGCCCCGGTGCCGCAGCACAGGTCCACCACGACGGGCGCCGAGGACGACGCCGGCGAGGACGACGGGGAGCCCAGCAGGTCGAGCGCCAGCGCGACCAGGCCCTCGGTGCGGCGGCGCGGCACGAACACCCCGGGGGCGACGGTGACGCGCAGCCCCGCGAAGGCCGCCCAACCGAGCACCTGCTCGAGCGGCTCCCCCGCGACCCGCCGCGCGACGAGCGGCCCGAGGTCGCGGCCGTCGGCCAGCAGCAGGTCGGCCTCCTCCTCGGCGAAGACGCACCCGGCGGCCCGCAGGGTCGCTGCCAGCCGGTCGCGGGGCTCAGCCAACGACCCGCCCGCGCAGCACGATCCGCTTCGGCGTCGCCAGCACCGTGAGGTCGGCCAGCGGGTCGCGGTCGTAGACCACGAAGTCGGCCGAGGTGCCCTCCCCCAGCCGTCCGTCGAGACCCAACCACTCGCGCGCCCGCCACGAGGCGGCGCCGAGGGCCTGCTGGGGCGTCATCCCGATGCCGGCCAGGGCCACCACCTCGCCGGAGAGGTTGCCGTGCCGGGCCACGCCGCCGCCGTCGGACCCGGCGTAGATCGCCACGCCCGCCTCGTGCGCCGCCATGATCGTCTCGCGACGCCGGCGGTGCAGGTCGGTCATCGTCTCGGCGTACGCCGGGAAGCGCGCGGCCCCGGCCTCGGCGTACTGCGGGAACTTGTCGAGCTGCATCACCGTCGGGACCAGCGCCACCCCGGCCGCCCCCATCTGCTCGACCAGCGCGGTGGTCAGGCCGGTGCCGTGCTCGATGCAGTCGATGCCGGCGTCGAGCAGCCCGCCCAGGACCTCCGAGCCGAAGCAGTGCGCGGTGACCCGGGCCCCGTGCTCGTGGGCGACCCGGATCGCCTCGGCGAAGGCCTCCGGCGGGAACGACGGCGCGAGGTCGCCCTGGTCGCGGGAGATCCAGTCGCCGACCAGCTTGACCCACCCGTCGCCGCGCTGCGCCTCGCGGGCGACGTACGCCGGCAGCTCCTCGGGCTCGACCTCGTGGGCGTAGTTGCGGATGTAGCGCTTGGTGCGGGCGATGTGGCGGCCCGCCCGGATCAGCCGCGGCAGGTCCTCGCGCTCGTGCACCCACGCGGTGTCGGCGGCCGACCCGCAGTCCCGGATCAGCAGCGCCCCGCCGTCGCGGTCGGCGATGGCCTGCTGCTCGGTCTCCTCCTCGCCCACCGGGCCGTCGTCGTCGAGGCCGAGGTGGCAGTGCGCGTCGACCAGACCGGGCACGATCCAGCCCCCGGAGACCGTCTCGGCCCCGGCCTGCGGCTCGTAGGTGACCAGGCCGTCCACGACGTACAGGTCGCGCACCTCGCCGTCGGGCAGGACCGGGCCGGAGAATCGCTGAGCAGCCATGCCGGGACCGTACCCCGCCCGTTCCCGCCGCAGACGCCTCACCGATCCGGTGCGTTTGGTCGTGCCGCGCCCACCTTTGGCCAGATTTCGCGCCCTAGACCGGCCTTGTGGTCTCGAAAAGGCCGGGTCCACGGTGAGAAGTCCTCTCTCTCCCAGGAGCTTCCGATGTCCCGATCCCGTTCCCTCCGCCTGGCCGCCGTGCTGGGCACCGTCGTCTCCACCGCCGCGGTCACGCTGGCGGCCCCACCCTCGACCGCCGCCGGCTCGGCAGCCGGCCGGGACGGCCACGAACCGACCGCGGTCACCACCGTCGCCACCGGCCTCGACAACCCGCGGCTGCTGTCCTTCGGCTCCCACGGGGCGCTGTACGTCGCCGAGGCCGGCACCGGCGGCGACGGCAGCGACGGTGCGTGCCTCGACTCCGCCGAGGGTGGGAAGGCGTGCTTCGGCACCACCGGGGCGATCAGCCGGGTGCGGCACGGTCGCACCCACCGCGTCGTCACCGGCCTGCCGTCCGTGGCCGGAGCTGACGGCAGCGCCGCCCTCGGCCCCGCCGACGTCCAGGTCCACGGCAACCGCTACCTGATCAGCATCGGCCTGGGCAACGACCCCGCGGTCCGCCGCGCCGCCGCGATGCCACGGGCCGCCCGCCGGCTGGCCACCCTCCTCGAGGGCCGCCTGGGCCGGCACCAGCAGCGCGTCGTGGCCGACCTCGGCCGGTTCGAGGAGAAGTACGACCCCGTCGGCGACGTCCCCGACACCGACCCGACCGGCTTCACCTTCTTCCGCGGTGGGCTGGCGATCACCGACTCCGGCGGCAACGACCTGCTCCGGGTGGGCCGCCACGGTCGGATCACGCCGCTCGCGGTCTTCCCCGACCGCATCGTCGGGTTCCCCACGCCGTCCGACCAGTTCCCGATGCAGGCCGTGCCCACCTCGGTGGCCACGGGCCCCGACGGCGCGCTCTACGTCAGCCAGCTCACCGGCTTCCCGTTCCCGGTCGGCGCCGCCAACATCTACCGGGTCGTGCCCGGACGGAAGCCGACGGTCTACGCCAGCGGGCTCACGAACGTGACCGACCTGGCCTGGAGCCACGGCCGGCTGTACGCCGTGCAGATCGCCGACGGGGGTCTGGCCGCCGCCGGCGACTCCCTGCCGGTGGGGTCGCTGGTCAGGATCGTGAAGGGGGCGGCCCGGACCGTCGCGGGCGGTCTCCCCGCGCCGTACGGCGTCGCCATCAAGGAGCACTCGGCGTACGTCACCACCTGCGCCGTCTGCCCCGACGGCGGCTCGGTCGTCCGGGTGCCCCTGGGTTGACGGCTGGACCGATCGGCTGGGCTGATCGGCTGAGCTCAGGCTGCCGGACCTACTTGAGGTACTTCGAGAGGTCCGGCAGCTGGCTCGGGTCGAAGTCGGTCGGGACGTCGGTGCCCTCGGGCAGGCCGAAGGCCGAGCCGTCGGCGGCCGGCTTGTCCACCGGAGCGGCGGCGACCTGGGCCCGCTTGGCCGGGTTGCCCGAGACCCGCTTGCCCTTGGCGCCCTTCTTCTGCGGCGCCTGACGGCCCTTGGCCTTCTTGCCCAGGCCCATGCCGGGCGAGCCGGGCATGCCGGGAGCGCCCCCGCGGGCCATCTGCTGCATCATCTTGCGGGCCTCGAAGAACCGGTCGACGAGCTGGTTGACGTCGGAGACCTGGCGGCCCGACCCCTTGGCGATGCGCGCCCGGCGCGAGCCGTCGATCATCTTCGGGTTGGCCCGCTCGGCCGGGGTCATCGACTGGATGATCGCCTGGATCCGGTCGATCTCGCGCTCGTCGAAGTTCTCCAGCTGCTCGCGGAACTGCCCCATGCCGGGGAGCATCCCGAGCATCTTGGTCAGCGAGCCCATCTTGCGGACCTGCTGCATCTGCTCGAGGAAGTCGTCGAGGGTGAACTCCCCGCCGACGCCCTGCAGCTTGGCGGCCGCCTTCTGCGCCTGCTCGGCGTCGAAGGTCTTCTCGGCCTGCTCGATCAGGGTGAGCAGGTCACCCATGTCGAGGATGCGCGAGGCCATCCGGTCGGGGTGGAAGAGGTCGAAGTCGGTGAGCTTCTCGCCGTTGGAGGCGAACATGACGGGCTTGCCGGTCATCTTCGCGATCGACAGGGCCGCACCACCACGGGCGTCGCCGTCGAGCTTGGTCAGCACGACGCCGTCGTACCCGACCCCGTCGAGGAAGGCCTGGGCGGTGCGCACGGCGTCCTGGCCGATCATGGCGTCGACGACGAAGAGGATCTCGTCGGGCGTCACCGCGTCGCGGATGTCGGAGGCCTGCTGCATCAGCTCGGCGTCGATGCCGAGGCGACCGGCGGTGTCGACGATGACGACGTCGTGGAGCGTGCGCCGAGCCTCGTCGACGCCCGCGCGGGCGACCGCGACCGGGTCGCCGACGCCGTTGCCGGGCTCGGGGGCGAAGACGGTGACGCCGGCGCGCTCGCCGTTGACCTGGAGCTGCTTGACCGCGTTGGGTCGCTGCAGGTCGCACGCCACGAGCATCGGGCTCTTGCCCTGCTCCTTGAGCCACACCGCGAGCTTGGCCGCGAGCGTGGTCTTGCCGGCGCCCTGGAGGCCGGCGAGCATGATCACGGTGGGCGGGTTCTTGGCGAAACGGAGCCGCCGGGTCTCCCCGCCGAGGATCCCGACGAGCTCCTCGTCGACGATCTTGATGACCTGCTGGGCGGGGTTCAGCGCCCCGCTGACCTCGGCCCCGCGGGCCCGCTCCTTGACCGCCGCCACGAAGTCCTTGACGACCGGCAGCGCGACGTCGGCCTCCAGCAGCGCGAGCCGGATCTCGCGCCCGGTGGCGTCGATGTCGGCCTCGGAGAGCCTCCCCTTCCCCCGGAGGTTCTTGAAGGTGTCGGAGAGACGGTCAGAAAGCGTGGCGAACACGGGTGGCGGTCCTCGGCAGACGTCGGTGGTGGTGGCCGCTCGCGCGACCGGCATCAAGGGTCAAGGGTAACCACCCGCGGCCCGGACGCGGGCCGCGCTCTGGGACGATGGGGGTCATGACGGTCGATCGGCTCCACGAGATCGGCCGGCGGAGGGCCTGGGCGATCTGGGCGGTCGCCCTCTCGGTCTACGTGCTGGCGGTCTTCCACCGCAGCTCCCTCGGCGTCGCCGGGCTGCTGGCCTACGACCGCTTCGGCATCGGCGCGACCCAGCTGGCCTTCTTCACCGTGCTCCAGCTGCTGGTCTACGCGAGCCTGCAGGTGCCGGTGGGCGTGCTGCTCGACCGCTACGGCTCCAAGGTGATGCTGCTCGGCGGACTGGTGCTGATGACGGCCGGCCAGCTCGCCTTCGCCTTCGTCACCTCCTTCCCCGCAGCCGTCGCCGCCCGGGCCATCATCGGGGCCGGCGACGCGATGGTCTTCGGCAGCGTGATCCGGCTGGTCTCGCTGTGGTTCCTGGCCCGCCAGGTGCCGCTGGTCACCCAGCTCACCGGCCAGATCGGCCAGGTGGGCGCGATCGTCGCGGCCGGCCCGCTGGCGTTCGCGCTGCACGCGTTCGGCTGGACCGCGTCCTTCGGGCTGGCGTCCTCGGTGGGCGTGGTGCTGATGGTCGGGGTCGCGCTGCTGGTCACGGACACGCCGTACGCCGACGAGGGCGTGGTGCGCGTGAAGATGGCCGAGCTGGCCCGCTCCCTGCGCCTGGTCTGGGGCAACCCCGGCACCCGCCTCGGGATGTGGTCGCACTTCGTCTCCCAGTTCGGGCTGACCGTGTTCACCCTGCTCTGGGGCTACCCGTTCCTGGTCAAGGGCGAGGGCCTGTCCACCACCACCGCCGGCACGATCCTGATGGCGATGACCGGCTGGGTGATCCTCAGCGGGCTGGTGCTGGCCTCGATGGTCACCCGGTTCCCCTACTACCGCTCCTACATGGTGCTCGGGGTCGTGGCCACGATGGCCACCACCTGGGCGGCCGTCCTGCTGTGGCCCGGGGCGGCGCCGCTGTGGCTGCTGGTGGTGATGGCCTTCACCACGGCCTCGGGCGGCCCCGCCTCGATGGTCGGGTTCGACCTCGCGCGCAGCTTCACCCCCGTCGAGGCCTCGGGCCGGGCCAACGGTGTGGTCAACATCGGCGGCTTCCTGGCCTCGCTGCTGACCATGGCGCTGATCGGGGTGGTGCTCGACCTCCGCGAGCCGCGCGGCTCCGCGGCGTACGACCTGGGGGACTTCAAGGTCGCGCTGTCGGTGCAGTACCTCTTCTGGGCCTTCGGCGTGGTGCAGGTGCTCCGCTACCGGCGTCGCGCGATCGCGCACCTGCACCGCGTGCACCCGGGCGCGGTGGAGTCCCTCAAGCGGGGCGAGGTCTTCGTGCACCCCGGCTCGATCCCCGACGCCGGCGTCTGAGGATCAGTCGCGCGGGCCGAAGCGCTCGCTGAGCGCTTGGCGCACGGCATGGGCGGCCGAGGAGGCGCGCTCCTCCGACAGCGCCCCCGCGGAGGCCTCCTGCACGTAGAACACGTCGACGGCCTGCGGACCCAGCGTCGAGACGTGCGCCGAGCGCACCGAGATCTCCATCTCCGCCAGGGTGGCGCACACCGTGTGCATCAGCCCGGGCCGGTCGGCCGAGCGGACCTCGATGACGGTGGCGCTCGGCGAGGCCTCGGGGCGTACGGCGACGGTCGGCTCGAGGGTGACGGGCGTGGCCCGGCTCAGCCTGCCCGCCGCGTCGATGCGGCGGTCGACGATGGCCTCGAGCCGCTGGCGCAGCAGGATGTCGTCGAGGCCGGTGTCGGCCACGTCCCACACCGAGACGCCGTAGCCGTCCTGGGTCCAGGCGCGGGCCGCCCGCACCGACGTCCGCTGCAGGGCCAGCATCGCGGCCGCGTCGGCGAGCAGGCCGATGCGGTCGCCGGAGACCACGGTCACCCGGGAGCCGTCGGCGACGTCGGTGGCCACGACGGACACGGCCGTGCGGTCGGCGAGCACCCGCGCGGGGAGCTCGATCTCGGTGACGTCGTCGTCGGGCACGGGCTCGTCGGCCAGGACGGCAGCGGCGCGGCGCACGAGCGTGTGCACGAGCGAGGCCCGCCACCGGGTCCAGGCCTTGTCGGAGGTGGCCTTGGCGTCGGCCTCGGTCAGGGCGGCGAGCAGCTCCAGCTCCTCGCGGTCCTCGACCCGGGCGGTGACGACGTCGATGGTCGCGGGGTCGTCGGGGTCGCGGGTGGTGGCGGTCTCGGGCAGCAGCAGGTGCCAGCGGACCAGCCCGCCCACCAGGTCGACCTCGTCGGCGTCGAAGCCGATGCGCCGGGCGATCTCACGGGCGATCGGTTCCCCCGCCACGCAGTGCTCGGTGAGCTGGCCCTTGCCGATGTCGTGCAGCAGGGCCGCGACCATCAGCACGTCCGGGCGGGCCACCCGCCGGATCATGGTGGCCGCCTCCATGCAGGTCTCCACCAGGTGGCGGTCGACGGTGAAGCGGTGCACGACCGAGGCGTGCGGCAGCAGCCGCACCCGCTCCCACTCCGGCAGCACCAGCTCGAGGGCACCGGTCTCGTCGAGGGTCTCCCAGACGCCGAGCAGGCCGGGCCCGGCTGCGAGCAGCCGCACGAACAGGTCGCGCGCTCCAGAGGGCCAGGGGTCGCTCAGCGGCGGGCACTCCCGGACGAGCCGGGCGACCGTGGTCGGGGCCAGCACGAGGTCGCGCTCGGCGGCCTCCACGGCGCAGCGCAGCAGCAGCAGGTGGTCCTCGGCCGGCCGCGCGCCGCGGTCGAGCACGATCTCCTCGTAGGCGATCGCGACGCCCGGGGCCACGGGCTCCAGGCGCGGCCGGCGCTGGCCGACCGGGCTGGGCGCGCGCTGCACCGCCTCGGCGCGACGCCAGGCCAGGCGGGAGAGGTGGGTGAGCCGGCGCGCCAGGCTGCGGGTGTGCACCTGCGCGGCCGTGCCGTCGGCCAGGCCGAGCACGGCGGCGATGTCGGTCCAGTACTCCGGCACGACCCGGTCGGTCGCCCGGCCGGCGACGGTCTGCAGGGCGTCGCGCACGTCGAGCAGGGCCACCCGGCAGCGCTCGAGGTCGCCGTGCGGCACGTCGACCAGCCAGCTCGCCACGAGCGCCTTCAGCACGGTGGCGTCGCGCAGGCCTCCGGTGGACTCCTTGAGGTCCGGCACCGACGCGTGCGCCAGCTCGCCGTTCTTGCGGCCGCGCTCGGCCACGAGGTCGCGCAGCTCACCGAGCCGGGTGCGGGCGTCGCGCCGCCACTGGTTCAGCACCGCGGTGCGCAGCCGCAGGGTCAGGTTGGGGTCTCCCGCGAGGTGGCGGGCGTCGAGCATCCCGCTCGCGACGCGCAGGTCGGCGGCCGCCTGCTCGAGCACCTCGTCGAGGGTGCGCACCGAGTGGTCGATGGTCAGCCCGGAGTCCCAGAGCGGGTACCACACCAGCCCGGCCCACTCCCCCGTGGCGACGGTGGCGTCGTGCACGAGCACCACGTCGAGGTCGCTGAACGGCGCCAGCTCCTGGCGGCCGTAGCCCCCCACGGCGACCAGCGCGACCCCGGTGTCGGGGCACCCCGCCCCGGCGAACGCCCGGGCGCACAGCTCGTCGGCCGCCCGCGTGCGCTCGGCCCGCTCGGCCGCCGTCATGTCGTCACTCAGATCGCCGAGGCGTCCCGGTCGCCGGTGCGCACGCGCACGACGCTCTCGACGGGCGAGACCCACACCTTGCCGTCGCCGATGCGCCCGGTCTGGGCCGCCCCCACGACGGCCTCGGCCACCGCGTCGACGTCGGCGTCGTCCAGCACGATCTCGAGGCGCACCTTGGGCACCAGGGCGATGTCGTACTCCGCTCCCCGGTAGACCTCGGTGTGGCCCTTCTGGCGGCCGTAGCCGCTGACCTCGCTCACGGTCATGCCGGTCACGCCCACCGCCTCGAGGGCTGCACGGACGTCCTCCCACTTGTGCGGCTTGATGACCGCGGTCAGGATCTTCATGGTGCCAGCCTCTCAGTCCCGGGGCCCGGGGGCCGCGAACGGCCCGCTCGTGGCCCGCGGCAGCTGGGGTGCACCGCTGCTGCGGGCACCGGCGGTCGCGTGCAGGTCGTACGCCGTCTCCGCGTGCACGACCAGGTCGATCCCGTTGACCTCGTGCTCCTCGTCGATCCGGAAGCCCAGCACCCGGTCCACCACCCAGGCCAGCACCGCGGAGGCGACGAAGGCGTGGACGAGCACGACCGTGGCCCCGAGCAGCTGACGACCCAGCTGGTCCACGCCCCCGCCGTACAGCAGGCCGTCGACCGCGGTGGGGGCGGCGGCGGTGCCGAGCAGGCCGATGCCGACGGTGCCCACGAGGCCGCCCACCAGGTGCACGCCCACGACGTCGAGGGAGTCGTCGTAGCGCCAGCGGTACTTCAGGCCGACCGCCAGCGCGCACACCACCCCGGCCACCAGCCCCATCAGCAGCGCGCCGACGGGGGCCAGGGACCCACCGCTCGGGGTGATGGCGACCAGTCCCGCGACCATGCCGGAGGCGGCGCCCAGCGTGGTGGCGTGCCCGTCGCGCAGCCGCTCGAGGAGGAGCCAGCCGATGGCACCGGTCGCGCCGGCGCAGGTCGTGGTGACCAGGACGACCGCGGCGGTGTGGTTCGCGCCGAGGGCCGAGCCGGCGTTGAAGCCGTACCAGCCGAACCACAGCAAGCCCGCCCCGAGCATCACCAGCGTCAGGTTGTGGGGGCGCATCGCGTCCTTGCCGAAGCCGACCCGGGCGCCGACGACCAGGGCCAGCGCGAGCCCCGAGGCACCCGAGGTGATCTCGACCGGCATGCCGCCGGCGAAGTCGATGGTGCCGACCCGGTTGGCCAGCCAGCCGCCCACGTGGCCGGACCGGTCGAGGTCGAAGACCCAGTGCGCGACGGGGGCGTAGACGACCAGGGTCCACAGCGCCACGAACACGATCCAGGCGCCGAAGCGGGCCCGGTCGGCGATCGCGCCCGAGACCAGGGCCCCGGTGATGACGCAGAACAGACCCTGGAAGACCGCGAACAGGATGACCGGCACGGTCAACCAGCCGTCGGCGTCGGGGCTGAGCAGGTCCTGCAGCCCGAGGTGGTCCAGCGGGTTGCCGACCAGGCCCGCCCCCAGGTCGTCACCGAAGGCCAGCGAGTAGCCCACCAGCACCCACAGCACGACGATCGTGGCCAGCGCCCCGAAGGTCATCATCATCATGTTCAGGACGCTCTTGGAGCGCACCATCCCGCCGTAGAACAGCGCGAGCCCGGGGGCCATCAGCAGCACCAGGGCGCAGGAGGCGAGCAGCCAGGCGGTGTCACCCGTGTCGAGTCCTGGTGCGCGCTGGGGAGCGAGGGGCACGAGCGGGACCAGCAGGGTGGTCACGGTGAGGGTGGCCATGGGTGCACCCTGTCGTGACGTGACGGTGCCCGCGGGCACGTCCCACATGTCAGACATGAGGGACGCACCCGCGGGCAGCAGGTCCGCCGGAGCGGTCAGATGGCGGCCTCGTCGCGGTCCCCGGTGCGCACGCGCACCACGGTCTCCACGGGCGAGACCCACACCTTGCCGTCACCGATGCGTCCGGTCTGCGCGGCCTTGACCACGATCCCGGACACGTCCTCGACGTCGGCGTCGTCGACGATGATCTCGATGCGGATCTTCGGCACCAGGGCGATGTCGTACTCCGCACCCCGGTAGACCTCGGTGTGGCCCTTCTGCCGGCCGTAGCCGCTGACCTCGCTCACCGTCATGCCGGTGACGCCGAAGGCCTCGAGGGCGGCCCGCACCTCTTCCCACTTGTGCGGCTTGATCACCGCGGTCACGAGCTTCATGCGTTGACCCCCCTCGCCTCGGCGTCGGACTGGGTGGCGGCGGTCAAGGCCCCACCCGACAGGATGCTGGAACCACCGGAGCGGGAGACGAAGTCGTAGCCCGTCTCGCTGTGCTCGGTGAAGTCGATGCCCTCGACCTCGTCCTCCTCCTCGATGCGGAAGCCGATCGTCTTGGCGATCGCGAAGCCGATGACGGCCGTCAGCACCACGGAGTAGAGCAGCACGGCACCGGCACCGACGGCCTGCCGCCAGAGCTGGTCGAGACCACCGCCGAAGAACAACCCGTCGACACCGGCGGGGGCGTTGGCCGTGGCGAAGAGGCCGATGGCCAACGTGCCCCAGAGGCCACCGACGAGGTGGACGCCGACGACGTCGAGCGAGTCGTCGAAGCCGAAGCGGTACTTCAGACCGACCGCGAGGGCGCACAGGACGCCGGCCAGGACACCGACGATCAACGAACCGATGGGGTTCACCGCGGAGCAGGCAGGTGTGATCGCGACCAGGCCGGCCACGACGCCCGAGGCGGCACCGAGCGAGGTGGCGTGTCCGTCACGCAGGCGCTCCACGAGCAGCCAGCCCAGGGCAGCCGCACCGGTGGCGGCGAGGGTGTTGACCCATGCGACCGCAGCGATGTTGTTCGCCCCCAGCGCCGACCCGGCGTTGAACCCGAACCAGCCGAACCACAGGATTCCTGCACCGAGCATGACGAGCGGCAGGTTGTGCGGTCGCATGGGGTCCCTGCGCCAGCCGAGCCGCTTGCCCAGGATGATCGCCAGGACCAGCCCGGCGGCGCCTGCGTTGATGTGAACGGCGGTGCCTCCGGCGAAGTCGATCGCCTTGAGGTCGTTGGCGATCCAGCCACCGACCGGGGCGGTGCCGTCATCGAACGAGAACACCCAGTGCGCGACCGGGAAGTAGACGACCGTCGCCCACACGCCGGAGAACAGCAACCAGGGACCGAAGCGGGCCCGGTCGGCGATGGCGCCCGAGATCAGCGCGACCGTGATGATCGCGAACACGGCCTGGAAGCCCACGAAGGCCAGGGACGGGATCGTGAAGACGAGCGACTTCTCGCCCATCAGGCCCTTGAGGCCGAAGAACTCCGTCGGGCTGCCGAGCAGGCCGCCGCCCACGTCGTTGCCGAAGGCCATCGAGTAGCCGTACAGCACCCAGAGGACGCTGATCAGTGCGAGAGCCCCGAAGCTCATCATCATCATGTTGAGCACGCTCTTCGCGCGGACCATGCCGCCGTAGAACAGTGCGAGCCCGGGGGTCATCAGCAGCACGAGCGCAGCCGATGCGAGCACCCAGGCGGTATCGCCCGTATCCATGGAACCTCCATTGGTGAGTTGTCCTGCAAGGGGCTCGGCCGCGGCAACGACAGCGTTGTCGAGCAGACCGACCCCCGGTGCGCAGAAGGATGCTCATCGCAGGTTTCAGCGGTCCGCGGCCCGTGTTTCGCCCACGTCACAAGCAGACGGAGTTGTGTTACAGCCGGGTGAAATGCACCTATTTCGGGAAAGCCGCCCCGGGTCGAGCCGCCCAATCCATACTTGGCGACGTGGAAGCCAGCACGATCCGGGCAGGGGTGAGCATGAGTTCGGCCACCGTCCCCGAAGTACGCCGCAAGCGCGGCCGCCCTCGCGATCCCGAGGCCGACGGCCGCATCCTGGCCGCGGCGAGCTCGTTGATCCTGCTGCGCGGCTTCGACGCCATGACGGTCGACGAGGTGGCCAGCCACGCCGGGGTCGGCAAGGCGACGGTCTACCGCCGCTGGTCCCGCAAGGAGGACCTCGCCGTCGCCGCGATGGAGCAGCTCTACCGCGACGAGATGCCGGTACCCGACACCGGGTCGATCCGCGAGGACCTGCGCGAGATGTTCGCCTCGGTGCTCTCCTTCGTGGGCTCCTCCGCCGGCCTGGACTACGTGCGCACGACCGTGAAGGAGTCGATGCGCGACGGCCGCATCGCCCAGCTCTACCGCGAGGCCAACGAGCGCGCGGCCGCCGGTTCCAGCGTCGTCTTCCAGCGCGCCCTCGAGCGGGGCGAGCTGAGGGACGACGTACCCCTCCCGGCCGCCGTGGAGTTCCTCAGCAGCCTGGTCACCGCGCGTGCCGTCAGCGGGCACCCGATGCCGCAGCTCGACGAGATCGACGACCTGGTCGACTTCGTGCTGCGCGGCATCGGCCGCTAGCCGGCATACCCGGGGAGCCCTGGGGCTCCCCGCCGGCGTCAGTCCTGGTCGAGCAGGGCGTCGACGAACGTGCCCGGGTCGAACGGGCGCCAGGTCGTCGGCCCCCTCGCCGAGACCGACCAGCTTGACGGGCACGCCCAGCTCGCGCTGCACCGCGACCACGATGCCGCCCTTGGCCGTGCCGTCGAGCTTGGTCAGCACGATGCCGGTCACGTCGACCACCTCGCGGAACACCCGCGCCTGCACCATGCCGTTCTGACCGGTGGTGGCGTCGAGGACCAGCAGCACCTCGGTCACCCGGGCCTGCTTCTCCACCACGCGCTTGACCTTGCCCAGCTCGTCCATCAGGCCGGCCTTGTTCTGCAGCCGGCCCGCGGTGTCGATGACGACGACGTCCACACCGCGCTCGACGCCGCTGCGCACCGACTCGAAGGCCACGCTCGCGGGGTCCGACCCCTCGGGGCCGGTGACCGTCTCGACGCCGACGCGCTCGCCCCAGGTGGTCAGCTGCTCGGTGGCCGCGGCCCGGAAGGTGTCGGCCGCACCGAGCAGGACGGTCTTGTCCTGGGCGACGAGCACCCGGGCGAGCTTGCCGACCGAGGTCGTCTTGCCGGCGCCGTTGACGCCCACGACCAGGACCACGCCGGGCTTGCCGTCGTCACCGGTGACCGCGATCCGGCGGTCCATGGCCGGGTCGACCAGCGCCAGCAGCTCCTCGCGGAGCACCGTGCCCGGGTCGCCCGCGGCGTTGCCCTCGACGCGCAGGCGCGTGCGCAGCCGCTCCACCAGCTCCTGGGTGGGCGCGACGCCGACGTCGGCGGTGATCAGGGTGTCCTCGATCTCCTCCCACGTGTCCTCGTCGAGGCGGTCGCGCGAGAGCAGCATCAGCAGGCCGCGGCCGAGGCCGCCCTGCGAGCGCGAGAGGCGCTGGCGCAGCCGCACGAGGCGCCCGGCGGTGCCCTCGGGGCGCTCGATCGTGGTGACCGGCGCCTGCGGCTCGGCCTCCGGCTGCGGCTCGGGCTCCCCGGTGGTCGCTGGTGGGCGCTCCTCGGTGAGGACTCCCCCGGGCGCCGAGGTCGGCGCCTGCGGGGGACGCGGCTGCTTGCGGCCGTTGACGAAGGCGACGAGGCCGACGACCAGCCCGATCACCAGGAGGGCGACCGCGAGGATGACGAAGATCAGGATGCTGCTCATGCAGCGATCCAATCAAACGAGGTGGCGGGACCGCTCAGCGGTGGGCGTCGGCGCCCGCGGCGACGGGCTCCCGGCGTACGGCGGGACGGTCCTGCTGCTCCTGGGCCAGGGTCGGCAGCGAGTCCACGCCACGGCGCAGGACCTGCCCGACGAGAGGGACCACGGGCGTCTCCTCACCGCGGTAGGGGTAGGCGGCGTACAGCATGACGGCAGCGGCCAGCACGAGGGCGAGCAGCAGCACGACCACGATGGGTCCCATGAAGGGGCTCCTTCGAGGAGGTAGACGGGGGAAGTGGTGGAACGGCTTCAGTGAAACAGATCAGTGGGCGGCGTCGCGCCACAGGGGCAGGACGGCCGCCCGCACCACCTCGGGCACCGGGCGCACGCCGCGCCCCCCGCCGGTGTTGTCGACGTACACGTGCACGAAGCGCCCCTCCGCCGCGGCGAGCGCTCCCTCGGACTCCGGGTCGCCCTGGAACAGCCCGATCCGGTAGGTGACCGAGGAGGTGCCGACCCGGTCGACCACGAGCCCGAGGTCGACCGGCCGCGGGTAGCCGATCTCGGAGAAGTAGCGGCAGCCCACCTCGGCGACCACCCCGACGGCCGGCAGCGTGCGGATGTCGACCCCGGTGGCCTCGGCCAGGTGGGCGTTGACCGCGGTGTCGATCAGCTCGAAGTAGCGGGCGTTGTTCATGTGGCCGTAGACGTCGTCGTCGGCCCACCGGGTGGTGGCCAGGCGCCAGACGGCGTAGGAGTCACGGCGGGGGCGGGGGGCTCGCTCGGGCACGGGCGCCATCCTGCCGGACCGCCACGGGCCGCTGGTGAGGGGTCGCGTCGCGGCGGGTCAGGCGGGCTCGGACTCGCGCAGCCGCTGGCTGATCACGGCGGAGACGCCGTCGCCGCGCATGGTCACGCCGTACAGCGCGTCGCCGACCTCCATGGTGCGCTTCTGGTGGGTGATCACGAGCAGCTGGGAGTTCTCGCGCAGCTCCTCGTAGATCTGCAGCAGCCGGCCCAGGTTGGTGTCGTCGAGCGCCGCCTCGACCTCGTCGAGGATGTAGAACGGCGAGGGCCGGGCCTTGAACAGCGAGACCAGGAAGCAGACCGCGACCAGCGAGCGCTCGCCGCCGGAGAGCAGCGAGAGCCGCTTGACCTTCTTGCCGGCGGGGCGCGCCTCGACCTCGATGCCGGTGTTGAGCATGTCGTCGGGGGCGGTCAGGACCAGCCGTCCCTCGCCGCCGGGGAACAGCCGCGAGAAGGTGGCGTCGAAGGCGGTGCTGACGTCGGCGTAGGCCTCGGTGAACACCTGCTCCACGCGCTCGTCGACCTCGCGGACGATGTCGAGCAGGTGCTTGCGCGTGCTGCGGAGGTCCTCGAGCTGCTCGGTGAGGAACTTGTGCCGCTCCTCCAGCGCCGAGAACTCCTCCAGCGCCAGCGGGTTGATCCGGCCGAGCTGGGCCAGGGCCCGCTCGGCGGTGCGCAGGCGCTTGGTCTGCTCCTCGCGGTCGAAGGGCACCGGGGGCGGCTCCTCCTCCCCCTCGCCGACCTCGCCCAGGACCGGCACGAGCTGGTCGGGGCCGTAGTCGGAGACCAGGGCGTCGGGGGCCAGGCCGAGCTCGTCGAGCGCCTTCTCCTCCAGCTGCTCGATGCGCATGCGCTGCTGGGCCCGCGCCATCTCGTCGCGGTGGACGGTGTTGACCAGCTCGTCGAGCTCGCGACCGAGGTCGCGCAGCTGCACCCGCGACTCGCGCAGCTCCTGCTCGCGCCCCGAGCGGGCCTGCTCCACCCGCGTGCGCTCGGCGGCGGCCAGGGCCACCGACTCCTCGAGGCGGGCGAGCACGACGGCGGCGCCACGGCCCACGGCGTCGGCGACCCGGCCCTCGCGCAGCAGCTGCTCGCGCCGGGCCAGGGCCTGGGCCCGTGCCTCGCGCTCGGCCCGGGCGGAGCGCAGCAGCCCGTCGGCACGACCGGTGATCGCCCGGGCCCTCTCCTCGGTCGTGCGCAGCGCCAGCCGGGCGTCCATCTCGGCGGCACGGGCGCCGCGGGAGGCCTCCGAGAGCCGCTCGCGCTCGGCGGTGTCGGGCTCCTCCTCGGGGGCGTCCTGGGCCGCCACGAGCCGCGCCTCCAGGTCGGCCAGACCGCCGAGGTCCTTGTCGCGCGCCACCTCGGCGGCCTCGATCGCCTGGTCCAGCCGGGCGGCCTCGGCGCGGGCGTTGCGGGCCTGGGAGCCGTACTGCCCCAGCTCCTCGGCGACGGCGGCGAGGGTCGCGTCGGACTCGTGCAGCTTGGCCAGCGCCACGTCGACGCGGTGGGCGGCCTCCTCGCGCTCGCGCTCGAGGGTGGCGGCGTCGAAGCCGAGGCGCTCCAGGGTGTGCGTCGCGGTCGACAGCTGCTCGGTGGCCTCGTCGACGGCCGCCTGCACCTCGATCAGGCTGGGCTGGCTGGTGGAGCCGCCCGCGGCGAAGTGCGCCCCCAGCACGTCGCCGTCGCGGGTCACGGCCGTGACCTGCGGCCGGTCGCGCACCAGCGAGCGGGCCGCCGGGAGGTCGTCGACGACCACGACGTCGGCGAGCAGCCGCTCGAGCGCGGGGCGCAGGTCGGCCGGGCACTCCACGACGTCCACGGCGTACGTCGCCCCGGTGAACAGGTCGCCGACCGGGGAGCGTCGGGTCGAGCCGGAGCCCGACTCCGGCGTCGCCCCCGCCGAGCAGGATGCCGGCGCGCCCGAGGTCGTCGTCCTTGAGGTGGGCGATCGCCCCCAGCGCGGCGTCGACGTCGCGCACGGCCACCGCGTCGGCCGCACCGCCCAGGGCGGCGGCGACCGCGGTCTCGAAGCCCGGCTGCACGCTGAGCAGCGCCGCGACCGAGCCCAGCAGGCCGGTGACCGGCTCGCTGGCGGCCAGCAGCGCCCCAGCGCCGTCCTTGCGGTTCAGCCCGATCTCGAGCGCCTCCTTGCGCGCCGCGAGGCTGCTGCGCTCGCGCTCGGCGGCGGTCAGGTCGAGGCGGAGCTTGGAGAGCCGCTCCTCGAGGTCCGCCAGCGACCCGCTCGCGGCCTCGTGCTCGTGGTCGAGCCCCTCCTCGCCGGCGTCGAGGCCGGCGACGCGTGACTCCAGCGAGGTGAAGTCCTGCTGCGACCGGTCGGCTCGGGCGACGGCCGCGACCCGCGCCTCGGTGAGCCGGCCGACCTCCTCCTCGGCAGCGGCCGCGCGGCTGCGCAGCCCGTTGACCTGGCCGTGCAGCCGGGCCATCCCCTCGCGCCGGTCGGCGGCGGCGCGCTGGAGCGCGGACACGCGGCGCTCCTCGTCGGCGAAGGCCAGCTCGGCCGCCTGGCGGGCGCTCACGGCCCCGTCGAGGGCCTCGCGGTGCGCGACGGCCAGGGCGGTGATCTCGTCCTCCTGCTCGCGCATGCGGGCGGCCTGGGCCTCGAGCTCGTCGGGGTCGCGCCCCGCGGGCACCTCGGGCTGCGAGGCCGCGTTGCGGACCCGCTCGGCGGCCAGGCTCGCGGTGCCCCGCAGGCGCTCGCGCAGCCCGGACAGGCCGAACCAGGTCTCCTGGGCGGCGGCCAGGGCGGGCAGGTCGCCGCGCAGCGCCTCCTCCAGGGCGGCCTCGGTCTCCCGGGTCGCGGCCAGAGCGGCCTCGACCTCGACGCGTCGCTCGACCAGGACCGACTCGTCGGCCAGCTCCTGCTCCAGCGAGGTGCGGGCGGTGGCCAGGTCGTCGGCCATCAGCCGGGCGCGGGCGTCGCGGACGTCGGCCTGCACGACCTGGGCCCGGCGGGCGACCTCGGCCTGCCGGCCCAGGGGCTTGAGCTGGCGCCGGATCTCGCTGAGCAGGTCGGCCAGGCGGGTCAGGTTGCCCTCGGTGGAGTCCAGCTTGCGGAGCGCCTTCTCCTTGCGCTTGCGGTGCTTCAGGACGCCGGCCGCCTCCTCGATGAAGCCGCGCCGGTCCTCCGGGGTCGCGTGCAGGATCGAGTCGAGCTGTCCCTGCCCGACGATCACGTGCATCTCGCGGCCGATGCCGGAGTCGCTGAGCAGCTCCTGCACGTCGAGCAGCCGGCAGTGCTGGCCGTTGATGGCGTACTCCGAGCCGCCGTTGCGGAACATCGTGCGGCTGATCGTGACCTCGGTGTAGTCGATCGGCAGCGCACCGTCGGTGTTGTCGATGGTCAGCGCCACCTCGGCGCGACCCAGCGGCGGGCGGCCCGAGGTGCCCGCGAAGATGACGTCCTCCATCTTGCCGCCGCGCAGGGACTTGGCGCCCTGCTCGCCCATCACCCAGGCGAGGGCGTCGACGACGTTGGACTTGCCGGAGCCGTTGGGCCCCACGATGCAGGTGATGCCGGGCTCGAGCTGCAGGGTCGTCGAGGACGCGAAGGACTTGAAGCCCTTGAGCGTCAGGCTCTTGAGATACATCCGGCTCCCTCTCCCAGGCGCGCCCAGGGTCTCGCTGCGGCGGGGAAGGCTCAGCGCGACGACCCTACCCGCGGGTCTCCCCGGTTCCGGGTATTGAGGGGGCCTCCGCAGCGGCCGAGGCGGACAGGGCCTCCTCGTCGGCGTGGGCGATGTGGGCGAGCTGGCGCCACAGCAGCACCAGGATCACCGCCGAGCCGACGAAGGCGAACCAGAACGGTGCGGTCACGCCCCAGCGCCCGGCGATCAGGCCGCCGAGGACCGAGCCGACCACGATGCCCCCGGTCACGCCGATCATGTAGACGCTCTGCACCCGTCCCTGCACGTGGGTGGGCACCGCCCGCTGGCGCACGGCGCTGGAGATCGTGCCCCAGACGAAGGCGTGGGCGCCGAAGACGAACATGATCGCCAGCGCGACGGCCGGCACGGTGGTCAGCGCGAGGCCGAGGTGGGTCAGGGTCTCCAGCACCAGGCCGCCGCGCATCAGGACGGCGAGGCTGAGGTGCCGCTCGAGCCAGCCGTAGCCCACCGTGGCGACGACTCCCCCGCACGCCATCGCGGTGGTCAGCAGCCCGAAGCCCACCGAGCCGAGGTCGAGGCGCTCGATGGAGTAGAGCACCAGCACCGACCAGGCGGCCCCGAAGGTGACGTTGAAGGTCACGATGGTCACCGTCAGCGTGCGCACCGCGCTGTGCCGCCAGAGCCAGCGCAGGCCCTCGGCCACGTCGCGGCGCACCGACGGGACGGGGGTGCCGTCACCAGCGACGTGCCGGCGGCCGTGCGCGGGCAGCCGGACCCGGCGTACGAGCGCGATGCTGGCCAGCACGCAGACCACCTGGACGGCGAACGGCCAGGGACGCCCCAGGCCGAACAGGAGCGCTCCGAGCGGGGGCCCGGCGAGCTGGTTGAGCGTCACCGTGCCGGCGATCAGACGCGCGTTGGCCAGCCCGAGGTCCCGCTTGTCCACCAGCATCGGCAGCAGCGTGGCGGTGGTGGTGTCGGCGAAGGTCTCGCCGATGCCGAGCAGGAACACCGCGCCGAGCACGACGGCGATGTTCACCTCGTCGGTGACCACCGTGGTGACGAGCACGGCGAGGACCACGGCCCGGCAGGAGTCGGCGACCGTGATCAACGTACGCCGGTCCACGCGGTCGGCGACGACCCCGGCGAGGAGGCCGAAGACCAGCCAGGGGAGGAATTGCAGGGTCCAGGCGAGGGCGACCAGGAAGGGGTCGCGGGTCTCGGAGGCCACCAGGAGCGGTCCGGCGGCGATGATGACACCGTCGCCGATGTTGCTCACCCAGCTCGAGCCCGCGAGCCAGCGGAACGACCGGCCCAGGCGGGCCGGCAGCACGCTCTCCAGGGGCGATCTGGTCACGACGGAGGATCGTCGCAGACGAGGGTGGTCGTCTCCCACCGGATCCACCCCGTCGGCGGGTCGGGACGTGCGGTCAGGCGCGGGCGAAGGAGCCGTCGCGGGCGACGGCCCGGTCGACGGACTCGGTGGCCAGCGCGGCCAGCGCGTCGTTCTCCTCCTGCAGCCGCAGGATCATGTCCTCCAGGTCGCCGACCCGTTGCCGCAGCACGCGGTTCTCGCCGGTCAGACGGTGGATCACGCGGGGGTCGATCGCGTTCGAGTAGCCGAGCAGCGCCTTGGCCATGGGGTGTGCCTTCCGAGGTGCGGGGTGGGCCCGATCGGGGCCGCCCACCAGAGTCTCACGGGGTCAGGCGCTTGTTCAAGCCGGGAACGGGCCGCCGGGAGCCGGTCATGACGCCCCCGCAGCGGCGGGCTGCCGGCGTCGTCGCGGCACCGGCTGGCAGACCGGGCAGAAGAACGAGGACCGGTTCATGAACGTCGTGCGCCGCACGGGGGTGCCGCACCGCGAGCAGGGCTCCCCCTCGCGGCCGTAGGCCTCGAGGCTGCGGTCGAAGTAGCCGCTCTGGCCGTTGACGTTGACGTAGAGCGCGTCGAAGGAGGTGCCCCCCTGGTCGAGCGCGGAGGTCATCACCTGGCGGCACGCGTCGAGCACGCGCTGCACGTCGGCGACCCGCAGCCGCGAGCCCGGCCGCTCGCCGTGCACGCGGGCCAGCCACAGGCCCTCGTCGGCGTAGATGTTGCCCACGCCCGAGACGACCGTCTGGTTGAGCAGCAGCCGCTTGATGCCGGAGTCGCTGCGGCGGACCCGGCGCACGAACGCGGTGTCGTCGAAGCGCGGGTCGAGCGGGTCCAGGGCGATGTGCGCGATCTCGGGCGGCACCACGGCACCGCCGTCGGAGATCCCCAGCCCGCCGAACATCCGCTGGTCGACGAAGCGCAGCTCGAGGTCGGGCCCGAGCACGAGGCGCACCCGCAGGTGACGCTCGGGCGGCGCCCCGGGCGGCTGCACGAGCATCTGCCCCGACATGCCGAGGTGAGCGGTGAGGGCGTCACCGCTGTCGAGCGGGAGCCAGAGGTACTTCCCGCGACGTCGGGCCCCGGTGAGGGTGCGGCCGGTCAGCCGGTCGGCGAAGTTCGTCCGGCCCGGCGAGGTGGCGACGCACCGGCCGGGGGTGCAGCACCTCGACCGCGCCGATGGTCCGGCCCAGCACGTGGGCCTCCAGGCCCCGGCGCACGACCTCGACCTCGGGAAGCTCAGGCATCGACCTCGGGGGTGCCGTTCAGCGAGCCCGGCCCCAGGACGCCCGGGGCGGCACCGGCCTCGGCCAGCTCCGCGCTCAGGGTGCGGTACGCCGACTCGGCCGCCTGCTGCTCGGCCTCCTTCTTGGAGCGCCCGACGCCGTGGCCGTGCAGCCGCCCGGCGACGCGCACCCGGGCGGTGAAGGTCTTGAGGTGGTCGGGGCCCTCGTCCTCGATGACGTACTCCGGCACGCCGAGCTCGTGGCCGGCGCTCAGCTCCTGCAGCGAGGTCTTCCAGTCCAGCCCGGCGCCCATGGCGGCGGCCGCGACCAGCATCGGGTCGAACAGCCGGTGCACCAGGGCGCCGGCCTCCTCGAAGCCGCCGGAGAGGTAGACCGCGCCGATCAGCGCCTCGACGGTGTCGGAGAGGATCGAGGCCTTCTCCCGACCGCCGGTGGACTCCTCGCCCTTGCCGAGGTGCACGTGCACCCCGAGCCCGATGGTGCGGGCCACCTCGGCCAGCGCGCGCGCGTTCACGACGGCGGCGCGCAGCTTGGCCAACCGGCCCTCGGACAGGGTCGGGTGGGTGAGGTAGAGGGTCTCGGTCACGACCACGCCGAGCACCGAGTCGCCCAGGAACTCCAGGCGCTCGTTGGTCGGCAGGTTGCCGTTCTCGTAGGCGTAGGACCGGTGCGTCAGGGCGAGCTCGAGGAGCTCGGGATCCAGGTGGGGATCTCCGAGCGCCTCGCGCAGCTCACCGGTGAGGGCCGGTCCGGCCTCTGCTGGCAACCCAGCGCTCGCGGTCAGAGGACCTGACGACGGTCGGCCTTGGCGCCGTACTGCCCGCACTGGCCGCACGCACGGTGCGGCAGGTGCTTGGCGCCGCAGGCCGGGTTGGTGCAGACGACGAGCGAGGGCGCGACGGCCTTCCAGGCAGAACGGCGGTGACGCGTGTTGCTGCGCGACATCTTCCGCTTCGGGACAGCCACGGTTGCTCCTTGGATCGGGGTGGAACCGGGCCGCTCTCGGCCCGGTCTGGGGTTGGTCTGGGGTCAGTCTTGGTTCGTGCGGGTGCTGCTGGTGCTGGTGCTGTCGTCCGAGGCGAGATCTCCCAGGACGGCCCACCGGGGGTCGATCGGGTCGCCGTGACCGTGGTCCGGGTCGTCCGCGAGCCGCGCACCACACTCGGTGCACAGACCCGGGCAGTCGTCCCGGCACAGCGGCTGGAACGGCAGTGCGAGCACCACCGCGTCCCGCAGCAGTGGCTCGAGGTCGAGCAGGTCGTCCTCGAGCCGGCTGACGTCGTCGTCCTCGTCGTCCACGCGGTGGTCGTGATGGCGGTCGTCGTAGACGAACAGCTCCTGGAGGTCGACGGTGAGGGTGTCCTCGATCGGCTCCAGGCACCGTGCGCACTCCCCGGTGAGCACGGCTTGCGCCGTGCCACTGACGAGCACACCCTCCATGACGGCCTCCAGCCGCAGGTCGAGGTCGACCGTGCTGCCTTCGGGAACGCCCAGGATCTCGATGCCGAGCTCTGCCGGCGCCCCTGCGGAGAACGACTTCTTGCGTTGCGACCCCGGGCGGCGGCCGAGCTCGCGGGTGTCGAGCACGAGCGGCGCCCTCGGGTCGAGTTTGCGCAAGGGAGTCACTTTCACAGAGTTGTCAGCAGAACCTGCGGGAGTCTACCGGCCGATCCGGCCCGCGGCCAAAACGTGCGACGGCCTCAGTCCTGGGCGGCGTCCTCGGCGGCCCGCTCGGCCAGGCGCCGGGTCAGCTGGGTCCAGACGTCGGGCGGCACCAGGGCCGAGACGTCGCCACCGAAGGCGGCGACCTCCTTGACCAGCGAGGAGGCCAGGAAGGAGTACTCCGGCGCACACGGCACGAACACCGTCTCCACCTCGGTCAGCGAGGAGTTCATCTGCGCCATCTGCAGCTCGTAGTCGAAGTCGGTGACCGCCCGCAGGCCCTTGACGATGGCGTGGATGCCGCGCTCCTGGCAGAACGTCGTGAGCAGCCCCTCGAACCCGGCCACCGTGACGTTGGGGAACTCGGCACAGACGTCCTCCAGCATCGCCATCCGCTCGTCGGCGCTGAACAGCCGGGCGCGGGACTTCGAGGCGTTCACCCCGACGGCGACGACGACCTCGTCGAACAGGTGCGCCGCCCGCGAGATGATGTCGATGTGTCCGTTGGTGACGGGGTCGAAGGACCCGGGGCACACGGCTCTGCGCACGCTCGTCGCTCCTCGCTAGAGATCGGCGCGAAGGTACCAGAGCACGGTCTCGCCGTACTCCTTCGACCGCTCGCGCAGCAGGCCCTCGGGCCAGGTCGGCTCCACGCTACGCGCCGACCGCTCCACGACGACCACGGATCCGGTGGCGACCCATCCCTGCTCGACGAGCAGGGCCAGCGCCTGGGCGAGCTCCACCTCGCCGAGGGGGTACGGCGGGTCGGCGAACACGACGTCGTACGGCGCCCGGGGGTGCTGTGCCAGGGCGCGGGCCACCGGGAGCGTGACCACCTCGACCTGGTGGAAGCGCAGCGTGGTGGCGTTGTCCTGCACCAGCCGGGCGGTGCGGCGGTCGGACTCCACCGAGGTCAGCACGCCGACCCCGCGGGAGACGGCCTCCAGGCCGACCGCGCCCGTGCCTGCGTACAGGTCGAGGAAGCGGAGGCCCTCGAGCGACCCGAGCTGGGCCTCCAGGGCCGAGAACAGCGCCTCGCGCACACGGTCGGACGTCGGCCGGGTGGCCGTGCCGTGCGGCGTCCGCAGCCGGCGTCCGCGGGCGCTGCCGGCGATGATGCGGGTCATGTCTTGTCCAGGTAGTCGGCCTGGTCGGAGTCGGCCAGGCGGCGTACGGCGCGGGCGAGGTCGGGGTGCTCGGCCAGCGCGGGGTCGCGTCGCAGGAGCATGAACGCCGCCTCGCGGGCGTCGGTGATGACCGGTTCGTCACGCAGCACCGAGAGCAGCTTGAGGCCGCCGGCCCGCCCGCCGCTCTGCTGGGTGCCGAGCACGTTGCCCTCGCGGCGCTGCTCGAGGTCGATGCGGGAGAGCTCGAAGCCGTCGCGGGTGCCGGCCACGGCCAGCAGCCGCTCCATCGACGGGCCCGCCGGCTCGGCGGCGCTGATCAGCAGGCACAGCCCGGAGTGCCCACCGCGCCCGATGCGGCCACGCAGCTGGTGCAGCTGGGAGACCCCGAACCGGTCGGCGTCGAGGATCACCATCACGGTGGCGTTGGGCACGTCGACGCCGACCTCGATCACCGTGGTGGAGACCAGCACGTCGACCTCGCCGCGCGAGAAGGCCTGCATGACGCGGTCCTTCTCCTCGGGCAGGAGGCGGCCGTGGAGCACCTCGACGCGCAGCCCGGCCAACGGCCCCTCGGCCAGCTCGGGGCCGACCTCGTCGACGGCGTACAACGTGCGGGGGGCGTCCTCGCCGGTGGGTGGCGGCTCCTCGGACCCGTCGGCCTCGCCGGTGCCGTCGGGGTCGATCCGCGAGGCCACGACGTAGGCCTGCCGACCGGCGTCGACCTCCTCGCGGATCCGCTGCCAGGCGCGCTCGAGCCAGGCGGGCCGGGCCTTGATCGGGATCACCGTCGTCTGCACCTCGCCCCGCCCGGCCGGGAGCTCGCTGAGCGTGGAGGTGTCGAGGTCGCCGAAGACGGTCATCGCCACGGTGCGCGGGATCGGGGTCGCGGTCATCACCAGCACGTGGGGCGGCACCCCGGCCTTGGCGCCCAGCGCCGCCCGCTGCTCCACCCCGAAGCGGTGCTGCTCGTCGACGACCACGAGACCGAGGTCGGCGAACTGGACCTTGTCCTCGAGCAGCGCGTGCGTGCCGATGACGATGCCGGCCTCTCCCCCGGCCGCGTCGGCGAGCGCCGCGCGGCGGGCCGCCGTGCCCATCGACCCGGTCAGCAGGGCGACCCGCGTCGCGTGCTCCGCGCCGCCGAGCAGCCCGCCCTGGGCGAGGTCGCCGAGCATGGTCGTGATCGAGCGCAGGTGCTGCTGGGCGAGCACCTCGGTGGGCGCCAGCAGGGCGGCCTGCCCGCCGGAGTCGACCACCTGCAGCATCGCCCGCAGCGAGACGACGGTCTTGCCCGAGCCGACCTCGCCCTGGAGGAGCCGCTGCATCGGATGGCCGCGGCCGAGCTCGTCGGCGATCTCCTCCCCCACGCGCCGCTGACCGTCGGTGAGCGCGAACGGCAGCCGGGCGTCGAAGGCGTCCAGGATCCCGCCGGCGCGGCCGGGCCGCGGGTTGGCCACCGTGCCCTCGACGGCGACCCGGCGCCCGGCGAGGACCGACTGGGCGACGAACGCCTCGTCGTACTTCAGCCGCTTCTCCGCCGACGCCTTCTGCGCCCAGGTGTCGGGGCGGTGGATCCACTGCAGGGCCTGGCGGGCGCTGACCAGGTCCTTCGCCTCGACCACCTCGGGCGGGAGCACCTCGGGCACGCGGTCGACCAGCGACAGCGCCAGGTCGATCGTCTCCTCGAGCTGCCACGTCGTGATGCCGCCGATGGAGGAGTAGATCGGGATCAGGTCGGGCATCGTGTCGACCGCGTCGTCGCCCTCCTCGTAGAGCCGGGAGGCCGGGTTGGTCAGCTGCCACTCCTCGCGGAACCACTTCAGCTTGCCGCTGAAGACGCCCACCCGGCCGACGGGCAGCTCGGTGGTGCGGCGCCAGTCGGCGGTGTGCTGGTGCTTGTCGAAGTAGGTCAGCAGCAGCGACCCCTCCTCGGCGCGCACGCGGACCTCGAGGCGGTACGCCGTACGGCCGGTGCGCTTGTCCTGGTAGGTGAACTGCCGGTTCGAGGCGACCTCGCCGACGAACGAGAGCAGGTCGCCCTGCACCAGGTCGTCGAGCTGGCTCAGCGAGCCCTTCTGCACGTGGGTGCGCGGGTAGGTGCTGATCAGGTCGCCGACGGTCTCGATGCCGGTCTTCGCGATCTTGTCGCCGTGCCGGCCCCCGACCGTGCTGGCCGGTGAGTCCCACCGGATCTCCACGCCGCTCACCCCGTCCTGCCGCTCACTCGACCGCCATCAGCAGCGGGTAGCGGTCCTGCCCGCCCTGGTAGACCACCACGTCGACCCCGGGGTGCGCCTGGCCCACCCAGTGCTCGCACGCCTCGGCGAGGTCACCGGCCTCCTCGCCGGCCACCAGGGTGACCAGCTCGCCACCTCCGCCCAGCAGCCGCTCGAGGACGCCGCACGCGACCTCGAAGAGGTCCTCGCCGACGATCACGAAGTCGTTCTGCACGACGCCCAGGGTGTCACCGGGGGCACAGGGACCGGCGCTGGTCATGGCCTCCTTGGCCGCCAGGGTCACCGCTCCGTGGCGGGCACCGCGCGCGGCCGCCGTCATCTGGACGACGTCGCTGTCCAGCGGCCGCCCCGGCTCGTGCACGGCCAGCGCGGCGATGCCCTGCACCTGCGCCCGGGTGGGGATCACCACGACGTGCACGCCCTTGGCCTCCGCCTCGTGCGCCGCGGCCTCGGCGGTGCGGACGGTGTCGGCGTCGTTGGGCAGCACGATCACCTCCTGGGCGCCGGTCGCCTCGATGGCGCGCAGCAGGCGCCCCGTGCTCGGCCTCCGCCCCGGCCCGCCCTCGATGACCTCGGCCCCGGACTCGCGGTAGAGCTCGACCAGCCCTGGTCCAGCGGCCACGATCACCAGCTTGCGGCCGCGCGGGACGGCGCGCCGCTCCGTCGCCCGCGAGCGCTGCTCGGCGAAGTGGGTCACCTCGATGCGCCGCGGACGGCCCGCCCGGATGCCGGCCTCGACGGCCGGCCCCACGTCGTCGACGTGGACATGGACGTTCCACAGCCCCTCGCCGCCCACGACCACGAGGGAGTCGCCGAGCGGCGCCAGCGCCGCCCGCAGGCCGGGGATGGCGTCGTCGTCGGCCTCGAGGAGGTACATCACCTCGTACGCCGGCCCGCCCTCGGTCAGGTCGCCCGACGGCAGCCCGCCGACCGGCAGCGCCGGGGAGCCGACGTGGTGGTCCACCGAGGCCGGACGCTGGCCGGTGACCGCCGACTCGGCGGCGGCGAGGACGACGCACAGGCCGCGCCCGCCGGCGTCGACCACGCCCGCCTGGGCCAGGCGCGGCAGCTGCTCGGGCGTGCGGGCCAGGGCGACCACCGCGGCCTGCACGCTCGCGTGCACCACCCCGCCGAGCCGCTGGTCGGGGTCGAGGGCCGCCCGGTGCGCGGCATCGGCGGCCGCGCGGGCCACGCTGAGGATGGTGCCCTCGACCGGCGTACCGACCGCGGCGTAGGCGGCGTCGGTGGCCAGCGCCATCCCCTCGGCGAACACCGCGGCCGACCGGTCGTCGGGCCCGGCCTGGCCGATGCGCCGCAGGAGCGCGCCGACGAGCTGGCTCAGGATCACCCCCGAGTTGCCCCGGGCCCCGAGCAGCGCCCCCCGGCCGTAGGCGTGCAGCCCCGCCCGCAGGTCGTCGGGGTCCTGGGCCAGCGCCTCGACCAGGGCGTCGCGCGCGGACTCGACGGTGAGGAACATGTTGGTGCCGGTGTCGCCGTCGGGCACGGGGTAGACGTTCAGCGCGTCGATCTCCTCGCGCGCCGCGGCCAGGCCCTCCACGGCCAGCTCGGCGAACCGGCGTACGACCTGGAGGTCGAAGGTCGCGACCGTCCGCTCGTCAGCGTGGTCGGCCTTCATCGAGGGCTCCTGGGTCGTGATCGGCGGGTGATCGGGGCGGTGTTCGGCTCGGGTCGCGGTCGTGGGAGCCTCTGTGGAGGGGATCACGCTAGTTGCTCCCCGCTCGATTCGCGTCGCGGCACCGCCCTGAGTTAGTCTCGTGCGGTTGTCCGGTGCGAATCCGGACCCCCGTCTTCGATCGACTCGATCTGAGTGACGCCCGATCTGTTCAGTTCCAACCCGAGGAGTGCACGGTGGCTGCCGTCTGCGACATCTGCGCCAAGAAGCCTGGCTTCGGCAACAACCGCCCGTGGTCCCGCAAGATCACGAAGCGTCGCTTCAACCCCAACATCCAGCGCGTCCGCGCGACCGTCAACGGCACGCCCAAGCGCCTCAACGTGTGCACCGGCTGCCTCAAAGCCGGCAAGGTCTCGCGCTGACCTGCTGACAGCTCTCCACGAACCGCCCTCGGCCCCCGGGCCGGGGGCGGTTCGTCGTGCTGGCACACCCAGCCGCTGACCGCGCGGCTGCTGCACCCGCGGTCCGTGCTCGTCGTCCCCGTGCTCGTCGTCCCGTGCTCGTCGTCCCGTGCTCGTCGTCCCGTGCTCGTCGTCCCGTGCTCGTCGTCCCCGTCGAGTCCGGGCGCTGGCGCCTGCCCGCGTCCCCACGTCGGTTGAGCAGGGCCGAAGGCCCGTCGTCGAAACCCACCCGTAGGCCCGCGTCCCGCGCGGGACGTCGAGGTGCGCCCCTCCCCTTGACCTCGCCGGTTGAGCAGGGCAGAAGGCCCGTCGTCGCAACGCGGGCCCACGCGTCGGCCGGACCCGCCGGCCCGCCGCCTCTGGTCGGTTGAGCGGGGCCGCGGGTATCTCGGTGGTTGAGCAGGGCCGAAGGCCCGTCGTCGAAACCCACGATCCGCAACTGGTCCTCACGCACCACCGACTCCAGCCCTCGACGTCTCAGGCTTATCGATCAACTCGAACACATGTTTGATTCATAAGGGTTGGCGGAGTACAATCGGTTCATGAGCCGGCGCCCAGCAGCCTCCACCCCCGCGGTGACACCGCAGCTGCTGCCCAGCCCTGACCAACTCAGCCCGGACCAGGTCATAGACGAGCTCCACCAGCAGCGGCGGGCCGCCCACCGGGCCGAGGTCCGCGAGATCGAGCTCGCCGTCGACTGGGCCCTGCTGCACCCCTGCCCCGAGGACGCCACCCCCGCCTCCTGGGGCGAGGGCCGGCTGTTCCACGAGCAGGTCACTCCGCTCGCTGGTGAGGGTGCGCCGACCGTCGCCGAGTTCGCTCCCGCCGACCTCGCCGCCGCCCTCGGGGTCTCGTTCAACGCCGGACGCCAGCTGCTGGCCGACGCCCTGGAGCTGACCTACCGACTGCCCCTGCTGTGCGCGCTCGTGAAGACCGGCACGGTCCCGGTCTGGCTCGGCCGGTCCATCGCCCGGGAGACCCACGACCTCTCCGAGATCGCCGTCGCCCACGCCGACCGGCTGATCTGCGCGGTCCCCGCCAAGATCGGGCAGGTGAGGGCGCGTCGGCTGATCGACGAGGCCCGGCTCTACCACGACCCCGACCGCGCCCAAGAAGACGAACGCCAGGCACTGGCCGAACGGCACGTGACCCTGTCCCGGTCGAAGTGCCCGGCCACCCAGGGGATCCACCTGATGCTCGACCGGCGCCGACGCCGAACGCTTCGACCACACGATCGCAGCCATCGCCGCCAAGCTGTCCGCGCTGGGTGACGACGACGGCCTCGACCTCCGCCGGGCACGCGCGGTCGGGATCCTGGCCGACCCCCAGCACACCCTGGACCTCCTCGCCCGGCCCGTCGCCGACCGCAGCGACCCGTTCACCGCAGCCCGAGAGGCCGTCAGCGGCGTCGGACCGAAGAGCTACTCCGGCGCGGTCGACGGCACCGGACCGACCGGCGGCGGATCAGCGGTGATCTACCTGCACCTCACCCCCGACGACCTCGGCTGAACACCTCGAGGCCGGCACCGGCACCGCCGTGGTCGAACGCATCGGTGCGACCAGCCTGGAGCTGGTCGAGACCTGGCTCGCGGGCAGGACGTTCACCATCCGGCCCGTCCTCGACCTCACCCACCACCGAGACGGCGGCAGCACAGGCACGATCCACAGCCCCGTTTCCGGAGCCGGTGGCCCGACGACCGGCCCGATGCCCGGACCCCTGGCCCCACGCGACGGCCACGACCTCAGCCCCACCATGCGGGAGGTCGTCTTCCTCCGAGACGCGACCTGCGTCTTCCCCGGCTGCCGACGCGACTCCCGGGGCTGCGACCTCGACCACATCGCCCCCTGGATCCCACCCGACGAGGGCGGCCCGCCCGGGCAGACGAACCTGCTCAACCTGGCGCCGCTGTGCCGGCTGCACCACCGGATCAAGACCTTCACCGACTGGGACTACGAGCGCCTTCCCGACGGGCGGCACGAGTGGACCAGTCCCACGGGGCACACCTATGCCGTGGAGCCTGCTCCTCGGCACGTCACTGCCTGAGCTGGCTCTGGTGTCGACGACGGGCGCCAGGGCGCCCTGCTCAACCAACGGAGCCTGCTGCACCCACCAGATCGGCGCTCAACCACGCTGGGGACCGGGAGACCGCACACTCCTCAGAGGGTCCGGCGCATCAGGAGGCCGAGGCCGCCGGTGAACTCGACTCCCGCGATACGTGGGCCGCGGCGGTGCTCGACGAAGCCGAGCGCCGCGTGCAGGTCGATCGAGGGCTGGTTGCGGACGTTGACCACGCACCAGACCTCGTCGGTGAGCGGGGCCAGCAGGGCGAGCCTGGCCGTCGTCAGCCGGCGTCCGAGGCCGTGCCGGCGGGCCGCTGGGTGGACGACGACCCCAGACAGGAACCACGCCAGGTCGAGCGCCTCGGAGGGCGCCTCGGAGGGCGCCTCGGAGGGCGGCGCGGCGGACCCGTCGAAGGGGATCAGGGAGCAGCCCGCGAAGCCCCGCACCCGACCCTCGACCTCGGCGACCAGCACGTGCCGATCCGGGTCGGCCGCCCAGCCCCGCACCACCCGCTCGGCCCGGGAGACGTCCATCCCCTGACGGGCCGCGTGGAGTGCGGCCACCGCGCCGACGTCGTCGGAGCCCAGCGGGCGCACCCGGGCCGGCCAGGGCGTCCCCGGCGGCGCCGAGGAGAAGGCGGCGAACTCACTCACGGGACCTCACTCACGGGGCGGGCCTCAGAAGTGCGTCCACCCTCGGGGGCCGTCGTACGCCTCGCCGTCGACGGTGACCACGGAGGTGTCGTCGGGGGCTGCGGTGACGGTGCCGATGGCGGTGAAACCCTCCGGGAGGGCGACGTCGGGGCCGAAGGTGGCGAGCAGGGCGTGGTCGTCGCCGCCGCCGAGGACGAACTGCATCGGGTCCACGCCGAGGGCGGAGCCGACGGCGCGCAGGGGCTCGGCGAGCTCGAAGGCGTCGCGGCGCACGTCGATGGCCACGCCGGAGTCGTCGGCGAGGTGGCCGGCGTCGGCGAGCAAGCCGTCCGAGACGTCGATCATCGAGGTGGCGCCGGCGCGGGCGGCGAGCAGCCCGGCGTCGTACGGCGGCCGCGGGCGCTGATAGGCCTCGACCAGGGCGCGCGGGGAGCGGAAGCCGCGGGCCAGGACGGCCAGGCCAGCGGCGGCCCAGCCCTGACGGCCCGCGAGGGCGAGCACGTCGCCGGGCCGGGCGCCGGAACGACGCACGGGGGCGACCTCGCAGGTCCCCATCACGGTGATCGAGACGACCACCTGGTCGGCGGTGGTCAGGTCGCCTCCGACGATGCTGGCGCCGACCAGGGACGCCTCCTCGGCGATGCCGTCGGCGAGGTCGAGCACCCACCGGGCGGGCAGGTCCTGGGGGGCGGCGATGCCGACGGTCAGGGAGTGCGCCGTGCCGCCCATGGCGTTGATGTCGGAGAGGTTCGAGGCGGCGGCCTTGCGGCCGATCTCGTGCGCCGGGGCCCACTCGCGGCGGAAGTGCCGGCCCTCCACGAGCAGGTCGGTGGAGACCACGACGTGCCCCTTCGGGGTACGCACGACGGCGGCGTCGTCGCCGGGCCCCACGAAGACGTGCTCCCCCTGGTGAAACCGGGCGGTGAGGGCGGCGACCAGTCCGAACTCACCGACGTCGGCGAGGGTGGCGGAGGGGCTGAGGGAGTCGGCCGGGGTCATGACGCCATCCCACCAGATCCGGCGCCCCAGGTCGTGGGGGCCGCCGTGTTCCACGGGCGCTGGGGTTCGGGTAGGTTGCGACGAGGTTTCCGAGTCTTTTCCGCTACCAGTGAGGGAGTCCAGATGGTCGTCCAGGCCTACATCCTGATCCAGACCGATGTCGGAAAGGCCGCCGAGGTCGCCCAGAAGATCACCGACATCAAGGGCGTCGTCCTCGCCGAGGACGTCACCGGCCCCTACGACGTGATCGTGCGCGCCGAGGCCCGCAACGTCGACGAGCTCGGCAAGCTGGTGGTGGCCAAGGTGCAGACGCTCGACGGCATCACCCGCACCCTGACCTGCCCCGTCGTCCACATCTGAGCGTCGCCCTGACGTTCCGCCGCTCCATCAGCCCACGACGCCCGCCAGCCTCACCGGTGGCGGGCGTCTGGCGTGTGCCCGCAGCGGCCGCGCTGGCCCTCGGGCTGGTGGGGGCCCTCGCGGCGTGCGGCGGTGGGGGCAGCGTCGACGTCGACGGGCCCGACGTCACCGGCGCTGAGCGCACCGCCTGCGAGAGCCTGGTGAAGGCGCTGCCCGAGAAGGTGTCGGACCAGGTACGCCGTGACACCTCCGGCAGCGGCCTGGGAGCGGCCTGGGGCGACCCGGCGATCGTGCTCCGCTGCGGTGTCGACGCCCCGGCCGCGATGGGGCTGGTCGCCCAGTGCCAGGTGGCCGACGGGCTGGGGTGGTACGTCCCCCGCGAGGGCATGAACGACCAGTCCGTCGACGTCGTGATGACCACGATCGAGAGGCGGCCGCGGGTCGAGGTCGTGCTGCCGGCGCGCTACCGGCCCCCGTCGACGGCGATGATCGACCTGGCCCGGGTGGTCAAGGCCCACACCCGCAAGGTCAGCAGCTGCTCCTGACGGCTCACGCCTCCGAGAGCGCCGCGTGGCCGCGGTCCACCAGCGGCGGCACCAGCGCCCCGAGCCGGTCGAAGCCCTCACCCACGGTGAGTCCCTGCTGCGAGCGGTAGTGGATCCCCTCGAAGATCGCCGCGATCTTGAAGAACGCGAACCCGAGGTACCACGGCAGCCGGTCGATCGACGGCCCGTCGCTCCCGGCGTACGCCGTCACGAGAGCGTCACGTCCGGGGAACCCCGCGACGTCGCCCGGGACGGCCGCGACCGGGAGGTCCAGTCCGCGCATGCCCTCCCACCACACGACGGTCGAGGCCAGGTCGGCCAACGGGTCGCCCAGGGTGGCCATCTCCCAGTCGAGGACCGCGACCACCCGCTCCCCCGCTGCTGCGTCAGGTCGTACGACGACGTTGTCCAGCCGGTAGTCGCCGTGCACGATCGCCGACCGACCGTCCTGCGGCACGTCGGTCGCCAGCCGGTCGCCCAGCCGGGTCAGCTCGGGCAGGTCGCGGCTGTGCGAGGACTCCAGCTGCCGCGCCCAGCGCGACAGCTGCCGGTCGAGGTAGCCGACCGGCCGACCCAGGTCGCCCAGCCCCACCTGCGCCGGGTCGAGCCGGTGCAGCCGCGCGAGCACCTCGACCAGCTCGACGGCCAGCTCCTCGGCCACGGCACCGGCCAGGGGCTCGAGGTGCGAGCGCTCCCGCAGCACCGCCCCGTCGGCGTGCTCCATCACGTAGAAGGGAGCGCCGAGGACCTCGGGGTCGCCGAGCAGCAGCGGCTCGGGCACGGGTACGTCGGTCGGGTGCAGCGCCGCCAGGAGCCGGTGCTCGCGGCCCATGTCGTGGGCGGTCTCGAGCACGTGGCCCAACGGCGGGCGGCGCAGCACCCAGCGGGTGCGGCCGTCGGTGAGCAGGTAGGTCAGGTTGGACCGGCCGCCCGCGATCAGCTCGGCCGTCAGCGGCCCCTGCAGGAGACCCGGCAGGGCGTCCTGCAGGTGCCGCTCGACGGTCGCGACCGGCAGCCCGGGCGGGTCGGCCCGGACGGCCGGGTCACTGCTGGTCACGCAGCTCGCGGCGCAGGATCTTGCCGGTGACCGTCTTGGGCAGCTCCTCGATGACGACGACCTGGCGGGGGTACTTGTAGGCCGCCATCCGCTCCTTGCAGTGGGCGATCAGCTCCTCGGGCGTGGTCGTCGACCCCGACTTGAGGCTGACGAACGCCTTCACCGTCTCGCCCCGCTTCTCGTCGGGCACCCCGACCACGGCCGACTCGCGCACCGACGGGTGCTCGGCCAGGACGTCCTCGACCTCACGCGGCCAGACCTTGTAGCCGGAGGCGTTGATCATGTCCTTCTTGCGGTCGACGATGAAGATCCAGCCCTCGGGGTTCATGAACCCGACGTCGCCGCTCTTCAGGGCCCCACCGGGGAGGTTCGCCGAGGTCTCCTCGGGCTTGCCCCAGTAGCCGGCCACGACCTGCGGGCCGTCGGCGACGATCTCGCCGATCTCGCCCAGCGGCAGGTCCTGGCCGTCCTCGCCCTGGATCCGCACGATCGTGCTGGGCACCGGCAGCCCCACCGACAGCGCTCCCGAGGTGGGGTCGACCGGCGAGGGCGCCCCGAACGGCGTCAGCGTCATCGGGCTCGTGGTCTCGGTCAGGCCGTAGGCGTTGTGCACCTGGTGCCCCGTGGCCTCGAGGAACCCCTTCTCCGCCGTCGGCGAGATCGCGGCCCCACCGGAGTAGATCGAGCGGAACGAGCTGAAGTGGTCGCGGGTGAAGTCCGGGCTGTTGAGCAGGGCGTTGAAGGCCGTGATCGCGCCGATGGTGTACGTCGGGCGGTGCTCGACCAGCGCGTCCAGCACCACGTTGGGTTCGAACCGGTAGGCCAGCACCAGCGGCATCGGCGCCAGCAGGCTGACCGCGATGTGCCCGATCAGCCCGGTGATGTGGAACAGCGGCGCGATGCCGAACACCGAGCCGCCCGGGGCGAACAGCGCGCAGTCGCGGTAGACCATCGCGGTGAAGACCACGTTGCCGTGGGTGTTCATCGCGCCCTTGGGGACCCCGGTCGTGCCGGAGGTGTAGGTCAGGAAGGCCACGTCGTCGGCCGCGAAGGAGACCTCCGGCGCCTTCTCGCCGGCGTGCTCGGCGATCAGCTCGGCCAGGTCGGTCGTGCCCTCGTGCCGTTGCCGGGTGACCCCGGCGAACAGGCGCGGGTCGTCGCGCGTCTGGTGGTCCAGCTCGCTCGTGGTCAGGACCAGCTCGACGGTGGTGTCGGGGACCACGTCGCGGGCGACGTCGGCGTACAGCGACTCCAGGCAGACCAGCACCTTGGCGCCGGAGTCCTGCAGCAGGTAGGAGAGCTCGCGGGTGCGGCTCATCGGGTTGATCGAGACCATCACCCCGCCGGCCTTCCAGGCGGCGACCATGCAGACCAGGAACTGCGGCATGTTCTGCAGGTAGACCGCCAGCCGGTCGCCGGAGCCGAAGCCCCGGGCGAGCAGCGCCGACGCGAGCGCGTCGGACTGCTCGTCGAGCTCGGTGCGGGTCAGCACGCCGTCGAAGTACACGACGGCCGCCCCGGACGGGTCTGCTGCCAGACCCGCCCGGAACATGGCCAACGCATCGGGGTGCTCGGGCGCCAGGTCGTGCGGCATGTCGCCGTAGAGGTCGAGCCACGGCCGCTCGTCGTAGACGCCCATGTCGCCTACTTGACGACGAGCGGGTTGACCGGCGAGCCGCTGCCCAGGGCGACCTTGAGCGGCGCCGCGGCGTAGAAGAACTCGTAGACGCCGTCCTCCGCGCAGTCGTCGGCCAGCTTCTCCAGGTCGGCGATCTCGGTCAGGGTGATGCCCAGGTTGCGCATCAGCGCGTTGTGCAGGGTCAGGGCCACGCCGTTGTTCGGGTCGAAGGTGACCTCGTTGGCGATGGTGTCGGTGACCAGGTTGGGGATCTCCATGTCGGCGAACCACTGCACCAGCTCGGGGCTGTAGACCAGGCCGGGCTCGCAGAACCCCTCGTAGAACTTGTCGCCGAGCTCGAAGAACAGCTGCAGGTAGTTGGTGCGGATGATGATGATGTCGCGCTTGCGCAGCTCGACACCCTGCTTCTCCGCGCAGGCCAGCAGGTCCTCGTGGGTGTAGGTCTCGGCCGTGTCGAGGGTGTCCCTGCCCCGGAAGCGGGCCATGTCGAGCAGGACCGCGCGACCGACGACGCCGCGCTCGGCGATCGGCTGGATGCTGGCCTTCTGCAGGCCGCCGATCGTGGTGCGGGCGTCGTACCCGTTCCAGATCTGGCCGCCGTACCAGACGTGGCCGAGGGCGTCGTACTGCGTCGAGCCCTGCAGGAAGGCGTTGATCTTGTCGTCGGCGTAGTGCAGGCCGCCGGGGAACGCGGGGCCGTCGTCGCCGTCCCAGTTGGACTCGTCGAGGATCTGCGTGCGCTCGGCCGGCGTGCGGCCGGGCCACACCGGGTCGCCCTTGGGGTCGCCGATCAGGCGCTGCAGCGTGAACACCTTGCCCGACCGGATCAGGCCGGCAGCGGCGAGCACCTGCTCGGTGCCGAGGTAGTTCAGCGAGCCGACCTCGTCGTCCTCACCCCACTTGCCCCAGTTGGAGGGCGCGTCCTTCAGCAGGTCGGTGAGATCGGGAGAAGCTTCGTCGGCCATGGGTCCTCCTGGACAGTGGGTGAGACGTGGGGTGAGACGTGGGGTGGGACGGTGAGTGGGACGCCTTCGACAGGCGCACCTGAACAGCAGCGACCGAGCGCACACTCGGGTCGCTATGACGTGGCTCACACTGCCCAACGGCCCACGGAGAGTCAAGGGTCGCTCCGACCTTTCAGACGATCCTCAGGTGGTTCAGCTATCCTGAATCCTCCCGTCCTCGAGAGGGCCGCATGCCGCACTCACCCGACCCCGCCTTCGACGCCGCTCCCGACCCGGCCGAGCTGCACCGCGCCGCCCTGGGTCGCACGCTGCGCGAGCTGCGTCGCACCCGCCGGCTGCGGCTGCGCGACGTCGCCGCCGAGCTCGCGGTCAGCCCCGCCACCCTCAGCGCCATCGAGAACGGCAAGACCGGCACCTCGAGCGACCGGGTGGCCCGGTTCGCCGAGATCTTCGGTGTCCCGGTGGAGCAGGTGTTCGACGAGCTCGAGCCGGTCGCGGCGACGGCCGAGGACGAGCTCCCCCGGCGGGCGGCCGGTGCTGCTCGGCGGGGCGCTGCCCGAGGACGGCGACTGGCGGCGGTTCCCGCCCCTGGTGCTGGACCCGGCCCTGGAGGGGGCGCTGTCGGCGTTCCTGGAGTTCGGCTACCACGGCGCCACGATGCGCACCATCGCCGGACGCGCCGGGCTGTCGGTGCCGGGGCTCTACCACTACTACTCCAGCAAGCAGGAGATGCTCGTCGCCCTGCTCGACCTGACGATGACCGACCTGCGGTCACGCACCGACGCGGCCCTGCGCGAGAGCGCCGACCCCGTCGGCCGGTTCGCCCGGCTCGTCGAGTGCCTGGCGCTCTACCACACCCACCGGCGCGAGCTGGCCTTCGTCGGGGCCTCGGAGATGCGCAGCCTGGCCGGTCCTGCCCGCGAGCGGGTGGCCGGCGTACGCCGGGAGGAGCAGCGGTTCGTCGACGCCGAGGTCGAGGCCGGGGTGCGGGCCGGGGCGTTCGCCACCACCCGCCCCCACGAGGCGGCGCGCGCGGTCGTGACGATGTGCACGGCCCTGGCGCAGTGGTACCGCGAGGACGGGCCGGCCGCCGCCGAGACCGTGGCCGCGCAGTACGTCGGGTTCGCCCTCGCCCTGGTCGGCGCGGTCAGCGAAGACCGGTCTCGCGCTCCATCGCCAGCCTGACCAGCCGCTCGACCAGCTCGGGGTAGGTCAGGCCCGAGGCCTGCCACAGCAGCGGGAACATCGACGTCGCGGTGAAGCCCGGCATCGTCTCGACCTCGTTGAGCACGACCCGCCCGTCGGACAGCACGAAGAAGTCCACCCGGGCCAGGCCCTCGACGTCGAGGGCCTCGAAGGCGCGCACCGCGAGGTCGCGCATCTTCTCCGCCACCTCCGGGGGCACCGAGGCGGGGATGCGGTAGCTCTGCTCGAGGTACTTCGCCTCGAAGTCGTAGAACGCGTGCTCGGATCCGACCGTGATCTCGGCGATCTCGCTGGTCTCGGGCTCAGCGCCGTCGAGGCCCTGGAGCACGCCGATCTCGACCTCGCGGGCGTTCGTGGCGGCGGTCTCGACCAGCACCTTGGGGTCGAAGCGGCGGGCCTCCTCGATCGCGGCCTCCAGCGCGTCGGGGCCCTCGACGCGGCTGATCCCGAAGCTGGACCCGGCGCGGGCGGGCTTGACGAAGACCGGGAAGCCGAGCGCCCGCACGGCCTCGTGGATGGCGGCAGGGTCGCGCTCCCACTGGCGGGGACGCACCAGGACGTAGGGCAGGACCGGGATCCCCGCGGCCATGCAGACCTGCTTCATGAAGTGCTTGTCGGTGCCGACGGCGCTGGAGAGCACCCCGGCGCCGACGTAGCGGACCCCGGCCATCTCCAGCAGGCCCTGCAGCGTGCCGTCCTGACCCCAGGGGCCGTGCATCACCGGGAAGACGACGTCGACCTCGCCGAGCAGGCCGGGCACGTCGCCGGGCTCGGTGACGACCAGGCCCTGCCCCGGCGTCAGCGCGACCTCGCGCTCGCCGGTGACGGTCGGCAGCTCGCCCGCAGGGCCGAGCGCGAGGTGGCCGGCCTCGGCGGACTCCAGCACCCAGCGGCCGTCGGGGGCGATGCCCACGGGCACCACGTCGTAGCGCTCGGGGTCCAGGGCGGCGATCACGCTGCCGGCGGAGATGCAGGAGATGGAGTGCTCGCTGGAGCGACCCCCGAAGACCACGGCCACCCGGGGCCGGCGCTGCTGCGCTGGTTCGCTCACGCGCCGACCCTACGACGTACGACGTCCGCCCCGAGCGCACCTGCGGGCCGTGCCGAGCGGCGTGGCTCCTAGGCTGGGGCGATGCGACCCGCCACCCAGGCCGTGCACCTCGGCCGCCCCCCGCACGAGCCCGACCAGCCGCTGAACACGCCGATCACCATGGCCTCGACGTACGTCGCCGGCGGTGACCGGGAGTACGGCCGCTACACCAACCCCACCTGGACCGCCTTCGAGGACGCCCTCGGCGGTCTCGAGGGTGGCCGCTGCCTGGCCTTCTCCAGCGGTCTCGCCGCGGTCTCGACCCTGCTCGACCTGGTCGCCAACGGCGAGAAGGTGGTCGCCCCGCGGCACGCGTACCAGGGCTCGCTGATGCAGCTCGGCGACCTCCAGCTGCGCGAGCGGCTCGAGGCGGTGCTGGTCGACATCACCGACACCGACGCCGTGGTCGCCGCCTGCGAGGACGCCTCGCTGGTCTGGCTGGAGTCGCCGACCAACCCCGCGATGGAGGTCGCGGACCTGCCCACGATCATCGAGGCCGCCCACGCGGCCGGCGCCCACGTGGTGGTCGACAACACCTTCGCCACCCCGATCCTGCAGCAGCCGCTCGACCTCGGCGCCGACCTGGTGGTGCACTCGGCGACGAAGTACATCGCCGGCCACTCCGACGCCCTGATGGGCGCCGTGGTCACCCGCGACGAGCAGCTGCACACCGTGCTCAAGCAGCGTCGCGACCTGTACGGCGCGATCCCCGGCACGCTCGAGGCCTGGCTGGCGCTGCGGGGCCTGCGCACCCTGCCGCTGCGCGTGCGCCAGGCGCAGGCCAACGCCCAGGAGCTCGTGCGCCGCCTCGGCGAGCGCGCCGACGTGACCGAGGTCCGCTACCCCGGCTTCGGCGGCATGGTCGGCCTGGTGCTGCCGACCGGTGAGGCCGCCGACGCGGTGCAGCACGCCGTGCGCCTCTGGGTCTTCGCCACCTCGCTCGGCGGCGTGGAGTCCACCCTCGAGCGTCGTCGCCGCTGGAAGTCGGAGTCGGCGACCATCCCCGAGGGCCTGCTGCGGCTCTCGGTGGGCATCGAGGACGTCGAGGACCTCTGGGAGGACCTCGCCCAGGCGCTGGACGCGGTGCCCTAGACGGGAGTCAGTCGCGCTCGTGCTTGGTGTCGCGGGCGATGAACGCGTGCATCATCTCGCGCGCGCTCATCTCCCCGCGCACGACGGCGTCGACGTGCTGGGCCACGGGGGCGTCCACGCCGTGCCGCGTGGCCAGGTCGTAGATCGAGGCGCACGACTTGGCCCCCTCGGCGACCTGGCGGGTGGAGGCGATGATCTCCTCGGTGGTCATGCCCTGGCCGAGCTTCTCCCCGAAGGTGCGGTTGCGCGAGAGCGGCGAGGAGCAGGTGGCGACGAGGTCGCCGAGCCCGGCGAGGCCCATCAGCGTGAGCGGGTCGGCGTCGAGCCGGCCCGCGAGCCGTGCGGTCTCGGCCAGGCCGCGGGTGATCAGCGAGGCGGTGGTGTTGTCGCCGAAGCCCAGGCCGATCGCCATCCCGACGCAGAGCGCCACGACGTTCTTGTAGGCACCGCCCAGCTCACAGCCCAGCACGTCGGTGCTGCGGTAGGGGCGGAACGCCTGGGAGTGGCACAGGTCCTGGAGCCGCTCGGCCACCCGCTCGTCAGCGCAGGCCACGACGCTGGCCGCCGGCTCGCGCTGGGCGATCTCGCGGGCCAGGTTGGGGCCGCTCACGACGCTGATCCGATCGGGCCCGGCGCCGGTGACCTCGGCGATCACCTCGCTCATCCGCTTCGTGGTGCCGAGCTCGACGCCCTTCATCAGCGACACGAACACCGCGTCGGCCGGCATCGCGTCGCGCCACTCGCCGAGGTTCTCCCGCAGCTTCTGCGACGGCACGGCCAGCACGACGAACTCGGCGCCGGCCGCGGCCTCCTCCGGGTCGCTGGTGGCGCGCACGGAGTCCGGCAGCCTGATGCCGGCGGCGTACTCGGTGTTCTCGTGGCGGGCGTTGATCGCCTCGCACACCTCGGGGCGGCGTCCCCAGATGGTGACGTCGTTGCCGGCGTCGGCGAGGACGAGGCTGAACGCCGTCCCCCACGACCCGGCGCCGAACACCGCGACCTTCGTCATCCTCGGTCTCGCTTCTTCTTGTGGGGGTTGCCGATCTCGTTGATCCCGGAGCTCTTCGGGTCGAAGCGTACGGCGGGGGCCCGCTCGCCCCGCAGGTCCTCCACCAGCGTGGTGATCGCGGCCATGATCCGGCCGGTCGCCTCGTGCAGGACCTCGGTCGTCAGGGGTGCTCCCTGGAGGTCGGCGAGGTCGACCGGGTCGCCCACCTTGTAGGCCGCCGTGTGCCGCGGGAGCAGGTGCGGCCGCACGGAGTACGCCGGCAGGATCTCCTGGGCGCCCCACTGGCCGATGGGGATGACGGGGCACCCGGTGGTCAGCGCGATCCGGGCCGCGCCGGTCTTGCCGCGCATGGGCCAGCCGTCGGGGTCCTTGGTGATCGTGCCCTCGGGGTAGACACCGACGCACTCCCCCGCCCGCACCGCCTCGACGGCCGCCTCGAAGGCCGAGGCCGCGCCCTCGGTCATCCGCTTCACCGGGATCTGCCCCGCGTCGCGCACGACGTGCTTGAGCACCGGGGTGCGGAACAGCGCGTCCTTGGTCAGGTAGCGCACCAGCCGGCCGTGGTCGTAGAGGAAGTAGCCCAGCGTCATCGGGTCGAGGTGGCTGATGTGGTTGACCGCGACCACGCAGCCGCCCGAGGCCGGGACCTTCTCACCGTCGATCCACTCCCGCTTGGTGAAGGCGAGCAGCGTCGGCTTCACGATGCCCACGACCGTCGTCCACGCCCACCCGCGCCGCTGCTGCAGCTGCCTCACCTTCGCCACGCACGACCTCCCTGCCGTCCCCGTCGTCCCGGCCCACCGCGGTGCTGACGGGGGCTGGTGCAGGGCGAGCCTAGCGGCGGGACCACCTCGGAGGCGGTCGCGACCGGGCTGAGAGGATCAGGGGGATGTCGCCGACGTTCGCGCTGCTCGTGCCCGTGAAGACCCTCGCCCTGGCCAAGTCGCGCCTCGAGCGGCCGGCCACCCGGGGGGCACTGATGCGCGCCTTCGCGCTCGACGCCATCGCGGCCGCGGTCGCGAGCCCGCTGGTGGCCCAGGTGTACGTCGTCACCGACGAGCCGGGCTTCGACGCCGACGCGACCCGTCTGCCCGACGGCGGCGGGGGCGACCTGAACGAGGCCCTGCGGCACGCCGCGCTTCAGGTGCGTCTCCTCGACCCTTCCGTCGGTGTCGCCGCGATGTGCGGCGACCTGCCGGCCCTGACCACCGACGACCTGACCGTCGCCCTGCGCGCCGGCACCAGCCCCCGCTGGTTCGTGGCCGACGCCCCGGGCACGGGCACGACCCTGCTGGTCGCGCAGCCGGGCACCGACCTGGACCCGCACTTCGGCGTGGCCTCCGCGCGGCGGCACGCGGAGTCCGGCGCGGTGCCGGTGCTCGCCGACCTCACGACGCTGCGAGCCGACGTCGACACCGACGCCGACCTGGAGCAGGCCCGTCAGCTCGGACTCGGAGCCTTCACCACCCGCGCCCTGGTCTCCGCCCACCTCTGACGCCCACCTCTGACGCCGGGCGCGGAGACCAGGACCGCTCGGGTCAGGACTTCTTCGCGGCCGCCTTCTTGGTCGTCGACTTCTTCGCCGTCGCCTTCGTGGTCGTCGAACCGCCGCTGGTCGACTTCTTCGCCGGGGCCTTCTTCGCCGTCGACGAGGTCTTCTTCGCCGTCGACGCCTTCGTGGCGGTCTTCTTCGCGGGGGTGCTGGTCGAGGAGGAGGACTTCTTCGCCGTGGTCTTCTTCGCCGTGGTCTTCTTGGCCGGGGACTTCGTGGCGCTCGACGCCTTCTTCGCGCTGGCCTTCTTCGTGGGCGTCGACGCGCCGGCCGCCTTGGCCGCGGCAGCGGCCGTGCGCTTGATGGCCGGCTGCGCGGCGGCGGGGGCGGCCTTCTCCACGACGGCGAGGGTCAGCGCGGGCAGCTTCTTGGCGCCGGAGACGACGTCCTTGAGCTGGGCGCCGGGCTTGAAGGCGGGGACCGACTTCTTCTTGGACTTCATCCGCTCGCCGGTCGAGGGGTTGCGCACCCACCGGGCGTCACGGACGCGCTTCTCGAAGGAACCGAAGCCGGTGATCGCCACCTTCTCCCCCTTGGCGACCTCGCGGGTGATGGTGTCCAGCACGGAGTCGAGCGCGTGGGCGGCCGCCTTGCGGTTCCCCTCGTAGCGGGCCGCGAGGGTGTCGATCAACTGACTCTTGTTCACAAGCATCCCTTTCGTGAACCGGCCCGAGCACCCTGCTCGACCGACCTCTTGCACGCTAGGGAAAAGTGACGCTCACCACAACGGGTCCGCCGCGGCTCGGTCAGAGAGGTCAGTGGATCGTGACGGGCTTCCAGCTCGGGCGGGTCTGCTCGAAGGCAGCGATGTCGTCCTCGTGGGAGAGCGTGATGCCGACGTCGTCGAGTCCCTCGAGCAGGCGCCACCGGGTGTAGTCGTCGATGTCGAAGGAGTCCACGATCGCGTCGGGGCCGTCACCGGCGCGCACCGTCCGCGCCTCGAGGTCGACGGTCACGGTCGCCCCGGGGGTGGCCTCGAGGTGGTCCCAGATGCGCTGCACGACCTTCTCGTCCACCTGCGCGGCGACCAGGCCGGCCTTGCCGGAGTTGCCGCGGAAGATGTCGGCGAAGCGCGAGCTGATCACGGCCTTGAAGCCGTAGTTCTGCAGCGCCCACACCGCGTGCTCGCGCGACGAGCCGGTGCCGAAGTCGGGGCCGGCGACGAGCACCGAGCCGGCGGCGTACTCCGGACGGTTGAGCACGAAGCCGGGCTCGTTGCGCCACGCGGCGAACAGGCCGTCCTCGAAGCCGTCACGGGTGACGCGCTTGAGGTAGACCGCCGGGATGATCTGGTCGGTGTCGACGTTGCTGCGTCGCAGGGGGACGCCGACGCCGGTGTGGCTGCTGAACTTCTCCATCGTCAGGCTCCCTGGGTGGTCTCGACGGGCTCGTCCGACAGCGGCGCGAGGTCGGCGGGCGAGCTGAGGGTGCCGCGCACGGCGGTGGCCGCGGCGACCGGCACGGAGACCAGGTGGGTGCGACCGCCCTTGCCCTGGCGTCCCTCGAAGTTGCGGTTGGAGGTCGAGGCGCTGCGCTCGCCGGGGGCGAGCTGGTCGGGGTTCATGCCCAGGCACATCGAGCAGCCGGCCCCGCGCCACTCGGCGCCGGCCTCCTTGAAGACGACGTCGAGGCCCTCCTGCTCGGCCTGCAGGCGCACCCGCACCGAGCCGGGCACCACGAGCAGCCGAGTGTCGGCGTCGACCGTGCGGCCCTTGATGATCTCGGCGGCGAGCCGGAGGTCCTCGATGCGGCCGTTGGTGCAGGACCCGACGAAGACGGTGTCGACCTTGACCTCGCGCATGGGGGTGCCGGCCTCCAGGGCCATGTACTCCAGCGCCTTCTCGGCCGCGACGCGGGCGCCGGCGTCCTCGAAGTCGGCGGGCACGGGCACGGTCCCGCCGAGCGGGACCCCCTGGCCGGGGTTGGTGCCCCAGGTGACGAACGGGGTCATCTGCGCGGCGTCGAGGACGATCTCCTCGTCGAAGGTGGCGTCGTCGTCGGTCACCAGCGAGGACCAGTGCGCGACGGCGGCATCCCAGTCGGCGCCCTTCGGCGCCTCGGGACGGCCCTCGATGTAGTCGAAGGTGGTCTGGTCGGGGGCGATCAGGCCCGCCTTGGCGCCCCACTCGATGCTCATGTTGCACACGGTCATCCGGCCCTCCATGGAGAGCTCCTCGATGGCCTGGCCGCGGTACTCCACGATGTAGCCCTGGCCGCCACCGGTGCCGGTGTGGGTGATCAGGGTCAGCACCAGGTCCTTGGCGGTGACGCCGTCGGGCAGCGAGCCGTTGACCGTGACCGCCATCGTCTTGGGCTTGGCCTGCATCAGGGTCTGGGTGGCGAGCACGTGCTCGACCTCGGAGGTGCCGATGCCGAAGGCGATCGCCCCGAAGGCGCCGTGGGTGGAGGTGTGGGAGTCGCCGCACACGATGGTCATGCCGGGCTGGGTCAGGCCGAGCTGCGGGCCGACCACGTGCACGATGCCCTGCTCGATGTCACCGAGGGGGTGCAGGCGCACGCCGAACTCCTCGGCGTTGCGGCGCAGGGTCTCGACCTGGGTGCGGCTGACGGGGTCCGCGATCGGCTTGTCCCAGTCGATCGTCGGGACGTTGTGGTCCTCGGTGGCCAGCGTGAGGTCGGGGCGGCGCACCGGGCGACCTGCGAGCCTCAGGCCGTCGAACGCCTGCGGCGAGGTCACCTCGTGGATCAGGTGGAGGTCGATGAAGAGGAGGTCGGGCTCGCCCTGAGCGCTGCGCACCACGTGCTCGTCCCAGACTTTTTCCGAGAGCGTCCTACCCATATCTCTTTCCCTCCTGCGTCGTTTCACATGCTGAACACCCCACCAGCGGCGTCGGACCAACCCTACGTTGCATCCCGAGATACGAGACGGCAGTATTACAATATGGACAACTCAAGCGGAGTCGGCGTACTCGACAAGGCCGCCCTGGTGCTGGCCGCACTGGAGTCCGGTCCTGCCACCCTGGCCGGCCTGGTCGCCGGCACGGGCCTCGCCCGTCCCACAGCCCACCGACTGGCGGTCGCCCTCGAGCACCACCGCCTGGTCGCCCGTGACATGCAGGGCCGGTTCGTCCTCGGACCGCGCCTGGCCGAGCTCTCGGCCGCCGCCGGGGAGGACCGCCTCCTCGCGACGGCCGGCCCGGTCCTGGCGCGCCTGCGCGACATCACCGGCGAGTCGGCCCAGCTCTGGCGCCGGCAGGGCGAGCACCGCGTGTGCGTCGCCGCGGCCGAGCGCCCCAGCGGCCTGCGCGACACGATCCCGGTCGGCTCGCAGCTGACCATGCGCGCCGGCTCGGCCGCCCAGGTGCTCCTCGCCTGGGAGGACCCCGAGCGGATGCACCGCGGCCTGCAGAACGCGGCGTACTCCGCCACGGCACTGGCCGGCATCCGTCGCCGCGGCTGGGCGCAGTCGGTCGGCGAGCGCGAGCAGGGCGTGGCCTCGGTCAGTGCCCCCGTGCGCTCCCCCAGCGGCAAGATCATCGCCGCGGTGTCGGTCTCCGGTCCGCTCGAGCGGCTCTCCCGCCAGCCCGGGCGGATGCACGCCCCGGCGGTGCTCGCCGCCGCCGAGCGGCTCTCGGAGTCGCTGCGCCGCGCTGCGGCCGAGTAGGCACCCGCACGGGCGCCGAGCCTGTGTGGGACCTCGCGGCGCGCTGAGCCGTACGCCGGGCCGGCGCGTCGTACGGTGACCGCACCGGTGGCGGCGCCAATGTGTAGCCTGTCGCTGCACTTTGGTCCCCGAGCAGCCGTGGAGCCCCCGATGTCCGCCAGTCGCGTCACCGACGACCACCTGGTCGTCCCCGCGGCGGCCGTCGATCCGGTGGTGGTGAGCTTCGACGGCCAGTACGTCTGGTCGTTCTCGCCCCAGCGCGACGGCTCGCGCGGCCTCGGCGGCTGGCAGGTCCCGTGGCCCGACGTGCTGCAGGAGCGGCTCGACGGCACCGCCCGGGTCACCCTGGCCACGACCGACGGCGGCACCGTGCACTTCGACGCCCCCGTGCACTTCGGCGCCACCGACGCCCCGCTGTCGCTCACCGACCGCCACGGCCACCCGCTCGCGGTGGACCGGGCCGGGCACCTGATGCGGGTCTTCGCCGAGACCGGCGACGACGTCCGCCGCCACGTCGCCGAGGGCACCGCCCGGGCGATCGCGGACCTGCGCGGCCTGGGGTACGACGCCCACATCAGCTACGGCTGCCTGCTGGGCGCGGTGCGCGACGGCCGGATGATCGGGCACGACACCGACACCGACCTGGCCTACCTCAGCCGCCACACCCACCCGGCCGACGTGGTGCTGGAGTCCTACCGCATGGAGCGCGGCATGCGCGACCGCGGCTGGAAGGTCGTGCGGATGTCGGCCGGCGACCTCAAGCTGTTCCTCCCGCTGCCCGACGGCAGCGTCGTGCAGATCGACGTCTTCGGTGCCTTCCACGTGGGCGGGGTGTTCTACCAGCTCGGCGCCCGCAACGGCACGCTGCCGCGGGAGGCGATCGTCCCCCTGTCGACGGTGACCCTGGAGGGCGTCGAGCTCGCCGCGCCCGCCGACCCCGAGGCCGTGCTCGCGTTCCTCTACGGGCCGGGCTGGCGGGTGCCCGACCCGTCGTTCCAGAACGTCGACCCCGGCACCGGCGTACGCCGCCTCGAGGGCTGGATGCGCGGCGCGCGCAAGGACCTCGCCGAGTGGAACGAGATCTTCCGGACCCGCCGTCGCGAGGTCCCGCGCAAGGGCTCGCCCTTCGCGGCGTGGACCCGCCGCCGGATCCCGGCCGACGCGGTGCTGGTCGACCTCGGCTCCGGCACCGGCCGCGACTCCGGCTGGTTCGCCCGCAAGGGACACCAGGTCATCGCCTTCGACTACTCCGGCGCCGCCGTGCGGTTCACCCGTGGTCGGCTCGAGCGGGCGGGGGTGGCGCACCCCGACGTGCGCGTGCTGCCGCTGAACGACCTGCGCGGCGCCCTGCTGGCCGGGGCCGAGCTCGCCCGGCTGCCGGAGCCGGCGTACCTCTACGCGCGCGGGCTGGTCGGCTGCCTGGACGCCGACGGCCGGGCCAACCTGTGGCTGCTCGCGTCGATGGCCCTGCGCAGGGGCGGCTCGCTGCACCTGGAGCACGCCGCGGCCCGGCGCGGCCTGCGCCGCCGCACCGTCGAGGGGCTCGTGCGCCGGGTGCGCACCGACGACCTCGTCCGCGAGATCACCGCCGCCGGCGGCCGGGTCGTCCACGTCGAGCACGGCGAGGGCAAGGACTTCTTCGGCCACCCCGATCCCCACGTCGCGCGGATGGAGGTCGTCTGGACGACGGCCCCCGACGCGCCGACGCCCACCACCGAGCGAGGGGCGGCCGTGCCGCCCGCAGGAGGAACCGTGTTCGAGGACACCGTCAGCGAGGCCACCACCACCCGGCGCAAGGCGTTCGCCCGCCGCGCGCTGAGCATCCCCGCCCGCGTCAAGGACCTCGAGGCGTCGGTGCAGGAGAACCGTCGGCTCAACCGCCGCATCGCGGAGCTGACCGACGTGGTCGCCGAGCTGCTGGTGCCGCTGGCCGACCGCGACGAGGAGAAGGCCCGCGAGCTGCTCGCGGAGTACCGCCGCACCACGCTGGCCCCCTGAGGGTCAGCGCACCCGGTCGGCGTCCGGCTCGTCGGTGGGGTCGAGGAACACGTGGCGCACCTCGGGGTGCTGCTCGCGCAGCCGCCGCTCGACCTCGTCGGCGGCCTCCTCCAGCTCGTGCACCTCGGCGTCGTCGTCGAGGTCGACGCGGGCCGCCACGATCACCTCGTCGGGCGCCATCCGCATCGTCATCAGCTCGACGACCGCGTCGATGCCCGGGGAGTCCAGGATGATCGTGCGGATCGACGCCTCGACGTCCTCGGTCAGGGCCTCCCCGATCAGGGCGCTCTTGTTCTGCTGCCCCAGCGCGTAGGCCACCACGACCAGCAGCAGCCCGATCAGGATCGACGCGGCGCCGTCCCAGAAGCCCTGGTCGGTGTAGTGGTGCAGGGTGATCCCGCCGGCGGCCAGCACGATGCCGACCAGCGCCGCGGTGTCCTCGAAGGCGACGGTCTTGGCCGTGGGGTCGGGGGTGATCCTGAGGTGCTCGAAGAAGCCGCGGTCCTGCTCGGCGGCCTCGCCCTTGAGCTGGCGGACGGCCTTGAGCCACGAGGAGCCCTCGAGCAGGAAGCTCACGGCCAGCACCGCGTAGGAGATGGTCAGGCTGCCGAGGTCCTCGGGGGTCAGGACGGCCTTGATGCCCTCGAAGATCGAGTAGCCGGCGCCCAGCACGAAGATGCCGACCGCGGCGATCAGCGACCAGAAGTAGCGCTCCATGCCGTAGCCGAACGGGTGCCGGGCGTCGGCCGGCTTCTGGCTGCGCTTCAGCGCGGCCATCAGGAAGACCTGGTTCAGGGTGTCGGCGAAGGAGTGCGCCGCCTCGGCCAGCATGGCCGTCGAGCCCGAGATCAGGCCACCGACCAGCTTGGCGACCGCGATCGCGAGGTTGGCGCTGCCGGCCAGCAGGACGGTGCCGGTGGACTCGTCGCCACCGGACTTCTGACCGGCGTCGTCGCCGGACCTCTGGTCACCCATGGGCCCAGCCTCGCACCTCCGGCGCCGGGCCTAGAAGAGACCCTCCTGCTCCAGGTCGAGCAGCAGCCGCTTGCGGTCCAGGCCGCCGGCGTACCCCGTCAGCGAACCGTCGGCGCCGATCACCCGGTGGCACGGGATCACCACGGGGATCGGGTTGCGGCCGTTGGCCAGGCCCACGGCCCGCGAGGCCACGTTGGTCATGCCGATCCGGTGGGCGATCTCGCCGTACGACGCGGTGCTGCCGTAGCCGACCCGCAGCAGCTCGGCCCACACCCGCTGCTGGAAGTCGGTGCCGCGCGGGGCGAGCGGGAGGTCGAAGGTGGTCAGGTCGCCGGCGAAGTACGCCGCCAGCTGCTCGCGCGTGCGCACCAGCACCGGCTCGTCGTCGCGCTGCTCCCCCGCGTCGACGCCGGCGTCCACCGGCTCGAAGGGGCTGAACTCCACCGCGCGCAAGGTGCCCTCCTGCGCGACCAGGCGCAGGTCGCCGATCGGCGACCCCACCACGGTCCACACCGGTCGTGACGTCACGTCGTGCCTCCCCTGCTCCGTCTCGGGCGTCGTGTCCTGGGTCGTCATCGTGCTTCCTCTCCTCCGCGTCGTTCCCGCATCTCGTCGAGCACCACCGACCACAGCCGCATCAGCGCGTAGGAACGCCAAGGACGCCACTGCTCGCTGCGCCCGACCACGTCGTCGAGGCCGAGCGAGCGGGCGGCGTTGCGCACGCCGATGTCGGTGGGCAGGAAGGCGTCGGGGTCGCCCAACGCGCGCATGGCGACGTAGTCGGCCGTCCAGGGGCCGATGCCGCGCAGGCCGGTCATCGCGACCCGGGTCGCGGCGCGGTCGGCGCTGCGGTCCAGCTGGACGGTGCCGTCGTCCAGGGCCCGGGCCAGGGTGGTCAGGGCACGGGCCCGGGCGCGGGGCATCCGCAGCGCGTCGGGGTCCTCCGGGTCGATCTCGGCCAGCCGGGCGGGCGTCGGGAACAGGCGGGTCACCTCGTGGCTGCCGGCGAGGTCCAGCGGCTCGCCCCAGGCCTGCACCAGGCGGGCCGTCGCGGTGCGGGCCGAGGCCAGGCTCACCTGCTGGCCCAGGACGGTCTGCACGGCCGTCTCCGCGCCGTCCAGCTGCCCGGGGACCCGCAGGCCCGGCCGGGCGACCACGAGGCCGCGCAGCACGTCGTCCTCGGCCAGGGCCTCGTCGACGGCGACCGGGTCGCAGTCGGCGTCCAGCAGCCGCCGGGTGCGCTCCAGCGCGGGGGCCAGGTCGCGGGCGTCGGCCAGGGTGAAGGTGCAGGGCACCACGCCCTCGGGCCGGTCGGCCAGCTGCACGCGCACGACGCCCGGGCCGTGCGGCAGCCGGACGGCCCGCTCGTACCACCCCGGCCCGACCGCCTCCAGCCCCGGCACGGCGTGCACCGCCAGGAAGTGGTGCAGGTCGTCGGCGGCGAAGGGCTCGCGCACGGCGACCCGGGTGCGCAGGACCCCCGACGCCCCGGCCGTACGCCGCGACCCGGCGCGGTCGCGCAGGTCGCTGGGGGTGGTGGCATAGACCTCGCGGACGGTGTCGTTGAACTGGCGCACGCTCGCGAACCCGGCCGCGAACGCCACGTCGGTGAAGGTCAGGTCGCTGGTCTCGATCAGCACCCGGGCGGTCTGCGCCCGCCGGGAGCGGGCCAGTGCGAGCGGGCCGACGGCGTACTCCTGGGAGAGCACGCGGTGCAGCTGGCGCGAGGAGTACCCGAGGCGGGAGGCCAGCCCTTCCACGCCCTCGCGCTCGACGACCCCGTCGGCGATCAGCCGCATCGCCCGGTCGGCCACGTCGGCGGCGACGTCCCACGTGGGCGAGCCCGGGGTGGCGTCGGGCAGGCAGCGACGGCAGGCGCGGTAGCCGGCCCCCTGGGCGCCGGCGGCCGTGCGGAAGAACGAGACGTTGGCGCGCCTGGGGGTGAGAGCCGGGCACGAGGGGCGGCAGTAGATGCCGGTCGTGCGCACCGCGGTGTAGAAGACGCCGTCGAAGCGCCGGTCGCGCGCCTTGACCGCCCGGTAGCAGGCGTCGGCGTCACGCCAGTCGTCGCCGCGGGTGGTGTCCATGGGCTCCAGTGTGCCCGGCGGCACCGAGGTGACCTAGCGGGAATCGGACGGGGCGGAGAACGGCAGCAGCCCGGCATCGTGGAGGGCCCCTACCCCACGTCGAACGCATCGAGGTCGAGGTCGCCGGAGGTCAAGCCGTGGATGGTCCCATCGAAGTACACCGACCACGTGCCGGCGCTGAAGCGGACCACGTCCTCGTCCTGGACCGTGCCGAGACCCGGGAGGGTCACGTCGCCGGCGAAGGACAGGTAGAAGTGCGTCGCGTCGACCCGGACGAACCCGTCCGCGTTGGCCGAGGAGGGCAGCCGAGCGAGCGAGGCGTCCCAGACACGGGCGAAGACGCTGCCGTTCCAGGAGTAGATGTCAGCGTCGTCCGCCGTCCCGCTCACCCGCGGGGGATTCACAGACCCGACCGTCGAGAAGTACAGCGTGCCGCCGTCGACCGAGATGGCGTCCACGTCCTGGCTGCTGGACGTCAGGCCACGGGCCGTGCCGTCGAAGTACACCGACCAGGTGCCGGCGCTGTAGAGGACGACGTCCTCGTCCTGGACCTTGCCGAGGCCGGGGATCGTCACGTCGGTGGAGAAGGACACGTAGAAGTGGGTCGCGTCCACCTGGTCGAACCCGTCCACGTTGGCTGAGGAAGGCAGTCCGGCCAGCGAGGCATCAAAGGTGCGTGTGTACGACGAGCCGTTCCAGCGGTAGAGGTCCGCGTCGTCGGCCGCACCCCCAGCTCCGGGCGGGTTGGCGTTGCCGAAGGTCGAGAACGTCAACGCAGGCGGCGGGGGCGGCGTGGGCGGCGGGGGTGGCGGGGGCGGCGGGGGCGGCGGGGGCGCGGTCACGAGGAGCGTCCCGTCGGCGGTGCGGGTGATGCCGCCACCTGTGGCACTGACGGTGAAGGGGTAGGTCCCCGGCGCTGCTCCTGCCGTCGGGACGAGCCTCAGGGTGCTCGTGCCGGAACCGCCGGTGAGCACGTTCGGGTCCAGGGTCGAGGTCGCCACCGTGGTCGCCAGCCCAGCGACGGTGATGCTGACGTCGGCTGCGAAACCGTTGGATCCGGTGGTCTGCACCTGCCAGGAGGCGGTGGAACCGGGGTCAGCCGCGGCGGCGACCGGGGTGAGGGCGAGTGCGACGTCCGCCGCGGGTGGCGGGGGTGGTGGAGGTGGCGGCGGGGGTGACGTCATGGCCGCCACGTAGGCCGCCGCGGCGTCCAGCATGCCGTGGCCGTAGACCTCGTCCACGCCGGTTGCGCCGCGGTCGACGGCGGTCTCGGTGACGAGCGCCTGCTGCTGGTCGGCGGTGAGCGCCGGCGCACCCGCCAGCAGCAGCGCCAGCACCCCGGCGGTGTGGGGTGCGGCGACCGAGGTTCCGGAAAGGTACTGGTACTGGCCGTAGCGGTCGGTGGTCTGGACGTTCCGCCCCGGCGCCACGAGGTCGGGGAAGGACCGGGTCCGGCCACCGCACCCGGAGGGACCCCGGCTGCTGGAGGACATCACGAGACCGCTCTCGGACACCGCACCCACCGACAGCGCCTCGGGGTAGTTCGCCGGGCTGACGCTGCTCGAGGACGTCGAGCCGAAGTTGCCCGCCGGGAAGACCGGAAGGATTCCTGCGGTGCGCAGGGCCTGGACGTCCGGCTGGAAGGTCAGGTCGCAGCCGGGGCCCGAGCCCAGGGACCAGGACGCGTCCACGACCTGAGGGGCGTCCGCGGTGGCCGGGTTGGCGTCTGGGTCGAGCAGCCACTGGAAGGCCTGGTGCACGGCACTCACCGTGGAGCGTCCGGCGTCGTCGAACACGCGCGCCGCGATCCAGGACGCCCCGGGGGCCGTCCCGATCGTGGTTCCGCTGCCGCTCCCACCGACCATCACTCCGGCGACGCCCGTGCCGTGGCCCATCAGGTCCGTCGGGGTCTGCGGGTGCTGGGCGTAGGGATCGAACCAGCTGTTGGTGCCCCCGCGCCAGGCGGCCGCCAGGTCGGGATGGGTGACGTCCACCCCGCTGTCGAGGGTGGCCACCACGATCCCCGAGCCGGTGTCACCGGAGGCCCAGACCTCGGGGGACCGCACGCTGACCTGGTTGGTCGAGGCACTCGCAGCCGGGGTCAGGGTGATCGTGTCGGGCACGATCGAGGCGACGTCGGGACGCGCGGCGACCTGGGCGAGGACCTCGGGGGTCGCCGTCAGCACGATGCTGTTGGAGATCCACAGACGCTGTCGCACCTGTGCCCGTTTCTGGGACGTCGCCACGGCCAGCGACCGGACGAGCGGAGCCTGATCGGCCTCCGCCGTCTTCTGCAGCCGCTCCTTCACCGCCCGCAGCCGGGCCTTGCGCGTGCCGCGGATCGTGCTGAGGTCCGCGTCGTCCTTCAGCGTGACCACCACGGTGCTCGTGGTCGGCGAACCCCCCGGTGCGCGGGAGTGTGCTGCCGAGGCGGGGCCCATCGCGGTCAGGGCCATCGGGCAGGAGACGGCCAGGGCCACGGCCGCCCCGAGCAGCCGGTGGGAGCGGATCCTCATGTCAGGCTCTTCTCTCGAGGGGCGTGCTCGGGCAGGTGGTCGGGCACCTCGACCAGCACGGGCGCGGTTCCGACCCGTCGCCGCCGACGCAGCACGAGCAGGCTGGCGGCGAGCAGAGAGAGCAACAACGCGGCCAGCGCCGTGGTGGCCAGCTCGAACAGCCCACCCCCGGCGGACTTCCGCTGCACCGTCCACGAGCTGGTCGTCACGGTGTCGGCGGCGTTGGCGCGGTGCACCCGGACGGTGGCTGTCCAGGTGCCGGCACCGGGCTCGACGGTGGTGCCCTCGTAACGGTTCGGGTCGGTCACGGCCAGGGGGACCAGGGCACGGCCGGTCGGCCCGCCGAGGGCGACGTCGACCCCGGTCACCGGGGCCGGGTCGGGGCGGACGATGGAGCGGAGCCTGACGATGAGCCGACCCTTGGCGGGGCCGCCTGGAACCTCCTCGAAGGTGACGAAGAGGCCGTCGGCCCGTTCGACGTGCACGGTCGTCGGGCGCCGGGCGTCGAGGTCCTCCCGGGACGTCGCGGTCGAGGTCACCACGGCGGCCAGCCCCACGGCCAGCCCGAGCACCACCGCCTCCGCCGTCACGGTCGCGGCGAACCGGCGGGGGGAGCTGGGGGTCAGGTGGAGCAGCACGCCGTAGGGCAGCCTCACCCTGGCTCGGGCAAGCAGCTCGGGGTGCACGGCCGCAGTGTTGACCGCGGCGAGCCCGAGCGCCGCCACCATCAGGACCATCTTCGCCGCGACGCCTGCGCCGTACACGGTCGAGGTGACCGCTCCGAGGCCAGGCATGTGGTGACCGGCCTCGATCAGTCCGGTGGCCAGGAGGACCACGGTGGAGATCGCGGCGACGGGGCTGTAGGCACGCCAGACCGGTCCGAGCAGATGGCCGCGCTGTCCCCTCGCGCCCCTCACGGTCGGGACCAGGCACCAGGCGAGCACACCCAGGCCACCGGCCCACACACCGGCCGCCAGCACGTGGGCGGTCGCGGCGACGCCGACCAGTGCGGTGCCGCTGGCCAGGGTCGCGGCATGGCCGGCCCAGGCCTCGCACACGGCTGCTGCCGACAGTGCGAGCCAGGCCACTGCGGCCGGACGCTGCGGGCTGACGAGCTTCCTGCGCCAGACAGCCATGGCCACGACGGCCAGGGTCAGGGCGACCTGGCGCGCCAACCAGAACCGCCCGGCCGGGGTGTCGACCAGGACCAGCCAGGTCTGGTCCCACCAGAGCCCCAGCCCCAGGGTCTCGTCGGAGGTGCGGAACAGGGGCGTCAGCGCACCGGCGTACCACGCGGTGAGGGCCGCCAGCAGGCCGATCGTGCGGGCTCGGCGACGGACTCGGTCGCCGAGCGTGCGGAGGACCCGGTCGCCCACCGCCAGCGCGCCGATGGCGGCCATCAGAGCGGTCAGGTCCACCCACCTCACGAGGACCAGCGCAGACGGGGGGATCTGCGCGCCGCGTGAGGTGGGCAGTTCGGGGCGGAGCCCGGCGCCGAAGACGAGGGTCCCGCTGGTGGTGTGGCCGTCGTCGAGGGAGAAGACCCGCCAGTCGAGCTGGTAGGTGTCCCGCTCGAGGGGGTCGGCCGTGATCTCGACGACGGTGGTGGTGCGCGCGCCTGACGCGGTGGTCGGGACGATGGCGCCGTCCTGGGTGCGCAGGACGAAGGAGCTGGAGGCGGTGGCGACCGACTCGCCGAACCACATGGTCAGCGTGGTGCGACCGACCGGCACGACGGCCCCGTCGAGCGGGTCGGAGCGTTGCAGCTCGCTGTGCGCCTGAGCGGCAGAGGGCACCAAGAGGGTGAGGAGCAGCGCAGCCAGGAGCACCGCCGCCCCCCGCAGCGCCCCCTTGCCGAGCCGCGGGATCATCCCTGCATCTCCAGGTGTTCCAGGCGCGCGTCGCCGATGACCAGCGTGACCTTGTCGCCCTTGTGCAGCGCGCTCTCGGCGTTGGCCATCAAGAAGAAGTAGGTGCCGCCCAGCTGCAGCTCGGTGCCGTGGTGGTGCGGCGGGGTCGACATCACCAGGGTCTTGCCGGTGCTCTCGACCACGAGGGCAGGCGAGAGGTCCGGGTCGTGCACCAGGGGCGCCGCCTTGTCCGGGTCCACGACCTGGTAGCGGAGCTCGACGAGACCGCCGGCAGCGGTGACCGCCAAGAGGTCGACGTCGATGCCGTAGCGAGCCGCCATCCCGTCGACGCTGACCAGCGCGGCGCCGTTGCGGACGTCGGAGGCCAGGTGCTGCCGCCAGGCCCGCACGCCGCCACCCACGGCGACCAGGATCAGGACGGCGAGCAGGATGACGAAACGACGCCGACCTCGGCGGCCACGCCGGTCGTCGGAGACGGGGGGTGGGGCGGGGGCCTCGGGAGCCAGCGTCTCAGTGGTCATGGTGTGTCCTCGGTCCGAAGGGGGAGGACGGACCGGCCGGTGGGCCGGCCCGCCCCCCGGGGTCAGGGCAGGTCGAACGCGTCGATGTCGCTGTTGTCGTTGTTCAGGCCCTTGCCGGTGCCGTCGAAGTAGACCGACCACCGGCCGGCGTTGTAGGCCACGACGTCCTCGTCCTGCACGTTCCCCAATCCCGGCAGCGCGGTGGTGGCCGCGCTGAAGGAGAGGTAGAAGTGCGTGGCGTCGATGAACTTCAGCCCGTCGACGTCGGAGTTGGGCATCGTGTACGGCGCCTGCGAGGCATCGACCACCCGGGTGGAGCTCCCGGTGACACCCGTGCCGTCGTACCGGTAGAGGTCGTTGTTCGCTCCGGCGGGCAGACCCACTCCGGTCGGGCGGGTGGTGCCGTTCACCGAGTAGTAGAGCTTGCCTCCGGCGACGCTCAGCGCGTCGACGTTGACTCCGGCGGCACCCAGCCCGTTGGTCGACCCGTCGAAGACCCTCGCGTAGGTCCTCGCGACCGGGTTGTAGGAGACGACGTCCTCGTCGGGCACGCTCCCCAGCCCTGGCACCGTGGTGGTCCCGCTGAAGGACACGTACACGCGCGTGGCGTCGACCACGGCGTAGCCGTCCACGTTGCCCGGGCCCGAGTAGACCGGAGCGGTGACCATGGTCGACCCGTCCCAGCGGTAGACGTTGCTGCTCGGCCGGGTGGGGCCGGTTCGGTTGCCGAAGGTGGAGAAGGACAGCGGCGCGGTCACCGTGATGGTGACGTTCGTGGTCGCCCCCCAGTTGCCGGCCGCGTCCTTGGTCCGGACCTTGCCGCTGGCGGTGCCCTCAGGGAGCACGGAGGTGTCGAGCGTCCCCGTCACGACCCCTGAGCCATTGGCCGTCATCGCCGTCCCCTTGCCGACGCCGGGGTCGGTGCCGAGGAAGAACTCTCCGGCGGCGATCGAGGAGAGGGCGTCGGTGCCGGTGGCCCTGATGGTCACCGTCCTGGCACCCTGGGTGGGTGACGGGCTGGCTGTGGCGTTGCTCGTCGTGGGCCCGACCTTGTCGACGACCAGGATGGTCGTCGCGAGGGCTCCCCAGTTGCCGGCCGCGTCCTTGGCCCGCACCGAGACGTTGTGGGGGCCGTTGCTGAGGGCTCGGACGGTGGTCAGCGGGATGTCCGCGTAGCCGCCCTCCACCGGGTCGCTGAACGAGCCGTCGACGGCCCGCAGTGGGACGCCCGCGCCGGGAGCCGCGACGTTGTCGATGAACATCTCGGCCCCGGCGATCGGGCTCTGGACCTCGCCCGACAGCGGGTCGGTGAGCTGGGTGGCGTTCAGACGGATCGAGCTGGTGCCGTTGCTGAACGGCAGGTTGCCGTTGCTCGGGTTGGGGCTGATCGTCAGGGCGTCGCCGCCCGTGACCACGGGACCCGTGATGTCGACCACCAGGGTGGCGTTGACGGGGGCGCCCCAGTTGCCCTGGGCGTCCTGGGTGTGGATGTAGACCGCGTGCCCTCCCTCGGCGAGCCCGTCGACCGCGGCCTGCCCGATGGTGCCGTCGACGCTGGCCACCGGGGCAGCTGAGGAGACGGTCATCGCGACGCCCGCGCCGTCGGCGCCGAGGGTGTCGAGGAAGTACTCAGCCGCGCTGATGTTGGAGTTCCCGGAGGCGGAGTCGTTGCCGGTGGCGCTGACCTTCACCTCGCCGCCGCCGTGCTTGACCAACCGCGGGGACAGCGTCGGGCCGGACGTGGTCGGACCACCGGCGTCGGCACCGGTGACCAGCACCGAGCTGAGCGGTCCCCAGTTGCCTGCGGCGTCCCTGCCGCGGACGTAGAGCACGTGCTCACCCGAGGGAACGCTGAAGGTCGCCGTCGCGTCCTCGTTGGGCGATCCCCCGGCCTGCATGGCGGCGCTCGTCCCGCCGACGCTGTCGAGGTAGTACTCGACCGCAGCGATGTTGCTTCCCCCGCGTTGACTGTCGTCGACGTGCGCCGTCAGGTTCCCGTCCAGGAAGGCGACCTTGCTGGTCACCGGCCCGCTCACGTCGCCCGCCGTGCCCGAGCCGGGCACCTTCACGGTGGTGAGCATTCCGCCGACGCCTGTCGCGGTGCGGTTGGTCAACCCCAGGCTCGCGTCGTAGACCGACAACTGGGTGTCCTGGGCCGCGGCGCCGGGCACCTTCACCAAGGCGTCCGCGGACTCGCCGGGACCGAAGGTCTGCGCCACGTACGTGCGCGGGAAGTCCAGCTTGCTGCCGTCCATCCCGACGATCTTCTGCGAGGCGCCGAGGACACCCATCGAGTGGTAGTTGACGCCGGCGTTGACGTAGCGCAGGAGGACGGTGTGTCCCCCGGCGCTCGCGATCGGGGCGGTGGCCGGGTAGGCCTTGCCGTTGATCAGCGAGTAGCGGGGGACGTACTTCCGCATGTCGAACACGGCTGGGTCCGAGGCATTGTTCAGCGCCGGGTCGATCTCGCTGAGCACGAGCACCGCCTCGTCGTCGTAGGCGGAGTCGGCGTCGTAGGCCTGTCCCCCGGCGGCAGGACGGACCACCAGAGCGCCGTGCAGGCCCATCGCGGTCTGGTACTGCGTGCCGGTCCCCTGGCCCGTGCTGTTCACAGGTCCGGCTTCGTAGACGAAGGTGCCCGGGTGCGACGGGGTGAACGTGTACTCCGTCGTCCCGGTGGTGGCGCCGGCCCCGGCGCGGTCCAGGGGCATCTGCTGACCCTGGAACAGCAGGGCGGTCCTGGCCCCGAGCGTGTTGTGCAGCGTCACGTGCACCGTGTCGCCCTGGGTCACCTCGATCGTGGGGCCTCCGGGAGCGGTGACGGGGGCGTTGGTGGAGGAGTACCCCCACACCTTGACCGGCACCGTGCTGCCCGGCAGCGTGGTGGTGCCCTGGACCGCCCACAGATCCACGTTCGTCGTCGCGGCGTGGGCCGGCGCCGAGGGCAGGATCAGGAATGCGGCGGACGCAGCCGACACGGCGACCGCGGTGCGCATCGACCTCTGGAGCTGGGTACGTCGAGACATGGTCTTCCCGCCTCTCACTGGCTCTGGCAGTTGTAGTGGCCGGGAGGATCGATCCGCATGTACGTGATCGGACCGGTCATGGTGGCGCCCCAGGAGGTGATCTGGAAGAGCGCGTGGTTGTGGCTGATGATGTAGTACTCGCCGCACTGGTTGAGCGTGGGCGTTCCGGTCGGGAGCTTCTCCTGACGGCCCAGGTAGGGACTGCCGCTGTAGAAGGTGCCGATGAAGGAGTTGGCGAGGCTGGGCGTCGTGACCGTCACCGGGTTGGTGGCGCTGTAGTTCTCTGCGTCGTGCCAGGAGAAGCGCACGTCCCAGGTCTGACCGGGACCGATGTTGATGTCGAACTTCTCCATCGAGAGGTCCTTGTCCCCCGGGCCGACGAGCGGGTGCCCGTCACGCCCGATCACGAGCCCGTTGTTGCCGTGCGGGTGGAACGGATAGTCCTCGGTGCCGACGTTGAGGTAGCGCGCGAGGGCCGGCTCGTTGGGCATGATCTCCGCCAGAGCGCCGTACGGCTGTGACGGGAGCCAGGAGGCACCGTTGTCCGCGATGCTGTCGGGGAACCCACGACCGTTGATCAGCCAGTAGCGCGGGTGGTAGTTGTCGATGTTGAAGCTCTTGCCCAGCTCGACGCGCTGGTGCTGGTAGGGGTCGATCTCGGAAAGCAGCACCATGAACTCCCGATTCGGCTTGAAGTCGCTCTCCGCAGAGTCATAGGCCTGGTCGGGATGCCCGGTCGGACGCACGATCATCGAGCCGAACAGGCCCATCCGGACCTGCTTCTCCGGGTTCGTGCCGGACTCGTAGAGGTAGGTGCCGGGGTTGGCTGCTGTGAAGCTGTAGGTCACGGTCCCCGTTTCCGCGGCAGCCGTGGTGCTCAGCGAGGTGACCGGACCGCTGCCGCTGCGCTCCGGGGTGGAGGCGATGCCGTCGGCCAGCACGCCCTCCTGTCCCGGGAAGACGATGGACGTCGCGTCCGGGAGCGTGTTGTGCAGGATCACGGTGACCTGGTCACCGGCTTCGACGCAGAGCACCGGCCCCGGGTGCTGGAACGCGTCGAACCCGTGGGAGTAGCCCCACATGAAGGCCGTGTTGCCGTCGGGGAGGCTGATGTAGCCCGTCCTCGTGGTGAGGTTGAAGATCGGCTTCCCCGAGACCCCTCCGTCGCTCGGCGTGCACACGATGCCCACCTTGGGGACGTCGGCCGCGGCCGCGGTGGTGTGCGGGGTGAGGGCCGCGGTGGAGACCGTCATGGCGGCGACCGCGAGCAGCGCGGCAGCCCGGCGACGGCCGCGGCGTGCCCTCGACGAGGCAGTGGCTGTGAGCATGACTCAGACCCCCAGGTCGTTCGGGTAGGCCTGGGCGCGGACGGTGCTGGCAGCCGTGGTGGCGGGGTAGACCCGGACCTCGGTGGCCTGCCCGCCGAACCCGCCTGGCGCCAGGTTGTTGGACCGCAGGAAGTTGCGGTTGTAGAGCATGTAGGTGTCGTAGGCACCGGGGCCCTGGTAGGCCGGGGCCGTGAACAGCACGTCGTAGCTCTCACCGGGACCCATGTTGATGGTCTCGGTCTCGTAGGACGTGTCCGTCCCGTGCCGTCCCAGCATCGGTGTGGCGTCCCGCCCGACCACCCGCATCGGGATCCCCGACAGGGTCATCGCCGACTCGCGGAACCCGAGGTTCGCGAACCTGAGCGCCACCCGCTCGCCCGTGTTGCAGGTGACGAGCGACGAGTGCGGTTGGTACTTCAGCTCCGGGTGCCCCGCCGGCGCAATCAGGTCTCCGTCGGGGGCGACGACCTGGTGGAACGGGTCGATCGACCCGTTGGGGGCGACGGTGTCGGGATAGACCCGGCCGTTGAGCAGGGCGAAGTCCGCGTGGTAATCGGTCCACTCCGGCAGCTGGATGTGGGCGTCGGACCAGTGGGCCTCGGCCCACACCTCGGAGCAGAACATCGCGAACTCGCGGTCGAACTTCGTCGAGCGCTCGGCCGGGGTGCCGCTCGGGTCGTTGTAGAGGTAGTTGTCCCCCTTGAGCGGCCGGACGAAGACCAGGCCGGTCATCCCCATGTGCACGTGCTCCACGTCCTCGACGTGGCAGTGGTACATGTAGGTGCCTGGGTCGCGTGGGCGGTAGGCATAGGTGAACGTCCGCCCGGCCGGCACGGAGACCGATCCGCTGGGCTCACCGTCGAAGAACGGGATGACGTTGCGGAAGCCGTGCCAGTGCAGGGTGTGGGCGTCGAAGAGGTCGGGCCGCAGCTGCAGGCCGAGGTTGGTCAGCTGCACCTTGAAGTCCACCGGGTGGTCCGGGTCGAACTGCTTGGCCCAGAACAGGGGGGCCGAGTGCTGGGCCTTGTACTTCTGGGCCAGTGCCTGGTCGGCGTCCAGCCCGGTGAGGTTGCGGAACCCGAAGATGTAGGTCGTCAGGCCCGCCGGCGCCAGTGGGTCCGGGTGGAAGGGCGGAATCGCGGGGGTGGTCGGCAGGTGGATCCAGCCGTCGGTGCCACCGAGGTACAGGTCCGGGTCCCCCGTGGCAGCCACGGCCGGCTCGGGGAACAGGCTCTTGCCCGCCCAGGCGACGGAGCCGAGCGCGGCGGCCGCTCCGCTCAGGTGCAGGAACCTGCGGCGGTCCAGTCGGATCTCGTCCATGCGCTTTCCCCCTACCGTCCGGATCTGACCGGTCAGCTCTTCGTTGGTCATTGCCTTCACCTGCTTCTTCTGGGCCGAGCCGGGTCTCACGGGATCGGGATGTCGAACGCGTCGACGTCGGCGGCGGCGGCGCCCAGCCCGTGGGAGGTCCCGTCGAAGTAGTTGGTCCACGTGCCGGCGTTGTTGAACACGACGTCCTCGTCCTGCACCGGGCCCAGGCCCGGCAGGGTGGTGTCCGGCCGGAAGGAGAGGTAGAAGTGCGTCGCGTCCTTTCGGACGTAGCCGTCCACGTTGGCTGCGCTCGGGACTCCGTTGGCCGTGGCGTCCCACACCCGGGTGAAGGTCGCAGTGTTCGAGGGTGCGCTCCGGTTCACGGAGTAGATGTCAGCGTCGTCGGCCGTGCCCCCTCCTACGACCCTCGGCGGGTTGGTGTTGCCAGCCGTGGAGAAGTAGAGGGTGTTGCCCGAGACGCTGATCGCGTCGATGTCCTGGGCGGCCGAGGTGAGCCCCCTGCTGGTGCCGTCGAACCAGACCGACCACACGCCGTTGTCGTAGTACACGACGTCCTCGTCCTGGACCACCCCCAGCCCCGGCACGTTCGTGTTGTCGGCGAAGGAGGCGTAGAAGTGCGTCGCGTCGACCCGGTCGTAGCCGTCCATGTTGGCGGAGGCCGGGAGCCTGCTGCTGACAGGCAGCGCGGTGACGTCCAGCTCTCGGGTAGTGGTGCTCCCGTTGAAGGAGTAGAGGTCGGCGTCGTCGGCGGTCCCTGCCACCGGAGTCGTGCCGTTCAGCGGGTTGCTGTTGCCCAAGGTGGAGAACACCACAGGTCCGTTGCCGTTGCCGGTGGGACCCGGCGGCGGGGGCGGAGGCGGCGGCGGGGTGCCGCCCTGGGCCGGGATCGAGAAGGCGTCGATGTCTCGCGACTCGTTCGTGTTGAGGAGGCTGCTGCCTCCGAGCGATGTCGAGGTGCCGTCGAACCACACCGACCAAACGCCGGCGTTGTACTCGACGATGTCCTCGTCCTGCACCGCTCCGAGCCCCGGGAGGTTCGTCGTCGGGTCGTTGAAGGACAGGTAGAAGTGCGTGGAGTCGACGTAGGACAGTCCGTCCACGTTCGAGTTCGGGATGTTGTACGGCGCTGTCGAGGCGTCCACCACCCGGGTCGAGTTTGCGCCACCGGTCCAGCGGTAGATGTCGTTGTTGGCTCCGGCCCCACCCGCCCCGGTCGGCACCGTGCCGTCCTCGGTGGAGTAGTAGAGCGTGGTGCCGACCACGTGGATCGCGTCGACGTCGACGTTGTTGCCGCCCAGGCCATGCGTGGAGCCGTCGAAGAACAGCGACCACGAGCCGTTGTTGTAGTAGACGACGTCCTCGTCCTGGACATTGTTCAGCCCCGGAAGGTTCTGGGTGCTGGCGAAGGACAGGTAGAAGTGCGTGCTGTCGACCATGCTGAGACCGTCGATGTTGTTGACGGCGACCACGCTGGGCGCGCTCCACTCCCGGCTGAAGGCCGAGCCGCTCCAGTGGAAGATGTCGCTGCCTGACAAGGGGAACAGGGTCGTCGGGTTCGGGCTGAACCCGCGAGTCGAGAACGAGAACTCGTGCACGGCCGCAGGCGGGGTGGTGGCCGGCTTCGAGGAGCCGAACTCGTCCGAGCCGGCGTCGATCCCGCCGAGAGCCGGGCGGACCTCGTCGTCGATGTCGGTCGCCGGCGCGTTCACGAGGCCCTTGGTCGCGGCGCCCAAGTTGCAGGCGGGCGAGGTGCAGCTCGGCGCGGTGCCGGCGAGGTGGTAGTCACCCAAGCGGTTGGCCGGAGCCTCGACGGCGACCAGGGTGGCGTCGACGAAGGCGGGGTTCTGACGCCAGGTGGCGAAGGCGACCGAGGTGTCGTAGGTCGAGACCACGCCAGGGGCCGTCAGGCTGTTGCTGGCGCTCGTGGTGTACGGGTGCTGGGCCGCGTCCTGCTGGACCACGGAGCTCGTGGGCGCCAGCTGGTCGGGTGCGTCGGCCAGGCCGAGGTCCCAGTGGTCGACGGCAGTGGTGTCGCCGGCCAGGCCGATCCCGGTCACGGTCGTTCCGGCGCGGGTGCCGGCACGGTTGTCCCAGAGGATGTTGTTGAAGAGCACGGGGTCGCTGTAGGCCTTCGTGCCCGTGGGCATCGTGGCCTGCAGCTGGTCGCTGTTCAGCGAGGTGGCGATGCCGGCCGGGGCCGGTGTGCCGTCCGAGGTGACGGCCGTCGCGGTGGTGGTGTTCTTCATGATCGTGTTGTTGACCAGGCGCACGTTCGGTGCGTCGTTGATGGCCACGCCCGCGCCCTCGTGGGTCGAGACGTTGTTCACGATGGTGTTGTTGCTGACGTTCATCGGGTAGTTCCCCGACATCAGGAACCGGATGCCGCCGCCGTCGTCGTTGGCCAGGTTGCCCTGGACGAGGTTGTGGTCGATGTCGACGGCACCGGTGCCCGGGGACAGCGTGTTCGGGTCCGCGGGGAGCGCCCCGGCGATCATGATGCCGGCGCCCTCGTCGTTGGAGTTGTTGAAGTAGATGCGGTTGTGGTGGATCTTGCCGCCCGGGCTGGAGCCGTAGACGCTCACCCCGGCGCCGTACTCGAGGGAGAAGTTGCCGCAGATGTCGTTGCCGGACACCTCGTAGCCCGTGCTGCCGCCGAAGAGGCCGACCGCGCCCGCCAGGTTGGTGCCGGCGTTGGAGACGATCCGGTTGTCCGCGATCCGCACTCCCTCGTTGTGCTGGTTGGCGTCGGCCCCGGCCAGGTCGGGGGTGCCGATCCGGATGGTGCCGTAGCCACCGCCGTTGTTCTCCACCACGTTGTTCGTGATCTGGAGGTTCTTGACGTAGGCATTGGCGAAGATGGCCCCGCCCTGGGTGGTGATGTTCGCCGGGAGACCCGTCGGCAGGCCGGTCAGGTCGTTGATGTTGCCCGGGAAGCCCTGCTGGTCGCCCCCACGGATGTCGAACCCGTCGATCGAGGCGTGGTAGGCACCACCGAAGCTGCGCGCCTGGGCGGCACCGGTGCCGCTGCCCGAGGACGCCAGCAGGTAGATCGCCTCACCGTCGCTGACGTTCTGGTTGCCGTCCCAGGTGAGTCCCCCGACCTTGGTGAACCAGTCGGTGGCCAGGGCGGTGTCGCCACCGAAGGCACCGGCGTCCAGCACCGTGCCCGGCACGTAGGTGTTGCCCTGGAAGCCGCCCGAGCCGACGCCCTGGAGCTTCACCGGTGAGGCCATCACCAGGTTCTCGTAGTAGGCGCCGCGAGGGTTTCCGGCCTTGGCGTTGTCCGGGTAGACGACGACCAGGTTCCCGGCAGCGCCGTTGCTGTTGTAGGCCGCGTCCAGTCCTGCCTGGATCGTGGTGAACTGCTTCCCGGGCCCGACCTCACGGACGGTCGGGTTGTAGCTCCCGCCGAGCACGTGGAAGGTCAGCCCGTTCACGGTCTCCTCACCGTTGTCGCCCGTGATCTTGAGCGTGTGCGTGCCGGTCGCCGTACCAGCCGGGACGGTGGCCTGGATGGTGGTGTTGTCCCAGCCGGTCGTGGGCAGAGCTGTCCCGTCGAGCGTGACCTTGCCGGTGCCCTTGGCCGCGCCGAACCCGGTGCCCTCGATGGTGAAGGCGCCGCTGCCGTTGACGTAGGGCTTGGAGACCGAGAACAGCTGCGGGACCACGGCGTCGATCGGGCAGGAGACCGCGATGTTGAGACCCGTCGTCGGTGACGCCAGGATCGAGCCCACCTGGGTCGGGGCCAGGTCGGTGGGGATGGTCACGCCGGGCATGGCCTCGAACTCGGTGGCGATCGTGCGGTAGCGCGGGTTGTAGTTGGAGTTCGCCGCCCCTGGGATGCCGGGGTCGTTGCCCACGAAGCGGTACATCCCGGTGCACACGCCCGAGGGCGTGGGGCAGCTGATCTTGTCCGTGGAGGGCAGCAGCGTCTCGTAGTAGCCGTTGAAGTCCGACTCCACGGTCTGCACCAGGCGGTTGTTGAAGTCGTAGATGCCCACCGGGGCGAACGGGACACCGGGCTTCTCGCCGTACAGCGTGCTGCGCGGGTCGGTGCCGTAGTTGATGTCGTCCACGATGAGACCGAACAGTCGCGAGGGGATCGGGACGTCGGTGAACAGGTTGAACATCGGCACGATCGATTTGCCGTTGTTGAGCGAGACCAGCTTGGTGTCGCACTTCGGCTTGACCTTGCCCTCGTAGGGTGAGCCGCCGATGTCGACGAAGGTCGGGTTGTCGACCGGGCTCGAGGCGGCCACGGTGACGCCGGTCGGGGCTCCGTTCGTGCCGTCGCCGTCGACGGCGGGGTAGTTGTCCGTGCCATCACCGGCCACGTCGACCGTGTGCAACGCACCGGCACAGGCCGGCGGCGGCACCTGGGGGACGATCTGGTCGCCGTGGGCGATGTTGATGTCCTCCTCGCCGGTGACGTTGTAGAGCGGGCGGTGGGTGATCTTGTCGTCGGGGATCTTGACCGAGACCAGGTAGTCACCCGAGCCCAGCGGCTCGAAGGTTCCTCCGTTGCACACGGGGTTGCCCGGGTCGGTCGCGTCCAAGGTGCCGGTGCAGGCGTCGCCGAACCCGTAGTTGCCGTCGACCGCAGCACCGAAGTTGGCGTCCGGCGTGCCCTGGTTGGTGGCATACGGCCCGTACTGCACGCTCTGCAGGATCGCGGAGATGCACTCGCCGTCGGTCTCCTGGTTGGGAGCCAGCACGTCCTCGTCGAACGTGGTGGGGTTGTCGGTCTTGTGGACCAACGGCGTGCCGTCCAGGTCACGGGCGGTGCAACCGGTGGGTCGGCTCCAGTGCTCGGAGACGTAGCTGTTGAGCAGCTTGCCCTGGGCGTAGGAGCCGTCGGGCGCGAGCTGGTAGTAGCCGTCGGCGTCGCACGGCTTGCTGCCGTCCGCAGGGCAGTCGACGGGGGCGTGCAGCTCCACCGGGAGGTCGGAGACGCCGGGCTGCCAGTCCTCTGCAGCGGCGTAGCGGGGGTCGAGCTCGTTGCGGGTGGTGTCGTAGCTGAGCGAGCCGACGATGCCGCCGTTGCGGGGGTCGATGCCGTTCTTCCCGGTGGGGTCGTAGGCATGCACTCCCCAGTCCATCGTGCCGCTCAGACCGATCATGTTCAGCGTGCTGACGTCGACGCCCGCGCCCTTGACCGTGGTCGGAGTCTTCTGGTTGTCAGCCTGGTACGTGACGCCGGTGCTGAAGAAGGAGTCGTTGTAGGCCTCCATCACCATCCACGCCGCGAGCGGGTAGGCGCCCTCGAAGGAGTAGTGACCCTGAGCGTCGGTGATCGCCGTGGTCGAGCCTCGGTCCATCAGCGAGTTGTCCTGCTTGCGCAGCGTCAGCGTGTAGTTGGGGATGCCGGTCTCTCCGGAGTCCTTCTTGCCGTTCCGGTTGGCGTCGTTGAAGACGTAGCCGTCCAGCTGGGTCCACCAGCCGCTCAGGGGGAGCTGGCCCATCTTGACGGCCTCACCGTTCTTCACCGAGACGTTGACCAGGTTCAGGATGTAGTTCTGCGGCTCGTCCCACCAGGTCAGCGAGTAGTCGCCGTCCGGCACGTGGGGGATGTTGAAGCTGCCGTCGGCGTTGCCGCGGCCGACGAAGACCGCCTGGTCGCCGTTGTTGAGGTCGGAGAGGGAGACGACGGGGTTGGGGATCGGCTTGTCGGTCTTGGAGCCGGTCATGCCGTTGAAGAAGTTGACGTCGCCACCCTTGGGAGGCGTGTATTGCTTGACGCCCACGACGACGCCGCTGATCGAGCCTGGGCTGCTGGCGCCCAAGGTGTTCTTGGGCTTGGCGAAGCCGAACTGCGGGGCGGGCACCGGCTCGCCGGCCAGTGTGGCCTCGGTGTCGTAACCCGTGGAGCCCTCGGCGACCCAGCTGTCGAAGTCGTGGTTGCCCTCGAGCGTGGTGGTCTGGATCCAGTCCTGGCCGTCCGGGGGCTGCGCGGTGGTGGTGTAGCGGTTCGAGCCGAGGTGCGGGATCGTCAGCATGCCGGTCGAGTCGCTGAAGCACTTGCCGCCGACCTTGTCGACGACCGGCGCGCCGTCGGAGTCCAGGGACCCAGCCGGGATCGTGAAGTCGGCCTTCTCTCCCACGTAGGTGGTGCACAGCGGGTTGCCGTAGACGTCGGTCGTCACCTCGCCGAGGGTGTCGTTGATGTGTCCCTGGAAGCCGGCGAGACCGTCCTCGCTGTTGTCGATGGCGCCGTTGGTGGTCGCCTCGTCCCGGTAGACCTGGGCGCGGAGGGTGGCGTCGGGCAAGGGGTTCGGCTGGACCTCGACGACGACCGGGGCTGTCGTGGTGAACGGCACGCTGAAGTGGGCGCCGTCCAGCTTGTAGCCGTCGGCCAACACAGAGATGAGGTACTTCCCGTCAGGAAGGCCGGCGAGGCCGTCTGCCAGGTCGGCGTCGGTGCCCTGGGCGACGATCGGCGCCGTGGTGTGCGGAAGCTCGCGGATCGAGGGCCAGTCGCAGTTGGCGGGATAGTTGGGGGCCGAGGCGGCACAGGGCCCAGAAGGGCTGCGTGTCGCCGTGGAGCCGGTGTTGTCCTCGTTGATCAGGAACTTGTAGGACGTCACTGGGTCGCCCTCGTGCACGCCGCCTCCTGGGGCGCGAGGCTCGGTCCGGGCGCTCTGGACCTGCACGTTGAGCACGTCGGTCGGCGCGGCGCTTGCGCGCTGCAGCGGCAGGATCGCCAGGAGGGCGGCGGCCAGGGCGAGGACAGCGACACTGGCCGTGACGCGCCTGAGGACCTCAGGTGGCGCCGACTTCGTGGCACCTCGGGCCCGGAAGCCTCCGCTGGCCGCGCCCCTCGACTGACTCATCGACGATGCACGCATGTGCCTCACCCCTCACCCATCGGCACTGTGGGGACAAGGGTCGCCCCGGTTCACCTCCAGACCCCTCCGATGACGGTCCTGTCATCGGGCGGTAACGGGGGACTCACCACGATCGACGAGGTCGGTCACTTTCGCGGCGCAGATGGGGCAAAGCCCACGACCTGGGGAGGGACGAAAGAAGGTCCTGACCCGCGTCTCCGCAGGCCAGGACCTTTTCTGTGTCTCGTGTTCTCTGTCTCGTGGTACCCCCGACGGGATTCGAACCCGCGCTACCGCCTTGAGAGACCGAGCCTGGACTAGGTGGACACTATGGATAGGACACGAAAGCGCAGGTCAGACGCGGTTTTCGACGTTGGGCAACGTTGGTCGCATCGGGCCGATTTCGGATCTGCTGTTGCCAAAATGTTGCCCGAGACCAGCGCCACGGCGAAGAGCCGGGCTCCAAAGCGGTGGGTGGTTAAAGCCCTGATGCACTGGAAGTCTCGGGTAACCGCACCCTGGAAAACGGCTCGGCCTCGCTCTAGTCCACGCAGACCAGCTGATTCCACCGACGCTGTCACAGCCACAGATGCGAGAGATCACCAACCAGGCACCAGCCGAGTCGATCCGTGCCGCTGAGCATCCCACGATCGACCGGTTTGCTCCACCGGCCCGTGTTCATCATGTCTGCCGTGCGCTCCGGGCCCACTCTGCTGCGAGCCCTGCTCAACACCCACTCTGAGATTCACGCCCCGCACGAGCTGCATATCCGGTGTCCGTGGTGGCCACGACGTCGATGGCCACGAAGGCGATGGAATTGCTCAATCTCAACTAGCCGTCCTCGAAGACCTGCTCGGGGACCGTGCGCTTCATCGCGAGCTCCAGCCTCAGCGGCAATACCATCCTTGTCGAAAAGACGCCGTCCAACACCTGGGCCTCAGAGCGGATCCGGACCATCTGGCCGGACGCACGCTTCATCTTTCTACTCAGGCACCCGCCTCGATCGCTCAGTCCTGGGCCGAGGTGAACGCCCACAGATGGAATCCCCGCGGACGCCTCAACGACTCCGTGCGCTGCATGCCGGCGCTAGAACGCGTTCGGGTGAACGCCACGGGGTACACCGTGCGTTACGAGGAGCTCACCTCATACCCGGAAACGGGCACACAGGAGATCTACGAGTTTTCTGGGCGTTCCCTGGGAGCCCGAGATGCCCGACTGCGGACGTACGAACCAGCCCTTTCGCAAGGGGGCTGGTGATTGGAGCACGACCATCAAATCGGGGAGCGTGCAGCGTGGCCGCGAAACGCCGACGGCTCTCGAGGACATCCCTGAGCGCCTTCGACCGATGTGCCAGCGATGGGGCTACCTTCCACCGCCTCATGCCGTGGCCGACCCCGCCGATGTCGAGGACAGAACCGAGGATGAACTCTCCGACGACGACGACGACGTTGACGCCGACGCGGCGAGCTGACCTCGAACGCGGAGTCCAAAGTTAATCCGAGCCGACGGCCGGGCCGCACGCGGGTACGCGACAAGCACTCGTGCAGAATCCACGAAGAAACGGTGAGGAAGAAACGGTGAGAGGGAAGAAGACCGGCTCGATTCCGGCGAGACCAGGACGAGACTGGCGGCCAATCCCATGCGTCTCACGGGGCTCGTTGACCGTCGCCTGGCTCCAACTTGCGGGACAGAAGAGTCACGAGCTGGTCCGTGGCACCGCGCAGAGCCTCGGGAATCGACGCAGCGTAATGGGTGACCGAGACACGGTCCATCCCCGACGGGCTCGCCTGCAGCAGACATCGGACGTGGTCGCCTCTTGTGCTCGCAGTTTCACTGTTGAAGTGAGCCTCGACGCGAGTCACACGGTCACCGAACCTGGTCAGGGCGCTCGCGACGTCCGCTTCGGTCCATTCGATGGCTTCAGTTCTACCATCGGTGCCCACTTCCGACCTGTCTCGATCATTCACGTTGGACTCCTGGCTAAACGTTGCCCAGAGATGCGGTGAGTGTGGCTGTTTGTCAGCGGACGCGTTATTGGGTACATCGGGCAGGCCATCGTCTGGTCTGCGTGAGAAGAGTCGCCCGGCTCGGTTGCATGGGTCCGAAGGCAGGGGGATGCCGACCGCCGCTGGCAGCACAAGCGGCAGGCATCACATCAATCCCGTCCGAGACGGCAGTTCTGCTCGTTGTAATGACAAGACATGCACAAGCGCGCCATCGGGAGCACGTCGAGCCGGTCATCCGGAATCGGCTGACTGCATGCCGCGCACAAGCCATAGCGATCTTCCTTCATTCTCTGCAGAGCAGCATCAACATCGCGAAGAATGGTCGTGACGGCGATTCGGAGCGCCTTGTCGACGCTGGAATCGCCGTGGCTGGAGGAGGTCTCCAGGTCCAGTCCGGCGAGTTGCTCGACCCGGAACCGGCGCTCGTCGTGGAGCCGGCACCAGCGCTCGAAGTACTTCGTGGCGGGATCCGTGACCTCCTGGGCAGAGATGGTCGACATGGCATTCTCTCCTCGGGTTCATGACTTGGGTTTCAACGACTGCGGTTTGTCACCCCTTGCGCGTTCCGCTGCGGGAGCACTGCCATCCTCCGGGAGGGATCGGTCGTGCCATAGGGCTCCCTCCGGTCAACCTCGCGAGCACTTCGTTGCCGATGTCCGGCAAAGATGGGTGGCGCTCGGCGACGGAGGGCACACTGGCGAGATGGCCAGACTCACGACGTCCGCAACGCCGCACGAACCCGTCTGCCCGCCTGACGTCGCCACTGCGTTCGAGGAGGCCTCGCACCGTCTCCGGGGGCGTCAGCAGTTTGAGGAGGCCGACTTGGAGACCGTCAGGGCCGCCGGGGCCCGGGCGGCCGAGCATGGGATGAGGGCAGGAGCGGCCGTGGATGTGTTCATGGCCTGCGCAGTCGCGGCCTGGAACACGATGTCCCAGCTGGACAAGCAGGACGCACCGGTCCCTTCCGACACGATGCTCGCCGGAGTTCGGGCAGCTGTGCCGGCGCTCGTGGAGGGATATCAGAACGCCGGACAGCAGTTGATCCGGCAGGAGGAGACGGTCCGACGTGAGTTCATCGATGACCTACTTCGCGGCGACGCCGACGTAGCGGCCATCGTTCAGCGCGCCGAGCCGTTCGGGATCGACCTCACCGCGTGGCATCAGATCGTGCTTGCCGGCCCGCGCGGCGACGATCAGCTCGTCGAGCGTGACGAGAATTTCCTAGAGCGCGAGGTGTTGGCTCGGTACGGCGACCGCGACGTGCTGGTCGCCACGAAGGGTGGCTATCTGGTCGCTCTCGTCCCGGCACGTCCTGCGAACCCAGACGTGGACGAACCGGCCCGGCATCTGCATCAAGCGTTGACTCGTTCGACCAGGGCGAAGCAGTGGCGGGTCGCCGTGGGCCGACCATATCCAGGCATCCACGGGGTGGCGCGCTCCTACGAGCAAGCACGAGAGGCGATGGGGCTAGCCGAACGGCTCCACCCCGATGACGACATGGTGCAAACCCGTGACCTACTCATCTATCGGGTACTCGGGCGGGACAAAGTGGCGCTCGCCGATCTCGTCGAAACAGTCCTCACCCCACTGAGCCGCGCTCGCGGCGGCGCCGCGCCGCTCATCGACACCCTCGAGGCGTACTTCGATGCAGGCACTGTGACCACACAAACAGCCCGGCAACTTCATGTCTCGGTCCGCACGGTCACCTACCGCTTGGCCAAGATCGCCGAACTCACCGGGTACGACCCGACCGTCCCGGCCCAGCGACTGACTTTGCAGGCATCTGTGATTGGTGCGCGATTGTTGCCCTGGTCCGGAGACGCCACCTCCGCACGATGACATGTTCGTTGGCCGCCAGGCACCAACCGCCCAGCAACATCAAGGGACCATAGGCCACCTGGTCCTCACCAGAGGGCCCATCGCGCTCATGATGGCGTCGTAGGCTCGGTTCGTGCGCGCAAGTCGGGTGCTCCAGACCGTCCTAGGAGCCGTAGAGGTGCTGTACCTCCCTGGAGACAAGCCGCCTTTCTTGTTCTTTCCAGGAGGACATTGCTCTGCCGCGGTGGACTGCGGGTGGAGCCTCTACACGTCACTCGGGCATGGGATTGTGTCATTCTCTCGCCCTGGCTACGGACGCACTGACGTAGGACTTCTCACTGCCGCGGAGTTCACCAGCGCGGTGACCGAGTGCTGCGAAGCGTTGGCGATCAGTCAGACGGCGGGGGCGGTCGGGGTGTCCTTCGGAGGCATGCAGGCCGTCCAGGTCGCGGTGGCATCGGCCGTTCGGGTGCCGCGCTTGATCCTGCACAGCTGCGCGCCGAGCACCCTCCCCTTCCCAGACACGCGCCACGAAGCGCTTGCAGGCCCGGTCGTGTTCGGTCCGGCACTGCAAGGCGGGGTATGGGCCATGCTTGAAAAGCTGGTCTCCTCCGACACGGGACTGCAAAAGATGGTGGGCACCTTGTCGAACAGGCCCGTCGTGGACTGGTGGGACACGTGGTCGAAGCAGGACCAACTCCGCGCCCGGGAGCTGTTCAGCACGATGCGATCGGGGGCCGGGTTCGCGAACGACCTGAAGCAGGCCCGACCCGACCGGGGACGTTATCGGCGGCACTGCCAGACCGAGGTGCGGTGCCCGACGCTGGTGACTGCATCCCGTGCCGACGGCAGCGTGTGCTTCGCACATGCCCAGGACTTCGCTCACACCATCCCCGCCGCCACCCTCGTCGAGCTGGACTCTCCCAGCCATCTGTTCTGGATCGGTCCGGAGCGCGATCACGTCCGGGAGACCGTCAGCGCGTTCATCACAGCCAGCGGTTGACGGCCCAACCCGAGCCATCGCCTAAAGTGGTCCGCGGTGCGCCGGGAAGTCTGGTCGGCAACGTTTTCCCCGACCTCAAAGGACCTTCCTGATGACCGACCGTCCCCCTTCCAGCGGGCCCGGGCTACTCGCGCGTGGCACGTGGGCAGAGACCGCCCGCATCACAGAGTTGCTCCGTCGCGAGACGGTCGGCGGCGCCCTTCTCCTGGCGGCCTCCGTCGTCGCGCTGGTGTGGGCGAACTCAGGGTGGGCGTCGAGCTACACGTCGTTGAAGAACTTCAGCGTGGGGCCCTCCGCACTACATCTGAATCTCAGCCTGGGCACCTGGGCGGCCGACGGACTGTTGGCCATCTTCTTCTTCGTCGCCGGTCTGGAGGTCAAGCGGGAGTTCGTCGCTGGGGACCTCCGCGACCCGCGGCGCGCCGCCATTCCGGTGCTAGCAGCAGTGGCCGGCATGGCTGTGCCTGCTCTGGTTTACGTCGCGGTCAACCTTGCAATTGGCCCTGGCGGCGAAGCCCTCAGCGGGTGGGCGATCCCGACGGCGACCGACATCGCGTTCGCGGTGGCGGTCCTTGCAGTGATCAGCACTCACCTGCCCGCTGCGTTGCGCACGTTCCTGCTCACCCTCGCGGTTGTCGACGACCTGCTGGCCATCACGATCATCGCGTTGTTCTACACCCAGTCCCTCGAACCCGGGTGGCTGCTGCTCTCGCTGCTCCCCCTCGGCGTGTTCGGGGCCCTGGTGCAACGCCGCATACGGTCCTGGTGGCTACTGGTTCCTCTCGCCCTGACCGCCTGGGCACTGGTGCACGCCTCCGGAGTCCACGCCACGGTCGCCGGCGTACTGCTCGCGCTCACCGTCCCTGTCATCCGGAGCGACGCCGCAGGAGGACCAGACGCCGGGCCCGGCATGGCCGAGCACTTCGAGCACCTGTCGAGACCACTCTCCTCGGGATTCGCCGTACCGGTCTTCGCACTCTTTGCCGCCGGTGTGACCGTAGGGGGCCTCGACGGACTCGGGGAGGCCTTCACCGATCCTGTCGCGCTGGGCATCGTCGCCGGCCTGGTGCTCGGCAAAGCGCTTGGGATCTTCGGTTCGACCTGGCTGATGGCGCGATTCACCCACGCACAGCTCGACGACGACCTCGCCTGGATCGACGTGCTGGGGGTCTCCATGCTCGCCGGCATCGGGTTCACCGTTTCTCTGCTCATCGGAGAACTGGCCTTCGGCCCCGACAGCCTCACCGACGAGCACGTCAAGGTCGGCGTACTCGCCGGTTCACTGCTCGCCGCGCTCCTCGCCACCGTGCTGCTACGTGCCCGCAACCGGACCTACCGGCGAATCCGTGAGGACGAAGAACGCGACGACGACTACGACGGCGTCCCAGACATCTACACCGAAGGCTCGTGAGGAGCTAGCAGGGCGCCGTCGAGCCGGCAGCCTTCTCCGATGGCCGCCTACGTCATCGACAACACGACGAACAGCCGCAAGAACTAGACCACCTCCGGGGACGTCACCACTTCAAGCGGCGATGCCAATCGCCTTCGTGATGAGCCCACCTGGCTCGACACGTCGCCCGGCCGCGGGCCGTTGCGCCTCGCGCAGCTAAGTGACATGCCGTGGCTCGACATGACCCAGATCCCCGAGCTGCGTCACGCGACCCCGCTGGTGGTCGCGGGGATGGACGTGGCAGCCAAGCTCGGGCTCGTAGTGCTCCTGGCGATGTCGCTGCTCTTTCCCGAGATGGGCAACGTCGAGGACAAGGCGGCCGGCCTTCGCGCGGTGGCCTACCCAATGCTGGCCTTCACCCTGCCCCTCGTGTGGTGGGTGTTCTGGCGCGAACGGACCTCCTTCCCCTGGGTCGCCGACCTGATGGTGACATCGACGTGCTTCACCGACACCTTGGGTAACCGGCTTGACCTCTATGACTCGGTGGTCTGGTTCGACGACGTGATGCATCTGGTGAACACCGGATTGCTCTCCGCTGCTGTCGTCTTGTTGACGATGCGGCACAGCTCGACCCTTGCCGCTGTCCTTGAGCGCTCGCTCGCGTTCGGTGCGACCTCGGCGGTGGTCTGGGAGCTCGCCGAGTACTTCGCGTTCATCGCCAACTCCTCGGACAAGCGCCACGCCTACACCGACACCCTCGGGGACCAGGCCCTCAACGTCTCGGGCGCCGTGCTGGCCGGCGTCATCGTGCACCGCCTCTGGCAACGTGGCCTCCTGGTATCCGCCGCGCCCCAGTTAGAGCCCTACAGCACGGCCCGTCCCATGCGCGTGGACCCGTCGACCAGCGCAGGGTGAGGCCGAGCACGGTCCGATCAGTGCTCAGCGATGAGCACGTCAAGGTCGGGCGCTGGCCGGTTCAGGGCTTGCCGCAGGGGCCAGCAGGGCTGACTAGGCGCGGTGCTGGTCCGCGACCTCGCGGAGATGCTGGCCGAACTCGCGTCCCCTTGCGGCCTTGGCTCGCAGGTCGGCCGCTTTGACCTCGACCCGTTCCCGGTAGGCGTCGATCTGCTCAGCCAGGTCGGCCCGTTCCTCCGCCGTGGCGTGCCGGGCCTCGAGGGTATCCAGGGCGGTGAGTACCTCGATCATCTCCTCGACCGTGAATCCCAGGGGCTTCATCCGCTTGATCAGCTCGAGCCGGTTCACGGCCGAGACAGCATAGAGACGGAACCCGCCCTGGGTGCGAGTCTCAGGCACGACGAGACCCTCCTCCTCGTAGAACCGGATTGTTCGCAGGCTCAGCCCGACCCGTTCCGCGACCTCGCCGATCTTGAGCAACGCCTCGCCCTCCGCCGACTGTGGGCCGGGGGTCCAACTAACCATCAGTGGCCCCCGAGCGTTCCAGCCAGGCGCTGGTGGCGGTCCATGCTGGCCTGGTTGAGACCACGGATCTCGACGCGCTTGCCCTTGCGGGCGTACTTCGTCTCGATCGCGTCCAGCGTTGCGACCGTGGAGGCGTCCCAGATATGGGAGTCGGTCATGTCGATGACCACGTGCTCGGGATCCCCGGCGTAGTCGAACTGGTAGACCAGATCGTTGCTGGAGGCGAAGAACAGCTCGCCCACGACCTTGTAGACCCGAGTCCCGTCGGTGTGGGACACGTCGATGACGTCGGTGAAGTGGGCCACGCGACGAGCGAACATCACCATCGCCACCACCACCCCGACGACCACGCCGATCGCCAGGTTGTGGGTGGCCACGGTCACCACGACGGTTGAGACCATCACCGTGGTCTCGCTCTTGGGCATCCGCCTCAACGTGGCCGGGGTGATGGAGTGCCAGTCGAAGGTCCCGACCGCGACCATCACCATCACCGCGACCAGCGCGGCCATCGGGATGATCGCCACGACGTCACCCAGCCCGACGACCAGGATGAGCAGGAACACACCGGCTAGGAACGTCGAGATCCGCGTACGAGCACCGGAGGCCTTCACGTTGATCATGGTCTGGCCGATCATCGCGCAGCCGCCCATGCCGCCGAAGAATCCGGTGATCACGTTGGCAGCACCCTGTCCCCACGCCTCGCGAGACTTGTCGGAGTGGGTGTCGGTGATGTCATCGACGAGCTTGGCGGTCATCAGGGACTCCAGCAGCCCGACCAGCGCCATCGCCAACGCGTAGGGCGCGATGATCTGCAGCGTCTCGAGGTTCCACGGCACGTCGGGCAGGAACCACGCCGGGAGACTGTCCGGGAGCTTTCCCTCGTCCCCCACGTCGGGCACCTTCAGCGCCACCAGCAACGTGAACGCACTCAAGAGCACGATCGCCACCAGCGGCGCCGGCACGACCTGGCTGACCTTCGGCAGCCCGACCATGACCCCGATGCCGACAGCGACCATCGGATAGACCGGCCACGGAACGTCGATGAGGTGTGGCAGCTGCGCGCTGAAGATCAAGATGGCGAGGGCGTTGACGAACCCGACCATCACCGACCGAGGGATGAACCTCATCAGCTTCGCCACCCCCGACAACGCGAGCACGACTTGGATAAGGCCGCCCAGCAGCACGGTGGCGATCAGGTAGTCGAACCCGTGGTCGCGCATCACCGGCGCGATCACCAGCGCGATCGCGCCTGTCGCCGCAGAGATCATCGCCGGTCGACCGCCCAGGAACGAGATCGACACCGCCATCGTGAAGGAGGCGAACAGCCCCACCCGCGGATCGACACCAGCGATGATCGAGAATGAGATGGCCTCGGGAATCAGCGCCAGCGCTACCACCAACCCGGCGAGCACCTCCGTGCGCAGCAGCGTCGGGGACCGCAAAGCGGCCAGCACCGTGTCCTGCTCGGAAGCCTCATGCGGATGCGGGTGGCGTTCAGGTGGCGGTGTCGCCGGATCCGGCACTTGCGTGGGCACGTTGGGCATGAGTGTTCCGTTCAAGATAGGCACCGGTGGCAGGTCGCCCGGGACGGCTGGCAACGTCGGAGTGTGAAAGTGAGTCGCGCGACATGATCGGCCCTGGATCGTCGAAGGGCGGAGGCTGAGCGGACGCGAAATAAGACTCTACCGTTACGTGAGGGTCAAGTGTAAATCCGGCTGACTGAACGCCCGCGCTCCATAGCCCGCTGACGATCAGTCAGCCGAGCTAAGTCACCCGGGGCACCCAAACCGTCTCCATCGCGCCGCGCTCAATCGGACAAGCTGACCGTCTCCGCCGGTGGATATCCTCCCCCGGATTGAGGATGTCCTCGTCGAAGTGGAACCGGACCTGTGCGGGCTTCACGAGGCCAGTCGAACCCGCCCGGTGTCAGGCCGCTGTCGCGTGACGCTCGTTCTCGAAGGACACCGCCCAGCGGACGTCCGCCTTGGTGACACCGAACTCATTGACGATGTCGTTACGCGAGGCGCCTTCCTCGGCGTAATCGTAGATCGTGATCGTGCTCACTCCACCCACCGCGGGCCGCCCGAACCGCAGGTCTGGCTGCACCAGGACGGTCGATGCGCGATCTGCGACGGGGCGCCGCCCCTCCGCCAAGTCGCCGTTCCAGGTCTCCCGGTCCACGAACGATTGGCCCGGGTAGGTAAGCATTTCGGCCTGGTCGATGAGCCGGAAGTGCTGAGCGAGGCCCACCGCCTCCTGGGGCTTGAAAACCAGACCCGCTTCGCTCACCAGAGGCCGCCTGCGCGCAAGGGATACGGGACCTGGAACTCATCACGTAGGACCTCGATGAAAGCGCGCAGCTCCTTCATCGGATCTTGTTGCTCCGGTATGCCTGCAGCCACCCGGCCTCGATGAACTCAGCCCAGGGTTACGTAGCGTCCGTCGATCTCCTCAGGTCGGATGATCGCTTGCGGGTCACGTCGCCGCCGCGCACACCACCGTGCAACCAGTGGTGCAACCTCGACGGAGGCACCTCAAGCAACCGCGCTGCCGCAGGCTCCGGATAGACCTCACGGTCCATCACGTCCGTCATGGCGCGGAGTCTGTCAGGGAGAACCAACCGTGTGGAACACGTCACAGGTTCACTCCTGTATCACCGCTCCCAGCATTTCGATCGCCTTCGGCTTCATTCTTCGGCGGCGAGGTCGAGCTCGAGGTACTCGGCGACGACCAGCTCGCCGGTGGTTCTGACGGTCACTGGCTGGATTCCTACGGGCCGGCCATCACGATAGGTGACCAGGGTGAACTGCGCGGCGCGACGCAGTTTGCTGCCCACCGCGATGCCGAACGCCGCTCCGCCGGTCGTGCCGTTGGTGTAGGTGTAGCCGACGCTGCCGTTCTCGCCCACCACTCGGCTCGGGCCCTTCTGGACGTGGAGGTGTCCAGCGAGTACGAGGTCGGTACATCCCCGGGCCAGCGCGGCGCGCCCGAGGTTGGCGTCGTGCACCAGCAGGGTGGCGACGCGCTCGTCATTCTCGTCGAGCTCACACACGTCCTTGGCGATGTTGGCTTCGACCTCGGCAAATGAGAGCCCTTTCTCGTCGCGCCAGCTGCCGAGTCCACTAGATCTCGGGTCGTCTGTTCCCGACACCCTGACTCCGTCAAACGGCTCCTCCGGTTCGCCGTCGAGATGGGTCCAGCCGCGTTGTTCGAGGTAAGAGCTGACGAACGTCCCGTGGTCGTGGTTTCCTGAGACCGCCACCCGTGCGTCATAGCCTTCGAAGGCCTGGTCGAGTGAATCCAGGCTGAACCCCTCCCAGGGCTTACCGGTGGAGGTGTCGTCGCCGGCGTCGAGGACGACAGTGGCCCCCGCGGCGTCAGCCGCCGCGCGGACGACCGGATCCATGCCGATGTTGTCGTGTCGGTCGCTGACCAGGACCGCCACGGTCTCGTCGTCCGCGGGAGGACGGAGCTGGTCAGCTGCCGATGCCACGTTGTCCACCACCGACTTGTAGAACGTCTTGCTGGTCTCGTAGGTGTCGAACAGGCTGAACACCAGCCGGCGCGTGCCTTCGGTGAACAAACCCCTACGAATCTGCCAGCCCCTGAGTTCCTTCGGCACGCTCACTTCCGGGAACGCGGCTCCCACGTCCAGCCACGCCTCCCGGTCCACCCGCTCCGGGGGGTCGCGCCACGGTTGCAACGTCAACGCCATCACGAGCGCGACCAAGATCCCCATGACACCGAAGGACCTTGCACGGCGATTCAGGAGCTGTTCTCGTCGAGCACGTCCGAGCAGGAACCACAGACCGATCGGAGCCGCCGCAATCGCGCCTGCGCGGAGGGCGGCCACCTCCGCCAACTCTCTGATCTCCTGACGTACACGCTGTACCTCAGCGTCGGGCTGGGCCGCGATCGCGGCGTAGCGCGCTGCCAGCTCCTCTGCGGATGAGGCACTCGTCTTGCGCAGCTCAACCTCGACGCCGAGGCGACCCCCAGAGGACGCGCGCACATCAGGCACGTATGGACCGAGATCCAGGCGCACATAGCCGCTGAGGTTCGGACTGACGACGGCATCGTGGCTGGCCACCACCATGTCCGCACGCGAGTGGGTGAACATTGCCAACCCCAACGGAATGGCCACCACCAGCCACACCAACAAGGAGGCAGAGAACCGCAGGACCAGTCTCATCGGTCCTGCCACCAGGCGAAGTAGGCCAGGGCTGTGGTGATCAGGATGGCGATCACCGAGATGGTAAGTCGTGCGCGATCCACGAGCGCTCCTCTCCAAAGATCACTTCGGTCACTAAGCGGCATCATGTGCTCAACGTGGGCCAGTACATCGCGTTGTCGCGACCAGCCCACGAGCACATCCTCCTCGGTGGTGACGACAACCGCGCCCTGACTGGTCCCCGCGTCCAGCTGGCACAGCGCGCCCTGGACCGGAAGCGAGGCGAGACCCGGTCGTCGCGAACCAGGGCCTCGAGGTCAAGATCCTCGTCCGCGACCAGGGCGCTCATGACTTCGCCCGAGACCAGCACGCCCGCGAAACGGCCCCTGTCGTCGATCGCAGGCAGGGCCACCTCTCCGGTCCCGCCCCGCCCTGCACCCGCAGCGCCCCACGGCTGCCAGCCGTCGCGATCCCACCCGGGCGTACATCAAGGTCGTCCAGCAGATGTTCGGCCATGCCTCAGCCACCATGACGCTCGACACCTACGGACACCTCTTCGACGACGTGCTGACGCGGCGGAAACCCACCCCCAGCGTCGTTCCATGGCGGCATCATCCATCCCGGCGATGAAGAGAAGGACGACGGCGAGAACAGACGAAGCCCCTCCCACATGCGCGGCCACGCCCCACCCGGAACCTCGGCGGCGTCGAGGATGAGGAAGTCCTCGCCAGGGTCTCAGGCAGGCGTCTGGCCCGGGCGTGCTCAGTTGGTCTCGCTGCGACGCTCGAGCAGGACGGTGTCTCGCCAGATGCCGTTGAGCTGCGCGATCCGGGTTCGCACCGCCAGGGTGCGATAGCCGGCAGAGTGGTGCAGAGCCAGGCTGGCGCGGTTCTCGGGAAAGATCGAGGTCTGCAAGGTCCACATCCCGGCGCGGTCGGCTTCCATCACCTGCGTGTAGAGCAGCGCCTTGCCGACTCCACGGCCCCGAGCCGTCTCGGTCACATACACCGAGGTCTCAGCGACCCCGGCGTAGCAGTCGCGTCCGGATACCGGCATCACTGCGGTCCAACCGACTACGGCACCGTCGAGCTCGGCGACCCAGGCCATCTCGGGCACCCACTTGGCGCGCAGCTGCTTGGCGGTGGGCACCTTGGTCTCGAAGGTGGCGTTGCGAGTGGCCAGGCCCTCCTCGTAGATGGCTAGCACTGTGGGCATGTCGACCTCAGTCACCGCCCGGGTGGTGACGTCGACGGGCAGGTCCTCGGGGCAGCATGGCGGCGAAGACAGGGTGCCCATGACGACGTCAGCGGCGTGCGGGAGGCCGGTGCAGCAGGCGGCGTTGACCGAGACCATGCTCGCGGTGCCGACCTTGTCGACCATCACGAAGCCGACCTTCTTCAGCAGGTCGACATGGTGGGAGCAGGTGGACTGGCTCACGCCCAGGGTCGTGGCCAGGTCGCCGATGCGCATCGCACCGGCGGGTGAGGTGGAGAGCGCGTGCAGTAGCCGGACTCGGGTGGGGTCGGCCAGTACGGCGAACCACTCCGCGTAGTTCTCCGCATCGGCCTTGTTCAGGCTGGGGGCGGGTCGCTGGCCGTCGGCCTCGAGCACCGGCAGCTCGCGGCGACCGTGTGGCGCCACGGCCTCGGAGACCGCGTCGCGCTCGGTGACCGGTGATGTCGTCATGGCGAGAAGGATACCTTGCTTTCATCGACACTGATCGATACAGTCCACATTCATCGACGCAAGTCGATCAACAGAAGATGTGGAGGAGTGTGCCATGCAGTACCCCCTGGTCATCATCGGTGCCGGCCCCATCGGACTGGCCGCCGCCGCCAACGCAGCCGAGCGCGACATGGACTTCATCGTCCTCGAGGCCGGCAGCGACGCGGGTGCGGCGATCGCCGAGTGGGCCCACGTGCGACTGTTCTCGGCCTGGCGCGAGCTCATCGACCCTGCCGCCGGGCGCCTGCTCGAGGCAGCCGGCACCTGGACCGCGCCCGACCAGGACACCTACCCGACCGGCGGCGAGTGGCGCGAGCAGTACCTGCGCCCCCTAGCAGAACTGCTGGACGCCTGCCCTCGAGGCACGGTGCGATATGACGCGCGCGTGACCGGGGTCGGCCGCGCCGGCCGCGACCTGCTCGTCGACAGCGGACGTGAGAACGACCCCTTCGCCGTACACGTCGAGACCCCGACAAGGCGCGAGCGCCTGTTGGCCAGCGCCGTGGTGGACGCCTCCGGCACCTGGACCCGACCGAACCCGTTGGGTGCCGACGGGTACCCCGCCCTGGGTGAGCCCGAGAACGCCGAGCGCATCAGCTACGGCATCCCCGACTTCACCAACCCGACCGTGGCCGCCCGCTACGCCGGTAAGCACGTCGCGGTCGCCGGCAAGGGCGCCTCCGCTCAGGGCGTGCTGATCGGGCTGGCCAAGCTCGCCGAGCGCGATGCCGCAACCCGGGTGTCGTGGCTGCTGCGCCGTCACAGCGTCGGAGATGCATTCGGTGGCGGCGACAACGACCAGCTCGAGCAGCGCGGCCAGCTCGGCCAGGACGCCAGGGCCGCCGCCAGCAGCGGGACAGTCACCAACGTGACCCAGTTCCGCACCGAGTCCCTCACTACCCAAGACGACGGACGACTCACGGTGGCCTCGACCAACGACCAGCAGGTGAGCGATGTCGACGAGATCATCGTCGTCACCGGCTTCCGTCCCGACTTCGGGTTCCTCTCCGAGGTCCGCCTCGACCTGGACCCTGCCCTCGGTTCGACCCGCATCCTGGCTGACCAGATCCACCCTGACCACCACTCCTGCGGTGACGTGGCCCCGCACGGCTACCGCGAGCTGGCCCAACCCGAGCAGGGCCTGTACCTGGTGGGCATGAAGTCCTACGGTCGCGCCCCCTCGTTCCTGGCCATGACCGGGTTCGAACAGGTCCGCTCCGTGATCGCCGCCCTGGACGGCGACCTCGCCGCGGCGGGACGAGTCGAGCTGATCCTTCCCGAGACCGGCGTCTGCAACGGCGCCGGCGCCTTCGACGACCCCGACGCCGCAGCCGGCGGGGGGTGCTGCGGCGCCCCCGCGGCGGCCGAACCGCAGCTGATCACCCTCGGCGGCCCGGCCCAGTGACTCCGAGGTCTTGGAGACTTTGACGCGGTGAGGGACCGAACGACCGCAGCTCCTCCGCCCGTGCCGCAGGATGGTGCTCTTAAGGGCACCGCGTTGCGGCAGGTCGTCGTGGTGCTCAGCACCGTCCAGATCGTGTCCTGGGGCGTCCTGTACTACGCGTTCGCGGCGCTGCAGTCCTCGATCACCGCGGACACTGGCTGGTCCAGCGTCCAGGTGACCGGGGCGTTCTCACTGGCCCAGTTCATCTCCGGCGGCGTCGGGATCTGGGTCGGACGCCACATCGACGACTTCGGACCCCGCCGGGTGATGACCGGCGCCTCCCTGGTGGCCGTACCGGGGGTACTCGTAGTGGCGTGGGCGCCCAACCTGTGGTGGTTCTACCTCGGCTGGGTGCTGGTCGGGGTGGCGATGGCTGGCACCTTGTACCCGCCTGCGTTCGCGGCGTTGACCCATTGGGGTGGGAGCCGCCGGGTCGCGGCCTTGACGACGCTGACACTGGTCGCTGGCCTGGCCAGCACCGTCTTCGCTCCTCTGGCATCGGTCCTCGACGACTGGCTCGGCTGGCGGGGGGCGTACCTGGTACTCCTGGCCGGGCTCATCCTGATCACGGTCCCGCTGCACTGGTGGGGGCTTGACCACCCCTGGAACTCCGGACATGCCAAGGGCACGTCCGGCGTCGAAGACGCCGCAGTGCCGGACCTGCTCCGGAGCAGAGGATCGATCACCTCGGTGACTCGCAGTACGCCGTTCCTGCTGCTCACCCTGGCCAACGCCCTCACAGCGCTCGCTGTGTTCGCGGTGGTCATCAACCTGGTTCCGATGCTGGTGGAGCAAGGCATGAGTCGCAACTTGGCGGCCCTGTCCCTGGGACTGGGCGGCGTGGGCCAGGTCATCGGGCGGCTGGGCTACGCGCGCTTCGCGGCGTCCACCTCGGTGACCGCGCGTGGCGCCATTGTTCTGGCCGGGGTGTCGATCGCGACTGGCTCGCTGGCGTTGGCACCGGCCTCGACCGCACTGCTGATCGTGCTCGGGATGGTGCTGGGTCTGATGCGAGGCATCTACACGCTGATCCAGGCCACGGCGATCACCGACAGGTGGGGTCCGTCGGCGTACGGCACGTTGAACGGGATTCTCACCGCCCCTGCGCTGGCCGCCTCCGCTGCGGCACCTTTCGCGGGCGCAGCAATGGCGGAAGTGCTGGGCTCCTACAGCGACGCGTTCCTGGTCCTGGCCGGTCTGGCCGGCGTGGCAGCGGTCCTCATGCTCGGGGCTGCACCGCGAGATCGAACAGCAACGCCTGGACTCGCTCCTTGATCTCGTCGCGGATCCCGCGCACCTGGGCAAGGTCCTGACCGGCCGGGTCCGCGAGGTCCCAGTCGAGATAGCGTCGTCGCGGAGAACCGGTCACCGCCACCTGCTCCACGCATCCCATCGTGACCACGACGTCGGCGGCGGTCTCGACCTCGCGCGTCAGGGGCTTGGGGAACAGCTCATCCGTCTCGATTCCTACTTCGGCCAGCGCTTGGGTGACCTCGGGCTGAACCTGGCCTGCTGGCGCGGTTCCGGCCGAGGCGACCTCGACCGCATTGCCGCCCAGGTGCGCAAGCAGCGCGGCGGCCAGCTGGGAGCGTCCGGAGTTGGCGCCACAGACGAACAGCACCAACGGTGGGTGGTCCATGCCGAGGCTCGACTGCGCACCGGCGCGCGAGGCGGCGCGTAGTCGTTCCCGGGCGAACCGGTGCGCCAGCAGGGGTAGATACCCGGTCACGCGCGCCGGGAGGAGCTGCTCGTAGCTCTCGTTCAGACACTGCTCGACAGCGACTGGCGAGAACACTCCCTCGAACTCCTCAACCAAGGCCCCCAGCGCGGCGTCCAGTGTGTGGTCAGTTCCCAGCGTCATTGCTGTACCGGCTTCCAGAGATGGATGATCGTCGATATCGACGTGCGTCCATGTTGCGGTGAGATATCGATGTCTGTCAAGATAGACAGGTGTCGAACTCCACCGCCGTCCAGCCAACCAACCGCCGCGACCTGCCCCTCGCAGATGACGCCCTCGCCTGCTGCACGCCCTTGGCTCGAGAGCCGTTGAGCGTCGAAGCATCGGCACAGGTGGTCCCGATGCTCAAGGCCATCGCGGACCCCGCCCGACTCCGACTGCTGTCGCTGGTCCTCTCGCACGAGGGCGCGGAGGCTTGCGTGTGTGACCTGCTGCCGTACTTCGACCTCTCCCAGCCCACAATCAGCCACCACCTCAAGGTGCTCCACGAGGCAGGCCTGCTGGACCGGGAGAAGCGCGGCACCTGGGTCTTCTACCTTGCCCGCCCGGCCGCCATGGCCGCACTGGCCAACCTCTTCACCTCGACCGAGGTCCCCACCGGCGTCCCGGCATGAGCGACACCGTCAGCGAGACTCGTGATCCGAACGCACCGACCGGTGACGTGCTGCACCAGCTCTCCACCCTGGACCGGTTCCTGCCGGTGTGGATCGGCGTGGCCATGGTCGTCGGGCTCCTGCTCGGAAGGCTCGTCCCGGGCCTCGACGACGCCCTCGCGGCAGTCGAGGTCGGCTCGGTGTCCCTGCCGATCGCCATCGGGCTGCTGATCATGATGTACCCCGTCCTGGCCAAGGTCCGCTACAACGAGCTCGGCCACGTCACCCGCGACGGCCGCATGCTCGCCACCTCGATCTTCTTGAACTGGGTCCTCGGGCCGGCGCTGATGTTCGCCCTCGCGTGGCTGCTGCTGCCCGACCTGCCCGAGTACCGCACCGGCCTGATCATCGTCGGCCTGGCCCGCTGCATCGCGATGGTGCTCATCTGGAACGACCTCGCCTGCGGCGACCGCGAGGCCGCCGCGATCCTGGTCGCCATCAACGCGATCTTCCAGATCCTCGCCTTCGCCCTCCTGGGCTACTTCTACCTTCAGGTCCTCCCTGGCTGGCTCGGCCTCGAACAGACCCAGCTCGACGTCTCGATCTGGGGCATCGCCAAGTCCGTCCTGGTCTTCCTCGGCATCCCACTCCTGGCTGGCTTCATTACCCGCACCTTCGGCGAACGCGCCAAGGGCCGCGAGTGGTACGAGTCAAAGTTCCTGCCCAAGATCGGCCCCGCCGCGCTCTACGGGCTGCTGTTCACCATCGTCATCCTCTTCGCCCTCCAGGGCGACACCATCACCAACCAGCCCCTCGACGTCGCCCGTATCGCGCTGCCGCTGCTGGTCTACTTCGCCCTCATGTGGGGCGGGTCGATGCTGCTGACCCGCGCGCTCGGATTCGACTACCAACGCGCCACCGCGGTCAGCTTCACCGCCGCCGGGAACAACTTCGAGCTCGCCATCGCCGTGGCCATCGGCGTCTTCGGAGTCACCTCCGGCCAAGCCCTGGCCGGCGTCGTCGGACCGTTGATCGAGGTCCCCGCCCTCATCGCCCTTGTCTACGTCAGCCTCTGGGCTCGCAAGTTCTACCGCGAGCGCACCTCCTCCACCGTCAGCGCAGGAGCCACCCCGTGAGCACCACCCAGCATGACGCCCCAGCCCAGGTTGTCTTCGCCTGCGTCCGCAACGGCGGACGTTCGGTCATCAGCCGCGTCCTGACCGAGCACTACGCACGAGGCCGAGTCACCGCCCTCTCGGCCGGCACCCAACCGGGCGAACACATCCACACCGAGGTCGCCGAAGTCCTCGAGAAGCTCGGTCTGGACACCAGCAAGGAGGAGCCCAAGCTGTTGACCCGCGACACGATCGCGGCCAGCACCATGGCGATCACCCTCGGCTGCGGCGAGGAATGCCCCTACGTCCCCGGCGTGAAGTACGTCGACTGGCCCGTCGCCGACCCCGGCGGCCAAGATGAAGACACGGTCCGCGAGATCATCGCCGACCTCGACGGCCGCGTCCGCACCCTGCTCGTCCAGCTCGTCCCCGACCTCGAGCTCCCACCTTCCGTCCTCGAGCAGAGCTGAGGATCAGAGACACCGTGGCCGAGAAACCCAGCGTCCTGTTCGTCTGCGTCAAGAATGGCGGCAAGTCCCAGATGGCCGCGGGCCTGATGCGGCAGCTGGTCGGCGATCAGGTCGACGTGAACTCGGCCGGGACACGCCCGGGAACAGTCCTGAACGACCTCTCCGTCAGCACGCTGGCCGAAGTCGGAGTCGACATCTCCACAGAGGTCCCGAAGCCCATCACCGACGACCTGGTGCGGGGAGCCGACCTCGTCGTCACCCTGGGACGAGAAGCCCACGTCGACCCCGTCGACGGCACCCGGGTCGAGAACTGGGACACCGACGAACCCTCCGAACGCGGCATCGAGGGAGTCGAGCGCATGCGGCTCGTGCGTGACGACATCGCCGCGCGCGTCCGTGCGCTGGCAACCAGCTTGAACGCCTGAGCACTACCGTCCCGTGGCGCGCACGCGCGGTTCAGGGCTCGAAGCGTCGGTGGTCCGCAGAGCTCAGGACGGGCTTCACCGACAGCGCCAGGCATCCGAGGTATGTTCGCGACCGCGCGGGGTCAGGCCAATGAGAGGAAGAGCTTCTCCATCTTCTTGACGTCCACGCCGTCGATGCCGTCCCCCTCGGTCAGACATTGCTGAAGACCGGTCGCGACGATGGCGAAGCCAGCCCTGTCGAGCGCCTTGGACACGGCGGCGAGCTGGGTGACAACGTCCTCGCACTCGCGCCCTTCCTCGAGCATGCGCAGGACGCCGGCGAGCTGACCCTGGGCGCGCTTGATGCGGTTGATCACAGGGCCCATGTCTTCGGGCTTGAGCTCGGGCATGTCAGGACTCCTGGTCGGTGACGCTGCTGGTGGGGTATCGGGCGACGAGCTGGGCGAGTGCAGCGCTCAAGCGTTGCTTGGCGTCCGCTGCGACCTCGGCGATGGCGTCCCCTGTCGAGAAGGACATCATCGCGTCCGGGTCGAAGGCCTCGACCTTCGAGGTGTTCTCGTCGAGGGCTAGAACCACGACGTTGCACGGCAGCATCGCTGCCACAGAGGGGTCGGCCAGGAGCGCCTTGTACGCCAGTCCTGGGCGGCACGCCCCGAGGATGACCTGCGGGGCGATGTCGACGTCGAGCTTGGCCTTCATGGTGGCCGCGAGGTCGATCTCGGTCAGCACACCGAACCCCTGCTCCCCCAGGGCGTCGCGGACGGCGGTGACAGCGTCGCCGTAGCCCAAAGGGAGTTCGGCGCTGAGGGTGAAGCCAGACGTGGCCTCGAGGGCGCTCATCGGACCCACTGGACAGAACTCATGTCGCCTCCTTGCTCTGAGACCCACCACGTCGGCTGACAGGCGGTCTGCTCGCCAGCATACCCCTCCGGGTATAGGTACCCACTCAGGGGCTGACATTGGACGAATACCCCCCGGGGTGTTACGTTCGATTCCACAGATACCCCCTAGGGTATGCAGGCAAGGACGAGAGGAAGCCCTATGAGCACCGAACACGATCGGAATGCGAGGGAGACCACGGTCGACGAGTTGGCCGACGAACTGGAGCGCGGCGCCGCCCTGATCGACGTCCGCGAGACCGCCGAGTACGTCGAAGGGCACGTCCCTGGTGCCCGTTCGATGCCGATGGGACAGCTGCCTGATCGCCTCGCTGACCTGAAGCCCTCGCAGCGGGTCTTCGTCATCTGCGCGTCGGGCAACCGCAGCACCGCGATGAGGGACTTCCTCGCCCATGCCGGCTTCGAGGCCGTCAACGTCAGCGGCGGGACCAGCGCATGGACCCGGTCTGGTCGTGCGCTGCGCGACGGCATGACCGCGTGACCACCACCGCAGCTCACGCGCACCCAACGGAGGACTCCATGACCGACAACGCCCGCAACGAGCACAGCGTGAACCTCGACGGCATCTTCGTCGTCCCCATCGAGACACCCACCCTGGGAGACCGCTCCTACGTCGTCCACGACGGACGAGTGGCCCTGGTGATCGACCCGCAACGTGACATCGACCGGGTCGAGAGCCTGCTGGCCAAGCACGAGCTCGAGCTCCAGGTCGTCGCCGAGAGTCACATCCACAACGACTACATCACCGGCGGCTACGCCCTGGCACGCCAGACCGGTGCCGCCTACCTCGTGAACGCAGACGACGACGTCACCTTCGAGAGGACCCCAGTCAGGGACGGCCAGATCATCGAGGTCGGCGATCGGATGCGGCTCACCATCCTCGCCACCCCGGGTCACACCTTCACCCATCTCTCCTACGTGCTCTCCGACGCGCGCAGCGGTGCACAGGTGGCCGTGTTCTCCGGCGGTTCGCTGCTCTTCGGCGCCACGGGTCGCCCCGACCTCCTCGGCGAGGCCCACACTCACGAGCTCGTCCGCCACCAGCACGCCTCCGCCCACCGACTCGCCAAGACCCTTCCCGACTCGGCTCAGGTGTTCCCCACCCACGGGTTCGGATCCTTCTGCTCTGCCACACAGACCGACGCCACCGCCTCGACCATCGGGCACGAGAAGCACACCAATCCAGTCCTCACTCAGGACGAGGAGACCTACGTTCGTGAGCTCCTCGACGGACTCGGCGCCTACCCCGCCTACTACGCCCACATGGCACCCACCAACGCGCACGGCCCATCCGCAGCAGACCTCTCGACCCCCGCACCTGCGGACCCGGTCGAGATCCGTCAGCGGATCGAGGCAGGCGAGTGGGTCGTCGACCTTCGCAACCGCACGGCCTTCGCCGCCGGACACGCCCCGGGAACGCTGAACTTCGGTCTGGACGGCGGGTTCGCCACCTACCTCGGCTGGCTCATCACCTGGGGCACCCCGGTGACCCTGCTCGGCGAGACCGCCGAGGCCGTGACAACGGCTCAGCGCGAGCTGGTCCGCATCGGCATCGACCGCCCCGCCGCCGCCGCGACCGGCTCGCCACAGGACTGGACCGACAGCGAGCTGGCCTCCTTTCCCACCGCGACCTTCGCCGACCTTGCCCAGGTGAGACACCACCGCGACGTCGTCGTCCTGGACGTACGACGGGCCGACGAATACGCCGCCGCCCGGATCGAGGGCGCAGTCAACATCCCCGTCCACCAGCTCCCCACACGACTCGATGAAGTGCCGGCAGGTGAGGTGTGGGTGCACTGCGCCGGGGGCTACCGCGCCTCGGTCGCCGCCTCGTTCCTCGACGCCGCCGGGATCCGGCTGGTCGCGGTCGACGACTCCTTCGACAACGCCGAGAAGGTGGGCCTGCACCTGGTCGGCCCGCAGGCGTGACCCTGGTCGTCGCGGTCCTCGCCGGCGCGCTGATCGGGCTCAGCCTGGGTGCACTCGGGGGCGGCGGCTCCATCCTGGCCGTCCCGGTGCTCGTCTACGCCCTGGGCCAGTCCCCCGCCCAGGCCACCACAGGGTCGTTGGTCGTGGTCGGCGTGACCTCCCTCGTGGGCGCGGTGACGGCGCACCGGGCCGGCAACACCATGCCCGGACGTGGGGTCGTGTTCGGGGTGGTGGCCATCGGCGGCGCTGTGGCCGGGGCGAAGCTGTCCGCACACGTCACGGAGCCTGTGCTGCTGGCCGCGTTCTCGGTCCTGATGTTGCTGGTCGGCGCTGTGATGGCCTACCGCCAGCTCCCACACCCGCGACAGGCACCCGACCGGCCCGAACGCTCGCGCCCGGCTCGAGCGCGTCTTGACGACCCGATCATCACCTTCAGCCCGACCTTCGCCTGCCAGTGCCCCCGAGCACTCAAGGTGCTCATCACCGCCACGGCTGTGGGCCTGCTGACCGGCTTCCTCGGTGTCGGCGGCGGCTTCCTCGTGGTGCCGGCTCTGGTCCTGGCCCTCGGACTTCCGATGGAGCTCGCCGCCGGCACCTCCCTGATCGTGATCACCCTGACCTCGTCCGCTGCGCTCGCCGCTCGGGCCGGACTCGGCGTACACCCCGACTGGGGCCTGGTCCTCGCCCTCACCGTCGCCTCGGCCCTCGGCGGCCTCATGGGGGCACGACTGGCGTGCCGCATCGAGACCAGTCGGCTCTCCGCCGCCTTCACCGTGCTGGTGCTGGGCATCGCCCTCTACACAGCCGCCCGCGCACTCCCCGCGCTCATCTGACCCTCCCCAACCCACCGAAACGAGCACTGCCATGACCACGACGGCACCAGGCCGCCACGCCCACACCCCCCACATCGAACCCGACTTGGCTTCCCGTCCCGGACCCCTGGGTCGACTCGGCGTCTGGGTCACCGACCACGCCCGCCTGACCTCACTGGTGTGGGTTCTGGTCATCGTCGGCCTCGGCGCCTTCGCGCCCCAGGTGGAGTCCCAGCTCTCCGGCGCCGGGTGGCAGTCGAACGGCTCGGAGTCGGTCGCCGTCCGCCAGCTCGCCCAGGACCACTTCGGCGGCAACGCCAGCTCGGCCATCCAGGTCGTCGTGCACTCCAAGGACGGACCCCTCACCAGCGACACCGGTACCCGGGTGCTGGCCGAGGCCACCTCGATCCTGGACGCCGAGCCTCGTATCGCCGAGGTCATCGCCCCCGAACCCGGCGCCACCCTGAGCCAGGACGGCAAGACCGCCGTCATCCTCGGCGGCGCCGGCGCCGACACCAACGAGATGGTCCGGGTCGCCGACGACCTCAAGGGCCCCCTGCAGGCACTCTCCACCAACGACGTGCAGGTCAACCCCACCGGCGCCTCCCTGCTGTGGTCCGACTTCAACGCCGCCAACCTCGACGCGATGATGAAGTCCGAGCTGTTCTCCTGGCCGGTGACACTGGCGATCCTGGTCCTGGCGTTCGGGGCCCTGGTCGCCGCGGGGCTGCCGCTGATCCTGACCCTGGCCGGACTGGTCGCCTCTGCCGGTTCACTGGTGCTGATCAACCAGTTCGTACCGGTCTCCATCTGGGCGATGAACTTCGCGATGATGTTCGCACTCGCCCTGGGCATCGACTACGCCCTGTTCCTCGTCGTCCGCTACCGGGCTGCCCGCTGGGGCTCGGGGCTGCCGGTCCGGCAGGCGGTCGCGGAGACCATGGACACCGCCGGCAAGGCCGTCCTGCTCTCCGGCGCCACCGTGCTGATCTCGCTGTCCGCGGTCATGCTCGTGCCTTCGCCCTCGTTCCGGTCGATGGCCGGCGGCATCATGCTCGCCGTCCTCTTCGTCCTGGCCGCCACCCTGACCTTGCTCCCGCTCGTGCTGGCCAAGCTCGACGCCCGCATCAACAAGCTCTCCCTGCCCTGGTCACGCAGCGGGGAGCACCGCTCGGCGAAGTTCGCCGCCTGGGGCGAGCGACTGTGGAAACGCCCCATCGCCTTCGGCCTCGCCTCCCTCATCGTGCTGCTGGCCCTGGCCGCTCCGGTCCTGGGACTGAAGACCGCGATGCCCTCGATCAAGGTGCTCCCCGAGACCGCCTCCGCCCGCGTCGGCTACGACCTCGTCAAGAACGCCTTCGGCGACGGCGCCCCCGGCACCCTGCAGATCGTGGTCAAGAACGCGGACGCAAAGGTCGCCGGCGCAGTGCTCGCCCAGGACACTGGGATCGCTGGTGCGATGCCAGCCGTGCCCGCCGCCGACACCAGCAGCTACTCCCTGATCCAGGCCGTCCCCACCGTCGACCCCTCCGACCCCGCGCTCGGTGCCGCCGTCGACCGGCTGCGCAACGAGCTGCCCGCCTCGGCACAGGTGGGCGGCGCCGCCGTGGAGAACCTCGACCTCAAGACCCAGCTCGACGACTCCACCCCCCTGGTCATCGGCGTCATCCTCGCCCTCGGGTTCCTGCTACTGCTCGTCGCACTCCAAGCCCCCCTGATCGCGCTCCTTGGCACCCTTGCCAGCCTCCTCTCCACCGGCGCCGCCTTCGGTGTCGCCCGGTTGGTCTTCCAAGACGGCTGGGGCGCCGGACTGCTGGGGTTCGAGCCCCAGGGGTTCCTCGACGCCTGGGCGCCGGTGTTCTTCTTCGCGATGATCTTCGCCATCGCCATGGACTACACCGTCTTCCTGCTCGCCTCCGCCAAGGAGCACTACGAACACTCAGGAGACCCCAAGGAAGCCATGATCGGAGCACTCGCCCACTCCGGCCGGGTCATCTTCGCCGCCGGCGCGGTGATGGTCGCGGTGTTCTTCACCTTCGCCCTGTCCGGTCCGCTGCCCCCCAAGGAGATGGGCATCGTCCTGGGCGTCGCCGTACTCCTCGACGCGTTCCTGGTCCGCCTGGTCCTGCTCCCCGTGCTTCTACGACTGACCGGCAAGGCAGCCTGGTGGAGCCCCGCCTGGCTCACCCGGATCCTGCCCACCATCCGCTTCTCACACAACTGATCGTCAGCGCCACAACCCTCGAACAAGGAGATCCAACATGTGCCGACCCGTGAAATGCAGGACCTGCGGCAAGACCACCTGGGCCGGCTGCGGCCAACACATCGCCCAGGTCAAGGCCCGCGTCCCTGCCGACAACTGGTGCAGCGGGCACCCCAAGCGCGAGCGCGCTGGCTTCCTCGGCAAGCTGTTCCGTCGCTGACGGCTCTCGACTCGTAGAGAACGTCACTTCCCACTCTGACGAGACCCAGCCACGCCCCACGATTGAGCAACGACGACAGTTAACGACATCGAGAATCTCATTCAGAAAGTCCCGCCAGCAGGCTCAATCCACCCCCAAGAGCATCGGCACGCATGCTACGAACGTAGGTGAGTCGGGCCGCCTTCGGGCGGCCCGATGAGTCATTTATCGGGCTGTTGTTGAACGTCGTTGGCGGTGAGATTCGTGCACGGTGGGATGAAGTTCTACCGCGGATCACCCGGTGCTGCCCGTACCTACGTCGAGCAGGACCGCTCCCGGGCCGATGACTACTACCTGGCCGAGGGCAGCGGCGTCGCCACGCGGTACGTGGCTTCGCCGCTGGAAGGTGTTACCCCGGCAGGAAGCATGACTGGCGAGGCGTACGAGCTGTGGGTCGCCGGGTACGACGTCGCAACCGGTGTCGCGAAAGGCCGGCTGCGAACCGACGCGAAGGCGCTGCGGTTCGTCGAGGTGGTGGTGAATGGGCCCAAGACCTGGTCGCTGGCGGCTGCGCTCCACCCCGAGATCGCCGACGCGCTGGACCACGCGCAGACCCGCGCGGCCGAGCAGATCATCGGCTGGGTCGCTGAGCACGCCACCACCCGGGTCGGCCCCAAGGGACGACAGGTCCAAGTGCCCGTCACCGAGATCGAAGCAGCCGTGGTGCGGCACTACACCTCCCGCGCCGGTGACCCGCACCGCCACCTGCACCTCCAGATCAACGCGCGCGTCCTCGCCGAAGACACGTGGCGGGGACTGCACTCGGTCGGGATGCGCGACAGCCTCGCTGCGATCAACGGCATCGGCCACGCCGCCGTCGCCACCGACCCCGAGTTCCGCGCGGTCCTCATGGCGCACGGGTTCACCCTGAACCCGGCCACTGGTGAGCTGGCCGAGCTGGCGCCCTACGTGGGCAAGTTCAGTGCCCGGACTGCGCAGATCGGCCGCAACCTGGATCGCTACGAAGCTGACTGGCGCCAGGCGAACCCCAACGCCGAACCCGGCCCTGCGTTGCGACAAGCGTGGGACCGTCGCGCCTGGTCCGAGGCACGGCCGGACAAGGTCGTCCCTACCGATGGCGCCGCCATCGTCGGTCAGTGGAACGAGGAGCTGCACGCCTTCGGGTACCGCGACCCGCAGCAGGTCGGCCTCCCGATCGTGGCCGGCACCCCGAAGATGGGTGCGATTGACCGCGACGAGGTGGTCGAGGTCGTCCTGTCTCGGTTGGGGGCACGACGGTCGGCGTGGAACACCGCTGACATCCGCGGCGAGGTCGAACTGTGGATCGCCGGCACCGGTCTGGTGGCCGACGCCGCGCTCCGGGCCGACCTCGCCGAGGACCTGACCGCCCGGACCCTGTCCGCCTGCGCACCGCTCCTCCCCCGCACCGACATCCCCGAGCACATCCGCTCCCTCACCTCACGTGAGGTGGTGGCCGTCGAGGCCGACCTCGTCACCCGGTTCATCGGCCGCGCCGAGCAGCCAGCCCACGTCGCTGCGTTCGCCGACCCCGACCACCAACCCGACACAGGGCCCGACGCCGGACCCGAGGACTTGGACCTCGCGCAGCAAGCAGCCGTCGCCTCGCTCGCTGGTAGCGCCCCGCTCTTGGTCGTCGAGGGAGCAGCCGGAGCGGGCAAGACAAAGACCCTCTCCGCAACCCAGGAACTCCTCGCCGAGCGCGGCCACCGGATGGTCGTGATCACCCCGACGCTCAAGGCAGCCAAGGTCGCCGGCCGCGAGACCGGCGCCAAGGCGTTCTCCGCCGCATGGCTGGCCCACCAGCACGGCTGGCGCTGGGACGACGACGGCCGCTGGACCCGCGAGGCTGCAAACCCGGACGCGGACGCCGCGCTGCAGCGCGGTGACCTGCTGCTCATCGACGAGGCCGGGATGCTCGACCAGGACACCGCCCGCGCCATCCTCACCCTCGCCGACGAAACCCAAGCCCGGATCGCGTTCGTGGGCGACCGCCACCAGCTCCCCGCTGTTGGCCGCGGGGGCGTCCTCGACCTCGCGGCTCGCTGGGCCCGACCGGAGGCCGTCGTGCCTCTAGACGTTGTCCACCGGTTCGCCAACCCGCAGTACGCAGAACTCTCCCTGGCGATGCGTACGGGGATACGCCCCGGGGAGGTGTTCGACGCCCTGGTTGCGGCGTACCAGGTACGGCTCTACCCCTCCGAGGCCGAGCGCACCCAGGCACTGGCCGACCTGGCTGCTCAAAGCAGGCTGAGCGGCGAACCCGGTGTGCTGGTGATGGCCGACACCCGCGAACAGGTCGCGGCACTGAACGGCGCGATCCGGGACCGGCTCGTGGCGGCCGGGCGCGTCGATGACCGTCGTGGAGTTGTCACCGCAGCGGGCGACCCCCTGGGTGTCGGGGACCGGGTGATGACTCGGCGCAACGACCGCGCCCTGAACGTCGCCAACCGCGACACCTGGACCATCACCGGCATCAACCACGACGGCAGCCTCACCGTCCACAGCAACTCGCGCAGCAGCTCGAGAACGCTTCCTCCTGGCTACATGCGCGAGCACGTAGAGCTCGCCTACGCCACCACCGTCCACGGCGCCCAGGGCGAGACCACCCACACCGGCCACCTCCTGCTAGGAGAGCACACCTCCGCTGCCGCGGCCTACGTCGCGATGACCCGCGGACGCGTGGACAACGTGGCCCACCTGGTCGCCGAAGACCTCGACGACGCCCGCCGGCAATGGGTCGAGACGTTCGGCCGCGACCGTGCCGACCTCGGACCGAGCCACGCCGCCATGCGCGCGGCCGAGGACCTCGAGCGGTACGCACCCCACCGCCCCCGCCAGGCCGCGCTGGGCGACCTGCGCGCCGCCTGGAGCAGACAACAAGACCTGCGCACTGCCATGGCTCGGGCCGACAGGCAGCGCCGCTTCATGGCCGGCTACGGCGACCCTGACTACGAAGCCAGATTCCAGGCCATGGTCGAGGAGATCCGCGAGGACCTCACTGACGCCACCGGCCAAGTGCACGCCCTCCTGCACGAACCCGCCCTCCGATCTCTGCCATCAGGTCGGATAGAGCAAGAACGCGCCGACTGGCTCCAGCAGCGCGAACACGAACACGCACTCGCCCAGGTCGATCACGCGGCGCTCAATCGTCTGCGGCGGACCCCAAGCCAGCCGACCACCAGCTACTCGAGCGCCCCTGAACGAGGCAGAGGCATCGGACGGTGACCTCACCACGGATCTACCCCAAGGAATCAGCCGGCGGGTGAGGTGTGTGGTGAGGCATGCGGTGAGGAAGCTGCTCGACAGTTGATCGCTCGCAGGGCCTGATGGGACCTGTTAAGTCACAGCGAAAACCGCTCGCGACACGCGCGCGGCACAAACCAAGGAGAACCGACATGACCGCCACCCCACACCGGCCCACCCCGCCGGAGACGCCGCACGCCAACGACGAGCTGCTGACCCTTCCCGAGGTCGCCGACCTCGTCCGCGTCCCGGTCGCCACCCTGCGCTACTGGCGCCACCTCGGCTCCGGTCCCCAGAGCTTCCGCATCGGCCGGACCGTCCGCTACTGGCGCAGCGACGTCTTCGCGTGGCTCGAGAGGCAATCCAGTCGTCCACAGGGATCCTGCTGAGGCTCGCGGCTGTCTGCGACGAGAGGGATCATGAGTCATGGCGAGCATCGAGAGAAGGCCGCGGCGTGGCGGCCGCATGGCGTGGCGAGCGCACTACCGCACACCATCTGGTGAACAGCGCAACAAGACCTTCAACCGCAAAGTCGACGCCGAGCGGTTCCTCGCCTCGGTCGAGAACGCCCGGGTCACAGGCACCTTCGTCGACCCGGTCTTGGCGCGCCTGACCGTCGGTGAGTGGACCACCAGGTGGCTGGAGGGCCAGACGCACATCAAGCCGTCAACGTTTGAGCGCTACGCCGGGATCATCCGCAAGCACATCGACCCCGCGTGGGCCACTGTGACGCTCTCGAACGTCTCGCACGGCGACGTGCAGGCCTGGGTTGCTCGTCTGACCGCGACGCAGTCCCCCTCCTCGGTGCGCAAGATCCACCGGGTGCTCTCGCTGATCCTGGACATGGCCGTCAAGGACGGGCGCCTGGCCCGCAACGTCGCTGAGAAGGTGAACCTGCCCCGCCCGATCAAGCACGAGCGGCGCTACCTGACGCACAGCCAGGTCGAGTACCTGGCCCATGCCTGTGGGTACCCGGCGGACCCGAGCAAGCACAGCAGCTACGACACCAGAACCAATGAGATGTATCGCCTCGTGGTGCTGTTCCTCGCCTACACCGGAGTCCGGTTCGGTGAGATGGCCGCGCTCAAGGTGAAGCGACTCGACCTGACGCGACGTCGCGCCGCAATCGTCGAGTCGGTGACGCCAGTCCAGGGCAAGGGCCTCGTCTGGGGCACCCCGAAGTCCCACCAGCGCCGAGAGGTCTCGATCCCGAGCTTCCTGGTCGACGACCTCGCCGACCGCGTGAACGGCAGGGAGCCGGACGACCTCGTGTTCGGCGGCATCCGCAACGACCAGCCGCTTCGCGTCTCCACGTTCCGGTCCGCGTTCTGCGCCGCCGCGGCCTCCATCGGCGTACCGGACCTGCACCCGCACGAGCTGCGGCACACGGCGGCGAGTCTCGCCATCGCGTCCGGGGCCGACGTGAAGGTCGTCCAGAAGATGCTCGGGCACGCCTCGGCCACGATGACGCTGGACACCTACGGGCACTTGTTCGAGGACCGGCTCGACGAGGTGGCCGCGGCGATGGACGCCGCCAGAGGAGCAGAGCGAGCGAAGCGCCACGAGGCCGCTTCCGCCGCTGAGGCTCTTTCTGCTGTTGCCAATCTGTTGCCAACTGCCCCTGAGGGCGGAAATGACGAAGGGGCCCTGCCCAGCGTTTCTGCTGGTCAGGACCCCTTTTCTCATCTGTACCCCCGACGGGATTCGAACCCGCGCTACCGCCTTGAGAGGGCGGCGTGCTAGGCCACTACACAACGGGGGCCTGTTTGGTGCTGCTCACGCAAGCGAACTGGACTCTATCCTCGGTGTTCGGAGAGAGCCAAATCGCCGTGCTCGCTGGGGTACTAGGACTCGAACCTAGACTAACTGGACCAGAACCAGTCGGGCTGCCAATTACCCCATACCCCATGGGATCGGACCGTCCTGCCAGGCCTTGCGAACTGGAGAAGCGGACCGAGGGACGAGAATACACACTTGCCACACCGGCCACCAATCGGGGCTGCGTGACGTGTTCGTGGGTGCGAGAACGCTCACACCCGGACGCTCTCCGACGGCTCCACCGAGGTGCGGCGCAGCCCCATGCGGCGGGCCACCAGGAGCACCAGGACGAGGTACAGACCGTTCTGCGTGAGCGTCACCGGGAGCTGCCACCAGGTGGACTCTGAGACGTTCAGGACGCTGGTGATGTCGCCGAAGAACAGGGCGATGCCGAAGGCGAAGAGGTTGTTCATCACGTGCAGCGCGATGCCGGCCTCCAGGCCCCCGACCAGCACGACGACCAGCCCGGCCATCACGCCGAAGGACAGCCGGTCGAGGAACAGCGGGAGGTTCTGCACGCCGTGGGCGAGCGCGAACAGCAGCGACGTGACGGCCACGGCGGCCACGCGTGAGCCGGTCAGCGAGCCGAACGCCTGCATCAGGTAGCCGCGGAAGGCGTACTCCTCCCCCAGGGCCTGCAGCGGCGTGGTGAGCAGCACCACGATCCCGATCGCGACCAGGGTGCCGGTGAGCGGGTTCGGACCGCCGCTGCCGCCGACGTCGTTGGGGTCCTGCGGCAGCAGCGAGCCGACCACGAGGGCGGCGACCAGCGCGACCACCGAGAGCCCGAGGCAGGCCAGGAAGAAGCGCCAGCGCATGCCGGGGCGCACCGACGCCAGCCAGGCCACGGGCAGCCGGTGGACCACCTTGACCACCAGCATCGCCAGCAGCGTGAGCCCCGCCAGCGCGAGGTTGAGGTAGAGCATCGAGGCCGGGGTCACGGTCTCGAGCCGGGCGGCCGCGGTGAAGCGCTCGGCGAACGGCGCCGCGCCGCCCTGGATGGCCACCCCGGCCGCGAGCAGGGGCTGCACCAGGATCGGCAGCACGAAGAAGCCGAGCCCCATCACGACCGCACCCAGGGTCGGCTTCCACCAGGCGTAGTCGGTCGTCCTCAGGACGAGCGGGTAGCTCCGCGGCCCGTCGTGGGCGTCTGGGTGCGGCGCCATGCCTCTCAGGCCCGGCCGGCGGCCTGCGGGGCCGCGTCGAGGCGGGCCAGGGACTCCTCGCGACCGAGGATCTCCAGCGACTCGAAGAGCGGCGGCGAGACCTTGCGCCCGGTGACCGCGACCCGCACGGGACCGAAGGCGTTGCGCGGCTTGAGCCCCATCTCCTCCACGAGCTTGGCGCGGAGCGCGGTGTCGATCGCGTCGGTCGTCCAGGTCTCGAGCGACCCCAGGGCGTCACGGGCACCCGCGACGACAGCGAGGCCGTCGTCGGTGAGCACCTTCTCGACGTCGGTCGGGTCGTAGTCGACCTGGTCGGTGAACAGGAAGCCCAGCATCGGGGCGGCCTCGGTGAGCTTGTTGATGCGCTCGTGCACCAGCGGCATGGCGGTGTTCAGCAGCGAGGCCTCGTCGGGGGTGACGGGGTCCGACAGCACGCCGGCGGACTGGAGGTGCGGAGTGACCCGCTCGGTCATGTCCTCGAGGGTGAGCAGCCGCATGTGGGCGGCGTTGATGGCCTCGGCCTTCTTCAGGTCGAACCGCGCCGGGTTGGGGTTGACCCGACCGATCTCGAAGGCCTCGACCATCTCCTGCAGGCTGAAGACGTCGCGGTCCTCCGCGATCGCCCACCCGAGCAGCGCCAGGTAGTTCAGCAGGCCCTCGGGCAGGAAGCCCTGGTCGCGGTAGGCGAGCAGGTGGGCCTCGGGATCGCGCTTGGAGAGCTTCTTGTTGCCCTCGCCCATGACGTAGGGCAGGTGCCCGAAGCGCGGGGTGAACGAGGCGATCCCGACCTCCTCGAGCGCCTGGTAGAGGGCGACCTGGCGCGGCGTGCTGGACAGGAGGTCCTCGCCGCGGAGCACGTGGGTGATCTCCATCAGGGCGTCGTCGACCGGGTTCACCAGGGTGTAGAGCGGCTGGCCGTTGGCGCGCGCGAGGGCGAAGTCGGGCACGTGCTCGGTCTGGAAGGTGATCTCGCCGCGGACGAGGTCGTCGAAGGTGATCGCGCCGTCCGGCATCCGGAAGCGGACCACCGGCTGGCGACCCTCGGCCTCGAAGGCCGCGACCTGCCCGGCGTCGAGGTCGCGGCAGAACCCGTCGTACCCCATCACCTTGGAGCCGCTGGCCTTGCGGCGCGCCTCGACCTCCTCGTTGGTGCAGTAGCACTCGTAGGTGCGCGAGGACCCCTTCAGCCGGGCGAGGGCGTCGGCGTAGATCTCGGACCGCTCGCTCTGGCGGTACGGCGCGTGCGGGCCGCCGACGTCGGGGCCCTCGTCCCAGTCGAGGCCCAGCCAGTGCATGACCTCGAAGAGCCCGTCGTAGGACTCCTGGGTGTTGCGCGCGGCGTCGGTGTCCTCGATGCGGAACACGAACGTGCCGCCGTGGTGGCGGGCGAAGGCCCAGTTGTAGAGGGCCGTGCGGGCGAGCCCGACGTGGGGCGAACCCGTCGGGGACGGCGCCATCCGGACGCGTACGGGCCGGTCAGTCACGCGAAACCACCTTGTTGGTCAGGTTGCCGATGCCCTGGATCGAGATCTCGACCTCGTCACCGGCGTTCATGGGACCGACACCCTCGGGGGTGCCGGTGAGGATCACGTCGCCGGGCAGCAGCGTCATCACGCTGGTGACGTGGGCGATCAGGGTCGGGACGTCGAAGATCAGGTCGGAGGTGCGACCGTCCTGCTGGACCTCGCCGTTGAGGAAGGTCTGCACCCGCAGGTCGCTGACGTCGAGCTCGGTCTCGATCCACGGGCCGAGCGGGCAGAAGGAGTCGAACCCCTTGGCCCGGGTGAACTGGCCGTCCTTCTTCTGCAGGTCGCGCGCGGTCACGTCGTTGCCGACGGTGAAGCCGTGCACGACGTCCTTCCAGCGCTCCTTCGGGACGTCGCGGCAGATCCGGCCGATGACGACGGCCAGCTCGCCCTCGAAGTGCACGTTGCTGCTCTGGCGCGGGTAGAAGATCGGGTCGCCGGGGCCGACGACGCTGGTGTTGGGCTTGAGGAACATCAGCGGCTCGTCGGGCACCTCACCGCCCATCTCGGCCGCGTGGGCCGCGTAGTTCTTGCCGATGCCCACCACCTTGCTCCGCGGCAGCACCGGGCTGAGCAGCCGGGCGTCGACCAGCCGCACCTGCTCGTCGGTCGGCTGCAGGCCGACGTAGAGCGGGTCACCCGCGAGCGCGGTGATCACCGACCCCTCGTCGGGGATGCCGAAGTCGTCGATGTCGCCTGTCACGATGCCGAACCGGGGGTCGTCACCGGTGGTGAACCTTGCAATACGCACCGCGTGAGCCTACCGAGCGGGGAGCCCCGGCCACGAACTAGCGTGGTCGCCTGTGGAGATGCTCACCCCCGACCGGTGGCGACCGCGGGCGGAGGCGCACGCGGCGCGGGTCGACGTGTGGGTGCAGCCGTTCCTCGAGCGACGCCGCCGCGGGGAGCAGCACCCGGTGGAGGACTTCCTGTTCACCTACTACTCCCAGCGCCCGGCCGGCCTGCGCCGGTGGCACCCCGGTTTCGGCGTCGGGCTGCTGGACGCGGAGGAGCAGTACGCCGGCGCGAAGGGATACTCCGAGACGTTCGGACCCCTCCCCCCGGCGTGTCGAGGGTCCGAACGTCTCGGACTATCCGTCGCGGGGAGCCACCTCGAGGCGCAGGTCCCCCTGCTGGAGGCGACGCGGCGGCTGCTGGCCTCCACGGCCGGGCGACCGCCCACCCTGGGCTGCTTCGGGCTGCACGAGTGGGCGATGGTGCACCGGGCCGCTCCGGTCGAGGGCACCGGCGACGGGGTGATCCGGCACGACTGGCCGCTGCGCCTCGGCGGCGCGGGCACCGACGCCGTGGTCGAGTCCAACCGGATCACCTGCTCCCACTTCGACGCCTTCCGCTTCTTCACCCCCTCGGCCCGGCCGCTGAACCTGCTGCAGCCCGGCCGCGACGACCGCCCGGCGTACGAGCAGCCGGGCTGCCTGCACGCCGGGATGGACCTCTACAAGCACGCCTTCCGGCTCACCCCGCTCGTGCCCTCGGAGCTGGTGGCCGACTGCTTCGAGCTCGCCCGGGACATCCGCGACCTCGACATGCGGGCCTCGCCGTACGACTTCGGCGACCTCGGCTACACCCCCGTGCGCATCGAGACCCCCGAGGGCCGACGGGAGTACGCCGACGCCCAGCGGGTCTTCGCCGAGCGGGGCGCGCCCCTGCGGGCGCGGCTGGTCGGCGAGTGCGACCGTTTGTTGGCGGCAGCGGGGGCCGGGGCAGCAGGGATCGGGGCGTCGACGGAGACGTAGACCGGCGTGCGAATGTGGCGTCGGCGACGCCGGCCCACCCCACGGGCCCCGGGAAAAACATTCGCCGTCCCGGCTCCGCCCCGCCTACCCTCGACCCGTGCCGACCCCCGAGGAGCAGCAGGTCGTCGCCCGGTTCGTGCAGGACGGGCGGCTGGTCGTGATGCCCTCCAAGCGCAGCAAGATGCTGCTCGTGCTCGACCACCTCGCGCAGGAGTTCGAGCCCGGGCGCACCTACACCGAGGCCGAGGTCAACGCGGTGCTGTGGTCCTTCCACGAGGACCACGCCGCGCTGCGTCGCTACCTCGTCGACGAGGGGATGCTCGCCCGCGAGGGCGGCGTCTACTGGCGCTCGGGCGGCAGCGTCCCGGTCTGAGCCGGCGACGGTCAGTCGCCGCCACGCTCCACCGAGAACCGCGGCGCACCGGACTGGCAGCGACCCTGCACCTGGACCTCCGTGCCCGGCTGCCGGAAGGTCACCTCGACCTCCTCCCCCCCGCGGCTGCCGACCTCGACCTGCCAGCCGTCGGCCGGCGAGGCCGAGACCAGGGAGGCGCGGTCGGACCGGCACGACACCGTCACCCGGCCCCCCGTGCCCGACCAGGTGCGTGTGGTGGTCGCCGAGCCGGTCCCCGCGCCCGAGCCGGAGCCAACGGCGTCGTCGGACCCGCCCGAGGACCCCGCGGGTCCACCGGAGCCGGACCCGCCCGGGCGCCGGGTGGCGCGCGGGGTCGGGACCGGACGCGTCGGGGCCGGCACCGCCGTGGCCGCGGGGGTCGGACGGACGACGGGCGTGCCCACCGGCGACCGCTGCGGGCGGTGGCTCCGGTGAGCCGTCGTCCGGGGGGTACGCCGGCCGGCCGGAGTCGAAGCGGTGGCCCCGTCCGGGGTCGCGACGGTCGGGAGCGGCCCGGGAGCGCTCAGGGACGGGGAACCGTCCGCGGAACCGTCGCTGGACACGAGGTGGGCGACGTGCTGGACCACCATCCAGGTCAGGCCGGAGCCGAGCGCGACGACGACCAACCACAGGCCCACGCCGGCGACCAGGACGCGCCCCTTCATGAGGTCATCCTTATCAGCCCGGACGCCGGCCCGCGAGGCGTAGCGTGCCGACCATGACGAGCGTCGTGGTCGTGGAGGACGATCCCGCGATCCGCCTCGGACTGCAGCAGGCCCTGCGCGACCGCGACTTCGTGGTCACCACCTCGGCGACCGGGCTCGAGGCGCTCGAGGTGGTCGTGCGCACCGAGCCGGACGTGGTGCTCCTCGACCTGGGTCTGCCCGACCTCGACGGCCTGCAGGTGCTGGCGATGCTGCGCGGGATCACGCAGGTGCCCGTCATCGTGATCACCGCCCGTGACGACGACCCCAGCATCGTCGCCGCCCTCGACGCGGGTGCCGACGACTACGTCGTCAAGCCCTTCGGCCTGGACCACGTCGCCGCGCGCATCCGGGCGGTGCTGCGCCGCTCGGGGGCCGCGGGCGCCGAGCGCGCGCTGCGCGTCGGCGGCCTGGAGATCGACGTCCGGCAGCGCACCGTCAGCCTGGACGGCGCGGTCGTCGACCTGACCCGCAAGGAGTTCGACCTGCTGGCGGCGCTGGCCGGGCGCCACGGCGAGGTCGTCACCAAGCGCACCCTGCTGGCCGAGGTCTGGCAGCAGGCGTACGGCGGCAGCGACCGCACCGTCGACGTGCACCTGTCCTGGCTGCGGCGCAAGCTCGGCGAGACGGCGGCGGAGCCCCGCTACCTGCACACCGTGCGCGGGGTGGGCATCCGGCTGGTCGCGGCCGAGCGGCGCGACTGATGCGCCGCCGGATCTCGCTGCTGGTCGCTGCGACCACATCAGCGGTGGTCCTGGCCTTCGTGATCCCGCTGTGCCTGCTGGTGCGCACCATGGCCGCCGACCGCGCCCTGGCCGACGCCGACCAGGAGGCCCGCAGCACCGCGGTGCTCGTCTCGAGTCTCCACGGCCGCCCCGCGCTGGCCGACGCCGTGGCGAGCAGCGACACCCGCTCCCGCGCGCTCACCACCGTCGTCCTGGCCGACGGCACCCGCATCGGGCCGGCCCGCCGGGACGCCGTGACCCCCGCCGGGCTCGCGGCGGCCGCACCGACGACCGCGACCCTGCGCCGTGCCCGAGCCGGGGCGGCGTACACCCAGCGCACGGCGACGGGCACCCGTGTCGTGGTGCCCGTGGTCACCGCCGACGGCACCGACGTGGTGCACACCTGGCTGCCGCTCGGCGAGAGCCGCCGCGGCGTCACGCAGGCCTGGGTCCTGATCGCGCTGCTGGGGGCACTGCTGCTCGGTGTCGCCCTGCTCGTGGCCGACCGCCTCGGGCGACGGGTCAGCACCCCGCTCACCCGGGTGGCCACCGTCGCCGACCGCCTGCGTGAGGGCGACCTGGCCGCACGCGCCCACCCGGAGGGGGCGCCGGAGACGCAGGCGCTGGCCACGGCCCTGAACCGCCTCGGCGGCCGGATCGAGGAGCTCCTCGTCGCCGAGCGGGCCGCCGTGGGCGACCTCTCCCACCGGTTGCGCACGCCGGTCACGGCCCTGCGCATCGACGTCGAGCGCGTCGCCGACCCAGCGCTGGCCGAGCGCCTGCGTCAGCACGTGGGCGTGCTGCAGCGCAGCGTCGACGCCATCGTCAAGGACGCTCGGCGCCCGGTGCGGCACGACATGGACAGCACCTGCGACGCGGTCGACGTCGTGGGCGCTGCCGTGGACTTCTGGGCGCCATTGGCCGAGGACCAGGGCCGGGACCTGGCCGTCGACCTCCCCTCCGGCCCCCTCCCGGTGGGGCTGGACACCGTGGATTTGCGCGACGTCGTCGACATCCTCGTCGACAACGTCTTCGCCCACACCCCGGAGGGCACGGCGTTCGGCGTGCGCCTGGGCCGACGCGACGGATCCACCGACGTCCTCCTCGAGGTCGTCGACGGACCCCGCGCCGACGGGTCCACCCGACCCGGCGCCGAGACCGGACCCGAGACCGGCTCCGAGACGCCCTCGGAGACCCGGGGCAGCGGGGTGGGCCTGGCGATCGCGCGTCGCACGCTGGGGTTGCGCGGGGGCGAGCTGCAGGTGGGGCCCACGACCACGGGCACCCACGTCAGCGTGCTCCTGCCGGCCGCACCGGGCTGACCACCGACGGCTCAGTCGTCGGTCTCGGGCGGCTCGGGCGTCTCCGCCGGCTCCGACCCGTGGTCGTCCACGGCGTGGTCGCCCTGGTCCGCCGACCCGTCGTGGTGCTCGGTCCCGAGGTCCGCCGGCTGGGCGTGCCCGTCCTGACCGTCGTCACGGGTCTGACCCGACGCGGCGTGCTGGCTCGTCGAGCGGGTCGCGTGGGGGCGGGCCGGCGCGACCGGGGCCACGGGCGCGGCCACCTGCTGCTCGACCGGAGCGGGGGCGGCGACGGCGGGCGCCGGGTCCTCGACCACGACCACCTTCCGCTTCACCCGCACGCACGTGCCGCGGCGCAGGTGGGTGCCCTTCTCGCAGTCCTTCCAGACCACGCGCCGCGACGGGGTCGGCGTCACGGTCGGCGTTCTGGTGACGGCCGCGGCGTCCGGCGTGCTGGCCGCGGCGTCGGCGGGCGTGCTCGTGCCGGCCTGGTAGGCGACGACGGCCGCCACCGCTCCCGCGGCGATCCCGGCGACGGCGAGGACGGGGGTGGACAGCGGCACGGGCGCTCCTGGGGTCGAGGTGGACGGGTGCTCTGCTGCGTCCCGTCGTGCCGGAGTGTGCCGACCGCCGTGTTGACGGCATGTCCAGAGAAGGTCAAGTTCCTCCTAAGTTGTCGGTTTCGCCGGTTTCATGAGGTTCTCTTGAGGTGCCGATGAGGACGACTTGTCCGACCCTGGGACACGGTGGCCTGGTCCTGGTCACCGCCGGAAGGAACCCCGTGCTCCACACCCCCGCCCGACGCAACGCGCTCACCTCGGCGACCGCCCTGCTCACCGGCCTCGCCGCCTTCGCCTCCCTCGCCGGGACCGGCTACGCCACGGGGGTGATCTCGCGGGCCCAGGCCCGGGACGGTGCGGCGCCGTCGCCCCCGGAGCCCGAGGCCGCGACACTGGCCCGAGCATCCCGTCCCGTCGTGGTGCACCGCCGGCGACCGCACCGGACCGTGGTCCGCACCGAGGTCGTCCACCGCATCGCCAGCGCGACCCGGGTGGGCACCGGCGGGTCGATCAGCAGCGTGGCCGGCTCCACGGCGTACGCCGCCCCGGCCGGCGGGTCCGTCGGCTCCGGCACCGGCGGCACCGGCGGCACCGGCGGCACCGGCGGGTCCGGCGGGTCCGGCGGGGGCTCGGCGTCCGGCGGCGGCGGGCACGTCTCGGCCCCGGCCCCGGCACCCGCCCCCCAGCCCGCCCCCGCTCCGAAGCCGGCACCGGCTCCCTCCTCAGGGTCCTGAGCCGTGGCCTCCCCTCTCAGCCCCCTCAGCCCCGCCAGCCCTACCAGCCCCACCAGCCCCGTCGTCACCGTGTCGGACGGTCGCGGCCACCGCGCCTTCACCGCCCTCGGCACCTACGTGCACCTCGCGACCGCGGACCCCGACCACCTGGACGCGGCGGCGCACCTGGCCCGCCGGCTGCTCGCCGAGGTCGACCTCGCCTGCAGCCGCTTCCGGCCCGACTCCGACCTGTCGCGCGCGAACGCCGCGACGGGCTCGTGGGTAGAGGTCTCGCCGCTGCTCGTCGCGGCCGTGCGGGTCGCTCTCGACGCGGCGGTCGACACCGACGGCCTCGTGGACCCCTGCCTCGGGGCGCGGATGACCTCGCTCGGCTACGACGCCGACCTGCGCGTGGTGCAGGCCCGGGCCGACCACCGGTGGGCGCGGCCGACCGGGTCGCGGCCGCACCCGGTCGACGCCTGGCAGGAGCTGCGCGTGGACGGCGGGGCTGTGAACGTGCCCGAGGGGGTGGCGCTCGACCTGGGCGCCACCGCCAAGGCCTGGGCCGCGGACCTCGTCGCGCACACGGTCGCCGACCGCTGCGGCGGCGGTGTCGTGGTCAGCCTCGGCGGCGACATCAGCACGGTCGTCGACGACGTGACCCCCTCGTGGCCGGTGCGGGTGACCGAGCGCCCGGGACAGGGTCCGGGCACCACGGTGTGGATCGGCGGGGGCGGCCTGGCCACCTCCTCCACCGTCGTACGCCGGTGGAGGTCCGGCGGCGTCGAGCGCCACCACCTCCTCGACCCCCGCACGGGACTGCCCGTCGAGGGCCCCTGGCGCACGGTGACCGCGACCGGTCCCTCGAGCGTCGCGGCCAACGTCGCCACCACCGCCGCCCTCGTGCTCGGCCGGCACGCCGTGCCGTGGCTGGAGGCCCGGCACGTCGACGCCCGCCTGGTCGGCCGCGACGGACGCGTCGTCCGCACCGGCCACTGGCCCGCGGAGATCGCCGAGAGCGGCCTGCTGAACCTCGAGCTCACCCTTCCGGAGGATCCCGCATGAGCACCCTGACCGACGGACCGCTGCTGTGGTTCCTCAACCGCGGCACCGGCGTGACCCTGCTCGTGCTGCTCACCCTGAGCACGGTGCTCGGCGTGCTCAGCGCCCGCCCCGGCCGCCGCCGGCTGGTGCCGGGGATCGTGACCCAGGGCCTGCACCGCAACCTGGCGCTGCTCTCCCTGACCCTGCTGGTCGCGCACGTGGCGACGGCCGTGGTCGACACCTACGTCGACATCAGGTGGTGGCAGGCGCTCTCCCCGGTCGGCGCGACCTACGAGCCGCTGTGGCTCGGGGCCGGGGCCCTCGCCCTGGACCTGTTGCTGCTGCTGGTGGTGACCAGCCTGCTGCGTGACCGGATACCGCACCGGCTCTGGCGCGGCCTGCACTGGACGGGGTACCTCGCCTGGGCCGTCTCGGTGGCCCACGCGTTCGGCATCGGCACCGACGCGGGCACCACCTGGGGCCGCCAGCTCGGCGTCGGCTGCGTGGGGCTCCTGGCCCTGGCGGTCACGGCCCGGGTGGTCACCGACGTGCGCTCCGGCCGCGACCCGGTCCTGAACCCGGCGGTCTCGCGATGACCGCGCGACCGCTGCCCGACCTCTGCGTGGAGACCGGCCCCTGGCTGCTGCGCTGCCCCCGCCCGGACCTGGTCACCCACCGGGCCACCCACGGCAACCTGCCGCGGCTCGACCTGGCGGCGCTGCTCGCCGTGGTCGGCTCGGTCCGGGTGCGAGGGCGCGGCGGGGCCGGCTTCCCGTTCGCCACCAAGCTCGAGGCCGTGGCCCGGCGGGGCCGTCGGCACGTGGTGGTGAACCTCAGTGAGGGCGAGCCCGCCAGCCGCAAGGACCTCGCACTGGCCCTCACCCAGCCGCACCTCGTGCTCGACGGCGCCAGCCTGAGCGCCCGGGCGCTCGGCGTACGCACCGTGCAGGTGGTCCTGCCGGGCGACCGACCCGCGGCACGCCGGGCCGTGGAGCACGCGCTCGGCGAGCGGCAGGGCCTGGACCACAGCGACGGCGTGCGGTGGGAGCTGCACGACGCCCCCGCCCGCTTCGTCGCGGGCGAGGCCAGCGCCGTCACCGAGCTCCTGGCCGGGCGCCCTGGTCTGCCGGTCACCAGCTGGGAGCCGACCGCGGTCTCGGGGGTGCGCGGCCGTCCGACGTTGCTGTCCAACGCCGAGACCTACGCCCACGTGGCGGCCGTCGTGCTGCACGGCGCCGAGGCGTACGCCGCGCACGGCACGGCCGAGGAGCCGGGCACCACCCTGCTCACCGTCTGCCCGCCACCCACGGCCGTGGCCGTCGGGCCCGCCGTGGACGGGGGTGCGCCGGAGGGCGTCGCCCGGGTCGTCGAGGTCGACCACGGCAGCCCCTGGTCGGCGGTGCTCGACCCCGCCCAGCTCGCCGGGCCCGTCCTCCTGGGCGGCTTCCACGGCACCTGGGCCGGGCCCGCCGACCTGACCGACGAGCAGGTCTCCCGCACCGGGTTGGCCGCCCGAGGCCTCACCCTCGGGGCCGGCGTCGTGCTCCCCCTGGCGGCCGGCGCCTGCCCCCTGGAGCGCACGGCCGAGATCCTGGACTACCTCGCGGCGCAGAGCGCGGGCCGCTGCGGCCCCTGCTTCAACGGGCTGCCGGCCCTGGCCCGGGCGTTCACGGCGCGGGTCCGCGGGCTCGCGGCGCCGGACCCTGTTGGCGAGGTCGAGCGCCTGGCCGGGCTCGTCGAGGGGCGAGGGGCGTGCGCGCACCCCGACGGAAGCGTGCGGATGGTGCGCTCGGCCCTGCGGGCCTTCCCCGACGAGCTGGCCGCGCACGACGCCCGCGACTGCACGACGGGCTCGCTCCGCGGCGGGGTGCTGCGGTGAGCGCCGCGACGGGCACCGCGACGGGCACGAGCCGGCTGCGGGTCGACTGGCCGCGCTGCCGGGCCCGCGGGCTGTGCCATGAGCTGCTGCCCGAGGTGGTCGACCTCGACCCGTGGGGCTACCCGGTCACTGCCCCGCAGGTCCCGCCGGAGCTGCTGCGGCTGGCCCGGGAGGCGGTCCGCACCTGCCCGGTCTCGGCCCTGCGGCTCGACCGCACCTGAGCGGTGGCCGGGCTCCGAGCGTCCTCACCAGCAGGGCGGGGTCCGGTCGCGCCAGGCGGTGCCGGCGTCGGCGTGCGCCTGCTCGAGCTGGGCGGCGACGGACAGCAGGGTCGCCTCGTCGCCGGGTCGGGCCGCGAGCATGGTGCCGACCGGCAGGCCCTCGGCCGTCCAGTGCGTCGGCAGCGAGACGGCCGGGCTGCCGGTGAGGTTCCACAGCGAGGTGTACGGCGTGAACCGCTTCTGGGCCTCGAAGTCGGCGGCCGGGTCGGCGTCGTCGCGGATCGCCCCGACAGGCAGCGGCGGGGAGGCGAGCGTCGGCGTCAGCACCACGTCGTACGCCGAGAGCTGCTGCAGCGCCCCGGCCGCGAGGCGGCGCAGCTCGCCCACCGCGAGCCCGAACTGCGCGCCGGAGACGCCTGCGGCCCGGTCGGCCAGCCACGTGGTCAGCGGCCGCAGCACGGCCCGCTGCTCGTCGGTCAGGGTGACCACCGACTGCGCGGTGAGCACCGCCCAGCAGGTCTCGAAGACGCCGACCGCGCTCGGCGACAGCGGCACGGGGACGTCCTCGACGTCGTGGCCCGACGACTCCAGGAGCGCGCTGGTGGCCTCCCACGCGCGGCGGCACTCCGGGTCGATCTCGGCCTCGGCGATCACCGGGTCGACGAAGCGGGCGACCCGCAGGCGCCCCGGCTCGCGGTCGCAGGCGGCGAGGAAGGGCTCGGCGGGCTCCGGCGCCCAGAAAGGGTCGCCCGCCGCGCGGCCGGCCATCACGTCCAGGAACGCCGCGGCGTCGCGCACGGTGCGCGCGAGCGGGCCGTTGGTGGACAGCCCGACCGGGTCGCCGTACGTCGGCGCCGGCGAGATCCGGCCGCGGGTCGGCTTCAGGCCGACCAGGCCGCAGCAGCTCGCCGGGATCCGGATCGAGCCCCCGCCGTCGCTGCCCTGCGCCAGCGGCACGAGGCCGCCGGCGACGGCCGCACCCGCGCCACCGCTGGAGCCGCCCGCCATCCGGGTGGTGTCCCAGGGCGTCACGGCCGGCGGGGCGCCCTCGGGCTCGGTGTAGCAGGGCGAGCCGAACTCCGGCGTCGCCGTCTTGCCCAGCACGGGCATGCCCGCGGCCGCGATCCGGCGGACGACCTCGTCGTCGACGTCGGGCACGAAGCCGGCGTACGCCGGGGAGCCGAAGGACGTCGGGACCCCGGCGGTGAGGTTCAGGTCCTTGACCGCCGTCGGGACCCCGGCGAGCGGTCCCTGCGCCCTCGGCGACCCGGGCAGCTCGCGCACGGTGACGAACGCGCCGAGCGCGCTGCCGTGCTCGGCGATCCGGCCCAGGTAGTGCGCCACCAGCTCGCCCGACGAGGTCTCCCCCGCCGTGATCGCGGCGCCCTGCTCGAGGGCGGTGAGGTCGTGCAGCTCGCTCATGGTGGCGACGCTACTGGTCGCGGCCGGGGCCGAGCGGAGAGCCCGCGTGCTGTACTGAGGTCGTGCGTCGCACCTTCCTCGTCCTGCGCCCGGTCGTGGCGCTGCTGGTGCTGGCGGCGATCCTCGCGCAGCTGCGCAGCACGCTCGCCTTCGCCGGCCGCGACGGTCGGCGGGAGACCGGCTCGGAGCTGCTGAACTTCTTCAGCTTCTTCACCATCGACTCCAACACCCTGACCGTGGTGGTGCTCCTCGTCGCGGCGCTGTCGCTGCGGCGCGGTGGCACCGACTCCCGCGGGCTCACCACGGTCCGGCTGGCGCTGACGACGTACATGCTGATCACTGCCGTGGTCTACAACCTGCTGCTGCGGGGGATCCCCCTGGCCCAGGGCGTGACCGTGGCGTGGTCCAACGAGGTGCTCCACCTGGCCGCCCCGACCTACGTGGTCCTCGACTGGTTCCTGGCGCCGGGACGCCCCCGCCTGCGTCCGCGCGACGCGCTGCCGGTGCTGGTCTTCCCCGTCGTCTGGCTGGTCTGGACGCTGCTGCGGGGCCCGTTCGCCCGGGACCCGTTCCGGGACCGCGGGCACTGGTACCCCTACCCGTTCCTCGACCCGATCGCCTCCGCCGGCGGCTACGCCAGCGTCGCGGCGTACGTCGTGGGCATCACCATGGTCACCGTGCTGGTCGCGGTCGGCCTGGCCCGGGTCAGCCGCGCCACCGCGCCACCCCGCCCCTGAGCGCGGCCGTCAGGCGTCGTGGCGGCGCAGGCCGAAGGTGAGGCTGTCGAGCAGCGCCATCCAGGAGGCCTCGATGACGTTGTGCCCCACCCCGACGGTGACCCACGAGCTCTGCCCGTCGGAGGTCTCGATCAGCACGCGGGTGATCGCGTCGGTGCCGTGGCCCTGGTCGAGGATGCGCACCTTGTAGTCGATCAGCTCGAACTTCACGATCTCGGGGTAGAGCTGGCTGATCGCCTGCCGCAGGGCGTGGTCGAGCGCGTTCACCGGGCCGTTGCCCTCACCGGTGATCACCAGACGGGCGCCGCCGGCGCGCAGCTTCACCGTCGCCTCGGAGAGCGCCTCGGCACCCGGGCGGGTCTCGGTGATCACGCGCCACGACTCCACGTCGAAGTACGACGGGCGGACGCCGTCGACCTCCTCGACCAGCATCAGCTCGAAGGAGGCGTCGGCCGCCTCGAAGGTGTAGCCGCGGGACTCCAGGTCCTTGACCCGGCCGGTGACGCGCTTGACCAGGTCGGGGTCGAGGGCGAAGCCGAGCTCGCGGCCCTTGAGCTCGATCGAGGCACGGCCGGCCATGTCGGAGACCAGCAGCCTCATGTCGTTGCCGACGCCCTCGGGGTCCATGTGCTGGTAGAGGTCGGGGTCGACCTTGATGGCGCTGGCGTGCAGCCCGGCCTTGTGCGCGAACGCCGAGGTGCCGACGTACGGCTGGCGCGAGGCGGGCGGGAAGTTGGTGACGTCGGCGACCGCGTGCGCGACCCGGGTGGCCTCGCGCAGCAGACCCGCGGGCAGCACCTGGCGACCGAGCTTGAGCTCGAGGTTGGCCACGACCGTGACCAGGTCGGCGTTGCCGGTGCGCTCGCCGTAGCCGTTCAGGGTGCCCTGCACGTGCGTGGCGCCGGAGTCGACGGCCGTCAGGGTGTTGGCGACCGCGCAGCCTGTGTCGTTGTGGCAGTGGATGCCCACGCGGCCACCCGTCGACTGCACGACGTCGCCGACGACGTCGCCGACCCACGCGGGCAGCATGCCGCCGTTGGTGTCGCACAGCGCCGCGACCTCGGCGCCGGCCTCGAACGCGGTGCGCAGCACCTCGAGGGCGTAGTCGCGGTTGTCGCGGTAGCCGTCGAAGAAGTGCTCGGCGTCGAGGAAGACCCGCTGGCCCTCGGCACGGAGGTGGGTGACGGTGTCGCGCACCATCGCGAGGTTCTCCTCCAAGGTGGTGCGCAGCGCCAGGGCGACGTGGCGGTCGTGCGACTTGGCCACCAGGGTGACCACGCCCGCGCCGGAGTCGCGCAGGGCCGCCACCAGCGGGTCGTCGGCGGCCGCCACGCCGGCCCGGCGGGTGGCCCCGAACGCGGCGAGCTGCGCGTGCTGCAGCTGCAGCTCGTCCTTCGCCCGGGCGAAGAACTCGGTGTCCTTGGGGTTGGCCCCCGGCCAACCGCCCTCGATGAACCCGACCCCGAGGCCGTCGATGTGCCGCGCGATCGCCAGCTTGTCGGCCACGGAGAGGTTCAGCCCCTCCTGCTGCGCACCGTCGCGCAGGGTGGTGTCGTAGACGTGGAACAGGTCGCTGGTCATGCCAAGTCCTCGGGTCGGTGCTGAACGATCGGGGGCAACAAAAAGACCTCCCGTCAGGACGAGAGGTCAGCGCGACGGGGCCGGTGCGGGCCCGTCGCGCTAGGCGATGATGGTGACGCGGTGCTGCATGCGGGCGAGTCTGCCACGGATGTCCAGCCCTCGGTACGCCGTCCCGCCATCTGGTGCCCACCCCCAGTCACGGCGCCAGGGCACGGCGCCACCCCGGAGCCGGCTCGGCGGGGCCGGCTCCGGGGTGTGGTCACGGTGGGTTCAGCGCGCCGTGATCAGTTGTCCTCGCCCGTGAGGAACGCGCGACCGTTCGGCGTGCCGCGACCGGTGATGTCGTCGTACCCGTTGCGGGTGCGCTGGGTGTCACCGGCCTCGAAGGTGCCGGTGTAGCTGCCGGCCGTGCTGGCGAAGCGGATCGGCTTCTTCTGCGGCACCACGTCGTGGAAGGCGCCGGACTTCAACGAGTACAGCAGCGGGTTGGCGAAGCCGATCGGGAACTTGCGGTTCTGCTGGGCCACCGCCTGGATGCCGGCGACCAGCGGGCAGGCGAGGCTGGTGCCGCCGATGCTGTCCTCGGCGTACGCCGACCCCTGCGGCGTGAAGCCGTAGAAGAAGCCGGTGTACGGGTCGGCGTCGGCCGACACGTCCGGCGAGACCCGCTTGAGCTGGCCGTTGTCGCTGGACAGCGCCTTCGGCACCGTGCCGCGCTGGTAGGACGGCTGGTCGAACAGCGTGCTCCGGCCGCCACCGGCGCCGAAGATGAACTCACCCGGCAGGGGCTCGGAGTAGACGGCCGTCTCGCCGCTGTAGTCGATCGTGTCCAGGGCGGTCTCCCAGCCGGTGGTGGCCACGGTGCGGCCCTGGCGGTCGACGAGCTCGCTGGTGCCGCCGACGGCCGTCACGTTCGGGTCCGAGGCGGGGTAGTCGGGCTGCGGCGTCAGGCCGTTGATGACGTTGTCGCCGTCGTCGCCGGAGGAGAAGTAGAGGCCGATCCCCTCGGCCACGGCCTGGGTGAACAGGTTGTGCTCGAGCGCGATCACGGCCGGGTCCAGGACCTCACCGGCGAAGCCGTAGGAGTTGCTGACGATGTCGGCGGTGTGGTTCTGAATCACGAAGTTCACCGCGTCGTCGATGCCGGTGTCGCAGTTCTTGGCCCCGACGTAGTGGATCTTCGCCCCGGGCGCCATGGCGTGCACGGCCTCGACGTCGAGGGCCTCCTCGCCGTTCCAGCCGACCTCGCCACCGCACTCGGTCTGCAGGTCGAAGGGCGAGAACCTGGTCTCGGTGTACTGGTTGCGCTTCAGGGTCGGCTCGCCCTGGGCCTTGGAGTAGCGGTTGGCGTCGGCCAGCATCGTCGGGTTGGCGTAGGCGTCGATGATCGCGACGGTCTCGCCGTGCCCGTCGTTGCCCCCGCGCACGGCGGCGGTCGTGCCGTAGATCTTGCGCAGCTGGGCCGGGCCCAGGCCGCACTCGTAGGTGTTCACCCGGGTCTGGCCGTCCACCTCGGGGACGGTCTGCTGGTGCTCGCCCCAGTAGGCCGAGCACTCGGTCGGCGTGGGCTTGGTGGCCCCGGGGGCGACCGTGCGGCTCGAGGTCTCGGGCAGGACGCGACGCGTGCGCGGGACCCGCTTCTGGCTGGTGGTCAGCCCTGCCACGGTGGTGATGTCGGACCGGACCGACGCCGGCACGGTGACCTCCGAGCTGGGGGCGCGGAGCTGCTTGCCGTCGTAGGCGTAGGTGGTCAGCGTGGTGCCGAAGGCCTTGCCCAGCTGCGCGGCCGAGCCCTTCGCCTCGACCCACTGGCGGCCACCGGCCACCGAGGTGACCGTGAGGCCCTGGCTGCGCAGGTAGTCCTGCACCCGGGAGGCCGAGGCCGCCGTGGGGCCGAACTTCGCGGCGTACGCCGAGGGGCTGAGGTAGCGCCCGTAGCTCGCGCTCGCGGGGTTCGAGGCCGCGGCCCCGAACGCCTCGGCGCCGGCGGCGTCGCGCGGTGCCAGGGACACCCGCACCGACACGGGGGCTGTGGCGGCGACGGCCCCGCGGGCGCGGGACGGGGTCGCCCACGTGGGGCGGGCGTGCGGGACGGTGCGTCTGCCGGCGGGGGCGGGGTTCGCTGCCTGGGCCGGGGTCACGGCGACCAGGGGGACGCAGAGCGCGGCGGCACCGAGGCCGGCCACGAGCACGCGTGGTCCGAGACGGGACATGTGGGTCCTTCCGAGTTCGGGGGGAGGTGTTCCCCCGTCGTCCGGAGTATCAAGAACTAGTTGTCCACGTCATCTGTTCTGGCTCGCCGATCGTGTCGTTGCACAGGTGTGCAACTTTTCGCCCGGGGTGTGGGAACCGCCTCAGCCGCCGGTGACGGACTCGACGGGCGGGGTGGAGGCGTCGACGGGAGCGTCGGGGGCCTGCACCTGCGCCTGGGTGGCGGCGGTGCGGGCCAGCCGGGCGCCGACGGAGGCACGACCCACGCCGTACCGGTTGACCAGGCGGGCCTCGAAGCAGTTGTCGAAGGCGTCCTCGGGGCGGGCGTCGCTCCAGGCGGCGGCCGTCGGGTCGCTGTAGTCGGTGGCCGACCAGACCGGCGGGGTCTCGCAGGTGTCGCCGACCCAGTGCTGGATCTGCACCCGCGACCCGGCGGGGAGGTAGGTGGGGCGCGCCCAGCTGACCCTGACCGAGCCGGTCTGCTCGCCGTGGAAGGCCACGCTCAGCGCGGAGGGCAGCGGGTCGATCAGGCACCAGGTGGAGGCGATGTAGCGGGTGCGGCCGCCGTAGATGCGCACGAACCGCGAGACCAGGGCGTCGTCGAGGGTGCGGCAGCGGTAGTAGCCGGGCGTCGCGTCGGTGACGACGCCGCAGCCGGAGACGTCGAGGACCGGGGACATCAGCGAGCAGCTGGCCGAGGTGTGCCCGAAGCCCAGCACGTGACCGAGCTCGTGGGCGAAGATGCCGAGCACCTCCACCCGGTTGTGGGCGTCGTTGCCGTCGGCGCCGGCGTACGCCGTGCTCAGGTGGACCCAGGCGTGGGCGGTGCGGCCGACGGTGGCCAGGCCGGCCGAGCCGCGGGTGTCGCCGTACCCGATGGTGAGGTCGGCCCGGCTGCGGTAGGGGGTGCGCACGAAGCGCACGGTGGCGCCGGTGCTGTTCCACTTCGCGATCGCCATCGACAGGCTCCAGTCCCACTTCGCGGGGACCGTCTCGTAGTAGGAGATCCGGCTGCCGCGCCAGGTGTGCGAGCCGGTGCGGGCGTTGGCGGCGGGGGCCACCGTGTCGCCGTGCAGCTCCAGGTGCGCGGGCGCCGGAGTCGCCGCCGCTGCCGGCGCCGCGGCGACGGAGGCGGGGACCTGGAGCAGCGACACCGCGAGGGTGACGAGCAGGGTCACGGCCACTGCGGCAGCGGAGCGCACGAGGCGGGAGATCACGGGCACAACGGAATGATCGGACATCCCTCGCGGCGGCGCGACCGGCCCGATCCGGCGCACTAGACCAGCTCGGCGGAGTTGGCCGAAAGCCCGTGGGGCGCCCGTGCCGGGCGCTACCGGACGGGTCCGGTCAGCGCCAGGGAGGCTGCAGCGCAGGCGCCCAGTTGACCCCGGAGCCCAGCAGGACGGCGACCAGCGCGGCGCTGCCGAGCAGCGCCATCACGGCCACGAACCAGCCGACCAGCTCGGTGCGCGAGGTGCGGTCGACGGCCCTGCGGGTGACCTCGCGCACCCGGCCCGAGCCGGGCCCCCACCACAGGCCGGGGGCGAACGCGACGCCTGCCATCAGCATCCCGGTCGTCACGCTCTGACCGAGCAGGTAGGCCAACGAGAACAGCGCCAGGCCCAGCACCGCGGCCACCGCGACCAGCGAGACCGTGCCGAAGGCGGCGATCACGACGTAGCCCGGCGTCGCCAGCGTCGTCGTCGGCACGTCGTACCACCGTGGCCGCCCGCGCACCATCCGTCGACGGCCGTGCCGCTGCCGCCCGACCGAGACCGTGCGCAGGACCAGGACGACGACGGCGACCAGCGCGAGCCCGATGTACGGCGCGTAGGCCACGGTCGCGCCGGCCAACGCCCCCAGGCCGAGCAGCTGGAGCACCTGCTGGCCCCGGCTCGCCCGGCGCGGCTCCGGCGGGGGCGTCCAGGGATGCACCGGCTGGGACTGGGGGACGGTCTGGGACTGCTGCGGGGGCCGGGCCTGCTGGAAGTGCTGGGCCTGCTGGAAGTGCTGGGCCTGCTGTGACGGGCGCTGCTGGTAGGGCTGGGGCTGGTCGTCGCGGGCCACGACCGGGAGCACGGTCGTCGCCGGGGCGGGCTGCTGGGTCCGGGCCTCGGCCGGAGCCTCGGAGGGGGCCGCGATCGCGGACGCGGTCGGTGCCTCCGGCTGGGGGTCCCGGTGGGCGTCGCGCCGCTGGGGGGCGAGCGGCATCGTCCAGAGCTCGGGCGCCGGCTGCGGCACCGGCTCCAGGACCCGCCGCGAGGAGCTGCGCTCGGTCTCGGACTGCACCCAGCCGATGATCCGGCGCACCGTCGGCCGGTCGAGGGGCTCGGCGGCGAGACCGGCGGCGAGCAGCCGGTTCAGCGGGTCGGGGATGCCGCTCAGGTCGTGCTCGCCGCGGCGCACGCGATCCATCACGGCCATCGTGGGGCCGGTGCCGTACGGCGGGCGCCCGGTCGCGGCGTACACCACGGTCGCGGCCCAGGCGTGCACGTCGGAGGCCACGGTCGCGTCGTCGCCGTAGAGGATCTCGGGGGCGAGGTAGCCCGGCGTGCCGAGCAGGAACCCGGTCTGCGTCAGGCGGGGGTCCTCGGCGACCCGGGCCAGGCCGAAGTCGATCAGCACGGGCCAGCGGCCCTCCATCAGCACGTTGGTCGGCTTGATGTCGCGGTGCAGGACCCCCGCGGCGTGCACCGCCTGCAGGGCCTCGGCCAACGCGCCCGCGAAGTGCAGCAGGGCGGCGCCCTCGATCAGCCCCTCCTCCGCCACGTGGTGGTAGAGCGAGAGGCCGGGCACGTAGCGGGTGACGACGTACGGCAGCGGGCCGTGCGGGTCGGCGTCGAGGATCTCCGCCACCCGGGGGCTGGAGATGCGCCGCAGCGAGCTGACCTCCTGGGCCAGCCGCTCGCGCGCCTCGGCGTCACCGACGACGTGGGGGCGCAGCACCTTCAGCGCGACACGGGCCCCGTCGGGGCCCTGGGCGAGGTGCACGACCCCCATGCCGCCCTCCCCGATGTGGGCGAGGAGTCGGTAGGGACCGACGTAGGTCTCCTCGGGGCTGCTGGTCACCGCGCCACGTTATCCGGAGGTCCCGCCGGTCCCGGGCAGGGGCGCGCGGCATCTCGCGTGCGTCGGCCGGCCTCGGGATGACACCGGCTCCGACGTCGGTTGTGCCCTGCATGACCCACAACACCTATGACTTCGACGGCCAGGTCGTGCTCGTCACCGGCGGCGGCAGCGGCATCGGTCGCGCCGTCGCCCGCGCGTTCCTCGACAACGGCGCCACCGTGGCGGTGGTCGGGCGCCGCACCGAGAAGCTGGAGGAGACGCTCGCGGGCCACCCCGACGACCGGGCGCTCGCCGTCACCGCCGACCTCGCCGACCGCTCGTCGGTGCGTGAGGTCGTGGAGACCGTGGTCGGCAAGCTCGGCCGGCTCGACGTGGTGGTCAACAACGCCGCGACCTACTCCGCCCAGGAGTTCACCGACCTGACCGCCGAGGAGTGGGACGCCTTCCGCAGCACCAACCTCGACGCCTTCGTGTTCCTCGCCCAGGCCGCCCTGCCCGAGCTCGAGCGCACCGGCGGCAACCTGGTCAACGTGGGCTCGGTCTCCGGGTTGCGCGGCGACTGGGGCCAGGCGGCGTACAACGCCACCAAGGCCGCGGTGATGAACTTCGTGCAGTCGGTCGCCCTCGACTGGGGCGCGCGCGGGGTCCGCCTGAACAACGTCGCCCCGGCCTTCACCCGGACCGAGGCGACCGCGGCGGTGGGCACCGACGAGGCGTCGCTGCGCCCCTTCGTCAACCGGATCGCCCTGGGTCGCCCCGGCCAGCCCGAGGACATCGCCCCGGCGGTGCTCTTCCTGGCCAGCGCCGACGCGGCGTACGTCACGGGCGCCACGCTCGCCGTCGACGGCGGCACCACGGCCAGCACCGGCCAGCCGCACGTGGAGTAGTCGCTCAGACCACGCGGTGCATCCAGCCGAAGCCGTCGTCGGCGCGGCCGAACTGGATGTCGACGAGGTCCTGGCGGATCTCCAGGGTCAGCGGGCCGGCCTCCTCGGTGGCCGCTCCGCTGACCTCGCCGCCGTCCCACCTCAGGGTGCCGACGGGGGTGATCACCGCGGCCGTGCCGCAGGCGAAGATCTCGGTGATCTCGCCGCTGGCGACGCCCTCGCGCCACTCGTCGATGGAGAGCTTGCGCTCCTCGACCTGGTGGCCCTTCTTCTGGGCCAGCTCGATGATCGCCGCGCGGGTGATCCCCTCGAGGATGGTGCCGGTCTCCGGGGTGACGACGTGGCCGTCGGCGTAGACGAAGTACATGTTCATCCCGCCGAGCTCCTCGACGTACTTCCCCTCGGCGACGTCGAGGAAGACCACCTGGTCGCAGTCGTGCGCGGTCGCCTCCTGCTGGGCGACCAGCGAGCTGGCGTAGTTGCCGCCGGTCTTCGCCGCGCCCATGCCGCCACGGCCGGCGCGGGTGTACTCCTCGGTCAGCCACAGCGACAGCGGCTTCACGCCGCCCTTGAAGTAGGCGCCGGCCGGGCTGGCGATCACCATGAAGGTGACGTGCTGGGCCGGGCGCACGCCGAGGAAGACCTCGGAGGCGATCATGAACGGCCGGAGGTAGAGGCTCTTCTCCCCCGCCCCGTCGGCCGCGTTCTCCGGCACCCAGCGCTGGTCGATCGCGACGAGCGCGTCGACGGCCTGCACGAAGTCCTCGGGCTCGAGCACCGGGAAGGCCAGGCGCGCCGAGGACCGCGCCATCCGCTTGGCGTTCTCCTCGGGCCGGAAGGTCCACACCGAGCCGTCCTCGTGGCGGTAGGCCTTCATCCCCTCGAAGGTCTCCTGCGCGTAGTGCAGCACCGCCGAGGCGGGGTCCATGCTCAGCGGGCCGTACGCCGTGACGCGGGCGTCGTGCCAGCCCAGCTCGGGCGTCCACTCGACGCTGAACATGTGGTCGGTGAAGTAGGTGCCGAACCCGGGGTTGGCCAGGATCTCCGCGACCTCCGCGTCGCTGCGCGGGTGGTCCGAGGGCGTGGTGGTGATGTCGAGCGTCATGAGGGGCAGGCTATCTCTCGGGTCGGGGTCTGCGGTTTCCCAGGTGATGAACCCAGTCGGCCTCCTTGCACACGACGCGTGGTGTGTGAGGAGGCGGTTTCGGTTCATCACCTGGGAAACCGGATCGAGCAGCGGGTCAGCCCAGGCGCTGGACGATCGAGTCGCCGATCTCCGCCGTGCTGCCGCGGGTGCCGCCGACGCGGGCGGCGAGGTCGGCGACGACCGCCTCCTCCACCCGGGCTGCGGCCTGGTCCAGGCCGAGGTGCTCGAGCATGAGGGCGACCGAGAGGATCGCGGCGGTGGGGTCGGCCTTGCCCTGGCCGGCGATGTCGGGGGCCGAGCCGTGGACGGGCTCGAACATCGAGGGCGAGGTGCGGTCGGGGTTGATGTTGCCGCTGGCGGCCAGGCCGATGCCACCGGTGATGGCGGCGGCGAGGTCGGTGACGATGTCGCCGAACAGGTTGTCGGTGACGATCACGTCGAAGCGGGCGGGGTCGGTGACCAGGAAGATCATGGCGGCGTCGACGTGCATGTAGTCGACGGTGACGTCGGGGTGCTCCGCGGCCACCTCCTGCACCAGGCGCCACCACACGGCGCCGGCGTTGACCAGCACGTTGGTCTTGTGGACCAGGGTCAGCTTGCCGCGGCGCTTCTGGGCCCGGCGGAAGGCGTCGCGGACGACGCGCTCCACACCGAAGGCGGTGTTCACCGAGACCTCGGTGGCGATCTCGTGCGGGGTGCCGACGCGCAGGGCGCCGCCGTTGCCCGTGTAGGGGCCCTCGGTGCCCTCGCGGACGACGACGAAGTCGACCTCGCTCGGCCCCTCGAGAACGTGGAGCGCCAGGGGTGAGGTGGCGCCGGGGTAGATCCGCGACGGTCGCAGGTTGACGTAGTGGTCGAGCTCGAAGCGCAGCTTCAGCAGCAGCCCCCGCTCGAGGATGCCGGGCGGGAGGTTCGGGTCGCCGGGCTTGCCGCCGACGGCGCCGAGGAGGATCACGTCGTGCTGACGGATCTCCTCCAGCACCGAGTCGGGCAGCACCTCGCCGGTGGCGAGGTAGCGCTCGGCGCCGAGGTCGTAGCGGGTGGGCTCGAAGGTGACGCCGGTGGGCGCGACCTGCTCGAGCACCTTGACGGCCTCGGTGGTGACCTCGGGACCGATGCCGTCGCCAGGGATGACGGCGAGGCGGATCGGACCTTCGACTGCTGCGGTGTCTGACATGCGGACGAGGCTAGTTGTCGTCGGGACGCTCGCCGCCGTTGTCTCGCAGGTCAAGAGACGCCTGCAGCGCCTGCTGGTTCATGGTGGTGCCGGTTTGCTGCGGGTCCGACCAGTGCTTGGCGGGGCCCCACTCGGGATACATGTCGTACATGGCTGCGCTCCTGGGGTGCTCGTGCGGGATGAGGTGCTCGACGGGGGTGCGGTCCCTGCCGCCGGACCCGGGGGTGGGGGTACGACGGCGACAGGGATCTCGGCGAGGGAGATGAACACATCTCGGGGGTGACCGATCGCTGCGTGGAGCAGATCTGGTTCGCGGAGAGTCGAGGGTGGAACTCTTCGAGGTCTCGCTCGCGGAGGGGTTCGACAGGCCGGTCGGCGTGGAACGCCGAACTCCGCGGCGAGGTGGCCTATCTAGATACAGGCCCCGCCACGGCGACGAATAAGTACGAACGTGCTCCGCATGGTCCGCCCAGCGTACGCCGCCACCGGCTCGCCGTGTCCGCCTGCTGGAGAACTGTCCCACCATCCGAGACGGCTCTTCGTGGGCGGTCCTGCCCCACCGGATTTGTCACACTGGCCCCATGAGTGCCCCGCCCGAGCTGCCCGCGATCGTCGCGCGGGCCTTCGACGTCTCGCGGCGCGCCGGCTACGTGTCCTTCTGCCGCAACGAGACCGGCCGCCTGCTGGCGACGCTGGCCGCGACCCGCGGCGGCAAGATGGCCGAGTTCGGCACCGGGTGCGGCGTGGGCACGGCCTGGCTGCGCTCCGGCGTACGCCCCGGCACGATGATCCTGTCCGCCGAGCTCGACCCGAAGCTGGCCAAGGCCGCCTCGGAGATCTTCACCGAGGACCCCCAGGTCGAGGTGCTGGCCGCCGACTGGTCGACGCTGCGCGACAAGGGGCCGTACTCCCTGCTGTTCCTGGACCCCTCGGTGCCGGCCGACGCCAGCCCCGAGGCCGTGGCCGACCTGGTCGAGCCGGGCGGCCTCGTGGTCCTCGACGACTTCACGCCGTGCGAGATGTGGCCGCCGATCACCTACGGCCGCGTCGACACCCTGCGCGAGGGTTGGCTCACCGACGAGCGCTTCACCGCCGTCGAGGTGATGGTCGCCTCCGACGCCTCGGCGATCATCGCCACGCGCCGCTAGGCCACACGCCTGTCAGCGGCGTTCCGGCAGCTCCACGATGCACAGCGGCAGCAGCAGCTGCACGAGCGGACCGATCGCCAGCGTGTAGAGCACGGTGCCGACGCCGACGACCCCGCCGAGCAGCCAGCCGAGGGCGACGACGGTGACCTCGAGGCCGGTGCGGACGACGCGGATCGACAGGCCGGTGCGGCGGTGCAGGCCGGTCATCAGCCCGTCACGCGGGCCGGGGCCGAACTGCGAGCCGATGTAGAGCGCGGTCGCCAGCGCGTTCAGCACGATGCCGCCGACCATCAGGGCGACCCGCTGCCACAGGGCATCGGGGGCCGCGAGCAGCCGCAGCGCCTCGTCGGCGACCAGGCCGACGACGAAGGAGTTGGCGATCGTGCCCAGGCCCGGCTTCTCGCGCAGCGGGATCCAGAACAGCAGCACCACCAGGCTCATCACGATCACCGCGGTGCCGATGCTGATCGGCATCCGCAGCGCCATCCCCTGGTGGAGCACGTCCCACGACGCGTTGCCGAGCGCGCTGCGGATCATCATCGCCAGGGTGAGGCCGTAGAGCACCAGCCCGACGGCGAGCTGACCCAGACGGCGCGGCAGGCGGCCGGCCCGCAGCTGGGCGACGGGGCCCAACGAGGCCAGCTCGCGCGAGCGGCGGGACGGGCGGGGCTCGGCCTCGGTCACGAGGTGGGCGTCGAGAGGAGCGGTCATGGCGTGAGTCCATCAGCAAGTGGCCTGATTGCCCATGGCCAATCGTGATTCACTGGCCTGCATGTCCCGCCTCGTCGCCGCCTCCCGCGTAGCCACCCTGCTGGGGGACTTCGACCGCTCCCCCGCCTACCGCGGGCTCGCCGAGGGGCTCCGGGTCCTGATCACCGACGGCCGGGTGCCGGTCGGCGTGCGCCTGCCCAGCGAGCGTGACCTCACCGAGGCGCTCGAGGTGAGCCGGACGACCGTGGCCCGGGCGTACGCCGAGCTGCGCGACCACGGCTTCCTGGTCTCGCGCCAGGGCTCGGGAAGCGTGGCCGCCCTGCCGGTGACCCGCGGCGACCACGGCGACCACCTGCTGCGGCTGACCGAGCACCCCGACGGCCAGGCCGACCTGACCTGCGCCGCCCCGCTGCCGGGGCCGGGCCTGCTGGCGGCGTACGAGCGCGCGGTGGCCGAGCTGCCGCGGCACCTCGCCGGCCCGGGCTACTACCCCTCGGGCCTGCCGGTGCTGCGCGAGGCGGTCGCCGAGGCGTACGCCGCGCGGGGGCTGCCCACCAGCCCCGACCAGATCATGATCGTGCCGGGGGCGCAGGCCGGTGTCGCGATCGCGGCCCGCGCCCTGCTGAGCCCCGGCGACCGGGCGGTGACCGAGAGCCCGACCTACCCCAACGCGATCGCCACCCTGACCCAGAGCGGCGCCCGCCTGGTCGGGGTCGACGTGCCGCGCGACGAGACCGACACCGAGCCGATGACCACGACGCTGCGGCAGGTCGTGCCGAAGGCGGCCTACCTGATCCCCGACTTCCACAACCCGACCGGCTCGCTGCTGCTCGACGAGGGCCGCGAGCGGGTCGCCCGGGCGCTGGCCCGCACCCGGACGACGGCGATCATCGACGAGTCGATGGCGATGCTCCCGCTCGAGGGGCAGGCGATGCCGGCGCCGTTCGCGGCGTACGCCGGGGACGACATCAGCGTGGGCAGCATGAGCAAGCCGTTCTGGGGCGGGCTGCGGATCGGCTGGATGCGGGTGCCGGCCAGCAGGATGGACGCGCTGTACCGCGCTCGACTCACCCTCGACCTCGGCACCTCGCCGCTGGAGCAGCTGGTGGCCGCCGACCTGCTGCGCGACGGCAGCGACCTGCTGACCCACCGCCGCGAGCAGCTGCGCGGCTCGCGCGACGCGGCGCTGGCCGCGCTGGCCCGTCATCTGCCTGACTGGCGGCCGACCCGACCGACGGGCGGCCTGAACCTGTGGTGCGAGCTGCCCGCCGCGCTCTCGACCGCGCTCGTCTCCCGGGCCGAGCGGCACGGCGTGCTGCTCGCCTCCGGCCCCAGCTTCGCTCCCGAGGGCGGGCTCGACCGCTTCCTGCGGATCCCCTACACCCAGCCCGCGCACGTGCTCACCGACGCGATCGCCCGCCTCGCCCCGGCGTGGCAGGAGACGCTCGCCGACCCCTACCCGCGCCCCCTGCGCGCCACCCCGGGGCTCGTGGCCTGAGCCGTCGGGAGGATCAGTCGGAGAGGTCCACGCCGCGCACCGAGGCGGCCCCCATGGCCGAGCGGATCTGCTCCAGCACCTCGGCCGGGACGGCCGTGTCGACCGACAGCGCGACCAGCGCCTCGCCGCCCTTCTCGTTGCGCGAGACCTGCATGCCGGCGATGTTGACGCCCGACTCCCCCAGGATGCGGCCGATGATGCCGACCATGCCGGGCCGGTCGGCGTACCTCAGGAAGGCGAGGTGGTCGGTCGGCTCCAGGTCGACCACGAAGCCGTTGACCTCGACGAGCCGCTCGCGCTGCGCGATGCCGATCAGCGTGCCCGACACCGACACCTGGGTGCCGCCGACGAGGGTGCCGCGCAGGGTGACCAGGTTGCGGTGGTCGGGGCTCTCGGGGTCGGTGAGCAGCCGCACCTCGGTGCCGCGCTCGGCCGCGAGCAGAGGGGCGTTGACGTAGGAGACGGTCTCCTCGACGACGTCGGCGAACACGCCCTTGAGCGCCGCCAGCTCGAGGACCTTGACGTCGTGGTCGGTGATCTCGCCCCGCACCTCGACGTCGACCTGCTGGGCGACGCCGCCGGCCAGTGCGGTGAAGATCCGGCCGAGCTTCTCCGCCAGCGGGATGCCGGGGCGCACGACCTCGGCGATGAAGCCGCCCTGCACGTTGACCGCGTCGGGCACCAGCTCACCGGCCAGCGCGAGCCGCACGGAGCGGGCGACGGCGAGCCCGGCCTTCTCCTGGGCCTCGTGGGTCGCCGCACCGAGGTGGGGGGTGGCCACGACGTTGGGCAGGGCCAACAGGGGCGAGTCGGTGCTGGGCTCGACGGTGAAGACGTCCAGGCCCGCGGCCCCGACCCGGCCCGAGAGCAGCGCGTCGTGCAGCGCCTCCTCGTCCACGATGCCGCCGCGCGCGGCGTTGACCAGGATCAACCCCGGGCGGGCGAGGGCGAGCTGCGGCGCCCCGATCAGGCCGAGGGTCTCCGGGGTGCGCGGCAGGTGCACGCTGACGACGTCGGAGGCGCCCATCAGCTCGTCCAGGCCGACCATCCGCACGCCCATCTGGGCGCCGCGACCGGGCTGCACGTAGGGGTCGTGCGCGATCACCCGCATGCCGAAGGCCGCCAGGCGCTGGGCGACCAGGACACCGACGCGGCCGAGCCCCACGATGCCGACGGTCTTGTCGAACAGCTCCGTGCCGGTGAAGTCGTCGCGGCGCCACTCCCCCCGCGTCAGCGCCGCGTGGGCGGGGCTGACGTGACGGGCGGCGGCCAGCAGGAGCGCGACCGCGAGCTCCGCGGCGCTGACGATGTTGGAGGTGGGGGCGTTGACCACCATCACGCCGTGGTGGGTGGCGGCGCGGACGTCGACGTTGTCCAGGCCGACGCCGGCCCGGGCGACCACCCGCAGCCGTCCCCCCGCCAGCAGCGCCTCCTCGTCGACCCGCGTCGCCGACCGGACGAGCAGCGCCTCGGCCTCGGCGAGCTCCTTGAGCAGGGCGGGCCGGTCGGTGCCGTCGCAGTGCCGGACCTCGAAGTCGGGGCCGAGTGCCTCGACCGTGGCCGGGCTCAGCGGCTCGGCGATCAGGACGACCGGGCGGCGACGCCCCGGGCGGGCGGTGGGATCGCCGGGGACGGGCTGGTCGTGGTCGGCCACAGCGGTCCTGACCTTCCGGTGGGCAGTGAGGTGGTGCCGGACGGTCGCACGACGCTGTGCGGCGTCCAGGGTAACGGATGCCACACCCCGTGCTCCGGGTCCGACCATCCGGCCGGTGCCGCCACGGAGGTGGATGTGGGACGGTGGCGCCCGTGGTCCCTTCGTCGCGCGTGCTCGACCTCTTCGCCGTCCCCGAGGCCGTCGAACCGCTGCCGGGCGGCCAGGGCTCGAGCGTCCGCGCGGGCGACCTGGTGCTCTCCCCCGGGCGCGACCCCCAGGTGCTCGCGTGGCTGAACCCGACGCTGGCGCGGCTCGCCGTGCGGCTCGACGAGAGCCCGTCGCGTGGCACCCGCGACGTGCGGATCGCCATGCCCGTCCCCGCGCGCGACGGCAGCTGGGTGGTCGACGGCTGGGGAGCCAGCCGGTTCGAGCCCGGGACGCAGGTGTGCGAGGACCTCGACGTCACCCTCGCCGCCGGCCGGCTGCTGCACGCCCGGCTCGCGGTCGCGGTGCCCGAGCGACCCACCGGCCTCGACGACCGCCAGGACCGGTGGGCGGTGGCCGAGCGGGCGGCGTACGGCGAGGAGCCGGTCGGGCTGTCGGGGCTCGACGACGACGCCCGCCTGCTGGTCGAGGCACTGTCGGCGCGGCTCGACGAGGGCATCCGGCTCGGCCGTCCCCAGCTGGTGCACGCCGACCTCGCGGGCAACGTGCTCCTCGACGCCGAGGGCGCGCCCGTCGTCCTCGACGTGGCGCCCGCCTGGCGTCCGGTGCGCTGGGCCGAGGCGGTCGCGGTGATCGACGCGGTCGTGCACGGCGGTGCCGACCCGGCGCGGCTCACGGCGTACGCCGACGGGGTGGCGTGCGAGGCGATGGTGCGGGCCGCGCTGTTCCGGCTGCTCAGCGACGCGCCGCCGGACGTGGTCGCCTACCGGCGGGCGTTGGCCCCGCTGCTCTGAGGACGGCTGCCGGGCCAGTGGCCGGGTCGGCTCAGATGGCGCAGCCGTCGGGCCCGCACGCGTCGGCACCGCCGACGACGTCGAGCCGCGGGTGCGAGGCGGTCCACGCCCGCTCCAGCACCTGGCCGAAGACCTCGGCGGGCTGGGCGCCGGAGACGCCGAAGCTGCGGTCGACCACGAAGAACGGCACCCCGGTGGCCCCCAGGGAGGCGGCCTGGCGGATGTCGGCCTCGACCTCGTCGGCGTACTCCCGACCGGCGAGCACCTCCTCGACCCGGTTCACCGCGAGCCCGGCCTTCTCCGCCGTACGCCGCAGCAGGTCGTGGTCGGCGACGTTCTCGGCGCGTAGGAAGTAGGCCGCCAGCAGCTCCTCCTTCAGCAGCGACTGCAGCGCCGGCCCGCCCTGGGCGTGTGCGAGGTGCAGCAGCCGGTGGGCGTCGACGGTGTTCACCCGCTGGGCCTCGCCGAGGCGGAACAGCAGGCCCTCCTCCGCGGCCACGGCCTCGACGCGCTCGACCATCTGGCGCCCGGCCTCGGGGCCTCCGCCGTACTTCTGGCCCAGGCTCTCGGCCACCGTCTGCTCCGGCACCAGCGGCGCGGCGGGGTCGAGCTGGAAGGAGCGCCACACGATCTCGACCTCGTCGCGGTGCTCGAAGCCGGCCAGGGCGGTCTCCAGGCGACGCTTGCCGATGTAGCACCACGGGCAGACGACGTCGGACCAGATCTCGATGCGCATGTCGGGCACAACGGCGGTTCGCAGCGTTCTGTTCCAGGCACGGGTGCGACCGTGCCCACATGGACGTCAGCAACCAGCACCGTGCCCCCGGCCTGGCCGACCTCGCCGCGGGCGGCGCATTCCTCGTGGCCGCCCTGATCGCGCGAGCCCGGGACGACGGCTCCGTGGGCCCGGGCGTGGTCCTCCTGCTCGGGGCGCTGACGGCGGCGTTCGTCCTGCGCGGTCTCACCCTGCTGCTCGTCGATCTGTGGCACGACCACTCCTGACGACCCCGCGCGACCCTGAGCACCCCCACCCGATCCCGGGGGTGGGACCAGGGTCGGGTCAGCACGCTCCCCGATGCGGCCGGGGGCCTCCGGCGGCCAGGCTCGGGGCCATGATCAAGGTCGAAGCACTCTCCAAGACGTACGGCGGGTTCACCGCCGTCGACGACATCACCTTCAGCGCCGCACCCGGACGGGTCACCGGGTTCCTCGGGCCCAACGGCGCTGGCAAGTCCACGACGATGCGGGTGATGGTCGGCCTCACGCCGCCCACCGCCGGCAGCGTCACGGTCTCCGGCCGCCACTTCCGCGACCTGCCGAACCCCGGCCGCGAGGTGGGCGTGCTCCTCGACGCCTCCGCCCAGCACGCCGGACGGACCGGGCGCGACATCCTCAAGGTCGCCTCCCGCACGATGGGCCTGCCCGGATCGCGCGTGGACGACATGCTCGAGCGGGTCAGCCTCACCCAGAAGGAGGCCGAGCGCCGGGTGCGGCAATACTCCCTCGGGATGCGGCAGCGGCTCGGCATCGCCACCGCCCTGATCGGCGACCCGTCCGTGCTGATCCTGGACGAGCCCGCCAACGGCCTCGACCCGGCGGGCATCCGCTGGATGCGCGACCTGCTCAGGTCCTACGCCGACCAGGGCGGCACGGTGCTGCTGTCGTCGCACCTGCTGCACGAGATCGAGGTGATCGCCGACGACATCGTGGTCATCGGCAACGGCCGGATCGTCGCCCAGGGCACCAAGTCCGAGCTGCTCGCCGCCGCGGGCACCCTGGTGGCCAGCGCCTCGCCGGCCGCGCTCGAGCGTGCGCTGACGGCCGCCGGCCACAGCGCCACCGTCGGCGCCGGCGGCGTCGTACGCACCCCGGCCGACCCCGCCACCGTGGGCCAGGTCGCCCTCGCGGCGGGCGTCGCCCTCACCGAGCTGCGCCCGGCCGAGGGGGCCGGGCTGGAGGAGATGTTCCTCGAGCTCACCACCGATTCGCAACGAGACGGAGCAGCAGCATGAGCACCATGACCCTGGCCCCCGAGGCCGCCACCACCGCCGAGGCTGCCGCACCGCCGCCGATCCCGCTGTCGCGGATCGTCGGGGTCGAGCTGAGCAAGATGTTCAACACCCGCTCGGGGTTCTGGCTGATGGCCAGCATCGGGATCACGGCCCTGCTCGCCACCGTCGCGGTGATCGTGTTCGCCCCCGACGACGCGCTCACCTACGACACCTTCGCCGCGGCGATCGGGTTCCCGATGTCGGTGATCCTGCCGATGGTCGCGATCCTCTCGGTCACCAGCGAGTGGAGCCAGCGCAGCGGCCTGACCACGTTCACGCTGGTCCCGCACCGCAGCCGGGTGATCACGGCCAAGCTGGTCGCCAGCGTCGGCATCGGCGTGGTCTCGATGGCGGTCGCGCTCGCGATCGGCGCCGTCGGCAACCTGGTCGGCACGGCGATCACCGGCGCCGACGTGGTCTGGGACATCACCGCCGGTCACTTCGGGCTGATCGTGCTGGCCAACGTGCTCGGGATGCTCCTGGGCTTCGGCCTCGGCGTCCTGGTGCGCAACTCCGCCGGCGCGATCGTGGCCTACTTCGTCTACGCGCTGGTGCTGCCCCCGCTGGCCGCGCTGCTGGCGGCGTACCAGGGCTGGTTCCGCGACCTGCAGGCCTGGGTCGACTTCAACTTCGCCCAGGGAGCGCTCTTCAACGGCGACGTCACCGCCACCCAGTGGGCCCACCTCGGGACCGCGAGCCTGATCTGGCTCGTCGCGCCCCTCGTGGTCGGGGTGTGGCTGGTGCTCCGCTCCGAGGTCAAGTAGCCGGAGAAGTTTCACTAGGGCCCTAGTGAAACTGCCGCTCCTGACGCGAAGTTTCACGTCGGAAGCGGCAGTTTCACCGGGGCCCTAGTGAAACTTCACCGCACCTCACCGGCCGGCCCGGGCTGGTCCCGGGTCAGGTGCAGCAGCCAGTCGGAGCCCGTGTCGATCAGGGCGTACCTCCGACTGGCCTGCTGGCCGTGCAGCACGAACACGAACCGCCGCTCGGTGCGGTCCTCGAGCTCCCACCAGCCGTCGTCGGCGATCCGCTTGTCCTCGTCGACGTACGCCGCGTGCGCGAGGTCGTGGTCGGCGACGGCGACGGCGAGCCGGTCCTGCCGGGTGCTCGTGGGCAGTCCCTTGGGGACCGCCCACGAGCGCAGCACGCCGTCCTCCTCCAAGCGGAGGTCGAAGTGGTGCCGGGGCTTGTCGTGCTCGTGCAGCACGAAAGCGGGCCGGGTCATCGGTCCCTCAGCGGGCCGACGAGCCCTCGACGTAGTCGGAGTCGTGGCTCTTGACCCAGGCCATCAGCTTGCGCAGCTCGCGGCCGGTCGACTCGATCGGGTGCGACTCGCCCACCTTGCGGAACTCGGTGAACTCCGGCGAGCCGTTGTCCTGGTCGGTGATGAAGCGCTCGGCGAACTTCCCGTTCTTGATGTCCTCGAGCACGTCCTCCATGTTCTTCTTCACGTCGGGCGTGATCACGCGGGGGCCGGAGACGTAGTCGCCGAACTCGGCGGTGTCGGAGACCGACCAGCGCTGCTTGGCGATGCCGCCCTCGTACATCAGGTCGACGATCAGCTTCAGCTCGTGGAGGCACTCGAAGTAGGCGACCTCGGGCTGGTAGCCGGCCTCGGTGAGGACCTCGAAGCCGTACTGCACCAGCTGGCTGGCACCACCGCAGAGGACGGCCTGCTCACCGAACAGGTCGGTCTCGGTCTCCTCGGTGAACGTGGTCCGGATGCCGCCGGCACGCAGGCCGCCGATCGCCTTGGCGTAGGACAGCGCGAGGTCCCAGGTCTTGCCGGAGGCGTCCTTCTCCACCGCGACGAGCACGGGCACGCCGCGGCCGTCGACGTACTCGCGGCGCACGAGGTGGCCGGGGCCCTTGGGGGCGACCATGAACACGTCGACGCCCTCGGGCGGGGTGATGTAGCCGAAGCGGATGTTGAAGCCGTGGCCGAAGACCAGGGTGTCGCCGGGGGTGAGCGCGGGCTCGATCTCCTCGGCGTACAGCTTCCGCTGGTGCTGGTCGGGGGCGAGGATGACGATGACGTCGGCCTCCTCCGCGGCCTCGGCCGGCGTCACGACGCGCAGGCCCTCGGCCTCGGCCTTGGCGCGGCTCTTCGAGCCCGGCTGCAGGCCGACGCGCACGTCGACGCCCGAGTCGCGCAGCGACAGCGCGTGGGCGTGGCCCTGCGAGCCGTAGCCGATGACCGCCACGTTCTTGCCCTGGATCAGGGAGAGGTCGGCGTCGTCGTCGTAGAACATCTCAGCCACTGGAGGGGCTCCTTCTCGGTTGGTGATTTCGTTGGCTTGGCGAGGGGTGTGGACGGCCCGGCCCCGGTGGGAGCCCAGTGGAGCGTCCATAACCCCGATTTACATGTGCGGTTCAGCCCGGGATGACGTACGCCGGCGCGACCGGCACGGGGACCGGTCGCAGGCTGCGCTCGGTGATGGAGCGACCGCCCCGCCCGATGGCGACCATGCCGGACTGCACGAGCTCGCGGATCCCGAAGGGCTCGAGCACGGCGAGGAAGTCCTTGAGCTTGTCGGCGTTGCCGGTCACCTCGATGGTGATCGCGTCGGGGGCGACGTCGACGACCTTGGCCCGGAACAGCTGGACGGCGTCCACGACCTGGCCGCGGGTCTCGGCGTCGGCCTTGACCTTGACGAGCAGCAGCTCGCGGGTGACCGCCTCGCGGTAGTCGAGCTCGACGATCTTGATCACCTCGACCAGCTTGTTCAGCTGCTTGGTCACCTGCTCGAGCGGCAGGCCCTCGACGCTGACCATGATCGTCATCCGCGAGACCTCGGGGTGCTCGGTCGGGCCGACGGCGAGGGAGTCGATGTTGAAGCCGCGACGGCTGAACAGCGCGGCCACACGGGTCAGGACGCCGGGCTTGTTCTCGACCAGGACCGAGAGCGTGTGAGTCGTCACAGGTCGTTCTCCTCGAACTCGGGCGCCAGGTCGCGGGCGTACTTGATGTCGTCGTTGCTCGTGCCGGCGGCGACCATCGGCCAGACCATCGCGTCGCGCTCGACGCGGAAGTCGACCACGACCGGGACGTCGTTGATCTCCATGGCCTTGTTGATGGTGGCGTCGACGTCCGCGGGGCTGTCGCAGGACAGGCCCACGGCGCCGTAGGCCTCGGCCAGCTTGACGAAGTCGGGCACCCGCTTGGACTGCAGGTCGGTGTTGGAGTAGCGGCCCTCGTAGAACAGGGTCTGCCACTGGCGCACCATGCCGAGCGACTCGTTGTTGATCACCGCGACCTTGATCGGGATGCCCTCGATCGTGCAGGTGGCGAGCTCCTGGTTGGTCATCTGGAAGCAGCCGTCGCCGTCGATGGCCCACACGGTAGTGTCGGGCTTGCCGACCTTGGCCCCCATCGCCGCCGGCACCGCGAAGCCCATCGTGCCGAGGCCGCCGGAGTTGATCCAGGTGTTCGGGTGCTCGTACTGCACGAAGTGGGTGGCCCACATCTGGTGCTGGCCCACGCCGGAGACGTAGATCGACTCGGGCCCGGCGATCGCGCTCAGCCGCTGGATGACGTGCTGCGGGGCGAGGCCGCCCTCGGTCGGCGCGTCGTACCCGAGGGGGTACTTCGACTTCACGCCGGACAGGAACTTCACCCAGCCCTCGTAGTCGCCGGTGTTGCCCTTGGTCTCCTCGGCCTGCAGCGCGACGACCAGGTCGGCGATCACCTCGCGGGCGTCGCCCACGATGGGGACGTCGGCGATGCGGTTCTTGCCGATCTCGGCCGGGTCGATGTCGGCGTGGATGACCTTGGCGTTCGGGGCGAAGGAGTCCAGGTTGCCGGTCACCCGGTCGTCGAAGCGGGCGCCCAGGCTGATGATCAGGTCGCTCTTCTGCAGGCCGGCGACGGCGGCCACGGTGCCGTGCATGCCGGGCATGCCGAGGTGCTGGGGGTGGCTGTCGGGGAACGCGCCCCGCGCCATCAGGGTGGTCACGACCGGGATGCCGGTCAGCTCGGCGAGCGTCCTGAGCTCCTTCGACGCGCGGGAGCGGATGACGCCGCCGCCGACGTACAGCACCGGGCGGCGCGACTCGAGCAGCAGCCGGGTCGCCTCGCGGATCTGTTTGGAGTGCGGGCGCACGACGGGGCGGTAGCCGGGGAGGTTGAGCTCGGTGGGCCAGGCGTACGTCGTCTCGGCCTGCAGCGCCGACTTCGCGACGTCGACGAGCACCGGGCCGGGTCGCCCGGTGGAGGCGATGTGGAACGCCTCGGCGATCACGCGTGGGATCTCGGCCGGGTCGGTGACCAGGAAGTTGTGCTTGGTGATCGGCATGGTGATGCCGCGGATGTCGGCCTCCTGGAAGGCGTCGGTGCCGATCATGCTCGCGCCGACCTGGCCGGTGATGGCGACCAGCGGCACGGAGTCCATGTGGGCGTCGGCGAGCGGCGTCACCAGGTTGGTCGCGCCCGGGCCGCTGGTGGCCATGCACACGCCGACCTTGCCGGTGGCGGTGGCGTACCCCTGCGCGGCGTGGCCGGCGCCCTGCTCGTGGCGCACGAGGATGTGCCGGATCCGGCTGTCGAAGAGGGGGTCGTACGCCGGCAGGATCGCTCCGCCGGGGATGCCGAAGATGTTCTCGGTGCCCGCGCTCTCCAACGACTTGATCAGGCTCTGCGCACCGGTGCAGCGCTCGCCACCTGCGGTTCCCTGCTCCGACATCTGCTCTCATCCCTGTTCTACGTCTGCGTCCCGCGGCGACTCTGCGGCGCTGCCCGGACGGTCCTTGCCCAACAAAAAACCCCTCGCGCCTGACGGCGGACGAGGGGATCGACGCGTGTGCTCGAGGGGGTGTGGCCCTCAGCTCACGCGTCGCGTGCGTACGAGAATGTCCAAACGCATGACGCCAGCATGCCCCTGCGTCGTGCCGTGCTCAACTCAGTCTGCCACTCGTCCCAGCATCCGGGACGGCAGTCCCGGATGCTGGAAGCACGTCGCACTCAGGAGATGTCAGTCGCGCGACTCCCACGTGCACAGGCAGACCAGGTTGTCGTCGCTGTCGGCCAGCACCCAGAACGCCGGCGCGTGGGCGTCGCTGACCAGCCGGCCGCCCGCGGCGATCGCGGCGGCCATCCGGTCCTGGACCACGTCGTGCGGGACGCTGAGGTCGAGGTGCCAGCGCTGGCGGTCGGGCTCCTGCGAGTCAGTGCCCTGGAACCAGATCGACGGCAGCCGGGTGGCCGCGTCGGTGACCTCCTCGTCACCGGCGTCGTAGCCCATGACCGCGGCCCAGAACGGCTTGACCGCCTCGCGGTCGGGGGTGTCCAGGGCCAGCTCGAGCACGTCGGGGGCGTGCGGGGCGGTCGCCACCCCGCGGGCCTGCGCCAGGCCGCTGATCACGCGGGCCAGCCGGACGTCGCGGGCGGTGATCGCGCCGACGTCGTGGCTCTTCAGCGAGACGGTGACGTGGGGGTAGCGCAGCTCGACGTCGGGGTGGTGGTCGGCCTCGTCGGCGGCCTGCGCGATCTCGGTGACCAGGGCCGTGCCGGCGTTGAAGTCGCCGGTGGCGTAGCGCACGGTCAGCCGGTCGAGCACCTTGCGCCAGCCGTCGAGGCCCTCGTCGTGGATCTGCTGGCCGGTCAGGGCCTGTCGGTCGTCGCTCATCGGTGGGTCTCCGTCTCCAGTGGGGTGCGCTGCTGTCCGTGCTCGTCGAAGTTGGTGGGGGCCAGCCAGGCCTCGTGCGCACGGCGTACGCCGGGCCAGTCGCGGTCGGTGATCGCGAACCAGGCGGTGTCGCGGTTGCGGCCCTTGTAGTGCACCGCCTGCCGGAAGATGCCCTCGAAGGTGAACCCCAGGCGGGCCGCGGCCCGGCGCGAGGGCGCGTTGAGGGCGTCGCACTTCCACTCGTAGCGGCGCACGCCGGCGACCTCGAAGGCGTGCCGCATCATCAGCGTCATCGTCTCGGTCGCGGCGGTCGTGCGTTGCAGGACGGGCCCGTAGGTGATGTTGCCGACCTCGGCGGTGCCCATCGCGTGGTCGACGCGCAGCCAGGTCGCGAGGCCGGCCGGCGTGCCGTCGGGCAGCAGCACCGCCAGCGGGACCGTGCCCGGGGTGGCCGCCAGCCGCTCGAGGTAGGCCGCGAACGGCGCGGGGTGCTCGAACGGGCCGGCCGCCATGTAGGTCCAGGACTCGTCGGGCGCCTGGCGGCACAGCGCCTCGAACAGGCCGTCGGTGTGCGTCGGGCCCAGCGGCACGAGCCGGCAGGTGCGGCCGGTCAGCGTGACCGGGCCGAGCGGCGGACCGGGCTGCCAGGCCAGGGGCTCACCGACCGGCTGGCCGAACTCGTTGACGGGCACGCGTCGAGCCTAGACTCGAGCGGTGACATGGTCCCCTCGGGTCAGAGGGATGAGCCAGTGCCCGTCCGCCCGCGTGTGTGCCCCGTTCGGCCCACCCCTCAGGGCAGGACCATCTGGCCGATCTCCTGGGGGTTGACCGCGATCTCCCAGCGGAACCCGTCGGGGTCGGCGAAGTAGCCGGAGTAGCCGCCCCACTCCCGCCGCGCGCCGGCCACGGTCTCCGCGCCCAGCGAGGCCGCGAGCGCCAGCACCTCGTCGACCTCGGCCTCGGTGGCCAGGTTCTGCGACAGGGTGACGGGCGCGACGCCCTCGCCGCGGCGTACCGGCCCGACCTCGGCCTCGAAGCCGGTCTCGGCCCACAGGGAGAGCACGAGCCGCTCGCCGACGCGGATCATCAGCACCTCCCCGGGCACGAGCACCTCGGGCTCCCAGCCGAGGCCGCTGACGTAGAACGAGCGGGTGCGCTCGAGGTCGGCGACGGCGAGGGTGATGAAGCTGACGCGTGGATCCATGGCCCCCAGCCAACCACCCGAAAGCCCTGACCGGCACCCGTCGGCGCCCCTACGCTGCGATCTCCCCCATCGCTCGGACCCCCTCGGAGAACCACTGTGCCCCGTCCTGCCCGCACGCTCCGCGCTGCCGCCGCCCTGACCGCCCTCGCCGCCGCCACCACGGGCGCCGCGCTCGCCGGTACCCCCGCCCAGGCGGCCAAGTCGCCGGGCGCCACCTCGGCGGTCGGCACCGTCTTCTTCCCCAACCCCGTGCAGTCGACCGGCGACCAGTCGCTGACCGACGCCGACGACGCCGACTCCCCCGGCTTCGCGGCGGCGTACCGCTCGGTGACGCTGACCGGCCTCGACGGCTCGGGCACGCTGACCGGCCGCTACGTCGCGGTCAAGAGCAGCACCGGACCCGCCGCCGTGCTCACAGGCCCCGCGTTCCCGGCGTACCACCGTGACGACGACCGGTTCGAGCAGGTGATGGGGTACTACTGGGCCACCCGGGCGCAGGACTACCTGCAGAGCCTTGGCTTCGGCACCGTGCGCCGCCCGGTGAACCAGCGCCAGATCCAGCTGCGGATCAACCAGTCGGGCAAGGACAACTCGTTCTACCGCGACGACAAGGGCGGCATCACCCTGGGCAAGGGCGGGGTCGACGACGGCGAGGACGCCGAGGTGATCGTGCACGAGTACGGCCACTCCGTGCAGAACGACCAGGTCGCCGGCTTCGGCGGCGACGGCGAGGCCGGCGCGATCGGCGAGGGCTTCGGCGACTACCTCGCCGTGGCGGTCACCTCCTGGGTGACGGGCACCCCGGCGCTCACGCCCGAGGCCTGCGTCGCCGACTGGGACTCCACGTCGTACACCCGCGGGACGCCGCACTGCCTGCGTCGCCTGGACGGCACCAAGCACTACCCCGAGGACGTGACCGGCGAGGTGCACGCCGACGGCGAGATCTGGTCGCGCGCCCTGTGGGACATCCGCTCGGCCCTGGGTGACACCAAGGCCTCGACCGCGATCGTCGAGGCACAGTTCGCCTTCGCCCCGCAGACCACCTTCAGGGCCGCGGCCCAGGCCACCGTCGCCGCCGCTCAGCGGCTGTACGGCGACGCCGAGGCCGCGGCCGTGACCCGGGCGTTCGTGGCGCGCGGGATCCTCTGACCGGCGGCGCCACCCACTGACGGAATCACTAGGGCCCTAGTGAATCTGCCGCTGGTGACGCGAAGCTTCACGCTGGAAGTGGCAGTTTCACTAGGGCCCTAGTGAAACTGCCACCGCCTCCGCAGGTCAGCCGCAGACGGCCCCGTGGGCGGCCGACTGGACGACCTTGGCGTACTTCCCGAGCACGCCGCGGGTGTACTTGGGGGCGTTGGGCGTCCAGCCGTCCTGGCGGGCGGCCAGCTCCTCGGGGTCGACTGCGACGTCGAGGGTGCGACCGGCGACGTCGAGGGTGATCTGGTCGCCGTCGCGCAGGAACGCGATCGGGCCGGCGTCGACGGCCTCGGGGGCGATGTGGCCCACGCAGAGGCCGGTGGTGCCGCCGGAGAACCGGCCGTCGGTGATCAGCAGGACGTCCTTGCCGAGGCCCGCGCCCTTGATCGCGCCGGTGATGGCCAGCATCTCGCGCATGCCGGGCCCGCCCTTGGGGCCCTCGTAGCGGATGACCACGACGTCGCCGGCGGTGATCCGGCCCTGCTCGAGGGCGTCCATCGCGGCGCGCTCGCCGTCGAAGACCCGGGCGGTGCCGGTGAAGGTCGAGTCGTCGAAGCCGGCCGACTTCACCACGGCGCCGTCGGGGGCCAGCGAGCCGCGCAGGATCGTCAGGCCGCCGGAGGCGTGGATGGGCTTGTCGAGCGAGCGCAGGACCTCGCCGTCGAGGCCTGCGGGGTTCAGCGCCTCGAGGTTCTCGCGCATCGTGCGACCGGTGACGGTCAGGCAGTCGCCGTGCATGAGTCCGGCGTCGAGCAGCGCCTTCATCACCACGGGGATGCCGCCGATCTTGTCGACGTCGTTCATCACGAAGCGGCCGAAGGGCTTGAGGTCGCCGAGGTGCGGCACCTTGTCGCCGATGCGGTTGAAGTCGTCGAGGGTCAGGTCGACCTCGGCCTCGCGGGCGATCGCCAGCAGGTGCAGCACGGCGTTGGTGGAGCCGCCGAGCGCCATCACGACGGCGATCGCGTTCTCGAAGGCCTCCATCGTCATGATCTGGCGGGCGGTGATGCCCTGGCGCAGCATCTCCACGACAGCCTCGCCGGAGCGGTGGGCGAACCCGTCGCGGCGACGGTCCACGGCCGGCGGCGCGGCCGAGCCCGGCAGGCTCATGCCGAGCGCCTCGGCCACGGCGGCCATCGTGTTGGCGGTGTACATGCCGCCGCAGGCGCCCTCGCCCGGGCAGATCGCCCGCTCGATCCGGTCGACCTCCTCGCGGCTGATCTTGCCGGCCAGGCAGGCGCCGATCGCCTCGAAGGCGTCGATGATCGTGACGTCGTTGCCGTCGACCTGGCCGGGCATCGTCGACCCGGCGTACAGGAAGACCGACGCGAGGTCGAGGCGGGCCGCGGCCATCAGCATGCCGGGCAGCGACTTGTCGCAGCCGGCCAGCAGCACCGAGCCGTCCAGCCGCTCGGCCATCATCACGGTCTCCACCGAGTCGGCGATCACCTCGCGGGAGACCAGCGAGAAGTGCATGCCCTCGTGGCCCATCGAGATGCCGTCGGAGACCGAGATCGTGCCGAACTCCAGGGGGTAGCCGCCCCCGGCGTGCACGCCGTTCTTCACGGCCTTGGCGAGCCGGTCCAGCGAGAGGTTGCAGGGGGTGATCTCGTTCCAGCTCGACGCCACACCGATCTGCGGCTTGGCGAAGTCGTCGTCGCCCATGCCCACCGCGCGGAGCATGCCGCGGGCCGCGGCCTTCTCCAGGCCGTCGGTGACGTCGCGTGAACGGGGCTTGATGTCGGGCTGGTCGCTCATGCGCCCGAGCGTAGTCCCGCCCCACGTTCCGCCGAGCGATAGGTTGGCGCGATGCGCAGGATGATCGGCATCACGGGCGCCCCCGGCGCCGGCAAGACGACGTACGCCGTGGCCCTCGCGGCCGGCGAGGGCGGGGTGCACCTGCCGATGGACGGGTTCCACCTCGCCGACGTGAGCCTCGACCGGCTCGGGCTGCGCAACCGCAAGGGGGCACCGGAGACCTTCGACGCCTACGGGTACGCCGCGCTGCTGGCCCGGCTGCGCACCGAGACCCCGGAGGTCGTCTACGCCCCCGCCTTCGAGCGCGACCTCGAGCAGCCGCTGGCGGGCGCGATCGCGATCCCCCCGGAGGCGGGGCTGGTCGTCACCGAGGGCAACTACCTGCTGCTCGACGAGCCCGGGTGGCGCGAGGCCCGGGCCCAGCTCGACGAGGTCTGGTTCCTCGACGAGGACGAGGACCTGCGCCGGTCGCGGCTGGTGGCCCGGCACATCGAGTTCGGCAAGACCCCGGAGGAGACCGCCGCCTGGGTGGCCCGGGTCGACGACGCCAACGCCGCGCTCGTGCGCGAGACCCGCGACCGGGCCGACCGGGTCGTGGACCTGCGCGAGCTCCGCGCCTAGACGCGGGCCGCCCGCACGACCATCACGTCGGGCAGGTCGCTGACCACGCTCGCCCAGCTCTCGCCGCCGTCGGTGCTGGCCCAGACGGCGCCGTTGCGCGCGCCGAAGTAGAGCCCGGGCTCGTCGTGGTCGTCGACGCACATCGCGTCGCGCATCACCGCGACGTAGAACGCGTCGGGCAGCCCCTCCCCGAGCTCGGTCCACGTCTCCCCCGCGTCGCGCGAGCGCCACACACGGGCCAGCGCCTCCGGCGGGTAGCGACGCTCGCCGCCGTTGATCGGGAACACGAAGACGGTGTCGGGCTCGTGCGGGTGCACCACGATCGGGAACCCGAAGTCGGCCGGCAGCCCCTCGGCGATCGAGGTCCACGAGCCGCCCTCGTCGTCGGAGCGGTAGACGCCCCCGTGGTTCTGCAGGAACAGCCGCTCGGGCCGCGAGGGGTGCCGCGTCACCTTGTGCACGCACTGGCCGAACTCGGGGTACTGCTGGCCCTCGGGCAGGAACTCCGCCCGGATGCCGGCGTTGCGTGGTGACCACGAGCCGCCCCCGTCGAGGGTCTGGTAGACCCCGCCGGTGGACAGCGCCACGGTCACCGAGTCGGCGTCCGTGGGGTGCGGCAGGATCGTGTGGAAGGCCTGGCCGCCGAAGCCCGCGGCCCAGTGCTCGCGGTGCGGGTGGTCCCACAGCGCGCGCTCGAGGGTGAAGGTCTCGCCGTGGTCCTCCGAGCGCCAGACGGCGCCCGGCTCGGTGCCGGCGTACACGATCTCCTCCCGGGCGCCCGGCGCCAGCTGCCAGACCCGCTCGACGCTGGCGTCGACGTCGTCGGGGAACCGGACACCGCCGTCGGGAGACTCCTGCCAGGTCGCGCCGAGGTCGTCCGACCGGCGCACGCGCGGCCCCAGCCAGCTCGACGACGCCCCCGCGAGCAGGCGGGGCGGTCGACCCGAGGCGGTGCCGCGGGTGTCGACCAGGCAGGAGTAGACCTCCTCCATGTCGAAGTGCGGCCCCGTCCACGACCAGTCCTGGCGGGCCTCGTCCGAGCTGCCGATCCAGAGCCCCTTGCGCGTCCCGACCAGCAGGACCGTCGTCTTCCCCGTCGCCTCGCCCATCGTCACCCTCTCCTCGCGTATTCCTAATAGGAACACTAGTCTCGGAGCGTCATGGGTCAAGACCTCGAGCGGAACCTCCCGGTCACCTCGTTCGCCCTGCTGGGCCTGCTCTCCTTCGGGGACAGCCTCACCGGCTACGAGCTGAAGCAGCGGGCCGACCGCACGCTGCGCTTCTACTGGGTCTCCCCGGCGATGAGCCAGGTCTACTCCGAGCTCGAACGGCTGCACGCCCGCGGGCTCGTACGCCGCGACGGCGCCGGCCGCGGCACGGCGTACTCCCTGACGACGGGGGGCCGTGAGGCCCTCGACCACTGGCTGGCCGACACCCCAGTCGGCTTCCCGGTGCTCAAGCACCCGGTCGCGCTGCGGCTGCTGCTGGGCGCGCTGGTCGACCCGGAGCGCACCACCGCCATGCTGCACGCGCACCTCGCCACGCTCGCCGAGGAGCGGGAGGCCCTGGAGCAGGTGCACCTCTCCCTGCGCGGGGCCGACGCCCCCGGCCAGCCCTTCCGCTACCCGGCGCTGGTGGCCGACTGGGGTCTGTCCTACTTCGACCACGAACGCACCATCATCGAGGACCTGATCCGGCGGATCGCCGACGGCACCTGAGCCGGTGTTCACACACTCGTCACACCGACGTGACCGAGCAGGACCCCACCGCTGCCTAACGTCGAGGTCACCGACCACAGGGAGACCCCTCGTGAACCTCCTCCTCGATCCCGTGCTCTGGCCCCTGACCCGGTGGGCCGAGCACAGCCAGCGCACCGCCTGCCGCAACGCCATGGTGGCCTCGACCGCCCTCGCGGCCCGGCGCCGCGAGCTCGACGAGACCCAGGACTTCGTGCGCGAGGTGATCGCACGACGCTCGGGCAGCCGGGGAACGGTCACGGTCCAGCGTGCCGGCGGCCCGACTCGGCTGAGACGCAACCCCCGGGACGGGACCCACGCAGGGCCCGACTCGGGCATGATCCGGGGATGGCCTCACCTGCCCCCCTGCGCGTCGCCCCGTCCGCCGACGACGGTCTCGCCCTGCGCCACTACCCCGTGACCAGCGGCGACGGCACCGTCCTGCAGGCCTGGACCAACGACGTCGAGGGGCCCACGGTCCTGCTGTGCAACGGGCTGGGCACCAACCCGTACGCCTGGCCGGCCCTGCTCGACCCCGCGTGCGGTGTCCGCGTGATCTCCTGGAACCACCGCGGCGTCGGTGGCTCGGAGCGGCCCCGCGACCTCGAGCACGTCGGCATCGACGCCTTCGCCGAGGACGCGATCGCGGTGATGGACCACGCCGGGCTGACGTCGTGCGTGCTGATGGGCTGGTCGATGGGCGTGAACACGATGTTCGAGGTCGCCGTGCTGCACCCCGAGCGGGTCGCCGGCCTGCTCGCCGTGGGCGGCGTGCCGGGCGACACCTTCGCCTCGATGGGGGCACCGATCGGGATCCCCCGGCTGGCCCGCAAGCCGCTGACGGTGAACATCGCCCGGCTGCTCAAGGTGCTCGGCCGGCCGATCACCCGGGTGACCGCCCTGATGGCGATCGGTCAGCGCAGCCTCGACCTGCTGGTCCACACCGGCTTCATGCGACCGCCGGCCGACCCCGTGCTGGCCCGCCGCGCGATCAGGGAGTTCCTGACCACGCCGACGGACTGGTACATGCACCTCGCGCTGCACTCCTCGCTGCACGAGCGGGTCTCGCTGCGCGACATCGACGTGCCGACCGCGTTCGTGGCCGGCACCTACGACATCCTCGCCTCGGCCCGGGACATGCGCACCGCCGCGGGCCGCATCCCCGGGGCGACGTACTCCCTGCTGAAGGCGTCGCACTTCCTGCCGATGGAGAAGCCCAACGAGGTGCACACGCTGCTCCTCGACGTGCTGCGCCGGGTCGAGCGCGGCCCCGCGGTCGAGGGCTAGGGCCGCACGAGCAGGATCCGGTCGTCCTGCTCCGCCGGGTCGCCGCGACCGTCCCGGTTGGACGTCGTCACCCACAGGTTGCCGTCGGGCGCCCGCACGACGGTGCGCACCCGGCCGTAGTCACCGACGAAGAAGCCCTGCTCGTCCCCGGCCGTGCGGCCCGCCACGTCGACTCGCCAGAGCCGCTCGCCCTTCAGCGCCCCGAGCCAGAGCCGCCCGTCGGCCAAGGCAAGGCCCGAGGGTGAGTTGTCGTCGGTCGCCCACTGCACCTGCGGGTCGGTGAACCCGGCGGCCCGCGCCCGGTCACCGCCCTTGCCCTCGACCTCGGGCCAGCCGTAGTTGCGGCCCTTCTGCACCAGGTTCAGCTCGTCCCAGGTGTCCTGGCCGAACTCCGAGGCCCAGAGCCGTCCCCGGTCGTCGAAGGCCAGGCCCTGCACGTTGCGGTGGCCCGAGGTCCAGATCGGCGAGCCGGCCCGCGGGTTGCCGGCCGCCGGCCTCCCGTCCTGGGTGATCCGCAGGATCTTGCCGCCCAGGGAGCCCTGGTCCTGGGCGAGCGGCGGCTGGCCGGCCTCCCCGGTCGAGACGTAGAGCGCCCCGTCGGGGCCGAAGACCATCCGGCCGCCGTCGTGGTTGCCGGCCTTGGGGATGCCGGTCAGCACCGGCCGCAGGGAGCCGAGCCGGCCGCCCTCGAAGGTCGTGCGCAGCACCCGGTTGTCGTCGTCACCCGTGGCGTAGAAGAAGACCCGACGGTCCTGGGCGAAGGTCGGCGACACCGCCACGCCGAGCAGCCCGGCCTCGCCCCCGGCCCGCGACTCCTCCACGCGCCCCACCTGCGTGACCTCGCCGCGCCCGACCCGGAACACCCGGCCCGAGTCGCGCTCGGTCACCAGGGCCGTGCCGTCGGGCAGGAACGCGATGCCCCACGGCACCTCGAGGCCGCGGGCGACGGTGCCGATCACCTTCGGGCGGGACGACGGGCGCGCCGAGGGCGTCGCGCCGGAGGCGCCGGACGACGAGCCGGCCGACGGGCTGCTCGAGGGCCTGCTCGAGGGGCTGCCGGACGGGCTGCTGGACGGGGTCTCCCCCGCCTGGGGACCCGCGTCGTCCTCGGCCCCGCAGCCGGCCAGGAGCAGCGTCGGCACGACGAACAGGGTGGCCAGGTGGGGGCGCCTCATGCGGCGAGGCTAGCCAGCGGCTCCCAGGCCGGGCTCACGAGGCGACGCTAGGTAGAGGGGCGCACGTGCACCCCTCTCACTAGCACCCGCCCGGGAGGAGGCCGGGCACGCGGGAACGTGCTGTGCCCACTCAGTGCCGGGACACGGTGGCCCGGCGTACGGCGCGACGCAGGGTGGTCAGCACCGACGGGCCCAGGACGACGAGGGCGACCGAGTTGGTGATCGCCCGACCGGTGTCCCAGCTGCCGGTCGAGGTGAGCAGGGTGTAGATCCCGAACCGGTGCAGGTTCTCCAGCAGCGGCGCGCCGGGCACGAAGGACAGCGAGCCGCTGTGGCCCGGCACCTCGATGCCGAGGGCGAAGGGCCAGCTGGAGAGGTTCATCAGCAGCCCGAAGACGTAGGCCGCGACGATCCCGTAGGCCACCAGCATGGCGATCTCCCAGCGGCCCGAGACCCGTCGTGGCAGCAAGCCGGCGCCGAGCCCGACCCAGGCCGACGCCAACATCTGGAACGGCAACCACGGTCCGACGCCGGCGGTGAGCAGCGCCGAGGCGAACAGCGAGGTGCAGCCGAGCACGAAGCCGAACCCGGCGCCGAAGACGCGGCCGCCGAGGATGAGCAGGAAGAAGACCAGCTCGATGCCGGCCATGCCGGCCGAGAGCCCGCGCATCACGGCGTTGATCGCGGTCAGCACCCCGAGCAGGGCCAGCACCTTGGAATCCATGCCGCCCTCGGTGAACTCCGCGAGGCAGACCGCGATCACGACGGGCAGCAGCAGGAGGAACACGAAGGGCGGCTGCACCTGGCCCTCGACCCGCACCTGCACGAGCAGCGGCCACACGAACATGATCAGACCGGCCAACGAGGCCAGGCCCAGCACGGCGGCCGAGCGCGGACGCAGCCGGATGGCCACGCCGGCGCGTGGTGGCCGGGGGGTCGCGACGGACGCGGGCGTGCCGGGAGGGGTGCCGGGGGCGGTCGTGGTCATCCGACGGCCCTCGCGGCCGCGACGACCTGGTCGACGGTCAGCCAGCCGGCCCCGAGGATCTTGTGCACCTGCGGGGCGAAGGCGGGCGACTCGGCGACGACGCGAGCGGTCGGCCCCTCGGAGACGACCTCGCCCTCGGCGAGCACGACCACGACGTCGGCCACCTGGGCGACGAACTCGACGTCGTGGGTGGCGACGAGCACCGCACGGCCCTCGGCGGCCAGGTCGGTCAGGATCCGGGCGAGCGCCGCCTTTCCGGGGTAGTCCAGCCCACGGGTGGGCTCGTCCAGGCACAGCACGGGCGGCCGGGAGGAGAGCACGACGGCGAGCACGAGCGCGAGCCGCTGACCCTCCGAGAGGTCGCGCGGGTGGCGCAGGGGGTCCACGCCGGGGGCGAGCCGCTCGAGCAGCGCCATGGCGGCGCCGGGCTCTGCCCCGGCGTCCCGGTCGGCCGCGGCGCACTCCTCGCGCACGGTCTCGAGGTAGAGCAGGTCGGCCGCGGTCTGCGGCACCAGACCGACGCGGTGGCGCCGCTCGTCGGTGCCGAGGGCAGCGGGGTCGACCCCGTCGGTGGTGATCCGGCCGCCGCTACGCGCCCGTGCGCCCTGGAGCGTCCACAGCAGCGTGGACTTGCCCGAGCCGTTGCGGCCCATCAGGGCGGTCACCCGGCCGCGGGTGAGGGTCGAGGTCGACGTCGCGCACGGCGACCTGGCGGCCGTAGGCGACGGTGACCCCGCTGGCCACGAGGGCCGGCTCACCGGGGGCCGGGACCGTCGTCTGGTCACGGGTCTGGTCACGGGGTGGGGGCGGCAGCAGCGCCAGCCGGGCGGCGTGCCGGCGGGCGTCGCGCACGCTCAGCGGCAGCGGTGACCAGCCCGCCCACCGGCCCAGCTCCACGATGGGCGGGGCGACCGGCGAGGTCGCCAGCATCGCGGCTGGCTCCCCCACGCGCACCCGCCCGGCGCCCTCGACGAGCACCACCCGGTCGGCGAAGGGCACCACGCGCTCGAGGCGGTGCTCGGCCACCACGACCGTCACGCCGAGGTCGTGCACCAGGCGCGTCAGGGTCGCCAGCACGTCCTCGGCGGCCGTCGGGTCCAGGGCCGAGGTGGGCTCGTCGAGCACGAGCAGCCGCGGGTGCATGGTCAGCACCGACCCGATGGCCACGCGCTGCTGCTGCCCGCCCGAGAGCGTGCGCAGGTCACGGGCGCGCAGCTCGGCGATGCCGAGCAGGTCGAGGGTCTCCTCGACCCGGCGGCGCATCGTCGCGGGGTCCAGGCCGAGCTGCTCCATGCCGTAGGCGAGCTCCTCCTCGACGGTGTCGGTGACGAAGCCCGCGGTCGGGTCCTGACCGACGTACCCGACGACGTGGGCGCGGTCGCGGGGCGGCAGGTGCAGCACGCTCTGCCCGTCGAGCAGCACGTCGCCGCTGAGCCGACCGCCGGTGAAGGTGGGCACCAGGCCGTTGAGCACACCGAGCAGCGTCGACTTGCCGACGCCCGTGCGCCCGGAGACGAGCACCAGCTCACCCTCCTCGAGGGTCAGGCCGACGCCGTCGAGGACGGCCGCACCGTCGGGGGTGTAGCGGAAGGAGACGTCACGCAGCTCGAGCACCGGCCACCTCCAGGGGTCGACCGGTGGGCTGCGTCAGCACCGGGGGTGGGGCGACCACGGCTGCGAGCGCCCCCAGCAGCACCACGAGCAGGGCCGTGGCCGAGACGGTGGGGACGACGTCGAGCGCCGGGTTCAGGAGCGGGTCGCCCCGCAGCGGGCCGAGCAGGCCGACGGCGGCGGCGAGGCCGCTGGCCGCCACCCCGATCTCGGCCGCCCGCCAGCGGTCGGGTCGGTAGCGCGTGCGCTGCACGCGCCGCCCGGCCGAGGCGAAGCCGGCGACCGCGAGGGCGACCCCGCCGATCAGGCCGGTGAGGACGAGCCAGCGCGGGGCGGTCTGGTCGAGCAGGGCGTAGGTGCCGGCGCAGATGCCGACCAGGCCGGTCAGCATCAGCGCCCCCGTCGTACGCCGCTGGGCGACGCCGAGGGTGCCGGCGCGGCCGTAGCCACGGGCGTCCATGCCGGCCGCCAGCGAAAGCGAGCGCTCCAGGGCGTCCTCCATCACCGGGACGACGATCCCCCGCAGCCGGCTGACCCGGCCGCCGGGCACACCGCGCAGGGCCCGGGCGGCCCGCACCCGGCGCAGGCTGTCGGCCAGCTGGGGCAGCAGCGCCACGGCGACCACGATGGCGGTGCCGATCTCGTAGAGCGCGGGCGGCATCGACTTCAGCAACCGCTTCGGGTTGGCCAGGGCGTTGGCGGCGCCGATGCAGATCACGATCGCGGCCAGCCGGAGGCCGTCGTACAGCCCACCGAGGACGGCCTCGAGCGTGACCGGCCCCAGCAGCTGGATGCCGGCGACCCAGCCGGGCAGCGGCACCTGCGGCAGGTCCAGCAGCACGTGCGTGCCGTAGCCGCCGCCCAGCAGCACGCGGAAGACGACGCGCACGGTCACGATCACCGCGCCGAACACGAGGTAGAGACGGAACGAGCGCGACCAGGGGTGGTCGGAGCGCCGCAGCGACACCGTGAGGCCGGCGACCGCGACCACGAGGAGCAGCAGCAGCGGGTTGGTGGTGGCGGAGGCCGCGGCGGCGAGGCCCAGCGCCCAGAGCCACCAGGCTCCGGGGTGCAGGTCCCTCGCCGGCCGCGGTCCGCTCACGCCGCTGCGGTCCGCTTCCTCCACCACACGGCACCGCCGGCACCGACGGCGAGCAGGGCGAGCACCAGCACCGGGACCCACGCGGGCAGGCCGCCCTGGTCGGTCGACGCGAGGTCGCTGCTGGCCGGCTCGGCGGCCGCCAGCGGGCTGGCGTCGTCGGTGGGCGCCAGGGTCGCGGACTCGCTCGGCGAGGCCGACGCGCTGGCCGACGCGCTGGCCGACAGGCTGGCGGACGGGGAGGCGGAGGCCGAGGCACGCGCCGCGGCCAGGGCGGTGGCCCGGGCCCGGGCGCGGGCGGACGCGCTGGGCGTGGCGGTGCCCGCACCGGCGGACCCCGAGACCACGGCCGTCGGCGTCGCCGAGGCGGCCTGGGTCGGCGCCGGTTTCGGCGTGGGTCGACGCGTCGGCTTCGGGGTGGGCTTGGGCGTCGGCTTGGGCGCGGGGGTGACCACCGGGGCCGAGGCGCCGGGCTTGCGCTGGCCCGCGCTGCTCTGCCACGCCCAGGCCACGGACCCGTTGGTCGGGATGCTCAGCTGGTCGACGCCCTGCTGGGCGTAGATCCACTGGCCGTCCTTGCCGTTGGACCAGAACAGGCCCCAGTACTGGTTGCCGAGGCCGCCGCAGGACGCGCCGGACGGACGCCCGTTGACCTGGCAGACCGAGCCGTCGGGGTTGCGCTGCATGTTGACGCCGACGTCGCCGAAGACGGTGACGGCCTTGCGGGAGCCGGTGACGCGGTCGCAGCCGCTGGTGGTCCCACCGCCGGCGGCTCCCCCGTCGACGACGGCGGTGATGCCGGACGTCGAGCAGGAGGCGGCGGCCGCCGGACCCGCCTGCAGCCCGACCAGCCCGGCCGTCGCGACGAGGGTCGCGACGACCAGGGCGGCCAGGCCGGTGAGGCGGCGGGGAAGGTGGTCCGTCATCGGACGACCTTCACCGTGGTCGCCCCCTTGCGGATGTCGGAGAAGCGGCCGTAGGCGCGGATGCTCTTCGTGCCGACCGAGGTGCCGGAGCTGAAGCGGGCGACCAGGTTGCCGGTCGAGCTGGCCTCGCCGGAGCGGACCAGGCGGCTGCCGTAGAAGATCCGGGCCGCCTCGTTCGGGGCCAGACCGCGTGCGGCCACGGTGATCGTGCGCGAGCGCTTGACCGGGCTCGGGGTGCGGGTCACGGTCAGGGTCTTGGGACCGAGGACCTTGACGCTGGTCGAGCCGAGGTGGCCTGCGGCGTCACGCACGTTGTAGACCCGGGTGTGGGTGCCGCCGGGCAGCGTGACGGCGTGCTGCACCGACGGGCCGGTGGCGGTGAACTGGTCCAGCGTGCTGACCCCGTTCAGGCAGAGCTGGTCGCCGTTGCTGACACCGGTGACGGTGAGGACCGGGTGCGCCCCGGCCTTGAAGTAGCCCGTGGGGCCGGACAGCTTCGGGGCGGCCGGCGTGGTGTCGACCGGCAGGTAGGCCAGGGCCGGGAGCGCCTGGGCGGTCGCGCGGCGGAACTGGTCGGAGCCGGCCTCGAGGACGCCGACCGAGCGGCCCTTCTCGAGAGCGGCCTGGTCGTAGGCGACGGTCCCTCGGTCACGACCGAGCCGGTCGCAGACGTCGTAGTACGTCGCCTGGCGGGCACGCAGCCAGGTGGCGGCCTTCTCCACGGCCGGCGACTCGGGCGTCGTGTCACCCAGGGCCGTGGCGGCGAGGCCGGTGCTGTTGGCGTTCGAGGACTCCGTGTTGGTGCCGCCGCCCCACGAGCCGTCGGTCTTCTGGGCGGTGGTCAGGTAGGCTGCGCGCTGCTGTGCGGGCCGCGTCGATGCCGGCACCGGAGGTCTGGTTCAGCTGGTGCAGCACGATCGCGGTGGTGTCCACGTCGGCCGTCGAGCCGTCGGTGCACGACTGCGCGGAATCCGTGCGCGAGGGGGTGAACGACAGGCGGAAGCCGCCACCGGGGCACTGCTGCTCCAGCAGGAAGTCGCGGACGTCGTCGGCCTTCGGGGAGCCGGCCTCGTCCAGGGCGTAGGCCGCGAAGGCCTGGCCGATCGAGTTGGCGTAGTCGGTTCCATCAGGGGTGCCGTCCGTGGTCGACACGTCGCGTGATGCGACCAGCGATCGGGGCAGCGTTCCGCTCGTCCCGAGCGACTCGAGCCGCTGCTGCACGTTGATCGAGCCGATCATGGTGCGCGAGGAGCCGAGCGCCTGCAGCAGCGCCATCGCCTTGGCGGTCGCGTTGGCGGACTGACCCGTGTGCACGGCGTCGTTGTCGTCGGTGTAGGTGTACTGCAGGTAGCCGGTGCCCTTCGACTGCAGCGCGTCACCGACCGCGGTCACCGTCGAGTCGTGCCCGCCGGCCGCACGCAGGGCGAAGGCGGTGTCGATGGACAGGCCGTAGTCGGGCCCGCCGTACGAGCTCGGCACGAACCCGTTCGAGACCTGGCCGGAGAGCCAGGTGGCGCCCTGCTCGAGGCCGATGGGGTCGTGGGCGGCAGCGTCGGCCGGGGTCACGGCGAGCGCCGTGCCGGTGGCCACGAGGGAGAGGGAGGCCAGGCCGGCCCCCAGGCGCGCGATCGTGCGCATCGGTGGATCCTTCCCGCTGCACAACGGGGAGGGCACGACGGCACCGACCCGCTGCTTTCCACGACAGCGTGCATGTGAGGACGTCGGCAGCAGGTGCTCCGGCTCGCCTGCGGCGTCCCGAAGGACGTCGTCGGCCTACGGTTGCGGGTCAGCGCCGGACTCGGACCGGCTTTCCCTGGGAGCAGACGTGATGATGTGGAGTTGAGCCCCCTGGTGGGGCTCGGCACACGCTAACACCGGCGCGACCCGGAGGCCGCCCCGCCGTCGGAGGGTGGTACGCCGGGTGGCCGGGGCGGTGGTTCGCGGACTAGGCCAGCTTCTCCAGGATCAGCTCGCGCACCCGGCCCGCGTCGGCCTGGCCGCGCATGTCCTTCATGACGGCGCCGATCAAAGCGCCCGCGGCGGCGACCTTGCCCTCGCGGATCTTGTCGGCCACCCCGGGGTTGGCCTCGATCGCCCGGTCGACGGCCTCGCCGAGGGCGCCGTCGTCGGAGACGATGGCCAGCCCGCGGCCGGCGACGACCTCGTCGGGGCCGCCCTCGCCGGCGAGCACGCCCTCGAAGACCTGGCGGGCGAGCTTGTCGTTGATCGAGCCGGACTCCACCAGGGCCTGGATCCGCGCCACCTGCGCCGGCGTGATCGGCAGGTCGGCGAGGTCGGTCTCCTGCTCCTTGGCCTTGCGGGCGAGCTCGGAGAGCCACCACTTGCGGGCCGCCTGTGGGCTGGCGCCCTCGGCGATCGTCTCCTCGACCAGGGACATCGCGCCGGCACCGAGGGTGTCGCGCATCTCCAGGTCGGAGAAGCCCCACGCGGTCTGGAGCCGGGCACGACGCTCGCTGGGCGGCTCGGGCAGCGTGGCCCGCAGCTGCTCGACCCACTCCCGCGACGGGGCGACCGGCACCAGGTCGGGCTCGGGGAAGTAGCGGTAGTCGTCGGCGTCGGACTTCTCGCGGCCCGAGGTGGTCACGCCGGTGTCCTCGTGCCAGTGCCGGGTCTCCTGGAGGATCGACCCGCCGCCGTCGAGGATCGCCGCTTGACGACCGATCTCGTAGCGGGCGGCCCGCTCGACCGAGCGGAACGAGTTCACGTTCTTGGTCTCGGTGCGGGTGCCGAGCGTGCCCGACCCCACCGGCGCGAGCGAGAGGTTGACGTCGGCGCGCAGGTTGCCCTGGTCCATCCGGGCCTCGGAGACGCCGAGGGCGACGATCAGCTCGCGCAGGTGCGCGACGTAGGCCCGGGCCACGGCCGGGGCGTGCTCGCGGGCACCGGTGATCGGCTTGGTGACGATCTCGATCAGCGGGATGCCGGCCCGGTTGTAGTCCACGAGGGAGTAGTCCGCGCCCTGGATCCGGCCCGTGGCACCACCGACGTGCAACGACTTGCCGGTGTCCTCCTCCATGTGGGCGCGCTCGATCTCCACCCGGAAGGTCTCGGTGCCGTCGGGGGTGACCACCTCGACGTCGGTCCAGCCCTCGAACGCGATCGGCTCGTCGTACTGGCTGGTCTGGAAGTTCTTCGGCATGTCGGGGTAGAAGTAGTTCTTCCGCGCGAACCGGCACCACTCCGCGATCTCGCAGTTCAGCGCGAGGCCGATGCGGATCGCGGACTCGACGGCCTTGGCGTTGACGGCCGGCATCGAGCCGGGCAGGCCGAGGCAGGTCGGGCAGGTCTGGGTGTTGGGCTCGCCGCCGAAGGTCGCCGGGCAGCCGCAGAACATCTTGGTGTTCGTGTTGAGCTCGACGTGGACCTCGAGCCCCATGGCCGGGTCGTACGCCGCGAGCGCGTCGTCGAAGGAGACCAGCTCCGGTGCTGCGTGGCTCATGCCAGGACTCCCTTGGTTTCGACAGGCTCAACCGACGAGAGGTCCAGCTTGTCGGGATCGATCATCGGGCCGCCCCACTGGCGCTCCAGGAGCGCCTCGAGCGCGGCGCCCACGCGGTAGAGCCGGTCGTCGGCCAGGGCCGGCGCCAGCACCTGGAAGCCGACGGGCAGGCCGTCCTCGGGCGCGACGCCGGCGGGCACCGAGATGCCGGGGATGCCGGCCAGGTTGGCGGGGATGGTGGCGACGTCGTTGAGGTACATCGCCACGGGGTCGTCGAGCTTCTCCCCCAGCGCGAAGGCGGTCGTCGGGGCGGTCGGCGAGACCAGCACGTCGACCCGGTCGAAGGCGCGCTCGAAGTCCCGGCTGATCAGCGTGCGGACCTTCTGGGCCTGGCCGTAGTACGCGTCGTAGTAGCCGCTGGACAGCGCGTAGGTGCCGAGCACGATGCGCCGCTTCACCTCGTCGCCGAAGCCGGCGTCGCGGCTGGCGCGCATGACGTCCTCGGCGCTCGGGGAGTCCACGCCCTCGGGCAGCACCCGCAGGCCGTAGCGCATCGCGTCGAAGCGGGCCAGGTTGGAGGAGGCCTCGCTCGGCATCACCAGGTAGTACGCCGCGAGCGCGTGCACGAAGCTCGGGCAGCTGACCTGCACGACCTCGGCGCCGGCGGCGACCAGGGCCTCGACGGCCTCGTCGAAGCGCTGCTGGACGCCGGGCTGGTAGCCCTCGCCCTGGAGCTCGGTGACCACGCCGACCTTGAGGCCGGCGAGCTCGGCGCCCGCCCCGGCCCGGGCGGCCTCGACGACCGGCGGCACGGGCTGGTCGATGCTGGTGGAGTCGAGCTCGTCGTGGCCCCCGATGACCTCGTGCAGCAGCGCCGCGTCGAGCACCGTGCGGGTCACCGGACCGGCCTGGTCGAGGGAGTTGGCCATCGCGACGAGGCCGTAGCGCGAGACCCCGCCGTACGTCGGCTTGGCGCCGACCGTGCCGGTGACGGCGCCCGGCTGCCGGATCGAGCCGCCGGTGTCGGTGCCGATCGCGAGCGGCGCCTCGAAGGCGGCCACGGCGGCGGCCGAGCCACCGCCCGAGCCGCCGGGGATGCGGTCGAGGTCCCACGGGTTGTGGGTGGGGCCGTACGCCGAGTGCTCGGTGCTGGAGCCCATCGCGAACTCGTCCATGTTGGTCTTGCCCAGGATCGGCAGACCGGCCTCCTTGAGCCGGCGCACGACGGTGGCGTCGTACGGCGGGATCCAGCCCTCGAGGATCTTCGAGCCGCACGTGGTGGGCAGCCCCTCGGTGGCCAGGACGTCCTTGACCGCGACGGGGACGCCGTCGAGGCGGGAGGCGGGCGTGCCGGCGGCACGACGCTCGTCGGAGGCGCGCGCGGCGGCCAGCGCACCCTCGGGGTCGACGTGCAGGAAGGCGTGCACCTCGGTGTCGACGGCGGCGATCCGGTCGAGGAACGCCTGGGTGAGCTCGACGCTGGTGGTCTCACCGGCCGCCAGGGCGTCGGCGAGGTCGGCGGCGGAGCGCTGGATCAGCGGGAGGGCGCTCACTGCTCGTCCCCCAGGATGCGCGGGACGGCGAAGCGCTGCTCCTCGACCTGCGGCGCACCCGACAGCGCCTGGGCGGCGGTCAGGGAGGGGCGCACGACGTCGGGCCGGAAGACGTTGGTGACCGGGAGCGGGTGGGAGGTCGGCGGGATGTCGTCCGCGGCGACCTCGCTGATCGAGGCGATCGAGTCGAGGATCACCGAGAGCTGCGGAGCCAGGTGGTCCAGCTCGGCGTCGTCCAGCTCGATGCGGGCGAGGTCGGCCAGGTGGCGCACCTCATCGCGGCTGATGTCAGGCATGGGGTCGATCCTAGTCAGCCGCTCCGGCCCTCCCGGGAGCCGGTGCGGGAGGGCGGAACACGGGCCGCGGCGCGCGCCCACACCCCCGCTAACGTCGGGGCGACGACGAGGGAGCGTGCAGGAGATCGTGGTGGGGATGACGAAGGTGGCAGACGGGCGCGAGCCGCGACCGGCGCGGGGACCGCGGGCAGCGGCGCTCCTGGCGGCGCTCTGCGTGGTGCTGACGGGTTGCGCGTCGTCCCCCGGCAGCGGCGGCCCGACGACCTCCGAGGGCGCGACCTCGGACCGGACGGCCGCCTCGGACCCGTCCCCCGCGCTGTCCTACGTCGCCCTGGGTGACTCCTACTCCGCCGCCCCGCTCGTGCCGACCACCGACGTCGCTGGCGGCTGCTTCCGGTCGAGCGGCAACTACCCGTCCCTCGCCGCCAAGGCGTTGGGCGCCACGCTCCAGGACCGCACCTGTGGCGGTGCCCGCACCGAGGACCTGACCAAGAGCCAGCTCGCCGGCGTGCCGGCCCAGGGCACGGCGCTGACCTCCGACACCCAGCTGGTCACCCTCGGCATGGGCGGCAACGACGAGGGCGTGTTCACCACGCTCGTCGGTCGCTGCACCAGCCTGCGCACCCAGGACCCCTCCGGCGCCCCCTGCTCCCGCGCGTTCAGCACGCGGGCCGGCGGCCAGGACGCGCTCCTCGCCTCCCTCGGTCGCACCCAGGGCCGCCTGGCCACCGCCGTGCGCGCCATCCGGCAGGTCTCGCCGAAGGCCAAGGTGCTGCTCGTCGGCTACCCCCACATCATCTCGGCCACGAGCCGGTGCAGCGCCCTGCCGCTCGCGGCCGGCGACTACGCGTACGCCGAGCGGGTCAACCGCCGGCTGACCGACGCGGTCCGCGGCGCCGCCCGCGCCACGGGCGCGACGTACGTCGACGTGTGGAGGGCCAGCCGCGGCCACGACATCTGCTCGTCGACGCCGTGGATCAACGGGTCGGTCGACGACCAGCGCCGGGCCGCGCGCTACCACCCCTTCGCCGTCGAGCAGCAGGCCGTCGCGAAGCTGGTCGAGGCGGCCGCCCGCGGCTGAGGCCGGTCAGGCCTCCTCGTCCGGAGCGGGTTGCTCGGTGGGAGCAGGGTCTTGCGTCGGGGCAGGGCCCTCGGCCAGCAGCCTCTTGAAGGCCGCCTCGTCGAGCACCGGGACGCCGAGCTGCTCGGCCTTCTCGGCCTTGGACCCGGCGTTCTCGCCGACGACGACGTAGTCGGTCTTCTTCGACACCGACCCCGACGCCTTGCCGCCGCGGCTGATGATGGCCTCCTTGACCGAGTCGCGGGTGAAGTCGACCAGCGAGCCCGTGGCGACCAGGGTCAGGCCCTCGAGCGTGCGGGGCACGGACTCGTCGCGCTCGTCGGCCATGGTCACGCCCGCGGCGGCCCAGGTGTCGACGATGCGGCAGTGCCAGTCGACGGAGAACCACTCCACGACCGCCTCCGCGATCGTCGGGCCCACGCCCGCCGCCGAGGCGAGCTCGGCCTCCGTGGCCTCCCGGATGGCCGCCATCGAGCCGAGCTCGGTGGCCAGCGCCCGGGCGGCGGTGGGCCCGACGTGGCGGATCGACAGCGCGACCAGCACCCGCCACAGCGGCTGCTGGGCGGCCCGGCCGAGGTTGTCCAGGAGCCGCTGGCCGTTGGCCGAGAGCTGCGGGCCGTCCTCGCCCTTCTTCGCCGCGCGGGTGAACAGCGGGGTGCGGCGCAGCCGGTCGGCGTCGAGGTCGAACACGTCGCCCTCGTTGTCGATGACGCCGGCCTCGAGCAGCGCGACCGCCGCCTCGTAGCCCAGGCCCTCGATGTCGAAGGCCCCCCGGCTCGCGACGTGGAAGACCCGCTCGCGCACCTGGGCGGGGCAGAACTGGTGGTTGGGGCAGCGGAGGTCCTTGTCGCCCTCCTTCTGCTGGGCCAGCGGCGTGCGGCAGGTGGGGCACTTCGTCGGCATCCGCCACGGACGCAGGCCCTTGGGCCGCAGCGCCAGCACCGGGCCGACGATCTCGGGGATCACGTCGCCGGCCTTGCGCAGCACGACGGTGTCGCCGGGGCGCACGTCCTTGCGCTTGACCTCGTGGGCGTTGTGCAGCGTGGCCATCTCGACCGTCGAGCCGGCCACCTTGGTCGGCTCCATGCGGCCGAAGGGCGTCACCCGTCCGGTGCGGCCGGTGTTGACCTCGATGGCGAGGAGCTTGGCGTTGACCTCCTCGGGCGGGTACTTGTACGCGATCGCCCAGCGGGGCGCCCGGCTCGTCGAGCCCAGACGCCGCTGCAGCTGGACGTCGTCGACCTTGACCACCACGCCGTCGATCTCGTGCTCGACGTCGTGGCGGTGCTCGCCGTACTGCGCGACGAACTCCTCGACCGCGTCCAGCCCCGGCACGACGCGGGCCCGGTCGCTGGTGGGCAGCCCCCAGGCGGCCAGGGCGGCGTACGCCTGCGACTGGGTGGTCGGCTCGAAGCCCCGCCGCTCGCCGATGCCGTGGCAGACCATGCCGAGGGCGCGGGTGGCGGTGACCTTGGGGTCCTTCTGGCGCAGCGAGCCGGCGGCGGCGTTGCGCGGGTTGGCGAACATCGGCCGCCCGGCGTCGGTCATCGCCTCGTTGAGGCGCTCGAAGGCCAGGACGGGCAGGAAGACCTCGCCGCGCACCTCCAGCAGGCTCGGGGTCGGGAAGTCGTCGCTGGGCCGCAGCCGGTGCGGGATCGAGTCGATGGTCTTCACGTTGGGCGTGACGTCCTCGCCCGTGCGCCCGTCGCCCCGGGTCAGGGCGCGCACCAGGCGACCGTCCTCGTACAGCAGGTTGATCGCGAGCCCGTCGACCTTGAGCTCGCACAGGTAGGCCGGGTCCTCGACCCCGTCGCGGGCCAGACGGCCCGCCCAGGTCTGCAGCTCCTCGAAGGAGAAGGCGTTGTCGAGGCTCTCCATGCGCTGCAGGTGGTCGACCGCGGTGAACTCGGTCGAGACCGCGCCGCCGACCTTCTGCGTCGGTGAGTCGGGCGTGCGCAGGTCGGGCACCTCGGCCTCGAGGGCCTCGAGCCGTCGCAGCATCCGGTCGAAGTCGCCGTCGTCGACCGTCGGGTCGTCGAGCACGTAGTAGCGCCAGCGCGCGTCCTCCACCCGCTCGGCCAGCGCCCGGTGCTCCTGCCGGAGGTCGGCCTGCGGGTCGGTCTGCGGGACGGTCTGCGGGACGGACTGCGGGACGGTCTGGGGGGTGACGTCGCTGCTCTCGCTCACGGCCCCATCCTGCCGTGCCCCACCGACACCGCGCCTCCTCCCGCCGAGACGGCGCGCGTGTACGCCGAGACGGCGCGTGCGTACGCCGACACGGCGCGCGTGTACGCCGACACGGCGCGTGCGTCCGCCGACACGGCGCGCGTGTCCGCCGAGACGGCGCGCGTGTCCGCCGAGACGGCGCGTGCGTCCGGCGACACGGCGCGCGTGTACGCCGACACGGCGCGCGTGTTCAGCCGGTGGGTCGGCTCTGCTGGTCGTCCCGGGCCTGGTCGCGCGACGATCCGGCATGCTCGGCCCGGTCGAGGACCTCCAGCGTGGACCTCAGGGCGAACCGGTTCCAGACCTTGGGCCGAGCCAGCATGTAGTGCCCCAGCCGGCCCACGTCGACGAAGTCCGCCGACGCCGCCAGGGGCCGGGCCCGCTCGACGTACGCCGCGGTCGCCCGCGCCGACGTGATCTTGTCGCGGCTGCCGTGACCGGTGATCAGGTGCTTGCCGCGCAGCGCCCGGACCGGGTCGTCGCTCTCGAGCCAGGGCGCGAGCCCGACGACGCCGACGACCTGGGGGTGGTCGGCCACGCGGACCGCCGTACGCCCGCCCATGGAGTGGCCCAGCAGCACGACCGGCACCCCGGGGTGCGCCTCGGCGACCTGGTCGAGGGCCCAGCGCGCGTCGGGGACCGGCGACGGCTCGGGCCCGACGCCGGCGTTCCAGCCGCGCACGCCGAAGGTGAGCATCCACAGCGCCAGCCCGGCGTCGTGGACCCGCGGCTCGATGACCTCGCGCATCAGGTTGGTGCGCCAGCGCGAGCCGCTGCGGTCGCCGACCGGCTCCAACCCGGTCTTGGCACCCCCGTGCAGCATCAGCACGACACCCCGAGGGGTGCCGACCGTTTCGGTACGGGCCGGTTCGGTGCGGATCAGGGCAGGTGCGGGCATGCGGTCATCCAATCGCGTCGTCCCAAGAGCTGGTCGTGGTTCGGGGCGGGAGGCGCCTCCGGATGGGTACGGCGTACACCCGCGCCGTCTCGGCGTACACCCGCGCCGTCTCGGCGTACACCCGCGCCGTCTCGGCGTACACCCGCGCCGTCTCGGCGTACAGCGGAATGACTCGAGGGCCGGGCGCGGTGGTTGCCCCTGGCAATGACGTCGCGATCCCTGACCCCGGCGACCCTGCCCCCGGCCGAGGCGACGACCCGGCCCGCGGCCGGTGCGGACGCCGTCGACCGGCGACGCCCGGTGGTTGCCGGTGCTCGTGGGCCTGCTCTTCGGGCTGACCGGCCTGGGCAGCTCGTCGGCCGCGATCGCGCTGCCCACGATCGCCGCCGACCTCGGCATCGGCACGGGCGTCAGCGCCTGGGCGATCAGCCTCTACGCGCTGATGCTGGCCGTGGCCACCGCGGTCTACGGTCGGCTCTCCGACCTGGTCGGCCAGCGGCTGCCGCTGGCCGCCGGCGTGGCGATGATGACGCACCGGTGCCCTGGTCGGCGCCCTCTCCCCCGACTTCGGGGTGCTGCTCGGCGCCCGCGTCGTGCAGGGGGCCGGCGCCGCCGCCGTGCCCACGCTCGGCGTCGCCATCGTCACCGCGCGCTTCCACGGCGCCGCCCGCGGCGTCGCGCTGGGCAAGGTCGCCGGCCTCGCGGCCGCCGTGAGCTGCCTCGGTCCCCTGGCCGGCGGCGCCGTCGAGGGCCTGCTCGGCTGGCGCTACGTCATCGCGCTGCCCATGCTCGGCCTGCTGCTCCTGCCCCTGCTGTGGCGCTCGGTGCCGACCCAGGGCAGCGGCGCCCGCCTCGACGTCCTGGGCGCGCTGCTCGTCGCCGCCACCGCCGCCGGCGTCGTCCTGCTGGTCCAGTCGCCCTCCACCGGCCCGCCGTGCCGTCTCGGCGTCACCCGCGCCGTCTCGGCGTCCCCGCCGTCGCCGTCTCGGTGCGCCGCCGTCCCGACGGCTTCCTGCCCGCCACCGTGATCCGCAACGCCACCGTCGTCCGCAGCGCCGCGGCCGCCGGAGCCGTCCCCGCCGCCTGGTTCGCGCTCCTGATCGCCGTCCCGGCCGTCCTGGTGGGACGCGGCTGGGAGCCCTGGCAGGTCGGCGTCGCGCTCCTGCCCAGCGCCGTCACCGGCCTCCTCGCACCCCGCATCGCCAGCCCGCTGCTGAACCGCGTCGGTCCCACGCAGGCGCTCGCCCTGGCCGCGACCGTCTCGGCCGTCGCGCTGGGGCTCGCCTCCGTCGGCGCCCGCACCGGCTCGGCGACGATCCTGGTCGCCGCCGTCGTCGGCGTGACCTTCGCCTTCGGGCTGGGGCAGCCGGCCCTGATGGAGGCCGTCGGAGACGCCGTCGAGGACGACGTCCGCGGGGTCGCCCTCGGCATCGCGACCCTGTTCTTCCTGGTCGGCGGCGGGGTCGGCTCGGCCGTCGTCGGCGGCCTGGGCGACGTCCTCGGCATCGGCACCGCCCTGCTCCTGCTGACGGCCCTGCCCGTGGTGGGCCTCGGCGCGCTGCTGCCGACCCTGCTCGCGGACCGTTCTTCGCGTACCGTCGGGAGCAGCACCGTCGAGCAGCCTCCTGCCGACTGAACCCGTACGCCGCACCACGTGCGCGCCCCCCGCCCGGGCCTGGTGGCACAGATCACGTGCCCGGGACGAAACCCTCGGAGCGCGCCAGCCGTCGTACTCACTGCACGTGCACGCCCCCGACCCCAGGAACACATGACCGACGAGGACACCACCCCCACCAAGCTCCAGATCTCCCCCGCCCAGATCGCGGGGAGCGCCCTGGCCGCCGTCTCCAGCGCGTTCTTCGCGTCGTGGGCCGGCACGGCCGGCACCTTCATCGGCGTGGCCGCCGGCAGCGTGATCGCCACCGTCGGCGCCGCCACCTACACCTGGTGGCTGCGCCGCACCCAGGCCGTCGTACGCCGCACCGCCGCGCAGGTCCGCCTGAACGCGCTGAGCACCAACGCGCTGCCCCGCACGATCGCCTCGGGCCCACTGCGCTCGCGCCGCGACGAGACCCTCACCGACGTCGACGCGCGCGACGCGGCCGAGGGCAGGACCGGCGGGGACGAGACCGACGACCGCCCGCTGTGGCGGCAGTGGGACCTGCCCTGGAAGAAGGTGCTGCTCACCAGCGTGGCCGTGATGTTCGTGGCCCTCGCGTCGATCACCGCCCTCGAGGCCGTCACCGGCCGGTCGGTGGCCTCCTTCACCGGCCACGACGACCCGCACGGCAGCACGCTCGGCAACGCCTTCGACAGCGGCAGCACCTCCTCGACGAAGACCGACACCACCGAGACGAGCACGCCCAGCCCCACCCCGACGCCGTCGAGCGACCCGACGCCGAGCGACGCGGCGACCGGAGGGACCGACACGGGCAGCACCGACGGCAACCCCGGCTCGGGTGCGGTGACCACGACGCCGGTCCCCACCCCGACCCCCTCGGTCGAGCCGACCCCGACCCCCTCGGTCGACCCGTCGGCAGGCACCGGCACCACCCCCTGACCCCAGGCCGGACGGCACCCGCGACGGCCAGCTGTCCAGACCACCGAGAAAAGTTCCCGGTCCCGGGAATGAACCTGCACGCGACCTGGTTCGGCATCGATGGAACGAAACCGTTCCGTTCCATCGAGCCGTGGGAGGTCCCGTGCAGCAGCCCGACGCCGCACCCGTGCCCCGCCCGCGGGTCGAGGGCGAGCGCGAGGACGAGATCCTCGACGCGACCCTGCACCTCCTGCTGGAGGTGGGCTACGACCGGCTGACCCTCGACGCCGTAGCGCGGCGGGCCCGGGCCAGCAAGGCGACGCTCTACCGGCGCTGGGACGGCAAGCCCAGCCTGGTCGTCGACGCCATGGTGCGGGCCAAGCAGGCCCCCCAGGTCGAGCAGCACGACACCGGGTCGCTGCGCGGCGACCTGGTCAGCACCTTCTGCGGGCAGCACGGTCTCGGTCGCAGCGACGCGACCGTGGCCATGGGGTCCGTGATCACCGCGCTCGGGAGCGATCCCGACTTCGCCGCCCGCTTCCGCGAGGCGTTCATCGCACCCAAGGTCGAGGTGTCCCGGGGGATCTACCAGCGTGCGGTCGCGCGCGGCGAGATCTCCCCCGACACCGACATCGAGATCGTCGCGCCCGCGTTGGCCGGCATCCTCCTGCACCGCTCCTTCGTGCTCGGCCTCGTGCCCGACGACGACACCGTCGCGCGCGTCATCGACCACGTCATCCTCCCGGCGGTGGGCTGCAGCGCTGCGCCCGCCCTCTCGGCTCCTGCGCGCCCGCCCCACGGGCTCCGCCTCGGCTCGACCCCACAGAAGGACAGAACGTCATGACCGACACCACCCAGGCCGCCTCCCTCCCGGGGGAGGCCGACCCGTCCCTCGACGACCAGACGCCCGGCACCCAGCACCTCGGCTGGGCCCTGGTCCTGATCTCGATCGCCCAGCTGATGGTCGTGCTCGACGCCACCATCGCCAACATCGCGCTCCCGTTCATCCAGAGCGACCTCGGCATCTCCCAGGCCAACCTGCAGTGGGTCGTCACCGGCTACGCGCTCGCCTTCGGTGGCCTGCTCCTGCTCGGTGGCCGCCTCGGTGACCTCTACGGCCGCCGCCGGGTCTTCATGATCGGCGTGGCCGTCTTCGCGATCGCCTCCGGCATCGGCGGTCTCGCGCAGAACGAGGGCATGCTGCTCGCCTCCCGTGGCCTCCAGGGCCTCGGCGCCGCGCTCGCCTCGCCCGCAGCACTGGCCCTGATCACCACGAACTTCCCGGCCGGCCCGCAGCGCAACCGGGCGTTCTCGATCTACGCCGCCATGTCCGGTGCCGGTGCCGCCGTCGGCCTGATCCTGGGCGGCTGGCTGACCGGCCTCTCCCCCGACATCCTCGGCCTCTCGGTCGACGGCTGGCGCCTGACCTTCCTGATCAACGTGCCGATCGGCCTGGCCGCGGCCTTCTTCGCCCGCACGGTGCTCGCCGAGAGCGAGAGCCACCCCGGTGAGCTCGACGTGCCCGGCGCCCTGTCCGGCACGCTCGGCCTGGTCGCGATCGTCTTCGGCCTCTCCCGCGCCGGTGACCCGACGTACGGCTGGGGCGACCTGCAGACCCTGGTCCCGCTCGTCCTCGGCGTGCTGCTCCTCGTCGCGTTCGTGATGATCGAGCGCCGCGTGGCCCACCCGCTGCTGCCCTTCCGGATCCTGCTGAGCCGCACCCGGGCCACCGCGTTCGTGACGATGATGATCGTCCCCGCCGCGATGTTCGCGATGTTCTACTTCCTGTCGCAGTTCGTGCAGAACGTCATGGGCTACTCCCCGCTGCACACCGGCGTCGCGTTCCTGCCGTTCAGCTTCGGCATCGTGATCGCCGCGACCGTCTCCTCCAAGCTGATGGCGATGGTCGACCCGCGGTGGATCGCCGGCATCGGTACCGCCATGGCGGGCTTCGCCCTGCTCGGCTTCTCCCGCCTCTCGGTGGACTCCAGCGCGGGCAACATCGTCCGCACCGCGACGGGTGGCGAGGTGCACCTCGGCACGGGCGTCAGCTACTGGGCCGACATCTTCCCCTACATCGCGCTGATGTCGCTGGGCATGGGCGCGGTCTTCGTGCCGATGACCCTGGCCGCGGTCCACGGCGTCTCGCACCGCGACTCGGGCATCGGCTCGGGCGTGCTGAACACCATGCAGCAGGTCGGCGGCGCCCTCGGCCTCGCCGCCCTCTCCACGGTCGCCGTGCACTTCTCCTCCGACAAGGGCGAGCAGATCGGCGCCGCCCTGAAGGCCGCCACCCCGACCGACGCGAGCCAGCCCACCGAGGCGATGCAGAAGGTCTTCGGCAACCTCGTCTACCAGGGTGCCTTCACCGACGGCGCGGTCAACGCGTTCCTCACCGGCGCCTTCATGATCTGGGCCGCCAGCGCCATCGTGTGGATCTTCTTCAACGTGACCCACGAGGAGCTCGCCACCGACGACGCGCCCGAGGCCATCCACGTCGGCTGACCCACGTCGGCTGACCGGCCCGAAGTTTCACTAGGGCCCTAGTGAAACTGCCGCTTCCCGCACGGAACTTCGTGCAGGAAGCGGCAGTTTCACGTTCCGGGTCGTACGCCGGGCTCGGCCCGCCGAGAGCCTGGCTCGGCCCGCCGGGAGCCGGGCTCAGCCCACCAGGGCCTCGGTGATCGCCTCGACGAAGGCGGGCAGGTCGTCGGGGTCGCGGCTGGTGATCAGGCGGCCGTCCACGACGACCTCCTCGTCCTTCCAGGTGGCGCCCGCGTTCTGCAGGTCGATCGCCAGGCTGGCGAAGCTGGTCAGGGTGCGGCCCGAGGCCACGCCCGCCGAGATCAGCAGCCAGGGCGCGTGGCAGATGACGGCGACCACCGTGTCGCCCTCCAGGGCCTCGCGCACGATCGCCTGGGCGTCCTCGTCCTGGCGGATGGTGTCGGCGTTGACGGTGCCGCCGGGCACCACCAGGGCGTCGATCGTGGAGACGTCCAGGTCACCGAAGCTGCCGTCGACCGGCACCTCCTGGGTGGGCTCGGTGTCGTTCTCGACGGCCTGGATGGGGTCCGTGCTGCTGGAGTAGACCCGCACCTCGGCGCCCGCCTTGCGCAGCTCGTCGCGCGGCGTGACCAGCTCGGCCTCCTCGAAGTGGCTGGTGGCGATGATGGCGATCTTCTTGCCGGACAGGTCGGACATGTGGCTCCTCGTGTGATCGGGTACGCCGTTCCCGTACCCGCCCGCTCCCGGGCCAATCGGACCGTGCAGGGCGCTCAGCCGAGCTCGGCGGCCGCCTCGGCGAGGATCCGCAGCGTCGCCCGGGCGTACGCCGGGTGGGCGCCGGCCAGCCCGCACGCCGGGGTCAGCACCAGCTGGTCGGCGACCTCCTCGTCGTCGTAGCCGAGCATGTCGAGCAGCCGGCGGGTGCGCTCGACGACGGCCTTCGTGGTCGGGTCGGTGCGCGCCGCCGACGGGACGACCCCGAGGTGCACCCGGCCGCCCTCGTCGAGCACCGTGGCCAGCGCGTCGTACGCCGATGCGGGCAGCACCGACAGGTCGACCGAGACGCCCCCGGCACCGGCTTGCCGGAACAGCGCGATCGGGGCGTCCTCGGCGCAGCAGTGCGCCACGACGGTCTCGCCGGCGACGTCGAAGACCCACCCCAGCGCCTCGGCGGCCTCCGGCGGCTTGACCGAGCGGTGCCGGCTGAAGCCCGACGCGGTCGGCACCGAGCCGGAGGTCACGAACGGCAGGGCCGGCTCGTCGACCTGCACCACCACCTCGGCGCCGGGCACGCGGCGGCGTACGTCGGCGAGGTGGTCCTCGAGCCCGGCCGCCAGGGCCTGGGCCAGCTCGCGCCGGGCGCCGTGGTCGGAGAGCACCTTGTCGCCGCGCGGCTTCTCCACCAGGCTGGCCAGCGTCCACGGCCCGGTCACCTGGATCTTCAGCCGACCCTTGTAGCCCTGGGACAGCTCCTCGAAGGTGTCGAGGTCCTGCGCGAGCAACGACCGGGCCCGGCGGTGGTCGATGCCGGCCGCGTCGGTCAGCCGCCAGCCCGCCGGCTGCAGGTCGAAGCCGAGCTCGGTGACCATCGCGGCCGCACGACCGCTGAGGTCGGCGACGATCCCCCGGTCGGGCAGCTCGGGCAGGTGCGGCAGGTCGGGCAGCACGCCCAGGACGACCTTGACGGCCTCGGCCATGTCCTCGCCGGGCATCGAGCCGACGCCGGTCGCGACCGCGCTCACGCGGGGGCCCGGCCGGGGTGGGAGGTGTGGTCCAGACGCCGCGTGCGGGAGATGGTGGCCGAGCCGACCACCCGGCTGCCGTCGTAGACCACGACCGCCTGACCGGGAGCGATGCCCTCGGCCGGGTCGAGCAGGTCCACGACGAGGCCGGCCTCGGGCTGGTCACCGGGCTGGCTGACGGGGCGCACGACGGCGCGGTGCTCCTCGCCGTGGGCCCGCAGCTGCACCGTGCACTCCAGGGGCTCGGTGACCGGGGTGCCGCACCAGCGGGGCCGGATCGCCTCGAGCCCGTCGACCGCGAGCTCGGCGCGGGAGCCGACGGTGACGGTGCCGCTGACCGGCTCGATGTCCAGGACGTAGCGGGGGCGCCCGTCGGCCGCGGGCGTCCCCACGCGCAGGCCCTTGCGCTGGCCGATCGTGTAGCGCCACGAGCCCTCGTGGGTGCCGAGCACCTCGCCGGCCGAGGACACGATCTCCCCGGAGCGGTTGACCTCGTCGAGCTTGTCGGAGAGCCAGCCCCCGGTGTCGCCGTCGCTGATGAAGCAGATGTCGTGGCTGTCGGGCTTCGCGGCCACGGCCAGCCCACGGGCGGCGGCCTCCTCGCGCACCTGCGCCTTGGGGGTGTCGCCCAGGGGGAACAGCGAGTGCGCCAGCTGGTCCTGGGTCAGCACGCCGAGCACGTAGCTCTGGTCCTTGCCCATGTCCTGCGCCCGGTGCAGCTCGATCAGGCCGTCGTCACCGGTGCGCAGCTGGGCGTAGTGCCCGGTCACGACGGCGTCGAAGTCGAGCGCGAGCGCCCGGTCGAGCACGGCCGCGAACTTGATCTTCTCGTTGCAGCGCAGGCAGGGGTTGGGGGTGCGGCCCTCGGCGTACTCCGCGAGGAAGTCCTCGACGACGTCCTCGTGGAAGCGCTCGCTGAGGTCCCAGACGTAGAACGGGATCCCGATGACGTCGGCCGCCCGCCGGGCGTCGTTGGCGTCCTCGATCGTGCAGCAGCCGCGGGCGCCGGTGCGGTAGGACTTCGGGTTGCGGGACAGGGCGAGGTGGATGCCGGTGACCTGGTGGCCCTGCTCGGCCGCGCGGGCGGCGGCCACGGCCGAGTCGACCCCGCCCGACATCGCCGCGAGGACGCGCATCAGGAGCGCCGTCCGGCACCGGCCCGCGAGGACAGGGCGGCGTTGCGCGCACGCTCGACCACCGGGGCGATGCTGGCCACGAGCGCGTCGACGTCGGCCTGCGTCGAGCTGTGCCCCAGGGAGAACCGCAGCGAGGAGCGGGCGAACTCCTCCGAGGAGCCCATCGCCAGCAGCACGTGCGAGGCCTGCGGGATGCCGGCGTCGCAGGCCGAGCCGGTCGAGCACTCGATGCCGCGGGCGTCGAGCAGCATCAGCAGCGAGTCGCCCTCGCAGCCGGGGAACTCCAGGTGGGCGTTGCCGGGCAGCCGGTGGGTGGGGCCGTCCTCCGGGTCGCCGTTGGGGATGGCGTCGGGCACCTCGCGCAGCACGCCCTCGACGAGGGAGTGCCGCAGCGCGTCCAGCCGGGTGGCCAGCTCGGGCTGGCGCTGCACGGCCAGCTCGCAGGCGACCGCGAAGCCCGCGATCGCCGGCGGGTCGATGGTGCCCGAGCGGATGTCGCGCTCCTGGCCGCCGCCGTGGAGCAGGGCGGTCGGCGTCAACTCACGGCGTACGACGAGCGCGCCGATGCCGTAGGGGCCGCCGACCTTGTGACCGGTCACGGTCATCGCATCCACCCCGGAGCCGGCGAAGTCCAACGGCAGCTGGCCCAGCGCCTGCACGGCGTCGGAGTGCACGGGGATGCCGTGGGCGTGGGCGACCTCGACGATCTCGGGGATCGGCTGCACCGTGCCGACCTCGTTGTTGGCCCACATCACGCTGATCACCGCGACGCTCGCGGGGTCGGCCTCGATGGTGGCGCGCAGCGCCGCGAGGTCGATCCGGCCGAGCGGGTCGACGGGCACGAGCTCGACCTGGGCGCCCTCGAGGGAGAGCCAGTGCAGGGGGTCGAGCACCGCGTGGTGCTCGATCGGGGTGCTCAGGATCCGCACACGGCGGGGGTCCTCGGCGCGCCGGGCCCAGAACAGGCCCTTGACGGCCAGGTTGTCGGACTCGGTGCCTCCGGAGGTGAACACCACCTCGCCCGGGCGGCAGCCCAGGGCCTGGGCGATCCGCTCCCGGGACTCCTCCACGACGCGCCGCGAGTCGCGGCCCGAGGCGTGCAGGGACGAGGCGTTGCCGACGCGCATCAGCTGCTCGGTCATCGCGGCTGCGGCTTCGGGGATCATCGGCGTCGTCGCCGCGTGGTCGAGGTAGACGGTCATCGCCGTGCCAGCCTACGCGGCCTCCCGCGACGTCGGACCGGGCCTGCGGCGAGTGCGAGAATCGGCGGGACGACGCGCCCCCGGCGACAGGAGGACACCCCGTGATCACCGTCGACCTGACCTCTGCGCAGCCTCCCTTCGAGCAGGTCCGCGAGCGGCTGCGCGCCCAGGTGGAGTCGGGTGAGCTGCCCCCGGGCACCCGCCTGCCGACCGTGCGGCGCCTCGCCGACGAGGTCGGGCTGGCCACCAACACCGTGGCCCGCGCCTACCGCGAGCTCGAGGCCCTCGGGCTGATCGAGACCCGCGGCCGAGCGGGGAGCTTCGTCGCCGGCGACCGCGTCGAGCAGGCCGCCCGCCAGGCCGCGCACGCCTACGTCGCCCGGCTCCGCGAGCTCGGCGTCGGCGACGCCGACGCGCTCCTGCTGGTGCAGCGCGAGCTGGGCTGAGGCCGGCACGAGCCGGGCCGGGAACGACGACGGGACGCCGCACGAGCCGCGAGGCGGTCGTACGACGTCCCGTGACGTCTCGTCCGAGGACGGCGCGAGGGCTCAGCCCTTGCGCTTGGTGATCTCCTCGGTGGCGGCGGGCAGGACCGTGTGCAGGTCGCCCACGACGCCGAAGTCGACGAGCTCGAAGATCGGCGCCTCGTCGTCCTTGTTGACCGCGATGATCGTCTTGGAGGTCTGCATGCCGGCACGGTGCTGGATCGCGCCGGAGATGCCGTTGGCGACGTACAGCTGCGGCGAGACGACCTTGCCGGTCTGACCGACCTGGAAGGCGTGCGGCTTCCAGCCGGAGTCGACGGCGGCGCGCGAGGCACCCACGGCGGCACCGAGCGAGTCGGCGAAGCCCTCGACCTCGGAGAAGTCACCACCGGTGCCACGGCCGCCGGAGACCACGATCGCAGCCTCGGTCAGCTCGGGACGACCCGAGGCCTTGCGGGCCTGGGAGGCGATGATCTTGGCCTTCTTGGCCGCGTCGGAGATCGACGGGGCGAACTCCTCCTTGGCGGCCGCACCCTCGGACTCCTCGGGCGGCGCGGAGTTCGGCTTGACCGTGATGATCGGGGTGCCTTGGGTGACCTTGGCCTGGACGGTGTAGTTGCCCGCGAACACCGACTGCGTCGTCACCGGGCCACCGTCGCCCGCCTGCACGTCGACGGCGTCGGTGATCAGGCCGGAGCCGGTCTTGATCGCGAGGCGACCCGCGATCTCCTTGCCCTCGGCGGACGACGGGATCAGCACCGCGGCCGGGGAGGTCTTCTCCACCAGCTGCTGCAGCACCTCGGCCTTGGGGGCCACGAGGTAGCCCTTGATCTCGGCGTCGTCGACGACGTAGACCTTCTCGGCGCCGTACTTCCCCACCGCGGTGACGACGTCGTCGGCCTTGTCCGCGCCGCCGATGAAGACCGCGGAGGGCTCACCGAGGCGCTTGGCGATGGTGAGCAGCTCGTAGGTGGGCTTGCGGACCTTGCCGTCGACGTGGTCGACCAGAACGAGTACTTCAGTCATGGCTGTTCAACACTCCTGGGTGCAGCTGCTCAGATGAACTTCTTGGACGCGAGGAACTCCACCAGCGCGCTGGCGCCGGAGCCGTCCTCGTCGGTGACGACCTCGCCGGCGGTGCGCGGCGGGCGCTCCTCGGTGCCTTCGACGGCCGACCACGCGGCGGCCAGGCCGACGGTGCCGGTGTCGATGCCGATGTCGCTGAGCGACCAGGTCTCCAGCGGCTTCTTCTTCGCGGCCATGATGCCCTTGAAGGAGGGGTAGCGGGCCTCGCCGGACTGGTCGGTGACCGACAGCACGAGCGGGGCGGTGGCGCCGATGACCTCGGTGGAGGTGTCGCCGTCGCGCTTGATCCGGATCTCCTTGCCCTGACGCTCGATGACCGAGCCCAGGGTGACCTGCGGCAGGTCGAGACGCTCGGCCAGCATCGCCGGGACGACCGAGCCGGAGGCATCGGTCGAGGCCATGCCGCACATCACCAGGTCGACCTCGCCGGACTCGGCGACGATCTTCTCCACGGCCTTGGCCAGCACCAGCGAGGTGCCGAGGTAGTCCGAGCCGGCGATCGCGTCGTCGACGACGTGGACGCCCTTGTCGACGCCCATCTGCAGCGCCTTCTTGATGGCCTCGGTGGCCTCGTCGGGACCCACGCAGAGCGCGGTCACCACGACCTCCTCGCCCCCGTCACCCGCAGCGGCCTTCTCCTTGAGCTGGAGGGCCTGCTCGACGGCGTACTCGTCGAGCTCGGAGAGCAGGCCGGGCACGCCGACCCGGTCCACGGTGTGGTCGGACTCGAAGTGCCGGTCGGCGGTCGCGTCGGGCACGTACTTCACACAGACGACAATGTTCATGTTCGCTTCGGCCCCGGGCGGGGCCCCTCCTGAACGTAGGGACGGTGGGGATCTCAAGCATCCCCCGACCGAGGTTACCGCCGAGTCACCTCGGCAGAAACAGCGATCCGGGTGGGGTCAGTCACAGCGACCGACGAACAGCGACCGACGAGGTCAGCGGCTGCTCTTCGGCGCCATGGCGTTGGCCAGCAACCGACCCAGCAGCAGGTAGACGATGGCGGCGATGCCCCAGTTGAGCAGGGCGTTCTTGGCCACGGCGTTCTTGCCGGAGAAGTCGAAGATGCCGTCCGTGCGGCTGAACGGCCCCGAGATCGCCTCGGCGACGTCGGTCACGAGCTTCACGATGGAGTTCTGCTCGTTGATGTTGTTGCGCAGCACGATCAGCAGCGCGCCGAGCGCCAGGATCGTCGCCAGCACCCCGAAGACGAGGCGGACGACGCGCGCGAGCTTGGAGCGGATCTCGTTCTGGGTGGCGTGGGTCCGCTTGCTGCGGTCCTCGTCGGCCTCGGTCCTGACTTTCGGTGACACGGTGCTCTCCTGCGGTGGGCGTGGGTGGGGGGTGCGCTCGGGTCCAGCCGGGGTCCAGCTGGGGTCGGTGCGGGTCAGCGACCGACGAACTTCGCCTTGCCCGGTCCGTTCTCAACGAACGACCCCATGCCGATGGCACGGTCCTCGGTCGCGAAAAGTGCGGCGAACTGCTGGCGCTCGATCTCCAGCCCGGTCTCGAGGTCGACCTCGAGTCCCCGGTCGACGGCCTCCTTCGCCGCGCGGACGGCGTACGACGCGGCGTTGCTGAACTGCTTCGCCCACGCCACGGCCTCGGCGTACACCTGGTCGGCCGGGTACAGCCGGTCCACCAGACCGATCGCCAGCGCCTCGTCGGCCTTGACGAAGCGGCCGGTGAGGATGATGTCCTTGGCCCGGCTCGGGCCGACCAGCCGGCTCAACCGCTGGGTGCCCCCGGCGCCGGGGATGATGCCCAGCAGGACCTCGGGCTGGCCGAGCGTCGCGTTGTCCGCGGCGAACCTCACGTCGGCGCAGAGCGCGAGCTCGCAGCCGCCACCGAGGGCGTAGCCGGTCACCGCGGCGACGACGGGCTTGGGGATGCGGGCCACGGCGGTGAAGGCGGTGGTCAGACCGGTGGAGCGCTTGACCATGTCGGTGTAGGACATGTTCGCCATCTCCTTGACGTCGGCCCCGGCCGCGAAGACCCGCTCGCCGCCGTAGACGACGACGGCCTTGACGTCGTCGCGCGTGGTGGCCTCGGCGGCCGCCGCGCGGATCTCCTCCTGCATCTGGGCGTCCAGCGCGTTCATCTTGGGACGGTCCAGACGCAGCGTCGCGACGCCGTCCTCGACCTCGAGGCGCACGAACTCCGACATGCCTGGCTCCTTGCTCGATGGGGTGTGGCGCCCGCCACGGGCCGCCTGCCGCGGACTCTAGCGGGGCGCGGGAGGGCCGTGGGGGCGTCCCGGGCCCGGCGTACGGCGGTGCGGGGCGTCGGAACGGGACATAATCGCCCCCGTGACACCAGGAGAGTGGTCGGCAGCGGACGAGTCCGTGGAGGTCTGGCCCGGACGCAACTGGCCCCTCGGCGCGACCTGGGGCGAGGAGTCGACCAACTTCGCGGTGCACTCCCCCGGCGCCACCGCGGTCTGGGTCTGCTTGTTCGACGACGGGGTCGAGACCCGCTACCCGCTGACCGAGCAGAGCCTGGGCATCTGGCACGGCGCCCTGCCCGGCGTACCCCCGGGCCAGTGCTACGGCTTCCGGGCCGACGGTCCGTGGAGCCCCCGCCAGGGGCTGCGCTTCAACCGCGACAAGCTGCTGCTGGACCCCTACGCGCGCGCCGTCAGCGGGGAGTTCGTCACCGACCCCGCCGTCTTCGGCCACGTCCGGGACGACCGCGGCCAGGACCACACCGAGCACCGCGACGACCGCGACTCCGCGCCGTACGTCGGGCGCAGCGTGGTCGTGCACGACGACTTCGACTGGACCGGTGACGTCAAGATCGGCGCCCGCTGGCGCGACACCGCGATCTACGAGCTGCACGTCAAGGGCTTCACCGCCCTGCACGACCGGATCCCCGAGCACCTCCGCGGGACGTACGCCGGGCTGGGTCACCACGTCGTGACCGACTACCTCCACGACCTCGGCATCACCGCCGTCGAGCTGCTGCCGGTGCACCAGTTCGTCTCCGAGCCGCACCTCGCTCCGCACGGCCTGACCAACTACTGGGGCTACAACTCCCTCGGCTTCTTCGCCCCGCACGCGGCGTACTCCTCCTCGGGCGACCGCGGCCAGCAGGTCACCGAGTTCAAGCAGATGGTCAAGGACTTCCACGCCGCCGGCATCGAGGTGATCCTCGACGTGGTCTACAACCACACCGCCGAGGCCGGCTCCGACGGCCCGACGCTGAGCCTGCGCGGGCTGGACGACCTCGGCGCCTACCGCCGGGTCTCCGACCACCCCGAGGACCTGCGCGAGCCCGACACCTACTGGGACGTCACCGGCTGCGGCAACACCGTCAACACCGACAACCCGGCGATGCTGCGGATGGTCCTGGACTCCCTGCGCTACTGGGTCACCGAGATGCACGTCGACGGCTTCCGCTTCGACCTGCTCTCGGCGCTGACCCGCACCGGCCACCAGGTCGACACCAAGTGCGCCCTGCTGACCTGCATCGCCCAGGACCCGGTGCTGCGGCACGTGAAGCTGGTGGCCGAGCCGTGGGACACCTCGATGGACGGCTACCGCGTCGGCGAGTTCCCACCGCCCTTCACCGAGTGGAACGACCAGTACCGCGACACCATGCGCGACTTCTGGCGCTCGGGCACCGAGGGCGTGCGCACGGTGGCGACGCGCCTCGCGGGCTCCTCGGACCTGTACGCCGACGACGGCCGCTCGCCGTACGCCTCGGTCAACTTCGTCACCGCCCACGACGGGTTCACCCTGCGCGACCTGGTCTCCTACGACCACAAGCACAACGAGGCCAACGGGGAGCAGAACCGCGACGGCACCGACAACAACCGCTCCTGGAACTGCGGCGTCGAGGGCGAGACCGACGACCCCGAGGTGCTCGCGCTTCGGCGCCGGCAGGCGGCGAACCTGATCGCGACGCTGTGCCTGTCCAACGGCGTGCCGATGATCACCGCCGGCGACGAGCGCGGCCGCACCCAGGGAGGCAACAACAACCCCTACGCCCAGGACAACCCGACGAGCTGGGTGGACTGGCGGGCCGAGGACGCCTGGCTGGACATCTTCGACGTGACGCGGACGGCGCTGCGACTGCGACGCGAGCACCCGGCCCTGCGCCAGCGGCACTGGTTCGAGGGCCGACCGACCATCGTGGGCGGCCCCAAGGACCTCGCCTGGGTGCACCCGGCCGGGCGCGAGATGGCACCCGACGACTGGCTGGACCCGCACCTGCACGTCCTGGGGATGTTCGTCTCCGGCGACCCGTTGCGCTCCCCCGGCCCGCGCGGTGAGCAGCAGCGCGACACCAGCTTCATGCTGTGGTCCAACGCCTCGGCGCACGCCTGCGAGGTGACCCTGGCCGCCAACGACTGGGTGCAGTCCGGCGCGGTCGTGCTGTCGACCGACCCGGACCAGCCGGTCGGCACCGAGGTCGCGGCCGGAGACCGGCTCACCGTCGCTCCCCGGTCGCTGGTGCTGCTGCAGGAGTCCTGAGGGACCTCAGCCGCGGGCGGTGAGCACGAGCGGGTCGCCGTCGGTGATGGCGATGGTGTGCTCGGAGTGGGCGCCGCGGGAGCCGTCGGCGCTGCGGAGGGTCCACCCGTCGGGGTCGGTCCAGAGCTGGTCGCTGGTCTGCAGGAACCACGGCTCGATCGCGATCACCAGGCCGGGGCGCAGCGGGTAGCCGCGACCGGCCCGACCGTCGTTGGCGACGTGCGGGTCGCCGTGCATCGTGCGGCCGACGCCGTGGCCGCCGAAGTCGGTGTTGATGGTCAGGCCCTCGGCCCGGGCGATCCCGGCGATGGCGGCGGAGAGGTCGCCGATCCGGTTCCCGGGCGTCGCCACGGCGATGGCGGCGGCGAGCGCGCGCTCGGTGGTGTCGATCAGGGACAGGTCGCGCGGGTCCGGCGCCCCGACGACCACGCTGACCGCCGAGTCGGAGACCCAGCCGTCGACCGAGGCGGCGAAGTCGACGCTGAGCAGGTCGCCGTCCTGCAGCACGTAGTCGAAGGGCAGGCCGTGCAGCACCGCGTCGTTGACCGAGGTGCACAGCACCTTGCCGAACGGCATCGCGCCGAAGGAGGGGTGGTAGTCGACGTAGCAGGACTCCGCGCCCCGCTCCCGGATCATCCGGTGGGCCAGGGCGTCGAGCTCGAGCAGGTTCACCCCGACGTCGGCGGCGTCCACCAGGGCGGTGAGCACCTCGGCCACGAAGCGGCCCGCGGGTCGCATCTGCTCGATCTCGGTCGGACTGCGCAGCTCGATCACGCCGTCGAGCCTACGGGCCCACCCACGGGCCCCTCCACGGGCCGGACCCCCACCTAGGCGAAGGCCACCAGCCCGAGCTCGGCCGGGGACGCCAGCGACGGGTTCTTCGGCAGGACCCGCACGGTGTAGCCGAAGGAGCCGGCCCGCGACAGGGCCAGGTGCCCGTCGAAGCGGAACCGACCACCCTCGTAGGTCTCGGCCAGCGCCAGCGACGCGGTCGTGGTGTCGACGAGCTGGTCCTCGGCCTTGACCCGGCCGTGCACCACCTCGACGTCGACGTCCTCCGGCGACAGCGCACCGAGGGAGACGAAGACCTTGAGGTCCAGGCCGCCGCCGATCTCGGGGGTGTCGGAGAGACCCTCGGACTCGACGTGGTCGACGCGCACCTCGCCCCAGCCGCTGCGCACGCGCGACTTCCACGCGGCCAGCTCGGTGGCGCCGGCGTAGGAATGGTTCATCGCCCGCGAGGCGACGGCGGCGGGGCTGTAGAGCCGGTTGGTGTACTCCCGCAGCATCCGGGTCGAGAGCACCTTGGGGCCGAGCGACTTCAAGGTGTGGCGCACCATCTCCAGCCAGCGGGTGGGGATGCCGTCCTCGTCGACGTCGTAGAACCGCGGCGCGACCTCGTTCTCGATCAGGTCGTAGAGCGCTGCCGCCTCGATGTCGTCACGCTGGTCGGGGTCCTCGACACCGTCGGCCGAGGGGATCGCCCAGCCGTTGTTGCCGTCGTACCACTCGTCCCACCAGCCGTCGAGGATGGAGAGGTTCAGGCCGCCGTTGAGCGCCGACTTCATGCCCGAGGTCCCGCAGGCCTCGTAGGGCCGCAGCGGGTTGTTCAGCCAGACGTCGGTGCCGGGGTAGAGCGGCTGCGCCATCGCGATGTCGTAGTTCGGCAGGTAGGCGATGCGGTGCCGCACCTCCGGGTCGTCGGCCAGCGCCACGATCGCCTGGATCAGCTTCTTGCCGCCGTCGTCGGCGGGGTGCGCCTTGCCGGCCATGATCAGCTGGATCGGGCGCTCGGGGTGCAGCAGCAGCTTCTTCAGGCGCTCGGGGTCGCTGAGCATCAGCGTCAGCCGCTTGTACGACGCCGCGCGGCGCGCGAAGCCGATCGTGAGCACGTCGGGGTCCAGCGCGGTCTCGGTCCAGCCCAGCTCGGCGTCGGCCATGCCGCGCTTGAGGCAGGACTTGCGCAGGCGCACCCGGGCCTCCTCCACCAGCCGCTTGCGCAGGTCGCGCTTGGTCGACCACAGGTCGGCCGAGGGGATCCGGTCGACGACGTCCCAGACGTCGTCGGCGTCGGAGTCGGTGTCGGCGCCGGCCTTGCCGGCCAGCTCGAAGACCTCGCGGGCGACCCAGGTGGGGGCGTGCACGCCGTTGGTGATCGAGGTGATCGGCACCTCGGCCTCGTCGAACGCGGGCCACAGGCCGTTGAACATGCCGCGGCTGACCTCGCCGTGCAGCTCCGAGACGCCGTTGGCGCGCTGGGAGAGGCGGAAGCCCATGACGGCCATGTTGAACACGCCGCGGTCGCCGCCGTCGTAGTCCTCGGCACCCAGGCGCAGGATCCGGTCCAGGGGTACGCCGGGGACGGGGCTCTGCCCGCCGAAGTACTGCTCGATCAGCTCGCGGGGGAACCGGTCGATGCCCGCGGGCACCGGGGTGTGCGTGGTGAACACGGTGCCGGCGCGGGTGACCTCGAGCGCGGTGTCGAAGTCGAGCGTGGGGCCGTCCTCGGCCACGGTGAGCTCGCGGATGCGCTCCAGGCCGAGGAAGCCGGCGTGGCCCTCGTTGGTGTGGAACACCTCGGGCACCTCGGTGCCGGTCAGGCGGGCGTGCACGCGGATCGCGCGGACACCGCCGATGCCGAGCAGCAGCTCCTGCTGCAGGCGGTGCTCGGTGGTGCCGCCGTAGAGGCGGTCGGTGACCTCGCGGAGGTGGGTGGGGTTCTCCTCGATGTCGGTGTCGAGGAGCAGCAGGGGCACGCGGCCGACCTGCGCCACGAACACCCGCGCCACGAGCTCCTGGTCGCCGGGGACGGCGACCCGCACGTGGGCGGGGGTGCCGTCCTCCTCGCGCAGCAGGGTGATCGGCAGGCCGTCGGGGTCCAGCACGGGGTAGCTCTCCAGCTGCCAGCCCTCGCGGGAGAACTGCTGGCGGAAGTAGCCGTACTGGTAGAGCAGGCCCACGCCGATCAGCGGGATGCCGAGGTCGCTGGCGGTCTTGAGGTGGTCGCCGGCCAGGATGCCGAGCCCGCCGGAGTACTGCGGCAGCACCGAGGTGATCCCGAACTCCGGGGAGAAGTAGGCGATCGCCCGCGGCATCGGCATCCCGGTGTCGGCGTGCGCCGCCTTGCGCTGGAACCAGCGGTCGCCGGTGAGGTACTGCTCGAGGTCGGCGTGCGCCATCGAGAGACGGCGCAGGAAGCGCTTGTCGCCGGCCAGCTCGTCGAGCCGGGCGGTGGACACGGCGCCCAGCGTCTTGACCGGGTCGTGGCCGCTGTCGCGCCACACCTGGGCGTCGAGGGCCTCGAAGACGTCCTGGGTCTCGGGGTGCCAGGACCACCGGAGGTTGGTGGCCAGGTCGCTCAGGAGACGCAGGGGCTCCGGCAGGACGGGACGGACTGTGAATCGTCGGATCGCTCGCACGGGAGCACGCTAGCCCAGAAGTTTGGATCGTTCCAAGCATCCTCGGCGCTGCCTCCGCCCTGGGGCAGTTCCGCAGGCGCGGCGTTTGCGTCGCGGCCCCGGATTCGCAAGTCTGGGGAGCATGGTCGGACGGATCCCAGTCATGGACGTGACACCCGAGGTCAATCGAGGCGCGAACCCCGCGAAGGCAGCGGTCGGCGAGCAGCTCCCGGTGACCGCCCTGGTCTTCCGTGAGGGCCACGACCAGCTCGGGGCCGAGGTGGTCCTCACCGACCCCTCCGGCACCCGGCGTCCACCCATCCCGATGCTCGACGTGCCCGAGCAGCTGCTGCGCAAGGCCGCCACGATCACCCCCGACACCGAGGGGGCGTGGACCTTCGAGGTGCAGGCCTGGGACGACCCGATCGGCACCTGGCTGCACGACGCCCCGCTGAAGATCCGGGCCGGCGTCGACGTCGAGCTGATGTTCACCGAGGGCGTGCTGCTGCTCGAGCGCGTGCGCGCCGAGCACGACCTCGACCAGGCGACCACGGCGCTGCTGACCGACGCCGCCACGGCGCTGGGCGACACCGCCCGCCCGGTGGAGGCGCGGCTGGCCGTCGTCGAGGGCGCCGACCTGGCGCGCGTGCACGCGACGTACCCCCTGCGCGACCTGCTGACCACCGAGGGCCCGTTCCGCCTGTACGCCGACCGGCAGCGCGCGCTGTACTCCAGCTGGTACGAGTTCTTCCCCCGCTCCGAGGGCGCCTACGTCGACCCCGCCACCGGGAAACCGGTCAGCGGCACCCTCCGCACGGCCGCGGAGCGGCTGCAGGCCGTGGCCGACATGGGCTTCCAGGTCATCTACCTCCCGCCGATCCACCCGATCGGCGAGGTGAACCGCAAGGGCGCCAACAACACCCTGACCCCGTCGTCCGACGACGTCGGGTCGCCGTGGGCCATCGGCAGCAAGGACGGCGGCCACGACGCCGTCCACCCCGCGCTGGGCACGATCGAGGACTTCGACGCCTTCGTGGCCGAGGCCCACCGGGTCGGCCTCGAGGTCGCGCTCGACTTCGCCCTCCAGGCGGCACCCGACCACCCGTGGGCGACCGAGCACCCCGAGTGGTTCACCACGCGCGCCGACGGCACGATCGCGTTCGCGGAGAACCCGCCGAAGAAGTACCAGGACATCTACCCGATCAACTTCGACAACGACCCCCAGGGGATCTACGCCGAGAGCGAGCGGCTGCTGCGGCACTGGATGTCCCACGGCGTGCGGATCTTCCGCGTGGACAACCCGCACACCAAGCCGCTGGACTTCTGGGAGTGGCTGCTGGGCCGGATCCGCGAGACCGACCCCGACGTGATCTTCCTGGCCGAGGCCTTCACCCTGCCCCCGCGGATGCGGGCGCACGGGTCGATCGGCTACCACCAGTCCTACACGCACTACACCTGGCGCACGTCGCGGTGGGAGCTCGAGCAGTACCTCAAGGAGGTGTCGCTGGAGTCCTCGCACGTGATGCGACCGAACTTCTTCGTCAACACCCCCGACATCCTGCACGGGTTCCTCCAGCACGGCGGTCCGGCCGCCTTCAAGATCCGGGCGGCGATCGCCGCGACCGGCTCCCCGAGCTGGGGGGTGTACGCCGGCTACGAGCTCTACGAGCACCTGGCCCTCAAGCCCGGCAGCGAGGAGTACCTCGACTCGGAGAAGTTCCAGATCCGGGTGCGCGACTGGGCCCGGGCCGAGGCCACGGGCGACACGCTGGCGCCGTACCTCACGATGCTGAACCACGTGCGCGACCGGCACCCGGCGCTCCAACAGCTGCGCAACGTGACCATCCACCACAGCGACGACGACTCGGTGCTGGTCTTCGCCAAGCGCACGGTTCAGACCGACGCCACGGGGAACGAGAGCGACGACACCGTGATCGTGGTGGTCAACGTCGATCCCTACGCCACCCACACCACCACGATCCACCTGGACATGCCCTCCCTCGGGATGGGCTGGGAGGACTCCTTCACCGTGCACGACGAGGTCACCGGCCAGGACTGGCAGTGGGGGGCGCACAACTACGTGCAGCTCGACCCGCACCACGAGCCCGCGCACATCCTGTCCGTCAGGAGGAACGCGTGACCGACACCGAGAGCGAGAGCGGCGTCCTGCCGAGCACCTCGGGCGACCTCACCCCCGCGGCCTTCGACCAGCCCGACTGGTTCAAGACCGCGGTCTTCTACGAGGTCCTCGTGCGCTCCTTCAAGGACTCCGACGGCGACGGCGTGGGTGACTTCCGCGGCCTCACCGAGAAGCTGGACTACCTGCACTGGCTGGGCGTCGACTGCCTCTGGGTGCCGCCGTTCTTCACCTCGCCGCTGCGCGACGGCGGGTACGACGTCGCCGACTACACCAACCTGCAGCCCGAGGTCGGCACGGTCGAGGACTTCCACCACTTCCTCGACGAGGCGCACAAGCGCGACATCCGCGTGATCATCGACTTCGTGATGAACCACACCAGCGACCAGCACCCGTGGTTCCAGGCGAGCCGCGAGGACCCCGAGGGTCCCTACGGCGACTTCTACGTGTGGTCCGACACCGACGACCTCTACTCCGAGGCCCGGATCATCTTCGTCGACACCGAGCCCTCGAACTGGACCTGGGACCCCGTGCGCCAGCAGTACTTCTGGCACCGGTTCTTCTCCCACCAGCCCGACCTCAACTTCGACAACCCGAAGGTGATGGAGGCGATGCTGGAGGCGATGGCGTTCTGGCTCGACATGGGCCTCGACGGGTTCCGCCTCGACGCCGTGCCCTACCTCTTCGAGCGCCCCGGCACCAACGGCGAGAACCTGCCCGAGACCCACGAGGCGCTGCGCACGGTGCGCCGCTTCATCGACGACAACTACCCGGGCCGGGTGCTGCTCTGCGAGGCCAACCAGTGGCCCTCGGAGGTCGTCGAGTACTTCGGCGACCCGGCGGTCGGCGGCGACGAGTGCCACATGGCCTTCCACTTCCCGGTGATGCCCCGCATCTTCATGGCCGTGCGGCGGGAGAACCGCTTCCCGATCTCGGAGATCCTCGAGCAGACCCCGGACATCCCGGCCAACTGCCAGTGGGGCATCTTCCTGCGCAACCACGACGAGCTGACCCTGGAGATGGTCACCGACGAGGACCGCGACTACATGTGGTCGGAGTACGCCGGCGACCCGCGGATGAAGGCCAACATCGGCATCCGCCGACGGTTGGCGCCGCTGCTGGACAACGACGTCAACCGGATGGAGCTGTTCACCGCGCTCCTGCTCTCCCTGCCGGGGTCGCCGGTGCTCTACTACGGCGACGAGATCGGCATGGGCGACAACATCTGGCTCGGCGACCGCGACGGCGTGCGCACCCCGATGCAGTGGACCCCGGACCGCAACGCCGGCTTCTCCAACGCCACCCCGGGCAAGCTGCACCTGCCGACGGTGCAGGACCCCGTCTTCGGCTACCAGCGGGTGAACGTGGAGACCGAGCTGGACAACTCCTCCTCGCTGCTGCACTGGACCCGCCGGATGATCCAGACCCGCAAGCAGCACCCGAGCTTCGGCCTGGGCGAGTTCCTCGACCTCGGGGGCTCCAACCCCTCGGTGCTGTCCTACGTGCGCGAGCACACCGACGCCAAGGGACGCACCGACACGGTGCTGTGCGTGAACAACCTGAGCCGGTTCCCCCAGCCGGTCGAGCTCGACCTGCGCCGCTGGGAGGGCGTCACCCCCGTCGAGCTGATCGGCGGCGTGCGCTTCCCCCAGGTCGGCGAGCTGCCCTACCTGCTGACGCTGGGCGGGTACGGCTTCTACTGGATCCGGCTGCCGAGCCCGTCGGAGAACGCCGAGACGGGAGCACCCTCATGAGCGAGCACCCCTTGATGACGGCCTATCTGGCCGAGGCCCGCTGGTTCGCCGGCAAGGGCCGCGACTACGAGGTGGTCGAGGTGACCCGGGTCGGCACCCTGCCCGGGCCGCCGGCGGTGACGATCGACCTGGTGACGGTGCGCTACGCCGCCGACGACGCCGGCACGGGCGAGCCCGAGACCGAGCACTACCAGATGCCGCTCTCGCACTACGAGGAGCGCCAGGACCGCATCGGGCACGCCTACATCGGCCCGCACGACGACGACCAGCTCGGCTTCCGCCACTCCTACGACGCCGTGCACGACCGCGACGCGATGGCGGTCTACCTGCAGGCGTTCGCCACGACCGCGCCCGACAGCTCCCAGGAGTACGGCGGCCTGACCTTCCACCGCCTGCCGGGTCACGACCTCGACCTCGAGTCGCACTCGACGCTGTTCCGCGGCGAGCAGAGCAACTCCTCGGTGGCCTTCGGCGACGACAGCCTGATGAAGGTCTTCCGCAAGGTGACCCCGGGCCGCAACCCCGACATCGAGATCCACCGCGCCCTGACCGCCGCGCAGAGCCCGCACGTGGCCGCGCTCTACGGCTGGATCGAGCACGAGGAGAACGACCTCGCGATGATCCAGCAGTTCCTGCGCACCGCCGCGGACGGCTGGGACCTCGCGCTGGCGAGCGCCCGCAACCTGTTCGCCGAGGCCGACCTGCACGCCGAGGAGGTCGGCGGCGACTTCGCCGGCGAGGCCCACCGGCTGGGCGTGGCGGTCAGCGACGTGCACGAGGTGCTGCGCGAGCAGTTCGGCACCTCCGCGTTCGACGCCGCCGCCAGCGCCGAGGCGATGCGCCGCCGGCTGGTCGCCTCCGCGGCCGCCGTCCCGGTCCTCGGGCCGCACACCGAGGCGCTCCGGGCGGTCTTCGCCCGGCTCGCCGACCTCAGCGGCGAGGCCCAGCGGGTGCACGGCGACCTGCACCTGGGCCAGACCCTGCGCACCTCGCTGGGCTGGAAGCTGGTCGACTTCGAGGGCGAGCCGGCCAAGGCGCTGACCGAGCGGCAGCTGCCCGACTCCCCCTGGCGCGACGTCGCCGGCATGCTGCGGTCCTTCGACTACGCCGCGCAGTCGGTGGTCAAGGACCTGCACGCCACCGACGTGCCCGGCTCGCAGATCACCTACCGCGCCCAGGAGTGGGTCGCCCGCAACCGCGAGGCGTTCCTGCAGGGCTACTCCCAGCGTCGCCTGGACGCCGGGGGCTCGCCCCTGACGCCGGCCGAGCTCGCCCTGGTCGACGCCTACGAGGCCGACAAGGCCGTCTACGAGGTCGTCTACGAGGCCCGGAACCGCCCCACCTGGCTGGACATCCCGCTGGGCGCCATCGAACGAATCGGAGCTGCACGATGACCGGAACCACGATCGGCGAGATGGACGTCCACCTGATCAACGAGGGGCGTCACGAGCAGCTCTGGCAGGCCCTCGGCGCGCACGTCATCGACGGCGGCACGGCCTTCCGGGTGTGGGCCCCCGACGCCATGGAGGTGCAGGTCCGCGGCGACTTCAACGACTGGGACGGCAGCCGCGGCGTGCTGACCCCGGTGGCCTCCTCCGGCATCTGGGAGGGCTTCGTTCCCGGCGCGAACTCGGGCGACGGCTACAAGTTCCACCTGCGCGGCGCCGACGGCGTCTGGCGCGACAAGGCCGACCCGATGGCCTTCCACACCGAGGTCCCGCCCGCCACCGCGTCGCGGATCTTCGCCAGCACCCACACCTGGGACGACGACGAGTGGATGGCCGCCCGCGCCGCCACCGACCGGCCCGACCAGGCGCCGATGTCGGTCTACGAGGTGCACCTCGGCTCCTGGAAGAAGCACCCGGGCTCGGGGGCCTACACCTACGACGAGCTGGCCGAGCACCTCACGGCGTACGTCGTGGAGATGGGCTTCACCCACGTCGAGCTGCTGCCGGTGATGGAGCACCCGTTCGGCGGCTCGTGGGGCTACCAGGTCACGTCGTACTACGCCCCCACCTCGCGGTTCGGCGACCCCGACGGCTTCCGCCGGCTCGTGCAGGCGCTGCACAACGCCGGCATCGGCGTGATCGTCGACTGGGTGCCCGCCCACTTCCCGAAGGACGAGTTCGCGCTCGCCCGCTTCGACGGCACCGCGCTCTACGAGGACCCCAACCCCTCGCGCGGCGAGCACCCCGACTGGGGCACCTACGTCTTCAACTTCGGCCGCAAGGAGGTGCGCAACTTCCTGGTCGCGAACGCGCTCTACTGGCTGGAGGAGTTCCACATCGACGGCATCCGCGTCGACGCGGTCGCCTCGATGATCTACCTCGACTACTCCCGCGAGGACGGCGAGTGGCAGCCCAACGTGCACGGGGGCCGCGAGAACCTCGAGGCCGTGGCGTTCCTGCAGGAGCTCAACGCGACGGTCTACAAGCGCGTGCCCGGCGCCATCACCATCGCCGAGGAGTCCACCTCGTGGCCCGGTGTCACCCAGCCCACCAGCAGCGGCGGCCTGGGCTTCGGCTTCAAGTGGAACATGGGCTGGATGCACGACTCGCTGGCCTACGTGCAGCGCGACCCGATCCACCGGAGCTACCACCACCACCAGCTGACCTTCAGCATGGTCTACGCCTTCTCCGAGAACTACACCCTGCCGATCAGCCACGACGAGGTCGTCCACGGCAAGGGCTCGCTGCTGCGCAAGATGCCCGGTGACCGGTGGCAGCAGCTGGCCAACGTGCGCGCCTACCTGTCCTGGCAGTGGGCCCACCCGGGCAAGCAGCTGCTGTTCATGGGCACCGAGTTCGCCCAGGACCAGGAGTGGGCCGAGCAGCGCGAGCTCGACTGGGGGCTGCTGGGCGACCAGGCCCACGCGGGCGTGCAGCGGCTCGTGGCCGACCTCAACAGCGTCTACTCCGACACCCCCGCCCTGTGGTCGCAGGACACCGTGCCCGAGGGCTTCCAGTGGGTCGAGGCCGACGACTCGGCCCGCAACACGGTGGCCTTCCTGCGCTGGGGCTCCGACGGCAGCCCGCTGCTGTGCGTCACCAACTTCTCCGCCGTGCCCCACGAGGGCTACCGCGTCGGGCTGCCCTTCGCGGGCGAGTGGGCCGAGGTCATCAACACCGACGCCGAGACCTACGGCGGCTCCGGCGTGGGCAACCTCGGCACCGTGACCGCGCACGAGCAGCCGCACAACGGCCAGCCCGCCTCGGCGACCGTGCGGGTCCCCCCGCTCGGCACGCTCTGGCTCACCAGCAGCCGCCGGTGAACCAGGGGCTCCTCCCCGGCCTGGAAGCGGTCGGGGAGCGGGTCTGGCCGGTCCTGCTGTTCCTGGTGCTGATCCAGGTCGTCGCCGACCTGTGCGACGACGCCGGGCTGTTCGACGTGAGCGCCCACGTCGCGGCGCGGCTCGGCGGCGGCCGCCGGATCCGGCTGTTCCTGCTGTTCACCGCCCTGGCCACCGTCTCCACCTGGGTGCTCAGCATCGACACCACGGCGGTGCTGCTCGCCCCGATCGGGCTGGCGACGGCCGGCGAGCTGGGCCTGAGCGCCCTGCCGTTCGCCTTCGCCTCGATCTGGCTGGCCAACTCGGCCTCGCTGCTGCTGCCGGTCTCGAACCTGACCAACCTGCTGGCCCAGTCGCGGATGGGCACCGGCGCCGTCGGCTTCGTGCGCGAGACCTGGCTGCCCCAGCTCGCCGTCCTGGTGGTCGTGCTGGTGGTCCTGCTCGTGCGCCACCGCACGGCCCTGCGCGGCTCCTACGACGTGCCGCGCACGCTGCCGGCGTACGACCGGGTGCTGCTGTGGACGGCCGCCGCGGTCGTCGTGCTGATCGGCCCCGCGATCGTGCTCGGGCTGCCCGCCTGGCTGGTGTCGCTGGTCGCGGCGGTGGTGCTGGTCGTCGCCTTCGCCGCCCGCCGCCCGGCCGCCGTACGCCCCCGCCGGCTCGCCGGCCTGGTCCCGTGGTCGGTGCTGATCTTCGCGATCGTGCTCTTCGCCCTGGTCGAGGTGGTCGTCGAGGAGGGCTCGACCGTGCTGACCGCGCTCTTCGGCACCGGCGGCTCACTGGGCGACCTGGCCCAGCTCGCCGGGGTGACCGGGGTGTTGGCGAACCTGATCAACAACCTGCCGACCTACCTGGTGGCCGAGCCGTTCGCGGGCAGCCAGGAACGTCTGGTCACCACGCTGGTCGGCGTCAACGTCGCGCCGGTGCTGCTGGCCTGGGGGTCGCTGGCCAACCTGCTGTGGCTGCGCGCCTGCCGCACCCGCGGGCTGGAGATCTCGATGGTGCGCTTCGGCCTCGAGGGACTGCTCGTCGTCCCGCTGGCCGTCGCCGCCGGCGTGGTCACCGTGTGGGTCACCTAGGCTTCACCTCGTGTCTGCCGAGCTGAACCCCGTGTCCCCCGGCGTCGTGCGGGTCTCGTGGTCCGCCGAGCTGCAGCAGCTGGGGCTGCGCGCCTCCGCCGACGAGGTCCGCGGCCTGGTCGCGTCGGCCTTCGAGAGCGGCTCCACCCGCGTCGAGGCCCACGTGGACCCCGACGACGCCACCGCCCAGCGGGTGGCCACCTTCGCCGGCCTGATGCGCGAGGGCGTGGCCCGGGGCGTCGCCGCGGGCGAGGCCGGTGCGGCCGACCGCATCGTCTACGCCCGGCTGCACGACGACACCCCGCTGGAGGACCCCCAGGGCTTCCGGTCGCTGCTGAACTCCTTCCTGCCGCGCAAGCGGGCCATCAGCCAGCTGCTGGTGCGCTCCACCGACGGCCGGGTGCTGCTGTGCCAGCTGACCTACAAGCGCGACCTCGACCTGCCGGGCGGCGTCGTCGAGGTCGGCGAGTCGCCCCAGCTCGCGGTCGAGCGCGAGGTCACCGAGGAGCTCGCCCTCACCCTCACCGCCGGCCCGCTGCTGCTGACCGACTGGCTGCCCCCGTGGGGCGGCTGGGACGACGCCGTCCTGCTGGTCTTCGACGGCGGCGTGCACGACCCCGCGATCATCGACACGATCGTGCGCCAGGAGCGTGAGATCCGCTCCGCCGGCTTCTTCACCCTCGCCGAGGTGCGCGAGCGCTGCGCCGACTTCACCGCCCGCCGGATCGAGGCCGCGCTGCGCAACGTCGGGCCGCGCCCCGGACCGGCGTACGTCGAGAGCGGGCGGGGCCTGCCCGACTAACGGCGTCGGGCGCTCACCACTGGTCGTCCTCGTCGACGACCTCGGCCGGCGAGCCGACCGCGAGCGCGGCCCAGCCGCGACGCAGGATCTTCTCGGCCAGGCGGGCGTTGACCCACGCCGTCATCCCCCACACCACGACCCAGGTCAGCACGACCGGCCACGCGGGCTGGGAGGTGTCGGCCCCGACCACGAAGCCGACGGCCAGCCCGGCGTAGAACGCGACCCACAGCGCCAGCAGGCTCAGCGGCAGCGTCAGCACCACCAGCCCGACGTACCACGCCTCGCTCTCGGCGAGCATCGCGATCCCGGCCACCACGGCGACGGTCGCGACGTAGGTCTGCCCGAGCAGCGACAGCCGGACGTACGGCGTCAGCGTGCCCCGCGTGCCGGGGCCGACCTGGCGATCGTTCATGCAGCGCATCGTCCCACGCGGTCGGCATCCCCGGTGGTGACGCCCACGCTCGACGGCCCGGCTCGGTCTAGCCCGGCACCGACACGAGACGCAGACAGGGACTACGGTCCGAAAATCCGAAGTGGCCTCTTCCCCCACCCCACCTGGGGTGGACCCTCCACGACAGCCGTCACGATCCTGGGAGCCCACCGTGCGACACCTGTCCCTGCCCTCCTTCGCCGCCGGGGCCGCCCTGGCCCTGGTCCTCGCCGCCGTGCCCGCCACCGCGGCCTACCGCATGGCGGCAGCGCCAGACCCGCACCCCACGACGTACGACGGCACCTCGCCGACGCTGACCCTGCAGCCGCCCTCCTTCGTGCTGGGCGCCAGCATCGACGCGGCATCGGACCCGGCGGTGAACGACTGCGCGATCTGGAACCTGCAGGTGCCCCTCCGGCTCACGTGGAGCGGCAGCGACGCCACCAGCGGTGTGGCCGGCTACGACGTCTGGGAGGCCGGGCCCGGGGTCGACACCGCCGACGGGGTCGTGGTCCAGGCGGACGTGGGCTCCACGACGTACCGCTTCAACGGTGGCAACTACGACTCCGACTGCGGGGGCGGCGCCCAGGACGAGGAGTTCTGGGTAGCGGCCCGGGACAACCGGGGCAACGGCGCCCGCTCGGCAGCGGTGAGCCAGCGAGTCGGGATCTTCCAGGAGGACGGCTTCGACGCCCGCTTCGGTGGCAACCTCGGCGACGTCTCCTCCCCGACCAGGAGCGGCGGCTGGAGCACGTCGAACTGCACCTGCTTCAACGGAGGCCACACCTACTACTCCACGGCGACGGGGGCGGCCCTGAGCTACACCGTCACCGTGCAACGTCCCGGGCAGACCGTGGCCGTGGTGATGGAGAAGAACACCAACCGCGGGCGGGCCGCCATCAGCGTCGACGGGGGCACAGCGTCCTCCGTGGAGACCTACGCGCCCTCGGCCACGCACCGGGTGATCGTCTGGCAGCGCAGCCTGGGGGTGGGCAGGCACACCCTCAGGATCGCCAACGCCGGCACAGCCGGGCGCTCGCGCATCGACGTGGACTCCTTGCTGCTGCAGTAGGTCTCGGGCCTGGTCCCGAATGCACCCGCTAGAACAGGGCGGAGGCCAGGTTGCGCCGGGCGCGCTGCACGCGGGGGTCCTCGTTGCCGACGGCGCCGAACAGGCCGATCAGGTGGGTGCGGGCGGCGTCGCGGTCGCCCTCGGAGGTGCGGCGCACGAGCTCGACCAGCCGGTTGAAGGCGTCGTCGACGTGGCCGCCGAGCAGGTCGAGGTCGGCGACCAGGGTCTGGGCGTCCACGTCGTCGGGGCTCGCGGCGGCGGCCTCGCGGGCGGTGGCGAGGTCGACCCCCTCGGTGCGCTGGAGCAGGCGGGCCATGGCCAGGCCGGCGGCGGCCTCGGCGTCGGCGGGGTTGGCGGCGACGAGCTTCTCGTACTCCGCGACCGCCGCGGCGACGTCACCGCGCTCGAGCGCGTCCTGGGCCGGGGCGTAGCGGGGGTCGAGCTGCTCCTCGCCGGTCTCCTCGTCGACCTCGCCCGTGCCCGAACGTGGTTGGTGGCGACCGGTGACGCCGCTGGCGGTCAGCTGCTGCAGCACCGAGGTGATCGCCTGGCGCAGCTCCTCGATGGGGGCGGCGTCCTGGATCAGCGGCATCGGGCGGCCCTGGGCGACGAGGACGACGAGCGGGACCGACGGGATCTGCATCGCCTGGGCGATCTGCGGGACGGCATCGATGTCGACGCGACCGAGGAGGAAGCGACCCTCGAACTCGGTCGAGAGCACCTGCAGGTCGTCGGCGAGGGTCACGCTCTCGGGGCTGCGGCTGGGGCTCTCGAACGCGAGCAGGACCGGCGCGTTGCGCGAGCCCTCCAGGATGTCCTGGAAGTTCTGCTCGGTGACCTGGACGGCGTACGCCGCGCTTGCCTGCGGAGCACCACCGGCCGCGGGGGCCGCAGGTGCGGCGGCGCCCTGCAGCCCGGAGAGGTCGACGGCACCGGGACGGGAGAACGGCTGCTGACTCATGGGGACATCCTCCCAAGTGCTGGATTCGGCGCACAGGCGGCTCCCGGATGACGATACTGAGGGATCGTGGGAGCACAACGTCGACCGGGCGCCGCTGTGCCTGTGCTGGTGCGCACCGCGGCCTGGTTGGGCCTCTACGTCGGCCTGCTGCTGCTGGGTCGCTCCATCGTGCTCCAGCCCTCGAACCTCAGCCTGGTCACCCCGGCCACGGGCGCGGGCCTGGTCTGGCTGGCCTCGGCGCGCAGCACCCGGCAGGCGGTGCTCGACGCCGTCCTGCTGACCGTGTCCTCCATGGTGGTGCTCGCCGCCACCGGCGGCGTGCCCGCCCAGGTCGCGCTGCTCCTCGTGAACCCGCTGCAGTACGCCGTGACCATCGTCGTGATGCGGCGCCTCGTCCCGGGCACCTGGGGCACCGGCGGCCGCCGTCCGTTCCGCACGCCCGGGGAGTTTGGCCGGCTGCTGGTGGCGTTCGCGCTCGGCTCGCTGGTCCACGCCGTGGTCCGCACGGGCCTGGGCCTCCTGCTGGTGGACGTGGAGGGGCTCTCGCTGGTCATGGGCCGCTTCGGGCGCGGCTTCGCCGCCATGGCCACCGTCGGGGTCGCCCTGCTGCTGGTCGGCGGCTGGGTGGCCTCGCGTCGCGACCGCGGCGAGCCGGTGGTGACGGCACCGTCCGGCGCCGAGGCGCTGCACGCCGTCGGGATCGTGTCGGTGACGTCGCTGGTGCTGTTCGTGTCCTTCGTGGTGCGGCCCGAGGCGCCGTCGACGTACCTGCTGACGCTGGCCGTGGTGTGGACCGGCCTGCGCTTCAACGCCGTGGTGACGGCCCTGTTCTGCCTGGTCGTGGGGTCCGTCGCGGTCTGGCTGACCATCCTCGGCGTCGGCCCGATCGCCGCCGCCCGGGTGGCGACGCCCGAGGGCCGGGCGCTGCTGGCCGAGGTGCTCGTGGTGGTGCTGATGGTCACCGGGATGGCGATCAGCCTGAGCCGGGGCCAGGCGCTGCGCACGATGGCGGCGCTGGCCGCCTCCGAGCGCTCGCACGGCCTGCGGGCCGCCGAGCTCGACCTGATGCTGGGCCGGCTGGGCGACGGCGTCGCGATCGTCGAGGAGGGCGGGCGCTACATCCGCTCCAACGAGGCGCTGCGCGACATCATGACCGGGCGCCGGCACACCTCGGCGTTCACCGGTGACGTGCCGCCCACCACGGCGTACCACCTGCACCACCCCGACGGCCGACCGCTGGGCGACGACGAGTACCCCTACCTCCGCGCCATCGAGGGCACCGAGGTGAACGCCCAGCAGGTGCACGTCCGGCGGCCCGGGTCGGCGGAGCCGGACGTGGTGGAGATCAGCGCCTACCCGCTCGAGGTGGAGGACGGCGATCCGCGCCGCGCGCTCGTGGTGGTCCGCGACGTCACCGAGGAGCTGGCCCACCAGGACTCCCTGGTGGCCTTCGCGAGCACGGTGGCCCACGACCTGAACAACCCGCTGAACGTGATCGACGGCTGGGCCGAGCTGCTCGAGGACGACCTGGGCGCCAGCACCGAGCCCGACGCCACCGCCGGGGTCCCGATGGTCCGCCAGATCCGCACGAGCGTGCAGCAGTCGCGCAGCTTCATCGCCGACCTGCTCGCCCACGCCAAGGCCCGCGACCAGAGCCTGCGCTGCGAGCGGGTCGCCCTGCAGGCGCTGGTCGAGCAGGTGGCGGGGAGCCGGGGTCGGCCCGAGCAGGGGGGCCAGGTCGTGGCCGGGGAGCTGTCCGACGTCTGGGGCGACCGGCTGCTCCTGCGCCAGGTGCTCGACAACCTGGTCGGCAACGCGTTCAAGTACGTCGCTCCCGGGGTCGTCCCGCGCGTCGAGGTGACCACCGAGCCGGTGCAGCCCGGCTGGGTGAAGGTCGCCGTGCGCGACAACGGCATCGGGATCGCCCCGGCCCACCGGCAGCGCGTCTTCGACACCTTCCACCGGGTGAGCGGGGGCGGCTACTCCGGCACCGGCCTCGGCCTGGCGATCTGCCAGCGGGTGGTGCAGCGCCACGGGGGCTCGATCTGGGTCGAGGCGCACCACGGCGACACCGGCGAGGTCACCGGCAGCAGCTTCGAGTTCACCCTGCCCACCCACGCCGCCGCCCTGGACCGCTCGTGAGCCTCGCCGACCTCCGCGCCTGGATGATGCAGCGCAGCGCGCCCCTGACCGTGCACTACGGCCGCGAGCTGCAGGTGGCCGGGCAGGACCTGCCCGCCCCCGACCGCGTGCGCGTCCCGACCCGGCACGGCCCGGTGCGCTGCGAGGTCTACCGCCCTCCGGGGCGCGAGCACCCCCCGCTGCACGTGCACCTGCACGGCGGCGCCTTCGTGATGCGCCACCCGCGCATGGACGACTTCTTCGCCCGCTTCCTGGTGGCCGAGGCGGGCGTCGCGGTCGTGGCCGTCGACTACTCCGTGGCTCCCCAGGTGCGCTACCCGGTCGCGCAGGAGCAGGTCCACGACGTCCTGGCCCACCTCGCCGACCACGGCGAGGAGGTGGGCCTCGACGGGTCGCGGCTCTCGGTCGGCGGGTTCAGCGCCGGCGGCAACCTGGCCGCCTCGGCGTGCCTGCAGGCGCGTGACCGCGGCACGCTCGAGCCCCGCTTCCAGCTGCTCGGGGTGCCCTCGCTCGACGTCGCGGAGGAGTACGCCGACAAGCGCCCGGTCGGCACGCCCATGCTCGGTCCCGGCATCCTCGACCTGGTCCGGGCGACGTACTTCAAGGACGCCACCCGGCGCACCGAGCCCTACGCCTCTCCCCTGCGGGCCGAGACCCTGGCGGGGCTGCCGCCCACGATGGTGGTCACCGGGGAGGTCGACCTGCTGCGCCGGGAAGGCGACGCCTACGCCCGCCGGCTGGCCGAGGCGGGGGTGCCGGTCGAGCACCGGGTCGTGCCCGGCGCCGACCACTACTTCCTCAGCCCCGGCAACGCCCGGGCCGAGATGGGGCGGATGGCCTCGGCCGTGCGCCGCCACCTGGCCTGAGCGGGAGGCGACCTCAGCGACGCGGCTGGTGCAGCAGCCGGGCCACGACCTGGGAGGACCCTGCACGCCGGGCCGACGCCGCGGGCAGCCCGGCCGGCTTGCCCGGCGTGTAGAGCCAGGTGCGGAAGAACGCGCCCAGGTGCTGGCCCGAGATCGACTCCGCGAGCCTCCGGAACTGCCCCGTGGTCACGTTGCCGCCGCTGTGCAGCGCCGTCCAGCGCTTGAGCAGCCGGAAGAAGGCGGCATCGCCGATCCGGCCCCGCAGCGCGTGCAGGGTCATCGCGCCGCGGCCGTAGACCGCCCCGGCGAAGAGCCGGTCGGGCCCAGGGTCGCCGATCGTCAGCTGCCAGAACGGGTCGTCGGCCGGGATCGAGGCGAAGGAGGCGAAGATGTCGTCGGCGGAGCCGCGGCCCTGGTCCTCCGACCACAGCCACTCCATGTAGGTCGCGAAGCCCTCGTTGAGCCAGATGTCGCGCCACCGCTCCAGGGCGAGGTCGTCGCCCGTCCACTGGTGGGCCAGCTCGTGGGTGACCACGGAGTCGTTGGACGGGTCGGCGATCGGGAAGAAGTCCTTGCTGTAGATCGGCCGGGTCTGGTTCTCGAGCGCGAACCCCAGGTTCGGGTCGTCGTCGACGATGCCGCCGACCTGCCGGAAGGGGTAGGGCCCCAGGACGCGGGTGAGGAACGAGATCACCTCGGGCTCGCGGGCGAGCGCCGCGGCCGCGTTGTCGCCCACGCTCGGGCGGGGGTCGCCGGACGCCACCGTCCAGGTGGGGACGCCGGTCGGGCTCCCCGCGGGGGACGGCGCGAGGACCCAGCCGTCGAGCGGGTGGCCGTCGGCCTCGAAGGAGGTGCTGCCGCGGCCCGCGGGGCCGACGATGTCGTCGACCCACACGCCGGGGAACGACACGACCTCGTCGGAGATGACGCTGAGGGACACCTCCACCTCCTTCCCGGCCCAGGCCGAGAGGTCGACCGACCAGTGCTCGTAGCCGTCGCTGGCCCCCGTGGCGGCGTTCCAGGCGCCCGTGGTGCCGGTCGCCGTGCAGCCCTGGTCGCCCACGGACTGGTAGTGCGCCAGCTGCGGGTGGATCGCCTGCCAGCTGAAGCAGCTGTTGCCGGTGTCGGTGGAGCTGTGCCCCTCGGTGTCGGGCAGCGTCGTCCAGTCGTCGGCGCCGGGGGTGCGGGCCTCGACGGCGAAGTAGTCCCAGTCGGGCTCGGTGTTGCGAGTGACCTCAAAGCCCAGCCGCCCGCCCGAGGCCGGCACGGCGATGGTGCGGGTCAGCCGCTTGTAGCCGTCGTCGTCCCCGCCCGAGAGCGCGTAGCGGGTGCCGCTGCGCGGGCGGGGCTTGCGGAACAGCACTGGATCGATGGCGTCGAGGTAGGACAGTCCCTTGGCCCGGTAGGCCTTGAGCCGGAACTGCCCGACGGTCGCGGTGGCCAGGTAGGAGGCCATCGGGGCTGTCTGCCGCCACGACCAGGTCGTGCGGCTCCCGTGCGTGCGCCGGCCGACCAGGGCGCCGTTCGAGACCGCCTCCAGGCCCCGCGGCACCGTGACGTCCACGGCGTACGACGCCTTGTCGCTGGGGTGGTCGTTCACCGGGAACCACGTGGCGGCGACGTGCGGCTGCCCGATGACGATGGCTCCGTCGGCGGTGGGGAAGACACCGGACCGCCCCAGCGCGGGCTCGTCGAGCAGCCGGGGCACGCCGTGGTAGCGCACGACCACGGTGAAGGCGCGACCCTTGACCAGGGCGCGGTGCGGGGTCACCCGCAGCTCGTGGGTGGTGCGCGACCAGCGCGCCCCGACACCGTCGACGGCCACCGCGTCGACGCTCAGGCCCACGAGGTCGAGGTCGAGGCGCGAGAGCGACTGCGTGGCCCGGGCCCGGATCACCGCCCGGCCGGCCAGGCGGTCGGTGGCCGGGTCGTAGGAGACCGCGAGACCGTAGTGGCCGACGTCGTACCCACCGTTGCCGTCCAGCGGGAAGTAGGGGTCGCCCACGCCGGCCGCCCCCGGGCGTGGTGCGGGGGTGCCGGCACCGGAGGCCACCGCCAGGGGTGTCAGGGCCAGGGCCAGGGTGGTCAGGAACGTGGTCGCTGCTCGGCGCATGGTGGATCCCCTCTCTGCCGCCAACGTCACACGGCCCCGTCCGGGGGTCAACGCCCGGGGCCTCACGGCCTCCACCGGTCAAGACCAGCAGGAGCGGTCCCGCCGCGGCGGGACCGGTCGGAGCGCCGGAGCCGGGAGCAGTAGTCTCCCCGGGAGATCACCGCCGCCCCGAGGAGAGTCGTGCCTGACGTCAAGCCCCTGCAGAAGGTCCTGGTCGCCAACCGTGGCGAGATCGCCGTCCGCGTGATCCGGGCGTGCAAGGACGCCGGCATCGGCAGCGTGGCGGTGTACGCCGAGCCCGACCGCGACGCGGTGTTCGTCCGGCTCGCCGACGAGGCGCACTCGCTGGGCGGCGCCACCCCGGCCGAGTCCTACCTCGACATCGGCAAGATCGTCGCCGCCGCGCAGGAGTCAGGCGCCGACTCGGTGCACCCCGGGTACGGCTTCCTGGCCGAGAACGCCGACTTCGCCCAGGCCGTGATCGACGCCGGGCTGACCTGGATCGGCCCGCCGCCGGCCGCGATCGAGGCGCTGGGCGACAAGGCCAAGGCCAAGCACATCGCCGAGCGCGCGAACGCCCCGCTCGCCCCGGGCACCAAGGACCCCGTCAAGGACGCCGACGAGGTGATCGCCTTCGCGAAGGAGGCCGGTCTGCCGGTGGCCATCAAGGCCGTCTTCGGCGGTGGTGGCCGCGGCCTGAAGGTCGCCCGCACGATCGAGGAGATCCCCGACGCCTACGAGTCCGCCGTCCGCGAGGCCGTGTCGGCCTTCGGTCGTGGCGAGTGCCTCGTGGAGAAGTTCCTCGACAAGCCCCGCCACGTCGAGACCCAGTGCCTGGCCGACCAGCACGGCAACGTGGTCGTGGTCTCCACCCGCGACTGCTCGCTGCAGCGGCGCAACCAGAAGCTGGTCGAGGAGGCGCCCGCGCCCTTCCTGACCGACGACCAGGTCACGCGGCTCTACGAGAGCTCCAAGGCGATCCTGCGCGAGGCGGGCTACTACGGCGCCGGCACGTGCGAGTTCCTGGTCGCCCAGGACGGCACGATCTCCTTCCTCGAGGTGAACACCCGCCTGCAGGTCGAGCACTGCGTCTCCGAGGAGGTCACCGGCCTCGACCTCGTGCGCGAGATGTTCCGGATCGCCGCCGGCGAGGAGCTCGGCTACGACGACCCGGAGGTCCGCGGCCACTCCATCGAGTTCCGCATCAACGCCGAGGACGGCGGGGCCGGCTTCATGCCCGCCCCCGGCACCCTGACCCGCTGGTCGCCCCCGTCCGGGCCCGGCGTACGCCTCGACGGCGGCTACGAGGAGGGCGAGACCATCCCCGGCGCGTTCGACTCCCTGATCGCCAAGCTGATCGTCTCGGGCCGCGACCGCACCCAGGCCCTGGAGCGCTCGCGCCGCGCCCTCGACGAGTTCGTCGTCGACGGCATGCCGACGGTGATCCCCTTCCACGCCGCCGTCGTCTCCGACCCGGCCTTCGTGGGTGACGAGGACGGCTTCACGGTCTACACGCAGTGGATCGAGACCGACTTCGACAACCAGATCACGCCGTACGCCGGCGCCTCGGCCGAGGCGCCCGAGCCCGAGGAGCGGCACAAGGTCACCGTCGAGGTCGGCGGTCGCCGCCTCGAGGTCGTGCTGCCCGGCGGCCTGGCCGCGGTCGGCGGGGCCGGCGGCGGGGCCAAGCGGCCCAAGCGCAAGGTCGGCGCCAAGGCCGGCGCGGCTGCCTCCGGCGACGCGGTGGCCTCCCCCATGCAGGGCACGATCGTGAAGGTCTCGGTCGCCGAGGGCGACACCGTGGCCGAGGGCGACGCCATCGTGGTGCTCGAGGCGATGAAGATGGAGCAGCCGCTGAAGGCCCACAAGGCCGGCGTCGTCACGGGCCTCACCGCCGAGGTCGGCACCGGGGTCACCAACGGCGAGGTCATCTGCGAGATCAAGGACGCCGAGTAGGGGCACCGCCCCGTCGTGCCGGGGCTCTGGTTGATTCCGACAACCAGGTCTACCGTGGGAGCAGGAGTGCCGCGGACCGCTCGAGCCGGGCCGTCGCACCGACGGAAGGCCCCACCATGCGCGCACGGCACCAGCACCCCCGCCTCCTGACCTGGCTGCTGGCGGCCCTCGCCGCCGCCCTCGTGCTGGCCGGCACGGCGCTGGCGGTGACCCCGGCCGCCGCTGTCGATGCCGCGCCGTCGGTCACGGGCGTCGCCGCTCGCTCGGGCCCCCTGGCCGGGGGCGACCTGATCACCGTGCGCGGCTACCACCTCACCGGCACGACGTCGGTGCTGTTCGGGGGCACCCCGTCCAGCACCGACCTCCAGGTGATCAGCGACACCCACGTGCAGGTCCGCACCCCCGCCCACGCGGCCGGTGCCGGTGACGTCCAGGTGGTGCGCCCCGACGCCACCTCGCCCCGCAGCGCGAGCGCCGCCTACACCTTCGTCGCCGCCCCCGCGCCCCTGCGCTTCGGCCCGGTGCACACCCGTCGGTCCACGCTCGGCGCCCAGCTCGCCTGCGCCTCGGCCAGCCTGTGCGCCGACATCGGCGTGGTGCGGTCCGACCGGGCCGGCAGCTACGTCTACGGCGCTGCGGTCAAGAACGGCTCGACCTGGGGCGCGGCCCACGAGTTCAGCCACTCGGGGGTCAACGGCGTCAGCTGCACGATGTCGCCACGGCGGATGTGCATGACGGTGGGCGCGGACGGCTACGCCTCGCGCTACGACGGCCGCGCCTGGCACCGCACCAAGGTCGCCCCGGCGTCGTCGGAGCTGGGGCTCGCCTCCGTCTCGTGCGCCACCTCGTCGTTCTGCCAGGCGGTCACGCTCGGCGGGGTGGCCTACCGCTGGAACGGCACCCGGTGGAGCGGCGGCACCCGCCTCACCGACGGACGGCTGTTCTCGGTCTCCTGCCCCCGGACGACGTTCTGCTACGCCGTGGGGACGACAGGGGTGCGGTGGATCGGCAGTCGCTGGGTGGCCGCGCACACGATCATCCCGAGCGGGACGGCGTACTCGATCTCCTGCAGCTCGGCCACCTTCTGCATGGCCGGTGGCCGGTTCCCCGGAGGCAACCGGCTGATCTTCACCGGCGTGGCCTGGAGCCCGCCCAACCACGACCACTACGACTTCGAGGGGATGAACGAGTCGCCCGTCACCTGCACCGGGCCGACGTTCTGCGTCAACCCCAACGGCGACTTCGAGACCGACTACCACTTCGCGACCTACAACGGCGACGTCGTCAACCAGGACCAGGAGTTCCTGACCCCGATCAGCTGCTGGGCCGCCTACCAGTGCATGACGGCCGCCGGCACCCAGTGGCGGTACGTCACCCAGGGACCCTGAACCGGTCCAGCGGTGTGACCTGCGCAACTCGCAGCCGTCGATTTGGGGGCCTCGTGGCGGTCTACCGGCGAGTACGCGGGACCCGTGTGACAAGGCGATGAAAGCCTCGTAAAAAACGCGAGGGAGATTTCAGGTTCGCGCCCAGAACATGACACACTCCTCACATGACTCAGCTTCCGCCGACCACGCTGACCCATGACCACGGCACCCCCGAGCGCGGCCTCTCGCTGGCCGACCGGCTGCGCAACGGGGACGAGTTCGCAGTCACCTTCGGCGGTCAGGGCAGCGACTGGTTCGCGACCCTGAGCGAGCTGCACGCCGAGGACCCCGACACCTCCCGGCTCACCCAGCTGGTCGAGGAGTCGGCCCTCCGGGTGGCCCCGGTGGCGGGCCAGCTCGCCGCCGCGCTCCCCCGCCCCTTCGAGCCGCAGGTCTGGCTCACCCAGGAGGAGGGCCCCAGCGCCGCCGACACCGTCGGTGCCGCGCTCGGCCTGCCCGGGGTGCTGCTGACCCAGCTCGCCACCCTCGACCTGCTCGCCGCCGAGGGCCTCGACCTCGCCGAGATGGCGCCCGTCGCCGCCATCGGCCACTCCCAGGGCATCATCGGCGTGGCCGCGTTCGCCGGCCGTCGCGAGGGCGAGTCGGCCAGCGACGTCGACCTGATGGCGATCTCGCGCCTGATCGGTGCCGCCGCCACCATCGTCGGCCGCCGCGTGGGCCTGGTCGCCCACGGCACCGCCGCCCCGATGATGGCCGTCACCGGCGCCACCACCGCCGAGATCCAGGAGCTCATCGACGCCTCCGCCGGCACCGACGACGAGCGCGCCTCGGTCGCCGCCGTCAACGGTCCCCGCCGCCTGGTCGTCAGCGGCACCCCCGACGCCCTGCGCCGCCTGCGCACCGCGATCGAGAAGCGCACGGCCACCGAGGCCGACGAGATCGAGAAGAAGTCGCGCGGCGGGCGCGCCTTCGCCCCGACCGTCGAGTCGATCCCGGTCGCGCTCGGCTTCCACCACCCCTCGCTCGCGCCGGCCGTCGACATGGTCCGCGCCTGGGCCGAGACCTGCGGGCTCGACGCGAACCTGGCCGGGCACCTCGCCCACGCCATCTGCGTGGAGAGCCTGCACTGGCCCCGTCAGCTCACCGACGCCGTCGGTCCCCGCACCCGCTGGATCGTCGACCTCGGCCCCGGCGACCTCTCGGCCAACATGACCGGTCGCGCCCTGCGCGGTCGCGGCGTCACCGTCGTCCCGGCGGCCACCACCAAGGGTCGTGACCAGCTGTTCACCGTCGGCGCCGAGGTGCCCACGGCGGCCGACTGGTCGGCGTACGCCCCGCGGCTGGTGGACCGCGGTGACGGCTCCCCCGTCGTGGACACCGCCTTCACCCGGCTCACCGGCAAGTCGCCGATCCTGCTCGCCGGCATGACGCCGACCACCGTCGACCCGGCCATCGTCGCCGCCGCCGCGAACGCCGGCCACTGGGCCGAGCTCGCCGGTGGCGGTCAGGTCACCGAGGAGATCTTCGCCGAGAACGTCGCGAAGCTCGGCGAGCTGCTCGACGAGGGCCGCACGGCGCAGTTCAACACCCTGTTCCTCGACCCCTACCTGTGGAAGATGCAGGTCGGCGGTCAGCGCCTCGTCCAGAAGGCCCGGCTCGCCGGAGCCCCGCTGGACGGCCTGGTGATCAGCGCCGGCATCCCCGAGACCGAGGACGCCGTCGCGATCATCGAGGACCTGCACGCAGCGGGGATCGCCCACGTCGTGTTCAAGCCCGGCACGGTCAAGCAGATCCGCCAGGTCCTGGCCATCGCCCGTGAGGTCGAGACGCCGGTGATCGCCCACATCGAGGGTGGTGTCGCGGGGGGACACCACTCGTGGGAGGACCTCGACGAGCTCCTCCTGGCGACGTACGCCGAGCTGCGTGGCGTCACCAACCTGGTCGTCTGCGTCGGTGGCGGCATCGGTACGCCGGACCGCGCGGTCGACTACCTCACCGGCACCTGGGCTCGTGCCCACGGTGAGGCGAGCATGCCGGTCGACGGCGTGCTGATCGGCACCGCCGCGATGGCCGTCAAGGAGGCCACCACCTCCGCCGCGGTCAAGCAGCTGCTCGTCGAGACGCCGGGGATCACCCCCGACGTCAACGGCGGCTGGGTCGGTGCCGGTCAGGCGGCCGGCAGCATCACCTCGGGCCGCAGCCAGCTCGGCGCCGACATCCACGAGATCGACAACGCCGCGTCGCGCTGCGGCGCCCTGCTCGACCAGGTGGCCGGCGACGCCGACGCCGCGGCCGAGCGCAAGGACGAGCTCGTCGCGGTGATGGCCGAGACCTGCAAGCCCTACTTCGGCGACGTCGCCGAGATGACCTACGAGCAGCTGCTCCGTCGTTACCTCGAGCTCGCCGGCCCGCGGGTCTCGACAGGCTCGACCACCCCGACCTGGCTCGCGGAGACCTTCCCGGAGCGCTTCGAGGCGCTGCTCGACCGCGCCCTGGCGCGCGTGCACCCCTCGACCTCCGGCCCGATCGACCGTCTCGACGTCGACCTGGCGCACCCCGAGGCCGCTGTCGACGCGCTCGTCGCCGCTCACCCCGAGGCCACCACCGTCGTGCTGCACCCGGCCGACGTGCACCACTTCCTCGAGGTCTGCCGCCGCCCCGGCAAGCCGGTCAACTTCGTGCCCGTCATCGACGCCGACGTGCGCCGCTGGTGGCGCTCGGACTCCCTGTGGCAGGCCCACGACGAGTCCTTCGGCGCCGACGGCGTCATCGTGATCCCCGGCCCGGTCGCGGTCGGTGGCATCACCGTCGTCGACGAGCCGGTCGCCGACCTGCTCGACCGCTTCGAGGCCGCCGTCGTGGCCGACCTCTCCTCGGTCGACCCCGCCACCGGCACCACCGGCGCCACGCCGGCGCCCGGCGTCGGCCGCACCACGGTGGGCGAGGGCGCGACCGTGCTCGACGCCCTCACCGACTCCCCCGACCTCGTCTGGGCCGGCCGCGTGGTGCGCAACCCCCTGCACCGCCTCGAGGGCGTGACCCACGAGCTGGTGCTGGAGGACGAGCACACCGCCGTCCTGACCGTCCCCCTGACCAACGGCGACCTCGTCCTGCGCATCGACCTCTCCGGCGTCCCCTCCGGTCGGCTGCCGGTCGTCTCCGCCGACGCCGCCTCCTCCGCCATGGGCGCCCTGCTGGCGGTCACCGCCGGCGGCGAGCTGCCCACGGTCGAGGACGGCTCCGCCGTCGTCCACGCCACGTGGTCCCGCACGCTGGTCGCCGACCACGTCGGCGTCACCGACCCGGCCCGCACCCGCCGCGGCGACGCCGTGGCCGACCCCCAGGCCGGCGCCGTGCCCGACACCCTGGTCGGGCTCGCCTGGCCCGCCGTGTTCGCCTGCATCGGTCCCGTCGAGGGCCTGCTCGACCTGGTGCACCTCGACCACCGCATCGATCTCGCCGACGGCCTCGACCGGCTCACCGAGGGATCCGCGCTCACGCTGACCGCGACCCGGGCAGGCGTCGTGGACGCGACCGCCGGCCAGGTGATCGGCGTCGACGTCACCGTCACCTCCGGCGAGACCCCCGTGGCCACGCTGCAGGAGCGCTTCATGGTCCGCGGACGCACGGGCGACGGGGCGCTCACCGCCCCCGAGTCCGCTGGCGCCCGACGCCCAGGACTCCACCCGCGCCAGGCTCGACCGCTTCACCGTCACCGCGCCGCACCACATGGGGGCCTTCGCCGCCGTCAGTGGCGACCACAACCCGCTGCACACCGACCTCGGCGCGGCCCGTCTGGCCGGCTTCGACGGCCCGATCGTGCACGGCATGTGGACCTCCGCGGTCGCCCAGCGCGCGGCGGCCTCCGTGGGTGCCACGCACCACCCCCGCCAGATCCGCAGCTGGCTGGCCCGCTGGGTCGCCCCGGTCCTGCCGGGCGCCACGGTCGAGGTGAGCGTCGAGCGCACCGGCGTCCTCGGCGGCGACCTCGTCCTCGAGGTCAGCGTCCGGGCCGACGGGGAGCTCGCGATGATGGCCGAGGCCGTCGTCGCCGCGCCACGCACGGCGTACGCCTTCCCGGGCCAGGGCATCCAGAGCCAGGGCATGGGCCTCGACGCCCGCTCGCGCTCGGCCGCCGCCCGCGAGGTCTGGGACCGCGCCGACAGCCACACCCGCGAGGCCCTCGGCTTCTCGATCCTGGCCGTGGTCCGCGACAACCCGACCGACCTCTGGGCCGACGGCGAGCTGCACCGCCACCCCGACGGCGTGCTGTTCCTGACCCAGTTCACCCAGGTGGCCATGGCCACGCTCGCGGTCGCCCAGGTGGCCGAGATGCGCGAGGCCGGGGTCTTCGTCGAGGACGCCATCACCTGCGGCCACTCCGTGGGCGAGTACAACGCCCTCGCCGCCGTCACCGGCATCCTCCCGCTCGAGGCCCTGCTCGAGATCGTGTTCCGCCGCGGCATGGCGATGCACCACCTCGTGCCCCGCGACGCCCACGGCCGCAGCAACTACCGCCTCGCGGCGATCCGGCCCTCGCAGATCGCGGCTGGCCGACGACGACGTCGCCGACTTCGTCGCCGGGATCTCGCAGCAGACCGGTGAGTTCATCCAGATCGTGAACTACAACCTGCGCGGCTCGCAGTACGCCATCGCCGGCACCGTCGCCGGCCTCGAGGCCCTCGAGACCGCCGTCGAGGAGCGTCGCGCCCGCTTCGGCGGCAAGCCCGCCTTCATCCTGGTGCCCGGCATCGACGTGCCCTTCCACTCCTCGGAGCTGCACGCCGGCGTCGCGGACTTCCGCGCCAAGCTGGACGACCTGCTGCCCGAGAAGATCGACCCCTCGGTGCTGGTCGGGCGCTACATCCCCAACCTGGTGCCGCGGCTGTTCACCCTCGACAAGGAGTACGTCGAGGAGGTCGCCGCCTACGTCGACTCACCGCTGCTCAAGCCCGCCCTGAAGAGCTGGAAGACCTGGTCCAAGGACCCAGCCCGGCTCGGCCGCGCGCTGCTGATCGAGCTGCTGGCCTGGCAGTTCGCCAGCCCCGTGCGCTGGATCGAGACCCAGGACCTGCTCTTCGGCGCCCCCGAGCGGACCTACCCCAACGGCCAGGGCCTCGGGATCGAGCAGTTCGTCGAGGTCGGTGTGGCCAACGCGCCCACGATCGCCAACCTCGCGGCCCAGACCACCAAGCTGGCGTCGTACGACGGGGTCGCCCCGCGCATCGTGAACTCCTCGCGCGACGCCGCGGTCGTCTTCGCCACCGACACCCCGATGGCCGACGAGCCGGACGACGAGGTCGAGGTGCCCGGCGACGAGGCCACCACCGAGACCGCTCCCGAGGCCAAGGCCGCGACGCCGGCCGCCCCCGCGGCACCGACCGCCGCTGCCGGCGCCGACCGTCCCGCCGACCTGGCGTTCTCCGCCGCCGACGCGACCCGCACGCTGACCGCGCTGCGCACCAAGGTGCGGCCCGAGCAGATCGGTGCCGCCGACACGATCGAGGCGCTGTGCGACGGCGTCTCCTCGCGCCGCAACCAGCTGCTGGTCGACCTCGGGGCCGAGCTCGGCCTCGGCGCGATCGACGGTGCGGCCGACGCACCGTGGACCGCCCTGGGCGTCACGGTCACCAAGCTGGCCCGCACCTACAGCCCCTTCGGGCCGGTGCTGACCGAGGCCGTGAGCGAGACCCTGCGCAAGTTCGCCGGTTCCTGCGGCGCCAAGCCCGCGGCGATCACCGACCGGGTCAAGGACACCTGGCAGCTCGGCCCCGGCTGGGTCAGCCACGTCACCGCCGAGCTCGCCGCCGGCCTGCGCGACGGGTCCTCGACCCGTGGCGGCCAGCTGGCCTTCGACGTCGACCTGAAGGACCTCAACGGCGTCGTGGACCACGCGGTCCAGGCCGTCGGTCGGGCCCAGGGCGTCACCGTGGGCATGCCCTCCTCGGGTGGCGGCGACGGCGCGATGGTCGACTCCGCAGCCCTGGACGAGATCACCGCGTCCATCACCGGCGCCGACGGCGTCCTGGCCTCCACGGCCCGGCACCTGTTGGGCAAGCTCGGGCTCGCCGACCAGGCGGTGCTCGAGGCCGGCGACGACCTCGACGCCGAGCTGGTGAAGCTCGTCGAGACCGAGCTGGGCTCGGACTGGGCCCGCAAGGTCTCCCCGTCCTTCGACGCCAAGCGCGCCGTCCTGCTGGACGACCGCTGGGCCTCGGTCCGCGAGGACTTCGCCCGGGTCTGGACCGGCGACGACGCCGCCCGCACCCGCAGCTTCACCGGGCTGGACGGCGCCGCCGTCGCGCAGGCCGGCTGGTGGCTGGAGCGCGCCCGCCGCGAGAAGCGCACCGACCTGGTGTCGTTCTACGGCGACGCCGTCTCGGCGTCCGACCACGACCAGGAGTGGACCGACGAGGTCGCCGTCGTCACCGGCGCGGCCCCCGGCTCCATCGCCGCCGCCGTCGTGGCCGACCTGCTGCGCGGGGGTGCCACCGTCGTGGCCACCACCTCGCGGCTCGACCAGGACCGTCTGTCGTTCTTCCGCTCGCCTCTACCGCGACCACGCGTCGGTCGGCGCGGCGCTGTGGGTGCTGCCGGCCAACCTGGCGTCGTACGCCGACGTCGACGCACTCGTCGAGTGGGTCTCCGCCCCCGTGGTGGAGGAGGCCGGCGGACAGCGCACCGAGCTGCGTCCGGGCCTGGCCCCGACGCTGGTCTTCCCCTTCGCGGCCCCGTCCGTGCAGGGCACGGCCGCCGACGCCGGCCCGCGGGCCGAGGTCGAGTTCCGCGTGCTGCTGTGGGGCGTGGAGCGCCTGGTCACCGGGCTCGCCGCCCAGGGCGCCGACCACCGCATCGGTCGCCGCGTGCACGTCGTGCTCCCCGGGTCGCCCAACCGCGGCCGCTTCGGTGGTGACGGCGCCTACGGCGAGGCCAAGGCCGCCTTCGACGCCTTCGTCCAGCGCTGGCACGCCGAGAAGGACTGGTCCCAGCGCGTCTCGCTGGCCCACGCCCACATCGGCTGGGTCCGCGGCACCGGCCTGATGGGGGGCAACGACCCGCTGGTCGGCGCCGTCGAGGCGGCCGGCGTACGCACCTGGGCGCCGGACGAGATGGCCGCCGAGCTGCTCGCGCTCTGCCGGCCCGACGCCCGGGCCGCCGCCGCGGAGTCCCCCGTCGTGACCGACCTCACCGGCGGTCTCGGCGAGGCCGACCTCGACCTCGCCCAGCTGGGTCGCGAGGCCCGCGCGGCCATGGAGGCCCGCCAGGCCGCCGAGACCGAGGAGTCCGACGAGCCCCTGCTCGCCCTGACCCACCCCGCCGGCTGGGGCGTCGTGCAGCCGACCATGGACTGGGGCCAGGTCCAGGCCGCGCCCGAGGACCTCGTGGTCATCGTCGGCGCCGGCGAGGTCGGCCCCGTCGGCTCGGCCCGCACCCGCTTCCAGCTCGAGGTGGAGGACGCCCTGTCCCCCGCCGGCGTCCTGGAGCTCGCGTGGACCACGGGCCTGATCACCTGGGAGACCCAGCCGGTCGCCGGGTGGAGCGACGTCGCCTCCGGCGAGCCGCTGACCGAGTCCGAGGTCGTGGAGAAGTACGCCGCGCAGCTCGAGGCCAGCGTCGGCATCCGTCGCTACCGCGACGACGGCCAGATGATCGACAACACGGCCCCGCTCATGGTGTCGGTCTACCTCGAGGAGGACACTTCCTTCGTCGTCCGCACCCAGGACGAGGCCGAGGCCTTCGTGGCCGCGGAGCCCGAGCGCACGCGGATCACCGCGACCGAGGACGGCGACTGGACCGTGACCCGCCTGGCGGGCAGCGAGATGCGCGTCCCCCGCCGGTTCAAGCTCAGCCGCTTCGTCGGCGGCCAGATCCCCGACGGCTTCGACCCCGCGGTCTGGGGCCTGGGCTCGATGGTGGACACCGCCGACCGGCTGGCCGCCTGGAACCTCGTGGCCACCGTGGACGCGTTCGTCTCCAGCGGCGTCACCCCGGCCGAGCTGCTGCGCTGGGTGCACCCCACGCAGTTCGCGAACACCCAGGGCACCGGCATCGGGGGCATGCAGTCCACCCGCCGGATGTACGTCGACGCGCTGCTCGGCGAGCAGCCGCCGAACGACGTGCTGCAGGAGGCGCTGCCGAACGTCGTGGCCGCGCACACCGTGCAGTCCTACCTCGGCGGCTACGGCTCGATGGTCCACCCCGTCGCCGCCTGCGCCACCGCGGCCGTCTCGGTCGAGGAGGGCGTGGACAAGATCAAGCTCGGCAAGGCCAGCGTGGTCGTGGCCGGCGGCTTCGACGACCTCGGCATCGAGGGCATCCTCGGCTTCGGCAACATGAGCGCCACCGCCGACACCGCCCAGATGCTCGGGAAGGGCATCGACGAGCGCTTCGTCTCCCGGCCCAACGACCGTCGTCGTGGCGGCTTCGTCGAGGGTCAGGGTGGCGGCACGGTCGTCCTCGCCCGCGGTGACGTCGCGCTCGAGCTGGGCCTGCCCGTGCTGGGTGTCGTGGCCTACGCCGGCTCCTTCGCCGACGGCATCCACACCTCGATCCCGGCTCCCGGTATCGGTGCCCTCGGCGCCGGCGTCGGCGGGAAGAACTCGCCGCTGGCCAAGGGCCTGCGCACCGTGGGCCTGGGGGCCGACGACCTGTCGCTGGTCTACAAGCACGACACCTCGACCGCGGCGAACGACCCCAACGAGTCGCAGCTGCACGAGAAGCTGGCCGCGGCCCTGGGCCGCACCGAGGGCAACCCGCTGTACGTCGTGAGCCAGAAGGCGCTCACCGGCCACGCCAAGGGCGGGGCCGCGGCCTTCCAGCTCAACGGCCTGTGCCAGACGCTGGTCGGCGGCACCGTCGCGCCGAACCGCGCGCTGGACTGCGTCGACGAGCAGCTGTCGGAGAACGGGCACCTGGTGTGGCTGCGGCAGCCGCTGTCCACCGGGCCGCTCAAGGCCGGCATCCTGACCAGCCTCGGCTTCGGGCACGTCTCGGCCATGATCGTGGTGGCGCACCCCGGTGCGTTCGTCGCGGCCCTGGCGCCGGAGCAGCGCTCGGCATGGATGGAGCGGGCGACCGCCCGCCTGGTGGCCGGCGAGACCCGGTTCATCGACGCCATGCACGGAGGGGCGCCGCTGTTCACCAAGAGCGAGCAGCGCCGCTTCGCCGACAGCGACCTCAAGGCGACCAAGGCCGACGAGAGCGCCATGCTCGTCGACCCGCAGGCCCGCCTGGGCGAGGACGGGGTGTATGCCCGAGCCGGTCGCTGACCCCGGCCCCGGCCCCATCGCTGAGACCGGCCCCGTCGCCCTCGAGCGGGCGGCGGGGGTGGGCGTCGACGTCGTCGGCGTCACCGCCTTCGCCGCCCAGCTCGCGGAGCCGGGCACCCGGTTCGCCCGGGTGTTCACGCCGGGCGAGCGGCGTACGGCGCGCCGCGACGGCCGCTCCGCCTCCCAGGAGGCGCAGAGCCTGGCCGCCCGCTGGGCGGCGAAGGAGGCGGTGCTGAAGGCGTGGTCGAGCAGCATGCACGGCCTTGCGGAGGTGCTCGACCCCGCCGCGGTGGACCTGCGCGAGATCGAGGTCGTCAGCGACGCGTGGGGCCGGCCCGCCGTACGCCTTCACGGTGCGATCGGTGCGGCGCTGGTGGGACGTCAGGTGCTGCTGTCGCTCTCGCACGACCCCGACGCCGACGTCGCGATCGCGTTCGTGGTGCTGCAGGAGGCCTGACCTCCTGCGCGCCACGGGTGGTCGAACAGGCTGCCCCGCGACACCCGTGGGTCCATCAGGTCGGCGCGTCCCCCGGTGGTTGAGCAAGTCCCCTCGCGCCCCCGGTGGTTGAGCAGGTCTCCTCGCGCCCCCGGTGGTTGAGCAGGTCGCTCTGCGACCGTGTCGAAACCTGCGCCGGACGTCCACAGATCGACGCACCCCCTCGACGCACCCTCGTTCCTCAGGTAAAATCGAACACATGTTCGATATGGTGCTCTCTTCCTACACGAGGACGAGCGCGCCCACGGTCACCGACCTCGACCACGCACGTGCCCGTCTCGCCACCCTCGACGGCGCCACCGACACCGAGGCCTCCCAGATCGCCCTGATCGCCTCCCTGGAGCAGCTGAAGGGCGCGGTCGCCGCCGCCCAGGCCCGGGTCACCGACAGCCTCGCCCGCGCTCGCACCGCTCGCGAGGCCGAGCACGGGGTGCCCGCCGCGAAGCGCTGCCAGGGCCTCGCCGCCGAGGTCGCCCTGGCTCGACGCAGCAGCCCGCATCGTGGTGCGCGCGACCTGGGCCTCGCGAGGGCGCTCGTCCGCGAGATGCCGCGCACCCTCGAGCTGCTGACCCGCGGCGAGATCAGCGAGTGGCGGGCCACGATCGTGGTGCGCGAGACCGCGGTGCTCTCGGCCGACCACCGCGGGCAGGTCGACGCCGAGCTCGCCCCTCGGCTGGCCGAGCTCGGTGACCGCGAGGCCGGCGCGAAGGCACGGGCCATCGGCTACCGGCTCGACCCGGGGTCCGCGATCCGTCGCACCCGGGTGGCGCGGTCCGACCGCTTCGTCAGCCTCCGCCCCGCGCCCGACACGATGAGCTACCTGACCGCCCTCCTGCCCGTCGAGCAGGCCGTCGCGTGCCTCGCCGCGCTCCGGCAGGCCGCCGACAACGCTCGCGTCATCGGCACCTCCGGTGGCCAGGCCGATGACCAGGCCCGTGCACAGCCGCGCTCCCGGGGCCAGGTCATGGCCGACACCCTCGTCGAACGGCTCACCGGCCAGGCCCACGCCTCCGACGTCGACGTCGAGGTGCACGTCGTGATGACCGACGGCGCGCTGCTCGGCGACGACCACGTCCCGGCCGAGGTCGTGGGCTACGGCCCGATCCACGCGGCCCTGGCCCGCGAGATCGTGCGCGACGCCCCACGCGCCTGGCTGCGGCGGCTCTACACCCGCCCCGGCTCCGGCGACCTGGTGGCCACCGACTCCCGCCGCCGCGTCTTCACCGGCGAGCTGCGCGAGCTCCTCGTCGTCCGCGACCAGGTGTGCCGCACCCCCTGGTGCGACGCCCCCGTCCGCCACGCCGACCACGTCGTCCCGGTCGCCGACGGCGGCGGGACGTCCGTGGCGAACGGCCAGGGCCTCTGCGAGGCCTGCAACTACGCCAAGGAAGCGCGCGACTGGCAGGCGATGCCGGTTCCCGGCGAGCGACACCAGGTGCTCATCAGTACGCCGACCGGCCACACCTACGTCTCGACCGCGCCCGATCCGCCGGGCTGGACAGCCCCGCCGCCGGACGAGCGAGCCGGCGACCTCGTGCACTTCTACTCCGCGGTCCGGACGCTGCATGACGAAGTGCAACCGCTGCTCGTCTGAGCCACCTTGCGGGCGACGCGGCACGGGTCGACACTGGGCTCATGTCAGGGAGCACGGAGCCTCCGAGCGACGCAGGAGCACGGGACGAGGCCGCAGCGTTTCGCCACCTCCCGCCCGCGGTCGCCCTGGAGGACACCCGGACGTCGATGCGGGGCGACGGCCCACCGGACCCCCGCGGAGAGCGCAACACCTTCATCTACGACGCGATCCACGCGGGCGGCTGACCTCCTGCGCGATCCGCTCAGTGCTCCCGGCGAGGCCGACGCAGGTCGGTGGCGAAGATCAGCGCCGCACCACCGTGGACGTGGGCCTCACGCTCGAGCACGAGGCCGATCCGCTCCGCCACGCGCTGGGAGGCCACGTTGTCCGGCCTGATGATCGCGATCAGGCGCTCGACGCCGGAGTCCCGGGCAGCGGTCAGCACCGCCTCGGCGGCCTCCGCGGCGTACCCCTGGCGGCGCAGCGAGGAGCGCACGTGCCAGCCGGCCTCGACCTCCCACTCACCCTCCACCAGCTGCATGGTCAGGCCGCAGTCGCCGACGAATTCACCCGCGCGGGTCTCCAGGACCCACAGCCCGAAGCCGTGCTGGGCGTAGTTGCGGAGGTTCCACTCGATCCACCCGTCGGCGCCGCGCGACCCGGCGATGTCCAAGGTGGCGATGTCAGCACGATCCACCAGGGTCATCTCCCTGAAGCGGAGCCTCGGCGTCGGAGCAGGCAGCACGGCGACACCCTAGGCGAGCGGTCCCGGATGTTGCCGGAGCGATGCAGCGCCCTCATCGTCCGCGAGGCTCCACGCGCCTGGCTGCGCGAGCTCCTCGTCGTGCGCGACCAGGTCTGTCCCCGGCGGATGACGGGGTCCGGTCACCCGGTGTCGGGCGATCCGGAGACGCTAGATCTGCTCCGCGCGGTCCCTCGAGGAACTCATCGACGCCACGGCCCGAGCCGAGACCTTCTGCGACATGACGGAGCACGTCCTCCGGGTGCCGGTGCACCGGAGTCCCGCCGCTACGGTCTGGGATTCCACGTGCACGGGACCGGTCACGCGGTCTGGCTGGAGGGGTACGACGCCGGGGTGTCGTTCACGAGCCTGCACGAACCGGAGCAGGACGTCACCTACACGGTGATCTCCAACTGGACGGACGGCGCCTGGCCGATCGTCGAGCTGCTGAACCGCCGGCTCGGACTCTGAGCAGGGCGGGCGTCCTCTCACCTCCCCGTCGCGAACGCGCCACCGCGCGGCGCGCCCGCCCCCAAGGGCTAGGACGACTGACGGAACCCCTCGATCGCCCCCACGATCTCCGGCCGCAGCCTCGCCGCCGGGATGACCGCGTCCACGGACCCGACCTCCACCGCCCGGTGGATGTGGTGGATGCCGTCGAACTCGGCGGCGACCTCGCTGATCTTCTCGGCCCGGGTCGCGGCGCGCAGCTGAGCCCGCTCCACGACCAGTCCGATGCGCTCCGCCCCGCGGGTCGCGGCGATCCTCTCGTCGAGCGCCTTCATCGCGGCCGTGGCCGCCGTGCGCTTCTCGACCTCGCCGGTGAACACCACCGCCGCGGCGGGGGCGCCGCCGATGACCGAGGCGAACGAGCCCTCGACCGCCAGCACCGTCATCTGCGGGTTCAGGGCCTTGGAGAAGACCACGAACGCGCCACCGTGGTAGCGGGAGATCACGCAGAACACGATCGGGCCCGCGGAAGTTCACGATCGCACGGCCGATCTCGGCGCCGTACTCCAGCTGCAGGTTGCGCATCGACTCCGGTGATCCGTCGAAGCCCGACAGGTTCGCGAGCACGACGAGAGGCCGGTTGCCGCTGGCGGAGTTGATCGCCCGGGCCGCCTTCTTCGACGACTTCGGGAACAGCGTGCCGGCGGTGTAGGTGCTCGGGCCGTCGGTGGGCGGGAACCCGGCGCGGCGCACGGACTGGCTCTCGATGCCCAGCAGGCACACCGGGTAGCCGCCGAGGTGGGCGTCCTGGACGACGGCGGTGTCGGCGTCGGCCATGCCGGCCCAGCGCTCGAGCACCTCGTGGTCCTGGTCGGCGACGGCGCGCATCACCGTGCGGATGTCGAAGGCCTTCTTGCGGTCGGGGTTCGAGGTGGCCGAGAAGATCTCGCCCACGGTCGTGAAGTCGCTGCCCTCGATCGCGTGCGGGAAGGAGGAGACGTCCCGGTCGACGGGGTCGCTGGACGGGGCACGGCGCGGGCCGGACTCGCCCGGGGCGACGTAGGTGTGCTCGTAGTGGGCCATCAGCACGCCGAACGCGCCGGCGAGGTCGGGTGCCCAGTACTGCGCCTGGCCGTTGGGACCCATCACGCGGTCGTAGCCACCGATGCCGTAGTTGTCCTCGGCCGAGACGCCGCCGGAGAAGTCCAGGGACTGCTTGCCGGTGAGCACCATGGCGCTCTCCGGGGTCATCACCAGGATGCCCTTGGTGTGCATCAGCATCGTAGCCTCGGCGTTCCAGTAGGGCTGGGCGCCGACGTTGATGCCCGCGACCACGACGTTGATCTCGCCGCCGTCCTGGGTGAACTCCACGATCCGGCGCAGCGCCTTGGCCACCCAGTCCATGTTCTCGGTGCCGGAGTCCATCGAGATCCGCGCGCCCGCGGAGAGCGCGAACCACTCCACCGGCACTCCCATCTCCTCGGCCAGGTCGAGCGCCGCGATCACGCGCAGGCACTCCTGCTCGGCGACCGAGCCGAGCGACTTCGTCGGGTCGCCGCAGAGGACGACGCGGGTGACGCCCTGGGGGTGCAGCGGCGTGGGGGTGGTGACGACGGCGGCCAGGATGCCGGACTCGTTCAGGCCGTAGGGCCGCCTCACCGGCACCAGCCGACCGGTGTCGTCGAGGTCGTGCTCGACGAGCGAGCCGCCCTCGCCGGCGAGCACGCCGCTGAGCTCGTAGGGGTAGACCAGGCCGCGACGGCGCGACCGCACCACCTTGGAGGTGTAGTCGTCGAGCGGCTGGAGCAGCTCGGTCGGCGGGTCCTCGACGGTGGTGGTCACGCCCGAGCCGGGACGGGCGCTGAAGCGCACGGCCATCGGCACCGGGTCGCCGGCCGGGACGGCCAGGCGGCCCTGGGCCACGACCTCCTCGACGCCGGCACCGTCGGTCAGCGGGCTGATCTTGGACCCGAGCGCCCCCAGGGCGTCGAGGTCGAGGTCGACCACGGGCCAGACGTGCACCCAGACGTGGTTCAGGTCGAGCTTGGCGCCGTCGCGACCGCGCGCCACCCGCTCGCGGCGGATCGACTCCAGGCAGCTCTCCACCGCCCGCTCGGCGTGCGGCAGGGCCGTGATCGTTCCGTCGTCGTCGCGCACGACGGACATCTGGCGCACCTGGGCGAGGGCCACGAGCCTCCGGTCGGACGGGTTCTCACGGGCGACGCACTCGTAGAGCAGCACGTCCTCGGGGGCATCGATGCGGGAGACGTGGAAGTTGCGCAGCCGCCACAGGTCGAGGCGGCGCCCGACCATCGGGTGCACGCCGCGGGTCAGGTCGTCCTCGACGATCCCGTGGGCGTCCGGCCGGACCTCGGAGGCCGGGTCTCCGGAGGACGGGTCTCCGGAGGACGGGGTCTCCGACGCCGAGGCGGGGCGGAACGTGTAGTAGCCGACGTGCCGGTCGCCGCCGCCGGAGCAGACGGCCACGCACACGCGGCGTACGTCGTGGGTCAGCGGCAGCGCGGCCACCAGCACCCGCAGCTGCTCGCTCGCCTCGTCGGGGGCCGTGGGGCCCTCGGGCCAGGAGAGGTAGAGGTCGACGACGGCGTCCTCGCCCTCCGCGCGGTCCTCCAGGTGCGGCGACAGCGCGGCGACGAGGTCGGAGCCGTCGACCAGCTCGGCGACCGAGCCGATCGAGGAGACCAGCCGGGTCGGCCGCTCGTCGAGGGTGTACGCCGCGACCACGACGGGCCGCGGCTCGTCGAGGGAACGCACGTCGTGCAGGGCGTACTCCCGGTAGTGGCGCCGAGCCAGCACCTCGAGCATCGGCTCGCGCTCGGGGAGACCGTTCACGAGCCGGTCGCACAGGAACCCGACGGTCTGCTCGGGGATCGCGGCCAGGGCCTCGATGCGGCGGGCCCGGTCGGGCGCGTCGGCCGACGCGGCGAGCGCCTCGACCTCGTCGCGCATGCCGAGCAGCACGCCGGTGCGGTCGGCGTCGACGGCCGGCTGGTCGAACCAGCGGAACCGTACGCTGCGGGCGAGGTCGCCCACGGCCGGGTAGCGCGCCTGCGGCACCCGGCCGAGACGCTCCAGGAGCTCGCGCGCCCGGGCGGCCAGGTCGCCGACCGGCGGGGCCTCGCGGCTCCAGGCACCGAGCAGGGCGGCGACGAGCGCCACCTCGGGGGTGGTGCGCTGCTGAGCGAGGAAGATCCGGAAGACCGCCGCCTCGAGGTCGGGGGTGCGGTCCAGCGAGGCGAGCCCGTAGTGCCGCAGCACGCGCTGCAGGCGCTCGCGGAACTGCTCGGGGAGACCGCCGCGGTCGGCGTCGAGGCTGAGCAGGTAGGTGTGGAAGTGCTCGCGCGAGCTGTGCACGCGCAGCTCGGTGCGCCGGTCCTCGTCGGCGGGGCGGTTGCGGCTCAGCTCGGCGAGGTCGACGAAGGTCTCGAGCAGCGTCACCTCGTCGGCGAGCACGGACTCGGGCTCGACCTGGTCGTGTTCCTGGTCGCGCACGGCGAGGTACGCCGACAGCGCGGCGTCCTGGTCCTCCGGCGGCACGTCGTAGCCGAGGACGACGGCGCTGAGGGCGGCGCGCGTGCGCTCCCGCTGGGTGGCCGGGTCGATGCCGGCGTCGACGGGCAGGTCGACGGCGGTCCCGGCGTCGGCGACCTCCTCGGTCGCCTCACCGAGCTGCTCGAGCTTGATCAGCGCGGCGCCGGTCTCGACCTGGCTGCCGGTGATGACGTGCAGCTCCTTGACGCGGGCCGGGAACGGCGCGTGCAGGGCGGTCTCCATCTTCATCGACTCGAGCACGACCACGGTCGCCCCCGCCTCGACCTCGTCGCCCACGGCGACGGGCGTGGCCACGACCAGGGCCGGCGCGGGCGAGCGCAGCACGCCACCCTCGTCACGGCTGACGCGGTGGGCCACGCCGTCGACCTCGACCAGGGTGGTCGGGCCGTGGGTGGCGGTGACGACGCTGTAGCGACGACCGCCGACGACGAGGCGACGGCGTACGTCATCGACGTGGGCGTGCTGGACGTCGACGGTCTGGGCGCTGGTGCCCGAGGCGACGCTCACCCGGAAGCGACCGGGACCGGTGTTGATGGTCGCGACCTGGTACAGCACGCCGCGTAGCTTGAGCTCGACGGGCCGGCCCACCTCGTGCGAGGCCGAGGGGCGGCCGCCCTGCGCGGTCTCGATCAGCCGCGCGGTCTCGATGCGCACGCCCTCGAGGTACGCCTCGATGCCGGCGGCGACCACCGCGACGCCCGCGTGGGCGTGGGAGGCCAGCCGGCCCTCGCCGCGGACGCGGTCGATCCAGCCGGTGTCGGCCCAGTCGACGCCGCGGGCCGGGTCGCCGGCGACGACCTCGGGCTGCGCGAGGAGGTCCAGGACGAAGCTCTTGTTGCACGCGCCGCCCTCGATCACCACGGTGGTGGAGGTCATCGCGCGGCGCAGACGGGCCAGCGCCTCGTCGCGGGTGCGGCCGTAGGCGATGATCTTGGCGATCATCGAGTCGAAGTCGGGCGGGATGGTGTCGCCCTCGGCGACGCCGGTGTCGACCCGGATGCCCGGGCCCGAGGGCAGCTCGAGGCGCTCGATGCGCCCCGGCGCGGGGGCGAAGTCGCGGTCGGGGTCCTCGGCGTTCAGCCGGGCCTCCACGGCGTGCCCCACCTCGGCGGGCTTCTCGCCCTCGAGGCGGCCGCCGCGGGCCACGTGGATCTGCGCCCGGACCAGGTCGACGCCGGTCGTGGCCTCGGTGATCGAGTGCTCGACCTGCAGCCGGGTGTTGACCTCGAGGAACGCGAACGTCTGCTCGCCCGGGTGGTAGAGGAACTCCACGGTCCCGGCGCCGACGTACCCCACGGCCAGCGCGAGCTGCTCGGCCGCGGCCTTGAGCTCGTCGACCTGCGCCTCGCTCAGCAGCGGCGAGGCCGACTCCTCGATCACCTTCTGGTTGCGACGCTGGATCGAGCAGTCGCGCACGCCGAGCGCCCAGGCGGTGCCGTGGCTGTCGGCGATCAGCTGCACCTCGACGTGACGGGCCCCGGTGACCAGGCGCTCCAGGAAGACGGTGCCGTTGCCGAAGGCGCGCAGCGCCTCGTCGCTGGTGCGCTGGTAGGCGTCGGTGAGGTCCTCGGCCGAGGCCACCATCCGGATGCCCCGGCCGCCGCCGCCCGCGGTTGCCTTGAGCATCAGCGGATAGCCCACCCGCTCGGCGGCCGCCAGGGCGTCCTCGAGGGTGTCGACGGCGCCCCGGCTCCACGGCGCGACGGGTACGCCGACCTCCTCGGCGATCAGCTTGGAGCCGATCTTGTCGCCGAGACGGCGCATGGCCTCGGCGCTGGGCCCGATGAAGGTGACGCCGTGCTTGTCGCACAGGTCGACGAAGGACGGGTCCTCGGCCACGAAGCCCCAGCCGGGCCACACGGCGTCGGCCCCGCTCTCCAGCAGGGCGCGCTCGAGGACGGCCAGGTCGACGTACGGCCGTGCCGACGCGGGCCCCAGGTCGTAGGACAGCTCGGCCTCGCGCACGAACATCGCGTCGGCCTCGCCCGTGGTGTGCAGGGCGACGGTCTGGAGGTGGTCCTCGACGGGGTTCGCCGCGTTCAGCTCGCTCACGGCGTGCAGCAGCCGCATGGCGGACTCGCCACGGTTGACGATCGCGATTCGACGGAAAGACACGATGGACCCCTCGGGTTGAACGCTGGAAACGCGAGGATCGACTCGCATTGAATCCACCGTCCCACGAGAGTGGGGTTACGGGCCAGTCACATCGGTCCGCCCTGGCGTGTCGAGGGCGCCCCGGCGCGTCGGGTCGGGCTACACGACCGAGCGGTGCTGGGCCGCCTCGGCCTCGGCCGCGATCAGGTAGCCGGTCAGGAGGGTCTTCAGCTGGACGACGGCGTCGGGGTGCGACTGCCCGTCGCGGATCGAGAAGTTCAGCATCGAGTAGGTCACGTGCACCAGCACCTCGGCGAGGGTCTGGCGGTGGGTCACCTTGGACCCCGGCGTCAGCGGCGCCAGCAGGCGCCGCACCTGCGAGGCCAGCTCGCGCTCGTGCTCGGCGGCGATCGCCCGGGTCGGCGGTGTGGCCTGCATGGCCAGCCAGACGGCCCGTCGTGACGGGTCGGTGCGCCAGAGGGCGGCGAGGTGGTCCAGCAGCTTCTCCAGCAGCTGGGCCCAGTCGAGCGTGGGGATCTCGGCGGCGAACTTCTCCAGCTCGGCCATCACGTTGGCGGTGTCGAGCCGGTCGAGCTCGCAGATGATGGCGTACTTGTTGCCGAAGAACTGGTAGAGCGAGCCGATCGGCACGCCCGCCCGCAGCGCGACCTGCTCGGAGGTGAAGGCCTCGAAGCCGACCTCGACGAGCAGTGCCCGGGCGGCCCGGAGGATGTCGTCGAACCGGCGCCGGGAGCGCTCCTGCGACGGGCGTCGACGCGGCGCGAACTCGGCGGGGTCGTTCGCCTGCGTCGTCATGCGGGTCAGAGTACGCGAGGGTAGCCTCAGCGGTCGGTGATCTTGACCCGGCCGCCGGTGTAGACGAAGAGCGTGCCGTGGTCGAACCGGGCGTAGGCGCCCTGCGCGTGCCGGATCGGCGCCGTCAGCGGGAACCCGAGCCTCGAGCCCGCCCCGCCGCGACGCACGTAGGGGCGCAGGACCGGGCCGTGCAGCTCGCGTGCCACGCCGCGGGGGTTCGACCAGATCCGGCCGTGCTCGAACACCCGGGCGTGGCCGCCGGCGACGGCGTACTCCCGGGTGGTGGCGCGACCGAGCACCGACGCCGTGCCGCCCAGGGCGCGCCAACGAAGGGTGATCGCCGTCGGGGTGACGGCCGGGGCCGGCTGGGTGGGTGCGGTGGTCGGCGGGGTGGGGGCCGGGGTCGGGGTGGATGTCGGAGCGGGAGCAGGGGTGGGCGTGGTGCCGAGGGTGCCGAAGCGGAACCACTGCGAGCGCAGGCCCAGGCGGGAGCGGAAGGTCGTGCCCGCGACGGTGACGTCGGAGCGGGAGCCGTCCAGCACCATGGACTCGACGCGGCCCGACCACGCGCCGTTGCCGTCGCGGCGGGTCACCACGACCCGCCGCAGGGTGCCCAGGGTGGGCCAGGCACGCTGCACGGCGGCCCGGGTGACGGTCGTGGACCAGGTGTTCACCGGGTTGCCGGAGAAGGCGTCGTAGGGGTCGGCCTTGGCGACCAGGTAGGGCATGCCGCCGGCCGCGAGCCAGCCCCCGCTGGAGGAGCCGAACTGGGTGAAGGCCGGCTTCCCGGCGTACGTCAGGACCTGGTGGGCGGTCGCGTCGACGGCGGCGTTGCTCCGCGCGTCCTCGGCCGCGACCCCGCCGTACACCTGGCACGAGGTGGTGTCGCAGGTCTGCCACGCACGCGTGGGGTGGGCGTCCCGGTCGAAGGCGCCGTAGGTGCGGGCGGCCACGGCCTGCGAACGCACGGCGGCCGGCTCCCACGAGGCCGGCATCTCGCGGGGCACGACGCCGCGCACGTAGTCGTCGACCCCGAGGACGTTGACCGTGGCGCCACCCGAGAGCCGCAGCGCACCGCGGTAGACCCGCGTGCCGCCACCGACCTGGAGGGCCAGCGAGCCGGCCCGGTAGAACTCGGCGTCGCCCGCGATCGGATCCCCACCCGGTCGGTAGGCGTGCCAGCCGGAGCGGTCGTACTCCAGGGTGGTGAGGCCGCCGACCACGCGCAGCCGCCACGAGGCGATGCCAGCCGTGGTGGGCAGTGCGTAGGACGCGCCGCTGCCGACCTCACGGACCCGCAGGCCGGCCGACGGCGCGACCCGGACGTCGTGGTCGGTGTCGGCCGAGATCAGCACCCGGATCGTCCCGGTCGTCGAGCGCAGCGCCGTGCCGGGGTAGTAGAAGGCGAGGATCTGCTGGTGGGTCAGGCCGCGCTTGGCCGCCCCCTGAGCGCCGTACTGCGACATGCCGTGTCCGTGGCCGTAGCCGTGGCCGGTCATCCGGAGCACCCCGTCGGAGGGCACGGCGTAGCTCTCGCTCACCGTCCGGGAGGCGTACGCCGGGCCGCTCACGGCCGAGGCGGCGAGCACGCCTCCGGCGAGGACGACCAGGCCGGTGGACGCCGCGCCGATGCGGCGTGCGGAGAGTGACATCTGTGACCCCGGTGACGGATGGGCTGGACATGGACCCGCCCATTATGTGCACCGGGAATTGCCTTTTGTCGCAATTCCTGAAAGCCCAGGAAATGCCACGGAAAATGACACCGCTGTCATTTACCGGGGATCAATTGGCGCTCCGCGGGGAGTGGTGCAGCCGGCGGGCGGCCTCGGCGATCGAGCCGCTCATCGAGGGGTAGACGGTGAACGCCTGCGCCAGCTGGTCGGCGGTCAGCGAGGCCGCGACCGCGATCGAGATCGGGTGCACCATCTCGCTCGCCCGCGGCCCGACGACCACGCCGCCGACGACGATGCCGGTGCCGGGGCGGCAGAACAGCTTCACGAAGCCGTCGTGCACCCCCTGCATCTTGGCGCGGGCGTTGCCGGCCAGCTCGAGGCGCACGGTCTCGGCGTCGATCTCACCCGCGTCGACGGCGCGCTGGGACCAGCCGACGGTGGCGATCTCGGGCGCGGTGAAGACGTTGGAGGAGACCTGCTTGAGGTCGAGCGGCAGCACGGCGTCGCCGAGGAAGTGCCACATCGCGATCCGGCCCTGCATCGCGGCCACGCTGGCCAGCATCAGCACGCCGGTGCAGTCGCCCGCGGCGTACACCCCTCGAGCGGTGGTGCGCGAGACCCGGTCGACCTTGACGAAGCCGCCGTCGTCGACGGCGACACCGGCCTCCTCGAGCCCGAGGCCGCCGGTCTTGGGGATCGACCCGAGAGCGAGCAGGCAGTGCGAGCCGCTGACCGTGCGGCCGTCGGTGAGGGTCACGGTGACCTCGTCGCCGTCGCGGGTGACCGAGGCCATCCGCGACTTCGACAGCACCTGCATCCCGCGGCGGGTCAGCACGTCCTCCAGCACGGTGGCGGCGTCAACGTCCTCGCCGGGCAGCACCCGGTCGCGGGAGGAGACCAGGACGACCTCGATGCCCAGGGCCATGTAGGCGCTGGCGAACTCGGCGCCGGTGACGCCCGAGCCGACCACGATCATCTTCGACGGCGCCTCGGTGAGGTCGTAGACCTGCTCCCAGGTCAGGATGCGCTCGCCGTCGGGGCGCGCGGTGTCGAGCGTGCGCGGGGCGGCGCCGGTCGCGAGGAGCACGGCGTCGGCCTCGAACGTCTCGGTGCCTCCCCCGGCGAGGTCGACGACCACCCGGTCGGTGCCCTCGAGGCGGCCGTGGCCGATCACGACCCGCACGCCCTCGCGCTCCAGTCGTCGGCCGATGTCGTCGGACTGGTCGGCGGCCAGCTTCTTGACCCGGCGGTTGACCCGGCCCAGGTCGACGGCGACGTGGTGGGCGGCGTCGCCCTCGTGGTCCTCGAAGCTGACGCCGAGCTCCGGGGCGCCGGCGAGCTCGGTCATCAGCTCGGCCGTGGCGATCAGGGTCTTGCTCGGGACGCAGTCGGTGACCACCGCCGAGCCCCCCAGCCCGTCGCAGTCCACGACCGTCACCTGGGCGCCCAGCTGAGCGGCGACCAAGGCGGACTCGTAGCCCCCCGGCCCGCCACCGATGATCACGACCCGGTCGGGCTGCCCGAAACCTGTGCTCGTCACCGGGCCATTGTGTCGCATGGCGGTGGCGGGTCCGCGGCCCCTTAGTCTTCGCAGGTGACTTTGTACGCCGCCTACGGGACCAACCTCGATCCCGCCCGGATGGGCGAGCGCTGCCCCCACTCCCCGCTGCGCAGCACCGGCTGGCTCCAGGGCTGGCGGATGACCTTCGGCGGGGAGGAGCACGGCTGGGACGGCGCGCTCGCCACGATCGTGCAGGACCCCTTCGAGCAGGTCTTCGTCGCGGTGTACGACGTGACCGACGAGGACGTCGCCGCGCTCGACGGCTGGGAGTCCGCCGACACCGGCCTGTTCCGCAAGACCAAGGTGCGGGTCTCGACCCTCAACGAGGAGGTCGTCGCCTGGGTCTACGTGCTCGACGCCTTCGAGGGCGGCCTGCCGTCGGCGAGCTACCTCGGCGTGCTGGCGGACTCCGCCGAGTCCGCCGACGCCCCGGCGGACTACGTCGCCGCCCTCCGCGCCCGGCCCTGCCGGTCGAACTTCGGGGGCTGAGACTTCGTCGGTCGAGCAGGCGCGCAGCGCCCGTGCCGAGACCACTACTCTCCTGTCCTGTGACCCAGACCTACGCCGCAGCTGCGACCGAGGCCGCCGCCGTGCTGGCCGAGAAGACCGGCGTGGAGCGCCACGACGTGGCCCTCGTGCTGGGCTCGGGGTGGCTGCCCGCCGTGGACGCGCTCGGCGAGGCGACGGCCGAGCTCAGCTCGACCGACCTGCCTGGCTTCGCTCCCCCGGCCGTGGCCGGGCACGCCGGCAAGATCCGCTCCGTGCGGGCCGGCGACAAGAACCTGCTCGTCTTCCTCGGCCGGACCCACTTCTACGAGGGCCTGGGCGTGCGGTCGGTGGTGCACGGCGTACGCACGGCCGCGGCCGCCGGCTGCTCGACCGTCGTGCTGACCAACGGCTGCGGCGGGCTCGACGAGCGCTGGTCGCCCGGCACCCCGGTGCTGATCAGCGACCACATCAACCTCACCGCGACCTCGCCCATCGAGGGCGCCAACTTCGTCGACCTGACCGACCTCTACAACCCCCGGCTGCGGGCGCTGTGCCGTGAGGCCGACCCGGGCCTGGACGAGGGCGTCTACGTGCAGCTCCCCGGGCCGCACTACGAGACCCCGGCCGAGATCGGGATGATCCGCGCGATCGGCGGCACCCTGGTCGGCATGAGCACCACCCTGGAGGCCATCGCCGCCCGCGAGGCCGGGATGGAGGTCCTCGGCATCAGCCTGGTCACCAACCTGGCCGCCGGGATCACCGGCGAGCCGTTGAACCACGAGGAGGTCCTCGAAGCCGGACGCGCCGCGGCTACCCGCATGGGCGAGCTGCTCGGCGACGTGGTCCCGCGGATCTGAACGCCCTCGTTGACAGGCCGGTCGCGCGACGGCTTGGCTGACCCGCGGCGACGGACACAACCGGGAGGACCCCTGCATGAGCGAGCCTGACGCGAACCACTCCACCGACTCCACCGAGTCCACCGGGTCGACCGACGAGGGCGGCTCGATCCTCGACGACGGCGGCATCGACACCGACGAGCGCGCCGGTCGCAGCCAGGGCATCGACGTCGACTCCGAGCCCGACGAGGACACCAAGAAGGAGATGGAGGAGGAGCGCGACCAGCGCCTCGACCCCGAGAACCGTCCCGACGGCGCCGAGATCGACAACACCGACCGCGACTTCGACGTCGACAAGGGCATGTTCACCGACAACGAGGCCTACGACGAGGTCGACCCGGAGTACAAGGACCCCGAGGACCCCAACAGCGACGCCTCCCCCGACGACGCCGCCGAGGGCGCCGAGGGCGCTGAGGGCGCCGACGACGAGGAGAAGGACTCCTGAGGGTCCTCCTCACCGGCTCGGCCGGGGCGATCGGCAGCGTGCTGCGCCCCGGCCTCACCGACCTCGGTCACGAGGTCGTCGGCGCCGACCTGCCGGGCCGCGAGGCCGAGGTGACGCTGGACTGCACCGACCCGGTGGCCGTCGACACGGCGCTGGCCGAGGTCGCCCCCGACGCTGTGGTCCACCTCGCCGGCATCCCGACCGAGTCGGCGCTGCCCGACGCGCTGGCCTCCCACGTGGTGTCCACCGGCGCGCTGCTCGAGGCGATGGTGCGCCAGGGCGTACGCCGGCTGGTCTACGCCTCCAGCAACCACGCCGTCGGTCGCAGCCCGCGCGCCGACCTGCCCGGCGGCGTGCTGGGCGCCGAGGTCCGCGGGCGGCCGGACACGTTCTACGGCGTCGCCAAGGTGGCGGCCGAGGCCCTGATGCACCTGTACGCCGACCGGCACGGCCTCGACGTCGTCAGCACCCGCATCGGGTCCTTCCTGCCCGCCCCCACCAGCCGGCGCCAGCTCACGTCGTGGCTCTCCCACGCCGACGCGGTCCGGATGGTGCACGCCTCCCTGACCACCCCGTCGCCGGGCTTCGCGGTGCTCTACGGCGTCTCGGCCAACACCCGCGGCTGGTGGGACCTCACGCCGGGCCGGGCCCTGGGCTACGACCCGCAGGACGACGCCGAGGTGTACGCCGCGGGCATCGAGGCCACGCCGGAGACCGACGACGACCGCGCCGAGGCTGCCCACGTCGGCGGCCCCTACGCCACCTCGCGCTTCGAGCAGCCGGCGTTCCCCGACCGCACCTGACCGTGCCTTGACTTGGAGCCCGCTCCAAGGACGAGACTGACCCGGTGACCCCTCTCAGCATCGCCGAGGCCGCCGAGCAGACCGGCCTGACCGCCCACACCCTGCGCTACTACGAGCGCGACGGGCTGATGCTCGCGGCGGTCGAGCGATCCGCCTCGGGCCATCGGCGCTACACCGAGCGCGACCTGACCTGGATCGAGATGATCACCCGGTTGCGGTCGACGGGCATGCCGGTGCGCGACGTACGCCGCTACGCCGACCTGGTGCGCGCCGGGGACGGCAACGAGGGCGAGCGGCTGGACCTGCTCAAGGACCACCGCGCCCGGGTCGAGGCCCAGCTGCGCGAGGTCACCGGCCACCTGCGGGCCATTGACCACAAGATCGGGCTCTACGAGGGTCGGCTCGACCAGGCCTCCTGAGCCCGCTTGACTTGGAGTGCGCTCCAAGGTCTTGAGTGGGAGTCATGACCCTCCCCGACCACCACCTGGCCCCCCGCACCCTCGGTCACCGCACCCTGGGCCGCGACCACCCGCTCACCGTCTCCGCCCTCGGGCTCGGCTGCATGGGCATGTCGGAGTTCTACGGCACGCCGGACGAGAAGGGCGGCCTCGAGACGATCCGGCGCGCGCTCGACCTCGGGGTGACCTTCCTGGACACCGCCGACATGTACGGCCCCTTCATCAACGAGCAGCTCGTCGGCAAGGCGATCGCCGGCCGCCGCGACGAGGTGCAGCTGGCCACGAAGTTCGGAAACAAGCGCGGCGAGAACGGCGAGCGCCTCGGCATCGACGGCTCGCCGGAGTACGTCCGCCGGGCCTGCGACGACTCGCTGCGTCGCCTCGGCGTCGACCACATCGACCTCTACTACCAGCACCGCGTCGACCAGACCGTCCCGATCGAGGAGACCGTCGGGGCGATGAAGGAGCTCGTCGAGGCCGGCAAGGTGACCCACCTCGGACTGTCCGAGGCCAGCGCCGCCTCGATCCGCAAGGCGCACGCCGTGCACCCGATCACGGCCCTGCAGACGGAGTACTCCCTGTTCACCCGTGACCTCGAGGACGAGATCCTGCCGACCGTCCGCGAGCTCGGCATCGGCCTGGTGCCGTACTCCCCCCTGGGTCGCGGGCTGCTCACAGGCGCCATCACCTCCGAGGCCGGGCTCGGCGAGAACGACAGCCGCACCTCGGCGTACTTCCCCCGCTTCCAGGGCGACGCTCTCGCGGCCAACCTGGTGCTGGTCGCCAAGATCCGCGAGCTGGCCGACGCCAAGGGCTGCACCCCCGGCCAGCTGGCGCTGGCCTGGGTGATGGCCCAGGGCGACCACGTGGTCCCGATCCCCGGCACCAAGCGGGTGAGGTACCTCGAGGAGAACGTCGCCGCCGCCGACGTGGTGCTCGACGCCGAGGACCTCGCCGCCCTCGAGCAGGCCGTGCCCCGCGACGCCGTCGCCGGCGCCCGCTACGGCGACATGTCCAGCATCGACGCCTGACCACAGGGGATCCAGACACCTACCCCTCCGCCGAGCGGGGGTTCCTCGCACACCCCATGCCGGCGAGCGGGGGATCCCCGCACGGCCGCCGTGCGCGGATCCCCCGGTCGCCAAGCTCGGGCGTGCGCGGATCCCCCGGTCGCGGACTGCTGGCTGCGGACTGCTGGCTGCGGACTCCTGGCTGCGGACTCCTGGCCTACTGGTCGGTAACCTTTCGCGCCATGAGCACCTCTTCCAGCTCCCGCGCCCTGGTCACGCACACGGTCACCGACGGGGTCGCGGAGGTGCGGCTGGCCCGCCCCGAGAAGCTGAACGCGCTCACCCTGCAGACCCTGCGGGAGCTCGTGGCCACCGCCCGCACGCTGCGCGGCGACCGCACCCTGCGGGCCGTCGTGCTGACCTGCGACGGCCCGTCGTTCTGCGCGGGCCTGGACTTCAAGGCCGTCATGGGCGACCCGCCCGGGCTGGTCGCGGGCTTCGTGCCGCGGCCCTGGCGGGGCACGAACCTGTTCCAGGAGGCGTGCTGGGCCTGGCGCCGGCTGCCGGTGCCGGTGGTCGCGGCGGTGCAGGGCCACTGCTACGGCGGCGGGCTGCAGATCGCGCTCGCCGCCGACTTCCGGGTGGCCACGCCCGACGCCGAGCTCTCGGTGCTCGAGGGGCGCTGGGGGATCATCCCGGACATGACCGGCATCCGGTCGCTCTCCGACCTGGTGGGCCTCGACACCGCCAAGCTGCTCACGATGACCGCCCGCAAGGTCTCCGGCACCGAGGCCCGCGAGCTCGGCCTGGTGACCGAGCTGGCCGACGACCCGCTGGCGGCCGCCCACGCGCTCGCCGCCGAGCTCGTCCTGCGCTCCCCCGACGCGCTGGCCGCGGCCAAGCGGCTCCTGGACGGGACCCGGACGGCCTCGCCCCGGCGTACCTTCGCCCGCGAGCGCGCCGAACAGCTGGTGCTCCTGCTGGGCGCCAACGCCAAGGTGGCCCGCGAGGCCGAGTTCGGTGCCGACGCCCCACGCTTCGGTCCCCGGCGTCGGCGCTGAGGCCGCGGCGCTAGATTGGCGGTCATGGCCACCACCGCACTCGGGGACGCCCCCGCCCAGACCATCGGAGACCTGCCCGCCGTCGGCTCGCAGGCCCCTACCTTCACCCTCGTCGCCGACGACCTCTCCGAGATCTCGTCCGCCGACCTGACGGGCACGACGATCATCAGCATCTTCCCCAGCATCGGCACCGGCGTCTGCCAGGCCAGCGTGCGCCGCTTCAACGAGCTGGCCTCCGGCCTGGAGGGCACCACCGTCCTCAACGTCTCGGTGGACCTGCCCTTCGCCCTCGCCGGCTTCTGCGCCGCCGAGGGTCTGGAGAACGTCAAGGTCGGCTCGGCGTTCCGGTCGAGCTTCGGCGACGACTACGGCGTGCGCCTGACCGACACGAAGTTCCAGGGCCTGCTCGCCCGCGCGATCGTGGTCGTCGACGCCGACGGCAAGGTCAAGCACACCGAGCTGGTCCCCCAGATCGGCCAGGAGCCCGACTACGACGCCGCCCTCGCGGCCCTCTGAGCACGCCGGACCGAGGAGCGGCACCGTGAAGCTGGCCGTGCACTGCGCGAACCTGTCCTGGCCGGGCGGCACCCCCGCCCTGGCCGGGCACCTCGCCGACGTCGCCCGCGTCGCTGACGAGGGCGGGGTCACGACGCTCACGATGATGGACCACTACTTCCAGATGGAGCAGATCGGCGGCCCCGCCGAGCCCATGCTGGAGGGGTACACCTCGCTCGGCTTCCTGGCCGGGCAGACCAGCCGGGTCGAGCTCGGGCTGCTCGTCACGGGCGTCACCTACCGCCACCCCGGCCTGCTCGCCAAGATCGTCACCACCCTCGACGTGCTCAGCGGCGGTCGTGCCCTCCTCGGCATCGGCGCCGCGTGGTACGACCGCGAGCACCACGGGCTCGGGGTGCCGTTTCCTCCCACCAAGGAGCGGTTCGAGCGACTCGAGGAGGCCCTGCAGGTCTGCCGCCAGATGTGGAGCGACGACGACGGGCCCTACGAGGGCACGCACTACCGCCTCGCCGAGACCATCTGCGTGCCCGCACCCCTGCGCGAGGGCGGCCCCCGGCTGCTGATCGGCGGCAGCGGCGAGAAGAAGACGCTCCGCTTCGTGGCGAAGTACGCCGACGCGTGCAACCTGTTCGGCGTCCCCGTCGAGGAGATGCGCCACAAGATCGAGGTGCTCGACGCGCACTGCGCGACCGAGGGCCGCGACCCCGCCGAGGTGCAGCGCACCACGATCGTCGGGGAGGACCCGCTCGACGACGTTGGCGCGTTCCTGCGCCAGATGGAGGCGTACGCCGCCCTGGGCATCGACCAGGTCTGGGTCGGCCCCCGCGCCGACGACCCGGCCGGCAGCGTCGAGCGGCTCTGCACCGAGGTCCTCCCCCGGCTGGAGCAGATCGGCATCGCCTAGCCTGCTGGGCATGAACGCCCCCGGCAGCACCCCGCCCGCGCACGACGACCTCGTGCGGCGTGCCCGCGACTGGGTCGCGGCCGATCCCGACCCGGCCACCCGGTCGGAGCTGGAGGCGGTCCTGGCCGCGGTCGACGGGGGTGACGACGCGGCTGCGGCCGACCTGGCCGACCGCTTCGACGGCACCCTTGAGTTCGGCACCGCCGGCCTGCGCGGGCCCCTCGGGGCCGGACCCAACCGGATGAACCGGGTGGTCGTGCTGCGCGCGGCCGCGGGCCTGGCGGCGTACCTCCGGGACCAGGGTGCGCCCGACGGCGCCCCCGTCGTGGTGGGGTACGACGCCCGCCACGACTCCGACGTCTTCGCCCGCGACACCGCCGAGGTGATGGCCGGTGTCGGGCTGCGCGCGCTGCTGCTGCCGCGGCCGCTGCCGACCCCGCTGCTGGCCTTCGCGATCCGCGACCTCGGCTGCGTGGCCGGCGTGATGGTCACCGCGAGCCACAACCCGCCGCAGGACAACGGCTACAAGGTCTACCTCGGCGACGGCAGCCAGATCGTGCCGCCGGCCGACGCCGCGATCGCCGAGCGGATCGCGGCCGTCGGAGCGGTCGTCGACCTGCCGCGCGGCGGGGAGGGCGACGTGGAGGTGCTGGGCGACGAGGTCCTCGACCGCTACCTCGACGGCGTGGTCGCACTGGCCCCTGACGGCCCGCGCGACCTGACCATCGCCTACACGCCCCTGCACGGCGTCGGCGGCAGCACCGTGATCGAGGCGCTCGCGCGGGCGGGCTTCTCCGAGCCGTACGTCGCCACCACGCAGGCCGAGCCCGACCCCGACTTCCCGACCGTCGCCTTCCCCAACCCCGAGGAGCCGGGCGCGATGGACCTCGTCATCGCCCGGGCCGAGGAGGTGGGCGCCGACCTGGTCGTGGCCAACGACCCCGACGCCGACCGGTGCGCCGTGGCGCTGCCCGGCCCGCACGGCTGGCAGATGCTGCGTGGCGACGAGGTGGGGGCCCTCCTGGCGCACCACCTGATCGGCCTCGGCCGCCAGGGTGTCTGGGCGACCTCGATCGTCTCCTCCTCGCTGCTCGGCACGATGGCCGCGTCGATCGGTCAGGAGTACGCCGAGACGCTCACCGGCTTCAAGTGGATCGGCCGGGTGCCGGGCCTGGCCTTCGGCTACGAGGAGGCGCTGGGCTACTGCGTCGACCCAGGCCAGGTGCGCGACAAGGACGGCATCTCCGCGCTGCTGCTGGTCTGCGACCTCGCCGCCCGCGAGAAGGCGGCCGGCCGCACCCTGCGCGACGTGCTCGACGACCTCGCCCGCACGCACGGCCTGCACGCCACCGACCAGCTCTCGGTGCGGATGGAGGACCTCGCCGCGATCCCGGCGGTCGTCGACCGGTTGCGGGAGCACCCGCCGACCAGCCTCGGCGGCCTCGCGGTCGAGCGGGTCGACGACCTCGCGCTGGGCTCGGCCGACCTGCCGCCCACCAACGGCCTGCGGCTCACCCTCGCCGAGGGGGCCCGGGTCGTCGTGCGCCCCTCGGGCACCGAGCCGAAGATCAAGTGCTACCTCGAGGTCGTCGTGCCCGTCGAGCCGGGCCACCACGGCGAGGGCAGCGACGACGTCGACGCGGCCCGGATCTCGGCCGTGGGCCGCCTGGACGCCATCCGGGGCGACCTGCAGGCCGCAGCGGGCCTCTAGGGCCGCGAGTGGCTCAGGGCCGCGAACGGCTCAGGGGCTGACCTTGCGCCCGCGGAGGCCCACGTCGGTGATGGTCTCCTGGATCTTCTTGTTCCGGTCGTCGATGCGGTAGACGTAGCGGATGTCGCGCAGGCCCTGGTCCTGGGCGGCGGACTCGAAGGTGAAGTGGCCGAAGTTCAGGATCCGGCCGTGAAGCGGCTTGTCCACGGAGATGTCGAGGATGCGGGTCAACGGCATCGTCGCCTCCTTGCGGTTGAACAGCCCGTGCACGCGGAACACCCGCTGGTTGGTGACCACGAACCGGTCGATGTTGCGCTGCAGGGCGCCGAAGACGCCCCAGACGACCAGGCCGAGCCCGACCAGGAGCGGGAACCAGCCCCACTCGGGGTGCGCGAACGGCACCACCAGCCAGCACAGCAGCCCGCCGAGGGCGTAGAGCGAGGGCAGCAGGTAGCAGACGACGTGCCGGCCGACCTCGTCGACCTTGACCTCGTCGCGGTCGCGCAGCAGGCGGTCACCGATGCGGGGGTCGGTCAGGAACCCGATCAGCCACCGCATCAGGACGACCTCAGCGCGGGGCTCATGGCCTGACACATGGCCTGGCTCCCGTCAGGAGCTCAGCGACTGGGCGAACCGGATGATCGCGTCGAAGAGCTTGACCAGGAGGTCCCAGAGGGCCGTGCCGGCTCCCTTGAGGCTGCCGGCGAACCCGTTGGGGTCCTGCACGAGCCAGAAGCCGAGGAAGAGGACGACGAGCAGCACCACGCCCTTCTTCAGTGCGCCATCCATGGTTGCTCCTCGGGTCGGGGGAAGTCGAGGCACGTCGCAGGACGTGCAGAGCACCCCAGTTCTAGCAGCACCGGGGCGTCGACAGGCGGAGGCGCGCGCGCAGCGGGGTTGAAGCGCGGGGGCTCGCACGTGATGATCGGCCGCATGGCTCCCACCACCCCCGACCTGCACGTCGTACGCCGTGGCGACCTCGACGCCCCCGCCCACCGCACGGTGCTGGCGGTGCACGGCATCACCGCCTCGTCGGCCGCCTGGCCCGCCGTGGCCGACGCGCTGCCGGACGACTGGGCGCTGGTCGCCCCCGACCTGCGCGGACGCGGCCTGAGCCGCGACCTGCCCGGGCCGACCGGCCTGCTGCGGCACGCGGCCGACATCTGCACGGTGGCCGAGTCCTTGCTGGGCGGTGAGACCGCCACCCAGCAGGGCGACGGCGAGGGCGGCCTGGTGCTGGTCGGCCACTCGATGGGGGCGTACGTCGCGACCCTCGCGGCCCGCTCGCGGCCCGACCTGTTCTCCCGCGTCGTCCTGGTCGACGGCGGCGTGCCGCTGCCGGTGCCGGAGGGCGTCGACCCCGACGCCGTGCTGGAGGCGACGCTCGGCCCGGCCCTGGAGCGGCTGAGCCAGACCTACGCCAGCGTCGAGGACTACGTCGCGTTCTTCCGGCAGCACCCGGCGCTGGCCCCGACCTGGGACGACACCATGGAGTCCTACGTGCGCTACGACGCGCTCGAGACCCCCGACGGCATCCGCTCGCGCGCCGTGGAGGAGGCGGTGCGCACCGACGGCCGCGACCTGCTGGTCACCGGCCGCGAGCTCGACGACGCGCTCCGCGGGCTGACCCGCCCCACGCACCTGCTGGCCGCCCCGCTCGGGATGTTCGGCCAGGCGCCGGGCCTGTTGCCGGCCGAGGCGGTCGCGGCGTACGACGAGGAGCTGGAGCACCTCACCGTCGAGACCGTCCCGGACGTGAACCACTACACGATCCTGTTCGACCCCGTCGCGGCCGCGCGGGTCGCCGAGGTGGCGGTGGGGCGCTGAGCCCCGCACGCCCGACCGCCGCTCAGCTGCCCTCGAGCCCCGCGAGCAGCTGGTCGGCGGCGCTGTAGGGGTCGCTGCGCCCGGCCGCGACCGAGGCCGCGAGGTCGTCGAGCGCGGCGTCCTCGTGCACCCCGCGCCACTGCTGCCGCAGGGTGGTCAGCGCGATCGCCTCGATCTCACCACGGGCCCGGCGCAGACGTCGACGGGCCAGCTCTCCGGTCGCCCGGAGGTGCGCGCCGTGGCGCTCGATCGCCGCGACGACGTCGTCGGCCCCGACGCCCTCGGTGGCGACCGTCCTGACGATCTCGGGCGTCCACGCGTCGTCGGAGCGGGTCGAGAGCGCGATCATCGAGCGCAGCTCGCGGCGCGTCTGGTCGGCGCCGGCGCGGTCGGCCTTGTTGATCACGAACACGTCGCCGATCTCCAGGATGCCCGCCTTGGCCGCCTGGATGCCGTCACCGGTCCCCGGCGCGACCAGCACCATCGTCGTGTCGGCCAGGGCGGCGATCTCGACCTCGCTCTGGCCCACGCCGACGGTCTCGACCAGGATCACGTCGCAGCCGGCCGCGTCGAGCACGCGCAGGGCCTGGGGCGCGGCCCACGAGAGCCCCCCGAGGTGCCCCCGCGAGGCCATCGACCGGATGTAGACGTCACGGTCCAGCGCGTGGTCCTGCATCCGCACCCGGTCGCCCAGCAGGGCGCCCCCGGAGAACGGCGAGGACGGGTCGACCGCGAGCACGCCGACCCGCCGGTCGGTGGCGCGCAGCGCGGTCACCAGGGCGGCGGTCGAGGTCGACTTGCCGACCCCGGGCGCCCCGGTGACGCCCACGACGTGGGCGTGCCCGGCGTACGGCGCGAGGCCGGCCATCACCTCCCGCAGCAACGGCGAGGCGTCCTCGACCAGCGAGATCAGGCGGGCCACGGACCGGGCGTCCCCCTGCCTGGCCTGCTCGACCAGCCGCGGGACGTCTCCCGTGGACCGCCTGCTCACGGGGTCACTGGGCCGAGGGCACCTTCACGACCAGGGCGTCGCCCTGGCCACCGCCGCCGCACAGGGCGGCGACGCCGGTGCCGCCGCCGCGGCGCTTCAGCTCCAGGGCGAGGTGCAGCACGATCCGGGCGCCGGACATGCCGACCGGGTGGCCCAGGGCGATCGCGCCGCCGTTGACGTTGACCTTGTCCTCGGGCAGCCCGAGCTCCCGGGCGGACTCGATGCCGACGGCGGCGAAGGCCTCGTTGAACTCCACGAGGTCGACGTCGTCGATGCTCAGGCCCTCCTTCTCCAGCGCCTTGGCGGTCGCCCGCGCGGGCTGCAGCTGCAGGGTGGAGTCGGGACCGGCGACCATGCCGTGCGCGCCGATCTCGCAGAGCCAGTCGAGGCCGAGCTCCTCGGCCTTGGCCTTGCTCATCACCACGACCGCGCAGGCGCCGTCGGAGATCTGCGAGGCCGAACCGGCCGTGATCGTGCCGGACTTGTCGAACGCCGGGCGCAGGCGGCCCAGCGACTCGGCGGTGGTGTCGCCGCGGACGCCCTCGTCGGTGCTGACGACCACCGGGTCGCCCTTGCGCTGCGGGATCTCGACCGGGACGACCTCGTCGTCGAAGACGCCGTTCTTCCAGGCCTCGGCGGCACGCTGGTGGGAGCGGGCCGAGAACTCGTCCTGCTCCTCGCGGCTCAGGTTCGAGCCGGCGGCGTTGCACTGCTCGGTCAGCCCGCCCATGGCCTGCTGGGTGAGCTGGTCGTAGAGCGCGTCGTAGGCCATCGAGTCCACCAGCGGCACGTCGCCGTACTTGAAGCCCTCGCGGGACTTCGCCAGCAGGTGCGGGGCGTTGGTCATGGACTCCATGCCGCCGGCCACGATGATGTCGTGCTCGCCGGCGCGGATCAGCTGGTCGGCCGTGGCGATCGCGTTGACGCCCGACAGGCAGACCTTGTTGATGGTGATCGAGGGCAGCGACAGCGGCAGCCCGGCAGCGACACCGGCGGTGCGCGCGGGGTTCTGGCCGGCGCCGGCCTGGATGACCTGGCCCATGATCAGGTAGTCGACCTGGTCGCCGGAGACGCCGGCCTTCTCCAGGGCGCCCTTGATGGCGATGCCGCCCAGCTCGGCGGCGGACAGGCTCTTCAGGCCTCCCAGCAGTCGACCGATGGGGGTGCGAACGCCTGCGACGATGACGGATCCGCCGGTGCTTGACGACATGGGTTCCTCCTGTTGAGCAAGTCTGGGTCCTGCCCGACACTACCCACGGGGCCGGGATTGCAGGAGGGGTCGACCACCCCCACCGGTGTCGGCCACGTCACACCACGTCGACGCCTCCGGGCCGCTGGGTGAGGATGGCCCGCATGACTGCGAGCGCCCCCCTGGACCTTCCCGCCCACCTGTTCACCCACATCGACCACGTGGGGATCGCGGTGCCCGACCTCGACGTGGCCAAGCGGCTCTACGAGGAGACCTTCGGGATGACGGTGGTGCACGAGGAGACCAACGAGGAGCAGGGCGTGCGCGAGGCGATGGTCGCGGTCGGCGACTCCGGCGCCTGCATCCAGCTGCTCGCCCCCATCGACGAGAGCTCGACGATCGCGAAGTTCATCGGCCGCTCGGGTCCGGGGCTGCAGCAGCTGGCCTACCGGGTCACCGACGTGGAGCAGGTCTCGGCGACCCTGCGCGAGCGCGGCGTCCGCCTGCTGTACGACGCCCCCCGTCGCGGCACCGCGGGGTCCCGGATCAACTTCCTCCACCCCAAGGACGCGGGCGGCGTGCTGGTCGAGCTGGTGGAGCCCGCGGCCAACGCCCACTGAGACCGCCGGTGCTGACCCTGGCGCGGGTTTCACCCTGTTTGGTGGACTGGGGTCACCCGACCGGACGAGGACACCCATGACCGACCCTGCGGACGCACCCGTGATCCCCACCCACGAGGCCACCGCCCTGCTCGAGCGCACCCTGTTCGAGGTGAAGCGGGTGCTCGTGGGCCAGGACCGGATGATCGAGCGGATGCTGGTCTGCCTGCTCGCCCGGGGGCACCTGCTCCTCGAGGGCGTGCCCGGCGTGGCCAAGACCCTGGCCGTCCGCACACTGGCCGAGGTCACCGGCGGCAGCTTCCACCGGCTGCAGTTCACCCCCGACCTGATGCCCGGCGACATCGTCGGCACGCGGGTGTGGCGACCCTCCACCGAGTCCTTCGACACCGAGCTCGGCCCGGTCTTCGCCAACCTGGTGCTGGCCGACGAGATCAACCGGGCGCCGGCCAAGGTGCAGTCCGCGCTCCTCGAGGCGATGGCCGAGCGCCAGGTGAGCGTGGGTGGGCGCACCTACCCGCTGCCCGAGCCGTTCCTGGTGCTCGCCACCCAGAACCCGATCGAGTCCGAGGGCGTCTACTCCCTGCCGGAGGCCCAGCGCGACCGGTTCCTGATGAAGGTCGACGTCGCCTACCCCAGTGCCGAGGAGGAGCTGGCGATCGTGCACCGCATGAGCGTCTCGCCGCCCCACTCGCGCGAGCTGCTCTCGACCGAGCAGGTGCTCACCCTCCAGCGGGCCGCCGACCGGGTGTTCGTGCACCACGCCGTCGCCCAGTACGCCGTGTCCCTGGTGATGGCCACCCGAGACCCGGCCCGCTACGGGGTGGAGCAGATCGCCGCGCACGTCGAGTTCGGCGTCTCCCCCCGCGCCACGCTGGGCCTGATCGCCTCGGCCCGGGCGCTGGCGCTGATGCGGGGCCGTGACTACGTGCTGCCGCACGACGTGGCCGACCTCGCCGGCGACGTGCTGTCCCACCGGCTCGTGCTCACCTTCGACGCCGTGGCCGAGGGCATCGACCCCCGCCAGGTCGCGGAGTTCCTGGTCGCGACCCTGCCACTGCCCCGCGTGGTCTCCCACGACGCCCCCGACCTCCGCGACCACGACCCGCTCCAGGGCGGCGCTGCGTGAGGTCGCTCGCCGAGTCGCGGCAGGCGTTCGCCGCGCTCGAGCTGACCGTGAACCGCCGGCTCGCGGGCGTGCTGCACGGCGGCCACGAGGGCACCCGGCTCGGCCCGGGCAGCGACCCCGACGAGGTGGTGCCCTACCGTCCCGGCGAGGACGACGTACGCCGGATCGACTGGAACGTCACCGCCCGCAGCGCCGAGCCGCACGTCTGGCGCACGCGCGCCGAGCACGAGCTCGAGACCTGGGTGCTGGTCGACGAGACCGCCAGCATGGACTTCGGCACCGTGGAGGTCGAGAAGGGCGAGCTCGCGTCGTGGGTGACCGGGGCCGTGGCCCTGCTCAGCGACGGCCCCGGCAACCGGGTCGGCGTGGCCCACCTCACCGCCGGGGGCCTGCAGTGGTCCCCCGCAGTCAGCCCGCGACGCGCCGCCTTCCGGGCGGTCAACGGAGCCCCGCGCCCGGCCCCCACGACCTCGTTGCCCACGGCACCAGTCCCCACCACGGCGACCCCGGCCCCCGACCTCGCCGCCGCCCTGACCACCCTCGACCGGCGCCACCGCCGGCCCGGCTCCCGCGTCGTGGTCAGCGACTTCGTCGAGCCCGACGGCACCGTCGAGCGGCCGTTCGCGTGGGAGCAGCCGCTGAGCCGCCTCGCCGCCCGGCACGACGTCGTCGTGGTGGAGGTCCTCGACCCCCGCGAGCTGGAGCTGCCCGACGTCGGCAGCGTGGTGCTCTCCGACCCCGAGACCGGCCGCACCACCGAGGTCTGGACGGGTCGTCGCGAGCTCCGTGAGCAGTACGCCGCGCTGGCCGCCGCCCACCGCCGGGCCGTCGCCGACGCCGTCCGCGCCTGCGGGGCCCGCCACGTCGTGCTGGCCACCGACCGCGACTGGGTCCGCGACCTGGCCCGCTTCGTGCGCTCCCCCGCCCACCGTCCCGGGCGGCGACGCCTGCGCGGCGGTGTGCGATGAGGTTCCTGTCCCCCTGGTGGCTGCTGCTGCTGCTGCCGGTCCTCGCCCTGGCCGCGGCGTACGTCGTCCAGCAGCGGAGGCGCAGCCGCTACGCCGTCCGGTTCGCGTCGCTGCCGATGCTCGCGCGCCTGGCCCCGGCCCGCCCCGGCTGGCGGCGGCACGCCCCGGCCGTCGTCCTGCTGTTCGCGTTCGTCCTGCTGGCGCTCGCCGCCGGCCGCCCCGAGGCCGACGTGCGCGTCCCGCGCGAGCGCGCCACCGTCGTGGTCGCCGTCGACGTCTCCCTGTCGATGATGGCCACCGACGTCCAGCCCAACCGGCTCGACGCCGCGGCCGCTGCGGCGAAGCGGTTCGTCGAGGGTCTGCCCGACGGCTTCGACGTCGGCGTCGTCAGCTTCTCGGGCCGCACCTCGGTGCTCGCGGCGCCGACCACCGACCGCCAGGCCGACATCTCGGCCCTCACGGGCCTGAAGCTGGCCCAGCGCACCGCCATCGGCGAGGGGGTCTTCACCTCCCTCGACCAGGTCGCGGCCACCACCCGTCGCACCGGCGACACCAAGACCCCCGCCCACATCGTGCTGCTCTCCGACGGCACCAACACGACCGGCCGCACCCCCGAGGAGGCCTCCGCGGCCGCGCGCGAGGCCGGCGTACCCGTCTCGACGATCGCCTACGGCACCCCCGAGGGCACCGTGGAGACCCAGGGGCAGCTGGTCCGGGTGCCCGTCGACGAGGCGACCCTGGGCGCGCTGGCCACCGACAGCGGCGGCAAGGCCTACACCGCCCAGAGCAGCGACGAGCTGAACCAGGTCTACGACGACATCCAGTCGGCGATCGGGTTCCGCACCGAGCCCCGTGAGCTCACCCAGTACGCCGCTGTGGCGGCCCTGCTGTTGGGCCTCCTGGCCGCAGCCATGTCGCTGCGCTGGTTCTCCCGCCTCCCCTGACCGGCGGCGCGGCAACCCCCCGGACGGCGAGGTGCGGTCCCCCTCGACCCCGTGCCCGGACGGGTCGGACGACCTCTGGCAGCCAGATACGTCACACCTCGCTGACAGGTCGGCTACTCGCCGGTAGATTCCGGCGCAGCCCGCCCCCGACCAAGGAGCAACCCGTGCAGCAGATCCTCGACGCCATCCTGGCCGGTGACACCTCCGGCGAGGAGTTCGCCGCCCTGACCCTGCCCGAGTCCTACCGCGCCGCCACGGTGCACAAGGACGAGGTCGAGATGTTCGAGGGCCAGGCCAGCAAGGACAAGGACCCCCGCAAGTCGCTCCACATCGAGGACGTCGCCCTCCCCGAGCTCGGCCCCGGTGAGGCGATCGTCGCGGTGATGGCCAGCGCCATCAACTACAACACCGTGTGGACCTCGATCTTCGAGCCGGTCTCCACGTTCAGCTTCCTCGAGCGCTACGGCAAGATCTCGCCGCTGTCCAAGCGGCACGACCTGCCCTACCACGTGGTCGGCTCGGACCTGTCCGGCGTCGTGGTCAAGACCGGCCTGGGCGTGCACTCCTGGAAGCCCGGCGACGAGGTCGTCGCGCACTGCCTGTCGGTCGAGCTGGAGGGCCCCGAGGGCCACAACGACACGATGATGGACCCCGAGCAGCGCATCTGGGGCTTCGAGACCAACTTCGGCGGCCTGGCGCACCTCGCCCTGGTGAAGTCCAACCAGCTGATGCCCAAGCCCGACCACCTCACCTGGGAGGAGGCCGCCTCCCCCGGCCTGGTCAACTCCACGGCGTACCGCCAGCTGGTCAGCCGCAACGGCGCCGGCATGAAGCAGGGCGACAACGTGCTGATCTGGGGCGCCAGCGGCGGCCTCGGCGGCTACGCCACGCAGTACGCCCTCAACGGCGGCGCCACCCCGGTCTGCGTGGTCTCCAACGACGCCAAGGCCGAGATCTGCCGCAAGATGGGCGCCGAGCTGATCATCAACCGCTCGGAGGAGAACTGGCAGTTCTGGAAGGACGAGCACACCCAGGACCAGAAGGAGTGGCGCCGGCTCGGCGCCAAGATCCGTGAGCTGACCGGGGGCGAGGACGTCGACATCGTCTTCGAGCACCCGGGCCGCGAGACCTTCGGCGCCTCGGTGTACGCCGCTCGCAAGGGCGGCACGATCGTCACCTGCGCCTCCACCAGCGGCTACATGCACCAGTACGACAACCGCTACCTGTGGATGAACCTCAAGCGCATCGTCGGCTCGCACTTCGCGAACTACCGCGAGTCGTGGGAGGCCAACCGGCTGATCGCCAAGGGCATGATCCACCCCACGGTCTCGAAGAGCTACGCCCTCGACCAGGTCGGCCAGGCCGCCCTCGACGTGCACCAGAACGCCCACCAGGGCAAGGTCGCCGTGCTGTGCCTGGCCCCCGAGGAGGGGCTCGGCGTCCGCGACGAGGAGATGCGCGCCAAGCACCTCACCCAGATCAACGCCTTCCGCGGGGTCTGAGCCCGGGGGTCCGAGCCGGGTCGTTCGAGGCTCAAGCACTCGCGTCACAGCACTCCCTCCACACCCGGTGGCACCACCCAGGTGCCGCCGGGTGCGACTTTTTCCAAGGGGTCCGGCGCGTCGGGCGAGTGGCGATCGATTTCGTGTGGAGCGGTGGGTGACACTGGCGGCGTACGTCGGCTGCCAACCCGGATTGAGGATCACCAATGAGCAACCAGGGCCTGTCCATCTTCGACCACGAGCCCGACAACGGCCCGGACGAGGCCACGCAGGTGATGCCCCGCGTCGACGCCGACCAGGGCGCCACCCAGGGCCGCACCGCGCAGAAGGTCGCCGAGAAGCCAGCCGCCCAGGAGCGCGAGCAGAGCCGTCCGGCCCCGGCCCAGCGCCAGGAGGCCCCCGCCCGCTCGCAGGCCACCCCCGCGCGCCAGCAGGCCCCCGCCGCGCCGCAGGCCTCGGCCTCCGCGCCGGTCGCGCTCCCCTCCCTGCCGACCGTGCGTCGTGGCGGCTACGACACTTCGGCCGTCGACGCCTTCCTGCGCACCAGCACCGCCGAGAAGGCCGGTCTGGCCGCCAGCCTGAACGAGGCCCAGAGCCGCCTGCAGTCACTCCAGGGCGAGGTCGAGACCCTGCGCACCCGCGCGGAGGAGAACGAGAACCCGACCTACGCCGGGCTCGGCGCCCGCGCCAACGAGATGCTGCGTCTCGCCGAGGAGCAGGCCGCCGACGTCCTGAGCGAGGCCAACGCCCAGGCCACGCAGATCCGGCAGCAGGCCCAGCGCGACGCGGCCGCCGTGACCTCCGAGGCCGAGGCCGACGCCGAGGACATGCGCGTCGTCCAGCTGCGCGAGCTCGACGAGGCCCGCACCCGCACCACCGCCGACATCGAGTCGCACCGCACCCGGTCCTTCGCCGAGGCCGACGACCGGGTCGCCGCCGCCAAGCGCGAGGCCGAGCAGCACCGCCTCGCCGCCGAGCAGGAGACCAACGCGCTGCGCACCAGCGCCGCCCGTGAGGCCGAGGCCGCCCGCGCCACGGCCGAGCGCGAGGTCGCCGAGGCCCGCCGCGCCCTGGCCGTCGAGCAGGAGCGCCTCACCCGCGAGGCGGCCGAGAACCACGACGCCGCCATGAACGAGACCCAGCGCCTGGTCACCGACGCCCAGGAGCGGGCCGACGCCGCCGAGAAGCGGGCCCGCGAGGCCATGGAGGCCGCCAACGCCGCCCGTGAGCAGGCCGAGCTCGAGGCCGAGCAGCTGGTCAGCCGCTCGCGCCGCGAGGCCGAGCAGATCGTCAGCGCCGCCAAGAAGCAGGCCGAGTCCGTCCGCAACCACGGCCACGCCGACTCCGAGCGCGAGCTCCAGGCCCTCGAGTCCGAGGTCCAGCGCCTGGCCCGCCGCCGCGACGCGATCACCGCCCAGCTGGCGCAGCTGCGCGACGTGGTCGCAGGCTTCGGCTCCGACGACGAGTGACCCTGGGGGGTCCCGGGCCGCGTGACGCGCCGGGACCCAGCCCTCGCCCCATGCTCTCGGCCGGTTCACCGCCGAACCGGTCGCCCCGTCCGCGGACCCCACCCAAGGCGGCCTGACCGCCCCGCGGCTGGGCCCGCTGGACCACTCGGCGTTCACCAGCGGCTTCCTGGTCACCGCGGCGCTCTGCTGGCCTACTGGCTGGGCGGGCTGGTGCTGGAGGCCGGCTCGGTGATCGTGCTGATCGTGGTCTCGCTGTTCATCGCGTTCGGTCTGAACCCGGTCGTGAACTGGCTGGTCGCCCGCGGCGTGCGCCGCAGCGTCTCGGTGCTGCTCGTGGCGCTGGGCTTCCTGGCCGCCCTGGCCCTGTTCGTCGTGGCCATCGCGCCGGTCGTGGCCGACCAGGTGGCCGCCCTGACCAGCAACGCGCCCGGCTGGTTCGACCGACTGCAGCACAACCCCCGCATCGAGAAGCTCGACCGGCAGTACGACCTGGTCGAGCGCGCCAAGGACTACGTCCTGGGCGGTGACCTGGCCCAGCAGCTGTTCGGCGGGGTGCTCGGCTTCGGCCTGGCCGTGCTCGGCGCCCTGGCCAACGCGTTCATCGTGATCGTGCTGACGCTGTACTTCCTGGCCTCCCTCGACCAGGTCAAGCACGGCCTCTACCGCCTGGCCCCCGCCAGCCGTCGCGAGCGGGTGGGCGAGCTCGGCGACCGCATCCTCGACGGCATCGGCGGCTACGTCTCCGGGCGTTCCTGGTGGCCCTGTGCGCCGGCCTGTCCACGCTGGTGTTCCTGCTCGTCGTCGGCCTGGGTGAGTACGCCGTGGCCCTGGCGGTCGTGGTGGCCCTGCTCGACGTCATCCCGATGATCGGAGCCACCCTGGGCGCGGTCATCGTGTGCGCGATCGGCCTGGCCACCGACGTGCACACGGGGGTCTTCTGCATCGTCTTCTACCTCGTCTACCAGCAGGTCGAGAACTACCTGATCTACCCGCGGGTGATGTCCCGCTCGGTCGACATCCCGGGCGCGATGACCGTGATCGCCGCGCTCGTCGGGGCCAGCCTGCTCGGGGTGATCGGCGCCCTGATCGCGATCCCGACCGCCGCCGGCATCATGCTGCTGCTGCGCGAGGTGCTCGTGCGTCGCCAGGACGCCCGCTGAGCGGTCTCCGGGGCCACCGACCGGAGTGACCCGCCGGGGTCAGCCGGCCGCGAACCGCCTCAGCACCTCGACGAAGACCTCGGGCTTCTGGGAGTGCACCCAGTGCCCGGCGCCCTTGATGACCAGCCGCCGCTGGCGCGGGAACAAGGCGTCCATCGCCGCGACGTTCTCCGGCCGGACGTAGCCCGACTCCGACCCCGACACCCACAGCACCGGCCCGACGTAGGTCAGCCCCTCCAGGCGGTCGGCGGGCCAGCCGCTGATCCGCGGCAGACCCTCGCCCAGGCCCTCGAGGTCGACCTGCCAGCGCCACCCGTCGCCGTCGCGACGCAGGTTCTGCAGCAGGAAGTCGCGCACCGTGCGGATCGGCACGGCGGGCGTCAACGCCGCGTCGGCGTCGGCGCGACGGGTGAGGGCGGCCAGGTCGAGACCGCGCATGGCCTCGACGTACGCCGCGAACTCGGTGCTGCCGCCGTAGTCGACCGGTGCGATGTCGACGACGCACAGCCGCGCGACGAGCTGGGGGTGGCGGAGCGCGAGCACCATCGCCACCTTGCCACCCATCGAGTGCCCGACCAGCGTGACGGGGTCCTCGGGGCTGAGCAGCTCAGCCACCTGGTCGGCCAGCACCAGGTAGTCGATCTCGCCGGCCCAGTCCGAGCGGCCGTGGTGCGGCAGGTCCACGAGCAGCGAGCGGTGCTCGTCGGAGAGGGCCTTGGCCACGGCCGTCCAGTTGCGCCCCTGGCCGAAGAGACCGTGGCAGAAGACGAGCGGGGACCCGGGCCCACCGACCGCGGTGGTGTGCACGCTCATGGACCCATTGTGCCCAGGCCCGACGGGCCGGGCGGGGTCAGGTCACGCGGACCAGCGCACGGACTCCTCGACGACGTCGGCGAAGGCGTAGACGCCGCGGAGGTCGTCGCGGGTCTGCAGCAGCACGCTGACGCCCTGGAGGTGGCGGCTGGCGAGGTCACGGGTGGCGCCCTCGCGGCGACGCTGCTGGGCCTGAAGTGAGGCGATGTGGTCCATGTGGACTCCTCCATGGGTGGCGGGGATGGAGGAATCGTGTCCTGAGGAGGTCACCAGCAGGTTGACGCTCGGTTACCGCCACGTCACACATGGTGGGCCAGGCAACAATCAGAAGTCGAAACCGTCGAACAGGTCGCCGATGCCGTCGAACATGCCGCCGATGCCGTCGCCGATCGAGCCGATGCCCTCGCCCAGGCCCTCGCCGATCGCGCCGATGCCCTCCCCGAGGCCGTCGAAGCCACCGCCGAACAGCAGCCCCATGAACATCCAGTCCATCGGACCGAAGCCGCCGAAGTAGCCCGCGGCGTACGGCTGGTAGGCGCGACCGCCCTGGAAGTAGGGCACGCGGCGGTTGCCGACCATCACCTTGCGGATGTCGGGCTCGGCGCCGGCCTTGACCCGCTCGGCGTCCAGCGCGCACGCGGGGACGTCGCGCTGGGCACCGCCGGGCGGGGTGTAGGCGACGTCCTCGACCGACAGACCGTGCCGCGGGTCGAAGAAGCACGGGGGTCGCCGGGTCGGCAGCGGCAGCCCGCCCACCCGGGCCCGCACGCAGGCCATCGCGTAGCGGGCGTCCTCGAGGATCTCGGTGACGTGCTTGACCTGCTCGGGCTCGGTGATCTGGTCCGCGGCCTTCTTGGCGGCCTCGTAGGCGTCCAGCGCTCGCTGGTAGTCGGCGTTGGCACCGGCGTCGAGCTCGTGCCCGGCCACCTCGCTGTCGAAGTCCTGCAGCTCCACGCCGAGCGCCGTGACGTCCTCGAACGCCAGCTGGCGCACCGGGGCCAGGTCGGCCTCCTTACGCTCCAGCGCCTTGCGCTGGTTGGCCTTGACCACGGCCACCACCACGCCGGCGGCGACCAGGAGGACGAGCACGAACACGAGGGCTCCCATGCCCCCAGACTACGGCGACCCGGAACGGCGGTCCCGAGGCGACGCCCGGCATCCTGGACCGCACCGCGCGCCGGGGCTACCCCGACGGCCGGGCCCGCGGCTAGGGTCGGCTGATGGCACGCACCATCCAGGTCACGTTCGACGCCGCCTCGCCCCGTGCGCTGGGCCTGTTCTGGTTGGAGGTCCTGGACTACGCCGTGGACCCGCCGCCGGGCGGTCAGCTCGGTGGGCGCGACGAGACCGTCGCGGCCTGGATCCGGTTCCTCGACGAGCAGGGCGTGCCCGAGGCCCAGCACGACTCGGCGTTCGCGCTCGTGGACCCCGACGGCGCGGGGCCGCGGCTGTTCTTCCAGCAGGTGCCCGAGCCCAAGGCGGCCAAGAACCGCGTGCACGTCGACGTCCGCACGGCCCCCGACCTGCGCGGCGAGGAGCGGCTGGCCGTGCTCGAGGAGGAGGCCACGCGGCTCGTGGCCCTCGGCGCCACCCGGCGCGAGCGCTTCGAGCCCGGCCCGATGAGCCACGGGTTCATCGTGATGACCGACCCCGAGGGCAACGAGTTCTGCTTGGACTAGCGGTTGCTGTAGTCCCGGAAGCCGCGCTTGGTCTTGCGGCCGAGGTAGCCCGCGGTGACCAGGTGCTCCAGCAGCGGCGCGGGCGCGAACCCGGGCTCGCGGAACTCCAGGTAGAGCTCGCGCTGGATGGCCAGCGACACGTCGTTGCCGACCACGTCGAGCAGCTCGAACGGGCCCATCGGCAGCGCACAGCCCTGCTTCATGGCGGTGTCGATGTCGTCGGCCGTGGCGTAGTGCGCCTCGAGCATCTTGATCGCGTCGTTGAGGTAGGGGAACAGCAGCGCGTTCACGATGAACCCCGCGCGGTCGCCGCACGAGACGGCCACCTTGCCGAGCTTCGCGCACAGCGCCTGGGCGGTCTCCGTGACGGCCTCGTCGGTCGCGACGGTGGAGACGACCTCGACCAGCTTCATGATCGTGGCCGGGTTGAAGAAGTGCAGCCCGACGACGTCCTGGGGACGGTCGGTGGCCCGGGCGCACTCGATGATCGGCAGCGAGGAGGTCGTGGTGGCCAGGATCGCGCCGGGCTTGCAGATCTCGTCGAGGTTCTCGAACAGCGTGGTCTTGACCTTGAGGTCCTCCGCGACCGCCTCGACGACGAGGTCGACCTGGCCGAGGTCGTCGAGCGACGTGGAGCCGGTGAGCCGCCCGAGCACCTCGACCTTGGCCGACTCCTCGAGCTTGCCGCGCTGGATCGCCTTGTCCAGCGAGCGCTCGATGGTGGTGAGCACGCCGTCGACCTTGGTCTGGGAGCGCCCGACGAAGACGACGTCGAAGCCGGACTTCGCGAAGACCTCGACGATGCCGCTGGCCATCGTGCCGGTGCCGACCACGCCGACCAGCCGGATGTCGTGCCTGAGCTGGGGGGCGTCGTCGGCCGAGGGGGTGCGCTCGTCGGTCACGACCACGGGGCTGTCGGGGCCCTCGTAGCTGTAGAACCCGCGCCCGGTCTTGCGACCCAGCATGCCGGCGGTGACCATCTGCTTGAGGATCGGCGACGGCGCGTGCAGGCGGTCGCGGCCCTGGCGGTACATCGTCTCCAGGATCTCGTACGCCGTGTCCAGGCCGATCAGGTCGAGCAGCGCCAGCGGCCCCATCGGGTAGCCGCAGCCGTAGCGCATCGAGGCGTCGATGTCCTCGCGGGAGGCGTAGCGGCCCTCGTACATCGAGACCGCGTGGTTCAGGTAGCCGAACAGCAGCGTGTTGGCGATGAAGCCGGCCTTGTCGCCGCACACCACGGGGTTCTTGCCCAGCGTCTGCACGAGCGCCGAGACGTCCTCGACGACGTCGGGCTCGGTGACCACGGTGCGCACGATCTCCACGAAGCCCTGCACGGGAGCGGGGTTGAAGAAGTGCACGCCGACCACGCGGCCCGGGTGGGCGTTGGCGGTCGAGATCTCGGTGACCGAGAGCGAGGAGGTGTTGGTGGCGAGCACGGCGTCCTCCCGGACGACCGACTCGAGCTGGCGGAAGATCTCCTTCTTCACCGACACCGACTCCACGACCGCCTCGACGACGAGGTCGGCGTCCTTGAGCTCCTCCATGGTGGTCGCGAACCGCACCCGGCCGAGCAGCTCGGCCTGCTCGTCGGTGCTGAGCTTCCCGCGCTTGACGGCGCGGGCGGTCGAGTTCTCGAGGTGCTGACGACCCCGCGCGGTGCCGTCCTCGTCGACCTCGACGCCGACGACGGCGTACCCGTGGCGGGCGAACACCTCCGCGATGCCCGCACCCATGGTGCCCAGTCCGACGACGCCGATCGTTGTGAAGTCACGTGCCATGTCGCGCATCCTGCCACGGGAGACCGACGCGTCGGTTGTGGGTCACGTCACGCTCCGAGCGACGCCACCAGCCCGGTGACCTCGTCGGCGCACCCCCAGCTCAGGGTCACGCCCGCTCCCCCGTGCCCGTAGCAGTGCACCACCCGACCCTCGACCTCCAGGCGGATGGTGGGCCGCACGGGGCGCAGCCCCACCCGGTGGGCGACCACCCGGGCCCGCGACAGCTCCGGCACCAGGCGGGTGGCCCGCTGCAGGATCTCGGTGGCGGTCTCCGGGGACGGCGTACGGCTCCAGTCGCCGTCCTGCTCGGTGCCGCCCACCACGACCCGGTCGCTCCGCGGCACGACGTACGTCGGTCCGGTCTCGTCGAGGGTCCACCGGTCGAGGTGCACGCCCTCGAGGAGCACCACCTGCCCCCGCACCGGGCGTACGCCGTGGTCGGCGGCGAGCAGCCGGGCCCCCAGCCCGGAGCAGTCCACGACCACGTCGTCGACGTCGGGCAGGCCGCCCAGGCTGATCCGGGTCAGGGTGCCGCCGAGCGCCTCGAGCCGACCCCGCAGCCAGGTCAGGTAGACCGGCATGTCGATGACCGGGGCGGTGAAGGACCACGCGTCGGCGTACCCCTCCGGCGCGGCAGCGCGGGTGAGGTCGGGCACGGCCGAGGCCCACCACGGGTCGGCCGACGGACGGTCCAGGACCTCGGTGCCCGGCAGCATCCGGACGCCGTGGACCTCGGGCCCCTCGGAGCGCGACAGGGCCTCGAAGGCGTCGTAGGAGCGGGCACCCCAGGCGACGACCCGGTCCCGCGGCTCGGCGAGGTAGGGGTACCAGATGGCGGCCGCCACGACCGAGGTGGTCTCGAGGGGGAGGTCGCGGGCGAGCACGTCGACGCGGTGCCCGGCCTCGGCGAGGCGCACGGCGCAGCTCAGGCCGACCACACCGGCGCCCACCACGACCACACGTCCCACGCCCGACAGCATGGCAGGTAGATTGCCGCTCCGTGAGACTCGTCGTTGCGCGCTGCCAGGTCGACTACGCCGGGCGTCTCAGCGCCCACCTGCCGATGGCGACGCGGGTGCTGATGCTCAAGTCCGACGGCTCGGTGCTGGTGCACTCCGACGGCGGCTCCTACAAGCCGCTGAACTGGATGAGCCCGCCGTGCACGGTCAAGGAGGGCCTCAGCGAGGACGGCCAGGTCGAGTGGCTCGTCGAGGCGAAGTCCGGTGACAGCCTCCGGATCCTGGTCGAGGAGGTGCTGCACGACTCCAGCCACGACCTCGGCATCGACCCCGGGCTGCAGAAGGACGGCGTCGAGAAGCACCTGCAGGAGCTGCTGGCCGACCACCCGGCCACCCTGTCGGAGGGCCTCACCCTGGTCCGGCGCGAGTTCCCGACCGCGATCGGCCCCGTGGACCTGATGTGCCGCGACGCCCAGGGCCGCTCGGTGGCGGTGGAGATCAAGCGCCGGGGCGAGATCGACGGCGTGGAGCAGCTGACCCGCTACCTCGAGCTGCTCAACCGCGACCCCGCCCTGACCCGCTTGGGCGCCGTGCGCGGCATCTTCGCCGCCCAGGAGATCAAGCCCCAGGCCCGCGTGCTGGCCACCGACCGCGGCATCGCCTGCTCGGTCGTGGACTACGACGCGCTGCGCGGCATGGACGACCCGAGCCAGCGCCTGTTCTAGCGGGCGCTCAGCTCTCGCCGCGGGCGCTCAGCTCTCGCCGCGGCGCAGGGGGAACGTCATCCGGAACGTCGTGCCGCCGGGGCCGCTCTCCAGGACCTCGATGGTGCCGGCGTGCGCCTCCACGATCGCCAGCGCGATGGTCAGCCCGAGCCCGGCGCCGGGGGTCTGCTGGGCGACCGCGGTCGGCGAGCGGAAGAGCCGCTCGAAGAGCTGGTCGGGGTCCTCCTCGCCGATCCCGACCCCGGTGTCGACGACGTCGATCTGGGCGTTGCCGCCGACCGGGCGCAGCACGACGCGGACGGTGCCACCGACCGGGGTGAACTTGATGGCGTTCGAGAGCAGGTTGTCCATCGCCTGGCCCAGACGGTCGCGGTCGCCGAACATCGCGACCGCGGTGCCGGGGGTCTCGCTGGAGAGCTCCAGCTGGGCCTCCTCGGCCCGGGGGCGGCCGGCCTCGACGGCCTCGCGGACCACGCGCTCGAGGTCGATCTCGGCCGAGCGGATCGCCAGGCCGGACTCCTCGATGGCCACCAGGGTCAGCAGGTCGTCGACCAGGCGCAGCTCGCGCTCGGCGCTGCGCATGATCACCGAGAGGAAGCGCCGCCCCTGAGGGCTGAGCTCCTCGAGGTCCTGCATCAGCTCGCCGTAGCCGATCATCGAGGTCAGGGGCGTGCGCAGCTCGTGGGAGACGGTGGCGAAGAACTCGTCCTTGACCCGGTCGGTCTCCTCCTGCATGCGGCGCCGCTCGGAGATGTCACGGACGGCGGCGGAGACGAGCAGGCCCTCGTCGGTCTCCAGGGGCGAGAGGGTCACCTCGACCGGGAACTCGGTGCCGTCCTTGCGCCGCGCGTGCAGGTCGCCGGCCAGGCCCATCGGCCGGTTGCGGGGCTCGCTGACGTAGCCGTTGCGGAAGGCCATGTGCATCCCGGAGAAGCGGTCGGGCACCAGGATCTCGACCTGCTCGCCGACCAGCTCGGCACGCTCGTAGCCGAACATCTGCTCCACCTGGGCATTGACCAGCGTGATCATGCCGTCGCGGTTCACGATCACCATGCCGTCGGGGGCCGCCTCGAGCAGGCCCCGGAAGAGCTTGGTCTGGCGGAACTTCTCGTTGGGCTCGCGCAGGCCGATGCCGACCATCGTGCCCCGGTCGGTGGCGAACGGGGTCAGGGTCAGGTCGACCGCGAGCTGGCGCCCCTGCTGGTCGGCGATGCGCGCGTCGCGCACGGTGATCTCCACGCCGTTGTCGACCACGGCGCGGTGGGCCACGCTCTGGAACTGGTGCATCGCCTCGCGTCCGAAGGAGTGCACGCTGACGCCGACGAGAGCGTTCGCGGCGTACCCCAGCAGGTCGCCGACGGCGCCGTTGGCGAAGAGCACCTCGCCCGCGGAGTCGGAGATGACCATGGCCTCGTCCGAGTCACGAACGGTGCGCACGAGCGCGTCGTACTCCCAGTCGCCATCGTCCTGAAGCAGCTGCATCGTCGTCGTTGTCCACCTTGATCCGTCGAGCCCGAGGCAGCCGTGCGTCATCTCTCGGCTACAAGCGATCCACTGCGCACCCTATGACGTCGGCCGCCGGGACGCTGGAGATAACGGGACACGCAGCGCCAAAAACAAGACCAGGAACTAGACCAGTCCGTTCGCCTCACGGATCGACCGCACGATGCCGGCCATGGACTGGGTCAGGCTGAAGTCCTTCGGGGTGAACACGGCCGCCACCCCGAGCTCGTGGAGGGCGCGTGCGTCACGGTCGGGGATGATGCCGCCGACGATCACCGGCACGTCGGACAGGCCGGCCGCCCGCATCCGGTCCAGCACGTCGGGCACCAGCTCCATGTGCGACCCGGAGAGGATCGAGAGCCCCACGCAGTGGACGTCCTCGGCCACGGCGGCGGCCACGATCTGGTCGGGAGTGAGGCGGATGCCCTGGTAGACGACCTCGAAGCCGGCGTCGCGCGCCCGGACGGCCACCTGCTCCGCGCCGTTGGAGTGGCCGTCGAGACCCGGCTTGCCGACGAGCAGCCGCAGCCGCCCGCCGAGCTCGTCGCTGGTGGCCTGCACCTGCTCGCGCACGGCCGCCAGCTCCTGGCCCGCCTCCCCCACCGACCGGGCGATGCCCACGGCCCCGGAGACTCCGGTCGGGGCGCGGAACTCCCCGAAGACCTCGCGCAGGGTGCCGGCCCACTCCCCCGTGGTGGCCCCCGCCCGCGCGGCGACCAGCGTGGCCTCCATCAGGTTGGTGTCGGTCTTGGCTGCCGCGCCCAGCGCCTCCAGCGCCTCGTCGACCGCGGCCTGGTCGCGCTGCGCGCGCCACTCCTCCAGCCCGGCCAGCGCCGAGCGCTCGGCCTCGGGGTCCGCGGCCTGGATGGCCGCGTCGAGGTCGGCGGTCAGGGGCGAGGGCTCCGTGGTCTGGAAGCGGTTCACCCCGACGACGACGTCCTCGCCGCTCTCGATGCGGGCCCGGCGGGTGGAGTGCGAGCTGACGAGCGCCTGCTTCATGTAGCCGGACTCGACCGCGGCGATCGCCCCGCCGAGGGCCTGCACGCGGTCCATCTCGGCGCGGGCGTCGGTGACCAGCTGCTCCACCTTGGCCGCGATCACGTGCGACCCCTCGAAGATGTCGTCGTACTCCAGCAGGTCGGACTCGAAGGCCAGCACCTGCTGCAGCCGGAGCGACCACTGCTGGTCCCAGGGCCGGGGCAGGCCCAGCGCCTCGTTCCAGGCCGGCAGCTGCACGGCGCGGGCGCGCGCGTTCTTCGACAGCGTGACGCCCAGCATCTCCAGCACGATGCGCTGCACGTTGTTCTCGGGCTGCGCCTCGGTGAGGCCGAGCGAGTTCACCTGCACGCCGTAGCGGAACCGGCGCATCTTCTCGTCGGTGACGCCGTAGCGGTCGCGGGTGATCTCCTCCCACAGCTGCACGAAGGCCCGCATCTTGCAGGTCTCCTCGACGAACCGAACCCCGGCGTTGACGAAGAAGGAGATCCGGCCGACGACCTTGGCGAAGTCCTCCTCGGCCACCTGGCCGGAGTCCTTGACCGCGTCGAGGACGGCGATCGCGGTGCACAGCGCGTAGGCCAGCTCCTGCGTGGGCGTCGCCCCGGCCTCCTGGAGGTGGTAGCTGCAGATGTTGATCGGGTTCCACTGCGGGATCTCGTTGACGGTGTAGGAGATGACGTCGGAGATCAGACGCAGCGAGTGCTCCGGCGGGAAGACGTAGGTCCCGCGGGAGAGGTACTCCTTGATGATGTCGTTCTGGGTGGTGCCGGCCAGCTGGGCGGCGACCGCCTGACGCTCCTCGACGGTGCCCGTCGAGACGTCGTTCTGCTCCTCGGCGACCACCTGGTAGAGCGCCAGCAGCCACATCGCGGTGGCGTTGATGGTCATCGAGGTGTTCATGCCGGTCAGCGGGATGTCGGCGAACAGGCGGCGCATCTCACCGAGGTGCGGCACGGGCACGCCCACCTTGCCCACCTCGCCGCGCGAGAGCGGCGAGTCGGGGTCGTAGCCGGTCTGGGTCGGCAGGTCGAAGGCGACCGAGAGCCCGGTCTGGCCCTTGGCGAGGTTGGTCCGGTAGAGCTTGTTGGACTCGGTGGCCGAGGAGTGGCCCGCGTAGGTGCGCATCACCCAGGGACGATCCTTCGCGGGCCTCGCGCCGTCCGTCTCGGGCCTCGCTGCGGGGGTGTCGTTCATGTCGCTGAGGGTAGGCCCCGGCCACCGGCACGGGTAAGGCCTGTGGAATGCCTCACGGTGCCAGATGGGTCACACCGCGGCGGACCGCCCGTCCTGGGCAGCGTCGTCGTGCGTGGCCCGCGCGGGCTCGACCGGGATCATCCACCGCAGGTGCGAGAAGTGCAGCAGCCGGCGTACGCCGGGTGAGGCGGCCCGCAGGACGACCCGACGCCCGTGCCGCTCGGCGACCCGGTTGGCCACGGCGATCAGCTTCAGCGTGGTCATGTCGACCGAGTCGACGCGGGAGAGGTCGACGAGCACGTCCCCCTCGGCCTGGTCGATCAGGTGGTACAGCACGGCGCGCAGCTCAGCGGTGCAGCGCACGTCCAGCGTGCCCACCAGCTCCAACGTGTCCCCGTCGGTCGTGTGCTCCATCGAGCACCTCCCCCTCATCGCCTCCCCATGATCGACGCACCGGAGCCCGATTCGGTTGCGTGACGCGCCCGACGGGAAGCGGTGAATAACGATCCTGGGCCTCCCAGTTTCCTCCAGGAGGGGCGACGGGGCCAGCGGAATACGTCCTCGGGGCTAGTCCGGCAGCCGGACGACGTCCGCGCCGACCGCCGAGAGGGCCTCGGCGAACCAGGGGTAGCCCCGGTCGATGTGCTGCGACTCGGCGACCTCGGTGGTGCCCTGCGCGGCCAGCCCGCCCAGCACCAGCGCAGCCCCAGCCCGGATGTCGTGCGCCACGACGGGCGCCCCCGACAGCATCGGGACGCCGCGGACCACCGCGTGGTGGCCGTCGGTGCGCAGGTCCGCGCCCAGCCGGGCCAGCTCCTGGGCGAACATGAAGCGGGCCTCGAAGACGTTCTCGGTGATCATCGCCGTGCCCTCGGAGACCGCGGCCAGCGCCATCGCGAAGGGCTGCAGGTCGGTCGGGAAGCCGGGGTAGGGCAGCGTGGCCACGTCGAAGGACCGCAGCCGCTGGTGCACGTGCACCGAGAACCCGTCCTCGTGCTGGCTGATCTCGGCCCCGGCGGAGACCAGCTTGTCCAGGACGATGTCGAGGTGGCGGGGCACCCCGCCCGTGATGTGCAGGTCGCCGCCGGCGATGGCGGCGGCGAAGACCCAGGTGCCGGTGACGATCCGGTCGGTCACGGTCGTGTGCTCGACCGGCCGCAGCCCGTCGACGCCCTCGATGGTCAGCATCGAGGTGGAGATGCCGTCGATGCGGGCCCCCATCGCGACCAGCATCTGGCACAGGTCGATGATCTCGGGCTCGCGGGCCACGTTGTCGATCACCGTGGTGCCCTCGGCCAGCACCGAGGCCATCACGAGGTTCTCGGTCGCCCCCACGGAGGGGAAGTCCAGCCACAGGTTGGCGCCGGTCAGCCCGTGCGGCACGTCGGCCACGACCTGGCCGTGCTCGATGCGCACCACGGCACCGAGCTCCTGGAGCCCACGGATGTGCATGTCCAGCCCGCGCGAGCCGATCGCGTCGCCGCCGGGAAGGGCCACGCTGGCCCGGCCGCACCGGGCGACCAGGGGGCCGAGCACGGCGATCGACGCCCGGAGACGGCGCACGAGCTCGTAGGGAGCCTCCGGGGAGAGCACCTCCGGCACCTCGATGACGGCCCGCCCCGACGTCGACTCGCGTGTCGGGTCGGCGTCACCGGGGTAGGCGATCTCGACGGCGCAGCCGAGCCGGCGCAGGAGCTGGCCCATCACCGCCACGTCGAGGATGTTCGGCACGTTGTGCACCACCGAGCGGCCCGGGGCCAGCAACGCCGCGGCCATCAGCTTCAGGGCCGAGTTCTTGGCGCCCCCGACGTGCACGGTGCCGGCCAACGGATGTGTCAGGGGGCCTTCGGAGACCACACGGAAGCTGCCCATGGGCGCCACTCTAGGCTGACGGCATGGTCAACCTCACGCGCATCTACACCCGCACCGGCGACGGCGGTCAGACCCGTCTGGGCGACATGAGCGAGACCACCAAGACCGACACCCGGCTGCGTGCCTACGCCGACGTCGACGAGACCAACGCCCACCTCGGGCTCGTGCTGGCCACCGGCGACCTGGACGCCGACGTCCGCGACGTCCTGACCCACGTGCAGAACGACCTCTTCGACGTCGGGGCCGACTTCTGCACGCCCGTCGTGGAGGCCCCGGAGTACCCACCCCTGCGCATCGAGGCCGACTACGTCGACCGGCTCGAGCAGTGGTGCGACCGCTACAACGAGGACCTGCCGAAGCTGCGGTCCTTCATCCTCAACGGCGGCACGGTCGCGGGGGCGCACCTGCACGTGGCCCGCACCGTCTGCCGTCGCGCCGAGCGGTCGGCCTGGGCGGCCCACGAGGAGCACGCCGACACGATGAACGTGCTCGCGATCACCTACCTCAACCGGCTCTCGGACCTGCTGTTCATCCTGGCCCGGCACGCCAACCGGGTCGAGGGCGACGTGCTCTGGGTGCCCGGCGGCGAGCGCGGGCAGAACCGTGACCAGCGTGGAGAGTGAACGCGGCTAGCGCGAGGGGCGGGAGCCCGGAGGGCCGGCCTCGAGCCAGGACTGCAGCCCGGTCAGCGAGCTGGTGCTCATCGCCAGCTCGGTCTCTCCGCGCGGGGTCCGGCAGACCACGACGACGTGGCCGGCGTACAACGCGTGCTCCTCGGGGCCGACCGGCACCCGTTGGCGCAGGAGGGTGAGGTCGTTGCGACGCCACGTGCGCTTGGCGCGGGGCAGCGGGGAGAAGATCCGGAACCACTCCAGCGAGTCCTCGCGGTAGCGCCCCAGGCCCAGCACCCACCCCTTGGCCTCGGGCTGCACGGCGTCGCGGACGCTGAGCTCGAAGGTGCCGCCGTTGCGGGAGAGCACCCGGCGACGGACGACCAGCAGCAGGCCGAACAGCAGGACGAGCAGCAGCACAGCACCCGCTGAGTCGAGCAGCCACTGCCAGACCGGCATCGGTCCCTCGTTCCGCCACGTCGATGGGTGTGTGGCACACAGACTAGAAGATGGTGAAAATGCAACGAGGGCCGCCCCGGTCAGGGGACGGCCCTCGTCGACGGGTCAGGGACCCGGAGGGGGTGGCGGGGTCAGCTCACGGACTCCGCGGCCCGCACCCGGGCCTCGTGACGGCGTACGGCGGCCTGCGCCTCGTCGTCGTTCTCGCCGCTCTCCTTGGCCCGCTCGAGGTCGTGCCGAGCCTGCTCGAGGTCGATCTCGTGCGACATCTCGACGTGCTCGGAGAGCACCGAGACGCGGTTGTGCGCCACCGAGAGGAAGCCCGCGTCGACGGCGGCGATCCAGGTCTCGCCGTCGGTGGTCTGCACGTCGACGACGCCGTCCACCATCAGCGAGAGCATCGGGGCGTGGTTCGGCAGGATGCCGACGTCGCCCTCGGTGGTGCGGGCGATGACCATCGTGGCCTCGCCCGACCACACCAGCCGGTCAGCCGCGACCAGCTCGACGCGGATGCTGTCGTCGCTCACGACTACTCCCCGGTCTGCTTCTGGATCTCGGCCCACTTCTTCTCGACGTCGTCGAGGCCACCGCACATGAAGAACGCCTGCTCGGCGACGTGGTCGTACTCACCGTCGGCGATCTTGTTGAACGCCTCGATGGTGTCGGCCACGGGGACCGTCGAGCCCTCGATGCCGGTGAACTGCTTGGCGACGTAGGTGTTCTGGGACAGGAACCGCTGGATCCGGCGGGCCCGGGAGACGATGACCTTGTCCTCCTCGGACAGCTCGTCGACACCGAGGATCGCGATGATGTCCTGGAGCTCCTTGTTGCGCTGCAGGATCTGCTTGATCCGGATCGCGCAGTCGTAGTGCGCCTGCCCGATGTACTGCGCGTCGAGGATCCGCGAGGTCGAGGTCAGCGGGTCCACGGCCGGGTAGATGCCCAGCGACGCGATCTCGCGGGACAGCTCGGTCGTGGCGTCCAGGTGCGCGAACGTCGTGGCCGGCGCCGGGTCGGTGTAGTCGTCGGCCGGCACGTAGATCGCCTGCATCGAGGTGATCGAGTGACCACGCGTCGAGGTGATCCGCTCCTGGAGCTGACCCATCTCGTCGGCCAGGTTGGGCTGGTAGCCGACGGCGGAGGGCATCCGGCCCAGCAGGGTCGACACCTCCGAGCCGGCCTGGGTGAACCGGAAGATGTTGTCGATGAAGAGCAGCACGTCCTGGTTCTGCACGTCACGGAAGTACTCCGCCATCGTCAGCGCGGACAGCGCGACCCGCAGGCGGGTGCCCGGCGGCTCGTCCATCTGGCCGAAGACGAGGGCGGTCTGACCGATGACGCCGGCCTCCTCCATCTCGACGATGAGGTCGTTGCCCTCACGGGTGCGCTCGCCGACACCGGCGAACACCGAGACGCCACCGTGGTCCTTGGCGACGCGGGCGATCATCTCCTGGATCAGCACGGTCTTGCCCACGCCGGCACCGCCGAACAGGCCGATCTTGCCGCCCTGGACGTACGGCGTCAGCAGGTCGATGACCTTGATGCCGGTCTCGAACATCTGGGTCTTGGACTCCAGCTGGTCGAAGGCGGGCGCCTGGCGGTGGATGCCCCAGCGCTCCTTGACGTCGAGCTCCTCACCCTCCTCGAGGTTGAGGCACTCGCCGAGCGCGTTGAAGACGTGACCCTTGGTCACGTCGCCCACGGGCACGGAGATGGGGTTACCGGTGTCGCGCACCTGCGCACCGCGAACGAGGCCGTCGGTGGGCTGCAGCGAGATGGCGCGGACCATGCCGTCGCCGATGTGCAGCGCGACCTCCATGGACAGCACGCGCTTCTCGCCGCTCAGCTCGAGCTCGACCTCGAGCTTGTTGTACATCTCGGGCATGGCGTCGCTGGCGAACTCGACGTCCACGACGGGTCCGGTGACGCGGGCGATGCGGCCCACCCCGCCCTGGTCCTTCTGGGTCTTGTGCTCATCAACAGTGGCAGTCATGTCTCTCACTCACTCCCGGCGTTCGCGTCGGCCAGCGCGTTGACGCCACCGACGATCTCGCTGATTTCCTGGGTAATGCCGGCCTGGCGTGCCTGGTTGGCGATTCGGGTGTACTTCTTGATCAGTTCGTCGGCGTTGTCCGTCGCGGACTTCATCGCCTTCTGACGGGCGGCGAGCTCGGAGGCGGCCGCCTGCAGCAGGGCGAAGAAGATCCGGCTCTGGACGTAGCGGGGCAGCAGCCCGTCGAGGACCTCCGACGGCGACGGCTCGAACTCGTAGAGCGGGAGCACGTCGGCCTCCGAGGGCTTCTCCTCGCCCTCGACGACCTCGAGCGGCAGCAGCCGCACGGCGGTCGGCTCCTGCACGAGCATCGACCGGAAGCGCGTGTAGACCACGTGCACCTCGTCGACGCCCTCGGAGCCCTCGAGTGCCTTGCTCTCCTCGGCGTGCTCCGGGTCGTGCAGGAACGCCCCGATCAGGGCCTCCCCGATCTCGCGGGCCACGTCGTAGCTGGGCTGGTCGGAGTGACCGGTCCAGGTCTTGACGACGGGGCGGTTGCGGAACCGGAGGTACCCCTCGCCCTTGCGTCCGGAGACGTAGAGCTCGACGTCCTTGCCCTCCTCGCGCAGCTTCTGGGTGAGGCGCTCGGCCTCCTTGAGCACGCTCGAGGAGTAGGCACCCGCCAGACCGCGGTCGCTGGTCACGATCAGCACCGCGGCCCGCTTGGGGTCCTCGGGCTCCGTGGTCAGGGGGTGGTCGACGTTGGAGAAGGTCGCGACGGCCGAGACCGCACGGGTCAGCTCCCGGGCGTACGGCGCTGCCGCCTGTGCCCGCTGCTGCGCCTTGATGATCCGGGACGCAGCGATGAGCTCCATGGCACGCGTGATCTTCTTCATCGACTCGGTCGACTTGATCCGCGCGCGGTACTCACGCAGCGATAGGGCCATGGGAGGTCAGCTCCGCTTCTGCTTGACGATCTGCTCCTGCTCGACGTCCTCGTCCTCGAGCGCCTCGGCCTCGGCCTCACGGCCGGGCTTGATCGAGTCGCCCTCGGAGGTCTCGAACTGGTCGAGGAACGAGTCGTAGGCGCTCTTGACGCCGTCCTCGTCCTCGAACTTGCCGCTCTCGCGGATGCCGGAGAGCAGGCCGTCGTGCGAACGGTGCAGGTAGTCGAGGAACTCCTGCTCGAAGCGCAGCACGTCCCCGGTCGGGACCCGGTCCAGGCTTCCCGAGGTGCCGAGCCACAGGGAGACGACCATGTTCTCGAGCGGGTACGGCGAGTAGGCCGGCTGCTTGAGCAGCGCCATCAGGCGCTGGCCACGGTCCAGCTGCTGCCGCGAGGCCGCGTCGAGGTCGGAGGCGAACATCGCGAACGCCTCCATGGCGCGGAACTGCGCGAGCTCGACCTTGAGCGAGCCGGTGACCGACTTCATCGCCTTGGTCATGGCCGCACCACCCACGCGGGAGACCGACACACCGACGTCGATCGCGGGGCGCTGGTTGGAGGCGAACAGGTCCGACTGCAGGAAGATCTGGCCGTCGGTGATCGAGATGACGTTGGTCGGGATGAACGCCGAGACGTCGTTGGCCTTGGTCTCCACGATCGGCAGACCCGTCATCGAGCCGTGACCGAGGTCGTCGGAGAGCTTGGCGCAACGCTCGAGGAGCCGGCTGTGCAGGTAGAACACGTCACCGGGGAAGGCCTCGCGGCCCGGCGGGCGACGCAGCAGCAGCGAGACGGCGCGGTAGGCGTCGGCCTGCTTGCTCAGGTCGTCGAACACGATCAGGACGTGCTTTCCGTCGTACATCCAGTGCTGCCCGATGGCCGAGCCGGTGTACGGCGCGAGGTACTTGAAGCCCGCGGAGTCGGAGGCGGGAGCGGCCACGATGGTGGTGTACTCCAGCGCGCCGGCCTCCTCGAGGGCGCCACGCACCGAGGCGATGGTCGAGCCCTTCTGGCCGATGGCGACGTAGATGCAGCGCACCTGCTTGTCCGGGTCACCGGACTCCCAGTTCTGGCGCTGGTTGATGATCGTGTCGATCGCGATCGTGGTCTTGCCGGTGGAACGGTCACCGATGATCAGCTGTCGCTGGCCACGGCCGATCGGCGTCAGGGCGTCGATCGCCTTGATGCCGGTCGCCAGGGGCTCGTGCACCGACTTGCGCGCCATCACGCCGGGAGCCTGGAGCTCCAGGGCACGACGTACGTCGGTCGCGATCTCGCCCAGGCCGTCGATCGGCATGCCGAGCGGGTCCACGACGCGACCCAGGAAGTTGTCGCCGACGGGGACGGAGAGGATCTCGCCGGTGCGGCGGACCTTCTGGCCCTCCTCGATGCCGTCGAACTCACCGAGGATGACGACGCCGATCTCGCGGACGTCGAGGTTCAGGGCGAGGCCCAGGGTGCCGTTCTCGAACTCGAGCAGCTCGTTGGCCATGGCCGAGGGCAGCCCGGCGACGCGCGCGATGCCGTCACCGGCCTCCGCCACGGTGCCGACCTCTTCCTTGCTGGCCGCCTCCGGGTGGTAGTCCGACACGAATCGCTGCAGCGCGTCCCGGATCTCCTCCGGACGGATCGAAAGCTCCGTCATTTTCTCATCCCTACTCTCTGGTGCGTGAAGCGAAGTATGTGGGTGGTACGCCCGGGTCAGCCGGCGAGCCGGCGTCGGGCGTCGTCGAGGCGGCTGGACACGGTGCCGTCGATGACGTCGTCACCGATCTCCACGCGCATGCCACCGATCAGGTCGGGCTCGAGGATCACGTTCAGGTGGACCGGTCGGTCGTACTGACGGCTGAGCGCCGTCGCCAACCGCTCCTGGTCACCGGCGGTGAGCTCCTTGGCGACCCGGACCGTGGCGACCCGCGCCCCGTAGGCGTCGGCCGCGATCTTCTGGTACTCCTCGATCGCGATCGAGACGGTGCGCTCGGTGCCCGCGAGGGCCTGCTGCACCAGTCGCAGCGTGGCCGGGAGCGTCCTGCCCTCGAGCAGGGTGCCCAGCAGTGCCGACTTGTCCTGGGTCGAGCGGGCGGGGTCCGACAGCGCCGAGCGCAGGTCCGGCTCGTCCTCGAGCAGCTGCCCGACCGAGAACAGCTCGTCGGACAGGCGCGAGGCGTCGTCACCGGCCGAGCCGACCACCGCGAGGACACCGAGGTGCTCCAGCGCGTCGGCCAGGTCACGGGTGCGGGTCCAGCGGCGCTCCACGGCGTCCGCGACGAGGTCGAGCGCCGCGGCGCTGACCTTGCCCTCGAACAGCTGACGCACCAGGCCCGACTTGGCGGCGGACTCGGTCGACACGTCGGTGACCATGCGGCGCACCGTCGCCTCCTGCCGCAGCACGCGTGCCACGGCGAAGAGGTCCTCGCCCACCTGCGACAGGTCCTGGCCCGCCGAGGCGTCGCCGCGCCCGAGCTTCTCGCTCAGGTCGGCCAACGCGTCGGCCGACGGGCCACGCAGATCGGAGCGTGCCATCAGCTGGCTCCCGCGCCCGATGCCTCGTTGTGCAGCTCGAGGTCAGCCAGGAACCGGTCGACCACGCGCGAGGAGCGGTCGTCGTCGTCGAGGCTCTCCCCCACGATGCGACCGGCGAGCGCGGTCGCGAGCGTGCCGACCTCGGCCCGCAGCGAGGTGAGCGCCTGCTGGCGCTCGGCCTCGATCTGGGCCTTGCCGTGGTCCACGATGCGCGCGGACTCCTGCTGGCCCTGCTCGCGCATCTCGGCGACGATCTGGGCACCCTGCTCACGGGCCTCCTCGCGGATGCGGGCGGCCTCGTGCTTGGCCTCACCGAGGCGCTGCTCGAGCTCGGCCAGCTTGGCGTCGGCCTCGGCCTGCTTGGTCTCGGCCGCCTTGAGCCCACCCTCGATGGCCGACGTGCGCTCGGCGAACGTCTTCTCGAAGTTGGGCACGACGTACTTCTTGGCCAAGAAGTACAGCAGGCCGAACACCACGATCGAGAGGACGATCTCAATGGGGTGCGGGATCAGCGGGTTGAGCTTCTCCGCAAGAGGGTTCACATACATGGGCACGGTCCTTCTTCAGGGATCAAGCGTCAGAGGACGAACGCGAGGGCGATGCCGATGATCGCCAGCGCCTCCGCAAGTGCGAATCCGAGGAAGGCGATGGTCTGCAGACGACCCTGGGCCTCGGGCTGGCGGGCGACGCCCTGGATGTAAGCGGCGAAGATGAGACCGATGCCGATACCGGGGCCGATGGCCGCCAGGCCGTAGCCGATCATGTTCGCGGAGCCGCTGATAGCCATAGGAAGCACGGCTAGTTCCTTTCACTGGGTTCTACAACAGGTGTGTTCAGTTGTGGTCGTGCACCCTGGCCGGGGCCAGGAAGAGCGTGGCTCTCAGTGCTCCTCGGCGATGGCGCCGGAGATGTAGAGCGCGTTGAGCAGGGTGAAGACGTAGGCCTGGAGGAACTGGACCAGCACTTCGAGGAACGCGATGGCGATGAACATGATCCAGGCCAGGATGCCGACCGGCTTGACCATGGCAGCACCGTGGATGAGGAGGTACTCACCACCGAGGGAGAACAGGATCAGCAGCAGGTGGCCGGCGAGCATGTTGGCGAAGAGTCGCAGGGCCAGCGTCAGCGGCCGCACCAGGATGTTGGACAGGAACTCCAGCGGAATCAGCAGCACGAGCATCGCCGGGGGGACTCCAGGGGGGACCGTCTGGTGCTTGAGGTAGGCCCCGACCCCGCCCTGGGCCTTGATGCCGGCGATGTTGTAGACCAGCCAGCTGATCAGCACCAGGCCGTAGACCAGTCCGGCACGCGAGAAGGTCGGGAACTCGAAGAAGGGGATGGAGGCGAAGACGTTCCCGATCAGGACGAAGAAGAACAGCGAGAACAGGAACGGGACGTAGCGCATGAAGTCCTTGGACCCGATGATGTCGCGGCCGAGGGAGTTGCGCACGAAGCCGTAGCCGAGCTCGCCGACGTACTGCACCCTTCCGGGCACCATCGAGCGCTTGGCAGAGGCGACTCGGAAGAACACGAAGACCAGCAGGGCGCCTAGCACGAGCTGGACCATCGGCTTGGTGACCGCGAGGTACATCGGCTGGCCGAGGAAGTCGAAGGTGCTGCCGGGGCCGATGGGGGGCAGGTTGAAGTCTGCCGGGCCGGGAGGAGTGAACTCCTCGCTGCGGGCGAGGAGTGTCGGGATCAGGCTCACGGCTTCTCCTGGGTCGGGGGGTTGGTCGGTGCAGCCGGTGCTGCCGGGTCTGGCTGGCGGTCGGGTTCGTGGGTGAACCTGGACCAGGTCATGAAGACACCGAGCACGGCGCCCACCACGATCCCGACCGCCACGAGGAACGACGTTCCCAGCCATCGGTCGGCGAGCCAGCCGAGGAGTCCGTAGAAAGCGACTCCGGCCACGAGGTAGCCGAACGCGTGCCAGGGATCTCCGGTCGTGAACTCGTCGCGAGTGGGGTCCTGCTGAGGCATTGCGTCGGGAGCGTAGCAGTCGGTGGACGTCATCGGGCACCCACCTCGTGCGCCTCGGAGGAGCCGACGGACTCCCCCGGGAGGTCGATGTCGTAGGCCGGCACCCGGGCCCGCGCGGAGGCCACCAGCTGGGCCAGGATCCAGGTCACGGCGGCCGTCACGACGCCCGTCGCGACCCAGCCGGCGGCCAGGGTCTCGCCCACGGCACCGGACGCGTCGAGGGCGTAGAACACCGCTACGACGAGGAGCACCTGCAGGGTGAAGGTCATCAGCGCCACCAGCATCGACATCTGCGGGGCCAGCGAGGTCAGCACGTAGACGTTGACCGAGCCGAAGAGCAGGAAGAACAGCGCCAGCCCACCACCGACGGCAGCGCCGAGACCAGCGGCCGAGCCGGACGCCAGCGAACCCACGAGCGACAGGGCCAGCACGACCACGAGGACGGACGCGCCTGCCGTCAGGAGGACTCGGGGAGTCGTCCCTCGGCGCTGCCCCGTGCCGGGGCGGGCGGTCGTCGTCATTGGCGGCCTCATCGTCGTCGTCCGGAGACTCTTTCACGTGCGTGACGTGAATGTCATCCGGCGGGTGGCGGTGCTTGTGAAAAGTAGCACAAAGTCCGGTCGGCAGGCCAACCGAGACGGCGCCGACGAGGCGCCGGCGGGGCGCGATGGGCGCCCCGCCCGGCCCTCAGCAGGTCACGGTCTTGTCGTAGTGCGAGAACGGCAGGGCGATGTTGGAGCTGAGCGTCCGGCTCCGGCCGGGCAGGAGGCGCAGGCACGCGCTGTCGTGGGCGTGGGTGAACACCACCTTGACCCGCTTGGTCGTGGAGCAGCGGTTGGTGAGCTTCACCTGGGCCCCGTTGGGAGTCCCGCCCGTGGTGCCGACCGCACGCTTGACGCACGACGGCGCGAGGCCACCGGCAGCGTCGGCGGCGGGCGCCAGCAGCACCAGCGAGGCGAGCCCGATGAGCAGGGCGACGACGGGCGCCAGCAGGCGATTGAAAATCTTCATGTGGACCTCCGAGTAGTTGGTCCCATGAGCCTCGACCCGGGCGCCCGTCGACGCGAGCGGCGTACCCGCACCTGTGGAGAACCCTGTGGATCAACCGACGAGGTGGTCCTCGGCACGGGCCTCGCCAGGGCGCTGGACGCGCGGGACGAGGAAGGTCAGGACGACCGTCAGGACGGTCCCGACGGCCAGCAGCGCCCAGGTCAGGGGGCCGCTGTAGAGGCCGATCAGCACGCCGCCGAAGGCGATCAGGCCGGCCCAGAGGTACATGATCAGCACCGCGCGGCGCTGGCTGTGCCCGATCTCGAGCAACCGGTGGTGCAGGTGCTCCTTGTCGGGCTGGTAGAACGCCTGGCCCCGACGCGTGCGGCGCACGACGGCCAGCACCAGGTCGGCGAGGGGCACGACCAGGATCGAGACGGGCAGCAGGATCGGCAGCAGCATCACCAGGGACCCGTCGCTGCCGGTGCCCTCGACCGAGACGCTGGCGAACTGGCCGGTCAGGGTCAGCGCCGAGCCCGCCAGGACGAGCCCCAGCAGCATCGACCCCGAGTCGCCCATGAAGATCCGGGCCGGGAAGAAGTTGTGCGGCAGGAAGCCCGCACAGGCACCGCCCATCGCCGCGCACAGCATGGCGGCGGTGACGGCCAGGGTCTCGCCGTTGCTGTCGGCCAGCCGGTAGGAGAAGAGGAAGAAGGCGACCGCACCGATCAGCACCACCCCGCCCGCCAGGCCGTCGAGGCCGTCGACGAAGTTCACGGCGTTCATGGTGCCGACGACGAGAAGGATCGTCAGCAGCCCGGCCTGGGTGGGGTCCAGGACGAGCTGACCGACCACCGGGAGCTTGATCGAGAACAGCTTGACGTCGTTGAGCACCAGGAAGCCCGCGGCCACGATCTGGCCGCCGAGCTTGGTCAGGGCGTCCAGCTCGATCAGGTCGTCGACCACGCCGACGGCGCAGATCATCGCCCCGGCGAGCAGGACGTAGCCCGAGTCGTGGAAGACGAAGGGCTGCGAGGTGCTCAGGAAGGGCAGGTGCCGGGCGACCAGGAGGCCCGCGCCCAGGCCGCCGAGCATCGCGACGCCGCCGAAGTACGGGATCGGGGTCGCGTGCACGTCGCGGTCGCGCACGCGGGCGACGGCACCGGAGCGGATCGCGGCCTCACGGGCGAAGACGCAGAGCAGGTAGCTCGCGACCGCGGCGACCAGGAAGACGAGGAGGTACTCACGCACCGTCGGGCCCGTCGTGGGGCCTGTCCTGCTGCTGCGCGTCGGGTCCTGGCTCGTCGTGCGGCGTGATCAGGTCGTCGTCGTCGACCAGTCGGGCGCCCAGGTCCTCGAGCACCTGGGCCACCATGGCCCGGTCGAGCGCACCCTCGCGCAGGATCCGCGGGCGGTCGCCGGTGCAGTCGATGATCGTCGAGGCGACGGCACCGACGCTGGGGCCGCCGTCGAGGACCACCTCGACCGACTCGCCCAGCATCCGCTCGGCCCCGTCGGCGTCGGTGGCGGCCGGCTGGCCCGTGGTGTTGGCCGACGACACGGCCAACGGCCCCGTGCGGCCCAGCAGGTCGAGGGCGCGCTGGTCGTCGGGCATCCGGATGGCGACGGTGCCCCGGGCCTCGCCGAGGTCCCACCGCAGCGAGGGCTGCTGGCGGCACACGAGGGTGAGCGGGCCCGGCCAGAACCGCTCGACCAGTCCCTCGGCCCACGGCGGCAGGTCGGTGGCCAGCGCCTCGAGCGTGGTCACGGCCGAGATCAGGACCGGCGGGGGCATGTCGCGGCCGCGGCCCTTGGCGTCGAGGAGCCGCTGCACGCCGTCGGGGTCGAAGGCGTCGACGCCGATGCCGTAGACGGTGTCGGTCGGCAGCACGATCAGCTGCCCCCGGCGTACGGCACCCACGGCGGCCGCGAGGCCGCTCTCAAGGCTCTCGGGCTCGGACAGGTCGTAGCGCGTGCTCACCACGCGTCCCCAGGTGTCGCCGGGCAGGTCATGGGGGTCATCGTGCCAGCCGGGCCGTCACGAAGCGCGCGCGACCTGCCAGGTCCTGGTGGTCGCGCACCTCGGCCCAGCGCCCGGTGTCGAGGAAGACCCGGGCCGCGGACTCGCCCTGGACGTCCGCGTGCTCGGCCCCCACCCAGCCACCGCGGCGCAGGAGACGGGCCGCGTTGACCTCCAGCACCCGCATCGCGTCCAGGCCGTCCTGGCCCGACCACAGCGCGAGGGACGGGTCGTGGTCACGGGCCTCGGGGGCGACGCTGGCGAAGGCCTCGAGCGGGATGTACGGCGGGTTGCAGGCCACCACGTCGACCGAGCCGTCGAGCTCGGGGAAGGCGCCGTCCATGTCGCCCAGCCGCAGGTCCACGCCGGTGCCGGCGAGGTTGCGCAGCGCCCAGGCGTACGCACCCTCGTCGAGCTCGACCGCGTGGACCTCGGCGCCGGGCACCTCGTGGGCCAGGCTGGCGGCGATGGCGCCGGAGCCGGTGCACAGGTCCACCAGCACGGGGGCGCCTTCGGACTCGTCCTTCTGCTGGCCCGCCCGCTCGGCTGCCCTCTCGACGGCCCTCTCGACGGCCCAGCCGGCCAGCAGCTCGGTCTCCGGGCGCGGCACGAAGACCCCGGGACCGACGGCGAGCTCGACGTGGCGGAAGGCAGCCGACCCGGTCAGGTGCTGCAGCGGCTCGCGGGTCTCGCGGCGGCGAACGAGCACCGAGAAGGCCTCGACCCGGTCGGGCTCGACCCCGTCGAGCAGCGGCAGCCGGCCGCGCGGCACGCCGGTCACGTGGGACAGCAGCTCGGCGGCGTCGTGGTCGGGGCTGGCGACGCCGGCCTCGGCCAGGCGCGCGGCGGCCTCGCGGAGCAGGGCGCGCACACCCGCCTGGTCGCTCACTCCCCCAGGGCCTCGAGCCGGGCGGCCACGTCGGCCTGCACGCACGAGTCGATGACGGCCTCGAGGTCGCCGTCGAGCACCCGGTCGAGGTCGTAGGACTTGTAGCCGGTGCGGTGGTCGCTGATGCGGTTCTCGGGGTAGTTGTAGGTGCGGATGCGCTCGGAGCGGTCGACCGTGCGCACCTGCGAGCGCCGGGCGTCGCTGGCCTCGGCGTCGGCGGCCTCCTGGGCGGCGTCGAGCAGCCGGGCGCGCAGGATCCGCATGGCGGACTCCTTGTTCTGCAGCTGCGACTTCTCGTTCTGGCAGCTGGCCACGATGCCGGTGGGCAGGTGGGTGATCCGGACGGCGGAGTCGGTGGTGTTCACGCTCTGGCCGCCAGGACCGCTCGAGCGGTAGACGTCGATGCGCAGGTCGTTGTCGTTGACCTGCACGTCGACCTGCTCGGCCTCGGGCATCACGAGCACGCCGGCGGCACTGGTGTGCACGCGACCCTGGCTCTCGGTGACCGGCACGCGCTGGACTCGGTGGACGCCTCCCTCGAACTTCAGCAGGGCGTACGGCGCCTCCCCCGGCTGCGGGGTGCCCTTGGCCTTGACCGCGACCGTCACCGACTTGTAGCCGCCGAGGTCGGAGTCGGTGGCGTCGAGGATCTCGGTGGACCAGCCGTGCCGCTCGGCGTAGCGGGAGTACATCCGCAGCAGGTCGCCGGCGAACAGGGCCGACTCCTCGCCGCCCTCACCGGACTTGATCTCGAAGAGCACGTCCTTGCCGTCGCTGGCATCCCGCGGGATCAGCAGGTGGCGCAGCCGCTCCTCGGCGACCACGCGGGCCTTCTCGAGCTGCTCGGCCTCGAGGGCGAACGACGCGTCCTCGCCGGACAGCTCCCGGGCGGCCTGCAGGTCCTCGCCGATCTGGGTCCAGTCGTCGTGGGCGCGCACGATGGCGCTCAGCTCGGCGTACCGCTGGTTGAGGCGGCGTGCCAGGGACTGGTCGGCGTGCACCGACGGGTCCGCCAGCCGGGTCTCGATCTCGGCGTGCTCGGCAGCGAGGGATTCGACGGCTTCGAACACGTGGCAGCTCCTGGGGTGCGAGGTGGTCCCGACCGGGGACGTGGAAACGGTGGGGCCGCGGGCGGACCCGTGACCCCACCGACCCGGGGAGCTACTTCTTGGCAGGAGCCTTCTTGGCGTAGCGCGCCTCGAAGCGGGCCACGCGGCCACCGGTGTCGAGGATCTTCTGCTTGCCGGTGTAGAAGGGGTGGCAGTTGGAGCAGACCTCCGAGCGGATCTCGCCGCTCGTCTTGGTGCTGCGGGTGGTGAACGTGTTGCCGCAGGTGCAACGCACCTCGGTCGTGACGTACTCGGGGTGGATGTTCTTCTGCATGAGGTGTCCTCTCGGGGTTTCAGCCAGGCGGGTCGACCCCCTGCGGGGGACGTGAACCGCCAGCCAGCGTCCAAGTGTGCCACCGAAGACCGCATCGCTGCGAATCGGCGGCACACCTGCCCAACCGTGCGCGGGCCCGGTCTGTTCCCGAGGTCCGGGAGCGGCCTCGAGAGGCCTACGAGGAGTCCGAGAAGCCCTTGCGGGTCATCTCGCCCCAGACGTGCGTCGACCCCCGGAAGGCGTCGATGCTGCCGCGCATCCGCCAGAACGCCGTGAGCTGGCGGTAGCCGACGTTCTCCTCGACCGCCGCCCAGACGGCGACCATCAGGTCGCGCAGCCCGCGGTAGCGGCGGTAGGACAGCTCCTCGGCCAGCAGCGCGATCAGGCTCATCATGATCGAGAACGCCACCGAGGTGGACAGGAGGATCACCACGACCGGCAGCGAGACCCAGTCGCCGGGGATCAGCCCGGTCTCCCCCAGGGAGAGCAGCACCATCACGACGGCGAAGTAGACGAGGCCGAAGACCTCGATGAAGGGGGCCAGCAGCTCGAAGACCAGGAACCACGGCATCGTGATCATGCCGATGAAGCCGTAGCGCGGGCGCAGCAGCATCGAGCGGTGGCGGGCGAAGATCTCGGTCAGGCCGCGGTGCCAGCGCGACCGCTGCTTGCGCAGCACCTCGAGGGTCTCCGGCGCCTCGGTCCAGGCCACCGGCTCGGAGACGAAGACGATCCGGCCGTCGACGTCGTTGTCGCCCATCCACCGGTAGAGGCGCACGACGAGCTCGGCGTCCTCGCCGATGCAGTCGGTGGCGACCCCGCCCACCTCGAAGAGGATGTCGCGCCGGAACATGCCGAACGCCCCGGAGATGATCAGCAGCCCGCCGGCCGCCGACCAGCCGGCCCGGCCGATCAGGAACGCGCGGAGGTACTCCACCACCTGCACGCGCGGCAGCCAGCGCGAGGGCATCGAGATCTTGGTGACGCGGCCCTTGGAGATGGTCGAGCCGTTGGCCACCCGCACGACGCCCCCCGAGGCGATCACCCGCTCCGGGTCGTCGGCGAAGGGCCGCGACACGTGCAGCAGGGCGTCGGGGTCGAGCAGCGAGTCGGCGTCGACCATGCAGACCAGCTCCTTGCGGGCGACGTTGATCCCGACGTTGAGAGCATCGGCCTTGCCGCCGTTGGCCTTGCACACCAGCAGCAGGTTCATCGAGCCGCGGGTGCTGACGTAGCAGGCCCCGACCTCGCCCTTGGTCGGCACCAGCGGGGCCTGGGCCAGCGGGAACTCCACCATGTCGAAGGCCGCGACCATCGTGCGCACGGTGTCGTCCTTGGACCCGTCGTCGATCACCACGACCTCGAAGTCGGGGTAGCGCAGCGAGGTCATCGCCTGCACCGAGGCGACGATCGTCAGCTCCTCGTTGTACGCCGGCATCAGCACCGTGACGCCGCGCGCCAGCGGCTCGGCGAAGCTCTCGTCGTACGCCGCGAACTGGATCTTGCGGCGGTAGGAGGCGAAGTCGAGCATCGCCAGCAGGGTGAGGATGATGAAGCTGACGTTGATCGCGACCGAGTAGGCGATGAAGAACCAGCCCATCACCTGCAGCAGCGTCCCGACCCAGCCGCCGGAGAGGCCCAGGATGAGGGGGGTCACCGGCGACGCCCCTTGATCTCGTCGAGCGCGAGGGCCTCGACGGCGTACGGCGAGGTGCTGGTGAGCAGCAGGCTCCGGCCGCCGGTGCCGAGCGCGAGCAGGGCCTGGGCCGCCTGCCGGGAGACCTGGGGCTCCTGCTCGTCGACCACGTCGATCAGGCTGTCGGCGGCGACCGAGGAGCCGATCGACCCCAACGCCTGGGCCGCCGCCGCCCGCACGTTGGGACGCAGGTCGAGCAGGGCGGCGATCAGCGGCGGGATGCTCTCGGGCGAGCCGATGCGGCCCAGGGCCTCGGCGCAGGTCTGCGCGAAGGACGGGTTCTCCGAGACCAAGCCCTCGGCCAGCACCCCGATCGCGTCGCGGTCGCCGATCAGGCCCAGGACGACCGCCGCCGGGTCGAGGTGGAGGTGCTCGCCGGCGTGCATCTCGTCGGCCAGCACGCTGCGCAGCTCACCGGCGGCGCCGGGACCGAGCCGGTCGAGGGCGTAGACGAGGTCGCGGGTCAGCCGGTTGTCGTGCTCGCCCAGCACGAGCAGCGGGCGCACGGCCCGCGGGTCGCCCATGTTGCCCAGCGCCCGGACGGCCACCCGGCGGACCAGGAAGACCTTGTCGTCCAGGAGGTGCACGAGGAGGTCCAGGTGCCGGTCGAGGCCGAGCACCCCCAGCTGGAACGCGCCCCGGCAACGGCGTACGCCGGACCTCGAGCGGGTCAGCGCCACGGCGTGCCGCTCGGCACCCTGGGCCAGCAGGAGGTCGACCAGCACTCCGCGCGAGTCACCCTTGAGCTTGGGCAGCATCGTGAAGATCTGCCGCTCGACCCGCTCGCGCTCCCGACCCCTCGAGGAGCCGAGGTCCCGTCGGGCGGCGGCGGCGGCCTCGTCGCCCTCGCCCATGACGAGGTCGAAGATGCGCGTGCGCACGGCGTCGGCCTGCCGCTGACGTCGCCGCCCCACGATCTCGCGGGCCGCACGGATCACGACGAGCGCGACGAACGCGACCAACGAGAGCGCCACGAAGACGATCAGCAGGATCCAGCTGAACCCGAGGAAGCCGGACGCTTTCATGATGGGGAGGTCAGCGACTCCGGGCCAGGACCGCGGAGACCCGGGAGGCCAGCTCACGGGGGCTGAACGGCTTGACGATGTAGTCGTCGGCGCCGGCCTCGAAGCCCTGCTCGATGTCGGACTCCTGCGCGCGGGCGGTCAGCATGATGATCGGGAGGCCGTCCATCGAGGCGTCCTGCCGCAGTGCCCGGGCGGCGTCGAGGCCGCTCATGCCGGGCATCATCACGTCGAGGATGACCAGGTCGGGCTTCTCGGCGGTGCAGGCCTCGACCGCGGCGGCTCCGTCACCGACGGGCACCACGTCGTGACCGCCGTGCCGCAGCTTGAACACGACCAGCTCGCGGATGTCGGCGTCGTCGTCCGCGATCACGATGCGTGCCATGTGTGTCCCCTCAGAGTGTGCGCTGTCAAACCCGGATGAGCATATCCGCACCAGCGGGTGGGTGCGGTCATATCGGACGCGATGTCGGGGTCTGTCGTCGTCCCCGGACCGCGTCGGCGTCAGTCTTCCTTGCCGTGGGCCGTCGGTGTGGTCTTCTGGACCTGCATCAGGAACTCGAGATTGTTCTGTGACTTCCGCAGCCGGGTCAGCAGCAGCTCCAGCGCCTGCTGGCCGTCGAGACCGGAGAGCACGCGACGCAGCTTCCACACGATCGCGAGCTCCTCCTGGCTCATCAGGAGCTCCTCGCGGCGGGTGCCGGACTGGACGGCATCGATGGCCGGGAAGATCCGCTTGTCGGCGAACTCGCGGCGCAGGCGGATCTCCATGTTGCCGGTGCCCTTGAACTCCTCGAAGATCACCTCGTCCATCTTCGAGCCGCTCTCGATCAGCGCGGTGGCCAGGATGGTGAGCGAGCCACCGTCCTCGATGTTGCGCGCGGCACCGAAGAACCGTTTGGGCGGGTACAGCGCGGCCGAGTCGACGCCGCCGGAGAGGATCCGGCCGCTGGCCGGGGCCGCGAGGTTGTAGGCGCGACCGAGCCGGGTGATGCCGTCGAGCAGCACGACGACGTCGTGGCCGAGCTCGACGAGCCGCTTGGCCCGCTCGATGGCCAGCTCGGCGACGATGGTGTGGTCACCGGCGGGACGGTCGAAGGTCGAGCTGACGACCTCGCCCTTGACCGAGCGCTCGAAGTCGGTCACCTCCTCGGGACGCTCGTCGACGAGCACGACCATCAGGTGGCACTCGGGGTTGTTGGCCGCGATCGAGCTGGCGATGGACTGCAGGACCATCGTCTTGCCGGCCTTGGCCGGCGACACGATCAGGCCGCGTTGGCCCTTGCCGATCGGGGCCGCGATGTCGATGACCCGGCCGATCAGGTTGGTCGAGGTCGTCTCGAGGCGGAGCCGCTCGGTCGGGTAGAGCGGCGTCAGCTGGGAGAACTCGACGCGCGAGCGCGCGGAGTCGGGCTCGGCGCCGTTGACGTTGTCGATCCTGACCAGCGGGTTGTACTTCTCCTTGCGCTCGCCCTCCCGGGGCTGACGCACCTGCCCCATCACGGCGTCACCGCGGCGCAGGCCGAACTTGCGCACCATCGACATCGAGACGTAGACGTCGTCGGGGCCGGGCAGGTAGCCGCTGGTGCGGACGAAGGCGTAGTTGTCCAGCAGGTCGAGGATGCCCGCGCACGGCGCGAGCACGTCGTCCTCGAGGATCTGCAGGTCCGGCTCGTTGCGGTGGGTGCGCGCCGACGGCTGGTGCGACGAGGGGTTCTGGGGGCTGCTGCTCCCCGCGCCGTTGCCGGGCTGCTGCCGGTCGCGGTCACGACCGCGGCGGCGGCGGTTGCGGCGCGAGCCGCCGTCCTCGTCGTCCTGCCCGTCGTTCTGCTGCCGGTCGTTCTGGCGCCCGTCGTTCTGGCGCCCGTCGTTCTGGCGGTTGCCCTGGCGGTCGTCCTGCTGGCCGCCGTCGTTCTGCCGGTTCTCGTTCTGGCGGTCGTTGCCGCCCTGGCGGCTCTCGTTCTGGCGGTTGTCGTTGCCCTGGCGGTTGTTGTCGTTCTGCCGGCCGTCGTTCTGCCGACCTCGCCCTGCCGGTTGCCCTGGCGGTCGTCCTGCTGGCCAGCGTTGCCCTGGCGGTTGTTGTCGTTCTGGCGTCCGTCGTTCTGGCGGCTCTCGTTCGTGCGGTCGTCCTGCTGGCCGGTGTCGTCGCCCGCGGACGACTCCGCTGCCGCGCGCTCGGCCTCGATGCGCTCGCGGCGGGTGCGCGGCTTGCGCTCGCGTCGCTCGCCGGCCGGGGGCTCCGTCGACCCGGTGGCGGACGTTGCGTCCTGCTCAGCGTTCCGCTGGTGCCCGTCGCGCTGCCCGTCGCGCTGGTCGTTCTTCTGGCTGCCCTGCTGCCGGTCCTGCCGGTCACCCTGCTGGCTGTCCTGCTGCCCGTCCTGCTGGTCACCCGACTTCTTGGAGCCTCCGCGACCGTTGCGGCCGGACCGAGCGGTCTGGCCCGACGGGTTCGACTGGTCCGACGGGTTCGACTGGCCGGACGGGGAGGACTGGTCGGACGGGGAGGACTGGTCGGACGGGGAGGACTGGTCGGACGAGGGGGACTGGTCGGCCCCGCCGGACTGGTCGGACCGTGCCGACGAGGTCGCCCGGTCGGACGAGGCCGGTGCCTCGGCGCGGGCGGCGCTCGAGGAGGGCTCGCCGGTGGCGGGCTCGGCGGGAGCCGGCTCGGTGCGCGCGGGGGCGGACTGGTTCCGTGCGCCGCCACCCGACTGGCCGGCCTGGTGGGCCTTGATCGCGTCGATCAGGGCACCCTTGCGCAGCCCGGTGGACCTGATCCCGAGGGTGCCGGCGATCCGCTTGAGCTCGGGCAGGAGCATCGCGTCCAACCCGCTCTTGCGACTGCGGTCGGCGGGACCGGAGTCCGGAGCGGTCTGGGTGGTGTCGGTCATCCGGGGTCCTTCCCCCTGTGTCGGCCTGCGGCGACGGCGCCGCTCCCGAGTCGTGCGGTTCCATCGACGGCCGATGGCTGGGCCGGAGACACCGAACGGACGCGGGCGTGCCCGGCCAGGACGGGGAGGTGATCGATGGGCGTCCGGTGCTCCTCGGCTCCGTGGAGGTGTCCACGGGCGGCCGGGTCGTGACGCGCGGTCACATTAGCACGCAGGCTCCGGGGCCACCGAGGCTCTGGCGGAGCGTCCGCCAGCCGGTCGGAGCGCAGGTCAGGACGGTGTCGTACGCCGCTCCGGCACCCGGTCCGTCGACCAGCAGGGCGAGCACCGTGGGGCCGGCGCCGCTGATCACCGCGGGCACTCCCCCGGCCCGCAGCGCGTGCACGAGGGCGAGGGACTCGGGCATCGCCGGCTCGCGCTGCTCCTGGTGCAAGAAGTCCTCGGTGGCCCGCATCAGCAGCGCCGGGGCGCCGGCGAGGGCCACCACGAGCAGCGCTGCCCGGCCGGCGTTCGCGGCCGCGTCGGCGTGCGCCACCGAGGCGGGCAGCAGCCCGCGCGCGACCTCGGTGCGGACGCCGTGCGGCGGCACGAGCACCACCGCGGAGATCGCGGGGTCGACGGGCGCCTGCTGGGCCCAGACGTCCGCGCCAGCCTGGCCGGCGACCACGAACCCGCCGAGCAGCGCGGGGGCGACGTTGTCGGGGTGGCCCTCGATGCGGTTGGCCAGGGCCAGGGCGGCCGCGTCGTCCAGCCGCGCGGCGCCGTCGACGGCCAGCCCGCGAGCGAGCACGATCCCGCCGACGATCGCGGCCGAGGACGACCCGAGGCCCCGGCTGTGCGGGATCCGGTTGGTGAAGCGCAGGTGCAGCCCCGGCGGCTGCTCCCCCAGGGCCTCGAAGGTGGCCCGCATGGCCCGCACGACGAGGTGGGTCTCGTCGCGAGGGAGGTCGGCCTCGCCGTCACCCTCGATCTCGATGCGGAGCTCGTCGCCGGCGACCTCGCCCACCAGGGTGTCGCGCAGCTGCAGGGCCACGCCGAGGCAGTCGAACCCGGGCCCGAGGTTGGCGCTGGTCGCCGGGACCTCCACGGTCACCGGTCCACGCGTCCACGCCACGGCGCCCGTGGGATTCGGGGGCACGCTCACCTCAGGACAGGCCGGCGGCCCGTGCGGCCGCGTCGACGTCGGCGTCGCACACGGTGTCGACGAGGTCGGTGAAGCCCGACAATGCGGTGTCGATGTCCTTCAGGCCGTGCCCGGTCACCGTCACGACGACCTGCTGGCCGGCGTACCGGATGCCCTCGGCGGCCTCCAGCAGCAGCCCGGCGACGCCGGCGGCCGACGCGGGCTCGACGAAGACGCCGTCGCGCGAGGCGAGCTCGCGCTGGGCCGCGAGGATCTCGTGGTCGCTGACCTGGCGGAACTTGCCGCCGGAGGAGTCGGCGGCCTCCATGGCGAGGTCCCACGACGCGGGGTTGCCGATGCGGATCGCGGAGGCGACGGTCTCGGGGTCGGGCACGGGGGCGCCGAGCACGAGCGGGGCAGCACCGGCGGCCTGCCAACCGCGCATCACCGGCAGCTTGCGGGAGTCGCCGGCACCGTGCGCCTCGCGGTAGCCCAGCCAGTACGCCGAGATGTTGCCCGCGTTGCCCGTCGGCAGCACGTGCACGTCGGGGGCGTCGCCGAGGAAGTCGACGATCTCGAAGGAGGCCGTCTTCTGCCCCTGCAGGCGCATCGGGTTCACCGAGTTCACCAGCGCGACCGGGTAGTGCTCGGCGAGGCCGCGCGAGATCCGCAGGCAGTCGTCGAAGTTGCCGCGCACCATGATCACCTGCGCGCCGTGCACGATCGCCTGGGCCAGCTTGCCGGCCGAGATCTTGCCCTGGGGCACCAACACGAGCGGCTTGATGCCGGCCCGGGCGGCGTAGGCCGCCATCGAGGCCGAGGTGTTGCCGGTCGAGGCGCAGACGACGGCCTCGGCGCCCTCGCCGACGGCGACCGACAGCGCCACGGTCATGCCGCGGTCCTTGAACGAGCCGGTGGGGTTGTCGCCCTCGACCTTGAGCCACACCTCGGCGCCGGTCAGGTGGCTGAGCCACTCCGACGACACCATCGGCGTGCCCCCCTCGCGGAGGGTGATGGTCGGGGTGCTCGCGGGGATGTCGAGGCGGTCGCGGTACTCCTCGATCACCCCCATCCAGGCGCGGCTCACTCGCTCTCCCCCTCGACCCTCATCACCGACGACACGTCGCGCACGTGGGGCATCAGGCGCAGGGTCTCCACGGTGGCGGCGAGGTCGGCGTCGCTCGCGCGGTGCGAGACCACGACCAGCTGGGCGTCGTCGCCCCGCCCCTCCTGCCGCACGGTCTGGATGGAGACGTCGTGCTCGGCGAAGGCCAGGGCGACCGCGGCCAGCACGCCGGCCTTGTCGTCGACGTCGATCTGCACGTGGTACCGGGTCTGGGTGCTGCCCATGGGCAGCACCGGGAGGTCGGCGTACGACGACTCGCCGGCGCCGCGCACGTCGGAGAGCCGGTTGCGGGCCACCGTGACCAGGTCGCCCATGACGGCGCTCGCCGTGGGGGCGCCGCCGGCACCGGGGCCGTAGAACATCAGCTGGCCGGCGGCCTTGCTCTCGACGAAGACCGCGTTGTAGGCCTCGCGGACGCTGGCCAGCGGGTGGCTGAGCGGGATCATCGCGGGGTGCACGCGGGCCGACACGGCCGGCCCGTCGGGACCCTCCTCCACGGCGCAGATCGCGAGCAGCTTGACCACGCAGCCCATCTCGCGGGCCGACGCCACGTCGCCCGCGGTGACCTCGGCGATGCCCTCGCGGTGCACGTCGGAGGCGGTGACCCGGGTGTGGAAGGCCAGGCTGGCCAGGATCGCGGCCTTGGCGGCGGCGTCGAAGCCCTCGACGTCGGCGGTCGGGTCGGCCTCGGCGTACCCGAGGTCCTGGGCCTCCTGGAGCGCCTCGTCGAAGCCCGCGCCGGAGGTGTCCATCTTGTCGAGGATGAAGTTGGTGGTGCCGTTGACGATGCCGAGCACGCGGGTCACCTGGTCGCCCGCGAGCGACTCGCGCAGGGGACGCAGGATCGGGATGGCACCGGCCACGGCGGCCTCGTAGTAGAGGTCGCGGTCCGCCTTCGCGGCGGCCTCGAACAACGTGCTGCCGTCCTCGGCGAGGAGGGCCTTGTTGGCCGAGACCACGCTGGCGCCGTGCGCGAGCGCGCTCAGGATCAGGGTGCGGGCCGGCTCGATCCCACCGATCACCTCGACGACGACGTCGATGTCGTCACGGGCCACCAGGGCGGCGGCGTCGGTGGTGAACAGGTGCTCGGGCAGCTCGACGTCGCGCGCCAGCCCGAGGCGGCGTACGGCGATGCCGGCGAGCTCGACCGGCGCGCCGACGCGTGCCGCGAGGTCGTCGGCCTGCTCGTGCAGCAGCCGGGCCACCTGGGACCCGACGACACCGCAGCCGAGCAGGGCGACGCGTACTGGTTTCGGGGAGTGCTCGTCCATCGCCGTACATCCTCGCACCCGGACGCGGCTCGCGTGACACCCATCCGCGGGCTGGGTGGCCCCCTCGGTGCCGCGGAGGATCAGCCCAGGTCGGTGGCGAGCAGGTCGTCCAGGGTCTCGCGGCGCACGACGACGCGGGAGGCGCCGTCACGCACGGCCACGACCGGCGGCCGCAGGGCGTGGTTGTAGTTGCTGGCCATCGACCGGCAGTAGGCACCCGTGCCGGGCACCGCGACCAGGTCGCCGGGCAGCAGGTCACCGGGGAGGAACTCGTCCTTGACCACGATGTCGCCGGCCTCGCAGTGCTTGCCGACCAGGCGGCTCAGCAGCGGCGGCGCCTCGGAGTGCCGGTTGGCCAGCGTGCAGGAGTAGTCCGCGTCGTACAGCGCGGTGCGGATGTTGTCGCTCATGCCGCCGTCGACCGAGACGTAGGTGCGCACGGCGCCGCCGTCGAGCTCGACCGGCTTCACGGTGCCCACCTCGTAGACGGTGCACATGGCGGGGCCGGCGATCGCGCGGCCGGGCTCGATCGAGAGCCGGGGCACGGCCAGCCCACGGCTGGCGCACTCGTCGCGGACGATCTTGGTCATCTCCGTGGCGAGCCGGGCGGGGTCCGACGGGTCGTCCTGGGTCGTGTAGGCGATGCCGAAGCCGCCGCCGAGGTCGAGCTCGGGCAGCTCGCGGCCCAGCTCCTCGGCGATCCGGGCGTGCAGGGCGAGCACCCGCCGGGCGGCCACCTCGAAGCCGGAGGAGTCGAAGATCTGCGAGCCGATGTGGGAGTGCAGCCCCTGCAGCTCCACGCCCGGGGCCTCCTGCAGCTGGCGGACGGCCTCGAAGGCGTCGCCGCTGCTGATCGAGAAGCCGAACTTCTGGTCCTCGTGGGCGGTGGCGATGTACTCGTGGGTGTGGGCCTCGACGCCGGCGGTCACCCGCACCAGCACCCGCACGGTGCGGCCGGCCACGCTGCTGCCCGACCCCGGGGCGACCAGCGCGGTCAGCCGCTCGATCTCGTGGAAGGAGTCGACGACGATGCGGCCGACCCCGAGCCGCACGGCCCGCTCGAGCTCGGCCGGGGTCTTGTTGTTGCCGTGGAACTCGACCCGGTCCATCGGGAAGCCGGCGCGCTCCGCGACGGCGAGCTCTCCGCCGGTGCAGACGTCGAGGCAGAGCCCCTCCTCGGCGATCCAGCGGGCGACCGCCGTGCACAGGAACGCCTTGCCGGCGTAGTAGACCTCCCAGCCGGCGAAACCGTCGCGGAAGGCGCGGGCGCGGGCCCGGAAGTCCTCCTCGTCCAGGACGTACGCCGGGGAGCCGTGCTCGGCGACGAGGTCGGGCAGGGTGACCCCGCCGACCTCGAGGACGCCGTCGACCTTGCGGGCGGTGGCCGACCACAGCCGGGGCACCAGGTCGTTGGTGTCGCCGGGCTCCCGGAGCCAGGCGGGACCTCGCACCGAGACCACCGCGTGGGCCCAGCCGGCCTCGTGGGCGCGCACGGTCAGCTCACATCCGCTCGGGCGCGGAGACGCCGAGCAGGTCGAGGCCGTTGGCCAGCACGGTGCGGGTCGCGACCACCAGCACGAGGCGTGCCTCGTTGGCCGGGGTCACGGGCGCGTCGCCCTGCGGCAGCATCCGGCACTCCTTGGTGTCGTACCAACGGTTGAAGATCGCGGCCGTGCTCTCCAGGTAGCGGGCGACCCGGTGCGGCTCGCGCAGCTCGGCCGCGCTCGCCACGACCCGGGGGAACTCCGCGAGCGCCCGGAGCAGGTCGCCGTCGCGCTCGTGGGAGAGCAGCGCCGGGTCGAAGGCGTCGCCGGGCAGCGACATCTGGAGGTCGGCGGCGTTGGCCATCATCCGGCAGGTGCGGGCGTGGGCGTACTGCACGTAGTACACCGGGTTGTCGGCCGACGCCTTGGTGATCTCCGCGACGTCGAGGACCAGCGGGGAGTCCGCCGGGTAGCGGGCCAGGGAGTAGCGCAGGGCGTCGACACCGATCTCCTCGGCCAGCTCGTCGAGGGTCACGATCGTGCCGGCCCGCTTGGACAGCTTCATCTCGGCGCCGTCCTGCAGGATCTTGACCAGCTGCCCGATCATCACGTCCAGGGTGACGTCGGGGTCGTCGCCGACGCAGGCCGCCATCGCCCGCAGCCGCCCGACGTACCCGTGGTGGTCGGCGCCCAGCAGGTAGATGCAGTGGTCGAAGCCGCGGGCGCGCTTGTCCAGGTAGTACGCCGTGTCGGAGGCGAAGTAGGTGAGCTCGCCGTCGGACTTGATCAGCACCCGGTCCTTGTCGTCGCCGAAGTCGGTGGTGCGCATCCACAGCGCGCCGCCGTCGGAGTAGACGTGCCCGAGGTCCTGCAGCCGCTGCAGGGTGTCGGGGACCGAGCCCGAGTCGTGCAGCGACAGCTCGGAGAACCAGACGTCGAAGTGGGTGTGGAAGGTGGCCAGCTGCTGCTGCTGGGCGGCCAGCTGGAGCTCGTAGCCCTTGGCCCGCACGGCCGCACGACGCTCGTCGGCGGGCAGCTCGAAGATCCCGGGGCTGGCCGCCTCGACCGCCTTGGCGAGGTCGTCGATGTAGGCCCCGGCGTAGCCGTCGGCCGGCTTGGGCAGGCCCAGCGCCGAGGCGATCACGGAGTCGGCGAAGTGGTTCATCTGCACGCCGCGGTCGTTGATGTAGAACTCGCGGGTCACGTCGGCCCCGGCCGCGGACAGCACGCGGCCGATCGCGTCACCGAGCACCGCCCACCGGGTGTGCCCCAGGTGCAGGGGGCCGGTCGGGTTGGCGGAGATGAACTCGACGTTGATCCGCTGCCCGGCGAGCACCTCCGTGCGGCCGTACGCCGCGCCGGCGGCGACCACGTCGGCCGCGACCCGGCCCTGGGCCCCGGTCTCGACGGTGATGTTGAGGAAGCCCGGGCCCGCGACGTCGACGGCGCCGATGCCGTCGGCCGCGAGGAGCTGCTCGGCCAGCATCGCGGCCAGCTCGCGAGGGTTCAGCCCGGCCTTCTTGCCCAGCTGGAGCGCGACGTTCGTGGCGTAGTCGCCGTGCTCCTTGCTGCGCGGTCTCTCGACCACCACCGAGGCCGGCACGCCGTCGGGCAGGGCCAGTCGCCCGTCCTCGGTCAGCGAGGTGAGGGCGGCGACGATCGTGGTGGACAACTGGGCGGGATTCACCCCCTCAGCCTATCGGCGGGCACCGGTTGGCAGCACGGGAGTATCGCCCGGTAGTGTTCGGGCTCGCGCCGTTCGGCGCACGCCTCCGTAGCTCAGGGGATAGAGCACTGGTTTCCGGTACCAGGTGTCGCAGGTTCGAATCCTGCCGGAGGCACCCATCCGGACGCACCACCTCGCGGTTCAGCCCGCGAAGTCCTGGGTGACGTAGACGTAGTTGGTGCTCGTCGAGCGCCAGGCGTCGACCGCCAGGTAGCGGTACCTGCGGTTCAGGATGTTCGCGCGGTGCCCCGGCGAGTGCATCCACAGGTCGACCACCTCCGCCGCGCCCAGGGTGGGCCGGCCGCGGGCGATGTTCTCCCCCGCCGTGTGCTGACGGCACGTGGTCAGGATCGGGCGCAGCGACTGGTGGCGGAACGAGTCGTTGACCGCCATCGAGCGGGTCCAGCTGGTGGCGAAGGTGCCCAGGCAGTGCGCCGGGCGCAGGGCGCGCAGCCCGTGCTTGCGGCGCTGCACGTTGGTGAAGCGGAGCACGAGGTCGTCGTAGGACGACGCGACGCTGCGGGCCTCCACCCGACCCACGGCCGAGCCGGTGGCGGCGACGCTCGGTGAGGCCAGGCTGGTCACGCCGAGCACGAGGCTCACGGCGAGCAGGGCCATGGACAGGAACAGACGGACACAGCGCATGCGAGCGCTCCCCTCAGATCGATCCCCCGAATGGTCTGAATACGGATAAACCATCTCACAAGGCTCAGATCGGCGCACGAAAACGCGAGGTCGATGCCGATGACAACCGGTTCCGGCCGACGATCCGGGGTGGTCGGACGTGATGCTCGCTACACGCCTGCCGTTTGGCCCTCCACCCCTGCGGTTCGTACGCCGGGGGGTCTAGCCTTGCGGGGTAGTCCTACCCACGCGTGCTGGAAGAGGCGAAACTGGTCGTGCCCGAGCCCACCGACGACAGCTCGACATCCGCGTTCGGAGCCAACGAATGGCTCGTGGACGAGATGTACGAGAAGTTCCAGAAGGACCCCGCCAGCGTCGACCGGGTGTGGTGGGACTTCTTCGGCAAGGACGACCACGCCCCCAGCAGCGCCACCAACGGCGGTGCGACCAACGGCGGTGCCGCCAACGGCTCGGCCGAGCACCACCGCGTGACCGAGTCCACCGGAGCCCCCAAGTCGCGCCCCGCCCAGCAGGCGGCCCAGAAAGCGCCGCAGAAGGCGCCGCAGAAGCCCCGCCCGACCGCTACCACGAGCACGGAGAAGACGACGGACAACAAGGCCGCCCAGGACACGTCGCCGACCTCGAAGTCGGCCACCTCGAAGCCGGCGCCGAAGGAGGCCGAGAAGCCCGACGCCGCCGAGAACGACGAGCCGACCTTCACCGTCCTGCGCGGCGCGCCGGCCCGCACGGCGTCCAACATGGACGCCAGCCTCACGGTGCCGACCGCGACGAGCGTGCGCTCGGTCCCGGTGAAGCTGCTGTGGGACAACCGCATCGTCATCAACAACCACCTCGCCCGCGCCCGCGGCGGCAAGGTCTCCTTCACGCACCTGATCGGCTTCGCGCTGGTCAAGGCGCTGCGGTCCATCCCGGACATGAACGTCGGCTTCGACACCGTCGACGGCAAGCCCAACCTGATCACGCCGGCCCACATCAACCTCGGGCTGGCGATCGACCTGCCCAAGCCCGACGGCACCCGCCAGCTGCTCGTGCCGAGCATCAAGCACGCCGAGTCGATGGACTTCGCCCAGTTCTGGACCGCCTACGAGGAGCTGGTGCGCAAGGCGCGCAACAACAAGCTCCAGGTCAGCGACTTCCAGGGCACCTCGATCAGCCTCACCAACCCCGGCACGATCGGCACCAACCACTCGGTGCCGCGCCTGATGAAGGGGCAGGGCGCCATCATCGGCGTCGGCTCGATGGAGTACCCCCCCGAGTTCCAGGGCGCCTCCGAGGAGACCCTGACCCGCAACGCCATCAGCAAGATCATGACGCTGACCTCGACCTATGACCACCGGGTCATCCAGGGCGCGCTCAGCGGCGAGTTCCTCCGCCGGATGCACGGCCTGCTGCTGGGCGAGGAGAACTTCTACGACGAGATCTTCCGGTCGCTGCGGATCCCCTACGAGCCGATCCGCTGGTCGAAGGACATCTCGACCAACCACGACGACGAGATCAGCAAGCAGGCACGCATCCTGGAGCTGATCCACGCCTACCGCGTGCGCGGCCACATGATGGCCGACACCGACCCGCTGGAGTACAAGCAGCGCAGCCACCCCGACCTCGAGGTCGAGAGCCACGGGCTGACCCTGTGGGACCTCGACCGCGAGTTCGCGACCGGGTCCTTCGGCGGCGAGCGCCGGTTCATGAAGATGCGCTCGATCCTGGGCATCCTGCGTGACTCCTACTGCCGCACCGTCGGCATCGAGTACATGCACATCCAGGACCCCGAGCAGCGTCGCTGGATCCAGGAGCGGGTCGAGCAGCCACACCAGAAGCCGCCCCGCGAGGAGCAGCTCCGGATCCTGCTCAAGCTCAACCAGGCCGAGGCGTTCGAGACCTTCCTGCAGACCAAGTTCGTCGGCCAGAAGCGGTTCAGCCTCGAGGGTGGCGAGACCACGGTCCCGCTGATCGACGAGATCTGCGAGGCGGCCGCCGAGGCCGGCCTCGACGAGGTCGCGATCGGCATGGCGCACCGCGGCCGGCTCAACGTGCTGGCGAACATCGTCGGCAAGAGCTACAGCCAGATCTTCCGCGAGTTCGAGGGCAACATCGACCCGCGCACGGTGCAGGGCTCCGGTGACGTGAAGTACCACCTCGGCGCGGACGGCGAGTTCCTCTCCGACTCCGGCGACGCGATCAAGGTCTCGGTCGCGGCCAACCCCTCGCACCTCGAGGCGGTCGACCCCGTGCTCGAGGGCATCGCGCGGGCCAAGCAGGACGTGCTGAACCAGGGCGAGAAGTTCCCGGTGATGCCGCTGCTCGTGCACGGCGACGCAGCGTTCGCCGGCCAGGGCGTGGTCGCCGAGACGCTGAACCTCTCCCAGCTGCGCGGCTACCGCACCGGCGGCACCGTGCACGTCGTGGTCAACAACCAGGTCGGCTTCACCACCTCTCCGGCCGCCTCGCGCTCCTCGCTCTACTGCACCGACGTGGCGCGGATGGTCCAGGCCCCGATCTTCCACGTCAACGGCGACGACCCCGAGGCCTGCATCCGGGTCGCCCGGCTCGCCTTCGAGTACCGCCAGGCGTTCAACAAGGACGTCGTCATCGACCTGGTCTGCTACCGCCGTCGCGGTCACAACGAGGGCGACGACCCGTCGTACACCCAGCCGCTGATGTACGACCTGATCGAGCAGAAGCGCTCGGTGCGCAAGCTCTACACCGAGTCGCTCATCGGTCGTGGCGACATCACGCTGGAGGAGGCCGAGCAGGTCCTCAAGGACTACCAGCAGCAGCTCGAGCGCGTCTTCACCGAGGTCCGCGAGGCCACCTCCACCCCCGAGGGCTGGACCACGGTGCCGGACTACCCGGAGAAGAGCCACGAGGACTTCACCACCGCCATCCCGTTCGAGACGCTGAAGCGGATCGCCGACGCCTACGTCAGCGCCCCCGACGGCTTCACGGTGCACCCCAAGGTGCTGCCGCAGCTGCAGAAGCGCTCCGCGGCGATGACCGAGGGCCCGATCGACTGGGGCGCCGGCGAGATCCTCGCGCTCGGCTCCCTGCTGATGGACGGCCGCCCCGTGCGGCTCTCGGGCCAGGACTCGCGGCGCGGCACGTTCGCGAGCCGGTTCGCCACGATCATCGACCGCACCAACGCCAACGAGTGGACGCCGTTGGCGAACCTCTCCGAGGACCAGTCGCAGTTCTACGTCTACGACTCGCTGCTCTCGGAGTACGCCGCCCTCGGCTTCGAGTACGGCTACTCCGTGGCCCGGCCCGACGCCCTGGTGGCGTGGGAGGCCCAGTTCGGCGACTTCGTCAACGGCGCCCAGACGGTGATCGACGAGTTCATCACCGCCAGCCACACCAAGTGGGGCCAGTCCTCGGGCGTCGTCCTGCTGCTGCCCCACGGCTACGAGGGCCAGGGCCCGGACCACTCCTCGGCCCGGATCGAGCGCTTCTTGATGATGGCGGCCGACGAGGCCTTCGTCGTCGCCCAGCCCTCCACCCCGGCGTCGTACTTCCACCTGCTGCGGCGGCACACGCTGGGTGAGCAGCACCGCCCGATGATCGTCTTCACACCGAAGTCGATGCTGCGTCGCAAGGAGGCGGCCTCCAAGCCGGCCGACTTCACCGAGGGCGTCTTCCGCCCGCTCATCGGCGACGACAAGGTCGACCCGTCGAAGGTCGACACCCTCGTGCTGTGCAGCGGCCGGATCACCTGGGACCTCATGGTCGAGCGGAACAAGCAGCAGGGCGACTCCCCCACGACGGCGATCGCCCGCGTCGAGCGGCTCTACCCGCGCCCGGAGAAGGAGCTGGCCGAGGAGATCGGCCGCTACCCGAACCTGAAGGCGGTCCGCTGGGTGCAGGACGAGCCCGCCAACATGGGCCCGGCCCCGCACTTCCAGCTCAAGTTCTTCCCGACGCTGGACCACGAGGTCGAGATCATCTCGCGCCCCGAGTCCAGCTCGCCGTCGGTGGGTCAGCACTCCCGCCACGTCGAGGAGCTCAAGGGTCTGATGAGCGCGGCGTTCGCGGAGGTGCGCGGAGCCGCGGAGGCGAAGTACTAGCTCGATGTACTTCACCGACCGCGGGATCGAGGAGCTCCAGGGCCGTCGCGGCGACGAGCAGGTGACCATCGCCTGGGTCGCCGAGCGGCTCCAGGAGTTCGTCGACGTGCACCCGGACTTCGAGACCCCGGTCGAGCGGTTCGCCACCTGGCTGGCCCGGCTCGACGACCCGGACGACGACTGAACCGGAACGGTGGTGCGCGTCGGGTCACCGCCGCGTCACGATCGGGGTGTTCCTCTGCGCCGGTGCGTGCTCGCATGCTCTGATGTGCTCGCGATCCGGGGGGCAGAGTGCCGTTCCGGGCACTCGGAACCCCGGAGGACCCCGTGCGTCACACCCTCATCCCGGCCCTGCTGACGGCCATCATCGGCAGCCTCGCCCTGGCCGGCCCGGCGAGCGCCGACACGGCGGAGTACAAGGACCCCTCGCGCGACGTGATGGTGCTCAAGCTCAGCGACGAGACCGACTCCGAGGACCCGCCGTACGAGCACACCAGCACGCCGAACGGCGACATCATCCTGTCGCGCTTCACCCACGACCGCGACGCGGTGACGCTCTACGTCCGCTACCGCGAGATCTACGTGCCGCACTTCGTGATGGGGTGGCAGTTCGACATCGTCGGCAGCAACCGGCGCGAGCGGTTCGTGGACCTCACGGCCACGTCGCGCACGGTGGGCGGCCGCGCTTCCATGGTGGGAGGCCGCTGCAAGGTGGCCAGCCGGATCAACTACCGGACCAACGCCATCAAGGTGAAGTTCCCCCGGCGCTGCCTGGGCAACCCCGGCTCGTTCCGGGTCGCCAGCGTGACCTACACGATCACCGCCCGCAACGACTCGGCGTTCGTCTACTACGACGACCCGATGCGCCGCGCCGGCTCCCCCGACCAGGTCGGCACGACCGGCACCCGCTGGATCAGCGCCGCCTGAGTTCAGCGCGACCGTCGGTGCCCGTCCCGCCGATCAGGCGAGGCGGGCGCCGTCCAGGTCGTGGCGCAGGCGCTGGAGGTCGGCGTCGTGCTCGAGGTCCGCGCCGAAGGGGGCGCGGGGCTGGCCCGCCGTACGCCGCTGGGTGCGCTCCAGGAGCGCCCACACGGCGAGCACGAGGACGGACAGGACGGCGAGGGCTGCGAGTGTGTTCATGGCACTGACTATCCGCTCATCGATATCCTGCCACCAGTGGCAGTGATGCCGATGATCGCAAGTTTTCTGCCATACTCCAGGACATGGCTCTCCGCAGCGTCGCCGTGATCGTCCCCGACCGCCCCGCCCTCTTCGAGCTGGGCGTCGTCCACGAGGTGTTCGGCGTGGACCGCACCGACGACGGCGTCCCGCCGATCGCCTACCGGGTCTGCTCCGAGCGACCGGGCGAGCCGATCGCCCTGGAGAACGGCCTCACCCTCACCACCGAGCACGGCCTCGAGGCGGCCGAAGGGGCCGACCTGGTCGTCGCGCCGGCGTACGACTACGGCACGGTGCCCTCCGGGGCGGTCCTGGAGGTCTTCCGCCGGGCCCACGCCCGCGGCGCCTGGGTGCTCTCGGTCTGCTCCGGCGCCTTCCTGCTCGGTGAGGCGGGCCTGCTCGACGGGCGCTCCTGCACCACCCACTGGCGGCACACCGCGGAGCTCGCGGCCCGCTTCCCCACGGCCTCGGTCGACCCCGACGTGCTGTTCGTGGAGGACGGCCGCGTCGTCACCAGCGCCGGCACCGCGGCGGGCATCGACGCCTGCCTGCACCACGTGCGCTGCGAGCTCGGCGCCGCCGTCGCCAACCGGATCGCCCGGCGCATGGTGGTGCCGCCGCAGCGCGACGGTGGCCAGCGCCAGTACATCGACCTGCCAGTGCCCGACTGCTCGGCCGACAGCCTGTCCCCGCTGCTGAGCTGGATGCGCGAGCACCTGGCCGAGGAGCAGACCGTGCGCACGCTGGCGCGCCGGGCCGCCATGTCGGAGCGCACCTTCGCGCGCCGGTTCGCCGCCGAGACCGGCACCACGCCCGGCAAGTGGCTGCTGGCCCAGCGCCTCCAGCACGCCCGGCTGCTGCTGGAGGGCAGCGACCTGCCGATCGAGACCGTGGCGACCCGGGCCGGGTTCGGCTCGGCTGCCCTGCTGCGGCACCACTTCGGCGTGCACGTCGGCGTCGCGCCCGCGGAGTACCGCCGCACCTTCCGCACGCCGGACACCCGCGCCGGCTGAGCCCCACCGCCCGAGACCCGCCGCCCGAGACTTGCTGCCCCAGACCTGCTGCCTGCCGCGCGTCGCTAGCATCGCCGGATGCCCTACCCGGACGCGCCCTGGCAGCTGCACGGCCAGCTCTGGCTCTCGCTGTTCCGGGTGCGCCCCGGCGACGACCCCCACCACCCCGACCGCCCCGGCGGGCTGCACGGCGTCGCGCTCGTCTCCTACGAGGACCCCAGCCCGCTGACCTACTCCGAGCTGCTGGTCGCCCGCCCCGTCGGCACCCGGGCCCAGGTCACCGACATCTGGGTCGACTCCCCCGACTCGCGCGACGGGGGGCGCGAGCTGTGGGCGATCCCGAAGGACCTCGCCACGTTCCGGCGTACGACGCGCACGGGCGCCGTGGACCGCACCACCTGGGAGGTGGCGCACGACGGGGCCGCCAGCGTGACGGCCCGCTTCACCGACGTGTCGCGGAGGTCACCCGTGCGGCTTGGGTTCGCGTTCTCGACCCGCCAGGTGCGCGCCGACGGCGAGGTCGTGGCCACCCGGGTGACCGGGTCCGGCCGCGCCCTGCCCTGCCGCGGTCACTGGGAGGCCGACGCCGAGGGGCCGCTCGCCTGGCTGTCGGGCAAGCGGCCCCTGGCGTCGTTCCGGGTCGCGGACTTCGCGATGTCGTTCGGCGCTCGCCCCTAGTCGCCCCTAGTCGACGGGGTCCTCGCGGGAAGGCGGGTCATCGGGGTCGTGGTCGTCGAGGTCCTGGCCCGCGTCGAGGGCCGACCCGCCGCCGTGGGCGTCCAGGGCGTCCTCGTCGACGTGGTCCCGGTGGGCCCGACGGGCGGAGTCACGGATCTCGAAGATCTCCGTGGCGAACCCCCCGAGGGTGCGGGCGACCTCGCCGACCGCGCCGGTGATGATCGTGGTCACCGAGCCCACGGCGTGACTGGCCGCAGTCACCCCCTCCTGGAGGGCGTCCTTGCGGATCTCGGCCTTGCTGAGCCGGTCTTTCATGGGTCCAGTCTCCCTCATCGCCGCCGGTTCAGGCAGCCATGGGCTCCGCGGGGACGGCGTCGGCCTCCGGCGCCGGCTCCGGTGTACGGCGGCCCGGGAGCGCGAGCTTGAAGATCTTCTTCGCGACGCTGCCCAGCTGGCGGTGCAGCGGGCCGGTGTTGTAGGCGATCCCGTAGCGCTCGCAGATCTCCTGGATCTCCTGCGACAGCTCCGGGTAGCGGCGCGCCGGGATGTCGGGGAACAGGTGGTGCTCGATCTGGTGCGACAGGTTGCCGCTCATCAGGTGCAGCAGCTTGCTGCCGGAGATGTTGGCCGAGCCCAGCAGCTGGCGGTAGTACCAGTGGCCGCGCGACTCGTCCTCGCACTCCTCCTCGGAGAAGGTGGCGACACCGGCCGGGAAGTGGCCGCAGAAGATGATGTTGAAGGCCCACACGTTGCGCACCAGGTTGGCGGTGACGTTGCCCGCGAGGGTGAGCGGGAACAGCGGACCGGTCAGCGCCGGGAACAGCACGTAGTCCTTGAGCGCCTGGCGCTTCACCTTGCGCATCAGCCCGGGGTACAGCGGCTTGTTGTCCTCCAGGGTGCGGGTGCCCTTGACGAGGTTCTCCACCTCGAGGTCGTGCATCGCCACGCCCCACTCGAAGAACATCATCAGCAGGAAGGCGTAGACCGGGTTGCCCAGGTAGTAGGGGTGCCAGGGCTGCTCCTCGTCCATGCGCAGGACGCCGTAGCCGATGTCGCGGTCCTTGCCCAGGATGTTGGTGAAGGTGTGGTGGATGTAGTTGTGGGAGTACTTCCACTGCTCACCGGGGCAGACGTTGTCCCAGTCGTACATCCGGGAGTTCAGGCCGGGGTCACCCATCCAGTCGTACTGGCCGTGCATGACGTTGTGGCCGATCTCCATGTTGTCCAGGATCTTGGAGATGCTCAGCGAGGCCACGGCGAGCGGCCAGGCGGGCGGGAGGTACATCAGCGCGCGGCCGGCGACCTCGAACTGGCGCTGCTTCTTCACCACGCCGCGGATGTAGTCGGCGTCGACCTCGCCCAGGTCGGCGATCACGCGCTGGCGGATGGCGTCCATCTCGTTGCCGAAGGCCTCGAGCTGCTCGGGGCTCAGTCGATCCAGGGGGCGGCCGAGGGGGTGCTGCTCGGTGCTGGTGGTGTCGGTGCTGATGGTGTCGGTGCGGGACTCGGTGCTGGTGCTCATGGGGTCGTTCCCTTCACTCGTGGGTCGGGGGTGGGGAGGTAGCGGTGTTCAGAGGTCGACGACGACGTCGCCGACGGGGGCGGAGACACAGATGCGGATGTCCTCGTCGGGCAGTGAGGACGTCTCGCCGGTGAGGACGTTGCGCACGGTCCCCTCGCACTTGCGGGAGGTGCAGGAGAAGCAGATGCCCATCCGGCAGCCGAACTCCGGGGTCAGGCCCTGGGCCTCGGCCTGCTCGAGGATCGAGTCGCCGGTGTTGGCCGCGCTCGTGCCGGTGCGGTCGAAGACGACCTCGCCCTCGGCCGGCGCGTCGTCGTCGGCGGCACGGCGGGTGGAGAGCTTGAAGAACTCCGTGCGCAGCCGCGGGGACCCGTCGTACGCCGCGGTGACGAGCTCCATCATCCCGGCAGGGCCGCAGGCCCAGGTGTCGGTGTTGCGGAAGCCCGGGACGATCTTCTCCAGGGCCGCGGCGCTGAACCGCTCCTCGCCGTACTTCAGGTGCACGTCGACGTGGTTGTCGCCCCACGCGATGCGCTGCAGCTCCTCGGCGAAGATCTGGTCCTCGGGCGAGCGGGCGTAGTGCACGAAGGTGACCTTGCGGTTGGCGCGACCGTCGTACCCGTCGCGCAGCAGCGTGCGGACCTGCGACATGACCGGGGTGATGCCCGACCCGCCGGAGATCATCAGCAGGTGGTTGTTGGTGGGGGTGGCGGCGCTCTCGTGCAGCGTGAACCCGCCCTGCGCCTGGCTCAGGTGGAGCAGCTGGCCGGGCTGCGCGTCGCGCACCAGGAAGCGGCTGACCCGCTGCTGGCCCGGGCGCTCCTCCTCGTGGGCGCGCACGGTGATCGTGAACTGCTCGCCCGGGGCGGAGGCCGCCGAGGAGATCGAGAAGCAGCGGGTGGTGCGGCGCGCGCCGTTGATCTCCACGCCGACCTGGACGTACTGGCCGGCGCGGTGGCCGCGCCAGGTGCTGGTCGGCTGCAGGGTCAGGGTGGCGACGGGCGCGTGCTCGGACTCGGGGCCGTGGGTCTCCCGGGTGACCGAGACGACGCGGGCCCGCACCTCGGTGGCGGCCCACATCGGGTTCACCAGCTCCAGGTAGCGGTCCACGCCGTGCGGGGCGGTCAGGGCGGCCAGGGTCTTGGAGGCCAGGATCCGGCCGGTCATGCTCTCCTTGAGCGGCGTCAGCAGCGACATGGCGATCCTTCCTTCGAAAGAGTTTGAGTGAACAGCTGTTCACCCAAAATCATGGTCTGCTGCGCCGCCCGGGTCAACCCATGGGCCGCGTGACGCCGCCCACGGCCCACCGGCCGCCCGCCGGGAGGGTGGTCGAGTGCGACTAGGGTCACGTAGATGACTCGGACCCTGTTCACCGGCGGACACGTGTACGACGGCACGACCGGCGTCGCCGCCGAGGGGGACGTGGTCGTCGAGGACGGCCGCATCGTCGAGGTCGGCACCGACCTCGACGGCGACGACAGCGTCGACTGCGCGGGCGGCTTCCTCTCCCCCGGGTTCTTCGACTCCCACGTGCACGTCACGATGGACGCTCCCAGCCAGATGCAGCTCGTCGAGACGCCGTTCAGCCTGCAGTTCTACAAGGCGGCCGCGAACCTCCGGAAGACCCTCGACGCCGGCATCACCAGCGTGCGCGACGCCGGCGGGGCCGACCAGGGCATCAAGGAGGCGGTGGAGCGGGGCATGATCCCCGGCCCCCGGATGCAGATCTCGATCAGCATGCTCAGCCAGACCGGCGGCCACGGCGACGACTGGAGCATCTGCGGCGCCGACGTGCCGTTCTTCGTGCCCCACCCGGGGCGTCCCAGCGGCCTGGTGGACGGGCCGCAGGAGGTCCGCAAGCGCGTGCGCGAGCTGATCCGGGCCGGGGCCGACGTGATCAAGGTGGCCACCACCGGCGGCGTGCTGTCGGCGCGCGACGACCCACGCCACCCGCACTTCCGCGACGACGAGATCGCCGAGATGACCGCCGAGGCATCCGCCGCCGGCCTGCACGTGATGGCCCACGCCCAGGGGGCCGGCGGCATCAAGGCGGCGCTGCGCAACGGCGTGCGCTCGATCGAGCACGGGATCTTCCTCGACGACGAGGCCATCGAGATGATGCTCGCGCGCGGCGCCTGGCTGGTGCCGACGCTGCACGCGCCGCGGGCCGTGATCGCCGCCGCCGACGCCGGTCTCCCGCTCGCCGCGGCGGTCGTCGAGAAGGCCCGGATGGTCGCCTCCGCCCACCGCGACAGCGTCACCCGCGCCCACGCGGCCGGGGTGCGCATCGCGATGGGCACCGACTGCGGCGTGGGACCCCACGGCACCAACCTGGAAGAGCTCGAGCTGATGGTCGAGGCGGGGCTGTCACCGCTGGAGGCCCTGCACGCCACCACCGGGTCGGCGGCCGAGCTGCTCGACGTCGCCGGCGACCGCGGCACGCTGCGTCCGGGCCTGCGGGCCGACCTGGTGCTCGTCGACGGCAGCACCGAGGACGTGTCCGGTCTGGGCCAGCGGGTCCGGGCGGTGTTCCTCGACGGGCGCGAGGTCAGCCGGCGGGCGTCGTGAGGAGGGCGACGGTGGACGACCGTGCACCCGGGACGCCGCCCGGTAGGGTCACGGACATGGATCGGAGCCGGGCCGACCCTCCAGTCCACGGGGGTCAGCGTCCCGTGCAGTCACGGGGCGAGCGCAAGGAGCGCACACGGCGCGCGATCATGGACGCCGCACTGGGCCTCTGCGAGGACTCCAGCCTGGTGGCGCTCTCGCTGCGCCAGGTGGCCAAGGAGGTCGGCATCGTGCCGACCGCGTTCTACCGGCACTTCTCCTCGATCGACGACCTGGGCCTCGCCCTGGTCGAGGAGTCCTTCGAGTCGCTGCGCGAGATGCTGCGCGACGTGCGCCGCAGCGACCCGACGTACCGCAACATCATCGACAGCTCGGTGCAGGTGCTGGTCCAGCACACCCGCTCGCAGCACGCGCACTTCGCCTTCATCGCCCGCGAGCGGCTCGCCGGCCCGCCCGGCGTACGCGCGGCGATCCGGCACCAGATCGAGCTGGTCGAGCGTGAGCTGGCCACGGACCTGGCACGCCTCACCGACCCCGAGCACTGGTCGTCGGAGGACCTGCACGTGCTGTCGAACCTGATCGTCACCTCGATGGTCGGCACCACCGAGGCGATCGTGACCGCCGGCCCCGAGACGCAGGAGGCGATCGTCGAGCAGGCCCGCACCCAGCTGCGGATGCTGCTGGTCGGCGCCTACAGCTGGCGGTCCGCGGAGGGCTGAGCCGGCTCGCTACCGCGCGGGCTCGGCGTCCAGCACCGTCGGCCCGGTGACGTCGGTGGCGTCGGTGGCGTCGGTGGCGTCGCTGTCCCCGGGGCCCTCGGCGCCGCCGGGGAGCCGGGCCGGCAGCAGCGCCACCAGGGCGAGGACGACCACGCACAGGGCCGCGGAGACCGCGAACGCCCAGCGCAGGCCCGAGAGCGAGGCCGCGACCGGGCCGGTGCCGTCGGCGACCAGGCCCGCGGCGCGGCTCGACATGATGGTGACCACGAGCGCCGTCCCGGTGGCGCCGGCGACCTGCTGCGCGGTGCCGAGCAGGGAGCTGCCGTGGGAGTACAGGTGGGACGGCAGGGCCCCCAGCCCCAGGGTGAACAACGGGGTGAACATGCTGGCCAGGCTCACCATCAGCACCACGTGCGCGACCAGGATCAGGGCGGTCGGCGTGGTCGCGCCGAGGAAGGCGAAGGCGACCATCGAGGCCAGCAGGCCGAGAGCGCCGGGGATCACCAGGACGCGCGCCCCGCGGGCGTCGTACACCCGACCGACACGGGGGCCGAGCAGCCCCATCGCCAGACCACCGGGCATCACCAGCAGACCGGTGGTGAGCGGGCTCATCCCCCGCACGTTCTGGAGGTAGAGCTGCAGCAGGATCATCGAGCCGAGCATCGCCATGAACGCCACCGACATGGCGGCCAGGGAGATCCCGAAGACGCGGTGCCTGAACGCCCGGAGGTCGAGCAGCGGCCGATCGCGGCGCTGCAGGGCGACCTGGCGCAGCAGGAAGGCGACCACGCCGAGCACGCCGACCACGAGGGTCGCGACCGCGACGGCCCGCCCCGTCGGGGCACCGATCTCGCTGAGGCCGTAGACCACGCCGCCGAAGCCGACGGCGGCCAGCGCCACGCTGGCCCAGTCGGCCGGGCTGGCGCCCACCTCACCCACGTCGCGCAGGTGGCGCAGGCCCAGGACGGCGATGCCGGCCGCGATCGGCAGCACCAGCCAGAAGATCCAGCGCCAGGAGAGCGACCCGAGGACCACGCCCGAGACAGCCGGGCCGAGCGCCGGCGCCACCGACATCGCCAGCGTCACGTTGCCCATCACCCGACCGCGGTCGCGCTCGGCGACCACCGACATCAGGGTGGTCATCAGCAGCGGCATCATGACCGCGGTGCCGACGGCCTGGACGACGCGCGCCACGATCAGCACCGAGAACACCGGCGCCACCGCGGCCAGCAGGGTGCCGGCGCAGAACGCCCCCATCGAGACCGCGAAGGCCTGCCGGGTCGTGACCCGGCCCAGGAACCACCCGGTCACCGGGATCACCACGGCCATGGTCAGCATGAACACCGTGGACAGCCACTGGGCCGCGGCCGCGTCGACGGCGAAGTCGACCATCAGCCGCGGGATGGCGTTGAGCATGATCGTCTCGTTGAGGATCACCACGAAGGTCGCGGCCACCAGCCAGCGCAGCACGGCGTAGTCGCGCTCGGGGGCGGCCGTCGTCGGCTCCTGCATCGTCACTCCTCGCTCGGGGTCGCCCCGGTGAGGGGCGCAGTGGGTCAGACCGACACGGTCACCCGGACTCATCGGTGGGGGGCGGGGCCCGCTCGTCAGGGTCCGCTCGTCAGGGTCCGCTCGTCAGGGTCCGGGGCTGACCGTCACGTCGGGCATGGTCGCGTCGCGGGGCAGGTCGAGCGCGTGCAGCACCACCTCGACCACGGTGCCGGGCTGGATCCACTCCTGCGCGTCGTACGCCACCCCCTCCTGCGCGTGCACCTTCTCCTGCATCGGGGTGGCCGTGCGACCGGGGTGGACCGTGGTCACCCGGACCCCGTGCTCCTTCTCCTCCAGCCGGAGGGCGTCGGCGAGGGCGCGCAGGCCGAACTTGCTCGCGGCGTACGCCGACCAACCCGGGTTGGCGCGCAGCCCGGCCCCGGAGTTGACGAAGACCACGGTGCCGCGCGCGGCCCTCAGGGCGGGCAGCGCGAGCCGGGTGAGCACGGCGGGGGCGAGCAGGTTCACCTCGAGCTGCGAGCGCCACTCCTCGGTCGTGAGCTCGGCGACGGTGCCGAGCTCGACGACGCCGGCCGCGTGCACGACCGAGTCGAGGGAGTCCGGCAGCTCGAGGCCCTCGAGCGACGCAGGGTCTGCCAGGTCCGCGACCACCGTCGTCGCCCCGGCGTACGCCGTGGACAGCTCGGCCGCGCGGTCGGAGGAGCGGGCCAGCAGGACGAGCTCGTCACCGCGGGCCAGTAGCCGCTGGGCCAGCGCGGCCCCGATGCCCGAGCCCGCACCGGTGAGGAGGTGCGTGGCCATCAGGCACGCCTCATCGGGTGAAGACGACCTTGCCGAACACGTCGCCCTCGGCCATCGCGCCGAAGCCGTCGGCCGCCTGCTCCATCGGCAGCGTGCGGTCGATCAGCGGCTTGGTGCCGGTGGCGTCCAGCAGCGTGACGAGGCTGGCCAGCTCCTGCCGGGTGCCCATCGTGGAGCCGATGACGCGCAGCTGGAGGAAGAAGATCCGGGTGAGCTCGGCGTCGTCGAGCTGCGGGCCCGAGGTGGTGCCGGAGGTGACCAGGGTGCCGCCGGGGCGCAGCGAGCGGATGGAGTGCGACCACGTGGCCTTGCCGACGGTCTCGATCACGCCGTCGACCTTGACCGGCAGCCGGGCGCCGGACTCGAAGACCTCGTGGGCGCCGATCTCCAGCGCCTTGGCCCGCTTGGCCTCGTCTCGGCTGGTGGCCAGCACCCGCAGGCCGCCGGCACGGGCCAGCACGATGGCGGCCGTGGCGACGCCGCCGCCGGCGCCCTGCACCAGCACGGTGTCGCCGGCACGGAAGCCGCCCTGGGTGAACAGCATCCGGTAGGCGGTCAGCCACGCCGTGGGCAGGCACGCGGCCTCCTCGAAGGACAGCGATGCCGGCTTGGGCACCACGTTGCCGCGCGGCACGGCGACCTTGTCGGCGAAGGTGCCCTGGTAGCGCTCGCTGAGCAGCGACCGCTTGGGGTCGAAGGTCTCGTCGCCGGTCCAGGACGGGTCGCTGATCACGGCGTGGACGACGACCTCGTTGCCGTCCTCGTCGAGACCCGCGGCGTCGCAGCCCAGGATCATCGGCAGCGCCTCCTGGCGCAGGCCGACGCCACGCAGCGACCACAGGTCGTGGTGGTTCAGCGAGGCGGCCTTGACGGTGACCGTGGTCCACCCGTCGGGCACCTCGGGGTCGGGACGCTCCCCGACGACCAGGCCGTCGAGGGGGGAGTCGGAGGAGAAGCTGTCGGCGTAGACGGCGAACATGCCACCGACCCTAGCGGGCGCTCAGCGGCGCGCGACCCCGTCCTGACGGGCGGCTGCCGCGACGGCCGCGGACACCGCGGGGCCGACCCGCGGGTCGAACGGCGAGGGGATCACGTAGTCCTCGCTCAGGTCGTCCCCGACGATCCCGGCCAGCGCCTCGGCGGCCGCCAGCTTCATCCCCTCGGTGATGGCGGTGGCGCGCACGTCGATGGCCCCGCGGAAGATCCCGGGGAAGGCCAGCACGTTGTTGATCTGGTTCGGGAAGTCCGACCGACCGGTCGCCACGACCCGGGCGTGCCGGTGCGCGACGTCGGGGTGGACCTCGGGCATCGGGTTCGCCAGCCCGAAGACGATGGAGTCGGGCGCCATCGAGGCCACCACCTCCTCGGGCACGGTGCCGCCCGAGAGGCCGATGAAGACGTCGGCGCCGACCATGGCCTCGGCCAGCGTGCCGGTGCGTCCCGTCAGGTCGGCCGTGATCTCGGCCAGGGCCCGCTTGGAGTCGTTCAGGTCGTCGCGCGACGAGGTGATCACGCCCTTGCGGTCGACCACCGTGACGTCCCGGATGCCGGCGGCGAGCAGGATCTTGGTGACCGCGACGCCCGCGGCGCCCGCGCCGGAGACCACCACGCGGGTGGTCTCCATCAGCCGGCCGGTGAGGCGTACGGCGTTCTCCAGCGCGGCCAGCGCGACCACGGCCGTGCCGTGCTGGTCGTCGTGGAAGACCGGGATGTCGAGGCGGGCCTTGAGCCGGTCCTCGATCTCGAAGCAGCGGGGTGCGGAGATGTCCTCGAGGTTGATGCCGCCGAAGCTCGGCGCCAGTCGCACGACGGTCTCGACGATCTCCTCGACGTCGACGGTGTCGAGGCAGATCGGGATCGCGTCGACGCCGCCGAACTGCTTGAACAGCACGGCCTTGCCCTCCATCACCGGCATCGCGGCCCGGGGACCGATGTCACCCAGGCCCAGCACGGCGGTGCCGTCGGTGACCACGGCGACGGTGTTCGGCACCCAGGTGAAGTCGTCGGACAGCGCGGGGTCGGCCGCGATCGCCTCGCAGACCCGGGCCACGCCCGGGGTGTAGGCCAGCGAGAGCTCGTCGGGGCCGTTCAGGGCCACCCGGGAGGCGATCTCCATCTTGCCGCCGACGTGCAGGGCGAAGACGGGGTCCTGGGCCAACGGGTCCTGGGCCAAGGGGTCCTGGGCCAAGGGGTCCTGGGCCAACGGGTCCGAGGAGTCCGGGGCGTCGGTGGGGTGTTCGGGAGCAACCATCAGAGGGGTCCTAGGCGTGGGGGACGAGGCAGGCGTGAGGCGTGGGGAGTGGTCCGGCGACTCGACGCAGGGCCCGTGATGAGGCCGCGGAGTCGCACACACGCTGGGGGGTGACCCAGGGCCTCATCGTCGCACAGGCCCGGCCGGGTCCGGCCCCGAGGTCACCGTGGCGGACCGCGCAACGGGCCCGGTCGCGGCCACAGCCGCAGCACGACGCCGGCGAGCACGTCGTCCTCGGCGATGGCGCCGCCGGACCACGAGTCGCGGCCCTGGGTGGGGTTGTCGCGCGCCACCCACCACCCGTCGCGGTCGAGGTGGTCCAGGCGCTTGACGGCCACGACGCCGTCGGAGAAGCGCACGATGGCCACCCGCCCGGGCCGCGGCTCGGCGTCGTACCGGACCAGCAAGCGGTCGCCGTCGTCGAGGGTCGGGCTCATCGAGCGCCCACGGACGACGGCCACGCCGAACCTCAGGGCGACGTCGCGGGGCCTTCGTGGCAGCACGTGGGCCTCCTCGTGAACCTCGTTCGGACGTCGTCCCGGTCCGGAGTAGTGTCGCAGGCGAGCGACGCGCTCGAGCCACAGCGGCGCCGTCCCCGACCGTCATCACCTGCGAGAGGAACACCCATGCTCACGAAGCTGTTCGCCCCCACGATCGAGGTCTCCGCGCACTGCGACCTTCCCTGCGGCGTCTACGACCCGGCCCAGGCGCGCATCGAGGCCGAGTCGATCAAGGGCATCATCGCCAAGGTCGCCGACAACGACGACCCCGACTTCCGCACCCGCGCGATCCTGATCAAGGAGCAGCGCTCCGAGCTGGTCAAGCACCACCTGTGGGTGCTGTGGACCGACTACTTCAAGCCCCCGCACTTCGAGAAGTACCCCCAGCTGCACACCCTGGTCAACGAGGCCACCAAGCTGGCCGGCGCCTCCGGCACCAAGGGTGAGCTCGACGCCGCCAAGGCCGACGAGCTGCTCGCCAAGATCGACGAGATCGCCGAGATCTTCTGGGAGACCAAGAAGGCCTGAACGAGTTCAGGCCTTCTTGGTCTGGAACCGTGGCCGAGCCCCCGTCCGGATGTTCCGGGCGGGGGCTCGCTGCGTCCCGGCGGGCCGCGCCGAGGCGATGTCGGGAACGCGCCCGCGGCCGGCCGTGCCCGACTAGGGTGGGGATGCAGGAGTTCCCCCATTCTCGAGGATGCGTTGTGAGCAACAGGCCTGACGTGGAGCTGCGGCTCCCCGCGGAGAGCGCCTACGTGGCGGTGCTCCGGATGACCACGGCCGGACTGGCCGCGCGCCTGGACTTCACCCTCGACGACATCGAGGACCTGCGGATGGCGGTCGGCGAGGCCTGCGCGCTCGTCCTGGAGACCGCCGACCCCGCGGGCGACCTGCGCGCCGCCTTCGACCTCTCCGACGGCTCCATCCGTGTCTCCATCGCCGCCGACGCCTCGACCGGGGGGTCCCCCGACACCGAGAGCTTCGGCTGGCAGGTCCTGACGGCCCTGACCAGCGACGTCACGACGAGCCACGAGGGACACCTCCGCTGGTTGTCCTTCACCGTGCGTTCGAGCATTGCGGCGTGACCAGGTGCCAGGTCCCGGCTCCAGCGGCCCTGCCGACCGCCCCCGCCGGGTCCCGTCCGCCGGCCAGCGGGCCACCCGCGAGCTCAGCCACCAGCTCTTCGACGAGCTGAGCGACGCCGGCACGTCCGAGGCCCGCCGGGTCGCCTGCCGCGAGGACCTCGTGCGGCTGCACCTGCCGCTCGTGGACCACTGCGCGCGGCGGTTCACCAACCGGGGCGAGCCGCTCGACGACCTGGTGCAGGTCGGCACGATCGGGCTGATCAAGTCGGTGGACCGGTTCGACCGCGAGCGGGGCGTGGAGTTCTCGACGTACGCCACCCCGACGATCATCGGTGAGATCAAGCGCTACTTCCGCGACAAGGGCTGGGCGATCCGGGTGCCCCGGCGCCTGCAGGAGCTGCGGATGTCGATCACCGCGGTCACCGGCGAGATGTCGCAGGACCTCGGCCGCTCCCCCACGCCGCGTGAGATCGCCGTCAAGCTCGGCGTCACCGTCGAGGAGGTGATGGAGGGCATCGAGTCCTCCAACGCCTACTCCACGCTCTCCCTGGACGCCGGCGACCACGACGACGACGGGCCCGGCACGAGCATGCTCGACACGCTGGGTGCCGACGACGAGGCCCTGGCCCACGTCGAGATCCGCGAGTCCATCAAGCCGCTGATCGAGGGCCTGCCGTCGCGCGAGAAGCGGATCCTGCTACTGCGGTTCTTCCGCGGCATGACCCAGTCGCAGATCGCCGAGGAGATCGGCGTCTCCCAGATGCACGTCTCACGCCTGCTCAACCGCACCCTGGAGCAGCTGCGGCACTCGCTCAGCGAGGTCGGCTGACGCTGCGGCGGTCCGCTCAGGCCTCGCGCTCGCGCTCGAGCGCGTCGATCGAGCGGGGGTGCAGCAACCCGGCCAGCACGATCACGGCCGTGATCACCAGGACCACCGCGATCGGCAGGGTCGAGCCCGAGCGGAAGTTCCACGCCAGCCCCAGCCAGATCAGCTGCGCCATCAGCACCGGCCCCCGCGACCACGGCCGGACGGCGTGCAGGCCCCACGAGCACAGCAGCAGCCCCGCGCCGTACGCCACGAAGAAGATCGACGTGGTCAGCCCCATCGCCAGCCGGTCGCTGGTGATGTTCAGGACCTCCCCCAGCCCGTAGAGCAGGGTCAGCAGCCCCTGCACGAAGGTCATCCCGGCGGCGACCGACAGGGGGGCCGGCGTGCCGTGCGGGGAGTACGGCGAGCGGGTCGTGGGGTCGTCCTCGGGACGGTCGGCGGACGGCGGGTGGGGGTCTGGGCTCACGGTGTGGACCTTATTCCTCCCTGGTCTGTGACCAAGCCGACCTACAGTGGGGGTTGTCATAGGGCGGCGCACGCGCAACGATCGATCTTCGGGTCCGGCACCGCCACCTTCGTGTGCCCGCCCGACGACATCATTCCCGAGGACCCACATCATCGGTCCGACGGGACTTCGTTAGTGAACGCGTTCACGAATCAGCTGGAGGGTCCCCCACCCATGGATTGGCGTCACCGTTCCGCGTGCCTCGAAGAGGATCCGGAACTGTTCTTCCCCATCGGCAACACCGGCCCCGCGATCATGCAGATCGAGGAGGCCAAGCAGGTGTGCCGTCGCTGCGACGTGCGCGAGCAGTGCCTCGCGTGGGCGCTCGAGGCCGGGCAGGACCACGGCGTGTGGGGCGGCCTCAGCGAGGACGAGCGCCGCGCGCTCAAGCGCCGCAACGCCCGCGCCCGCGTCCGCACCGCCTGAGCGCACCCGAGCCGGTCACCGGCGTCACCGGGCCCCGGACACGTCCGGGACCTCGACGACGACCCGTGTCCCGCGACTCGCGGACGCGTCGTCGCCGGCGCGGCCGCTGAAGGCGATCGTCCCGCCGAGCTCGCCGACCAGCGTGCTGACGATCGACAGGCCCAGGCTGGCCGTCTCCTCGAGCCGGAAGCCCTCGGGCAGACCGCGGCCGTCGTCCTCGACCGTCAGCCGCAGCCCGGTGCCGTCGCGCGCGGCGTCGATGCTGAGCGTGCCCCCGACCTCGGGGTCGAAGGCGTGCTCGACGGCGTTCTGGACGAGCTCGGTGAAGACCATCGCGAGCGGGGTCGCGGCGTCGGAGCTGATCGCGCCGAAGGAGCCCGTACGCCGGGTGCGCACGGCAACTCCGTGGGACCCGATGTCGCTGACCAGCCGGGTCAGGCGGTCGGTGACCTCGTCGAAGTCGACGGTGGAGTCGTTGGCCAGGCTGAGCGTCTCGTGCACGACCGCGATCGCCCCCACCCGGCGTACGGCCTCCTCCAGGGCGATCCGCCCCTCCGGGACCCCGATCCGGCGGGCCTGGAGCCGCAGCAGGGCGGCGACGGTCTGCAGGTTGTTCTTCACCCGGTGGTGGATCTCGCGGATGGTGGCGTCCTTGGTGACCAGCTCGCGGTCACGGCGCCGCAGCTCGGTGACGTCGCGCAGCAGGATCAGGCCGCCCGTGCGCTCACCGGCCGGACGCAGCGGCAGCGCGCGCAGGATGACGGTGGCCTGGGTGTTGCCGAGCTCGGTGTCGCGCGGCATCTGCCCCCCGAGCACCGCGCTGAGGGTCTCCTCGTCGGGCCGCATCGCCGCCGGCACGAGCTCGCGGGTGATCTCGGCCAGCGACTGGCCGCTGAGGTCGCCGGTCAGGCCCAGCTTGCGGTAGACCGACAGCGCGTTGGGGCTGGCGTAGGTCACCCGCCCCTCGACGTCGACCCGGATGAACCCGTCGCCGACCCGCGGGGTGTCCGCGTGGTCCGAGCGCTGCCCCGTGAAGGGGAAGCTGCCGTGGGCGATCATCTGCGAGAGCTCGGTGGCGGTCTGCAGGTAGGACAGCTCCAGCCGGCTCGGGGTGCGCACCCCCTGCAGGTTGGTGTTGCGGGCGACCACCGCGATCAGCCGCTCACCGCGCCGCACCGGGATCGCCTCGACCCGCACGGGCACGTCGTCGCGCCACTCGGGGTCGCCCTCGCGGGCGATCCGACCCTCCCGCAGCGCCACGTCGACCAGCGGCCGACGACCGGCGCTCAGGAAGGACCCGACGATGTCGTCGACGAACGCGGTGGGGCCGGTGGTCGGACGCATCTGGGCGCCGGCCCAGTAGCCGGTGCCGTCGGCGGTCGGCAGCCACAGGACGAGGTCGGCGAAGCTCAGGTCGGCGATGATCTGCCAGTCCGCGACCAGCATCGAGAGCCACTCCACGTCGTCGGCGGAGAGGTCGGTGTGGGTGCGGGCGAGGGCCTGCAGGGACGGCACGGGGCCAGCCTAGGGGCCGGCTCAGGTGCCGGCTCCGGTACCCGACCCGCTGCCCGACCGCGGCCCGTGTCGCGCGCCCCGTTCCCGGTGCCGGGGCCCGGCCCGGGGCTAACCTCGCGACCATGACGCAGGCACCCGACTCCCCCGACACGTCCACCCCCGCCGACGGCACCCCCGTGGACGCGCACTCCGGCCAGCACGCCGTGGCGGTGGCACGGGCGCACGGCGTCGAGGCGATGTTCACCCTGTCGGGCGCCCACGTGTTCCCGATGTACGACGGGGCGGTGACGGCCGACCCGCCGATGCGGCTGATCGACGTGCGGCACGAGCAGACCGCGACCTTCGCCGCCGAGGCCATGGGCAAGCTGACGCGCTCGCCGGGCTTGGCGGTGCTGACCGCCGGCCCGGGCGTGACCAACGGCGTCAGCGCGATCACCCAGGCCCAGTTCAGCGGGTCGCCGCTGGTCGTGGTGGGCGGCCGCGCACCGGCCAACCGGTGGGGCTCGGGGTCGCTGCAGGAGCTCGACCAGCCCCCGATCCTGGCCTCGGTCACCAAGTCGGCGCGGACCCTGCACACGGCCGCCGAGGTCGCCCCCGGTCTCGACGAGGCCTTCACCCTGGCCGGCTCCTCGCACCGCGGGCCGGTCTTCGTCGACGTGCCGATGGACGAGTTCTTCGCCCGCTCCACCGTCGCCCGGCCGACCGTCGGCCCCCGCGAGCGCACCGAGCCCGACGTTGACGTCCTCGGCGAGGTCGCCCGGCTGCTGGGGTCGAGCGCGCGGCCCGTCCTGGTGCTGGGCACCGACGTCTGGGCCGACGGGGCGGAGGAGGCGGCTCTGCGCCTGGTGGAGGGCCTGGGCCTGCCGACGATCACCAACGGCATGGGCCGCGGCATCGTCGCGGGCGGGCACCCACTGTTGGTGACCAAGGCCCGCAGCGTGGCCTTCAAGGGCGCCGACCTCGTGGTCGTCGTCGGCACCCCGCTGGACTTCCGCCTGGGCTACGGGGTCTTCGGCGGCTCGGCCGAGGACGGCGGCGGCACGGGTCCCGCGCGCGTCGTGCACCTCGCCGACTCCGCCGGCCAGGTCTCCCGCCACGCCGAGCTCGCCGCGTCGGCCCACGGCGACCTGACGCTGGTGCTCGACGGCCTCCGCGAGCGTGTGGAGGCCCTGCCGCAGCGGCCCGACTGGTCGGGCTGGGTCACCGACCTGCAGGACACGGTCGCCGGGGCCGTGGCCCGCGACGCCCTGCTGCTCGCGGCCGAGGCCGACCCGATCCATCCCGCCCGGATCTACGGCGAGCTGGTCCCCCGGCTGGCGGAGGACTCCGTGGTGATCGGCGACGGCGGTGACTTCGTCTCCTTCGCCGGCAAGTACGTCGAGCCGAAGCGCCCCGGCGGCTGGCTGGACCCCGGCCCCTACGGCTGCCTCGGGGCGGGTCTGGGCGCCGCCATGGCCGCCCGGATCGCACGGCCGTCGGCCCAGGTCGTGCTGCTGTACGGCGACGGGGCCGCCGGCATGTCCCTGATGGACGTCGACACCCTGGTGCGCCACGACCTGCCCGTGGTGATGGTCTGCGGCAACAACTCCGCCTGGGGCCTGGAGAAGGCCCCGATGCAGATGCTCTACGGCTACGACGTCGCCGCCGACCTCGCGCCGCAGACGCGCTACGACGAGGTCGTCAAGGCGCTGGGCGGGGCCGGCGAGACCGTGACCGACCCGCGCCGCCTCGGCGCGGCCCTCGACCGGGCGTTCGCGGCCGACGTGCCCTACCTGGTCAACGTGATCACCGACGTCGACGCGGCGTACCCCCGCAGCACGTTCGGCATCTGAGCGTGGAGATCCGGCGCGCCGTCGACGGCGACCTGGAGGCGGTCGGCGCGGCGACGCTCGCGGCGTACGCCGACTTCGTGCTGGGCCCCGACGACCCCTACCTCGAGCGCCTGCGCGACGCCGGTGCCCGGATGCGCGAGGCCGAGCTCTGGGTGGCGGTGGAGGACCACCCTGGCGGCCGCGTGCTCGGGTCGGTGACCAGCTGCCCGCCGGGCTCGACCTGGCGGGAGATCGCGGCCGCCGACGAGGGCGAGTTCCGGATGCTCGCCGTCGACCCCGCTGCCCGCGGACGCGGGGTGGGCAGCGCCCTGGTCCGCCACGTGCTGGACCTGTGGGAGCGGCTGGGCGTGGACGTCGTGGTGATCTCGAGCCTGCCGGAGATGACGGCCGCCCACGGCGTCTACGACCGCTTCGGGTTCCGGCGCACGCCGGACCGTGACTGGTCGCCCGTTCCCGGCACGCGGCTGATCACCTTCCGTCGCGAGCGACCGCCCGCCACGGACTGAGCTGCACCTCGGACCGGACCGCGACAGACCCAGCGGTGCCAGGAGCCGAGCTAGAGCCGGCCGAGGAACCGCTCGGTCTCGACCACCACGCGGGTGACCTCGCCCGAGGCGACCAGGCGGCCCTCCTGCCGGGCGGCGACGCTGAAGCGGGCGAGCCGGCCGTCGACGTGGACGACGGTGGCCGAGACCGACACCACGGCCCCGACCACGGACGGCGCGCTGTGCTCGAGGCTGACCCGGGTGCCGACGGTGGTCTCGGAGTCGACCAGCACCTCGGCCACGGCCGCGCACGTGGCGGCCTCGCACCACGCCAACAGGCGAGGGGTGCCGAGCACCGGCAGCGAGCCGGAGCCCACGGCTGCGGCCGTGTCGTCGTCGGTGACGGTGTGCTCGTGCGTGGCCGACATGCCCGGCTCGAGGGGGGCGCGGCTCACGGGAGCCTCACCTCGAACGTGTCGACCTCGCCGCCGGCGCGCTCGATGGTGACGTCGCCGAACGCGACGTACGTCGCCAGCCGGCCGTCGAAGGGGTGGTAGAGGCCGGTGCAGCCGCCGATGCGGAAGGCGAGGGCGATCAGGTCGCGCACCTGCTCCTCGTCGAGGCGCAGCGGCGAGGCCGTCAGGGCCACCACGTCGTGCTCCTGACCGAAGGCCCGCACCCGCTCGGCGGTCTCGCACAGGGGTTCCAGGATCGTGGGGTTGTCCCACGACCAGGCGAAGCTGCCCACCTCGCGGTTCCAGGAGCCGAGGATCTGCGCCGGCGCGGAGGCCACGTGGTCCTCGAAGCTCCACTGCAACCGGCCGTCGCGCTGGTTCAGGCTCCACTTGTCGGCGGACCCGAGGCCCCAGCGCTCGGTGTGCGCCCGGGTGCTCTCGGCGATCATGTCCTGACCCTGCAGCAGCAGCGTCTCGAGGTCGGTCTCCATGACGCCATCCAAACAGGTAGGTGGCCGGGGCCGCCGGGGCGGTCGGGAACGGCCAGGCGGGGCGGACGCGCGCGCACCGGGTCCGGACGCACGAGAGCCCCGGACCGGTGGTCCGGGGCCCTGGCTACGGCGTGGTGCGTCCGTCGTCCGAGCAGCGCTCAGGCGTTGGGGCGCTTGCCGTGGTTCGCTGCCTTCTTCTTGCGCGCGCGGCGCTTGCGTCCGGTCTTGCCCATGGGGTCCTCCTACGTCGCTGCTCCGGACCTCTGCCTCGGAGCAGCGTCCATCTTCGCAGGTGAGCGCCCACAAGACGAATCGGGTGCCGCGGACGGACCCGACGCCGCGACCTCAGTCGTGCCGGGTGATCTCCACCTGGACCTGCTTGAGCGAGACCAGCACCCGCTGGCGCAGGCCGTCGGGGGCCACCTCGGAGCAGGAGCGGGCGACCAGGGTCTTGACCGTGCGCTCGAGGTCGTAGCGCGCCAGGCACGGCCCGCAGTCGTCCAGGTGCTGCTGGATCTGGGCGCAGTCGGCCTGGTCGAGCTCGTTGTCGAGGAAGAAGAAGACCCGACCGAGGACCTCGGAGCAGTCGGCCGCCTCGTGCGGCTCACGGGTGGTGCTCATCGCGCCGCCTCCTTGGTCGCCGAGCTGGAGAGCAGGTCGTTCTCCCGGACGTAGTGGGACAACATCTCGCGCAACTGGCGCCGCCCGCGGTGCAGCCGCGACATCACGGTGCCGATCGGCGTCTGCATGATCTCGGCGATCTCCTTGTAGGGGAAGCCCTCGACGTCGGCGAGGTAGACCGCGAGCCGGAAGTCCTCGGGCAGACGCTGGAGGGCGTCCTTGACGTCGGAGTCGGGCAGGTGCTCGAGCGCCTCGGTCTCGGCCGACTTCAGGCCGGCCGACGAGTGCGACTCGGCCCGGGCGAGCTGCCAGTCCTCGACGTCCTCGGCCATCGACTGCTGCGGCTCGCGCTGCTTCTTGCGGTAGGTGTTGATGAAGGTGTTGGTCAGGATCCGGTAGAGCCACGCCTTCAGGTTCGTGCCGGGCTTGAACTGGTGGAAAGAGCCGTAGGCCTTGGCGAAGGTCTCCTGCACGAGGTCCTCGGCGTCGGCCGGGTTGCGGGTCATCCGCATGGCCGCGGAGTACAGCTGGTCCAGGAAGGGCATCGCGTCGCGCTCGAAGCGCTGCTGGCGCTCGGTCTCGGACTCGGTGGCGGGGTCGATGTCGGCCGGGTCGACGACCAGGTCGTCGAACGGGTCGATCGGGTGTGTCTCGGAGTCACTCATCGTGTCCCAGACTAGCGAACGTTCCGCGGGCGTCGTGCGCTCGAGCGTGCTCAACAAGCTGCCCATCCCCTCTGCTCCTCGGCGTGCGTGCAGAGGACAGAACACCTGGTCAGGGGTTTCGATTCCCCACGATCTCGCGGACCACCCACTCCAGGGTCGCCTCGAGGACCACCGCCAGGGCCTCCTGCTGGGTCACCGGACCGGACTTGAGCACCTTCATCGAGTGGTCGGCGCCCGGCACCACGGCGAGGTCGAGGTCGTCGGGGAACTCCGCCGGGGTGCCGAAGCTGTCGCGCTCGCCCTGCACGACCAGGGTGCGCACCCGGGTGTGCCGGAGCTCCTCGAGCCGCGACCGTTCCGGCCGGCCGGGCGGGTGCAGCGGGAAGGCGAGCGCGAGCACCCCGCGGGCGCCGACGTCACGGGCGATGCGGCACGCCGAGCGCGCGCCGGCGCTGCGGCCGCCGAGCACCAGGGGCGAACGCGTGCGCATCGCGTCCATCACCGCCACGAAGCACTCGTCGATCAGGTGCGGTGCCGGCGCCGGGCCCTTGCCGGCCACCCGCCAGGGCATCTCCACCAACGTCACCGAGACGTCGTGCTGCGGCAGCGTGCGGGCGAGCCGGACCAGGTCGGGGGCGTCCACGCCGCCGCCGGCACCGTGGGTGAGGACGAGGGTGGCGATCGGCCGCTTGGCCCGGCGTACGACCAGCCGGGCGTCGCCGCGCGGGGTCGGGACCAGGCGCTCCTCGACCACTCAGGCCTCCTCGAGCGGCAGCGGCACGACCAGCTCGGGGCCGTTGTTGCGCACGTTCGAGACCAGGGTCGGGACCGGGTAGGCCTCGAGCCGACCCGGCGCCGCCGGCTCGAGCAGGCCCAGCAGGTCGTCGCGGTCGCGGGGCTCGGGGTCGAGCCAGGCGTCGTACCGGTCCGGGGTCAGCATGAGGGGCATCCGTTCGTGGATGTGGCCCAGGGAGTCCTCGGCCGAGGTGGTCAGCACGGTGCAGGTCCAGCGGAACCGCGCCGGGTCGTCGTCGGCGCGGTCGGGGTCGCGCCAGATCTCGTAGAGGCCGGCCATCGCCAGGACGCCCCCGTCGCTGGGCCGGATGAAGTAGGGCTGCTTGCGCGGCTTGCCCGCCAAGGTGTGCTCCTCCGTGGCGTACCACTCGTAGTAGCCGTCGGCCGGCAGGATCGCGCGGCGGCGCTCGAACGCGCGCCGGAAGGCGGGCTTCTCGGCCACGGTCTCCATGCGGGCGTTGATCATCCGGCTGCCGATGGAGGGGTCCTTGGCCCAGAACGGCACCAGGCCCCAGGTGAGCGCGCGCAGCTGGCGCTCCGGACCGATCGTGACCCCGCCGACACCCGGGGCGTCGGCGTCCACCTGCTCGGTCCGGGCCGGTCGCTCGAGGACCGCGTAGACCTCCTTGGTGGGCGCGACGTTCCAGTCCTGCGCCAGGTGGGGGAGGTCGCGGACGGGGTCGGCCACGGGGATGTCGAACTCCTCGACGAGGTCCTCGGGCTGACGGCTCGAGGCGTAGCGACCACACATGCGGCCCAGGCTAGTGGCCCGGGATCAGCTGCGCGCGATCTCGTCGAGCAGGAAGCCCACGGCGTGGTCCGTGGGCGGCAGCCCCTCGACCCAGACCCGCGCCCTCCCGGGCACGGCTCCGAGGTCGTCGACGAGATCGCGCAGCAGCCTCACCCGCCGGGCGAGGAGCTCTCCTCGCCGGGCGACCACGACCAGCCTGCTCGGGCTGGTCTGCGCGATGGTCTCGGCCCCCGGGAACGCCACGCGGGCGCTCTCGGCCAGCCGGACCAGCCACAGGGTGGAGTCGAAGGAGGCGAACGGGTCGCCCCCGGTCCTGTCCCCGTGGAGGTGCGTGGTGCGGTCGAGCAGAGGGAGGTCGAGGACCACCAGTGCATGACTGCTGCTCGCCGACACCTCCCCCTGCTCACCCCCGCGATAGACCTCCGTGAGTCTGGCCCGCAGGTGCGCCAGGCTGGCCAGCCCCGTCAGAGGGTTCTCGCAGGAGATCTGATGGACGTAGCCGAGGGTCTCCTCGCTCCACGCCTCGCACAGTGCGCGCACAGCCCGGAAACCGGGCTCCCCTCCCAGAACACGTGCGTAGGTGGTGTGCAGCCCGTCCAGTGCCTCACCCAGGTCGGCACCGTCACGGGCGATCTCACGCCCCACCACCGCGCACGCGGCGCTCACGTCGTGTCCGGCGAGCAGCCGTTCGCCGACGGCCTCGAAGCGCGCAGGCAGAGCCTGCGGCGCCTCGCCGACCGGTGCGGCGTACGCCCCCACCTCGGCCTGCGCGCCCCTGCGAACCAGCGTCGCAAAGATGCCCATGCCCGTCCTCATCTCTCCTCGAGAGACCGCTCCCCCTCCTGCGGTCTCGACCATGAGACGAGCGTCGACGGGTTCCATGACGGAGGAATCGGCCTAAACTCAGAAATCGATCCGACGCGCCACCCGTGCGCGACTCCTTTCTCGAGAGGGCCACCGGCAGGACATGAGCGCCACCGACGTCGAGACCACCGAGCTGACGGACCCGGAGCTGATCTCCCGCGTCCGTGAGGGTGACGTCGACGCCTACGGCTCCCTGTTCGCCCGCCACGTCGACGCCGCCACCCGGCTCGCGCGCGGCCTGGTCAACGGCTCCGACGCGGACGACCTGGTCTCCGAGGCCTTCGTCAAGGTGCTGAACGTGCTCCTCGGCGGCGGTGGCCCCGACGTGGCCTTCCGCGCCTACCTCCTGACCGCCGTCCGCCGGCTGCACGTCGACCGGGTGCGGGGCGGCCGACGCCTGACCACCACCGACGACCTGACGCCGTTCGACCCGGGGGTGCCCTTCACCGACCCGGCGGTCGCCGGCTTCGAGGGCGGGGCCGCCGCCCGGGCCTTCGCCTCCCTGCCCGAGCGCTGGCAGATGGTGCTGTGGCACCTGGAGGTCGAGAACCAGAAGCCCGCCGACATCGCGCCGCTGCTGGGGATGAGCGCCAACTCGGTCTCGGCCCTGGCCTACCGCGCCCGGGAGGGCCTGCGGCAGGCGTTCCTGAACATGCACAGCGGCGACCTCGTGGGCGAGAGCTGCCGGGAGACCCACGACCTGCTGGGCGGCTACGTGCGCGGCGGCCTCTCACGTCGCGACGCCGGCAAGGTCGAGGACCACCTCGACCACTGCCGCCGGTGCACCGCGGTCTACCTGGAGCTGGCCGAGGTGAACTCCTCGCTCGCCGCCGTCCTGGCCCCGGCGCTGCTGGGCACGGCCGCCCTGGGCTACCTCGGCGCCGGAGCCGGTGCCGTGGGCGGCGCCGCCGGCGCGGGAGCGGGCCTGAGCGGCCTGGTCGGGCGGGGCCGGGACCTCGTCGTGGCCAACGCCCCGGCCTCGGCCGCGGCCGCCGCCGTCGTGGGCGTCGCCGGGGTGCTGGCGGTCGTCGCCGCCACGGGCGGGGCCTCCCCCGGCCCCGGTGGGGTGGCCGGGCAGCCGTCCCCCCAAGCCCTGATCGGCGCCTTCGCCGACCCCTCGGCCTCGAGCGCCCCGTCGACGGGCGTCGTCCCCTTCCCGAGCGCGACACCCACGGCTCCGGCGGTGACCCTGCCCTCCAGCGCGCCGCTGCCCTCCACCCCCACGACGGCGCCCACGACAGCCCCGACGACCAGCCCGACCACCAGCCCGACCACCGGCTCCTCCTCAGCTCCCACGCCCGGCGCCACGACCCCGACGAAGGGCGCGGGCACCGGCAACGGGCCGGGCAAGGGCAACGGCACGGGCAACGGGACGGGCACCACCGGCCCCGGGCGTCCTCCCACCGGAGGGACCGACCCCGGTCCGGGGACCGATCCAGGAACCGGCCCCGGAACTGACCCGGGCACCGATCCTGGGACGGATCCCGGCACTGGTCCGGGGACCGGCCCCGGGACGGATCCCGGCACCGACCCGGGCACCGATCCCCCGCCCGGCCGGGTGGCCGCCCTGGGCCTGGACCTCAGCACGAGGTCCGACCGCAGCCAGCGACCCCGGGTCACCGTGCGGGTGACCGGCGTACCCGCCGGTGTGCCGGTCCGGCTCGAGGTCACGGCCCGCGCCGGCGGCTTCCACGAGCACGGCGCCGGCGGGTGCACCCGCAGCGGGCGCGACTACACCTGCACCGCCACCGGTGCACGGACGACGTTCTTCTTCCACACCGACCGTGCGGGCGGGTCGGCGACCTTCGATCTGCGCGTCGTGGTGCCCGACGGCTACACCGACCCCGACCCCGACGACAACACCGCCTCGGTCACCCTCTCGCCCGGCGGGACGGCTGGTTGAGGGTGGGCCGATCGGGTATCAATACACCCATGACCGTCACCCGACTCCTCGCCCGCCCCATGCTCGCCTCGATGTTCGTCGTCGGAGGGGTGCACGCCCTGAGGAACGCCCCCGCGCTCGCCACCGCCGCCAAGCCGGTGACCGACAAGCTGCGCCCCACCCTGGACAAGGCCCTCCCCCAGGTGAAGATCCCCGAGGACACCGTCACCCTGGTGCGCATCAACGCCGCCGCCCAGGTCGTGGCCGGGCTCTCCCTCGCGCGCGGTCGGGCCCCCCGGCTCTCCAGCGCCGTCCTGGCCGCCTCGCTGGCGCCGACCACCCTCGCGGGCCACCAGTTCTGGAACGAGAGCGACCCGGAGGCCAAGGCCCAGCACCGGATCCACTTCTTCAAGAACCTCTCGATGCTCGGTGGCCTGATGCTCGCCGCCGTCGACACCGAGGGCAAGCCGGGCGTCGTGTGGCGCGCCTCCAACGCCGGCAGCACCGTCCGCCGCGAGGCCAAGCACCTCACCCGCGAGGCCAAGCTCGAGGCCAAGCTCGCCGCGAAGTCGATCGCCCCCTAGCCTCGATGCGTGGAGACACGCACTGACCTCTGGCCCGCCCCCGTCGCGCGCGGGCCCGTCGACGCCAGCATCAGGCTGCCCGGTTCGAAGTCACTGACGAACCGGGCGCTGGTGCTGGCGTCGTTGTCGTCGGGGCCGTCCGTCGTGCGCCGGTCCCTGCGCTCGCGCGACACCGAGCTGATGGCGCAGGCGCTGATCGCCCTCGGCTCGACCGTGGACACCTCCGGCGACGACTGGGCCGTCACCCCGGGCCCCCTGCGCCCGGCCGAGGTGGAGTGCGGCCTGGCCGGCACCGTGATGCGGTTCGTCCCGCCGGTCGCGGCCCTGGCCACCGGACCCGTCTCCTTCGACGGTGACGCCCACGCCCGCACCCGCCCCATGGCCGCGGTGCTCCAGGCGCTGCGCGACCTCGGCGTGGGCGTCGACGACGACGACCGGGGCACGTTGCCGTTCACCGTGCACGGCACCGGGCAGGTGCGCGGGGGGCACGTGGAGATCGATGCCTCGGCCTCAAGCCAGTTCGTCTCCGCGCTGCTGCTCGCCGGGGCGGCGTACGCCGAGGGCGTGACGGTCCACCACGTCGGGCCTCCCGTGCCGTCGCTGCCGCACATCGAGATGACCCTGGCGTGCCTGCGCGAGCACGGCGTCGTCGTGCACGCGACCGCCGACACCTGGACCGTCGAGCCGTCGCCGATCACGGCCACCGACGTCGTGATCGAGCCCGACCTGTCCAACGCCGCCCCCTTCCTGATGCTGGCGATGACCAGCGGCGGGCGGGTCCGGGTGCCGGGCTGGCCGGCGTCGACCACCCAGCCCGGTGACGAGCTGCGACACCTGCTGGCGTCCATGGGCGCCGAGGTGGCGCTCGACGACGAGGGGCTGACGCTGAGCGGCACCGGCCGCATCGAGGGCCTCGACGCCGACCTGCACGACGTCGGCGAGCTGGCCCCGGCCCTGGCGGGTCTCTGCGCCGTCGCCTCGTCGCCCTCGCGCCTGCGCGGCATCGCCCACATCCGCGGCCACGAGACCGACCGGCTGACCGCCCTCGCGGTCGAGCTGAAGGGGCTGGGCGCCGGCGTGCAGGAGCACCACGACGGCCTCACGATCGTGCCGGCGCCGATGCACGGCGGCGAGTTCAAGACCTACGCCGACCACCGGATGGCCCACGCCGCGGTGATCGTCGGGTCGGCGGTCGAGGGGGTGCTGGTGGAGAACGTCGCCACGACGGCCAAGACCTTCCCGGGGTTCGCCGACGTCTGGGCCGGGTTGTTCTGAGTGTCGCGCTACGACCAGTACGACCCCGAGAGCTTCGAACGGCCACGCCGCCACACCCGCCCCCGCACCAAGGACCGACCGACGTACGCCGACGCGGTGCTCGGCGTGGTCGTCACCGTCGACCGGGGCCGCTACACCTGCCGGCTGCTGGAGAACGACCAGGTGATCACGGCGATGAAGTCACGGGCCATCGGGCGCAAGGGGGTCGTGACCGGCGACCGGGTGCGGATCGTCGGCGACACCACGGGTGACGACGGCAGCCTGGCCCGCATCGTCACCGTCGACGAGCGACGGACCGTGCTGCGGCGCACCGCCGACGACGACGACCCGGTCGAGCGGGTGATCGTCTCCAACGCCGACCAGCTGGTCATCGTCACCGCGCTGGCCGACCCCGAGCCCCGCGTCGGGCTGATCGACCGCGCGCTGGTGGCGGCGTACGACGCGGGGATGGAGCCGCTGCTCTGCCTGACCAAGAGCGACCTGGCCTCCCCCGGTGCCCTGCTCACGGCGTACGAGCCGCTGGGGGTGCCGCACGTCGTGACCCAGCGCGGCGGCGACATCAGCGAGCTGACCGAGCGCCTCAGCGGCCGCACCAGCGTCCTCCTGGGCCACAGCGGCGTCGGCAAGTCGACCCTGGTGAACGCGCTCGTGCCCGACGCCTTCCGTGAGGTCGGCGTGGTCAACGCCGTCACCGGCCGTGGCCGGCACACCTCGGTCAGCGCCCTGATGCTCGCGCTGCCCGGGGGCGGCTGGATCGTGGACACCCCGGGCATCCGGTCCTTCGGCCTCGCCCACGTGCAGCCCGACGACCTGATCCGGCACTTCGGCGACCTCACCGAGCTCACCGAGGTGTGCCCCCGCGGGTGCACCCACGGCGAGGGCGAGCCCGAGTGCGGGCTCGACCACGCCGTCGGTCAGCAGGCCGAGCGGGTGCAGTCGTTCCGGCGCCTGCTGGCCAGCCGCGAGGCCGGCGACGCCGGCTGGTGAGCCTCCCGGTCCGGGAGGCCGCGGTCGGGGGTCAGCCGCCCCAGACCGAACGGGCACCGGCGTCACCGGTCAGGTAGACCAGGACCAGGGCACCCAGGGCCAGCAACGGGAGCAGCACCATCAGCGGCTTCTCCAGCACGGCCACCTTCGCGGCGCGGTCGCGACCGCCGGCGGCCCGGCTGACCACGGGCATCACCACGAAGGCCACGATCATCACCACGGCCAGGACGTACATCAGCACCTGGAGCTTGTCGGCGTACTCCGAGTGCTCGTGGACCAGCGCCGAGCTCGGGCCCTTGGTCTCCTCGAGGTTCTCGCCGGTCAGGGTCGCGGCCTGGACCGAGAGGGCCGCCAGCACGGCCAGGACCACGGCGGGCCAGCGGACCGCGCCGCGCCACCTCGGGACGACGAAGGCGATCGCGGAGAGCGCGGCGAGCGGCACGAAGACCACCGCGGCGTGGACGACGAGGGGGTGCAGGGGGACACCGTTGAGCTCCATGTCGAGGAGCCTAGTGGGGCCCTCCGACGTCCCGCTGCTGTTCGATGGTCGTAGGACCTCGCTGCCGTGCGGGGTCGGCGCGTCGCTGGGGCTTACCCTGTGCCTCATGCCGTCCGACTTCACCGACGACCTCCGGCTCGCCCACGTGCTGGCCGACGACGCCGACTCCACGGCGGAGTCCCGCTACAAGGCCCTCGACCTGCACGTGATGACCAAGCCCGACCTCACGCCGGTCACCGACGCCGACAAGTCCGTCGAGGAGGGCATCCGGCGGGTGCTCTCGCGCGCCCGCCCCCGCGACGCCGTCCTGGGCGAGGAGTCCGGCTCGACCGGGCACAGCCAGCGCCGGTGGGTGGTGGACCCGATCGACGGCACCAAGAACTTCGTGCGCGGCGTGCCCGTCTGGGCCAGCCTGATCTCGCTGATGGTCGACGACGAGGTGGTCGTCGGCGTGGTCTCGGCCCCGATGCTGAACCGCCGCTGGTGGGCGATGAAGGGCGGCGGCGCCTGGACCGGCAAGTCGCTGCTGCGGGCGAGCCGCTGCCAGGTCAGCGACGTCTCGCGGGTCGAGGACGCCTCGCTGTCCTACTCCTCGCTGTCGGGCTGGGACGAGCGCGGCCGGCTGGAGGACTTCCTCTCGCTGTCGCGACGCTGCTGGCGCACTCGGGCGTACGGCGACTTCTGGTCCTACATGCTGGTGGCCGAGGGGGCGGTCGACATCGCCACCGAGCCCCAGCTCGAGGTCTACGACATGGCCGCGCTCGACGTCATCGTGCGCGAGGCCGGCGGTGTCTTCACCTCCCTCGAGGGCGAGCCCGGCCCCAGCGGCGGAAGCGCCTTGGCGACCAACGGCAAGCTGCACGACCAGGCCCTGGCGTTCCTCGGCTCGCTCGGCGACCACGGCGACCCCCACCCGGGCGGCACCGTGCACGACCTGAACTCCCGACGCGCGGAGCCGGCGCCCGAGCACGACTAGGCCGTCCGGTCGCAGCCCTGTGCAGGCGCGACCGGGGGCACTACATTCGCAGGATCCCGACCGGCAGGTCAGGGCTCAGCGAAGGGGCGAGCATGAAGATCAACGACGTCATCAAGGGCAAGACCAGCCAGAGCGTCATCACCATCACCCCCGCCTCGACGGTCCGGGAGCTGCTGGCGCTGCTGGCCGAGCACAACATCGGTGCGGTGGTGGTCAGCACCGACGGGTCCACCGTCGACGGCATCGTCAGCGAGCGCGACGTGGTGCGCAAGCTCCTCGGCGACGACGCCGTGCTGGACGGCCCGGTCGAGCAGATCATGACCGCGACCGTGCGCACCTGCGAGCCCGACCACGACCTCGACGAGCTGATGGCCCAGATGACCGAGCACCGCATCCGGCACGTGCCGGTGCTCGACGGCGGCCGGCTGGTCGGCGTGGTCAGCATCGGCGACGTGGTCAAGAGCCGGATCACCCAGCTCACCTTCGAGCGCGACCAGCTCGACTCCTACGTGCACCAGACCTGACCCCTGCGGGTCAGGCGGCGCCCTCGTCGGCGGCCCGCTGCGCGGTGAGCTCGCGAGCGGCGTACTTCCCGACCGACCACGTGGCGTGGGCGTCGGTGCCCGCACCGACGAGCCCGCCCGCGACCGGGATCCGCTTGCCGATGGTGGTGACCAGCTGGCGTCCGGCCACGCCCGCGACCAGGGCGGTGGTGACCTGCTTGGCCACCAGGCGGTCGAGCGCCTCGGAGTGCTCGCCGGTGGTGGCGATCTGGCGCGGGGTGCCGGGCAGCGACCCGCCCTTGACCAGCTTCTTCACGTCGCCCTCGCCGAGGATGCAGGCCAGGACGGCGTTGCGCACCCGGGGGTCGGCCAGGTCGTAGCCGCGCAGGTGGGCGATCGCGGCGACCATGCGGCACTGCAGCAGGGCCAGGCCGGCGAGGTTGGCGGGCACGGTGGCCGCGAGGGTGACCAGGCCGCCGAGGTTGGTGGCGAAGCCCTGGGCGCCGGCGAACCGCACGTGGTTGGCGATCACGTCGGCGATCGCCGCGTCGACCGCCGCGGGGCCGGTGCCGTCCTGCTCGGCCAGCTGCTTCTCCGCCGCCGCGGCCGCGCCCTTGAGCGGGCCCACGCCGGTGATCGCCTGCTGCAGCGCCCGGTGGATGACCGCGGAGGTCGGGCCGGGGGCGACGTCGACCGCACGCGGTGCGAGACGGTGGGTGATCCGGCTGGTGATGCCCATGGTGAGGACTCCTTCGTCAGTGGTCGAGCAGGGGTGCGCTGCGCCCGAGGGCGTGCGAGTACCCACGCCGGTGCAGGTGAGACGGCACCGGGCGGGCGAACCTCACGCCGACGTGAGCGGGGTCACGACCGGGTCGGACGCCGGGTTGGTTCCCGTGGGGTCGGTCCACAGGCAGAAGGGGTGGCCGGCCGGGTCGAGGCAGACCCGCACGTCGTCCTGGGGCTGGTACGCCGCCAGCCGGGCGCCGCAGGCGAGCGCGTGGTCGAGGGCACCCGCGAGGTCGTCGACCTGGATCTCGAGGTGCACCTGCGTCGGCGGCCGGCCGGCCTCGGTGGGCCACACCGGCGGCTGGTAGCGCTCGTCGAGCTCGAAGGCCAGCGGCAGGCTGCCGCCCCGCAGCACCACCCAGGTCGGGTCGTCGGCGGTCGTCCGCTCCAGGCCGAGCAGGTCGGCGTAGAACGCGGCCAGCCCCTGGGGGTCGGAGCTGCTGAGGTTGACGGTCGAGACGCGCATTCCGTGGGGCACCCGGCGATCCTGCCCGCCTCCGGCCGGGGCGTCCAGCACGGTTCGCGAGCCCCGGCCGGGTCGTGAAAGGGTGTCGGGATGACTTCTGAGAAGCCCGAGATCGAGTTCCCCGACGGCCCCGTCCCCACCGACCTGCAGATCATCGAGATCAGCGAGGGCGAGGGCCCCGAGGCCACGGCCGGCAGCACCGTGTCGGTGCACTACGTCGGCGTGGCCCACTCCACCGGCGAGGAGTTCGACGCCTCCTACAACCGCGGCGCGCCCCTCGACTTCCGCCTCGGCGTCGGCCAGGTCATCTCCGGCTGGGACACCGGCGTGCAGGGCATGAAGGTCGGCGGCCGCCGTCAGCTCGTGATCCCGCCGCACCTCGGGTACGGCGACCGTGGCGCGGGCGGCGTGATCAAGCCCGGCGAGACCCTGATCTTCGTGGTGGACCTGATCAGCGTCCGCTGACCGTCAGACACGCCGGTGGCGTCGAGGCCGGGGCGACCCGCGCCGAGACGCCACCGAGCTCGACCAGGTCGCCGACGACCAGCTGTCGCCCCCGCCGGGTCTCGACCTCGCCGTTGACGGTGACGAGGCCCTGGATCATCAGCTCCTTGGCCTCCGACCCGGTGTCGATCAGGTTGGCCAGCTTCAGGAACTGGCCCAGGCGGATGGAGTCGTCCCGGATGGGGACGTCGTCGACGGTGGGCACGGGCAGGCCTCTCTGAGGGGGTCGGGTCACAGGACGAGGCTGACGGCGTGGATGACCAGGCCGACCAGCCCACCCACGATGGTGCCGTTGATCCGGATGAACTGCAGGTCGCGGCCGACGTGCAGCTCGATCTTGCGCGCCGCCTCCCGGCCGTCCCACCGCTCGATGGTGGCGGTGATGACCGCGGTCAGCTCGGTGCCGTAGCGGCCCACGGCCCAGACCACGAGGTCGGAGCCCCACGCGTCCAGCTTGGCCCGCAGGGCGTCGTCGCGACCGACGCGCTCACCGAAGGCGACCAGCTCGGTCACCGCCTTGGCCCGCAGCGGCCCCTGGTCGTCGCCGAGCGCGTCGAGCAGGGCCTTGCGGAACGCCGCCCACAGCGACATCCCGGTGACCAGCATCTGCGGCTGCTCCAGCACCCGCAGCTTGAGCCGCTCGGCGCGCTCCTGCGTCGCCTCGTCGGTGAGCAGGTCGTCGGCGAGCTGGGACAGGAAGCTGTCCAGCGCCTGCCGGGCGTGGTGGTCGGGGTTGCGGCGGATGTCGGCGATCCAGCGCACCGCCTCGAGGTGGAGCCGCGTCGTGACGGCCTCGTTGACCCGGTCGGGCGCCCACCAGGGAGCGCGCTCGCCGATCACCTCGGTGAACTCCGCCTGGTGGTGCACCAGCCAGCGGTGCGCCTCCTCCAGCGCGAGGTCGACCAGCCCGTGGTGGGCGCCGTCGGCCACGATCTCCTGCAGCAGCCCGCCGGCCACCGGCGAGATCGGCTCGGCCTTGAACCGCGGGATGATCACCTCGGTCACCACCGAGGCGACGTCCTCGTCGCGGAGCCGGCGCAGGCCGAGGGCCAGCACCGAGGCGCCCTCGGCGACCACGCGCCGGGCGTGGGCCTCGTCGCTGACCCAGGTGCCGAGCCGTCGGGCGATGTCGGCGGAGGCCAGCCGCTCGCGGATGACCTCCTCCTGCAGGAAGTTCTCCGCGAAGAACTCCTCCAGGCTCGCTCCGAACTCGTCCTTGCGCTTGGGGATCAGGGCCGTGTGCGGGATCGGCAGCCCGAGCGGGTGCCGGAACAGCGCCGTCACCGCGAACCAGTCGGCGATGGCGCCGACCATGCTGGCCTCGGCACCGGCGTTGACGAAGCCCCAGACGCCGTCGCGGTCCAGGGTCAGCAGGTAGACGACCGCCGCGAGGACGAGCAGCCCCAGGGCCAGGCCCTGCATCCGGCGCAGCCGGACGAGCCGGTGGGCGTCGGCCTCGGTGTCGGGGGTCATCAGGGAGGTCGTCATCGTGGGCCGAACCTATCCAACGGCCGCCCGGCCGGTCGGCCCCCCACGCGCCCACGGTCCCACAGCGCCACTGACCTGCGCCTACACTCCTGAGGTGCTCGCCACCCGCCGCCCCTCGGTCCTGCTGCTCGTGTCGCTCCTGGTCGCGCTCGTGCTCCCGGTCGGGACCGCGAACGCCCGGGTCGCCCCGGGCCCCGACCGGTCGACCCGCTCCTACACGACGGCCGAGGCCCGCGGCCTGCTCGCCGAGGCGAAGCAGAAGCTGCGTCCCGACGCCCGCTCGCGCGGTGGTCGCGGCATCGGCAAGGGCCCGCAGACCGAGCTGACCACCACCCTGCTGGCGCTCTTCCGGGCGCGCACGGCGCTGTCGGGCGACGAGCGCCGCCAGGCCGACGCCATCCTGGCCCGACCCACCAACGGGGCCGGCGACGACGCGGTGAAGTACGGCAACATCCCCTTCAGGACGCTCTGCTTCTCCGGGACGCTGTTCTGCGTCCACTGGGTCACCAGCGGCCGCAACGCCATCTCGACCACCGACTCCGACCGCGACGGCATCCCCAACTACGTCGAGTACGTCATCACCACGATGAAGTACGTCTACGCCGCCGAGGTCACCCGGATGGGCTACCGGAAGCCGCTCTACGACTCGGCCACCGCCGGCCGCTACCGCGGCAACCCCAACGGCAAGTACGACATCTACCTCGCCGAGCTCGGCAGCGCTGGCCTCTACGGCTACTGCGCCCCCGAGGGCAGCACCCGGCCGCACCAGTCGCCCGGCTACTGCGTGCTCGACAACAACTACGCCCCCTCGCAGTACGGCGACCGCAACTTCCTCAACCCGCTGCGGGTCACCGCCGCCCACGAGTTCTTCCACGCCATCCAGTTCGGCTACGACGTCGACGAGGACCTGTGGTTCATGGAGGGCACCGCGACCTGGATCGAGGACGAGGTCTTCGACGCCGTCAACGACAACTACCAGTACCTCGCCGACAGCCCCATCCGGTTCCCGCGCAGCGCGGTCGACTACTCGGCGTACCTCCACAAGTACGGCGCCTGGATCTTCTTCCGCTACGCCACCGAGTTCCTGGGCGACCCCGACCGTGGTGCGTCAGATGTGGGACGCCGCCGACGCCTCGGCCGGCGACGCAGTACTCCCTGCAGGCCATCGTCTCCACGGTGTCGCTGCAGCACGACTGGCGGGACTTCTTCGTCAACTTCGGGCTGTGGAACCTGCTGCCGGTGGGCACCTACTCCGAACGGACCGGGTACCCGGCGCCGGTCTACCGGCTCAGCACCTCCCTGACCTCCTCGCGCCGCAGCACCGGCCTGGTGAACACCAACCTGGTGCACGCCGCCAGCTCCTCGGTCCGGGTCGGCCCCGACGCCTCGCTGCCGACCACCAGCCGACTGCGCATCCGCGTCAACGGACCCGACATCGACCGTGGCCCGGCCGCGGTCGTGCAGGTGCGGCTGCGCAACGGGACCGTGCAGAACACCCGCGTGCCCCTCAACACCGCCGGCTACGGCGAGACCACGGTCGACTTCGACCGCACGACGGTCAGCTCGGTCGTGGTCGTCGTGGCCAACACCAGCACGGCGATGCGGAGCTGCGGGGACGTCTACGCCAACGACGGCGGTCCGCTCTACAGCTGCTACGGCCGGGGCGTGACCGACCCGACCGGCAGCAACCCCAACACCTACGCCGTGATCGCCGACGTCGCCTGACCCATCCGGGGCCACGCACCACTCCGAACCACCTGACGCCCCACCCCCACTCCGAGGAGAACCCCTGTGCCGACCCTGAGCGACTTCACCGCCACGACCATCACCGGTGAGGACAAGCCCCTCGACGCCTACGCCGGCCAGGTGGCCCTCGTGGTGAACACGGCCTCGCAGTGCGGCTTCACGCCCCAGTTCGAGGGCCTGGAGAAGCTGCACGCGGAGTACGCCGACCAGGGCCTCGCCGTGCTCGGCTTCCCCTGCAACCAGTTCGGCGAGCAGGACCCGGGCTCCAACGACGAGATCGGCGCCTTCTGCCAGAAGAACTACGGCGTGAGCTTCCCGATGTTCGAGAAGGTCGACGTCAACGGCGACACCGCGCACCCGCTCTACCAGTGGCTGCGCAGCGAGAAGAAGGGCGTCCTGGGCGAGAAGATCAAGTGGAACTTCACCAAGTTCCTGATCGGCCGCGACGGTCGCGTGATCAAGCGCTACGGCTCCACCACCAAGCCCGAGAAGATCGCCTCCGACATCGAGAAGGCACTGCGCCTGAGACCTGAGCGGCCAGCCCTGGGCCGCCTGAGCTCCTGGTACTCCGCGGTAACCTTCGGGAGCACGTCCTCACCGCGGAGTAGGAGCACAGATGCAGCTGGCCCTGACCGAGGAGGAGACCGCTTTCCGCGAGGAGATGCGGTCCTTCTTCACCACCAAGATCCCCCAGGAGATCCGCGACACCGTCGCCTCCGGCCGCCACGTGGGCAAGGAGGGGATCGTCGAGACGCAGCGCATCCTCAACGACGCCGGCCTGGCCGTCCCCAACTGGCCCGCCGAGTGGGGCGGCCGCGACTGGACGCCCCTGCAGCGGCACATCTGGCACGAGGAGATGCAGCTGGCCAGCGTGCCGCCGCCGCTCGCCTTCAACGCCAGCATGATCGGCCCGGTGATCGCGCAGTTCGGCAGCCAGGAGATGAAGGAGAAGTTCCTTCCCGCCACGGCCAACCTCGACATCTGGTGGTGCCAGGGCTTCTCCGAGCCCAACGCCGGCTCCGACCTGGCGTCGCTGACCACCAAGGCCGTCCGTGACGGCGACGACTGGGTGATCAACGGCCAGAAGACGTGGACCACGCTCGGCCAGCACGCCGACTGGATCTTCTGCCTCTGCCGCACCGACCCCGAGGTCAAGAAGCAGGCCGGCATCTCGATGATCCTGATCCCGATGGACACCGAGGGCGTCACGCTCCGGCCCATCCAGCTGATCGACGGCGGCCACGAGGTCAACGAGGTGTTCTTCGAGGACGTCCGCGTCCCGGCCGAGAACCTCGTCGGGGAGGAGAACCAGGGCTGGACCATGGCCAAGTTCCTCCTCGGCAACGAGCGCGTCGGCGTGGCCCCCGTCGGGGCCACCAAGCGCAACCTGGCCCAGGCCAAGAAGCTGGCCGAGGAGACCGGGGCGCTCGAGGACCCCGCCCTGGTCGCGACCATCGTCGAGCTCGAGAACGAGCTGCTCGCCCTCGAGCTCACCGCGCTGCGCGTGGTGGCGCACTCCGCCGGCGGCAAGCCGCACCCCGCCTCGTCGGTGCTCAAGCTCAAGGGCACCGAGCTCCAGCAGGCCGTCAGCGAGCTGCTGGTCGACGTCGCCGGTCCCCTGGCGCTGGCCTCCGCGGCCGGTGACGGCTCCGACGTACCCGTCTGGGCGCGCACGAGCGCCCCGAACTACCTGAACCTCCGCAAGGCCTCGATCTACGGCGGCTCCAACGAGGTCCAGCGACAGATCATCGCCGGCACGATCCTGGGACTGTGAGGAGACGACATGGACTTCACTCTGGACAGTGAGCAGACCGCGCTGCGCGACGCCGTGCGCGGGCTGCTGAAGGGGTACGACGCCGAGCAGCGCCGCCAGGTCGTCGCCAAGGACCCGGGCTTCGACGAGGCGATGTGGGGCCGGCTGGCCGAGATGGGCCTGCTGGGCCTGCCGTTCAGCGAGGACCACGGCGGCATGGGCGCCGGTCCTGTCGAGCTCTCGGTGGTCTGCGAGGAGATCGGGCGCGTCACCGCCCCCGAGCCCTTCATCGAGTCGGTCGTGATGGCCGGCGGCCTGGTCGCCGCGCTCGGCACCGCCGAGCAGAAGTCGAAGGTGCTGGAGGCCCTCTCGGCCGGCGAGCTGGTGCTGGCCGCCGCCGTGCACGAGCCCGGCCGCCGCTGGGACCTGGTCGCCGGTGGCGTCACCGAGAAGGACGGCACCCTCACGGGCGTCAAGGAGCCCGTGCTGGGCGGCGCCCGCGCCGACCTGCTCGTGGTCACCGCCGAGACCTCCGAGGGCCCGGCCGTGTTCCTGGTCGAGCCCGGTGAGGGCGTCGAGGTCGTCGCCTACGAGACCTTCGACGGCCTGCGCGCCGCGCGGATCACCTTCGACGGCGCGAAGGCCACCCGGCTCGGCGACGGCTCGGTCGACACGATGGCGGCGCTGGAGCGCGTCGTCGCCGCGACCAAGATCGCCTACTGCCACGAGGCCGTGGGCCTGATGGAGTCCGCGCTGCGGATGACCACGGAGTACCTCACCACCCGCAAGCAGTTCGGGGTCACCCTGAACCGCTTCCAGGCGCTGACCTTCCGGGCCGCCGACATGTACACCTCGGTGGAGCTCACCAAGAGCATCGTCACCTGGGCGACCATGGTGCTGGCCGACCGCAGCTCCACGCCCGACAAGGTCACCGAGGCCTCGCGCCGGGCCAAGCTGCAGGTCAGCAAGGCCGGTCGGCACGTCGGCCAGGAGGCGATCCAGCTGCACGGCGGCATCGGCATGACGATGGAGTACGCCGTCGGTCACTTCACCGCCCGGCTGACCGCGATCGACCACCTGCTGGGTGACGGTCGCGCCCAGGCCTCGCACCTCGCCGAGCACCTCACGAGCTACGGGGTCGTCGACCCCCTGCGGTGAGCCCTCGGTCCGTGAAGTTTCACTAGGGCCCTAGTGAAACTGCCGCTATTGACACGGAGCTTCGTGCATCTAGTGGCAGTTTCACCGGGGCCCTAGTGAAACTTCACCGCAGCCCAGCCACCGCAGCCCAGCCACCACAGCCCAGCGACGCAGCCCGGCCACCCGGCTCAGCCGCCGAACCACGACCCGCGGCCGCCGGGGAACCAGTCGCCCATGGGGTCACCACCGCCTCGGCCACCGGTGCGACCTCCGAGGTAGCTGCCGACGACGGCGGCGCCGAGGTCGTCGAGCTCGGGGGCGACCACCTTGCCGTCGACCCGGTCGGCGAGCTGGTCCAGGAAGCGGGCCAGGCCGGGGTCCTCGCCGAGGCGGAAGATCGTCACCTGGGCGCCGAGGCGGGCGCTGGTGTCCAGCTCGCGCACCGACCAGGCCACCGTCAGCGGGTGCGGCGGGTAGGAGAACCACACCTCGCCGTCGGGCTCGAGGTGGCTGGTGGGCTCGCCGTCGGTGACGATCAGCAGCACGGGCTGGGCGTTGGGGTGCTTGCGGAAGTGCCGGTTGGCCAGGAGCAGCGCGTGGTGCAGGTTGGTGCCCTTGTCCCACATGGCGTCGAGGCCGGTCAGCTCCTCGATCTCCATCACCTTGGCCGAGCGGCCGAAGCCGATCAGCTGCAGGTGGTCGCCGCGGAAGCGGCTGGAGATCAGCTGGTGCAGCGCCAGGGCCGTGCGCTTCATCGGCACCCAGCGATTGGCCATCGCCATCGAGAACGACGTGTCGACCAGCAGCGCCACGGCCGCCTGGGTGCGGGCCTCGGTCTCGTTGACCTCGACGTCACCGATCTGCAGGCGTACGCCGCGGCGGGGGTCACCGCCCTCGCCGGCCGTGCGGACCACGGCGTTGGTCACGGTGCGGGTGACGTTCCACGGCTCGGTGTCGCCGAACGCCCACTCGCGGCTGGCCCCGCTCTGCTCGCCGGCCGCCCCGGCGTGGCGCAGGTCGCGCTGGCCCTGGCGGCCCGACATCCGGTGGGCGACGTCCTTCAGCAGCGCCTTGCCGAGCTGGCGCATCGCCTTGGGCGACAGCTTGAGCTGACCGTCGGAGCCGCGCTTGAGGTAGCCGGTGTCGGACAGGGCGCGCTCGAGCTCGGCCAGGGTGCGGGCGTCGACGCCGGCCTGCTGGCCCAGCTGCCGCTCGAGCTTGTCGACGTCGACGTCGTCCATGCGCGAGCCGTTGTAGGACTGCGAGAGCTGCTCGGCCAGGTCGTCGAGGTCGGCGAGGTCCTGCAGCACGCCGGTGCCGTCGCCCAGGCCGAGCCCCTGCTCGCCGCCGAACTCCTCCGAGCCGCCCCAGTCCTCGCCGGGCCGCAGCGAGCGCAGGTTGTCGTCGAGCTGGGACAGCGACTGCATCAGCTCGGGGCTGCCGAAGGCCTGCGAGGCCAGCGCGTCGAGCTCGTCGCGCTGCTCCTGCGTCATCGAGTTGCGCATGCGCTGGGCCGCCGCCGCCCGCTGGGCGAGGCTGTCCATCAGCTCGTCGATGTCGCGCGGGTTCTCGGGGAAGAACTGGCCGTGCTGGTCCATGAAGTCGGCGAAGTCCTGCGGGGTGTCCTCGCCGCGACGGTGCTGGTCGAGCAGCGCGTTGAGGTCCGAGAGCATCTGGTTGATCTGCTCGCGGTCCTCGTCGGTGGCGTTCTCCAGCGCCTGCTTCATGCCGGCGAAGCGCTGGTCGAGCAGCTCGCGGCCGAGCAGGTCCTTGATCTTCTCGTAGTCCTGGCGGGCCTCCTGGCTCAACCAGTCGTAGTCCCCGAGCTCGTTCACGGCCGCGGCCGTGCTCGGCGGCAGCGCGCCGAGCTGCAGCTCGCGGAAGGCGCGGTCGCCGTCGTCGAGGTCGACGTCGCGGGCGAGCTGCTTGCGCTCCTCCAGCACGGCCTTGTCCAGCAGCTCCCGGACCTCCTGGAGGGTGCCGTCGAGGTCGTGCTTGCTGAGCAGCTCGCGGCGCTTCTCCGCGACCCGGCGGGCCAGGTCGTCGAGGCCGGCCTGGTCCTTGCCGCCCCGCCGCAGGAACTCGCGCATCGCGCGCTCGGGGCTGTAGCCCGCCATCACGTCCTCGCCGATGGCGTCCAGCGCCTCCGCGAGGTCGACGGGCGGGGCCAGCGGGTCCGGACCGCCGGAGTAGCGGCCGTAGCGGGAGCGGTGGCGTCCGCGACGCTCAGCCACCGTGCACGCGGCTCACGGGGGTCGCGTTGGCCAGGGTGCGTGGGATCTCGGCGAGCTCACCCGCGCGGGCGATCAGGCTCTCGACGTCGTCGTCCTTGAGCGCGGAGTCGACGGCCACGTCGTACTCGATGCCGGGCGAGAACCAGGTCTCGCTGTCGAAGGTGCCCCGCGCCGTGACGCGTACGCCGCGCAGCGCCTGGCCGCGGACCTCGGCCTCGCGGTAGACGCTGTTCAGCACGCAGCCGGCGACCGCGAGGTGGAGCAGGTGCGCGCCGGAGAAGGAGGCGTCGAAGGTGACCCCGGCGCCGGTCCACGGGTGGTCCATCGCGTGCCCGTCGTCGATCACCAGCGACCCGGCCCCGACGCTGACCGTGTAGTGCTCAGCCATAGACCGTCTCCCCGTCCCCGGACTCCTTGTCGACCCGCTTGGCCAGGAACAGGCCCTCCAGGGCGAGCTCGATCGCCCCGGCCCGCTCGCCGTCGTTCGTGGCGTCGAGGCGCTCGCAGACCTGGTCGTAGAGGTCGGACTCCCCCAGCGCCGGCAGCCCGATCAGCACGTCGCGTGCGGTGACCTGCTCGCCGGTGGTGACGCTGGCGCCGTTCTCGATGGCCTGGACCAGCAGGCCCAGGTCGACCCCGGCCAGCCGGGAACGCACCGTCTCGGCGACCGAGCGGCGCAGCAGGTGCTCGAGCACCTGGCCCTCACGGCCCTCCTCGCCGGTCTCGAACTCGATCTTGCCGCCGAGCACGTCGACGGCCGTCTCGAGGTCGACGACGCGGGCGACGGCCTCCTCCTCGCCCTGGGAGGTGGCGCGGTGCAGCGCCGCGGCCGCGATCGTCTCGGCGCCGGCGATGGAGAACCGGGCCGAGACGCCGGAGCGCTGGTCGACGGAGGTGGACTCGCGCAGCGCCCGGGTGAACCGGGCGAGGATCTCCACGAGGTGGTCGGGCACGTGGGCGACGAGGTCGGCCTCCTGCCGGATGACCGCGACCTCGTCCTCGAGCTCGATCGGGTAGTGCGTGCGGATCTCGGCGCCGAAGCGGTCCTTGAGCGGGGTGATGATGCGGCCGCGGTTGGTGTAGTCCTCGGGGTTCGCGCTGGCCACCACGAGCGTGTCGAGCGGGAGCCGCAGGACGTAGCCGCGGATCTGGATGTCGCGCTCCTCCATCACGTTGAGCATCGCGACCTGGATGCGCTCGGCGAGGTCGGGCAGCTCGTTGATGGCGACGATGCCGCGGTGGGACCGCGGGATCAGGCCGAAGTGGATGGTCTCGGGGTCTCCGAGGCTGCGGCCCTCGGCGACCTTCATCGGGTCGACGTCGCCGATCAGGTCGGCGACGCTGGTGTCGGGCGTGGCCAGCTTCTCGGCGTAGCGGTCGTCGCGGTGGCGCCAGGCGACCGCGAGGTCGTCGCCCTGCTCGCGCACGGCGCGCTGGGAGGCGACGGTGATCGGCTCGTAGGGGTGCTCGCCGAGCTCGGCGCCGGCGATCACGGGCGTCCACTCGTCGAGCAGGCCGACCAGGGTGCGCAGCAGGCGGGTCTTGCCCTGCCCACGCTCCCCCAGCAGCACGACGTCGTGCCCGGCGAGCAGCGCCCGCTCGAGCTGGGGGATCACGGTGCTCTCGAACCCGTGCAGGCCGGGCCACGGGTCACGGCCCTCGCGCAGGGCGTCGAGCAGGTTGTCGCGCAGCTCCTGGCGGAGCGTCTTCTGCTGGTGGCCGCTCGCACGGAGGGCGCCGAGGGTGTCGATGGTGGGGATCGTCGTCGTCACCCGGACCACGCTACCCAGCAGCGGAAACGATCGGCGTGCGGGACGATGCGCGCATGGGACTGCTCTCCGACGCCGCCTGCCCCTGCGGCTCCCCGTCGTACGCCGGGTGCTGCGGGGTGCTGCACCGCGGCGAGCGGCAGGCCGCCACCCCGGAGGAGCTGATGCGGTCGAGGTACGCCGCCTACGCCGTCGCCGACACCGACTACGTCTGGCGCACCTGGCACCCCCGCACCCGGCCCGAGCGCGTGACCCACGACCCCGCCACGACGTGGGTCGCGCTCGAGGTGCTGGCGGCGACCGGCGACGAGGTCGAGTTCCGGGCCCACCACGTGCTCCGCCGAGGGGCCGGGGGTGCTGCACGAGCGCAGCCGGTTCGTGCGCCGGGCGGGGCGCTGGTTCTACCTCGAGGCGATCGCGTGACCGAGCCGCTGCTGCGGCGACGTCGCGCCGGACGACCTGCCGGGGCTGGTCACGCTGCTGGGCGAGCAGCAGCCGGTGACGGCGTACCCCCTGCGGTGGCCGCTGCCGTTCCCGGTCGAGCAGTTCCTCGTGCGCGAGACCGAGGAGGACGCCTGGGTGGCCGAGCTCGACGGCGACGTGGTCGGCCACGTCTCGGTGGCCGGCCCCGGGCACGAGCTCGCGCCGCTGCTCGAGCCGATGGTCGGCACCGACCGGCTGGCGATGGTCTCGGTGCTCTTCGTCGGGCTCGCCGCGGTCGGTCGCGGCCTGGGCGGGCTGCTGCTCGACCGGGCGGTCGCCGCGATCCGGGAGTCCGGGAGGGTGCCGGTGCTGGACGTCGTGCCGACCCACGAGCGCGCGGTGGGCCTCTACCGCTCGCGGGGCTGGCGCGAGGTCGGGCGGCTGCGACCGGCCTGGCTCCCCGAGGACCGCCCCGACCTGCTCGTGATGGTCCTGGACTGAGCGCACGCGCCGTCGGGGCCGTGTGCCACCCTTTCCTCGTGCTCACCGCCTCCCTCGTCGCCGTGGCGCTCGGCCTGCTGCTGGTGGCAGCGGTCGTGGGGCTGGTGCTCCAGGCGCGGTCGCTGCGCGAGGCGCGCGAGCGGATCGCCGAGCTCGAGGAGCTCGAGGCGGCGTACGCCGTGGAGGAGACGTCGAACGGGCGCGCGGTGAAGGCGGCCGGGCTGGCGGTCCGGACGGCGGTCGACGCCGTCACCCGGGTGCGCGCCCAGGGCGTGCGCGGCATGCTGCTGAGCTCGATCGACGACTTCGCGACCTGGGCCTCGGAGGCCCGCAGCGAGGTCGTGCGGGTGGCCGACGACGACGGCAACGTCACCGTCCTGTTCACCGACATCGAGAACTCCACCGCGCTGAACGACGAGATCGGCGACGAGAAGTGGGTGCGGCTGCTGGACGCCCACGACGAGCTGCTGCACACCTACCTCGACAAGCACCGCGGGCACGTGGTGAAGAGCCAGGGCGACGGCTACATGGTGCTGTTCTCCACCCCCGAGCTCGCGCTGAACGCCGCGCTCGACGTGCAGCGGGCCCTGAACGCCAAGCGGCAGCGCAGCCGGCAGCTGCGGTGGAACCCGATCCGCGTGCGCATCGGCCTGCACACCGGCACCGCCATCGAGCGCGACGGCGACTGGTTCGGGCGCAACGTCGCCAAGGCCGCCCGCGTGGCCGCGATGGCCGACGGCGGCGAGATCATGGTCAGCAGCGAGACCGCCGCCCGGCTCTCGGAGTCGCGCCGGTGGACCCTGACGCAGACCGAGCCCGTGGAGCTCAAGGGGCTGCCCGGGGAGCACACGCTGTGGCTGGTGGAGGCGGCATGACCGGCGACCGTCCGCTGTCGCCCGAGGAGACCGCCCGGGTGGTCGAGCTCGCCCTGCACTTCGCCCGCGAGGGGATGACCGACGAGCTGGCCGGGTTCGTCGACCACGGGCTGCCGACCGACGTCGCCGACGCCGACGGCAACACCCCGCTGATGCTCGCGGCGTACCACGGCCACCCGGCGACCCTGGCGATGCTGATCGAGCGCGGGGCCGACGTCGACCGGCGCAACGCCCGCGACCAGTCCCCCGTGGCCGGCGCCCTGTTCAAGGGCGAGGACGAGGTGGTCCGGCTGCTGGTCGCGGCCGGCGCCGACCTCGACGCGGGCACGCCCAGCGGGCGCGCGACCGCGGCCATGTTCGAGCGCGGGGACCTGCTCCCGTGAAGCGCGTCCTGGTCGTCGACGGCGCCAACGTCGTCGGGGCCACCCCGAACGGCTGGTGGCGCGACCGGGCGGGCGCGGCGGTGAAGCTGCACGGGCGCCTGGCGGTCGCCGACACGGCGTACGACGAGATCGTGCTGGTCCTCGAGGGCCAGGCCAAGGCGGGCCTGCGGCCGGGCCGCGACGCCCACCTGCGCACCGTGCACGCGGCCCGCGACGGGGACAGCGCCATCGTCAAGGCCTCCCGCGAGGCGCGGGAGAAGGCGCACGACGTCGTCGTGATCACCGCCGACCGGGCGCTGCAGATGAAGGTCGAGGCGCTGGGCTGCCGCACGATGAGCCCGACCTGGCTGCTCGACCTGATCGGCCGCTGAGTCTCGCGAGCCTCCTAGAAGCCCTGGGAGCGCTTCTGCCGGATCACGGCCTCGAGGTCGAGCTCGTTCTCCGAGCGCCAGCGTGCCACGCGCCGCAGGTCGGTCTCGAGGGCGCCGATCTTGGAGGTCGTGCGCCCGTGGTGCCAGCGCAGCGCGTCGTCGGCGTAGGCCACCCAGGCGATCGGCCGGGCTCCCCGGATCGCGTCGAGGGCCTGCACGGCGTCCCAGCCCTGGGCCAGCAGCACCGCGAAGCCGAGGGACGGCCCGCGGTTGACGCCCATGTGGCAGTGCGTCAGCACCGTGCCGCCGGCGTCGATCGCCTCCAGCGCCCAGTCGACACCGCGGTCGAACCAGGCGGCCGGGACCTGCTGGCCGGCGTCGTCCATGCCGTGGTGCAGGTAGGCGAGCTGGGGCGCGAGCCGCGCCACCCACCGGGTGTCGTCCCACTCGACGCGGGCGTCGACGAGGTGCGTCACGCCCGCCTCGACCAGCTCGTGCAGCTGGCTGGCCGCGAGCTGCTCGTCGCGGGTGTCGAGGTCGCCGCCGACCAGCAGCCGGTCGGTCACGAACGACGCGTTCGCGGTGGTGAGCGAGGGCAGGGGGCCGGGCATGGCCACGAATCTAGACCGCGTCCACCCGCGGGCCCACGTGTGGTCGGCCACCGGTCGTCAGGGCGTCCTGCGAGGCCAGCCGCACATGGGTGTTGGCGCTGCCGTAGCCGTCGTACCCGCCCCGCCGCTCGAGCAGCTCGACGCAGAAGCCGGTGCCGAGCACGGGCGTGTAGACGTGCAGCAGCTCCCCGTCGCCGAGCCGGTCGTAGAGCACCTCGTGCTCGCGCAGCTCGGCGACCCGGGCCTCCGGGAGCGGGAACCGCGCGGCCAGGTCGACGTAGTAGTTGTCGGGCACCCGCATCAGCGGCACCCCCCTCCGCCGGAGCGCGCGCACCTGCTCCAGCACGTCGTCGCAGGCGAAGGCGACCTGGGTGATGCCCGAGCGGGGAGCGCGGCCGGGGCCGACGTCCTCGACGTTGACCACCATCCGCAGGTCGCCCGCGACCGGTCGCAGCGCCCGGCTGAGCAACCGCCCGTGGGGCTCCATGAACTCCTCCACCGGGCTGGGGCTGAAGCCCAGGAGGGTGCGGAAGAACGCGACCTCCTCGTTCAGCCGGTCGGCCGGGACCGCGACGCCGACGTGGTCCAGGCCGAGCCACCCCCGGTCGGGCTCGGCCTCCCCCGTCGCGACGAAGTCGTTCTCCCAGAAGTCCCGGACCCCGTCGGTGCCGGTCGCCGGGTCCGGGCCCGGGGCGCTGAGGAACACGTGCAGGCCCGAGGGCGAGGTGGTGCCGGGCAGCCGGGCCTCGCCGTCGCCCCGGGTGCGGGCCACGGCCGGCCAGTCCAGCGCCTGGGCGCGCGCGGCGAGACCGGCGACGTCCGAGGCGGTGACGCCGAGCGCGTGGGCGCGGGCGGCGGGAGGCGCGTCGTTCAGCACGACGTGGGCGGCACCGTTGCGCCACCAGGAGACCGGCTTGGTGCGGTGGGTGCCGGCCCGCACGAAGCCGAGACCGGTGAGCACGGGCGCGACCTCGCCCCACGGGTCGGCGATCTCGACGAAGGCCGGGTCCACCCGCTCGGCGACCGGCGGCGCCGCGGCGACCGAGACGCGGGCGGGCGGCCGGCGGCCGGTCTCCGGGTCGCCCAGGGCCCGGGCGACCTGGTCCTCGAGGAACACCAGCGAGCGGTGGGCGTCGCGGGCGGTCACGGCCGGGTCGGCCTCGCGCACGACGTCGCTGAACACCTCGAGCGACAGCGGCCCGGCGTACCCCGCCGCCACCGTCGCGGCCACCACCCCGGTGACGTCGAGCATCCCCTGGCCGGGGAAGCAGCGGAAGTGCCGGCTCCACTCCAGGACGCTCATCTCCAGGACGGGGGCGTCGGCGACCTGCAGGAAGCCGATGCGGCTGCCCGGGATGCCGTCCAGCGCCTCGCCGCCGTCGCCGCGGGCGAGCACGTGGAAGGTGTCGACGGCCACGGTGACGGCCGGGTGGTCGGCCCGGCGTACGGCGTCCCAGGCGTGGGCGAGGCGGTTGACGTGGCGCCCCCAGGCCAGCGCCTCGAAGGCGATCGTGACGTCGTGTCGCGCGGCCGCGTCGCCGAGCCGGCGGAGCTGGTCGGCGGTGAGGTCGAGGTCGTCCGCGGCGTCGGCCCCGACGTGGGAGCAGACCAGCACGGTCGCGGCGCCGAGCTCGTCCATCACCGCGAGCTTGGCCTCGAAGCGGCGCAGCGCCTCGGCGAAGTGCTCCTCCCGCACGCCGGCGACGTCGCGCACGGGCTGGAAGAGGTCGATCCGCAGGCCCAGCTCGCGGCACAGGGCGGCGACCTCCCGCGGGGCCAGCGGGCTGGCGACCAGGTCGTTGTCGAAGATCTCGACGCCGTCGAAGCCCGCGCCGGCGGCGGCGTGCAGCTTCTCCACCAGCAGGCCGCTCAGCGAGACCGTGGCGATGCCGTGGCGCATCAGCGCGTCAGCTCCCCGAAGTGCCGCCCCATCCGCGCGGCGTCGGCCGGCCGGCCGGTGAACAGCTCGAAGGCACCGACGGCCTGGTGCACCGCCATGCCACCGCCGGGGACGACCCGGCAGCCCAGGGCCCGGGCCGCGGCGACCAGCTCGGTCTCCAGGGGGAAGTAGACGACGTCGGAGACCCACAGGCGCTGCTCCAGCAGGTGCACGGGCACCGACGTGCCGGGGTGGCCGGTCATCCCGACGGGGGTGGCGTTGACCACCCCCTGGGCGTCGGCGAGGGCCCGCTCGAGGTCGCTGCCCACGCCGACCCGGTCGTCGCCGTACCTCTTGCCGAGGCGTACGACGCACGCGTCGGCCCGCTCGGGGTCGCTGTCGAGGACCGTCACGTGCTCCGCCCCCTGCGCGAGCAGGCCGTAGCCGACCGCCACCCCGGCGCCCCCGGCGCCGACGAGGACCACCCGGTCGTGAGTCGCGTCGGGCAGCACCGCGCGGAAGGCCTGGCCGTAGCCCGACCAGTCGGTGTTGCAGCCCAGCCGGCGACCGTCGCGCAGCACGACGGTGTTCACCGCCCCGAGGTCGGCGGCGTCCTCGGTCAGCTCGTCCAGCAGCGGCACGACCGCCTGCTTGAACGGGTGGGTGACGTTCAACCCGTCCAGGCCGAAGCGCTCGGCCTGGTCCAGCACGTCGGGCAGGTCCTCGACCCCGAGGCCGTGCACGTCGGCGTCGACGAGGCGGTAGGTCAGGCCCAGGCCCTGCTCGTGACCCTCGCGCTCCTGCAGGGCCGGGGTGAGCGAGCGGCCGATGCCGGCGCCCACCAGCCCCAGGGCGTACGACGAGCGGGTCCCGGGCTGCGGGCTCACGCGACGCCGACCGAGGTGCGTGCCGCCGCGGCGGCCGCCCGGCCGTGCCGGCCCACCTGCGGGGTGGGCACCCGGTGCGTGCCCGACGGCCCGGTCAGGACGGCGACCGCCGAGATCACGCACGCGGTCACGGCGAAGGCCGCGACGCGCCACCAGTTGTCGGCCTCGCCGCCCATCAGGGCGCCGGCGATGGTCGGGGTGAACCCGGCGAGCGCGAAGCCGAACTGGGTGCCGATCGCCATGCCGGAGAGCCGGACGCTGGTGGGGAAGTACTCGGCGTACGTCGCGGGCCACACGGCGTTGGGCATCGAGTAGACGACACCGGCCAGGGCGACCCCCAGGGCGAAGGTCAGCGGCTCGTTGCCCGCGTGGATGGCGCCGAGGAAGGCGGTCACGAGCACCGCGCTGCCGACCAGGCCGGTCAGGAAGACCGGCTTGCGCCCGACGCGGTCCGAGAGCATCGCCCAGAACGGGATCACCAGGATCGCCACCACGTTGGCCACGATCGCCAGCCACAGCATGAAGCTGTTGCTGAAGCCGATGCCGTAGTCGTCGGAGGTCGCGAAGTTCAGCGCGAAGACCTGGAACATCGTGTTCACCATGGCGATGAAGGCCGCGAAGAAGACCCGCAGCACCGAGGCGCGGTGCTCGGAGAAGAGCTCGGACAGCGGCGCCTTGCGCGCGGCCGAGGCGGTGTCGGCGTGGGCCACGTCGTCCTCGAACGCCGGGGTCTCGTCCAGGCGGGCCCGGATGACGAACCCGAGCAGCACCACGATCGCGCTGGCCCAGAACGGCACCCGCCAGCCCCAGCTGAGCAGCTGGTCCTCCGGCAGCACGGCGGCCAGCGGCAGGAAGACCGCCGGCGCGAGCACCTGCCCGCCCTGCGTGCCGCTCAGGGTCCAGCTGGTGAAGAAGCCACGGCGGTCGTCCGGGGCGTGCTCGAAGGACATCGAGTTCGCGCCCGCCTGCTCACCGGCGGCCGAGAGGCCCTGGAGGAGCCGCAGCACGACGAGCAGGGTCGGGGCCAGCAGGCCCACCTGGCTGTACGTCGGCAGGCAGCCGACCAGGAAGGTCGAGACGCCCATCAGGAGCAGCGTGCCGATCAGGATCTTCCTGCGGCCCAGGCGGTCGCCGATGTGGCCCATCAGGAACGAGCCGAAGGGCCGCGCGACGTAGGCGACGCCGAAGGTGGCGAACGCGGCGATCGAGGCCGCGGAGTCGTTGCCCTCGGGGAAGAAGACCTTCGGGAACACCAGCGCGGCCGCGGTGCCGTAGATCGCCAGGTCGTAGTACTCCAGGGCGCTGCCGCTCCAGGCGGCCATGGCGGCCCGCTTCGGCGTGCGCCGGGCCTCGAGGCCGCCTGCGGGGCCCGTCTCGTGCGTGGTGCTCGACATGGGATCTGCCCTTCCGCGACCTCACGATCGCTTCCTGCCCGGCGGTGGTGGTGACGCTCGTCACCTGCCGGTCCCGGGAACGTACGAGTGGCCCCGATCACATGGCAAGCGTTTGCCAAATTTTGCCAGGCCTGGCCAGACTGGGCCCATGACCTCCCGCCACCGGGCCACGATCACCGACGTCGCCGAGGCGGCCGGGGTCGCCGCGTCGACGGTGTCGCGGGCGTTCACGAGACCGACCCGGGTCAACCACGTCACCCGCGCGCACGTGCTGGAGACGGCCGCCCGCCTGGGCTACTCCCCCAACCCGGCCGCCCAGGCACTGGAGTCCGGTCGCACCACCACCCTGGGGCTGCTGGTCCCCGACATCACCAACCCCTACTTCGCCGGGGTGATCAAGGGGGCCGAGCGGGCCGCCGACGCCGCGGGCTACACCCTGGTCCTGGGCGACACCCAGGAGAACCCGGGTCGGGAGGAGCAGCTGCTCGGCCGGCTCGGTCGGGCGGTGGACGGGTTCGTGGTCGCCGCGTCGAGGCTGCCCGACGAGGCGCTGCGGCGGGCCGCCGAGCTGAACCCGCTCGTGCTCCTCAACCGCGCCACGTCCGGGCTCGCCTGCGTCGTCGCGGACTTCGACACCGGCACCCAGCAGATCGTCGCCCACCTCGCCTCGCACGGGCACCGGTCGTTCGTGTTCCTGGGCGGGCCGGCCGAGTCGTGGTCGGGGGCGCGCCGGTGGAACGGGCTGCTGACCGCGGCCCGGCAGCAGGGCCTCGAGGCCCACCGGTTCGGCCCCTACACGCCGACGCGGGCCTCCGGCGCCGCTGCGGCCGACGCGGCGGTGGGGGCGCGGGCCACGGCGGTGGTCGCCCACAACGACATGCTCGCCATCGGGGTCCTGGCCCGGCTCGGGCAGCGCGGGGTGGCGGTGCCCGACGACGTCAGCGTCGTGGGGTTCGACGACATCTTCGGCGCCGACTTCTGCCACCCGCCGCTGACCACGCTGGCCGAGCCCACCGAGGACGCCGGCGCACGCGCCGTCGAGGCGCTCGTGGTCCAAGCCCGGTCGCCCGGGTCGGGTGACGCTCCGGTGCGCGTGCTGGCCACCCAGCTGGTGGTCCGCAGCTCGAGCGGCCCGCGCCGACCGGATGCGGGGCCGAACGTGGGGCCGGACGCGGGGTCGCCGTCGCGAGCGGGCTCGGGGCCGGCGCGACCCTAGGGCAGCGGCGGCAGGACGTCGTCGAGGACCTTCTCGACCGCACCGCCCACGCCCGAGCCGGTGCCCGAGCCCGATCCAGCACCCGTGCCGGATCCCGTGCCTGGGGTCTCCGGGCCCGTCGGGGAACCGCCGCCCGAGCTGTCCGGCCCGGGCGACCCGTCGCCGCTGCCGTTGCCGTCGCCGGGGGCCGGGGACGGGGACGGGGCGCCGGCCGTGGGGCCGGCGGTCGGGGCGCCCTCGGACGGGCGCCCGCCCTTGGAACCGGTGCCCCCCTTCCCGTCGCCCTGGCCGCCCTTGCCGCCCTTCCCGTCACCCTTGCCCGGCTTGTCGCCGCCCGAGGACGGCTTGCCGCCCTGGGTGCCGGGGCTGGACGGCGAGGCGCTCGAGGGCGACGCGGTGGGCGAGGAGGACTTCTTGCCGCCCGAGGCGTACGCCGCGGGGCTGGCCGAGGGCGACGCCGAGGCCGAGGGCGAGGCGCTCGGCGACGGGGCAGGGCTCGAGGTCGGTCGGGGCGCGCGCGTGGCCGAGGCGCGCGCGGCCTTCGCCTGGGGCCTCGGGCGGGCACCACCGTCCGCGCCGGTCGCGTCGGTCCCCTCGCTGGAGGGCTCGGCGACGGCCTCGGTGGAGGGCGGCTGCGGGATCCGGCCGGCGTCCAGCGACCGGGTCTCGGTGGAGCCGGGCGACCGGGCCCCCGACAGCGGGACGTCCCCCGGCAGCCGGGTCGGCGGCTCGGGGAAGTCGAAGGGCAGGTAGCGCTGGGAGAACTGAGACACGTGGTGCTGCCACGGGGTCGGCAGCGTGTTGGCGGCCGCGGAGAGGCCGGTGGCCCCGACGCCGGACAGCGCGAGCACGAGCGCGCCGGTCACGGCCCGGCGGCTGCGGAGGCGCAGGGGCACCACGGCGGCGGGAGCAGGTCGCGCGGCGACGGTGGGGGCGGGCACCGGGGCGGTCTGCTCCCGGGCGTCGGCGGACTCGCCGGACGTCGCCTCCGGAGCAGCCCCGCCGAGCAGGAGCAGCAGCGCGGCCGAGGGCGCGGGCGCCCGGTCGGCCAGCTCCTCGAGCGGCGCCAGCGCGTCGGAGAGCGGTGCGGCGTCGGCGGCGTCGAGGCCGGCCTCGCGCAGCATCGCGTCGAGCTGGTGCGGCAGGCGGCTCATCGGGCCACCTCCTGCTCGGCCATCAGCAGGCGCAGGCGCTCCAGCCCGCGGCGCTGGAGCTGCTTGACCGAGGCGACCGTCTTGCCGGTGACCGACGAGGTCTGCTCGAGGGTGAGGTCACCGATGATCCGCAGGGTCACCACGGTGCGTTGGTCCTCGTTGAGGCGGTCCATCAACGACAGTGCCCGCTCGGCCTCGAGGGACGTGACGGCGAGCTGCTCGGCGGAGTCCGAGACGCGCTCGTCCCACTCCTGCTCGTAGGGCAGGTCGACCGGGCGCCGGGCACGGCGACGGATGTCGTCGACGGCGCGGGCGTGGGCCACGGAGAAGACCAGCGTGCGCAGGCCGGCGGCACCGCCGCGCAGGTCGGCCAGGCGCGGGTAGACCCCCAGGAAGACCTCGCTGGTGAGGCCCTCGGGGTCCTCCACCCCACGGGAGCGGAGGTAGCCCAGGACCCGGGGGGCCAGGGCGTCGTACACCTGTCGGAACGCGTGGGGGTCACCAGCAGCAGCCTCGTCGACGACGTCGTCGGGGATGTCCACGGTCTGGTTCTCCTCGGGTGGTCCGACCCCCGAGCAACCTGTCGGCCACCAACGGGGGGTAGGGGTGGCCGACAGGTTACGTCATCGGGGGCACGCCGCGGATCCGCTGGAGCAGCCGATCCGTGTGCCGTGGTGCTCCGGATCCGCGGTGCTGCCGGATCCGGGGTCGAGGTGCTGCTCACCGAACTCATCGCCCCGGGGGTAGTGGTGGATGCGCCGACCGCCGTGTGGGCCGACCGTCCGCTCCCCCCAAAGGAGTGGTGCCGTACACAGGGGTTATCGACACCACGGCGGAAAGGTTCCGCTTGAACGGTGAACTTTTTTCTCGGACCGCCTCGACGGACGTCCGGCGTACCGATCGACGGGCCGATCGACGGGCCGACGGAAGCGTCGGCGGCCAGGTCGACCGAGGGGTCAGCGGGCGAAGCGCTGGTCGCGGGCCTCGGCGTTGTGGTCGGCGTTGTTCTGGTAGTGCATGACGACGTCGCTGAAGGTCTTCCAGTCCACGTCGCGCGCCGAGACCAGGACCCAGTTGTCCATGTAGTGGGCGAAGGCGATCTCACCGTCGCGCACGCGGATGTCGACGGCGGGGTCCTCGAGGTCGTAGCGGTGGACGTGGCCGTCACGGCGGATCTCGATGATCGCGCGGTTCACGGTGATCCGCTGGGGGATCCGGGCGCGGAGGTAGGTCCAGCCGGCCACGAGCACGACGGCGCAGCCGACGGCGGCGGCCACCAGGGTCGGGGTCTGCGAGCGGGACAGCTCCATCAGGCTCACGGCCAGGCCACCGACGGCGAGCAGGATCAGCAGCGCGAGGGCCTTGCGTCCCGGGCTGGGCGCCACGAACACGTGCTGCACGCCGCCGACACCGATGTTGTCGCCCATGGCCGTCCCTCCGGTTCCACCGCGGGTGCCGCGCACCACGCCCTGACTCCCCTCAGCCTGGCATGCGAACGGACCAACCGTGGGAAATCCCACCAAACAGGTCAGGAGCTCGGTCGGGCGCTGGTGGCCGAGGCCAGCCGGTCGCGACCGGCGTCGGTCAGCACGCGGTCCTGCTGCTCGGTCACCAGCAACGGTGGGTCGGCGGTGTAGAGCCGGGCCAGCGCGGCCCGGTCCAGGCCGACCTCGCGGGCCGCCTGGTGGGCCTCCAGCTTGTGCAGCCGCCCGCCGGGTGCGTCCGCGAGCCGCTGCAGGAGCGCCAGGGCCGGGTCGGCCACCGCGGCCGGGGTGCCCGCGCCCGGGGAGGACGCGCGGTCGAGCAGGGCCGTGATCTGCTCGGCAACGCCACGCAGCGCCTCGCGCAGCACCTCGACCTCGGTGCGCTCGTCCGGCGCCCCGCCGGAGCCCTGCCAGGTGCGCTTGGGGTGGCGGCGGAGGTACTCCTGCTCCAGCGCCAGCATCCGCGAGGTGTGCGTCGCGAACTGCTCGGCGGTGCCGTTGAGGAAGACCCAGTTGCGGGTGTCGTGGGCGTTCCTGCCCTGCTGCTCCAGCTCGGCGTCGCTGAGCTCGCGCACCGGTCGTCCCGGTGTCGTCGGGACCTGCTGCTCGTGGGTGCTCATCACGCTTCTCCTCCTGTGGACGTCGGTGGGGCGGCGAGGTGGCCGAGGCCGGCGTACACGCTCGTCGCGTTGCCTCCCAGCACCAGGCCGACGGTCTCGTCGTCGAGACCCAGGCCCGCGACCGCGCGCGCGTTCTGCGCGGTGCTGGGCACGCCGGGCCAGTCGGTGGCGAAGATCCAGCGTCGCGCCAGCCGGGCGAGGTCGAAGCGGGCGTAGTACTCCGGCAGCCGCTTCGGCGGCAGCCCGGACAGCTCGATCCAGACGTTCGGGTGCGACTGCGCCATGAACGCGGCGGCGTCGTACCACCAGCCGCGGCCGCCGTGGGCCAGCACGATGTCGACGGTCGGGAAGTCGCGGGCGACCGGCAGCAGGATCTCGGGGTGCGCGAGCTCGTTCATCGACCCGGGGAAGGTGCTGGTGCCGCAGTGCACGACGAGGGGGACGCCCCGCTCCGCCAGCACCTGGTACGCCGGGTAGAGCGCACGGTCGTCGCAGCGGAAGCCGCCGTGCACCGGGTGCAGCTTCAGGGCGGCGGCGCCGTGGTCGAGCTGGCGGGTCAGCTCGCGCGCGACCGGGAAGTGCAGGTGGGGGTTGATGTTGGCGACGGGACGGAAGCGCTCGGGGTGCTGGTCGACGATCGGCAGCAGGTCGTCGAAGAGCTGGTAGCCGGTGGCCTTGGGGCTGTACTCGCAGAACAGCAGCGCCGCGTCGACGCCCTGCTCCTCGAAGTGGGCGTCCAGGGCCTCCGGACGCGGCCGGCCGTCGGCGTCCCAGACCCGCTCCAGGAGGCCCTCGGGGCCGAACCGGCGGGCCCAGTCCAGCCAGGCCGGGGCCAGCGAGCCCAGCACCGGCACGTGCACGTGGGCATCGACCAGCAGGTGACCGTCGAGCATCAGGACCAGGTCCGCACGCGTTCGGTGTCGGTGCCGAGGTCGCCCACCTTGCTGGCCCCGCCCGGCACGCCGAGCGGGCCGTCCCGGCCGGGCAGCACCTCGAGGAAGAAGGCCGCGTTGTCCTCGACGAAGGCCTCGTCGCCGTCGGCGACCCGGCGGTCCTGGCTGATCGCCTCCACGGGGCAGACCGGCTCGCAGGCGCCGCAGTCGATGCACTCCTTGGGGTTGATGTAGCTCTTCCGGTCGCCCTCGTAGATGCAGTCGACGGGGCACTCCTCGACGCAGGCCTTGTCGTTGACGTCGATGCAGGGGCTGGCGATCACGTAGGGCATCGGGGCTCTCTCTCGCTGGCTCGGTGAAGCGGGTCTCAGGCGGGCACGGGCACGGGTGGCCCGTCGATCGGGTGGGGGACGTCGGTGGAGTGCCCCGGGAACAGCTGGGCGGCGGGGTCGAGGTGCACCGCGGCGTTGTTGATCGCGGTGGCCACCTCGCCGAACCCGACCGCGATCAGGCGCACCTTGCCGTCGTAGTCGGTGATGTCCCCGGCCGCGAACACCCCGGGCAGGTTGGTGCGCATCGCGGTGTCGACCACCAGGTGGCGGTTGTCGTGCAGCTCCAGGCCCCACTCGCGCAGCGGGCCCAGGTTGGCGGTGAAGCCCAGGGCGGCGACCACGCGCTGGCACGGCAACGTGCGCTCGGCGCCCCGGTCGGGCGCGGCCTTGGAGCGGACCACCGCGCGCTCGACCTCCGCCCCGCCGGACAGCTCGACCACCTCGGCCGAGGTGATCACCTCGACGCCCGAGCACCGCACCTGCTCGACGGTCGCGGCGTGCGCCCGGAAGGCGTCGCGGCGGTGCACCAGGGTGACGCTCGCGGCGATCGGCAGCAGCATCAGGCACCAGTCGAGGGCGCTGTCGCCGCCGCCCACGACCAGCACGTCGCACCCGGCGTACGCCGTGGGGTCGGGGACGAAGTAGGCCAGCCCGCGGCCCAGGAACTCCTCGCCCGCGGGCAGCGGACGCGGGGTGAAGGTGCCGATGCCGCCGGTGACGACGACGGCCCCGCAGGTGACCCGGGTGCCGTCGGAGGTGGTGACCACGCGGCGGCCGTCGGCGTGGGTGTCGAGCTCGCGCGCCTCCTGGCCGAGGAGGTACGTCGGGGAGTACTGCCCCGCCTGGGCGACCAGCCCGCTGACCAGGTCGCGGCCACTGACGGCCGGCAGCCCGGCCACGTCGTGGATCTGCTTCTCGGGGTACATCGCGGTGACCTGCCCGCCGAGCTGGCTCAGCGAGTCCACCACCGCGACCGAGAGCCCGCGGGCGCCGGCGTAGTAGGCGCCGAACAGCCCGACCGGCCCGGCCCCGACGACCAGCAGGTCGACCTCCGTCACGACGTCACCTCCATCGCCTCCTGGGCGCTGGTGACGTCGGGCTCGACCTCGGGGTCGTGCGCGACCATCGTGCGCACCTTGAACCGCTGCAGCTTGCCGGTGGCGGTCTTGGGCAGGTCGTCGACGAGGACCACCTGCCGCGGCGCCTTGAAGTGGGCCAGGCCGTCCCGGCACCAGGCCACCAGCTCGTCCTCGGTGACGCCCGCGTCGGCCACCACCACGCCCACCGGCTTGTCCAGGCCGTCGGCGTCGGCGACGCCGACCACGGCGGCCTCCCGCACGAGCGGGTGCTCCATCAGCCGGCTCTCGACCTCGGCCGGCGAGACCCAGATGCCGCCGGCCTTGAGCATGTCGCTGTTGCGGCCCAGGCAGGAGTAGTAGCCCTCGGCCGAGCGCACGTAGGTGTCGCCGGTGGAGAGCCACTCCCCCTGGAACACCGCGCGCGAGGCGTCGGTGCGGTGCCAGTAGCCCAGGGCGATCGACTCCCCGCGCACGAACAGCGCCCCGGGCTGGCCGTCGGCCACCTGCTCGCCGTCGGCGTCGCGCACCTGCAGGTCGTAGCCGGGGACGGCGGTGCCGGTGGTGCCGGGCCGGATGTCGCCCGGGCGGTTGGACAAGAAGATGTGCAGCGCCTCGGTGGAGCCGATGCCGTCGAGGATCTCCACCCCGAAGCGGTCGGTGAAACGCTTCTGCAGCGGGGCCGGCAGCACCTCACCGGCCGACGCGCAGAGGCGTACGCCGGCGAACGCCTCCCGCGGCACCTGGCTGCTGGCGAGCGCGGCGTAGAAGGTGGGTACGCCGAAGAACAGCGTGGGGCGGGTCTGCTCCAGCCGCTCGCGGACGACGTCGGGGGTCGGCCGGCGCGGCTCGAGCACCGTCGCCGCCCCGACCGAGAGCGGGAAGAACACGGTGTTGCCGATGCCGTAGGCGAAGAACATCTTCGGCACCGAGAAGGTGACGTCGTCGGCGGTGATGCCGAGCACCTGCGCGCCGTAGGTCTCGCACACGTGCCGGATGTTGGCGTGCCGGTGCATCGCCGCCTTGGGCGACCCGGTGGTGCCGGAGGTGTAGAGCCACAGCGCCCACGAGTCGTCGACGGTCGGGGCGGTCGAGGTGTCGCCCCCCGTCCCCGCGCTCCACCAGGTCGGCGAAGGAGTGCAGCGCCACCGCCTCGGGGACGGGCAGGTCGCCCTCCCCCGCCAGCACGACGTGCTCGACGGCGGGCGACGCCGCGACGGCCTCGCTCACCGCGCCGGCGAACTCCGGCGTCGCCAGCACCACCCGGGCCCCGGAGTCGGCCATGATCGTGGCCAGCTCGGAGCCGGTGAACATCGTCGAGACCGGCACGGCCACGAAGCCGCCCCGGAAGGCGCCGAGGATGGCGGTCAGCATCGGGATCTCGTCGGACATCACGAGCATCACCCGGTCGTCGTGGTGCAGCCCCAGCGAGCGCAGGCCCGCGGTGACGACGCCCACGCGCCGGTCGAGCTCGGCGTAGGTCAGGGTCTCGGAGGCGATCACGGCCGTCCGCTCCCCCTGGTCGGCCCCGATGCGGCGGGTCAGCAGGTAGTCGGCGGCGTTGAAGCCGCCCCCGTCGGTCGAGCTCGTCGAGACCATGGCTCAGACCCGGGAGTAGTCGTAGCTGCCGCGCTGGCCGCTGCCGTAGCGCCGCAGCGCCCCGTCGGGGCCCGACGCGTTCGGCCGGATGAAGATCCAGTTCTGCCAGGCGGTCAGCCGGCCGAAGATCTTGGTCTCCATCGTCTCGGGGCCCACGAAGCGGTGGTTCGCCTCCATGCCGGTCAGGGCGTCGGGGCTGAGCGAGGCCCGCTCCTCCAGCACGATGCGGATCTCGTCCTCGAAGTCGATGTCGTCCAGCGCCATCGTGACCAGGCCCGCCTCGTCGGCGGCCCGGGCGTCCAGCCGCTCCCCCTGCCGGGCGAGGGCCTGCTCGAGGTCGTCGTCGTGGCCCCAGAAGCGGGACTGCAGGCGGGTCAGCCCGTTGCCCATCGGGAAGCGGCCGGCGTTGCTGGCGGTGAGCACCACCTCGGCGGGCGCAGCGTCGGGGTCGACGTCCTCGTAGACCCCCTCGAGCATGTACTGCCGGTCGCAGGCCAGGGCCAGCTCGGCCAGCACGCCACCGAAGCAGCTGCCCGGCTCGACCACGGCGATCAGGCTGCGGCTGGTGACGTCGAGGCGCTTCAGGGTGCGCTTGAGGTACTGCACCGTCTCGTGCACGAACCAGTCGTCGGCCAGGTCGCCGAGCAGGGCGTCGTGGGCCAGGACGCGGTCGAGGTCGCCGCTCGTGCGGATCACCCACGTGCCCAGCCCCTGCTCGTTGGTGCGCAGGCGCAGGACCAGGTCGTCGAGCTCGCGGGCGACCGCGAACGGCCACCACGCCGTCCCCTGGGCGCGTACGCCGTCCAGGTCGGTCGGCGGCTCCTCGCTCGGGCCGAGCACGGTGAGGTCGACCCGACGGCCGCCTCGGTCGATCCGCGCCCGGACGTGGGAGTAGGTCAGGCCCTCGGCGTCCTCGGTGCGCTCCAGCGGCGCGAGCTGCACGCCCTGGCCGGGGCGTCGGTCGGAGGCCGCCACGGCCGCGGACGTGCGGCGGGCGAGCTCGTCGTCCCAGCCGGCGCGGTTGACGGTGCCGTCGACCAGGCCCCACTCGACGGCGGTGTCGCCGCGGTAGCCCTCGGACTTGGTGGCGAACAGGTCGGCCCGGTCCTTGCGCACGTGGCGCTTGTCCACGACCCGGGTCAGGCCGCCGGTGCCGGGGAGCACGCCGAGCAGCGGCACCTCGGGCAGGCTGACCGTGGAGGAGCCGTCGTTGATCAGCAGGATCTCGTCGCAGGCCAGGGCGAGCTCGTAGCCGCCGCCGGCCGCGGTGCCGTTCAGCGCCGCGATCCAGGTCTGGCCGCTGGACTCACGGGCGTCCTCGATGGCGTTGCGGGTCTCGTTGGTGAACTTGCAGAAGTTCACCTTCCAGGCGTGGCTGGACTGCGCGAGCATGCGGATGTTGGCGCCGGCGCAGAACATCTTCTCCAGGCCCCCGGTCATCACGACCGCCTTCACCTCGGGGTGCTCGAAGCGCAGCCGCTGCACGGCGTCGTACAGCTCGATGTCGACGCCGAGGTCGTAGGAGTTCATCTTCAACGCGTAGCCCTCGACCAGGCCGCCGTCCTCGTCGACCACCAGCGTCACGGTCGCGACCTCGCCGTCGACCGCCAGACGCCAGTGCCGGTAGCGGTCCGGGTGGGTGTCGAAGTCGACGACCGGCACGTGGGCGGGCGCCTCGTGGCCAGCGTCGTGGTCGGCGTCGTGATCAGCTTCGAGGACGGACATGGGTGGAACCTCGATCCCGGTGAGTGGCATTCCTCGACACTCTACGCCTCACTCATGGATCGTCAAGAGTTTGTCGTACGTCGTCGCACACGCCCTCCGCACCCCGCCCGCACGACCGCGCTGACATGATGGCCCGGTGCCCGAGCCGACCGCGTCCACGCCCGCCCCGGGCAGCTCGCGGCGCCGCGAGGTCGGGGGCGCGAGCGCCCGCTCGCTGCTGCTCACCGTGCTCGGCGAGTTCGTGCACCCGCGGCACGCCTCGGTCTGGACGGCCACGCTGATCGAGGCGCTGGGGGTGCTCGGCGTCGAGGAGAAGTCGGCCCGCCAGGTGCTGACGCGCACCGCGGCCGAGGGCCACCTGACCTCCACGCGGCACGGTCGCCGGGTGCTGTGGGACCTGACCCCGCGCGGGGCCGCGCTGCTCGAGGAGGGCACCCGACGGATCTACGGCTTCATGCGCGAGGTGCACCCCTGGGACGGCCGCTGGCTGGTGCTCAGCGTGCCGATCCCCGAGACCCAGCGCCAGCTGCGCCACCGGCTGCGCACCCGGCTCACCTGGCTGGGCCTGGGCTCCCCCACCTCGGGGCTGTGGGTGACGCCCGACGCCACCCTGGACCGCGCCGTGCACGAGGTGATCCGCGACCTCGGCCTGGAGTCCCAGGCCTTCGCCTGGACCGGCTCGGCCTCGGGCCTCGGCGACGAGCAGCGGCTGCTGGCCGACGCGTGGGACCTCGCCGACGTCGAGGACCGCTACCTGTCCTTCCTCGGCGACTTCGAGGACCGGGCCGCCAGCTCGCCGACGGAGGCCTTCGTGGCCCAGGTCGGGCTGGTGCAGGAGTGGCGCCGGTTCCCGTTCCTGGACCCCGACCTGCCCACCGAGCTGCTCGACCACGACTGGCCCGGCCCCCGCGCAGCCGCGGCGTTCCACGACCGGCACGCCGCCTGGCACGCGGACGCGCAGGCAGAGTGGGACCGGATGGACGCGGCCGCCCGGCCCGAGTGAGCCGACCAGACGCACCGCTGAGAGTGTCTCGTCAGCCCCTCCAGCACCACCCGTCCCAGATCCGTCCCAGAAGGCGTTCGCGGGTCCGGAATCCCGTGACGGAGCGACCCCGACCGGCCTACCGTCACGCCATGCCGATTGTCCGTTTCATCCGATTCATCGCGCCGTTCGCGCTGTCCCTGGCGCTGTCCGTCTCTCTGGGCCTGGCGACCGTCGCGGTCACCGAGCACGACCGGTCCGCCGACCTGCAGCCCACCGCCACGACGTACCCCACCAACGCGGCGAAGATCTTCCGCTGGGGCAACGCGCTGGTCAAGGACGAGTTCGTGACCCCGCTGTCGCCCTCGAGGTGGCTGCTCAACGCCGCCGGCCAGGGCATCGTGCGCAACCAGCACGGCATGCTGACGCTGAACACCTCGCCCTACCGCGGCTCGGTGATGGCCACGCTGCTCGGCGGCGACCGGCAGTACGGCCGCTGGGAGGCCCGCATCCGCACCCGGCAGTACGGCGCGACGCCCACGCCGTACCAGGCGGTCTTCGAGCTGATCAGCACCGGCGCCCGCTACTGCGGCGCCCGCGACCTCGTGATCAGCGAGTCCACGCTCGGCCGGGACACCGCCACGATGCACGCCCGCAACACCCCCGAGGCGGACTTCACCGCGAGCCGCACCCTCGACCTGGGCCAGGACGTCTTCCACACCTACGCCGTCGAGGTCACCCCCGACCACGTGTCGTGGTTCATCGACACCCGGGTCGTGATGACCGAGCGCCGCCCGGCCGCGCTGGCCGGTGAGACCTACCGCATCCGCTTCCGGATGATGGCGCCCGTCGGCGGCACCAAGGTGCGCAGCCGGATGCAGATGGACTGGGTCCGCTACTACGACCTGTCGCGCAAGAGCGCCCAGCCGATCACCGCGCCGCCCGCCACCCTCACGGCGTACCCCCAGGCCTGCTGAGGCGCCCAGGCCTGCCGAGGCTACACGGGTCGATGCCGGAGCCGCCACCCGAGCGGCTATCAGTTCGAGCCGCGAGCCCTGGTGCAGGCGCCTGGGCTTCCGAGGCCGACCGCGAACTGATAGTTCCTGGGGCGGGCCAGCATCGTGGTCGACCTGCGTCGGCACCTGACTAGACAGGGCAACCCCGCCTCATCCTGCCGAACTGCCACATATCGAGCCCCATTTTGGACAAGGGGTGTCGGATTTCGGTGGACCAAGTTCAAGATCCCGACACAACATTGTCTGGAACCAATGGCAGGTGATGGCCCATGCCCTCCACGAAACTGGTGACGGCGGCCGGGATCGGCGCCTTACTCACAGGTTGGTACCTGTTGCCGAACGACCCATTGCAATCAGCGGGACGTGGGGCGTTGCCTGCCTCGACCAGCGCTCCTACCTGGGTATGTCCGGCGAAGTCCGCCAGTTGTCGAACGCCACTGCCACTGATGCTGTCGACACTTTCCTCCGTCGCGCCGGCGGAGCTTCTCCCGACGGCGCGTTCCGCATGCTCACCGACGAATCCCAGAGGTCCCATGCGGGTTTCGTGACCGCTTGGGGCCCTGTCCTCTTCGCCGACAGGGTGGGCGACCTCGCCAAGGTCAAGGGCCTGAACACCTACGAGGTCACCTATGCGACGTACGACGGCGGAGGCGAACCGATCGCACCTGCGCGGGGGAAGGTCGCCTCGCACGTCCAGACCGTCCAGGTTCTCGGACCGATCGAGGAGCCACGAATACGACTGGCAGGAGAGGCGAGCCGGGGAACCGCGCTCAACGACGAGGTCGAGTTCATGAAGACTTTCCCGACCCGACGGATGCAGACCTTCAACTCGACTGAGGGCCGTTCCGTAGCCTCACCCAAGGTCATGCCGACCAACCGCTCAGCCTCCTCTGCCAGTCAGCAGTCGTTCCTGATGGTGGTCGCGCACGGGCTGGGTTGGTGCGCAACGCGGATCTACGCACGGGCACGTGCGAGTCGCCGGCGTCATGCCGTGCGATGCACACAACGCTTCATAGCGTACGCGCCAGCCGGCGTACGGCGACCTCGGCGAGGAACGCGGCGCAGTCCGGCAGGACCGAGTCGTCGAAGACGGCCCGGGCCGAGTGGTTGTCCGGGGCCGTGAGCGGGTCGTCGGTCGCGCAGGCCGAGACCGCGACGTAGGCGCCGGGCACCTGCTCCAGGACGTAGGAGAAGTCCTCGGTGCCGGGGTCGGCGTGCGGCAGCTCGGTGAAGCGGTCGGCCCCGAACAGGTCGCCGATGGTCTGCGCGGCGTGGGCGTGCTCGGCAGCGTCGTTGACCGTGGCCGGGTAGCCGGGGACCCAGTCGATCTCGACCCGCAGGTCGTGGGCCGAAGCGATCCCCTCGAGCAGCTGCGGCACCGCCTGCCCCATCAGGGCGCGGCTGGCGGCGCTGAAGGTGCGGATCGTGGACTCGAAGACCGCCTCGTCGGGGACGATGTTCTCCTTCGTGCCGGCGGCGAACTTGCCGACCGTGAGCACGACCGGGTCGTTGATGTCGACGCGCCGCGACACCAGCGTCTGGAGGGCACCGACCATCTCGCAGGCCACCGGGATCGGGTCGCGGGTCAGGTGCGGCGCCGCGCCGTGGCCGCCGCGGCCGACGACCCGCGTCACGAACTCGTCGCTGGCGGCCCACAGGGTGCCCGGGCGGGAGAACCACTGGCCGCGGGGGTGCCCGGCGGCCATCACGTGCAGGCAGTACGCCGCGTCGACCGGCCGGCCCGCCGCCTCCAGGAGACCCTCGGAGATCATCACCTCAGCGCCCGCGGTCGTCTCCTCCGCCGGCTGCCACATCAGCACGACGTCACCGGGCAGCTCGTCGCGCACGTCGTGCAGCATCCGGGCGGCGCCCACCAGGGCCGCGACGTGCAGGTCGTGGCCGCAGGCGTGCATCCGCCCCGGGACCTCCGAGGCGTGGTCGAGGCCGGTCTGCTCCTGCAGCGGCAGCGCGTCCATGTCGCCCCGCAGCAGCACCACCGGGCCCGTGCCGTCGTGCGCCCCGCCGCGCAGCACGGCCGTCACCGAGGACAGCGTCGTGCCGGTGGTGACCTCGAGGTCGAGGCCCTCCAACGCCGACAGCACGCGGGCCTGGGTCAGCGGCAGGTCGCGGTCGAGCTCGGGCTGGCGGTGCACGTCGCGACGCAGGGCCACGAGGTCGTCGCCGATGGCCCGGGCGCGGTCGAGGAACGAGAACGGTGAGTCCATGCCCCGCATTGTGGCCCCCGTGGCCGAGCGGCTCCGTGCCGCCCGGCCCGCGAGCTCAGTACTGGTGGTCCTCCACGTCGACGTACCCGCCCGACTCCTCGTGCCCGGGGCCACGGTCACCCTCGGCGCCGGGGTCGTACGCCGCGCCGCTCGACGCCTCCTGCGACGGCCCTGCCTGCTGCGACGGCCCGGGCCGCGCGGTCGACGAGGCAGCCGGGGCCGGCCGCTGCCGGTCGGAGCCGACGCGCTTGCGCAGCTCCCCGTCGACGGTGCCGCGGAAGCCGCGCACCACGAGCCAGTCGTGCACGAGGTCGCGCTGCTCGTGCTCGCGGATGGTGTTGTAGACGTAGTTCAGGCCGCGCGCGGTCGCCTCGTCCTCGAGGGAGGCGAGCACGAAGCTGCCCACCCCCGTCGTCTGCCGGTCGGGGTCGACCGCCAGCAGGATCTCGGCGTCGCCGCCCCACCCGATGTCGAGCCGGCCGTAGGCCACGACGGGGCCGTCGTCGCCGTCGGCGCGGACCGACCACCACTCCCCCGGCAGCGAGTCGCCGTCGCGGAACGGGAGCACGAACGCGCCGTCCGGCGCGCCGCCGATGACGCGACGCTTGTCGGCGTCCCAGACCGGCGTCTCCTCCCGCACCCAGGTCAGGCCGGTGGGGGTCGGCGCCGCCGGGGCGGCACCGGTCACGTGAGGCCCTCCTCGGCGAGGTGCACGTAGTCGAACTCGACGGGCTGGTCGTTGATGCCGGTGTTCGGCGGGGTGATCCAGCCGGCGAACTTGCCCGCTTCGTACTCCGGCACCATCAGCGCCGCGACGTCGGCACGGTCCTGGTCCGAGGGCAGCCAGCCGTCGACGGCCGCGGCCCACGCAGCGTCGTCGAGCACCTCGCCCTCGGGGCTGACGTGGTGCTGGGAGTAGACCCCGACGCGGCGGTTGAAGCCCTCGTGCGGCAGCAGCAGCCGCTCCTCGAGCCCGGCGTCCTCGAGCGCCTGGTTCCACCGGCGTACGCCGTTGGCGCAGTCGGCGACGTACTCGTCGCGCAGGTCGAGGTTGAGGGCCGAGAGCATCGGGACGGTCTTGGTGCGGATCTCGCCGCCCTCGACGTACTGCATCTCGCGCTCGTCCTCGAGCAGCACGTGGTCGTCCTTGCGCCGCGTCTCCTGCCAGCGGCCCTTGAGCCCGGAGGAGTAGTAGTTGCCGGCGTTGGTGGACTGCTCGGAGCCGAAGAGGTCCATCGAGACCGAGAACTGGAAGTTCAGGTACTTCTGGATCACCTGCAGCGGGATGCCGCCGTGCGGGAGGACGTCGTCGGTGCCGTGCTCCTTCATCAGCGCGGCGGTGCGCTCGACCACCCGCTGCACGCCGGTGGTGCCCACGAACATGTGGTGGGCCTCCTCCTTGAGCATGAACTCACACGTCCGGGCCAGCGGGTCGAAGGCCGACTCCTTGAGGGTGCCGAGCTGGTACTTCCCGTCGCGGTCGGTGAAGTAGGTGAACATGAAGAACTGCAGCCAGTCGGTGGTCTCCTCGTTGAAGGCCCCGAGGATGCGGGGGGCGTCGAGGTCGCCGGAGTTGCGCTTGAGCAGCTGCTCGGCCTCGTCGCGGCCCTCACGGCCGAAGTAGGCGTGCAGCAGGTAGACCATCGCCCACAGGTGGCGGCCCTCCTCCACGTTGACCTGGAACAGGTTGCGCAGGTCGTAGAGGCTCGGCGCGGTGTTGCCGAGGACGCGCTGCTGCTCGACCGAGGCCGGCTCGGTGTCGCCCTGGATGACGATCAGCCGCATCAGGTCGGCGCGGTGCTCACCGGGCACCTCCTGCCAGACCGGCTGGTCCTTGTGCTTGCCGAAGTGCACGACCTTGTCGGGGTCCTGCTCGGCCAGGAAGATGCCCCAGCGGTACTCCTCCATCGGCACGTGGTCGAAGTGCGCCCAGCCGTCGCGGCCCACCGCGATCGCGGTGCGCAGGTAGACGTCCTTGGTCGGCAGCGAGGGCCCGAGGGTGCGCCACCAGTCGAGGAACTTCGGCTGCCAGCCCTCCAGGGCCCGCTGCAGCCGACGGTCGTCGTTGAGGTTGACGTTGTTCGGGATCTTCTCGGAGTAGTCGATCTTGCTCAACGGGCCCGAGGGCGCCGGTGCGTCGCCGGTGCGCGGGTCGGTCCGGTCGGGGGTCTGGGTCATCGGTGCTCCTGGGGGTCGACGTCTCCCCAACGTTCTACACCTAGTTGGCGATTGTTCCAAGCGTTTGTCGACTGTTCGACGGATCGGTCGCCCCCGGATCCTGGTTGTCGGGAACATCGGGAGCGCCTCGGGCCTTGGACCAGGGGTAGACGCACGACACCCCACCCGCAAGGAGATCCGCGTGACCCAGAACCTCGCAGCCCCGTCCGGCACCTTCCAGCTCGGCGGCGACCTGCCCGTCGTACGCCTCGGCTACGGCACGATGCAGCTGCCCGGCGAGGGCGTCTGGGGTCCCCCGCGCGACCACGACGAGGCGATCAAGGTGCTGCGTCGGGCCGTCGAGATCGGGATCACCCTGTTCGACACCGCCGACTCCTACGGCCCCTACGTCGCCGAGGACCTGCTGCGCGAGGCGCTGAACCCCACGGGCGGCTCCTACGGCGACGACGTCGTGATCGCGACCAAGGCCGGCCTGACCCGCCAGGGCCCGGGCGTGTGGACCCCGCTCGGCCAGCCGGCGTACCTGCGCCAGGAGGTCGAGCTCAGCCTGCGCCGCCTCGGCCTCGAGCGGATCGACCTGTTCCAGCTGCACCGCATCGACCCGGCGTACCCCGTGGCCGACCAGGTGGGCGAGCTGAAGGCCCTGCAGGACGAGGGCAAGATCCGCCACATCGGCCTGTCCGAGATCAGCGTCGCGGACCTCGAGGAGGCCCAGAAGACCGCCGAGATCGTGTCGGTGCAGAACCTCTACAACCTCGCGAACCGCGACGCCGAGGAGCTGCTGGACCACTGCACCGCGGAGGGCATCGGCTTCATCCCGTGGTTCCCGCTGGCCACCGGTGAGCTGTCCAAGGAGGACGGCCCGCTGGCCGCCGCCGCGAAGGAGCACGACGCCTCGCCGTCGCAGCTCGCGCTGGCCTGGCTGCTCAAGCGCTCGCCGGTGATGCTGCCGATCCCGGGCACCAAGAGCGTCGACCACCTCGACGCCAACACCGCCGCGGCCTCCATCGAGCTGACCGACGCGGAGTTCGCCGCGCTGGGCGAGGCGGCCGCCTGATGCAGCACACCCGACTGGGCAGCACCGGCCTCGAGGTCTCGCGGATCACCGTCGGCTGCATGAGCTGGGGCGACCCGGCGCGCGGCGGCCACCCGTGGGCCAAGGACGAGGCCTTCGCCGAGGAGACCATCCGCGCCGCCCTCGAGGCGGGGATCAACTTCTTCGACACCGCCAACGTCTACTCCGGCGGGTCGAGCGAGGAGTACACCGGCCGGGCGCTGTGGAAGCACGCCGCCCGCGAGGACGTCGTGCTCGCGACCAAGGTGCACGGCCGGATGCGTCCGGGGCCCAACGGCGCCGGGCTCTCCCGCGCCGCGATCCTGCACGAGATCGACGCCTCGCTGACGCGGCTCGGGACCGACTACGTCGACCTCTACCAGATCCACCGGTGGGACCCCGAGACCCCGATCGAGGAGACGATGGCGGCGCTGCACGAGGTCGTGCGGTCGGGGAAGGCGCGCTACATCGGCGCCTCCTCGATGTACGCCTGGCAGCTCGCCAAGGCCCAGGAGGTCGCCCGCGCGAACGGCTGGACCGAGTTCGTCTCGATGCAGGACCACTACAACCTGGTCTACCGCGAGGAGGAGCGCGAGATGCTCCCGCTCTGCGCCGACCAGGGTCTCGGCGTGATCCCGTGGAGCCCGCTCGCGCGCGGTCGCCTGACCCGACCGTGGGACACCGCGACCAACCGCACCGAGACCGACGAGTTCGGCGGCTCGCTCTACCGCGACGAGGACGCCGCGATCGTGGGCCGGGTCCTCGACATCGCCTCCGCCCGTGGCGTCGCCCCGGCCCAGGTCGCCCTGGCCTGGCTGCTCGCCCAGCCGGTGGTGACCTCGCCGATCGTCGGCGTCACCAAGCCCGAGCACCTCACCGACGCGATCGCGGCGGTCGACCTCGAGCTCACCGACGACGAGCTGGAGCAGCTCTCGGCGGGGTACGTGCCGCACGCGGTCGCCGGGCACCGCTGAGGCGGTCTCGAGCCCCTGAAGTTTCACTAGGGCCCTAGTGATTCCGCCACTGGTGACGTGAAGCTTCGCGTCGCCAGTGGCAGTTTCACTGGGGCCCTAGTGAAACTGCACCGCCGATCAGACCGCCGGGCTCAGGCGTCCGGGTAGAGGTTCTGCAGGCGCACCTGGCCGCGGCTGGCGAGCTTGCCGTCCTCGGTGTGGGTCTCGACGACCCAGACCTGCTGGGAGCGTCCGCGGTGGAGGGGGACGGCGGTCGAGGTCAGCGTGCCCTCGGAGACCGCGCGGTAGAAGTCGGTGTTGTTGTTGACGCCGACGACCTTGCCCTTCTCCCCGATCCAGAACGCCGCCCCGATGCTGGCCAGGGTCTCCACGACGCTGCAGTGCACGCCGCCGTGGACGATGCCGTAGGGCTGGTGCAGCTTGGGCTGGGCGGTCCAGGTGGCCGCCACGCGGTCGCCGGTGGTCTCGGTGAGCTCGAGGCCGAGCCACTCGACGAACTGGCCGGTGATGTCGAGCGTCCGGGTCTGAGGTCATGGGCCCAGTCTTCCAGCGGCGTACGCCGGGGGGCCAGGTGGACCCACCTCGAGCGGTTCGACCTCGCGGCACGCTCCTAGGGCGTGCCGGTCAGCGGCTGCTGCTGGGTGACGCAGTGGATGCCGCCGCCGCGGGCGAACAGCGGTCGGGCGTCGACGCCGACGACCTCGCGACCGGGGTACGCCGACCGCAGCACCTCCAGCGCCTCGGCGTCGGCAGGGTCGTCGAAGGTGCACGCCACCACGCCGCCGTTGCAGGCCAGGTGGTTGACGTAGCTCCAGTCGACGACGCCCTCGTCGTCGCGCAGCACCTCGGGGGCCGACAGCTCCCGCACGGTCCACGTGGGGTCGAGCGCGGAGCGCAGCTCCTCCTCACAGGCCGTGGTCGGGGTGCTCGGGCGACCGCTGCCGGTGCAGCAGGACGGTGCCGGGCGCGGGCATCGTGGCGACGATGTCGACGTGCCCGCGGGTGCCGAGGTCGGCGTAGTCGCGGGTCAGCCCCCGCGGCAGCCACACCACCCGCGTGACGCCGAGCGTGCGCCGCAGCTCGCGCTCGACGTCGTCGCGCGACAGGCCCGGGTTGCGGCCCGGGTCCAGCTGCACGGTCTCGGTGACGAGCACGGTCCCCTGCCCGTCGACGTGCAGGCCGCCGCCCTCGTTGACCAGCGTCGAGGGCACGTACGCCGCTCCGGCCCACTCCGCGACCCGGCGACCGATGTCGGCGTCGCGCTCCCAGGTGGCCCACGACTGCTGCCCCCAGCCGTTGAACACCCAGTCGACCGCGCCCAGCCGGCGCGCGGCCGGGTCGTCCTCGCCCGCGACCACGAAGGTGGGCCCGATGTCGCGCATCCAGGCGTCGTCCAGCGGCGCCTCGAGCAGCTCGATGTCGGAGCCCAGCCGGTCGCGCGCCACCGCGGTCGCGGCGGGGTCGACGACCATCCGCACGGGCTCGAAGGCGGCGACCGCGTGCGCGACGGCCGCCCAGGTGGTCCGTGCCTCGTCGGCCTCGGCGTCGGTGTCGCCGAGGGTGTAGCCGTGCGACGGCCAGGCCATCCAGGTGCACGCGTGCGGCTCGGTCTCCGCCGGCATCCGCCACCCACTCACCGGTCGCGGTCACCGCGGTGCCCTCCAGCAGCCCGGCGTAGGTGTCGGGGCGGCGGGTGCGCAGGAAGGGGAACAGCGCCAGCCAGTCGTGCCGCTGCCGCAGGTCGAGGTCCACCACCAGCACGGCCTCCTCGTCGCGCGGCGCCTGCGCCAGCACCCGGCCGTAGGGGTCGACGACGAACGACGAGCCGTAGAACCGGATCCGACCCTCCGACCCCGTGCGGTTCGGCACCACCACGAACAGCCCGTTGGCGACGGCGTGGCCGGTGATCACCTGCTGCCACAGCGGCTGGGTGTCGAAGTCGGGGTGGTCGGGCTCGGAGCCGATCGCGGTCGGGTAGGCCAGCAGGTCGGCCCCGGCCAGGGCGTAGAGCCGCGCCACCTCGGGGAACCACTCGTCCCAGCAGGTCGGCAGGCCGACGCGCGGGGCGACGGGGTGCCCCACCTCCAGGTCGTACGCCGGGTAGGCGTCGGGCGCCGGGCCGGGCCGGAAGTACAGGTCCTCGACGTAGCCCTCGGTGACCGGGATGTGGGTCTTGCGCGTGCGTCCCACCCGGTGGCCGTCGGGCCCGACGAGGACGGCGGTGTTGAACCCCAACCCGTCAGTCGGCCCGTCGGCCCGGTCGGCGCGCTCGTAGAGCGAGGCGTGCACGTGGATCCCGTGCTCCCGCGCGAGCCCTGCGACCAGCCGGGCGGTGGGGCCGTCGTCGAGGTCCTCCGCCGTCGCGGAGGGACGGCCCCGCGGCGCCTCGAAGGCGGGGTAGCGCGACAGCGTGAGCTCGGGCAGGAACACCACCTGTGCCCCGTCGCCCGCGGCCCGGCCGACCGCCTCGGAGAGCACCCGCTCGAGCTCGCCCGCGTCCTCGCGCCAGTGGTGCTGCACCAGGGCCACCCGCAGCGGGGGCGCTCCCTCGGTCGGGTCGGGGGCCCCGCGACGCGCGCGGGCGAGACCGGCACGTCGTACGCCGTGATCAGCTGCATGTCGACACCTCGGGGACGAGTCGGATGACGTCCGGTTAACCTAGCGGCCCGAGAGGCGCGCCTCGCCGCCCGAGGGCACCCCTGGCACGACCCCGCCTTCGGACGAAGATCAGCTCGCCGCCACCGTCGACACCCACGGCGAGCGGAGGATGGCAGGCGGCGAGCTGGTGGTCGGTGCGGCAGGAGCCGATCAGGAACCGGTCAGCCCGGGATCATCCAGCTCAGCACCGGTGTGGCCTGCAGCCCGACGATGATGCACATCAGCACGAGCATCAGCAGGCTCCAGCCGATCACCTTGCGGAAGATCTCGCCCTCGCGTCCGGCCATGCCGACCGCGGCCGCGGCGATAGCGAGGTTCTGCGGGCTGACCATCTTGCCGAGCACACCGCCGGAGGAGTTGGCGGCGGCCATCAGCACCGGGTCGAGACCCGCCTTGGCCGCGGCCTGCACCTGGAGCGCGCCGAACAGCGAGTTCGCCGAGGTGTCGGAGCCGGTGACGGCCACGCCGATCCAGCCGAGGATCGGGGAGATGATCGCGAAGAAGCCGCCGGTGCCGGCCAGCCACACGCCGAGGGAGGCCGTCTGGCCCGACAGGTTCATCACGTAGGCCAGCGCCAGCACCGCCATCACGGTGATGATCGCGGACTTCAGCTCGATGTAGGTGGCGCCGTAGGTCTTGAGCGCCCGACCGGGCTTGACCTTGAGGATCACCATGCTGATCAGGCCGGCGATGACCAGCAGCGAGCCCGCCGCCGGCAGCCAGTTCAGCTTGAACTGGGTCGGCACGGGGTCACCGGCGCTGTTCGTGATGTCCAGGCCCGGCCAGTCGAAGATGTGCGTCCAGGGCTCCTTGGCCAGGAAGTCGACGACGGCGGGGATGTTGGTGAGCGAGAAGATCACGATGATGACGAGGTACGGCGCGTAGGCGCGGATCACGTCGGCGCGGTTGTCCACCGAGGGCCGTGCGACGCCCGCGTCGCGACCACCGGTGACCGTGGCCGTCGAGCCCGAGCCGGCGGAGGCGCGGGAGCCGCGCGTCGAGCCGGTGTCGGCCTCGACCTCCTCCTCGGCGCGGTCGGCGGACAGCGTCATGGACGGCTCCCAGACCCGCACGAGGAGCACGATGGCGCCGGCGGCCAGCAGCGAGGCGACGATGTCGGTGAGCTGCACGGAGATGTAGTTGGCAGTGATGAACTGGGCGACCGCGAAGACCGCCCCGGCGACCAGGGCCGGCAGCCAGGTCTGGCGCACGCCGCGGCGGCCGTCGACGATGAAGACCAGGATCAGCGGCACGACGAGCGCCAGGATCGGCGTCTGCCGACCGACCATCGAGCCGAGGGTGCCCAGCGCGTTGGCGTCGGAGAGGCGCGGGTCGTCGCTGACGCCGGCGGCGATGGGCGCCAGGGTGACGATCGGGATCGCCAGGGCGCCGAAGGCGACCGGCGCGGTGTTGGCCACCAGGGCGACGGTGGCCGCCTTGACCGGCTTGAAGCCGAGCGACATCAGCATCACGACCGAGATCGCGACCGGGGTGCCGAAGCCGGCCAGCGCCTCGAGCAGGGCGCCGAAGCAGAAGGCGATGATGATCGCCTGGATCCGCTGGTCGGGGCTGACCTTCTCGAACGACTTGCGCAGGACGTCGAAGTGGCCCGAGGCGACGGTGAGGTTGTAGATCCAGACCGCGTTGATCACGATCCACAGGATCGGGAAGAAGCCGAACAGCCCGCCGTCGACCGCGGCGCTGAAGGTCTGCCCCACCGGCATGCCGAAGAGCACGATGGCGCTGATCATGGCCACGACCAGGGAGACCGCGCCGGAGACCCAGGCCCGGATCTTGAGCCCGCCGAGCAGGAAGAAGAGCACGGCGAGCGGGATGAGCGCGCACAGGGCGCTGAGGGCGAGCGAGTCGGCGACCGCTCTCGGATCTTGCTGGAACATCGTGGTCTCCCGGTGGTGGGGGTGGGCAGGGCCGTGCGGTGGTGTCAGCCGGAGGGGTGTCAGCCGGAGGTGCCGGCGGCGAGGGCACTCGCGGGCGCCCCCTGGATCGAGGCGTCCAGCACCTCGATCGTGTGGGCCATCCCCATGGGGCTGGTCCCGGACTCGCGGGCGGAGCGCTCGATCGCCGAGGTGACCTGCATCAGGCACCCCGGGTTGGCGGTGACCAGCACCTCGGCGCCGGTCGCCACGATGTTGGCGGCCTTGCGGTCGCCGAGCTCCCGGGCCGGGCCCGGGTTGAGGATGTTGTAGATGCCGGCCGAGCCGCAGCAGATCTCGGCCTCCGCGATCTCGCGCAGCTCCAGCCCGGGAATCGCGTCGAGCAGCTGGCGCGGCTCGGAGCGGATGCCCTGGGCGTGGGCGAGGTGGCAGGCGTCGTGGTAGGCCACCGTCATCTCCAGCGGGTGGCGCGGAGCCACCGGCCCGAGCTCGACCAGCACCTCGGCGATGTCGCGCACCTTCTCGGCGAAGGCCTTCGCGCGGTCGGCGTACGCCGGGTCCTCGGCGAGCAGGTCGGCGTACTCCTTCATCGTGGAGCCGCACCCGGCCGCGTTCACCACGACCCGCTCGACCCCGCTGTCCTCGAAGGCGTCGACGAGCCGGCGGGCGTAGTCCTGCGCCTCGGCCTCGCGGCCGTTGTGCGCCGACAGCGCGCCGCAGCAGCCCTGGGCGGTCGGGACGACGACGTCGCAGCCCTCGGCGCGCAGCACGCGGGCGGTCGCGGAGTTCACGCCCGGGAAGAACGCGCCCTGCACGCAGCCGACCAGCATGCCGACGACCATGCGGCGCTCACCGGTCGCGTGGATGTACGCCGGCAGCGGCTCGGGGCGGCCGAGCTTCGGCGCGAGGGACTCCATCGCAGCGAGCTGCGGGGAGATCCGGTCGAGCAGGCCGGTGCGGCGCATCGCGCGGTCGAGCCCCGTGCGCTGCAGCGCGCGCAGCGGGCCGCGCATCAGCCGGAGCCGCTTGGGGTGCGGGAACAGCGAGAAGATCAGCGCACGGAGCGCCTTGTCGCCCGGCGAGCGGTCGTGGTGACGCTCGACCTGGGTGCGGGTCTGCTCGATCAGCTTGTCGTACTGCACCCCCGACGGGCACGCCGTCACGCAGGCCATGCAGCCCAGGCAGGCGTCGAAGTGGCCGACCATGGAGTCGGTCATCGGCTCGCCCTCCAGACCCTCCTTCATCAGGTAGATCCGGCCGCGTGGGCTGTCCATCTCCTCCCCCCACAGCAGGTAGGTGGGGCAGGTCGGCAGGCAGAACCCGCAGTGCACGCAGTCACCGATCAGCGCGGCGTCCGGCGGGTGCTGCTCGTCGAAGGCGCCGTTCGGGTCACCCCAGTCGACGGCGCCGGCCCGGTCGGAGGCACGGTCGCCGGTCTCGACGACCGCGCCCATCTCGCCGAGCGTGCCGCTGGTGTCGTGCTGGGTGGTGTCGTGCTGGGTGTCGGACATAGGGCTAGATGCCTCCCACGAAGCGGCCCGGCGAGAGCCGGTGGTCAGGGTCGAACTGGTCCTTGACGCGGCGCATCAGGTCGAGCGCCGGGATCGGGCCCCACACGTCGACGGCGTCCTTGACGGCGGCAGGGGCGTCGACGACGACGGCGGTGCCGCCGACGGCCGTGCAGGCGGCGCGCAGCCGTCCCACAGCGGCGCGGGCCTCGTCGGCGGACGTGCCGGCCGGCAGCGCGGCGTACGCCACCCCGGAGCCGGCCGAGCCGCGCACGCGGGCCCCGGTCGCGTCGGCCGCGGCGAGGACCTCACCGAGGCCGGAGAGCACGAAGGTGAGCTTGAGGTTGGTGGTGCGGTCGTCGCCGGTGGCGTTCAGGTCCCAGGGGTACGCCGCGCCGCCCGCCGGAGCCTCGGTCGACTCCACGGCGTCGGCGCCGAGCAGCGAGCGGGTGGTGCGCACCCGGCCGGCGACGCCGTCCTCGCGACCCTCGAGCAGCACGCTCAGGGTGCCGCCGCTGCTGGTCCAGTCGACCTCGACGGCGGCGGGCACGACCTGGGCGTGCACCACGGACTGGGCGACCTGCAGCGCCTGCGCCGGGTCGACGACGGGCACGCTCAGCCACGAGCTGGCGGCGGGCAGCGGGTGCAGCCGGAAGGTCGCGTCGACGATCACGCCGAGGGTGCCCGAGGAGCCGATCAGCAGCTTGCCGAGGTCGTAGCCCGCGACGTTCTTCACCACGCGTCCGCCGGCCTTGGCGACCACGCCGTCGGCGCGGACCATGGTGATGCCGATCAGCAGGTCGCGCGCGGTGCCGACGGCCGTGCGTCGGGGTCCGCTGGTGTTGGTGGCCAGGATCCCGCCGACCGTGGAGCCGGGCACGGTCTCGTCGAGCACGAGCCGCTGGCCGCCCTCGGCGACCCGTTCCTGCACCGCGGCCAGCGGGGTGCCGGCCTGCGCGGCGACGATCAGGTCGCCGGCCGCGTGGTCCAGCACCTGGTCGAGCCCGCTCAGGTCGAGCAGCACGTCGGCGCTGGTGGGGGCGGTGCCCCAGGTGAGCTTGGTGCCGTGGCCGCGGGGCACGACCGACAGGCCGTGGGCGGCCGCGGCGCGGAGCACGCCGGCGACCTGCTCGGTGTCGGCGGGCCGGGCCACCAGCCCGGCCGGGGCGCCGTCGACGGCGTCGGCCGAGGTCGCGTCGGCGACCTCGGCGCAGGCCGACGCCACGGCCTCGCGGGCGGTGTCCTCGAGGGTCCTCGTCGTCATCAGAAGACCTCCGCGAGGCCGGCCTGCTGCAGCGGGTGCGCGGCCTTGTGCCGGCCGGGCACCTCGCCGCACAGCCGCGGCGTGGGGAAGACCTTGCCCGGGTTGGAGATGTTGTCGGGGTCGAAGGCGCAGCGCACGAGCTGCATGGTGTCGAGGTCCTCGTCGGTGTACATCCGCGGCATGTACTTCGCCTTGTCCATCCCGACGCCGTGCTCGCCGGTGATCGAGCCGCCGTGGGTGATGCACAGGTCGAGGATCGCGCCGCTGACCTTCTCGGCCGCCTCCCCCGCCCCCTCGACGGCGTCGTCGAAGAGCACCAGCGGGTGCAGGTTGCCGTCGCCGGCGTGGAAGACGTTCGCGACGCGCACGCCGCTCTCGGCGGACAGGTCCGCGATCGCCTTGAGCACCTCGGGCAGGGCCGTGCGGGGGATCACGCCGTCCTGGACGATGTAGTCGGGGCTGATCCGGCCCACGGCGGCGAAGGCCGACTTGCGGCCCTTCCAGATCAGGGCCCGCTCGGCCGGGTCGGTGGCGAGCCGCTGCTCGAAGGCGCCGTTGTCGTTGCAGAGGCGCTCGACGTCGGCGTACTCCTGCTCGACCTCGACCGACGCGCCGTCGAGCTCGATCACGAGCACGGCCCCGGCGCCGTCGGGGTAGTTGCAGCGGACGGCGGCCTCGGCGGCCTCGATCGCCAGGGCGTCCATCATCTCGATGGCGGCCGGGACGATGCCGGCGGAGATGATCGCCGAGGTGGCCGCACCGGCCTGGTCGGTGGTCTCGAAGCCCACCAGGATCGTGCGCACCTCCTCCGGCAGCCGGACCAGCTTGACCGTGGTCGAGGTGACGATCCCGAGGGTGCCCTCGGAGCCGACGACGGCGCCGAGCAGGTCGTAGCCCGGGGTGTCGGGGGCGTCGCTGCCCAGGGTCACGGTGTCGCCGGCGGGGGTGACGAACTCGGCGCCGACCACGTGGTTGGTGGTGAAGCCGTACTTCAGGCAGTGCGCGCCGCCGGAGTTCTCCGCCACGTTGCCGCCGATCGAGCAGATCTGCTGGCTGGAGGGGTCGGGGGCGTAGTAGTAGCCGTGCGGGGTGGCGGCCTTGGTGACGTCGAGGTTGATCACGCCCGGCTCGACGACGGCGCGCTGGTCCTCACGACGTACCTCGCGGATCGTGCGCATGCGCGACGTCACGATCAGCACGCCCTCGGCGTGCGGCAGGGCACCGCCGGACAGACCCGTGCCGGAGCCGCGCGCCACGAAGGGCACCCGGTGCTCGGCGCAGGCCCCCACCAGGGCGGCCAGCTGGGCGGCGTCCTCGGGGATGACGACCAGGGCGGGGGTGACCCGGTAGTGCGCCAGCCCGTCGCACTCGTAGGTGCGCAGGCGGGCGCGGTCGGAGATCACGCCCGCGTCGGGCAGCAGCCGACGCGCGACGGCGGCGACGGCGGCGATGCCGGCCGTCGCCGCCTGCTCGGTGGCGGGTGCCTGCTGGGTGGTCGTCATCGTCCCCGTGCTCCTCAGTCGACCTGGTGGGTCAGGCCGGCGGCCTCGATGCCTGCCACCGCGGCGGACTCGTCGTTGTCGGAGGTGTCGCCGGTGATGCCCACGGCCCCGACCAGGTCGCCGCCGGCGTCGCGCACCAGCACGCCGCCGGGCACGGGCACGAGCGAGCCGCCGACGGCCGTGGTCACCGCGGCGATGAAGTAGGCCTGCTGCTCGGCGCGGGCCATGATCGACCGCGAGCCCATCCCCAGCGCGAGCGCGCCGTGGGCCTTGCCGAAGGCGATCTCGAAGCGCTTGATCGAGGCGCCGTCCTCGCGCTCGGCGGCGATCACGTGGCCCCCGGCGTCGAGCACCACGACGGTCAGCGGCTTCAGCCCCGCCGAGCTGCCGTGCGCGCGGGCCCCGCCGATGATCGTGCGGGCGGCCTCCAGGTCAAGAGCGGTCACTTGGCGTTCCTCTCGGTCGTCTTCTCGTGGGCCTTCTGGGCGGCCCGGCGCCGGTGCAGGATCGGCTCGGTGTAGCCGCTGGGCTGGTCGAGGCCCTCGAGCACGAGGGCCGTGGCGGCGGCGAAGGCCTCGCCGTCGAAGCCCGGCGCCATCGGGAGGTAGGTCTCGTCGCCGGCGTTCTGCTCGTCGACGACCGCCGCCATGCGGCGCAGCGTCTCCTCGACCTGCTCGCGGGTGACCACGCCGTGGTGCAGCCAGTTGGCGACGTGCTGGGCGGAGATGCGGCAGGTCGCGCGGTCCTCCATCAGCGGCTCGCCGGTGATGTCGGGCACCTTGGAGCAGCCCACCCCGGCGTCGACCCAGCGGACGACGTAGCCCAGGAGGCTCTGCAGGTTGTTGTCGATCTCGGCCTGGCGGTCCTCGTCGGACCAGTCGGCGGGGTCGCCCAGCGGCACCTGCAGGAGGTCCTCGCGTCCGCGGCGTCGGCCGGCCGCCTGGAGCTCCTCCTGGCGGGCGCGGACGTCGACCTGGTGGTAGTGCAGCGCGTGCACGGTGGCGGCGGTCGGCGAGGGCACCCAGGCGCAGCTGGCGCCGGCCTGCGGGTGGCCGATCTTGGCCTCGAGCATGTCGGCGAGGCTGTCGGGCGCGGCCCACATGCCCTTGCCGATCTGGGCGCGGCCGAGCAGGCCGCACTCCAGGCCGATGTCGACGTTGAGGTCCTCGTAGGCCTTGATCCAGGTCTCGGCCTTCATGTCGGCCTTGCGCACGACCGGGCCGGCCTGCATCGAGGTGTGGATCTCGTCGCCGGTACGGTCCAGGAAGCCGGTGTTGATGAACGCGACCCGCTCGCGGGCCTCATTGATGCAGGCCTTGAGGTTCAGCGTCGTACGCCGCTCCTCGTCCATGATGCCGACCTTGATCGTCAGCGGGGTGAGGCCGAGCAGCTCCTCGACGCGGCCGAACAGCTCGACGGCGAAGGCGACCTCGTCGGGGCCGTGCATCTTGGGCTTGACGACGTACATCGAGCCGGTCGCGGAGTTGGCCAGCTCGGCCTCGCCGCGCAGGCCCTTGACGCTGCCCAGCGCGGTCATCACCGCGTCGAGGAGGCCCTCGGGCACCTCCTGGCCGTCGCCGTCGAGCACGGCGTCGGTGGTCATCAGGTGACCCACCTGGCGGATGAACAGCAGCGACCGGCCCCGCAGGGTGACCTCGTCGCCGGAGACGGTGGTGTAGACGCGGTCGGGGTTCATCGAGCGGGTGAAGGTCTTCCCGCCCTTGGTGACCTCCTCGGCCAGGGTGCCGTCCATCAGCCGCAGCCAGTTGCGGTAGCCCAGCACCTTGTCGTCGGCGTCGACGGCCGCGACGGAGTCCTCGAGGTCCATGATCGTGGAGACCGCGGACTCCAGCAGGAGGTCCTTGACGCCGGCGGCGTCGGTGGAGCCGATCGCGTGCTCGGGGTCGACCTGGATCTCGACGTGCAGCTGGTGGTGCGCCAGCAGCACGGCCTCCGGCGACTCCTTCGGGCCGCGGAAGCCGACGAGCTGCGACGGGTCGGCCAGCCGGACGACCTCGCCGTCGACCGTGGTGGCGGCACCCTCGACGTCCACGGCGTACGACGTGGCGTCGGCGTGGGAGCCCGAGGCGAGCGGGAAGTGCTCGTCGAGGAAGGCCCGGCCGCGCTTGATCACCTCGTCGCCGCGGACCTTGTTGTAGTCCTGGCCCGGGGCGAGGTCGCCCTCCTGGGAGATCACGTCGGTGCCGTAGAGCGCGTCGTACAGCGACCCCCAACGCGCGTTCACCGCGTTGGTCGCGAAGCGCGCGTTCAGCAGCGGGACGACGAGCTGCGGGCCGGCGATGCGGGCCACCTCGTCGTCGACGCCGGAGGTGGTCACGGCGACCTCGTCGGGCTCGTCGAGCAGATAGCCGATCTCGCGCAGGAAGGCGGTGTAGGCCTCCTGGTCGGGGGTGCCGGGGTGCTCGCGGTGCCAGTCGTCGAGGCGCGACTGGAGCTCGTCGCGGCGGGCCAGCAGCTCGCGGTTGCGCGGCGCGAGGTCGCGCACGAGGGCGCCGACGCCGTCCCAGAACTGCTGGGGGTCCAGGCCGGTGCCCGGGAGCGCCTCCTCCTCGACGAAGCGGTGGAGGCTGGTCGCGACGTCGAGGCCGCCGACCTGTACGCGCTGGTCCTGGTCGCTCACGTGCCACTCCTCTGCGGGGCCGGCTGCGGCCCGAGTTTCGCGAAGTCTTGCCTTGGTTTCCACGATGTGGAAACGTAGGGGGTCAATAGTGGAAACTAGGGACTCAGAGCCCCTGGTGTCAACCGTCACAGTGCTCCCGCGGTCAACCGAGCCGGGCCGACGCTGGGGAGGATGGTCCTGTGCCTGTACCTGTGCCCGATCACGGGGTGACGACACGTCGCAGTTCCGGCGTGCAGTCGGTGCACCGGTCCCTCGACCTGCTCGAGGTGGTGGCGGCGCGCGGCGGGTCGCTGACCATCGGCGAGATCGCCACCGCGACGGGCATCCCGCTCCCGACCACGCACCGGCTGCTGCGGACGCTGGTCGACCGGGGCTACATGCGGCAGACACCGGACCGCCGCTACGCCCTGGGATTCCGGCTGATGCCCCTCGGCGCGTCGGCGGGCTCGATGGTCGGCTCCGGCACCGAGCGCGCGCTGCGCGGCCTGGTGGACGCGCTCGGTGAGACCGCCAACCTCGCGATGCTCGACGGCGACCAGGTCGCCTACGTCGCGCAGGTGCCGGGACGCCACGCGATGCGGATGTTCACCGAGGTCGGCCGCCGGGTGCAGCCTCACTGCACCGCGGTCGGCAAGGCGCTGCTCGCCGCCTTCGACGACGGCGAGGTGCGCCGGCTGCTGAGCCGCACGGGGCTCCCCCGCCACACCCCGCACACCCTGACCGAGGCCGACGACTTCCTCACCGAGCTCGACCGGGTCCGCGAGTGCGGCTACGCCCTCGACGAGGGCGAGCAGGAGGTCGGCGTGCGCTGCGTCGCGGTCGCCCTGCCGGCACGCTCGGGCACCGACCTGCGGGTGGCCCTGTCGGTGTCGGGCCCCGAGCCCCGGATGACCGACGCCCTCGTGGCCGAGGCGGTCCCGCTGCTCCGGCGCACGGCCTCGACGCTGGCGGCCGACCTGGCCTAGGTGGGACCCCCCCCTTTCCCCGCCGCCGCCCGCTGCCGACGAGTCGTACCCGGCTCCGGTGCGCTGGTCATCGCTCGTGATTGGGACTGCTCCTCGGTGCCTGCGCCGTGTCGTGGGGGTCCCGGCGACTCGCCAGGACCGACCGCCGGCCAGACACCCCAGGACATCTATGGACACCGACCGTCGTACCGCAGCAGCTTCCTGCGTCGGCTTCGACGGCGGCTTCAGTGGCAGAGTGTCAGCGCGGTGACTCCTGCGGGGGCAGCGCGGCGGCTCTGCTCCTCAGGTGCCGTAGGGCAGGTGGGACGAGGACAGCTGGTGCGGCGCCACGATGGGCAGTTCCGGCGCCTCGGCGCCCTGCGATCTCGGGCCGAGACGCGTGATCTGCCTAGGTCCGCCGGTGGAAGCTGATCCGTCCTGATGCGTCGGTGCGGTGCTCGTCGTCGGGTCGTGGACGCGCGTGGTGGTGTCCGCGCGGAGCCGTCCGTCCCCGACGTGGTCGGCCCCCCTTGGACCAGGGTGTCTGGTGGGCCTGGCACGTCGAGTCGCCGTCACAGCCCACCGCGGTGCGCCGCCGCCCGGTGCGCCATGGCCAGTCGTTGTGCGGGTGGTGGAACCGTCTCTTGCGCCCCAGGTCCAGGGGCTCGACCTCCCGCCCAGGACCATCGGTGATACCTGCGGTGCACGCCAACCTGCGTGCCTCACCAGCGGTGATGACGCCCCCGGTGTCGAGGCCGCGACGCCGTGCTCGGTCAGGACGCGAGCAGCTGTTCGAGGGTCATGGCGACGACGATGGTGGCGCTGGCGCCGCCGGCGGTGGGGAGCGTGTCGGCGGGGAGGGCTTCGAGGCGGCAGAACGCGAGGCCGTGCTTGACCGGGTGGAGACCTGCTCCCCTGGGAGGACGGCTCAGGCCCGTCCGCGCCGTCGGCGCCCTCAGAGGCGTCCGGCCATCCGGAGCGTGGTCGGCCTGGCCGGTGAGGCGATCGCGAGGATCGCCTTGGTGAACATGTGGCCGTGCATCGCGGGATCCGGAGCGGCCGTGGACGGTGCCTTCGTCGTCCTCGCGCATCGTCAACCAGGTGCGCTTCAACGCTGCGGCCTCCTGGTCGGCCAGGACCTTGCCCTCGAACTGCTCGGCGACCTCGGGCGATCACCTCGAACAGGTGCATCCCGAGCCGCTGAGGCCTTGGCGTCGTAGCTGCGGCCACACCGATCAGGTGGTCCTCGGCCCTCACGAGCTGCTCGTCGGTGACGGCGAAGTCACCGCTGGTGGGGAGCCGTCGAGCGCCCTGAGATCACCCGGCCTGTCAGTTCACCCCTCCGGCCATCGCAGCACTCGTGGGTGCTGGTCGACCTGCGGCGGTGGTCGGCCGTCGCGCGCACCTGCCTGTGCACCGCCACCCGTCCCACCGTGCCGCGGTCGTCGCGTCGCCGCCTGTCGCCTCAGCGAGCATCCTGAGCCTCATCGCTCAGCTCCCTCAGCCTTCCTCGCCCCTCCATCGACCACCTCGTCGCCAACCTCCACTCCACTTTACTCCTCTCCTTCTCTCATCCTGATCATCCCACCTTCTCATCAACTTTCACTTACTCTCACCCCCCCTCCCCCCCACCGTTCCTGCTAGGCCGCGGCGCGCTTGCGGAGGTTGGCGCCGACCGCGCTGAGGTGGCGGAAGCCGGCGGCGTAGGCCGACGAGGCCCTGGTCTCGGCGTACGGCACCCCGCGCTCGGCGCAGAACTCGCGCACGACCGGGCGGGCGTAGCGCAGGTTGGCGCGCGGCATGCTCGGGAACAGGTGGTGCTCGATCTGGTAGTTCAGCCCGCCGAGGGCGGTGTCGACGAACCAGCCGCCGTGGATGTTGCGCGAGGTCAGCACCTGGCGCAGCAGCGGGTCGGCGGCCTGCTCGGGGCCGAGCACCGGCATCCCCTTGTGGCCGGGGGCGAACGACAGCCCGAGGTAGACGCCCTGCAGGCCCTTGTGGATCGCGAAGAAGGCCAGCGCCTGCGGCCAGGTCAGGGTGGTGGCGAGCAGGACGACGTACCCGACGATGTGCGCGGTCAGCAGGACGGCCTCGCCGGCGCGGTCGCGGAGGTCGGGGCGGAACAGCGTGCGCACGCTGTGCACGTGCAGGGCCACGGCCTCGCCGAGCAGCATCACCGGGAACAGCAGCGCCTGGTGGGCGGTCAGCCACGCCGCGGCACCCTGCCGCTCGTCGGCCTGGTGCTCGGACCACACCAGCGCGCCGACGGCGACGTCGGGATCGGTCTCGAGGTCGTTGGGGTGCGCGTGGTGGGCGTTGTGCTTGGCCACCCACCAGCCGTAGCTCAGGCCGGCCAGGCCGTTGCCGACCACCAGCCCGAGCGGGCGGCTGTGCCGCCGGCCGCGGGTGACCTGCAGGTGACCGACGTCGTGGCCGAGGAAGCCGTACTGCGTCGAGACGACCGCCAGCACCGGGGCCAGGAGCAGCAGCCACCAGGACCCGCTCCAGGTGACCATCGCCGCCACCGACAGCCCGGTGACCAGCAGGAGCACGGCCAGGACCGCGGCGTAGAAGCCGGGCCGGCGCTCCAGCAGACCCCGCTCGCGGATGCGGGCGGCCAGGTCGGCGTACCCGGTGCGCGTGGGGAGCACGTGGGACGTGCACGTGGGCAGGGTCCCGGTCGACGGGACGGGTGCTGCGTTCGGCGTCGACATGACGACCGCCCTCCGGCGGTCCTGCACCCGCCCCGGTGGACGCGTCGCGGACATGCCTCGAAATCGAGCGTACCCGCGGACCACGGATGTCGGGCGTGTCGCCCGACCGAGCCGGTCAGGGGGGGGGGGGAGGTCGGTGGAGGACGGTAGGGGCAGGCGGTCAGGTTCCGGGTCGGCCTCCGGTCAGCCGCCCGCGAGGACGAAGTCGGCGACCTCCCGGCCGAGGTCCTGCCCGGCGTCCTCCTGCAGGAAGTGGCCGGCGCCGGCGATCACCGGGTGGTGCAGGCCACGCGTGCCCGGGATCAGCTTGCGCAGCACCGGGCCCATCGCGCCGGTGATCGGGTCGCCGTCGCTGAAGGCCACCAGGAACGGCTTCTCCACCGCCCGAGCACCTGCCAGGCCGCCCGGTTGGCGGGCGCGGCCGGGTCGTCGGGGCGGGTCGGCACCAGGCCCGGCATCGCGCGGGGTCCGGCCTTGAACGTCTCGTCGGGGTACGGCGCGTCGTACGCCGCCCGGTCGGCGTCGGCCAGCCCGCGGTGGCAGCCCGAGGCGACCAGCCGCCCGACGTCGAGCACCTCCGCGCCCTCCACCGCGCGGCGGAACCGCCACCACACCTCGGGCATGTCGCGGTCACCGGTCGGCAGGCCGGTGTTGGCGGCGACGACGCGCGCGAACCGGTCGGGGTGCTCGGCCACGAGCCGCAGCCCGATCAGCCCGCCCCAGTCCTGGCCGACCAGGGTGACGTCGCGCAGGTCGAGCTCGTCGAGCACCAGCGCCCGCACCCACTCCACGTGACGGGCGAAGGAGTGGTCCTCGACCTCGGTCGGCTTGTCCGAGCGACCGAAGCCGACCAGGTCGACCGCGATCGCGCGCACCCCGGCGCGGGTGAGGGAGTCGATGACGTGGCGGTAGAGGTAGGACCACGTCGGCTCGCCGTGCAGCAGCAGCGCGACGGGCGCGTCCGGGTCCTGCGAGACCGCGGGCACGTCGACCCACGCCATCCGCAGGGTGCCGCCCTCGCCGTCGGGCACCTCGGCGTACGACGGGGCGTGGTCGAACCCGACGAGGTCGGCGAAGCGGTCGTCCGGCGTGCGCAGGGTCTCCATCGGGCCCACTATGCCCGGTGGCTACTCCGGCAGCCGCTCCCCCGGCAGCGGCCCCAGCACCCCGAAGGCCTCGAGGTGTCCCTCGACGTCGCCGCGGGTGGTCCAGGCGCGCAGCTGGTCCGGCGTACGCCGTGACATCAGCGCGCGGCCCAGGTCGAAGTCCGACGCGGTCACCACGACCGCGGCGTCGTCCACCGGGCCGCCTCCCGAGACCCACGCCCAGGACTCCCCGACGAGCGCGATCGCCGGCAGGCCCTCGACCCGCCCGGCGAAGCGGCCGACCATGCGCTGCCGCACGGCCGCGAAGGCCGGGGTGTCGCGGGCGCCGGGCGCGTCGAGCGCGCTGCGGAGGTCCTGCTCGTGGATCACCACGTCACCCAGCGGCCGGGTGCCGTGCGCGCGCATCCAGGCCCCGAGGTCGTCCGCGAGGCCGCGCCACTCGGCGACCAGGTCGGCCACCGAGCGTGTCGGCACGGGCGTCGACCTGCGCCTGGGTCCAGCGCTCGTTGTGGTCGTCGGGCTCGTCGCCGTCGAGCACGTCGGCGCCCAGGCCGACCATGTGCGACGAGCAGCTCGCGGCCGGTCCACCCCGGGCAGGCCGGCACCCGCTGCTCCATCGCCTGCGCGTCGACCGACCCGACGAGCTCGCACACCCGCTCCTGGGTCTCGCGCCAGGCCCGCACCTCGTCGAGCGGGGCGGTGGGGTCCTGGGAAGTCGTCGCGTCCATGGGGCGAGGTAAGCACACGGGGGGCGTCCGGGGGTGGCCCAGTGGTGAGGAATCACTAGGGCCCTAGTGATTCCGCCACTGGATGCACGAAGTTTCACGTCGCCAGTGGCAGTTTCACCAGGGCCCTAGTGAAACTTCACCGGCTGGGTCACGCCTCGTCGCGCAGCGGCGTACCCCCGCCGAAGGAGCTGCCGACCTCGTCCCCGGCGAGCACGCGGTACGGCGCGGCGGAGGTGCGGGCGCTGAGCTGCAGCGCCGAGGTCGGTACGCCGGTGGCCCCGGCGACGACGAGCAGGTTGCCGGGGCGGCGGCCGCGCAGGGTCGCGGGCTCGGCGCTCACGACCAGGGCGGGGAAGCGCGGGCGGAGGCCGGCCACGACGTCGCGGGTGCGGGCGAACGGCGCCCGGTCGCTGAGGTTGAGCAGGAAGAGCCCGCCGGGGGCCAGCACGCGGGCGACCTCGTCGAAGCACTCGACGGTGAGCAGCGGGGTCGGCACCTCACCCTCGGCGTAGGCATCGAGGACGACGGCGTCCACGTGGTCCTCGCGCAGGGCGGGCAGCCCGGTCCGGCCGTCGACCGGGCGCACCTTGATGCCGCTGCGCCGGGGCAGCGGGAGCTGCTCGCGCACCAGCGCGGTCAGCTCCTCGTCGGGCTCGAGCACGATCTGGGAGGAGCGCGGCCGGGTGGTCGGCGACGTACCTCGGCAGGGTCAGCCCCGCGCCGCCCACGTGCAGCACCCGGACGGGGTCGCCCGGGCCCGCGAGGGTGTCGAGCACGTCGCCCATGCGGCGCACGTAGTCGAAGTCGAGCCGCGTCGGGTCCTCGAGGTCGACCAGCGACTGGTCACGGTCGTCGAGGCGCACCAGGAAGGCGCCCGGTCGCCCCGCGGGGACGACCTCGGCCGACGACCCGGCGACGGGCGCCGGTCAGGAGCCGGGGGGCGTGCTGGCGTCGATCTGCTGCGCCATGTACTGCGCCGCACCGACCCGCTTGATCGCCTCGAGCTGCGCCTCGAACCACTCGGCGTGCTGCTCCTCGTCGCGCACCATCTCCTCGAAGATGGCGGCGGTGCCGTGGTCACCGAGGTCGTGGCACTCCTGGGCGCCGGCGTTGAACTGCTTGACGGCGACCTTCTCGCTCTCGTAGGCGAGCTCGAGCATCTCCTCCGGCGTCTCGCCGATGGCGATGTTGCCCAGGCGCTGCACGTTGGGGTGGCCCTCGAACATCAGGATCCGGTTGATCAGCGCGTCGGCGTCCTTCATCTCGTCGATGGACAGGTCGTAGAAGACCTTGCCGAGCTTGGGCAGGCCCCAGTTGTCGAGCATCCGGGCGTGCAGGAAGTAGGCGTTGGTCACGGTGAGCTCGAAGGTGAGCGCCTCGTTGAGGAGCTCCACCACACGCGGGCTAACTGGCTGCACTGTCGACCTCCGTCAAGACCGGCTGGGAGCCCTGATGCTCGCACACGACGCGGCGCACCGCGAAGACGCAGCTGCCGCACTGCTGCCCGGCGCCGGTGGCCTTGCAGACCTGGGCGACCGTGCGTGCTCCCGCGTCGACCGCGGCGGCGACGTCACGGTCGCTGACCACGGCGCAGTGGCAGAAGATCACGGGGGCTCCACGGGACGACGGGGCAGGAAAGGCTTACCTCAGTAAGGGAAGCCTAAGTGTGCCAGGCCCGTCAATGGCGCGTCCGTGAGAGGCCGGTCACGCGCCGGGGTCAGGCGCCGGTGAGCAGGGCCCCCACGACCGCGTCGAGGTCGACGTGACGACCCTCGGCGCCGTCGGGCACCACGTCGTACGACGCGGCGACGAAGGCGGCCACCTGCCGGCTCGGGGCCTGCAGCTCGACCAGGCTGCCGTCGGCGCCCTCGAGCTCGATCATCACCACGGCCCGGCACTCGGAGTCCAGGCACGGCCACAGGTGCACGTCCCCCTCGCCCACGTGCTCGTAGAGCCCGTCGGCGAGCAGCGCGCGGGCGAACTCCCAGCGCAGGGGACCGGTCGCGGTCGCGAAGACGAGCGCGACCGCCCAGGGGTCGGTGACGGCGTACTCCAGCCCGACGCGCACGTCGGCGGACCCGCCGCTGCGCTGGTCGATGACCTGCAGGTCGATCTGGTGGACGACCGTGTCGACGGTCAGCTTCTCCGAGTGGTGGCTCACGTGACTCTCCCCTGGTGTCAGGCCTCCATCCTCACGGGCGGCGGCCGTGCGCAAGAGGGTCACGCGGGGCATCTGTCCTAGTGCATGGGTACCCCTGCCTCCGGGTACGACCCGACCGAACCCCACGATCCGAGGAGCCTTCCCCCATGACCGACCCGGTCGACGATCTCGCCCCCCACGTCCTGGTGCTCTTCGGAGCCACCGGTGACCTCGCCGCACGCAAGCTCTTCCCCGGCCTCTACCACCTCGCGGCCGCCGGTCGGCTGCCCGGTGAGTACGCCGTCATCGGCAGCGGCCGGCACTCCCCCGGCACCGACGCGGAGTTCCGCGCCCACGTGCGCGAGGGCCTGGAGGAGACCGTCGAGGACCTCGACGCCGACGTGCGCGACGACCTGCTGCGCCGGATCTCCTTCCAGACCTCGAGCGCCGACGACGGGTCCGACCTCGCCGCGGCGGTCGAGGCCGCGGAGCAGGAGCTGGCCGGCGACGGCACGGTGGACGACGTACGCCGGCTGGTCTACCTCTCGGTGCCGCCCAGCGCCATGGACGGCATGGTCGCCATGCTCGGCGAGCAGCACCTGACCGAACGTGCCCGCCTGGTGCTGGAGAAGCCCTTCGGCCTCGACCTGGCCTCGGCCAAGGAGCTGGACGCGTCGCTGAAGGAGGTCGTCGACGAGGACCAGGTCTTCCGGATCGACCACTTCCTGGGCAAGGAGGCCGTGCAGAACATCTTGGCGCTGCGCTTCGCCAACGGGCTGTTCGAGCCCGCCTGGAACCGTCACAGCATCGCCTCGGTGCAGATCGACGTGCCGGAGGACCTCGGCATGGAGGGTCGCGGCAGCTTCTACGAGTCCACCGGCTGCCTGCGCGACATGATCTCCACCCACCTGTGCCAGCTGCTCGGCTTCGTCGCCCTCGAGGACCCGGGCGCCTTCGAGGAGGGCGCCGTCCGCGACGCCAAGTCCGCCGTCTTCCGCGACCTGCGACCCCTGGACCCCGAGCGCGTGGTCTTCGGGCAGTACGCCGGCTACCGCGACGAGGACGACGTCGACGCGGACTCCGAGGTCGAGACCTTCGTGGCCATCGAGGCCTTCGTCGACAACGACCGCTGGCGCGACGTGCCGTTCTACCTGCGCACGGGCAAGAAGCTGTCGCGCTCCGACCGGGTGATCACGCTGCGCTTCCGGGCCTCTTCCTCGACGATGTTCAGCGACGACCCCGACGAGGAGAACCGGGCCAACGACCTCGTCCTGAAGCTGAGCGACGACGCGATCGTCCGGGTCGACCTGCGGGCCAAGCGCCCCGGGCCCGAGCTCACCCTGGTCAGCGCCGCGATGCGCCTCGACGTGGGCGAGCAGGCGCCCGACGACACCCCGCTCGAGGCCTACGAGCGGCTCCTGCTCGACGTGCTGCGCGGCGACCAGACCCTGTTCACCCGCGCCGACGAGGTCGAGCGTCTGTGGGAGGTCTGCCAGCCGGTGCTGGACGCCCCGCCCACCCCGCTGCCCTACGAGCCGGGCTCCTGGGGCCCGCAGGCCGCGCTGGACCTTCCGCAGGGAGGCTGGCGCCTGCATGGCTGAGCGCCCCGGCACCGAGGACTTCCTGCCGATCGCCCAGCACGGCCTGATCGGCGACCTGCGCACCTGCGCGCTCGTCGGCTCCGACGGCACGATCGACTGGTTCTGCGCCGGCCGGTTCGACTCCCCGAGCGTGTTCGGAGCCCTGCTCGACCCCGAGCGCGGCGGTGCCTGGCGGCTGCTGCCGCTCGACGGCGACGTCACGACCAGCCAGTTCTACTTCCCGGACTCCGCGATCATCGTCACCCGCTTCATGACCGAGGAGGGGGTGGCCGAGGTGCACGACTTCATGCCGGTGCTCCGGCCGCAGGACCCCGGTCACCGCCAGCGCATCGTGCGCCGGATCACCGCTGTCCGGGGCAGCACCCGGCTGCGGATGGAGCTGTCCGCGCGCCCCGACTACGGCCGGGCGCACCCGACGACCGAGCGCACGGGTGACGGGGTCCTGATCACCGGCGGCGGCGTGCGCCTCGGGCTGACCGCCTCCACCGGCCTCGACCTGACCGACGGCGATGTCACCGCCGAGGTCTCGCTGACCCGGGGCGAGGAGGCGCTGTTCGTGCTCGAGGTGCTCGCCGACGGCGCCGACGTGGCCGCGGGTGGCGACGTCGACAGCGCCCACCTCTTCGACCGCACGGCGGCCTACTGGCGGCAGTGGATCGCCCAGTCGACGTACGCCGGGCGCTGGCGCGAGACCGTCAACCGCTCGGCCCTGACGCTCAAGCTGCTCACCCACGAGCCGAGCGGGGCGATCATCGCCTCGCCGACCACGAGCCTGCCGGAGTCCATCGGCGGCGGCCGCAACTGGGACTACCGCTACGTCTGGATCCGCGACGCGGCCTTCAGCCTCTACGCCCTCCTGCGCCTGGGCTTCACCGCCGAGGCGCACGCCTTCATGGGCTGGCTGTCGGAGCGCATGGGCGAGACCCGCGACGACGACGAGGAGCTCGGCCCGCTGCGGGTGCTCTACGACATCGACGGCCGGGTGCCCGAGGAGGTCGAGCTGGACCACCTGCGCGGCTACCGCGACTCCCGCCCGGTGCGCATCGGCAACGGCGCCGTCGGGCAGCTGCAGCTCGACATCTACGGCGAGCTGATCGACTCGGTCTACCTGTTCAACAAGTACGGCCCCGGCATCAGCGCCGACGCCTGGGCCGACCTGGTCAGCGCCCTGGAGTGGCTGCTGGACCACTGGGACACCCCCGACGCGGGGATGTGGGAGATCCGCGACGACCCGCGGCACCACACGACCTCCCTGCTGATGTGCTGGGTCGCGATCGAGCGGATGATGCGCGTCGCCCGCCAGCGCGGCCTCCCCGGCGAGCTCGCGCGCTGGGCCGAGACCCGCGACGCGATCTACCACCGGATCATGGACGACCACTGGGACGCCGAGGTCGGTGCGTTCATGCAGCACGCCGGCGCCGACACCCTCGACGCCGGCGTCCTGCTGATGCCGATGGTCAAGTTCATCGCGCCCAACGACCCGCGGTTCGTCTCGACCCTGGCCGAGGTCGAGCGGCGCCTGGTCTCCGACAGCCTCGTCTTCCGCTACGACGTCGACGCCTCCCCCGACGGGGTCGACGGCCGCGAGGGCACGTTCTCGCTCTGCTCCTTCTGGTACGTCGAGGCGCTCACCCGCTCCGGTCGGCTCGAGGACGCCCGGCTGGCGCTGGAGAAGATGTTCACCTACGCCAACCACCTCGGGCTCTACGCCGAGCAGGTCGGCCTCGCGGGCGACCAGCTCGGCAACTTCCCGCAGGCCTTCACGCACCTGTCGCTGATCAGCGCCGCCCTCAACCTCGACCGCGAGCTGGGCTGAG